>NZ_JBLZXF010000099.1:0-2637 GCF_050285585.1 Achromobacter sp. | reverse complement strand
CGCGCAAGGGTGTCAGACACCGGCGGCATGCCAAGAAAGGCACCCATGGCTGCGTAGGACGAAATAAGGTGTCTGACGCCCTCCAACTCGATTTCCAGGAGCATGCATGGACCTGAAGCACATCCGCACGTTTGCCGCCGTCGCGCGGGAAGGTAATTTGACGCGCGCGGCCGAGCATTTACATTTGACGCAGCCTGCGCTGAGCCTGCAGCTCAAGAACTTCCAGGAGTCGCTGGACCTGACGCTGTTCTCGCGCACGGCGCTAGGGTTGGCGCCCAACGCGGACGGGCGGGCGTTGTTGCCTGCGGCGCAGCGGGTGCTGGACGCGCTGGATGACTTCCAACGCGCCATCGGTGCGTTGCGCGATACCGTGCAGGGCGAATTGCGCATCGGGACGATTTTGGACCCGGAATTCTTGCGGCTGGGCGCCACGCTGCAGTATCTGGTCGAGCATTATCCGAAGATCCGCCCCACCCTGCGGCACGGGATGTCGGGATCGGTCGGCCGGCAGGTGCGCACTGGGGAGTTGGACGTGGGTTTCTTTCTGGGACCGCAACCCCGCAACGAGGATGCGCGGGGCGGCCCGTCGCGGGACGGCCAGCCGCGGAACACCCCTCCCCGCGGCAGCCAGCCATCCGGCCTGCACGCGCAGCCGCTCGCGTCCTTTTCCTATTACGTCGTTGCCCCAAAAAGCTGGAACGCGCAGGTCGCCGGCCGTGGCTGGGCTGAGATCGCGGCGCTGCCCTGGATATGGACCCCGCCCGATTCGGTCCATCATCGCCTGCTGTCCGACAAATTCGACGCCCTGGGCATTGCCCCGCACGCGGTGGCCGAGGTGGATCAGGAGGCTTCGATGCTGGATCTGGTGCGCTCGGGCGTGGGCCTGTCCCTCGCCCGCGATGCCATCGCGCTGCGCGAATCGCAGTCCAGCGGATTGCAGCTCGTAAAAGGCCTGTCGATCCAGGCAGAGCTGTCGCTCATCACCCAGGCCGCGCGGCGTGACGACCCGTTGGTGGCGGCGGCTTTCGCAGCGGTGCAGGCGGCGTTCGCCTGAATAGGCTTTCAGCCACCACCACCCAACTATGTTGCGCTGCGCCAAATGGGTGCAGGCCGCACGCAGAAATGCACCGATACGAAGCATGGGCGCGATCACCCGCAATCCGGCCGCTTCACCTCATCGCGCCTTCAAGGCCCCCTCCTTCCCTATGAATCGCAAGGGAATTTCCCCCAGAACATCGCGCTTCGACATACCTGGCACGGACTTTGCTTAATTGCCTATGTGCGGGTGCAAACCCGGCAAGACAACGTGAGCAGTACCGGCAATGGCGCCCCGACCGAAAGGTCCAGGGCGCCGTTTGCCTTTTGAAATCCGAAAATCCAAGCCTGGGGAAATCCCATGAATGCAGCGGCCACATCCGATTCCTTGCAGACGCTGGTTGTCATCGGCAACGGCATGGTGGGTCATCATTGCGTGGAGCAATTGATCGCCCGCGGCGCCCTCGAGCGCTATCGCATCACCATCTTTGGCGAGGAAACCCGCCGCGCCTATGACCGCGTCCATCTGTCCGAATACCTGAATGGGCGCGACGCCGAGTCGATGGCGCTGGGCGAGGCTTCGCTTTACGAGCAGGACGGCGTGTCGCTGCGACTGGGCGAGCCCGTGCTGGACATCGACAGCCACGCCCGGGAAGTCATCACCGCCAAGGGCCGCTTTGCCTACGACAAGCTGGTGCTGGCGACGGGCTCGTATCCCTTCGTGCCGCCCATCGCGGGCGCCGAGGGCAATTCGCGCCTGGTGTACCGCAGCATCGACGACCTGGACCTGATCCGCGAGGCAGCCAGCGGCGCGCGGCGCGGCGTGGTCGTGGGCGGCGGGCTCTTGGGACTGGAAGCGGCCAACGCGCTCAAGTCGCTGAATCTGGAAGCACACGTGGTGGAATTCGCGCCGCGTCTGATGCCGGTGCAGCTGGACGAGGCCGGCGGCGCGGCGCTGAAAGCGCGCATCGAGGCGCTGGGCGTGGGCGTGCACCTGTCGCGCGCCACGCAGGACATCAAGCCGGGCACCCAATACCGTTACCGCATGCGTTTTGCTGAAGGCGCGCCGCTGGAAACCGACCTGATCGTGTTTTCGGCCGGGATCCGTCCGCAGGTGTTCCTGGCGCGCAAAGCCGGGCTGGCGCTAGCCGAGCGCGGCGGCGTCGCCATCGACGACCGCTGCCGCAGCAGCGATGAAAACATCTACGCCATCGGCGAATGCGCGTCCTGGAACGGCACCGTCTTTGGCTTGGTCGCGCCCGGCTACCAGATGGCCCGCATCGTCGCCGCCGACCTGTGCGGCGCGCCGGAACAGGCATTTTCGGGCGCCGACATGTCCACGAAGCTCAAGCTCTTGGGCGTGGACGTGGGCTCGATTGGCGACGCGCACGGCGTCACGCCCGGTTCGCGCAGCTACCGCTACATCGACGAGGCCGGCTCCGGTTACCGCCGCCTGGTGATCTCCGAAGACGGCAAGCGCGTGCTGGGCGCGGTTCTGGTGGGCGACAACAGCTACTACGACACGCTGCTGCAATACGCGCAGAACGGCATCGCGCCGCCCGCGGATCCGTCCAGCCTGATCCTGCCGCAAGGCCAGGCCGC
>NZ_JBLZXF010000098.1:0-2678 GCF_050285585.1 Achromobacter sp. | reverse complement strand
GGCGCGCAGATGGCTGCGTACAGCTTCCCGACAGCGGATGGTCACACCGATAGAACCTTGTCTCTTTAGCCTAGCGGCCGTTAACGATGCCGGCTGTCATCCGGCGATTTTCGTGACGCAATGACAGTGCGCCACGTCATCCGCAAGCTTAAGAGACCTTTCATGTCCGACAAAGACAAAAGCACTGGAGAATCTTCGCAGGACGGCTCCAGCGCAACGCCCGTACGCGCCACCCGCCGCGGCTTTCTGACCGGCATCGCCGCATTGGGCGCCAGCGCGGCCGCCATGGGCGCGCTGTCCGGCTGCTCCAATGACGACGACGATGACAGCCCCGCAGCGCCCGCGCCCGCCCCCGCGCCTGCGCCAGAACCCACGCCCGCCCCTGCGCCCGACCTGACCACGCAGCTACGCGACAACGTCAAGACGCTGGTGGTGATCTTTGCCGAGAACCGCAGCTTCAACAATCTGTTCGCCAACTTCCCCGGCGTGGAAAAGCCCCTGTCCGCGCTGACGCCGGCCGACTACACGCAGCTCGATCGCGACGGCACACCGTTGCCCGTGCTGCCGCCCGTGTGGAACGGCATGGTGCCCACGTCGCAGCAGGCCAACCACATCACCTACCAGGTGGACCAGGCTGCGGCCTACATGAACAACCTGTCCAACGCGCCGTTCGCGTTGCAGGGACCGCAAGGCGAACCCTTGCCGCAAGGCGTGGTGACGCGCGACCTCTGGCACGTGTTCTACCAGAATCAGATGCAAATCAACGGCGGCAAGAATGACAAATTCGTCGCATGGGCCGATTCCGGCGCGCTCGTCATGGGTCATTACAGCGATTCCGCGTACAACCTGCGGCTGTGGAAGCTGGCGCAGGAATTCGTGCTGTGCGACAACTTCTTCCAGGGCGCCTTCGGCGGCTCGTTCCTGAACCATCAATACCTGGTCGCCGCACGCCCGCCGTTCTATCCGGACGCCGCAAGCTCGGTCGCCCAGCCTCAGATCGCGCAACTGCAAAGCGCCGATCCCGCCGATCCCCGCCTTGAACCCAAGCCCACGTCGCCCGCTAGCGCGCTGACAGGCGTCCCGCAATTCGGCGCCAGCGCGCTCACGCCCGACGGCTACGGGGTCAACACCATGGCCCCGCCTTACTGGCCTTCGTTCAGCCGCGATGCCACCGATCCCACGCTGGCCGACCCGACAAACCCGCAAACCATGGTCCCGCAAACGCACGCCAACATCGGCGACCTGATGAGCGCCAAAGGCCTGGATTGGGCGTGGTACGCAGGCGGCTGGAAAGCGGCCGTGGATTCGACGGCCAACACGGGCTTTCCGTCTTCGCCCAATTTCCAGGCGCACCATCAGCCCTTCAACTACTTCAAGAGCACGGGGCCGGGCACCTCGGCGCGCACGACGCACATCCGCGACGGCGGCCTGGGTGACCTCAATGCCACCAACAACTTCCTGGCCGATGCCGAAGCCGGCACGCTGCCCCCGCTGACCTTCTACAAGCCGCAGGGCAACCTGAACATGCACGCGGGGTATGCGGACGTTGACTCGGGCGATCGCCACATCGCGCACATCGTGGACAGCCTGAGGAAGAGCAAGCAGTGGGAGAACATGGTGGTGGTGATCACCGTGGACGAGAACGGCGGCTGGTGGGATCACGTCGCGCCGCCGCAAGGCGACCGCTGGGGCCCGGGCACGCGCATCCCCGCAGTGATCGTGTCGCCCTTCGCCAAGAAGGGCACCGTGGACCACACCATCTACGACACAGGATCCATCCTGCGCCTTGCGACGCGGCTCTTCGACCTGCCGATACTCGACGGCCTGAAGGCGCGCGATGACGCCATGACGGCACGCGGGCAAGCGGCGATGGGCGACCTGACGAATGCGCTGACGTTCAGCGCCTGACGCAGGTAGGCGAGCAGGCGGGCGGGCGATTTGTCGGGCGGCGATTTGTCGGGTGGAGTTCCTTCGGGCAGCATGTAGTCCGACAGCGATCCGTCTGGCGAATCGCCCGCCTACGCCGTTCCCGCCTGCCCGTGCACGAGCAGCGCGTAGATCTCCGCGACTCGGCCGGTCGTAATCCCCTCGCGTTGCTCGACCGCCAACGGATGGCTCGTCTGCTCCAACTCGATGAACGGCCGGAAGCCGTCGTCCCTGAGATGAACGTGCGTTTTCAATCCGATCGTGTCGGGATACGGGTCAAGCTGCGTCGTGAGCCAGCCAAACAATGGCGGCGTGTGCGAGCGCTTCGGCTCGTCTGACATCCGCACCCATGTCTCGTAGCTTTGCAGACTGAGCGACACCCATACGCCCCATACAAACGGCTCGGGGTGACCCACGATGGGCAGCTCGATGCAGCCGCGCACATAGAAGTGCTGCTCGTCGATCACGCAGTCGTCGCTGCCCAGATCGCAACGCTGCTCGCGATCTTCAGGCGGCACGGCGTAGTACGTGGCGGGCGCTTCGGCGCCGAAGCTCGGCAGGCCGTAATGGACCTCGTCGCAGGTGGTGCATTTGAAAGAGAAATCCATTGCTGCTGCCTTCATCAAGCGGGGGATGTGGTTGCTCGGGTGCTTTGATTTGCGCGTTTTTCGGCACGCTGAGCCGGTGCTTTAGATCTTTGCTGCTTGGTGTTGATGCGGTGCGGGTTCTTAAGGCGTCCGGCACGGTGGCGG
>NZ_JBLZXF010000097.1:0-2724 GCF_050285585.1 Achromobacter sp. | reverse complement strand
CGGATCAAGGCCTCGTTTTCGGCTTGGCCCCAGGCGCCCGCCAGTTGCTGCGCCAGGCGCTCCTTGTCGGCGGCTTCGGCCTTGCCGGCTTCCACCTTTTCCAGACGCACCAGCGTGTAGTCCACGCCGGATTGCACACCCGTGAAGGCGGGCAGCGTGGCCGACGGCAGGCGCATGACGGCGTCCAGCACTTGGCGCGACAGATCCTGCGGATTCTGGCGCGTTACCGTGATGGCAGGTCCGAAGCCTTCAGTGGCGGCGGGATTGGCCTTGTTGGCAGCCAGCGCCGCTTCACCGGCCTTCTTGGCGGCTTCGGCAGAGCGCTCGTCGAGCAGCTTGCCGCGGATGACTTCGCTGACCTTGTCCAGCGGCGGCACATGCGACGGCTCGACGGCGGCGACGCGAACGGCCACCATCGTGTCGGGCGACAGTTCGATCACACCGGAGTTCTGCTTTTCACGCAGCACGTCGGGCGAGAACAGCACCTGGCGCACACGCGGGTTCTCGAGCAGCGCGGCGTCCGGGCTGTCGGCGGCGGAACCGGGGCCGGCCTTGTCGGCGGGCAACAGGCCCTCGCGGGTCACGCCGGAGGCAGTACGCAGCTTCAGGCCGACGGCGTCGGCGGCCGGTTGCAGGCTGTCGCGCTGGTCGTAGACCTGCTTGTTCAGCTGGCTGGCCATTTCCGAGAAGCGTTGCGCGGCGATCTGCTTGCGGACTTCGGCGGTGATCTGGTCCTTGACTTCGGCCAGCGGCTTGATGGCGGCCGGGCTGATTTCGGTGACCTTCAGGATATGCAGGCCGAACGGGCTTTCGACCACGCCGGACACCTGGTTCTGCGCAAGGCCGAAGATGGCCTTGTCCAGCGGGCCCGCCTGGGCGCCCGGGGCGATCCAGCCCAGGTCGCCGCCCTTGGCGGCCGAGCCGGAGTCTTGGGAATTCTGGGCAGCCAGTTCCGCAAACTTGGCGGGATCGGCAGCGGCCTGCTTGGCGACGTCTTCCGCCTTGGCGCGCGCGGCCTTGCGGGCATCTTCCGAACCCGACGGCAGCTCGAAGAAGATGTGGCTGGCGCGGCGGCGCTCGGGCTGGCCGAAGCGGTTCTTGTTCTGTTCGTAATACGCAGCCAGGTCCTCGTCCTTGACCTGCACGCCTTGCGTCGCGGCGGCTTCGTCAAGCACCAGGTATTGGACCTGGACCTGTTCCGGCACCTGCAGTTGCTGCTTGTTGGCGTCGTACCAGGCCTGGATGTCGGCCGGCGTGACGGTGACCTGCGAACGGAAGTCGGCTGCGGAGAAATTGCGCAGTTGAACCGTGCGGGCCTGCGTCAGCGCCGAATCGACGGCGGCCACGACTTCGGCGGGCGCGCGGGCCGACTGGCCGACGGGCTCAAGCACGCGAGCGATGGCCAGATCACGGCGCAGGCCAGCTTCGAACGACGTCGGCGACATGCCCTGCGCGGCCAGCACCTGACGGTAGCGCTCGGGCGAGAAGCGGCCGTTGTCCTGGACTTCGGGGATGGCGGCGATCGTGTTGCGCAGCGTCTCGTCGGACACCGAGAAACGGTTGTCCGCAGCCACATTGGCAAGCAGGCGCTGGTTGATGAGCTGGTTCAGCAGGCTTTCACGCATCGCGGGCGTGTCGATCACGGCCAGATCGAACTGCGAACCGAGGCGCTGCCGGAACTGGTCGAGCTGGTTACGGTGCGCCTGGTCAAACTCGGCGCGTGAAATCGGCTGGCCAGCCACCGTCGCCAGCTCGGGCTCCCGGCTCATGAAGCTGTCATAGCCTTGAATCCCGACCAGAAAGAAGGAAGGCACGATCAAGATCAGCAGGATGAACTGCATCCAGCGCCGATGGCTGCGAATAAATTCGAACATGGAATCCCTGTTGCCGCGCTCCGGGGGTAGACGCCCGGGGCCGCACGAAAACGCATAAAAAAAGGCGAAATCGATTCGCCTCTATTCCCATACCGGTTGAAACCGGGTTCAGCGGGGCGGATTTTACCATTTCTCATTCATCGCGCGGCCATTGCGCCAACCACCGGGCAATGCGCGGCTTGACGGACCATCCGTCCCCATCGTCGGCGCGCGCCGTCAACCCGGGAAACTCCCATTACCGCCCCCGCGCCACCCTCGTATCGTGGCCTGGGGTTAGCCCGCAGGACGGGGCCCGCCCCGCCCGGCCGACGCAAGGCCGGTTCCCCTTCCCGCGCGCAAAAAGGTCACCCACGATGCCGTTCATGCCTTACCGCCTGCCTCTTCTAAAATCCTGTGCCGCCCTGGCGTTTCTGGGCTGCACCCACGCCGCGCAGGCCGCGCCCGTGACCAACGTGCTGGACGCGGCCAAGGGTCAGCAGCAGGCCATGCTCGATACCATGCGCGATCTGGTGAACATCGAATCGGGCAGCAAGGACGTCGAGGGTGTCGAACGCATCGCCGAACTGATCCGCGACCGGCTCAAAGGGCTTGGCGGCACGGTCGAGATCATTGCGCCGGCCGATGTCTTCCGGCTGGACGACACGCCCGAGAAGGTCGGGCCGATGGTCCACGCGCAATTCAAGGGCGGCGGCACCAAAAAGATCATGCTGATCGCCCACATGGACACCGTGTACCGCAACGGCATGCTGAAGGACCAGCCGTTCCGGATTGACGGCGACAAGGCTTACGGCCTTGGAATCGCGGACGACAAGCACGGCGTGGCGGCCATCCTGCACACCATCGCGCTTCT
>NZ_JBLZXF010000096.1:1154-2928 GCF_050285585.1 Achromobacter sp. | reverse complement strand
GCCGGCGTAGTCGCCCGCATTGAACTTGCGCCGCATGGTGGATTCGGCAAGGTTGCCCGCGCCCAGGTTGTAGGTGAAGTCGATGAGCGCCGCGCGCTGCCAGTCGTTCAGCGGCACGGTAATCAATCTGCGCACCGCCCGGTCGGCAATGGCGAGATCCGCATCGCGCCAGGCGTCGCACTCCGCATCCGTGTAGATCCGCTTCGGGTCGATGTCCGGCCCGGTGTGCCCGTCACACACGGTCAGCACGCCCACCGGGTCGATGTATGGCTTACCGCGCACCTTGCCCGGCTCGAAGTGCGCGACCAGCACGCCCGCGATGGCGATCGCGCCCGCGCCGGAAGCGGCCAGCAGCTTGCGTTTCAGGCTTGCCGCGATCATCGGATACCCCGCCAGGCCGAGTAGGCCGTAATGATGGCGGTGCCAAGGCCCACGATATAGGCCAACGGCTTAGCCAATCGGCCCAGCCCCTGCAGGACCTTGAACCCCCCAGACAGCGCCTGGAACGTGTCAACTATGTCCTGAGTGTTCTGCCGGATCGTCTCGATTGACGATGTGTTTCGCGCCGTGGCTTCCGCGTTGCTTGCCATGTCCTGCTCCATCTGCACGACCCGAGCGTGCAGCGATTTGATAAAGGCGTCGGACAGATGCTCGTCAGCCACGGCGTCAGTCCTTGGCCCACGAGATTTCGGCGGACACAGTGATCGACAGCGGCGAGCCGCCACCGTTGGAGGCCACCACGTTCACGATCCGGCGGTCCGAATTCGTGCGGTTCAGAAGCACATCCGCTTGCACGGTCCCGGACGCGAAGCTCTTCTGGTCGGTGAGGGTCGTGTCGATGGTGGTCGCATACCCGATCCGCAGCGTCAAAGCCCCGCCTGCCACCGAGATCAAGTTTCGAAGCGTCGCCGTCGATGACGTAGGCTCCGGCGTGCTGGCCACTACGACAGAGCTTCCGGCGGGCACCGTGACCGTGCCCGAAACGGCGAAGCTCCGGACATCGGATCCCGTCCCCGCGAGCTGCACCGTCTGATTGTGATAGTTGACGCGGATGGCGTAGCGGCGGCTGTTGGTCAGCTGCTCGCCAGGGGCAACGGGATAGAAGGCGGAACCGACCGAACAATTGAAGAAAATCGGCTGCGCGCCAATTGTGGCGATATTCGTTTTCAGGGTGTTCAGTTCGGCTTCGAACGCCGGCGCCGTGATTCCCGCATAGATATCGTTCGTGCCGCACATCACCCAGACGAAATCGGGATTCTCCGGCACCACATCCGCAAAGAAGCGCGCAACAAGATCGGTAATCTTGTTTCCTGACACCCCCTTGTTGACGAAGGTGGCATCAGGCAGACGTTGCTGGAATCGCTGCAACATGAGGCCGCTGGCGAACCAGCTATCTCCGAAGAGGACATGCTTCCCGCGGTTAAGCGACCCAAGCCGGCCCAGAATCCGGAAAAAGGACAACCGGCCGATATTGAACGTAACCCCGCCGGTCATGACGGTCGTGACGGTGATGTTGACGGTGCTGCCGGGTCGAACGGTGAACACACCTTGCATCAAGCGAATGCCGTTAAAGCCCGTCAGCGTCTCCGTGAAGACACCGTACGTCTCACCGCTGGACGTCGTTTCGATCACGTTCAGCAGAATTCCGCTCGAGAAACCGCCGACACGCTGCCCGAAATTTACCGGAACCGAGAAGCGATAGGTTCCACCAGGCAGAGCGACAGGTGGCGATTTCGCCCCATCGCCAACGCCCGGCGCGGTGACCTTGACCGAG
>NZ_JBLZXF010000096.1:0-1144 GCF_050285585.1 Achromobacter sp. | reverse complement strand
AGCGATTCCGGGATTTTCATAGGAGAACGTCGTGTCGGCAGCAACCGACCCAGAAGCTACCGCAGTCCATGCTTGATAGTCCCGCTTGACGTTGACAAGCTGTTCTCGATAGCCCAAGCGGCGCAGTGCGTCGTCAACCAGCGTGTTGTATCCGAACTGGTTCGGGTGCGCGTCGTTGGCATAGAAGTTGTGCACATTCGCGCCCGCAGCAATCGGTGCCTCCAGCGGGTCCTTCAAGGTCAAGTTGTTGCCGCTGATCGCCTTGATGACGGCCGGGTAATACAGCCCGTTCGTACTCACGTAGCAGATGAGCTGATCCACCTTCAGCTGCGAGCCGTTCGATACGGATAGCACGATCGAGCCAGCAGAAGCCCCCGCAGTCGCCGTCACGGTGACCACCTGCCCGGCTACCTCCGACGACCCCCAACCCACCCCGCGAAGCGTGCCGAAGTGCATGTCAATCGCGACGGGGTCCAGATTCTGCCGCACCGTCGCGGCGGTGAGCGCGTCGAGCCGCGAAACGTCACCTTCCAATTGCGTGACATCGTCCTGCACGTCGCCGATAGCTGCCTCGGCTCCGCGCAGCGCGTCGAATACGGTTGTGCCGGGGCCGGTGGCGGGCAGGTAACCCACCAGCGCCGCGCCCTGGTCCGGATCCGAATTGTTCGCCAGGGAATTGATGTACGAGGCCAGGGCAAGCGCCACCTCGGCCGCATCCCCCGAGGCCGGGATCAGCACCGTGGGGATGCCGGCGGCATCAAAGCCCAGTACCTTGTTCGCGCGGATATCCGCCGGCGGCAAGGTCGGATTCGTTCCGGGGTCCGATACGGAAAACTTGAGCGATCGGCTGAGGTCTTCGGCCAGCTGCTGGATCTGGATCGTCGAGCGGTCCGACATGTCTTCGACCACCTGGGGGTAGAACCCCCCGGTGTTCTGGATGTCGGTCGGCTGCGTGTTCACCAGCGCGCCGGTGATCGTGAGCCGATACCCCGAGCGCAGCGGGACACCCGCGATAGGGTAAGTCACCGTGCCGCCTGGGGCTGCGTCCTGATCGCTGTTCAGCGTGACCGAATAGTCAGAGTCCAGGACCAGGTCAGCGTCGCTACCGGCCAGATTGGTGATCGTTACCCGAACGTCTTCCTTT
>NZ_JBLZXF010000095.1:0-3073 GCF_050285585.1 Achromobacter sp. | reverse complement strand
CGGTCGTCAAGTACTCCTCGGCGCCCCCCGCCATGTTTGATTTCATTCTTGGCAGCACCATGACCAAGATGGCCGGCGTGGACTCCGCCACGTGCACCCCCACGTCGAACAATCTGATCGCAGGAATTAACTAACAATGCTCGGGAAACTCACCCTCGAGGCCATTCCGTACCATGAACCCATCGTCATGGTTACGCTGGCCGCCGTGTGCCTGGGAGGCCTAGCGGTCTTCGGCGCCATCACCTACTTCGGTAAGTGGAAGTACCTCTGGACGGAGTGGCTGACCACGGTCGACCACAAGCGTATCGGCGTGATGTACATCATCGTCGCCCTGATCATGCTGCTGCGCGGCTTCGCCGACGCCATCATGATGCGCACCCAGCTGGCGGTCGCCTCCGCCGACTCGGCCGGCTTCCTGCCGCCGCACCACTACGACCAGATCTTCACCGCCCACGGCGTCATCATGATTTTCTTCATGGCGATGCCCTTCATCACCGGGCTGATGAACCTCGTGGTGCCGCTGCAGATCGGCGCCCGCGACGTGGCCTACCCGTTCCTGAACTCGCTGAGCTTCTGGCTGTTCGGCGCCGGCGTCGCGCTGATGATGATCTCGCTGTTCGTGGGCGAATTCGCCGCGACCGGCTGGCTCGCCTATCCGCCGCTGTCCGGACTGGACTACAGCCCGAGCGTGGGGGTGGACTACTACATCTGGGCGCTCCAGATATCCGGGTTGGGCACCACGCTTAGCGGCATCAACTTCATCGTGACCATCCTGCGCATGCGCGCGCCGGGCATGAGCCTGATGAAGATGCCGATCTTCACCTGGACCTCGCTGGTCACCAACGTCCTGATCGTCGCCGCCTTCCCCGTGCTGGCCGCAACGCTCGCGCTGCTGACGATGGACCGCTACCTGGGCACGCACTTCTTCACGAACGACATGGGCGGCAACGTCATGATGTACGTGAACCTGATCTGGATCTGGGGCCACCCCGAGGTCTACATCCTGGTGCTGCCGGCGTTCGGCGTGTATTCGGAAGTGGTTGCCACCTTTGCCCGCAAGACGCTGTTCGGCTACAAGTCCATGGTTTACGCCACGGCCGCCATCGGCGTGCTGTCGTTCCTGGTCTGGCTGCACCACTTCTTCACCATGGGCGCGGGGGCCAACGTCAATGCATTCTTCGGCATCGCCACGATGATCATCTCGATCCCGACGGGCGCGAAGATCTTCAACTGGCTGTTCACCATCTACCGCGGCCGCCTGCGCATCACCACGCCGGTGCTGTGGACGCTGGGCTTCATGATCGTGTTCGTCATCGGCGGCATGACCGGCGTGATGCTGGCCATCCCCGGCGTGTCCTTCGTGCTGCACAACAGCCTGTTCCTGATCGCCCACTTCCACAACACCATCATCGGTGGCGTGGTGTTCGGTTGCATCGCCGGCATGACCTACTGGTTCCCCAAGGCTTTCGGCTTCAAGCTGAACGAACGCCTGGGCCGCTATTCGTTCTACTGCTGGTTCGTCGGCTTCTTCCTGGCCTTCATGCCCCTGTACATCCTGGGCTTCAAGGGTATGACGCGCCGCCTGAACCACTACGACAACCCCGAATGGCAGCCGTACCTGCTGGTCGCCCTGGCCGGCGCCGCGCTGATCATGCTGGGCATCTGGTTCCTGCTGCAGCAAGTGTTCGTGTCGGTTCGCCAGCGCAAGCAGAACCAGGACATCACCGGCGATCCCTGGGACGGCCGCACGCTCGAATGGTCGATCTCCTCGCCCGCTCCTTTCTACAACTTCGCCCACGTGCCGCACGTCGACTCGCTGGACCAGTTCTGGGAAGACAAGCAGAACGGCCGCGCCTACAAGCGCCCGGCCAAGTACGAAGACATCCACATGCCGAAGAACACCGCCGCCGGCGTATTCATCGGCGCCTTTGGCCTGGTCATGTGCTTCGCCCTGATCTGGCACATCTGGTGGCTGTCCATCGTCGGTTTCGTCGGCATGATCGGTTCGTTCATCGTCCGCGCCTATGACCGCGACGTCGACTACTGGGTCCCGGCCGCGGAAGTCGAACGCATCGAAAACGCTCACTTTGACAAAATGCAGAAGGCCGCCTGAGCCATGATTCAAGCCGTAGCCACTCACCCCCACGCGGGTCACGACGATCACGCGCATCACGACGATGGATCCAAGACCGTTTTCGGTTTCTGGGTCTATCTGATGAGCGACCTGCTGATCTTCTCGGTGCTGTTCGCCACGTTCGCGGTGTTGTTCAACGCCACCGCGGGCGGTCCGACGGGCAAGGAACTGTTCGATCTGAAGTTCGTGCTGGTCGAAACGCTGTTGCTGCTGTTCTCCAGCTTCACGTTCGGCATGGCCAACCTGAACGTGCACGCCAACAACAAGAGCCGCGCCATGGGCTGGTTGATGGTGACGTTCCTGTTCGGCGCGGGCTTCATCGCGATGGAAGTCTATGAATTCCATCACCTGATCTCGATCGGCGCCGGCCCGGGCCGCAGCGCGTACCTGTCGGCGTTCTTCACGCTGATCGGCACGCACGGCCTGCACGTCACGTTCGGCCTGATCTGGATCATCGTCCTGCTGGACATGATCCGCCGCCATGGCCTGGACTCGATCAACAAGCGTCGCCTGGCGTGCCTGAGCCTGTTCTGGCACTTCCTGGACATCGTCTGGATCTGCGTCTTCACCTTCGTCTATCTCATGGGAGCCATCTGATGTCGCACTCCGCTGCGGCCGCACACGGCCACGACGATCACGCCGCCGACCACGGCAGCCTGAAGTCCTACATCATCGGTTTCGTGCTCTCGCTGCTCCTCACCTTCGGCTCCTTCGGCCTGGTGATGAACGGCGGGCTGTCCCACACCATCACCATCATCGGCGTGGTGGCGCTGTGCGTGATCCAGCTGCTGGTGCAGCTGGTGTACTTCCTGCACATGGGCGCATCGAAGTCGGCCCGCGACAACCTTGCCACGTTCCTGTTCACCGTGATGATCATCGCCATCATCGTCGGCGGTTCGGCATGGGTGCTGTACAACATGAACGTCAACATGGGTCACG
>NZ_JBLZXF010000094.1:0-3320 GCF_050285585.1 Achromobacter sp. | reverse complement strand
CTTGTAGCCCTCGCTGGCGTTGGCTTCCTCGCTGGCGATGAAGCGCGTGCCCATGTAGGCGAAGTCCACGCCCATGGCGAGCGCGGCCAGCACCTGGGCGCCGGAGGTGATGGCGCCCGACAGGATCAGCGGGCCATCGTAGAAGCGGCGCACCTCGGACACCAGCGCGAACGGGCTGAGCGTGCCGGCATGGCCGCCCGCGCCCGCGCACACCAGGATCAGGCCGTCCACGCCCGCTTCCAGGGCCTTTTCGGCGTGGCGGATAGTGGTGACGTCGTGGAACACCTTGCCGCCCCAGTCGTGGATGCCCTTGACCAGGTCGCCGGGCGCGCGCAGGCTGGTGATGATCAGCGGCACGCGGTGGCTGGCGCACACCGCCAGGTCCTGTTCGAGCCGGTCGTTGGACTGGTGGATGATCTGGTTGACGGCATACGGGGCGACCGCGGCGCCGGGGTTGGCCTCGCGGTACGACGCCAGGCCGGCCTGGATCTCGTCGAGCCAGTCGGTCAGCAGGCTCTGCGGACGCGCGTTGAGCGCCGGAAACGAACCGACGATGCCGCTCGTGCATTGCGCGATGACCAGCTTCGGGTTGGACACGATGAACATGGGGGCGCTGATGACCGGCAGGGACATCTGGCCATACAGATCTGTCACGAGGGAATGGGGCATAACGGCGTCACGTGTGGTTTCGGGTTGAGCGCCCAGGCCGCGCTTGAATGGCGGGAGGGGATGTGCCTATAATTACCTACCGACCGTCCGGTAATTAATTAATCTTTATTTAACGGCAAGCGCCGAACCACTGTCAATGGAACGGAACCGCCCGCGATCCGGCATTGCCTGCCTCGACGCCGCCTCACCAGGTTCCCTCATGGCGACTTCCGCAGCCCCCGCCACCAAACGCGCCCGCGCCGGCCGACCGCCAACGCTGGCGGCGCCGCGCGAACGCATCCTGGCCGAAGCCGCCAAGCTGTTCGCGCGCAGCGGCTACGACGGCAGTTCGGTGTCGGACCTGGCCGCCGCCATTGGCGTGTCCAAGGCCGCCATCTATCACTACTTCACCACCAAGCAGGACATCTACGACGCCATCATCCTGGCCGTGCTCAATGGCCTGACCCAGAGCGTGGGCCAGGACGTGGCGCGCGCTGAGGGCGCCGCCGCCCGCCTGCGCGCCTTCATGGTGGGCCACGCCCGCTATTTCGAGCAGCACCACGCCGAGTTCGTCACCATGCTGATCGGCTATTCCGGCATGGCGCTGCCCGAGCGCGAGGACGCCGCCCGGCTGCGCGACGGCTACGAGAAGCGCCTGCGCGACCTGATCGCGCAGGGCGTGGCCGAGGGCGCGTTCCGGCCGCTGGACGTGCCCGCCACCGGCCGCGCCGTGCTGTCGATGCTGAACTGGATGGTGCGCTGGTACAAGCCCGGCCAGGGCGACAGCGCCGAGACCATCGCCGCCGGCTATTTCGATTTACTGGTTGGCGGCATGCGCCCCTGAGCGCCGCCGCCCCGCACACCCGAGAGACTCAGATCATGGCCCTGGATACCGAAACCCTGACCCTGTTGCTGGACGCCGTGCGCCGCTTCGTGCACGAACGCCTGATTCCCGCCGAGGACGAACTGGCCGCCAGCGGCCAGGTGCCGCCGGACATCGTGGCCGAAATGCGCGAGCTGGGCCTGTTCGGCCTGTCGATCTCGCCCGACCACGGCGGCCTGGGCCTGACGATGGAAGAAGAAGTGAAGGTGGTGTTCGAACTGGGCCAGACCTCGCCCGCGTTCCGTTCGCTGGCCGGCACCAACATCGGCATCGGCTCGCAGGCCATCGTGCTGGCCGGCACGGACGAACAGCGCGCCCGTTACCTGCCGCGCCTGGCCAGCGGCGAACTGATCGGCTCGTTCGCGCTGACCGAACCCGATGCCGGCTCCGACGCCATGGCGCTGCGCCTGTCGGCCGAACGCGACGGCGACCATTACGTGCTCAACGGCACCAAGCGCTACATCACCAACGCGCCCATCGCCGGCCTGTTCTCGGTGATGGCGCGCACCGCGCCCGAACGCCGCGCCAATTCCATTTCGTGCTTCCTGGTCGAAGCCGGCACGCCGGGCCTCATTATCGGCAAGCCGGACAAGAAAATGGGCCAGGCCGGCGCGCTCACCAGCGACGTGGTCTTCGACAACTGCCGCGTCCCCGCCTCGGCCCTGCTGGGCGGCGAGGAAGGCAACGGTTTCCGCACCTCGATGCGCGTGCTGGACAAGGGCCGCCTGCACATCTCGGCCCTGTGCGTCGGCATCGCCGACCGCCTGCTGCGCGACGCCGTCAAATACGCCACCGAACGCAAACAGTTCGGCCAGCCCATCGCCGAGTTCCAGCTGATCCAGGCCATGATCGCCGACAGCCAGGCCGAACTCTACGCCGCCCGCTGCATGGTGCTGGACGCCGCCCGCCTGCGCGACCGCGGCGAAAACACCACCATGCAGGCCGCCTGCTGCAAACTCTACGCCACCGAAATGGTCGGCCGCGTCGCCGACCGCGCCGTCCAGATCCACGGCGGCGCCGGCTACATGTCCGAATACGCCGTCGAACGCTTCTACCGCGACGTGCGCCTGTTCCGCATCTTCGAAGGCACCTCGCAAATCCAGCAATTGGTCATCGCCCGCGAGGTCATCAAGGCCAACAGTTAAGCAGGGCGAAGGCGTGGCAGCCATTCACCCGCCACGCCCGATGCCGGCGCCTCATCACTGGAGCAATAGGGCAGGGCCCCATGCATCGTGTGCCGCGAGGCTCCCATGCAACGTGAAGGTCCTCCACCCACGCGCAGCGTCATCATCCAACCGCAAAACAGCATGTAAGCCAAAGAAGGCTGCCCGCGCAGCCGCCTTTGGCGGGCCCCGCACTACCTTCCCCCCGATGGTCGTCACCAGAATGCCAAGCACACCGTCCGTCCCAGCACCCGCCATGAGCCTTCAGCGCAGCCCTTTGCGGTGTGGCGTGGGGAATGGGGGGCGTGTAGATGCGCCCGACGGAAACCGTAGGGAGCCGCAGGCGGACGAGGTTGAGGACGGGGCAGTCCGGAGCGAACGCTCCGAACCGCAATCGTAGCCCCCCATTCCCCACGCCACACCGCAAAGGGCGTCTAAAGAACCCACCCGCGTCCACCCAAAACGACCACCCCAACACACCCAAGCCCCCACCGGCTAATATCCCCATTGACCCAATCCTCTCTGGCGAAAAGATAAAAGATGTCGCAACGTCCCGCTCCCCTGACAGGCATCCGCGTCCTGGACCTGACCCGCGTGCTCGCAGGCCCCTGGTGCACCCAGAACCT
>NZ_JBLZXF010000093.1:0-3549 GCF_050285585.1 Achromobacter sp. | reverse complement strand
TAGAAGTCGCCCATGCGGTAGAACAGCAGCAAGGGACCGGCCTCCGCCTTCAGGCGGAGGTATTGCTGCATCATGGGGGTGTGATTTGATAGCTGATCGTCCATTTCAGCCCGTGATTTCGGCGTTTCGCCTTGCGCTGCTTGCATTTGCTTGGGGAGTGTTCGGTGTTTCGTGGTTGCTCTATAGCCCAGCGACACCCATCAAAACCCACCAACACTTAATGGTTTGGCGTAGGTTTCTCTAGTGCGGAATTGTGAAGTTACGCCACTTCGTTTAGGATCTTCGAAAAAGCTACGCCAGAGGATCCCGACTTCATGCAATTCGACGCGCGCGCCGCCAAGCTGTTAGAGCCTGGGCGACACCTTACCATTGATGGCTATCCGGGGCTGCGCTTGGAGGCAACCGAGAGCTCAAGAACCTGGACCTACCGCTACAAGAGCCCGGTCAATGGCGCTATGCGTCAGAAGAAGATTGGGCGGTGGCCCGCCGTGTCGTTCGCCGCGGCGATTGTGGAGTGGGAAGCGCTGCGGCAGAAGCGCGAGGCGGGAATTGATGTTGCCGCTGAGGCGAGGCGCGAGCGCCAGTCCGCCGTTGCAGCGAAAGCCGCTGAGAAGGAGAAGAACAAGGGGGCGCTAACGGTACAGCGCGTCTGTGACCTCTATCACGCAGGTCACATCGTCCGGAATCGGGGGGAGAAGGGGCAGGTAGAAATCGCCCGCATGTTCAGAACGATGCTCGGCGACCTAGCGGGAAAGGAGGCGGCGGAGGTGAGCCGCGCCGATGCCTTTGCGCTGATTGAGTCGTACGCTCATATACCGGTGCAGGCGCAGATACTGCGGCGTGAGCTCGGGGCTGCGTGGGAGTACTGCCACGATGCGGGCAAGCTGGCCGAGAGTGTTCCCAACTGGTGGCGCCTGATCTTGCGCGGAAAGCTTAAGTCAAAGGGAAAGGCCATCAACGGAGTCAAACGCGGCGCCCTCAAACGGGTATTGTCGCCTCAGGAGGCTGGCCAGTTGATTCCGTGGTTGCCGAATTTCTCCCGCGACATAAACGACATTCTTACGCTTTATCTCTGGACCTGCGCGCGAGGCGTGGAGATCACGGCTATGGAGGCGTCGGAGATTACGGAAGAGGATGACGGTCTGTGGTGGTCCGTGCCGAAGGCCAAAACGAAGAATGCGAAGCGAGAGGATGCTACGGATTTTCGCGTGCCACTCATCGGGCGCGCAGAAACCATTGTCCGGCGCCGCCTGAACGCCTATCCGACTGGTTACCTCTTCCCGTCCTATGGGAAGACGGGGCATTGGGAGCAAAAGTCAGTTCAAACGCGCGTGTATTACCAGCAGCCGTACAGCAACACAGCGCCCGAACGCAAGCGCATCCGCCTGACCGTGACGCATTGGGCGCCACACGACCTGCGGCGGACCGCGAGGACATTCCTGGCTTCGATGGGATGCCCGAGGGATGTGGCCGAGGTCATCATCGGCCACATGCTCCCTGGGGTTGAGGGGGTCTACAACCGGCACAGCTACGACAAGGAGCGCCGGGTCTGGTTGGGCCGTCTGTCGGAGTACCTTGAGCAGTTGGCTGTTAAGCACGGCTAGACGGCATTTTCCGGCATCTGCTTAGCTTTGCCTTTCTTTGCTCCCGTGTTGGGGGGCGGAAGCATTGCCGAGCGTGGCCGCTTCTGTGCCCACTCCAGGATCTCGGAATACAGGTAGCCGACACGCCGCCCGGAAAGCTCGCGGGGGGCTGGGAATTCGTCTCGCGTCACCATCGCCTGAATAGTCGATTCGGCCAGCGTGGTCATAAACGCGGCGGTAGCTAGATCGACATACACAGGCTCGATGCGGATGTTGGGGTTTAGCATGCACCCTCCAAAACGAAGCCCGCACTGGGCGGGCCGCTTGATGAATTGCATCATTAATGATGCGTAATTGAATTCAGTGATTCATTAATCACTCGTAGACCGCGCCTCCGTCGGTGTGCGAGTTGCCGCTTTCCCGCGAGGCTGGAATCATTGCCTGGCGCTGGCTGGCGGCCGGTGAGGGCGCAGAAGTTGCCGGTTTTCTTGCCGGTTGCGCGGATAAGGCGCGGATGGATTCCTCCAGCGCCTGCATTTCGCAGACCCAAGTTGCGCCCTCGCCGGGGTACTCCCGCGTGCCAGTCTCACAGTCTGTGCTGCCGTGGTTGGCGTCGTAGTCCTCGACCGTCTTCTTGACCAGATCCGCCGCGGCCTTGACGCCGGCTCCGAAGGCCTCCTCACGCTCCGCCTGCCATTTTCGATACCGCTCCAGGCTTCCCTTGGCGCTGACCTTCGGCGGCGTCACGCCCTGATGCTCGTCCAGCCACGCCTGCACCTCGCCACCCGACCACATCTTGCGCAGATGGGCGGGGAACTGGATGCGCACCGCCTCGCTGGCCTGGGGCGCAGGTTCGCCCATATGCGTCGGGCCGTTCTCGGCGTTCAGGGCGGCAACGAGGCGGGACGACGTTTCCCGCTCTGCACGTAAGTCGCGCTCGGCTTCCAAGGCGCGCCGTTTCCAGATGGCCAGATCCTCGCGGGCACCCTCGTAGGCGTCCGCGAAGCCCACAGGTTTGCGCCAAAGCTGCGCAGCCAAGAACGGGTCTTTTTCCAGCCGCTCCGCCGAAACGCCTTGGGGGTTGCAGTCAATGCATGGCATCGAATGCGGATAGCCAGTCGTGTGGCTTGTATACCAGCCGGGGCCGCCGCACCGCTTGCACCGCTCCCCGGCTACAGGGGCGCTTGCCAGGGCGGCCGGAACACCCGCGCAAGCCGAAACTTCCCGGCAGTGCGTCAGGTTGGCCTTGAGGCTCACAAGGGCTTCCTTCGGCGTAGAAATCCCGTCTTGTATATTGCGTATCCAAACCATGGCGTTGCATGCCATGTCCGCCCATTCGTTCGCCACATGCGCCAGCGCTTGCCGCTCATCGGCTACAGGGGCGCGCAGCTTGGACAGCAGGGCGGATTCGATGGCGCGGGCGAATGCGATCTTGTCGGCGCCGGTCAGCGGATAGGTCGTGCTGGTTTCGCTGACGTAGGCATCCCAGCGGTGCAATATTTCGTCATCCGTCAGCACGGGCTGGGCGGTGTTGTTCTTGGTCATGTCCTTTCCTTGGTGGTGGGCTGAGCGGCGAGTTGCCAGCAAACGGGCTTTTCGGCGTCGAGCCGGCGAACAAGCCCCAGCTTTTCCAGGTGCAGCAGCCAGGCGCGGACGGCGCCGCTGTGCTGGTGTTGGGTGCTACCGAAGCGCGGGCGCACCCTGTCAGCCACGTCTCGGGTCAGAAGCGCGCCAGGGCCCGCCAGTGCGGCGATAACCTTTTTCTCGTATTCGCTGAGTTCCATCACGCCTCTCCCTGCTGCTGGACCTGGGCGGCATGATGCGCCGCAGCTTCTTCCGGACTGGCAAGCTCGAAATGGGGATGCTCGATGCCGTCGGGCGTGACCACGACCATGCGGTGGGTCTTGAACAGGCCGCCCAGGCTCCAGTTGCAGGGCTGGCCGTCGGGCTCCTTTCGAGGCGACCC
>NZ_JBLZXF010000092.1:0-3601 GCF_050285585.1 Achromobacter sp. | reverse complement strand
CCCGAATCCAAGCGCCTGAACGTGCTGCTGCACGAGTTCCGCGCCAGCCGCAACCACCAGGCCATCGTCATCGACGAGCACGGCGGCATTTCCGGCCTGGTCACGATGGAAGACGTGCTGGAACAGATCGTCGGCGACATCGAAGACGAATTCGACGAAACCGAGGAAGACTCGATCTTCCCCGAAGGCGAGAACCAGTGGCGCGTCCTGGCGGCCACCGATATCTCGCACTTCAACGACGTCTTCGGCTGCCAGCTGCCCGACGACGAATACGATAGCGTCGGGGGCTGGATGGGCGGCCAGCTGGGACGCATTCCGCGCCGCGGCGATACCGCCGAATTCGACGGCCTGCGCCTCGAAGTGGCCCGCGGCGACGCGCGCCGCGCCATCTGGCTGCGCGTCAGGCGCAACGCCCCGTCCCAAGCCTCCCTGCCTCCCTCCGAAGAATGACGAGCACCCCGCGCAGCCGTACCTTGCGCGGCGCGGCCGGCCTGGTGCTGGCGGGCGCCGCGCACGCCCTGACTTTCTCGCCCGGTCCCTTGCCCGGCTGGGCGCTGGCGGCAACCCAGGTCCTGATGCTGGCCATCGCCGCCCGGACGACCCTGTACGCGCCCTCGGCCAGGCAGGCATGGGCGCGCGGCTGGCTGTTCGGCTTCGCCACCTACGCGCTCGGCCTGTACTGGATCTTCATCAGCCTGCACCGCTACGGCGATCTGTCCGCGCCGCTGTCGGTGGCCGCGGTGCTAGCCCTGTCCGCGTTCCTGGCGCTGTTCCCCGCCACGGCGAGCGCGCTGGCGCGCCGCTACGCGCCGCTGTCGCCGGATTCGAGCCCTGCCCGCGTCCTGTCCGGCACCCTGGCCTGGGCCGCGATGTGGGCGGCATTCGAGTGGCTGCGCGCCGTCCTGCTGACCGGCTTTCCGTGGCTCAACATCGGCTATGCGCAGGTTGACGGCCCGATCGCGGGCTGGGCGCCGCTGCTGGGCGTGCATGGCATGGCATTCCTGTCGGCCTTCGTCGCCGCCGCGCTCGCCAGCCTGTGGCAGCCCTCGAAAAAAACCGGGCCCGGCTCGCGCCGCGCGCTGGCGGCGGGAATTGCGCTGGCGCTGGCAGCGGCCGGCTGGCCGCTGTCGCGCATCGACTGGTCCGCGCCGGCCGGCGATCCGCTGAACGTCAGGCTGGTCCAGGGCAATATCGAGCAATCGCAGAAATTCGACCCCGCCCTGCTGGAGCAAAGCCTGATCCGGCACCTGGACCTGACGGCCATGCCGGCCGCGCCCGGCGTGCCCGCGCCGCAACTGGTCATCCTGCCGGAAACCGTGCTGCCCATCTTCCAGGACCAGCTCGATCCGCGCGTCTGGGATACCTGGCGCAACGTGGCCGCCAAGCGCAATACCGTCATCGCGATGGGCGTGCCGCTGCACGACCGCGTAAACGGCCGCGACCGCTACACCAACAGCGTCATGGGTTTCGACGGCGACACGCCGCTCGAACAGCTCATTCAGGGCAGCACCGCCATGCGCTACGACAAGCGCCACCTGGTGCCTTGGGGCGAATACGTGCCGCCGGGCTTCCATTGGTTCGTCGACATGCTGAACATCCCGCTTGGCGACTTCGACCGCGGCGCGCGGCGCCAGACGCCGTTTGCCGTGCGCGGGCAGCACATCGCGTTCAACATCTGCTATGAAGACCTGTTCGGCCCGGACCTGCTGCCCGCGCTGCAGCCCGGCCCCAATGGCGAGCCGGGCGCGACGATCCTCGTGAACGTCAGCAACCTCGGCTGGTTCGGAGACACCTGGGCGCTGCGCCAGCACCTGCAGATCGGCCGCCTGCGCACGATCGAGACCGCCCGCCCCATGCTGACCTCGACCAACACCGGCATTACCGCCGCCATCGACGCCAAGGGCCGCGTGGCGGCGCAACTCGCGCCGCTGCAAGCCGGCGTGCTGCCGGTGTCGGTGCAGGGAATGACGGGCCTGACTCCCTACGCTCGCTTCGGCGACAAGACGGCGCTGGCCCTGGTCGGGCTGGCCCTGATCGCGGCCGTCGGCAGCGGCCGCAAGGCGCGCCGCGGCTGACGCGCCTCAGGCGAACAGATTGGCCGGCAGCGCGCCGCCGTCCTCGACCGGCCGCGCGGGCCCCGTTCCCGCGCCCGTCCGGTCGATCGCCTCGGCAATGGCATCCATATCCTCGCTGTCCAGTTCCAGCTCCGCGGCGCCGAGCAACCCGTCCACCTGGGCGGCGCTGCGCGCGCCCACGATGGCGCCCGTCACGCCGGGCCAGGCCAGCGTCCAGCCCGCCGCCACGGCCGCCACCGTCGTGCCGTGGCGTTCCGCAACCGGCTTGAGAGCCTCGGCCAGCGCCAGATTGCGTTCGATATTGGGCGACGCGAACTCCGCGTTGCGCGCGCGCCAATCGTCCTCGGGCAAGGAGCGGGCGCGGTCCACGCTGAAGCGGCCGGTCAGCAGGCCGGACTGCATCGGGCTGTAAACGATGACGCCGGTGCCGTTGCGGGCGCACCAGGGAATGAGGTCCGCGCCGGCCGCGCGCTGTATGGCGGAAAACGGCGGTTGCAGCGTGTCGACGTGGCCCAGGGCTTCGGCGTCCTGGATTTGCGCGAGATTGTGGTTGGACAAGCCCACCGCCCTCACCTTGCCTTCGCGCTTCAGGTCCAGCAGTTCCTGCCAGTACGCCTCCAGCGGCGTGCCGTCGCCCGCCGGCCAATGCATCTGGTACAGATCGATGCGCTCCACGCCCAGGCGCCGCAACGAATCCTCGATTTCCCGCCGGATGCTGGCCGGCGCGCCCGTGCGCCGCGGCATGGCCCGGGGCTGATCGGCGGACCAGGTCAGGCCGCACTTGGTGAAGACGTAGGGACGCTCGGCCGCCGGCATCTGCGCCAGCGCCCGGCGCACGATCTCCTCGGAATGCCCCAGGCCGTAGACGGCCGCGGTGTCGATCCAGTTGATGCCCCGCTCCACCGCCCGGCGGATGGCTCCGATGGAATCCGCGTCGTCCTGCGGCCCCCAGCCCACTGCCCAGCCGTTGCCCCCGATCGCCCAGGCCCCCAGGCCGATACGGGTGATCGCCATTGCGGTGCGGCCCAGCGGGCGCGTGGGAAAAGAGGTTTTGCTGCTCATCGCGCTACGTCCATATCTTGATATCCGCATCGTGTACCGCGGCCGGCAGGCTGCAACGCCGCGCAAAAACCGGTCGGGCCGCAAAAAAATTTCCGATCACAATAGCATTCCAGCAAGTCCTTGATTTGTCTGGGCTCCGACCGAACGGAAGCGCTTCCCCCTGCGCAAAAAACGCGCAATCTCCGGCCGCAAGCGCCTTCCCGCCCCCGTTTTTTCGCAACTTTTTTATTTTTTGCCACAAAGCGACTTGCACACCCAATTCAGTTCGTGCATAATCTCGTTTCTTCGCCAACGGCACTAAACAAAACCGGCAACGAAAGACGAAAATCCAGTGAAAACGCACCGTAAAACGTGCCGATTCGATGGAAAATTCGCCAGACGCTGAACGGAGTTGATTAGAAGAACGGGGGTATAGCTCAGCTGGGAGAGCGCTTGCATGGCATGCAAGAGGTCAGCGGTTCGAT
>NZ_JBLZXF010000091.1:0-3616 GCF_050285585.1 Achromobacter sp. | reverse complement strand
CCCACGGTGATGTACGCCATCTACCAGATCGACGGCAAGGGCGCCGACTCGTACGAAGTGGCCAACGGCAGCGTCGCCACCTACTGGTTCGGCCACGCCTTCGAACTGGACGGCACGCGGTACTTCACCGGCTTCGCCTGGGACACCCGCGAAAAGTACGGCCAGCCCGGCGAAGACGAAGCCGGCCCCGAGACCCAGGTCAACCTGGCCGAAGCCACCTTCACCCTGACTGGCTCCAGCCCCGAGCGCCCCTGGAAATTCCGCGGCATGGAACACACCATCGGCATGTTCGGCGCCTACGAACGGCCCGAAGCCGTCGACACCCGCCGCCAACCGCTCGACTACCGCACGCCCAGCGGCAAACTGGTGCTGGCCGTGCCGACACAGGGCTTCGACAACGGCACCAGCTTCGAAGGCTATGCCTTGTTCGTCTTCAACCCCGGCCCGCGCGACGAGCTCAAGGACAAAGTCTGGAGCTACGCCGGCAGCGTCCTCACCGGCGACGACAACAGCGCCGCCTGCGCCGACGGCGACGTGATGCCCTGCGTCGCCAAGACCGGCAAACTGACCTTCTCCACGCAGCACGGCAGCGACATGCCGCGCGTGACCGTCACCCCCAGCGGCACCGAGATCTCCGGCCCGGGCAAAACCCGCCAGCTCAGCGCCGCCGACGCGGTTACCTACGTCTTTGACGAGGCTGCCAGGAAGTACGCCGAAAAGTAAACGATGCAGCGGGCGGCACGCCGGCCCGCGACTGCCGCTACACTGACAGGTCATGCAGCACCTCTTCACGGAGCGAACCATGACCGCCCAGCCCCTGGCCATCACCCCGGCGCGCAGCGCCTTGCTGGTCATGCACTACCAGACCGCCATCATGGATCTGTTCCCGTCGGTCGCGCCCAGGCTGCTGGCCAACACGCGACAACTGTGCGATGCCGCGCGCCGCGCCGGCGTGCGCGTCCACTTCGCCAAGATCCATTTCAGCCCGGGCTATCCGGAAGTCAGCCCGCGAAACAAGAACGGGCAGGGCATCGACACCCTGATCATGGTGGGCGTCGCGTCCACCGGCGTCATGCTGTCGTCCATCGCCCACGCCAGCGACGCCGACTACCGCCTGCTGACCGTCAAGGACTGTTGCTACGACCCCGACCCGGTCGTGCACGACCACCTGTTCGCGACCGCCTTCGAGTCGCGCACCACGGTGCTTTCCCTGGACGATGCCCTGTCCTTGCTGGCCGCCACCGCCAGGCCCGGGCTGCCCCCTAACGAATGAGTCGACCCATGCGTACCCTGATCATTGCCTCCTTTCTCGCCGCCCTGAATTTCTCCTACGCCGGCCTGGCGCAAGCCGAACAAGGCTGCCCCGACGGCTACGCCCCCAGCGTCGGCACGCCCGGGCCACAGTGCGTGCCGATCCCCGCGGAGATCGCGCCCGCCACCGGCGCCGCGTCCCCCGCCGCATCGCGCGAAGCCGAGCGCTGGGGCGCAGTCGCGTATGACGCGCTGTCGGGCTCGATCGGCATCTCGGCCGACCGGGCCAGCAAGGCCAAGGCCGAAAAAGACGCGCTGGGCCAATGCGCCACCAAGGGCGGCGCCCGCTGCGTCATCAACACCACCTATCACGACCAGTGCGTGGCCGTGGCCTACGGCCCGTCGCCCCAAGGCAGCGGCGTGCTGGTCAATTCCGCCACCGCCGCCAGCGAGGAACTGGCCCGCATGCGCGCCCTGGAAAGCTGCGAGAAAGGCGCAGGCGCCAGCTGCCAAACGTTCTACACCGGTTGCAGCCTGCCCCCGCCGGCTCAATAATCGGCGTCTCGCCGGCCCGCATCCCTCGAAGGATCTTCCATGCTCGACCCCGCCACCCTCGTCCTCTTTGGCGGCGCCTGCGTCGCGTTGGCCATGACGCCCGGCCCCGACATGCTGCTGATCGCCTCGCGCAGCGCCGCGCAGGGCAGGGCCGCCGGCTTCGCCTCGCTGGCCGGCATCCAGGCCGGCACCTACTGCCACGCTCTGCTGGCGGCCTTCGGCCTGTCGCAGCTATTCGTGGCGGTGCCCATGGCCTATGACGTGGTCCGCTTCGCCGGCGCGCTCTACCTGCTGTACCTGGCCGTGCGCGCGTTCCGCTCGCGCCCCGTGTCACACATGCCCGATGCCGGCCGGGCCCGCTCGCCCGTGCGCGAAGTCTTCCTGCAAGGCCTGCTGACCAACCTGCTCAACCCCAAGATGGCGCTGTTCGTGCTGGCGCTGTTCCCGCAGTTCGTGCGCCCGCAGGACGGCTCGGTGGCCCTGCAGATCCTGGTGCTGGCCACCATCCTCAACGTCATCGGCCTGTTCATCAACGGCGCCGTCATCCTGGCCGCGCACCAGCTCAGCCGGCGCTGGGCGGGACGGCAGCGCGTGTCGCGCTGGCCGCAATACGTGCTGGGATCGGTGTTCCTGGCGCTGGCGCTGCGCCTGGCCACCGCCAGCCGCAACTGACGCGCGGCCATGCAGAAGATCGAAGGCCGGCAATTCCGCATGGCCCTGGACAAGGGCAACACGCATTTCCACGACCTGCATCTGCACGACTGCGCCTTCGACAATTGCGGCCTGTCGATGGTCAAGTATCCGCAACGCATGTCGCGCGTGCGGAACGTGACGCTGTCGCAATGCCGCGTCGTGAATTCAGAGATCAAGCCGTGCGTGTTCGAGGACGTGGTGGTCGAAGACCTGTCCACCAACCCCATCCTGCTGGTGTGGGCCGCGTTCTTTCGCCGCGTCACGCTGAAGGGCAAGATCGGCAAGATCAACTTGAACCTGACGCCCGAAGCCTTCTGCACGGACGCGGATCGCCTTCGGCAGTTCGAGACCGCCCGCGCCACGTTCTATGCCGAAACCGACTGGGCGCTGGACATCAGCAACGCCAGGCTGCTGGGCCTGCGCTGCGAAAGCATACCGCTGCACCTGATCCGGCGCGATCCGCAAACGCAGGTGATCCTGGACAAGCGCGGGCGCTATCGTGGGCAGCAGGCGCTGGATGCGAGCTTCGCCAAGGCGTTTCCCGTTGCCGACAGCGTGCTGCGCGGCTTCGACGAATCCGACCGGCCGGCCATGCTGATGACCGCATCCCTGGGCGCGCCGAAGAAGCGGCGTGACGAGGAACTGGGCGCGATCGCGGAGTTGCGCACGCTGGGATTTCTGGAAGAGTGAAGCGCGTGCCGCGTCAGCGCCATAGCCAGTAGCCGACTGCCGTCACCACCGCCACCCACAACGCCACGATCACAACCGCGCCCACCCGGCTGCGCGGCTTTTCGCGCTTGGCCTGGATCCACGCGTCCGCCTGGTTGCGGCATTCCCGCAGCACATCGGGCGGCAACAACTTGATGGCCAGCCAGATCAGGCCCGGCAGCAACAGCACGTCATCCAGATAACCCAGCACCGGGATGAAATCGGGAATCAGGTCGATCGGACTCAGCGCGTAGGCCACCACGAACAGGCCCAGCGCCTTGGCGTGCCACGGCGTGCGGGGGCGCTTGCCGGCGAACCAGAGGGTCAGGCCATCGCGCTTGATGCGCCGGGCCCAGGTTTTGAGGCGGTCGCGGGTTGACATGGGATGGGCTCTGCGGCTCGGGGAACG
>NZ_JBLZXF010000090.1:0-3616 GCF_050285585.1 Achromobacter sp. | reverse complement strand
CGGATAAACGCGCCATTTTACCGGAAACTTCCGGACCCCTGACGCAAAGAGGCGCGAGCACCCGGATAAGTCCGGATGCTCGCGCCCCGTTTTCCGCCCCGGATGGGGAGAAAAAGCGCCTTCCGGCGCCTTGTTACCGCCTTATTTTGCCTTGGCGATGCGCTCTTCGATGTGCTGCGCGCGCTTGGCCGAGGACGGGTGCGAGCTCATCATATCGCTCTTGCCGCCGTCCAGTTCCGCCAGCTTCTGGAACGCGGTCACGAGGCCGCGGGTGTTCAGCTTCTTGGACTGCAGCAGATCGAAGGAGTAATCGTCGGCAGCGCTTTCCTGCGACTGCGAGAACTGCGCATTGATGAACTTCTCGGTCAGGTCGCCGAGCTGCGAGGAGCTCAGGGCGGCAACCGTTGCGCCGCCGGCGGCGCCCGCGGCGTCGCGCGCGGCGGAAACCGTGTAGGCGGTCTGCATCGCCTTTTTGCTGTGGCCCAGCGCCACGTGGCCGATTTCGTGGCCGACCACGCCCATCACTTCGTCGTCGGTCATCATGTCCATCAGGCCGCTGTAGACGCGGATGCAGCCATTGGCCATGGCCCAGGCGTTGACGTCCTTCGTGATGTAGACCTTGTAGCTGGCCTTCTGGCCGTTCACCGTGCCGCCCAGCGATTTGGCGATCTTCTGCAGGCGGGCGTCGTACTTGCTGCCGGGCGCGGCGATCTTCTCTTGCGAGTCGCTCTGGGCGCAGGCCTTGTCCGACAGCGTCTTGATTTCGGCGTCGCTCAACGTGGCGGCCTGGACGACCTTGCTGCCGGCGCCCACCAACCCTCCGATGTCCAACGCATGCGAGGCGGAATAAGGGGCAAGCGCGACGGCCAGCGCGGCAACGGCGTAGCGGATCTTCATGGGAACAAACTCCTCTTGACTGGCTCTATGCCAACGAGGCGGCAATTCTATATATCGCCAATGCGCTCTGAACGTTTCGGCACACAGTTTCGCAAATGCCAGTTTTCCTTACACAAAACCCCGGCAAGACACGCGCAATCGTGATAGCCGCGGCCCCAAGGGCGACGGCGCCTCCCAAAAAAACCGATGTCCGCGGCCGCGCGGCGTTGATAGAATTGCGCCCGCTTTTTTCGCACACACAACACGGCTCGCACCCACCATGATCTCCAACACCCCTCCCCGCCTGGGCTTGCTGCCCGGGCTGATCTTCAGTTCCCGCTGGCTGCAACTGCCCCTGTATCTGGGGCTGATCGTTGCGCAAGGCGTCTACGTCATGCTGTTTCTGAAAGAACTGTGGCACCTGCTGACGCATGCCACCAGTTTCGGGGAAATGGAGATCATGCTGCTGGTGCTCGGCCTGATCGACGTGGTCATGATCTCCAACCTGCTGGTCATGGTGATCGTGGGCGGCTACGAAACCTTCGTATCGCGCCTGCGCCTGCAAGGCCATCCCGACCAGCCCGAATGGCTAAGCCATGTGAACGCCAGCGTGCTCAAGGTCAAGCTGGCGATGGCCATCATCGGCATCTCGTCGATCCACCTGTTGCGCACCTTCATCGAGGCGGGCACGCTGGGCACGCCCAGCGCCCGCTTCTCCGAGGCCGGCGTGATGTGGCAGACCATCATCCACGGCCTGTTCATTCTTTCGGCGCTGGGCATCGCGCTGGTCGACAAGCTGTCGACTCCGGCCGGCCACGCGAAGCACTGAAAAGGCTGGAGCCCTCCCCTGCGGCGCGCATGGCTAGCTGCCCAAAAAAAACCCCCAGGCATTGCGCTTGGGGGCTTTTTTATGGGCGGAGCGCCGGGCTGGCCCGCAGCGCTGCCCGGCGTAGATCAGGCCGCGACCTTGATGTTCTTTGCGCTGGGGCCCTTCGGCCCCGTGCCTACGTCGAACGTGACGCGTTGGTTTTCCTGCAGCGACTTGTAGCCTTCGCTGCGGATCTCGGAATAATGAGCGAAAAGATCCTTGCTGCCGTCGTCGGGCATGATGAAGCCATACCCCTTCTCGGCGTTGAACCACTTAACGATGCCGGTTGCCATGGAATGTCCTTGACCTATGAAAAGCGATTGCTCGCGGGGCGCCAGATCATCAAGGATGGGAGAGGAAGCAACCGCAGTACCACTGACGGCGACAGAAGAAACGCAGACCGCGTCGCTTGAAAATCTCGCTGAACCCAGTGTATTGGCGAACCTCGAAAATCGTCAAATATGCGTCCGCCCCCTTGCATGCGGACTAGTGACGGACACGGCGGCGGGCCTCTCCAGGCCCGATATTTTCAAGTCGCCATGGGTGGATACACAAAGATACCCAATGCCCGGCACCCCGTTCCTAGCCGGCGAAGCCTCCGGATTCGAGGAACTCCTGCTCGGCCTGGGTCGTCTGCCTGCCCAGCGCGGCGTTGCGATGCGGGAAGCGTCCGAAACGCTTGATGATGTCCCGATGCAGGACCGCCCAGCGCAACGAGTCCGCATCGAGCGGCTCCATCAGGGCGACGGCGCGATTCTGCGCCGGCAGGTTTTCGGCGTGCTCGAACGGCAGATAAAAGAACTGCCGCAGCCGGGCGTCGACGGCCAGGTCATGCCCCGCCGCGATCGCGCGGTCGGCAAAGTACTGCGCCAGCGGATCGGTGGCGAACATGTGCGCCGTGCCCCGGTACGCATTGCGGGGAAACTGGTCCAGCAGGATCATCAACGCCAGCGCGCCTGCGGGCTCTTCCAGCCAGCCATCCAGTTGCCGCGCCGCCGCCGCGAAGTGCGCGCCCTCGAAACGCTGACGGAACAGGGCGTCGAACTCGGCGCTCTTGCTGAACCACTGTTGCGGGCCCGCATCAAGCCAAAACGAAACCACATCCTGGGGCTGCGGGGCGTGGGGCATGGAAGAGGATGAAATCATGGCGGCACTATCCTGCGGAAGATGACAGCGGCTGTTGAATGGCCGCTTGCCCGAATAGCCAAAGAATACTGTGTTTAGGGATTACCCCATATTGCGCATTGAATAACCGGCGGACCAAAAACCGTCATGCAAAAATAAAAAAAGCCCCACGAGGGGGCTTTTTCTCGAAAACTCAGGACCTTACAGGACCTGGATCTTCGTGGCTTGCGGGCCCTTGGGGCCATTGGCCGTCACAAAGCTGACGCGCTGGTTCTCTTCCAGAGACTTGAAGCCCGAGCCCTGAATTTCGGAGAAGTGAGCGAACAGATCCTTGCCACCCGCTTCCGGGGTGATGAAGCCATAACCCTTTTCCGAATTGAACCACTTAACGACGCCGGTTTCCATACTGTATTTCCTAGAGATAATGGGCAAATGCCCGGAGGTCACGAATCAATCAAGGAGGGGACAGTAGAACAATAACGCTGAGCCGGAAAAGGCACGGCACTGAACGAAAATCGCAACGCTTGTGATCGTGTGCCGACACTATCGTTAGGTTCCCCTCATAAGTCAACATAATCCTAAAAAATGCGTGCCAATAATGCAACAAAGAGAAACGACGCACAAAACCAACACGATTTCATAGGCAATAAGGAGCCCTGCATAGGTGTTAACACCCACGCATCATAAAAAAACAATCAAGGCTTATATAAATGCCGCCTGCCCGCGCACGATCCTACATACGCCGTT
>NZ_JBLZXF010000089.1:0-3643 GCF_050285585.1 Achromobacter sp. | reverse complement strand
AATGTGGACTGCACGGCCGAGCACCTTCTGCAATTCGCCATCATGGGCGCCGCGCTGTCGCAGGCGGTGGACCATCGCGAGAATCCCTCCGTGGGCCTGCTCAATATCGGCGAAGAAGTCATCAAGGGCAACGAAGTCGTCAAGGAAGCGGCCGAACTGCTGCGCAGCAGCCCGCTCAATTTCTACGGCAACGTGGAAGGCAACGACATTTTCAAGGGCACGGTCGACGTCGTCGTTTGCGACGGTTTCGTCGGCAATGTCGTGCTCAAGTCCGTCGAAGGGCTGGCGAAGATGCTCTCCAGCGTCATTCGCGAAGAGTTCAAACGCAACCTGATCACGCTGCTGGCCGGCGCGGTGGCCAAGCCGGTGCTCAACCGCCTGCGCACCCGCGTCGACAACCGGCGCTACAACGGCGCCGCGCTGCTGGGCCTGCGCGGCGTGGTCATCAAGAGCCACGGCTCCGCGGACGTCTACGCATACGGGTTCGCCTTGCAGCGCGCCCGTGAAGCCGTAGTGAGTAAACTGCTGGAGCGTACCGCTCAGACGGTCGCTCAGATTACCAAGCGCGTTCAATCCGGCGGCGTCTCCTCGGCGCCGACGCAAAACGTGGCTGGGGACACCGCTTGATGGATACCGCAATGAAATACTCCGTGATCGCGGGCACCGGCAGCTTCCTGCCGGAACGCGTGGTTTCGAACGACGATCTGGCAGCGGAACTGGCGACGCGCGACATCGCCACCTCCGACGAGTGGATTGTCGAGCGCACTGGCATCCGGCAGCGCCATCTGGCCGAGCGCGGCGTGACGACCAGCCAGCTGGCGACGGAGGCCTCGCGCCGCGCGCTGGCCGACGCGGGCGTGGACGCGTCCGAGGTCGACCTGATCGTCCTCGCCACCTCCACGCCGGATTTCGTCTTCCCGAGCACAGCCTGCATCGTGCAGGCCAACCTGGGTGCCAAGGGTTCCGCGGCGTTCGACGTGCAGGCCGTGTGCAGCGGTTTCGTCTATGCGATGACCACCGCCGACAGCTTCATCCGCGCGGGCCGCGCCCGTTGCGCGCTGGTCATCGGCGCCGAAGTCTTTTCCCGCATCCTGGACTGGAACGACCGCAGCACCTGCGTGCTGTTCGGCGACGGCGCGGGCGCCGTGGTGCTGAAGGCTTCCGACAAGCCGGGCATCATGGCCGCGCAGCTGCATGCCGATGGCAGCCAGGGCAAGATCCTGAACGCCGCGGGCAACGTGGCCTACGGCGACGTCACCGGCGACCCGTTCCTGCGCATGGACGGACAGGCCGTGTTCAAGCAGGCCGTCACTGTGCTGGACCGTTCCGCGCGCGACACCTGCGCCGAGGCGGGCGTAGACCTGGCCGAAGTCGATTGGCTGATCCCGCACCAGGCCAACGTGCGCATCCTGAATTTCCTGGCGCGCAAGCTGTCCGTGCCGGTCGAGAAAGTCGTCATCACCGTCGATAGCCACGCCAACACGTCCGCGGCAAGCGTGCCGCTGGCCCTGGACGCCGCGCGCCGCGATGGCCGCGTCAAGCCAGGCCAACTGGTCCTGATGCAGGGCGTGGGCGGCGGCTTCACCTGGGGCTCGGTCCTGGCTCGCATGTAAGGGCGGGCTCGGCCGGAGGCGGCGCATGCGCCGCAACCGCCGGGCTGGCGCGCCCGACATCCCACACAGACACTGAATCAATCCAAACGGTCAACCATGAAAATTGCTTTTGTCTTTCCTGGCCAAGGTTCTCAAGCTGTCGGCATGCTGGACGCCTGGTCTGGCGTCGCGGCCGTCTCGGATACCGTGGCGCGGGCGTCCCAGGCCCTGGGGCAGGACCTGGGCGCATTGATCGCGCAAGGCCCCGCCGAGCAGCTCAATCTGACCACCAACACCCAGCCCGCGATGCTGACCGCCGGCGTTGCGATGTACGCGGCGTGGTGCGCGGCGGGCGGCCGCAAGCCGGACGTCGTGGCCGGACACAGCCTGGGCGAATACGCCGCGCTGACGGCCGCCGGTTCGCTTGCGCTCGAAGATGCCGTGCGCCTGGTGCGCGTGCGCGCCGACGCCATGCAGGCCGCAGTGCCGGTCGGCACCGGCGCCATGGCCGCCATCCTGGGCCTGGACGATGACGCCGTGCGCGCGGCGTGCGCAGCCGCTGCCCAGGGCGAGGTCGTCGAGGCCGTGAACTTCAACGCGCCTGCCCAGGTCGTGATCGCGGGCCACAAGGCCGCCGTCGAGCGCGCCTGCGAGCAGGCCAAGGCGGCCGGCGCCAAGCGCGCGCTGCTGCTGCCGGTGTCCGCGCCGTTCCACTCCAGCCTGCTCAAGCCCGCGGCCGACGTGCTCGCCGGCGCGCTGGCCGGCGTGACGGTGTCCGCGCCGCAGCTGCAGGTCATCAACAACGTCGATGTGGCTTCGCCCGCCGAACCTGGGGCAATCCGGGATGCGCTGGTGCGCCAGGCATGGCATCCTGTGCGCTGGGTCGAAACCCTGCGCGCGATGAAGGCGCAAGGCGTCACGCACGTCATCGAGTGCGGCCCCGGCAAGGTGCTGGCCGGCCTGACCAAGCGCATCGATCCCGAACTCACGGGCATGGCCATTACCGATCCGGCTTCGCTCGAAGCCGCGCTGGCCGCCGTCAACGGAAACTCATGAACATGGACAACACCTCGATCGAACTGCAAGGCAAGATCGCGCTGGTGACCGGCGCCACGCGCGGCATTGGCCGCGCCATCGCCCAGGAACTGGCGGCGCGCGGCGCCACCGTCGTCGGCACCGCCACGTCCGAATCGGGCGCGGCCGCCATCACCGAAGCGCTGGCCCCGTTCGGCGGCCGCGGCGTGGTGCTGGACGTGACCGACGCGGCGGCATGCGACGCCCTGATCGATGCGCTGGGCAAGGAAGGCGGCGGTCCGCACATCCTCGTCAATAACGCCGGCATCACGCGTGATACGCTGGCGATGCGCATGAAGGATGAGGACTGGTCGGCCGTCATCGATACCAACCTGGCATCGGTGTTCCGCCTGTCGCGCGCGGTATTGCGCAGCATGATGAAGGCCCGTTGGGGACGCATCATCAACGTGACCTCGGTGGTGGGCTCCAGCGGCAACCCCGGCCAGGCCAACTACGCGGCCGCCAAGGCCGGCGTGGCCGGCATGTCGCGCGCCCTGGCGCGCGAGCTGGGCAGCCGCAACATCACCGTGAACTGCGTTGCCCCGGGATTCATCGATACCGACATGACGCGGGCCCTGGGCGAAAGCCAGACCGCGGCGCTGTTGCAGCAGATTCCGCTTGGCCGCCTCGGCTCGCCGACGGACATCGCGCATGCGGTGGCATTTTTGTCCGGGCCGCAGGCAGGTTACATTACCGGCACCACCCTGCACGTCAACGGCGGGATGTACATGCAATAAATCACGAACCGCGCGAAGGCGGCCCAGGCCGCCGCGCCGCAGCCGGGCAGCCGGCAAGGCAACGCGCGGTTCAACCGGAAACGCCGCACACGTGTTTCCTGCGCCATTTCCGGCGACAGATCAAGTGCGCGGTGTTATTTTTGTCACGGCCAGGCGTCGCAAAACTCCGCGCTTGGCTATAATTCGCGGGATTTTTCCCATTTGGAGATCTGCATGGAAAGCATCGAACAGCGCGTCAAG
>NZ_JBLZXF010000088.1:0-3774 GCF_050285585.1 Achromobacter sp. | reverse complement strand
CGTGCGCGAACGCGCTGGCGCCGGCCAGGACCAGGGCGCAGAACCATGTTGTCTGGATCGCTTTCATTTCATCCCCCCAAAACGATGGATGCAGGCGTACCGGTGCGCCGGAATGGCGCGAAATACCGCTTGCATATGGAGTTGGATGTCACGATCCGGCGCCGCGTTCCGGCGGATGCCGTCATTGCGCCGGAATGGCCGCGCCTTCGGCCTGCCCCGGGGCCGGAATGGGCGCCGCTCACGCAGGCATGGCTTCTCTCACGAGCTCGACCCAGTAGCGAGCGCCCAACGGCAGGATGTCGTCGTTGAAATCGTAGTACGGGTTATGCACGGGAGGGTTGTCGCCCGCGCGGGCGGCTCCCACGAACACATAAGCGCCGGGCCGCTGCTCCAGCATGTAGGCGAAATCTTCCGACCCCATGCGCGGCACGCAGGCCGTATCCACCTGCTCCGCCCCCACCACCCGCGCCGCGGCGCGGGCGGCCAATCGCACTTCGGCCTCTGTATTGACGCAAGCCGGATAGCCGCGGAAATACTCCACCCCGATCGCGGCGCCCGACGTGGTGGCCACGCCCGCACACACCTCGCGCAGCCGGCGCTCCGCCAGATCGCGCGTTGCCGCGGTCAGCGTTCGGCAACTGCCCCGCAACAGCACGCTGTTGGGCACGACGTTCCAGGTATCGCCCGCATGGATCTGCGTAATGCTCAGCACCAACGCATCGGTCGCCTTCACGTTCCGACTGACGATGGTCTGCATCGCGCTCACGACCTGCGCCGCCGCCACGATGGGGTCGACGCCGTGTTCGGGCTGCGCGGCATGGCAGCCCTTGCCGGTCACGGTGATCTCGTAGGTATCGCAGTTGGCCATGACGGTGCCCACCCGCGTCGACACCACGCCGAACGGCAGGTTGGGCGAATTGTGCAGCGCATACACGGCGTCGCAGGGGAATTTTTCGAACAGGCCGTCCCGCACCATCGCCAGGCCGCCGCCCGCGTGCTCTTCCGCGGGCTGGAAAATGAAGTGCAAGGTGCCCCGCCACCCCGTATCGCCGGCCAGGTGGTGGGCCGCGCCCAACAGCATGGCGGTATGGCCGTCGTGGCCGCACCCGTGCATTTTTCCGGCAATCGTCGAACGATGCGTCGCCTCGCCCAACTCCTGCATGTCCAGCGCGTCCATATCGGCGCGCAGACCGATCACCGGCCCCTCACCCCGCGCCAGCGTCCCCACTACGCCCGTTCCGCCCAGGCCGCGATGCACCACCACCCCCACCTGCGCCAACTCCCGCGCGACCAGATCGGAGGTACGAAATTCGCAGAATGCCGTTTCCGGATGCGCGTGGATATCGCGGCGCCAGTCGCGCATTTTGCGCAGCAATTCCGTGCCGATGGGGGATACGGTGGTGGCCATGAGGCGATGTCTCCATAAATGGGGCCTTCGGGGAAATACGACTTCCGACTATAGACAAGCGCGGGTACAAACTCGATAGCAACAATCACGCCTTATCGATGCGATTTTTGCAACGTTCGCTTGCCGGCGCCCAAGGCAGGCACCGAAACCGCGGCGAGGGTATGCAAGGATGGACAACGTTTTGGAATTCAAGCGGACGCAATGTCTGCTGCAAGTCATCGAGACCGGCTCATTACGCGCCGCGGCCGACGTCCTGCAAACCGACCCCTCCGCGATAAGCCGAGCCGTCGCCCGGCTGGAAGCGGACACGGGGCTGACCTTGCTGGAACGCCGTGGCCGGGGAGTCGTGCCCACGGACGCCGGGCGACTGGTGGCCCTGTTCGCCCGGCGGCAGCAAAACCTGAACGAGTCCTTCTACGCCGAAGTCAACGACCTGAAGAGCGCTACGCGGGGTCACGTCGAGCTCGCGCTGGGCGAGGGCTTCGTGGATATGCTGCTGGAGCCCGTCCTGCTGTCGTTCGTGCGCAAGCATCCCGACATCACCTACAGCATCCACGTGGCCGGCACCAATGAAACCGTGCGCTGCATCGTCGAAGAACGCGCGCAGATCGCGCTAGCCTTCCAGCCGCCGAACGACGTGCGGCTGCGTTCGCACTATTCGCGCGCCGCGCCGATGCGCGTCCATGTCCACAAGGACCATCCGCTGGCGCGCACGCGCCGGGCCTTGCGGCTATCGGACCTCGCTCCTCACGGCTGGGCCGCTATGGACGAATCGTTCGGCGTGCGCCAGCACATCCAGGCGGCGGAGCTGGACGAGAACGTCAAGCTCCGCCCCGCGCTGCTGACCAATTCCTTCAAGATCCTGTGGGAATTCGCGAGCCAGGGACTGGGCTATGTCGTGAATCCGCTGTCGATGCCGCTGAAGGGCCCGCAATTCCGCCAGTTGGTTTCACTGCCTTTGGCGAATCCCATCCTGAACAACAGCCGCACCCATGTCATCAGCTTGGCGGGCCGCCATCTGCCGCCCGCGACCGCCAGCATGCTGCTGCATATCCTGAAGACGTTTCCCACCCTGGAGCCCCTCGGCGCCTGAGCCGCGCTCTCCTGCGCCGGCCCCGTCCATCGTTGCAGATTTCACATTGATCCGATCCCCAGTCCGTCATTGATGCCGGCAAACGCCACTGCCTAGACTGCACGGCACAGTCCGGCGCGACGGCCGGCTGCCTTCAAACAGACATGACAAGGGAGATGCAGCATGCGTTGGAATCTACCGGCCCGGGTGGCCGCTCTCTTCCTCGCGGCATTCGCCGCCGCGCCGTTGGCGCGCGCCGAGGACTATCCATCCAGGAAGCCGCTGAGCCTGATCGTCCCCTACCCGGCCGGCGGCGCCAGCGACGCCTCGGCGCGGCAGTTCGGCGTGCACATCGCCAAGGCACTGAAGCAGCAGGTCGTGGTGGAGAACGTGGGCGGCGGGGCCGGCATGCTGGGCGCGCGCCGGGTCCTGAGCAGCCCGCCCGATGGCTATACCTTCCTGCACGGATCTCCCAACGAGGTCATTCTCAGCCCGTTCCTGAACGCGGCGGCTCATTACAAGCCCGAGGATTTCCGCCTGACCCAGCCCATCAGCGAAGCGACCATCGTGCTGTTGGCGCGCGCCGACCTGCCGGTGTCGGACGTCGATGAATTCATCGCCTACGCCAAGCGGCCTGGCGCCCGCCCCCTTACCTTTGCCAGCGTCGGCGTGGGCTCCCTGTATCACATCATGACCGAGTACCTGGGGCGACGCGTGGGCGCGGAGTTCCTGCATGTTCCCTATCGCGGCGGCGCTCCGGCGCTGCAGGACCTGATCGGGCGCCAGGTCGACTTCGCCGTCCTGCCGTATCAACAGGCAATGGAAGGAATGGCGGCACAGCAGCAGTTGAAAATCCTGACCAGTTTCTCCGACAGGCTGCCCGCGCCGCTTTCTCGGATACCTCTGATTTCGCAAAGCAAGACGATTCCGAGTTTCGTCTATACGATCGCCGGGGGCTACTACGTACGCCAAGACACCCCGGCCGCGGAGGTGGCCGTCCTGCATCGCGCGGTGGGCTATGCCCTGGGACAGCCCGACCTGCGCCAACGGATGGAAGCCGAGGGCCGCCTGCTGCTGCAACCCATGAGCCAGCAGGATGCCGACGCCTACGCGGCGGCCCAGATCGCCAAATACCGGGAGATGATCCAGGAACTGGGACTCAAGCCGATGTAGCCACCGGCACCCCCAACCCGTGCTTGGCCCGGTTCAGCACGATTAGGGTGGAAAAGCGCTTGACGTTGGGGTCGCCCCAGAAATGCCGCTGTGCGAACACCTCGTACTCGTCCATGTCCCG
>NZ_JBLZXF010000087.1:0-3865 GCF_050285585.1 Achromobacter sp. | reverse complement strand
CGACCGGACCCAAGGAATGGCAGGCCAAGATCGGCAAGATTCCCGTCGCCGTGGCGTAACGGGTTGACCTGACCTGAAAATGGCCGCTGGAATCAGCGGCCATTTTCTTTTTGAGCCTATCCGGCTTGCAGGACCTGCAGGACGTTGCGGGCTGCGCCGACGCCCATCTTCACATACGCGTCGTGCGTGACGCCGCCCACGTGCGGGCTCAGGATCAGCCGATGCTGCCCCTGGAAGCAATGCGCGGCGGGCGGTGGCTCTTGCTGGAAGCTGTCGAGCCCGGCGCAGGCCACTTTGCCGCTGTGCACGGCGGCAAGCAGGTCGGCCTCGTTGATCAGGCCGCCGCGCGCGGTATTCACCAGCAAGATGCCGTCGCGGCACTGCGCCAGCGTGGCGGCGTTGATCAGTTCGCGGTTGGACTCGGTCAGCGGGCAATGCAACGATATCGCGTCCGATTCGGCCCACAGCCGGGGCAGGCTGACGGTTTCGATCCAGGACGGGATGTCGCGGGCATAGGGGTCATGGCCGATCACGCGCATGTCCAGAGCGCGCGCTACCGTGGCGACGCGCAGGCCGATGGCGCCCAGTCCTACCAACCCGATGCAGCGGCCGGCCAGTTCGATGCTCTTGTGCGTGGCCTTGTCCCAGTGGCCCGCATGCATGCGGGCGTCCAACGGCACGACGGATTTGGCGCAGGCCAGCAGCAGCGCGATGGAATGCTCGGCCACCGCCGCGGCATTGGCGCCCGCCGCCGACTTGACCTCGATGCCGCGCGCGCTGGCCGCCGCGCTGTCGATGGTGTCGATGCCGCTGCCGTGCTTGGATATCACCCGCAGCGACCGGGCGGCGCCGATCAGCGTCGCACTGATCCTGCCGTAGCGCACGATCAGTGCGACGGGATCGTGCTCGCGCACCAGGGTCAGCAGATCGTCTTCGGTCGGGCGCGCGCCGGCATAGACCAGGCGATAGTCCCGAAGCACGCTCACGGCCTCGTCCGCCAGGTCAGCCCCGGTCACCAGCACCACGGATTTGGCGCCGGGATTCATAGCGATTCTCCGTCATGCAGGACGCCCGCCGCCCGCAACGCGTCCGCCAGCCAGGGCGCGCCGAGCTTGCCTTCCTTGATTTCCGCGATGCGGCGCGCCTCGGCCTCCACTTTCTGCCGGGCCAGCGCGAGGACGTCGGCAACGTTCTCGCGCGGCACCACCACCACGCCGTCGGCGTCGCCGACGACCAGGTCCCCGGGATTCACGGTGACGCCCGCCAGCGATACCGGCCAATTGACACGGCCGGGCAGGCCCTTGGTCGGCCCGTTGGGATTGGTGCCCACGGAGAAAACGGGGAAGCCGCTTTCGATGATTTCGTCGGAATCGCGCACGGCCGCGTCGACCACGAAGCCGGCCAGTCCGCTCGCCTGGGCCTGGGTCGTCATGATGGTGCCGCACAGCGCGGCCGTCCGGTCGCCCTTGCCTTCGACGACGATGACGTCGCCGGGCTGGGCCAGGGCCAGCGCGGCGTGGAACATCAGGTTGTCGCCGGGGCGCAGTTCCACCGTAAAGGCGGGGCCGGCCAGCTTCATCCGGGGCGATAGCGGGGCGATGCTGCCGCCCAGCGCGCCGCGGCGGCCGCCTACGTCGGCCAGGATCGCGGCCTGGAACTGGCTGGCTGCCCGGACCAGTTCGGGGCGCACGCGCTGGATGTCGCGGCGGATGGCGGGCAGGGATTTTTCACTCATGATGGCTATCTCGGGAGAGGAAGGAGAAGGGGTTCAGTCGATGCGCGCACCGGATTGCTTCACGATGCCGGCCCACAACGCGTGGTCCTTGTGCAGGCGTTCGCTGAACGCTTCGGGCGTGCCGCCCAGGACTTCACCGCCTTCGGCGCGGATCTTCTGTTGGTACTCGGCGCTCGCCATCGCTTTGTTGGCGGCCGCGTTCAGGGTCCGGATCACGTCCGGCGGCGTGCCCGCGGGTGCCATCAGACCGAACCACGTATTGGCGTCAAAGCCCGAGTAGCCCGCCTCGCTGACCGTGGGCACGTCGGGTAATTCGGCGACGCGCTTGGCCGAGGTGACCGCCAAGGCCCGCAGCTTGCCGGTGCGGATCTGCCCCAGCGCGGTCGGAATGGAGGACATGAACAGCTGCACCTGGCCGCCGAATAGATCGTTCAGCGCCTGGTTGGCGCCCTTGTAAGGAATGTGCTGCAACTTGATGCCAGCCGACTGCTGCAACAGCTCTGCGGTCAGGTGCGCGACGGTGCCGTTGCCCGGCGAGGCGAAATTCAGTTCCCCCGGACGGGCCTTGGCCTGGGCAATTACGTCGGCCAGGGTCCGGTATTGGGAATTGGACGCCACCACCAGCACCAGCGGTGCGGTGGCTACCAGCGCGACGGGGGCGAGATCGCGGGCCGGGTCGTAGGAGAGCTTGCGGTACAGCGACGGGTTGATGGCCAGGTTGCTGGTCTGACCCAGCACCAGCGTGTAACCGTCCGGCGCCGATTTCACGGCGGTTTCCACGCCCAGGTTGCCGCCCGCGCCGGGACGGTTTTCGGCCACCAGGTTCCAGCCCGAAGTTTTGTTCAGGGCGACGCCCAACTCGCGGGCGATGATGTCGGTGCCGCCGCCAGGCGGGAACGGAACGATCAGGCGGATGGGGCGGTCCGGGAAGGATTGCGCCAGCGCGCTGGCACCGATCACAAGGCCGCCAATCAGCGCGGCCGCCTGGGAAAGCAGTTTCATGGTTGTCTCCGGTCTTATGAGAGTTTTATTGCTCCGGTCCGTCGTCGTGCGGATCTGGTGGCGGGGTCCACTATAGGAATGCGTTCCGCTCTATACAATGTCATTTCGTTTGATAAAACGCGGTGCGTATCGTGAAACGGGAGCAGCATGAAGAAGCGGGTCATATCGACGCAATCCCCTGAACCGGAGGCCCCTCCGGATAGCGAAGGCGGGCGCGAGTCGGGCGGCGTCATTGCGGTGGCGCGCGCGATGCGCTTGCTCGAAGCGTTCCAGTTGGATGATGCGTTCGTGTCGCTGGCGGAATTGAGCCGCCGTGCCGGCATGCACAAGACGACCACGCTGCGCATTGCGCGCACGCTGGCCGACGCGCGCTATCTCGTGCAGCGTGAAGACGATGGGGCGTGGCGCCTGGGGCCTGCCGCGGGATGGCTGGGAGCGCGCTATCAGGCGTCGTTCGATCTCAACAACGAGATCGAACCGACTCTGCGTGAACTCACGCGCGAGACCGGCGAGAGCACGTCGTTCTTCGTGCGCGAAGGCGATATCCGGACCTGCCTCGTGCGGGTGGAAGGACCCAAGGCCATCCGCCACCACATCCGGATGGGAGAAGTGCTACCGCTGGAGAAGGGATCCCCGGGACGCGTGCTGCTGGCGTTCTCCGGCGAACGGGGCGAGCCCTACGAAAGCATCCGCCGCGCCGGTTTCTATATTTCGATCGGAGAGCGCGAGCCGGAGATCGCCAGCGTGTCGGCGCCGGTGTTCGGCGCCAATTGGCGCCTGCTGGGTGCGCTAAGCGTGTCTGGGCCCGCAGGCCGGCTGCCCCGCGCCAAGCTGCGGAAGTTCGCCGCGCTGGTCACCCAGAAGGCCAGCCACCTCTCATACGCGCTGAGCGGCGGCGCGCAGCGCCACGCGCCCGTGCGAACGCAGTGGCATCCGTGACGCGCCAGCCGTCCTAGTCCGCCCTCGCGGTGGCCGCCTTGAACGCGGCTATCGCTTCCGCCGACTTCCCCAACACGTCGCGCAGCACTTCCTCGGTGTGCTCGCCCAGCAACGGCGGGGCGCGGCGGTACGCGACCGGCGAGGCCGAGAACCGCAAGGGGCTGGCGGTGACGGCGGCGATGCCGCCGG
>NZ_JBLZXF010000086.1:0-3902 GCF_050285585.1 Achromobacter sp. | reverse complement strand
CGCCACCTGGTGAACCTGGAAGTGGTCAACACCTACGAAGGCACCCACGACGTGCACGCCCTGATCCTGGGCCGCGCGCAGACCGGCATCCAGGCGTTCTATTGATCGTCCGCCGATCCCGGCAGTAGGCAAAGCCGCCCCGAGGGGCGGCTTTTCATTGCCTGGCGCCAGCCCTGCTTCGCGCATTGCCGTAAGCCCGGATAGCGGCGGCCTTGCGCAGGCCGTACGCTTTGCGGCATCGGCCAGGCACAGGCCCGGGCGCCCGCGCGCCGTCCCGAGTGCCCGACCCCGGCTTATCCCAACCGACCAGGAGTCGCGCATGCAAGGCAACCCATCCCTCCGCCTGATGGCGGGCATCGCCCTCGCATTCATGGCGCATGGCGCCTATGCCGCCACCACCTTGACAATGGCCACCGAATACCCGGCCACCTCCATGCCCGGCCAAGGCGTATCCACCTTCGCCGAGCTGGTCCGCGCGAAGACTGCCGGCGCCGTGCTCATCGACGCCAGCTACGACGCCGCCAAGGGCATCAAGTCCGGCGACATGATCGACGCCGTGGAGGCCCGCAAGGTGGACGCGGGCGATGCATTCGCCGGCGCCCTGGCCACGAAGTACCCCTTGTTCGGCGTGTCCTCCCTGCCCTTCCTCGCGGACTCGCTGTCCAAGGCCCGCAACCTGAACAAGGCCGCCCGGCCGGCCTATGAAAAACTGCTGGCGGCGCATGGGCAGAAACTGCTCTACACCACGCCGTGGCCGGCGTCCGGCATCTGGTCCAGGCAGAAGATCGACAGCGTCGCGGCCTTGAAGACCCTGAACATCCGCACCTATGACGCCACCTCGCAGAGCGTGATGCAGAAAGCGGGCGCCCAGGCGCGGAACATTTCCTTTGCCGACGCCATGCCGCTGATCGCCAAGGGCGAGGTGAACGCCGTGCTGTCGTCCGGCGACGGCGGCGCGGGCCGCAAGCTGTGGGAACACTTGCCCAACTTCGCCGAGATCAATTACGCCATGCCCATCTCGATCGCGACAATGAACCTGCAGGCCTATCGGGCCCTGGACGCGCGCACGCGCCGCGCCATCGACCAGGCGGCGGCGCAGACCGAAACCGAGCAATGGAAGCGGATCGACGGCCGGCTGCAGCAGAACTACGCCAACATGCGCAAGAATGGCGTTGCGATCAACACCGCCGTGCCCCTGCCGGTGCGAAAAGCGCTGAAGGACGCGGCGTCGGACTCGGTGGCCGCGTGGAAGGCCGCAGCCGGCCCCGATGCCGACGCCATCCTGAAGCAGGCGGGCAAGCAGCGCTAGGCCGCCCCGGCGGTCTCCGGGGGCAGGCGCCCCTGCGCCCTAGTTCTCGCCGGAAAGATCGAAAAGGCTGGTCGCGTCCAGTTCCAGCACGCCTTCGTCGTGCTGGTTGTAGACCGTCCAGGCCCACGTGATGATGCCCAGGTCGGGGCGCGACGAGGATGTGCGCACGCCCTGCACCCGCGCCTCCAGGCGCAACGTATCGCCGGGGCGCACGGGGGTGCGCCAGCGCACTTCGCCCAGGCCGGGAGAACCGAAGGATTCGGAATCGTGAAGCGCCGCCTCCACGGCCATGCGCATGGCCAGCGCGCAGGTGTGCCAGCCGCTGGCGATGAGCCCGCCCCACCGGCCCTCGGAGGCGCGCTGGGGATCGGTGTGGAACCATTGGGGATCGTACTTGCGTGCAAACTCCAGGATCTCCGCTTCCGTCACGGTGACCGGACCGGCCTTGATGAGCATGCCGTCTTTGAAATCGGCGAACTTCATATTGTGGATTTCCCCCCGCAAATGCGATCGGCGCGCCACCGCGCGCCGACCGTCGCTCATGTTTCCGGATCGGATGTTCCGGATCAATAGGTCTCGAAGTGCAGGCGCCCTTCGCGGCGCAGCGCATCATGCAGGATAGACCAATCCTGGCCCGATTGCACCGTCACGTCGCGCAATGCGTCCAGCACGCCCGTTTCCATGCCCTTCAGGCCGCAGACATAGATACAGGTATTGCGGTCCGCCAGCAATTCGAGCACCTTGGCGGCGCGGTCCCGGATCAGGTCCTGGACATAGCGCTTGGGCTGGCCCGCCTCGCGCGACAGCGCCAGGTTGATGTCGATGAAATCGGGGGGAAGTTTCATCAATGGGCCGAAATACGGCAGTTCGCGCTCGGTGCGCGCGCCGAAGAACAGCATGAGCTTGCCGTTCTCGCCGGATTCGATGCGCCGGCGGCAACGCTCCGTCATGGCGCGCATGGGCGCCGATCCGGTTCCCGTGCAGATCATGATGAGGTTGGCCCCGGGATGGTTGGGCATCAGGAACGTATGGCCGAACGGTCCGATCACCTGCACCTTGTCGTTCTTGACCAGATCGCACAAGTAGTTCGAACACACGCCATGGGCGGCCGCGCCGGCGTGGTCCTCGGTAACCCGCTTGACCGTCAGGGAAAGGTTGTTGTAGCCGGCCCGCTCGCCATCGCGGGGGCTGGCCAGCGAATATTGGCGCGCATGGTGCGGCCGGCCCTGGGCGTCCAGGCCGGGCGGCAGGATGCCGATGGACTGCCCCTCCAGCACGGGAAAGGGCAATTCTCCGAAATCCAGGACGATATGGTGGATGTCGCTGTCCGTATCGGTTCCCGTGACCCGGTAATTGCCGACAACGGTGGCCGTCATGGGCGTCTTGTGCGTATACAGGTTGACGTAGGGATGGGCTGCGGACCAGGGCGGCACCGCCGCGCCCGGCGCCGCGGCGGCGGGCTGCGGCGCGGCGGGCTCGGCCACGGCCGCCTCCGCCCCGGCCGCTACGGGCGGCGCCTGCTCCTGGGGCAGCTCCTCCCAGCCCAGTTGATCGTGCACGGAATGGGCCTCGGCGCGCGCCACCAGCCGCCAATTGTCGATGGCGCCCGTGGGACACGGAGGCACGCAGGCCATGCAGCCGTTGCAGATATCCGGATCCACGACGTAATTGTTGGCGTCGTGGGTGATCGCGTCGATCGGACAGGTTTCTTCGCAGGTGTTGCAGCGGATGCAGATCTCGGGATCGATGACATGCTGCTTCAGGACTTCTGCTGGTAAGGGAGCGTTCATCGCGGTCTTCCCCATGCTCCGGTAGGCGGCCGCCCGCGCGGCCGCCGCCCCGCCTTAGTTGAAACGGACGTACTCGAAATTCACCGGCTGGCGGTTGATGCCCATGACGGGCGGCGCGATCCAGTTGGCGAACTTGCCCGGCTCGGTCACACGCCCCATCAGCGACGCGACGAAGGCGCGGTCCTCGGGCGTGGGCAGCCACTTGTGACGGTTGGCCTGCCACTGCGATTCGGAAAGAATGTCGCCCTCCGGAGACATCCTGATGCCCGCCAGGGTGCCGATCTGGCGGTTGAATGCCTTGTGCGGCACTTGCAGCCGGAACGGGATGCCGCTTTTTTCGATGACCTTGTTCCAGCGCCCGATGCCGGCGACCGAGTCGCGGATGAAGTCGTCGCGCAGGACTTCGTTCAAGGCGTTCAGCATCGGCACCTCGGCCTCGCCCAGCCTGCCGTTTTCCACCGTCAGCACGCGGTAGGTGTCGTTCTTCAACTGGTGGTCGTCCGTGCGCTTGCCTTCTTCGTAGCGCCCCTTCAGGCCCGAGCTGTAGAAGATGGCCGCGTTGGAGGATTGGTCCGCGCCGAACAGGTCGATGGTGACGCTGTAGTGGAAATTCAGGTAGCGCTGGATGGTGGGCAGGTCGATCACGCCGGCCGCGCGCACGCTTTCCGGATCGTCGGTCTTCAGCTGGTTCATGACTTCGCAGGTGCGCTGGATGACGCGCGAGATGCCCGATTCGCCCACGAACATGTGGTGCGCCTCTTCGGTCAGCATGAACTTGGTGGTGCGCGCCAGCGGGTCGAAGC
>NZ_JBLZXF010000085.1:0-4289 GCF_050285585.1 Achromobacter sp. | reverse complement strand
GGTTCGCGCCAATCGGGCTACGGCCGCGAGAAGGGCTTCGAGGCCCTGTACGGCTTCACCACGCTGAAGACCATCGCCATCAAGCACTGAGCCCCGGCTCGGGAAGACGCCGCGGCGGCCCCTGGCAAAATATCGGTTAACGTTGATGTTTTGCTTGCAGGGGCCGCCGCGCCCGCTTTCCAGGATTCACATGTTCACAGGTATTGTCCAAGGCACCGCGAAGATCGCGAAGATCTCCGATCGCGACGGCCTGCGCACGTTCACGCTCGATTTTCCGCCGGGATTCTGCGTGGATCTGGCGGTGGGCGCCAGCGTGTCGACCGACGGCGTCTGCCTGACCGTCACCGAGCTGCTGGGCGAGAACCGGGCCACGTTCGACGTCATGCGGCAAAGCCTGGCGATCACCACGCTGGGCAGCTACCAGGAGGGCGACCGCGCCAACGTCGAGCGCGCGGCGAAGGACGGCGCCGAGATCGGCGGCCATCCGCTATCCGGCCACGTGGACTTCACGTCCGAGGTCCTGATGGTGAAGTCCTCCGACACCAACCGCCTGATGCGCTTCGGCATCCCGCCGGATTTCCGCAAGTATGTCTTCGCCAAGGGCTACATCGCCATCAACGGCGCCAGCCTGACCGTGTCGGAAGTCAACCGCGCCGAAGGCTGGTTCGAGGTCTGGCTGATCCCCGAAACCCGCCGCATGACGGTCTTCGAAGACAAGCAGGCCGGCGATTTCGTCAATATCGAGATCGAGCGCAGCACGCAGGTGGTGGTCGACACCGTGCGCGAAACCGTCCAGGAAAGCCTGGGCAGGCTGCAGCCGGTGCTGGAAGCGATCCTGAAGGAAAAGGGACTGACGCTGGAGGATTTCGTCAGCCCGCAGGCCAAGCTGAAATAGCGGCCGCCGCGCGGCGGCCGGCGCCGGCTGGGAGGCTCAGTACGAGAACGCCCGGCCCAGCGGCTTGATGCGCATGCCCGGCTGCAGACGGGTCCAGGGCAGGTCCGCAGGGTCGGCCTGCATGGGGCCGGGCGCCTTCGCCACCAGCACCTCGTGCGCGATCGGCTGGAAGTCCGCGCGGAAGTGCACGGAGCTTTTCACGACCAGGATCCCCATTTCCTCGGGCTGCACGCCGCCGACGCGGAACAGGTTGCGGTCCAGCATCTGCGATTTGGTGGCGCTGACCACCACCCGCACCCCGCCGATCCTCAGGCCCGCCACGGCGCCCAGGTCCACGTCCATGCCGTTCATCATCGGCCCGTCGAAGCGCAGCTTGCCGGGCGACAGCGTTTCCACCGTGAACTCGCCTTCGAACGCGGCGTCCCCCGCAACGCCGGACTGGCCGCCCAGTTTCAGCCGCACCTTGTTGCCGAGTCCGGCCTCGGTGGCCAGGCGCACGGCCTCGGGATCGTAGAAAAGCCCCAGGGCGGCGTTCTGCGCATCGGCCTCGACGAGCGCGCGCAGCATGCCCGTGGTGTTGGCGTCGCCGCCCGCGCCCGGGTTGTCTTGCGTGTCCGCGATCACCACGGGGCGCGAGGCGCCCGCCGCCAGCGCCTGGGCGCGGCGCACGGCCTCGGCGGGCTCCAGGAAGTCGGGCGACCACTGCGGCTCCAGTTCCAGCACGCGCTGGTAGAGCGTTTCGGTCACGCGCTCGACCGCCGCGGCATCGGTGCCGTATGCCCACACCACCGGCCCGCATTCGGGGAAGTCCGCGGCGGGGAATCCCGGCGCGAACGAAATCGATGCCACGCCGGGAGTCTGTTCCAGCCGGGCCAGCAGCTCATAGACGCCCCGCGACGGCTCCAGCATCGTGCACATGCCGTTGATCGGGATCAGGAAGGGCAGGCGGCGCTCGCTGCGGCTCCAGGCGCCGCCGGCGGCGGCGCGGGCCTGCAGCAGCCGCGCCGCGTGTTTCCCCGTGTCGGCCATATCCACGTGCGGATAGGTCCGGAATGCCGCCAGGCCGTCGGCGGCCTGCAGCATCTGCGCGGTGACGTTGGCGTGCAGGTCCAGGCTGGCGATCACCGGCACGCCGGGCCCGACGATCTCGCGCATGCGCGCCAGCAGTTCGCCTTCTCCGTCGTCCAGGTGCTGGGCGACCATGGCGCCGTGCAGGTCCAGGTAGACGGCGTCGTAGCCGCCGGCGCGGGCCGCGTCCAGGATTTCGCCGGCGATGCGCTCGTAGGCGTCGCGGGTGACGTGGGCCGAGGGACTGGCGCCCGCCCAGATCACCGTGCGCACGGTATGGCCCTGGGCCAGCGCCGCGTTGATGAAGCCGCCGGCGGGAATGTTGACCTCGCGCAGCGCCAGCATGTCGTCGCCGCGCACCATGGCCGGGAAGCCTTCGCCGCGGACGAAATTGTCGTAGCCCGCCAGGGAGGGCGCGAAGGTGTTGGTTTCGTGCTGGAAGCCAGCAACCAGAATGTGCATGATGGGTTTCCTGTGGGTTGGACGTCAGGCGCGCGCGTGGGCGGAACGGGGCGGGCGGTTCAACAGCAGGAGCAGGGCTCCGGCCACCAGCAGGGCGGAGATCACGTAGAGCCCCCCGGCCAGCGAGCCGGTCGCTTCCTTGGACCACCCGATGATCGATGGACTGAGGAATCCGCCCAGCAGGCCGATGCTGTTGATGAGGGCGATGCCGCCGGCGGCCGCCTCTCCCTTCAGGTATTGCGAAGGGATCGCCCAGAATACCGTGTACGCGGCCCACATGAACCCCGTGGCCAGCGTGATCGCGGTCAGGGAAAGCGCGAATTGCGTCGGCGCGGCCGTGGCCACGCACAGCGACAGGCCGGCCATCAGCGCCGGGGCCAGCGTATGCCAGCGCCGTTCCTGCAGCCGGTCCGAGCTGCGCGCGAGCCACAACATGAAAAGGGCCGCCGCCGCATAGGGGATGGCCGAGTACAGGCCGATTTCCATCGTGTCCTGCACGCCCGCCAGCTTGAGCAGGGTGGGCAGCCAGAAGCTCACGGCATAGATGCCGCAGATCAGGCAGAAGTACGTGAGCGCCATGCCGTAGATGACCGGGTCGCGCAGCACCTGCGCGAAAGAATGTTTCTGCTGCGCGCCGCGCGATTCCAGGTCGGCCGCCAGCAGCGCCTTTTCCCCGGCGCTGAGCCAGCGCGCTTCGGCGGGCTTGTCGTCCAGGTAGCGGTAGGCCGCCACCCCGAGCAGCACACAGGGCAGGCCTTCCAGGAGGAACATCCATTGCCAGCCGTGCAGACCGTGCGCGCCCGAGAAAGCGGTCATGATCCAGGCCGACATGGGGCCGCCCACGATGCCGCCGATGGGCCCGGCCAGCATGACCACCGCCATGACGCCCGCCATGCGCGACTGCGAGTACCAGTAGGTCAGGTAGAAGATCATGCCGGGCGCGAAGCCGGCCTCGAACACGCCGAGCATGAAGCGCAGCGCGTAGAAGCTCCATTCCCCCTGCACGAACAGCATCGAGGCCGAGGTCAGGCCCCACAGGACCATGATGCGGCTGATGGTGCGGCGCGCGCCGATGCGCGTCAGCAGCAGGTTGCTGGGCACTTCGAACATGACATAGCCCAGGAAGAAGATGCCCGCGCCCAGGCCATAGACCGCATCGGAGATGCCGACGTCCTGCTGCATCTGCAGCTTGGCGAAGCCGATGTTGATGCGGTCCAGGTAGGCGAAAACGTAGCAGAGCAGCAAGAACGGCAGCAGGCGCCATGTGATCTTGCGATACAGGGGGGCCAGGCGCGGGTCGGCGCCCGGCGTGGTCGGGTGCGGCATTGCATGTCTCCTGCGCGGGTCTGCGCCCGCGATGGCTGGGAATGAAGCCGGAAGTCTTTTGCTCCCGGCGCCGCCATTATTGGAAGAGGACGCGTTCGAAACAATGACCAAGGTGATAAATTATCGTTGCCTTGCGGGCAACGCAGGGGCAATCAACGGCCGGTGCGTCCGCGCCTGGGGAACACAGGGATATGCAGGAAATCAGCCAGGTCCGCCTGAGATACTTCCACGAGGTCGTGGCTTGCGGCTCGATACGGGGCGCGGCCGACAAGCTCGACACGGCCCCGTCCGTCATCAGCCGGCAGATCCAGCTGCTGGAAAAGGAACTGGGCGTGCAGCTGTTCGAACGCCGCTCGCGCGGCCTGGCGCCCACCGAGGCGGCCGAGATGCTGCTGGAGTACTACCGGGGCTGCCGCGCGCAGCAGGAACACCTGAACGCGCGCCTGCAGGAATGGCGCGGGATGCAGCGCGGCAACGTCCACCTGATGATCAGCGAAGGCTTCATCGACAGCCTGATGGAGCACGTGGTGGGGCCGTT
>NZ_JBLZXF010000084.1:0-4304 GCF_050285585.1 Achromobacter sp. | reverse complement strand
CATGGCCGTGGCGTCGTAGTAATAGTTGTAGTCGCCCACCACCACGTCGCTCCAGCGGATCAGCTCCTGCGACAGGTAGTACGGACACACATCGTGTTCCAGGGCGGTGGCGCGCACGGTGGGTGCGTCCAGCCGCGTGTGTTCCAGCGCCGCGGCGCGGGCCTGTGGCAGGCGGTCGTAGAAGCCGCGCGCCAGCGGGCAGGAATCGCCATGGCAGGCCAGGTCCGGATGCACGCAGCTTTTATCTCGCGCCTGCAGATCCAGGATCCGCAAGCCAGGCTTGGCGGGCTGCGCATTGATGGTTTCCAGGGCCTCTACCGCCAACCCGCGCCCCGGCCCCTTTGCCGCCAGGAAAAACACCTTGTCCAGGCCCGTGCCCGGACTGGCCTTGAGCAGCGGAAAAATCGTGCCCAACGTCTTGCCGATGCCGGTGGGAGCCTGTGCCATCAGGCAGCGGCCATCGCGGGCCGTGCGGTACACGGCCACCGCCAGATCGCGCTGGCCCGCACGAAACTCCCCATGCGGAAACGCCAGCGTCTCAAGCGCCGCGTCGCGCGCCTGGCGGTGCGCCAATTCCGCCTTGGCCCACGCAAGAAAGCGCTCGCATTGCAGTTGGAAGAACGCAGCCAGATCCGCGGCCTCGTGCGTTTCCACCAGCATGGTCTCTTCCTCGGTCGCCACGTTGTAGTAGACCAGCGCCACCCGCACGTTCGCCAGGCTGCGTGCCTGGCACAGCAGATGGCCGTACACCTTAGCCTGCGCCCAATGCACCACGCGATGATTCTCGCGCACGCTGTCGAACTGGCCGCGGTAGGTCTTGATCTCTTCGAGCTGGTTGGCCGCCGGGTCGTAGCCGTCGGCACGCCCGCGCACCAGCAGGTCGCCAAACACGCCGGACAACGAGACTTCGGTTTCGTAATCCGGCCCGCGCCGCCCTGTCACCATCGCGTGCCCGGCCATGCCTTCCAGGCCGCTGGGCGCGGGCGTGAAACGCAGGTCCAGATCACCGGCCCGTGCCGTGAACTCGCACAACGCCCGCACCGCCACCGCGTAACTCATGCAGCCTCCTGCAACCAGCTCACGTGGCACACGCGCACCGGCATCCCGTGCGCCACGCAATACTGCAGCCAGCGGATCTGGTTGTCCTGCAGCTTGTCGCCCGGCCCCTTCACCTCGATCAATTCATAGCGGCGCTCGGCGGGCCAGAAGCGCACCAGATCCGGCAGGCCGGTCCGGTTGCCCTTCACGTCGCGCAGCAGTCGCGTAAAGAAGAGCTTCAGATGCGCGGCCGGCAGGCAGTCCAGCGCCTGCGCCAGCAACGTGTCGGACAAGGCGCCCCAGAACACAAACGGCGACTGCAAGCCCGCCTTGTCGGCGTACCGTTGCAGGATGACGTCGCGATAGGCGGGCGTATCCAGTTGCGCCAGGCAGGCATCGAAGTGCGCCTGCCGCCGCGCGTGAAAATCCGGCGCGTCCAAGTCGGCGGGCCCCCGTTGGAACGGATGAAAGAACGCGCCCGGCAGCGGCGCAAACACGGCCGGCCAGCACAGCAACCCGAACAGCGAATTGATCAGCGCGTTTTCGACGTAATGCACCGGCGCGTCATCGTGATGCAGGTGATCGCGCGTTACGTATTCCACCGCGGACGGTTGCGCCGGGCGGGCCAGCGCCAGTTCCGTGCGGGGCAGGATGGGCGCCGCCGCACGTGCCGCCGCGCCCTGCCCCAGCCCGCGCCGCAACCGCGGCATCATGCGCGCCACGCGTTGGGACTCTTCTTCGCTTTCGGGCGCGTCGGCGGCCGTCAAGGCCAGCGCCATCGCGTCCTCGAACCGCTGCATCCGTTCATACACCCGGATGCGCCGATGCCGCGCGCCCGGATAGCCACAGGCCGCGTACACGCGCTGGGCGGCGTCCCAGTCCTGCGCGCGTTCGCAGGCTTGTCCAATACGCAACAACACCTTGGCGCGGCGCTTTTCCAACCAGGCGTTGCCGCTGACGCACGCCTGTGCCGCGCGCAGCAGGTCGTCCACGGCCGCGCCCTCGTCCAGCGCCCGGCGGCACGCGTGCAGCGCCAGATAGCAGTCCACGTCCGCCCGCGTCTGGAATGCCCGCGACGCCGCATCGAACGGCACCGTCTCGTACTGGAACACGCCCAGGTCTGCCAGCACGAATTCCGACCAATCCTGATGCAGATTGCCGAAGAACATGAGGCGCAGCCGTTCGCAGCGGTCCGCCACCATCACGCGCCAGACGGCTTCCACGAAATCGGGCGCCCAGCCGCAGAACGGCCGGGCGTCGGGCAATTCTGCCCGCAGCGTCTCCAGCATGTCGGCCTTGCGCGCGCCCGGCTTGGCTGCCGCCTGCGATGCGAACACGCGGCACAGCTCGGGCTTGGTCAATAGCGCAAACAGTTCATTCAGCGACATCGGCGCCCGCGTGTCCAGCCACCCCAGCGCTTCCAGCGCCGCGGCCGCTTCTTGGACGGCCGGGATCTCTTCGTACACCAGCCGGCTGGCACGAAACCACGGGCCGCGCCGCATCAGCATGCGCACCATCAACGCCTGCGACGCCTGCGGCAACGCCGCGAAATCCGCCAGAAAGCGGCAATCGTCTTCGTCCAGCAGGTCGGCGTAGCGGTCCGAGACCCACGCCAGCGCGCGCTGGAAATTGTGCAGATAGTAGTAACGGTGCGGGGGCAACATCGGCGGCAGCCGGGTGGACTGTTTATTTATCCAGTAATCATAGCAGGCCGGCCTGTCCGGATTCTGTCCAAGCGTGACGCACGATGGTCAGCCCCTCTGCCTCATCCGGCTCCACGAAATACGCCGTGATGGCGTCGTACTCGGCCTCGCTGGTGGTAAAGGGGTGCTCGCCCGATGCATTGCGCACGCGCAGCCGAGCCTTGCAGACCGTGTCGGGCACGTCCAGATAATGCAGCGTGTGGGCGCATCCGGCCCCCTGGGCCACGCCGCGCAGCCACTCGCGGCTGCGGCGCGTGTTGGCCGGAAAGTCCAGCACCACCGACAGCCCCGCCGCCACCAGCGCCACGACATGGCTGCCCATGGCGTTGCGCAGGCGGCTGGCGCAGCGCCCGTAGTCCGTCACGTCCACGATTTCTCCCGGATACAGCGCCGCCAGCCAGCGGTCTTCACTAAGCAGCAGGGTCCGGGGCTGCGCCGCCAATCGGGCGGCCAGCGTGGATTTGCCCGCGCCGATCTTGCCGCACAGGAAATGCAGCATGGGTTCGGCAGTGTCGTGGACGGTTGCAGGGGAAGGCATGGAAAGCTCCTGTCAGAAGAAAAACCAGGAGGCGGAAACGACAAACCCGCCTCTTGGCGGGTTTGTGTAGCGATGTCCGGTAAACGCGCTAACCCACCATCAAACCGATGGTGGCAATAATCAGGGCGGAAGGCGCGCGGGTCCGAGACATGTTGCGCAGCTTGCTCCGATGCTTGCGGCTTGTCAAACCCGCATCCCGCATTGCATGAAAAGCGCGCATGAAAAACGGCGCCGGAAAGCCTCAGGCTGTCCGGCGCCGTTTGCCTCCCGCCCATACCCCGGCGGGAGTCGATCACGACATCGTCACATCACTGCGCGCGCACCGGCTGCGGCGCGGCGCCGATGTCCTTGCGCACCTTGGCCACGTCGGACGCGCTGACTGCCGCGCCCTTGTTGCCCCAGCTCGACCGAACGAAGCTCACCACGTCGGCGACTTCCTTGTCGGTCATGCGCCAGTCGAAGCCCGGCATCGCGTACGCGGTGGGGGCCGACGCCGTGCCCGGCATCTGGGCGCCCTTGAGCACGATGTGGATCAACGACGCCGGATCAGCCGAGTTGACCGTCGAGCTCAGCGCGAGCTGCGGGAACGTCTCGGTGTAGCCCTTGCCCGTGCTGCGATGGCAAGCCGCGCAGTTGTTCAGGAAGGCCATGGCGCCGTCGCTCTTGTCCTTGCCGGTGCGCAGCGCATTCGCCACGGACTCGTCATAGGCCAGCGGCTTGGTGGCGTCCTTGTTCACCGGCGGCAGACTCTTCAGGTACACCGCGATGGCATTCAGGTCGTCGTCGGTCAGGTGCTGCGTGCTTTCCTCGACCACTTGCGCCATGCCGCCGAACGCCGCCGAATGACCGTTGCGGCCGGACTTCAGGAAGGTCGTGATGTCTTCCTTGGTCCAGGCGCCCAGGCCGTCGGTCGCGTCGCCGCGCAGGTTCTTGGCCAGCCAGCCTTCGACCACGCCGCCCGACAGGAAGGCCGAGCCGTCCGCGTCGGTCAGCGCCTTTTCCTGCAAGGCCACGCCGCGCGGCGT
>NZ_JBLZXF010000083.1:0-4634 GCF_050285585.1 Achromobacter sp. | reverse complement strand
CCGCTCGAACCCATCGAGTTCGGCCGCATCGGCGCGCAGGCGGCCAAGCAGGCCATCCTGCAGAAGATCCGCGACGCGGAACGCGAACAGGTGCTGAACGATTTCCTTGAACGTGGCGAAACCATCGTGTCCGGCACGATCAAGCGCATGGACAAGGGCGACGCCATCATCGAAACCGGCAAGATCGAAGCGCGCCTGCCGCGCTCCGAGATGATCCCGAAGGAAAACCTCCGAGTGGCCGACCGCGTGCGCGCCTTTGTGTTGCGTGTCGACCACGCCGCGCGCGGCCAGCAGGTGATCCTGTCGCGCACCTCGCCCGAGTTCATCCGCCAGCTGTTCGAGAACGAAGTCCCCGAGATCGAGCAGGGCCTGCTGGAGATCAAGGCGGCTGCCCGCGACGCCGGCGTGCGTGCGAAGATCGCCGTGGTGGCTTACGATAAGCGTATCGATCCGATCGGCACGTGCGTGGGCATGCGCGGTTCGCGCGTGACCGCGGTGCGCAACGAGCTGGGCGGCGAGCAGGTCGACATCGTGCTGTGGTCGGAAGACCCTGCGCAGTTCGTCATCGGCGCCCTGGCGCCGGCCAACGTCGAATCCATCGTCGTCGACGAAGACAAGCACGCGATGGACGTCGTGGTGGACGAGGAAAACCTGCCCAAGGCCATCGGCGCCAAGGGTCAGAACGTCCGCCTGGCGTCCGAGCTGACCGGCTGGCAGATCAACATCATGACGCCGGAAGAAAGCCTGAACCGCCAGGAAGTCGAGCGTTCGGGCCTGCGCGCCACGTTCATGAGCAAACTGGACGTCGACGAGGAGGTCGCCGACATCCTGATCGACGAGGGGTTCACCGGTATCGAGGAAATCGCCTACGTTCCCATGCAGGAATTGCTGGAAATCGAGGCTTTTGACGAAGACACCATCAATGAGTTGCGTGCCCGTGCCCGCAATGCGCTGCTGACCGAGGCGATTGCCCAGGAAGAGCGCCTTGAGACCGCACAGGATTTGCTTGAACTCGAAGGCATGACGCCGGAACTGGCCGCCAAGCTGGCCGAGCGCCAAGTGCATACGCGTGACGATCTGGCGGAATTGGCAACGGACGAACTGGCGGAAATCGCCGGCTTGACCGAGCAGGACGCCAGCGACCTCATCATGCGTGCCCGCGCCCATTGGTTCGACGAAGAATAACCAAGGACACGGGTCTGCGGCGGATGGATGCGTTCCATCCTTCCGCAAGTTCACGTTGTTTGTAATAGCTGCATATAGGGAAGAGAGAGCCTAATGTCGAGTAACACCGTCGCCCAGTTCGCTACCGAGCTGAAAATGCCTGCCAATGTGCTGCTGGATCAGCTGCGCTCGGCCGGCGTTGACCTCAAATCGGTGGACGATGCCGTCACCGACAGCGACAAGGCGAAATTGCTCGAATCGCTGCGCCGCGCCCACGGCGCGACCGAAGGCAAGAAGATCACCCTGACGCGTCGCCAGACGTCCGAGATCCGGCAGGCGGATGCCACCGGCCGCTCGCGCACGATCCAGGTCGAAGTGCGCAAGAAGCGCGTGTTCGTCAAGCGTGATCCCTCCGAAATCGCCCTGGAACAGGCCGCGTCCGCGCGCGCCGAAGATGAAGCCTCCGTCGAAGAGGCGCAGCAGGTGTCCGCGCCGGCTGCACCCGAGGCTCCCGCCGCGGCCGAACCTCGCGAGGCCGCGCCCGCCGTCCAGGCGGAGGCTACGGCCCCCGCGAAGGCGGAAGAGCCCGCTGCTGTAGAAGCGCCCGCGCCGGTCGAAGCGCCCGCGCCTGTTGAATCCGTCGCGGCCGAAGTGCCCGCCCCCGTCGAGGCGAAACCCGCCGAGGTCCAGGCCCAGCCTGAACCCGAACCGACGCCGGCGCCTGCTCCTGCCGAGCCCGTGGCCCAAGAGGCCAAGCCCGAAGTCAAGACCGAATCCACCGAGCCCAAGGCTGAAGAAGCCAAGCCGGAACCCGTTGTGCTAGCCAATAAGTCCGAAACATCGTCCTCCCAGGCCGCCGCGCCTGCCGCCCAGGCCCAGCAGCCTGCGGCGAAGTCCGAACCCGTCAAGGCCGCCGCGCCTCAGCCGGCCGCACCCGCCGCCAAGGCTGGCAACCGCGCCGACAACCGCCGCGCGGCGCCGCCGCTTGCCGCCTCCGCCACGTCGACGGCCCGCGATGAGGCCCGCCGCGCCGCCGAGGCCGAAGCCGCCGCCCTGCGCGAGATGCTGAATCGTCCGCGCAAGGTGCTGCGCGCGCCCGAGCCGGAGGCGCCCGCCGCCGCGCCGATCTCGGGCACGCTGCACAAGCCGGCCGGCAAGCCCGGCGCGGCGCCGGGCGCCAAGAAGGACGCCAAGCCCGCCGCTCCCGGCAACAAGAAGACCATCAAGACGGCCGAAGTCGCCTCGACCTGGTCCGACGACGCCTCGCGCAAGAAGCCCGCGGACAAGGCTGCCGCGCCGGCCAGCCGCGACGGCTGGCGCGCCGGCGGCAAGGGGGGCAAGGGAGGCGGCCGAGGCGGCCGCAACCAGCAGAACGACCGCCGCAACGAGCCGGCGCCGCAGGAATTCATCGCGCGTGAAGTCCACGTGCCGGAAACCATCAGCGTGGCCGACCTGGCGCACAAGATGTCCGTCAAGGCCGCCGAAGTCATCAAGCAATTGATGAAGCTGGGCCAGATGGTCACCATCAACCAGGTCCTGGACCAGGAAACGGCCATGATCGTGGTCGAAGAACTGGGCCACGTCGCCATCGCCGCCAAGCTGGATGACCCGGAAGCCTTCCTGGACGAATCGGCCGCCGGCACCGAAGCCGAGATGTTGCCGCGCGCCCCGGTCGTTACCGTCATGGGCCACGTCGACCACGGCAAGACCTCGCTGCTGGACTACATCCGCCGCGCCAAGGTCGCCGCGGGCGAAGCCGGCGGTATTACGCAGCACATCGGCGCCTACCACGTCCAGACCGAGCGCGGCATGGTCACGTTCCTGGACACCCCGGGCCACGAGGCGTTCACCGCCATGCGTGCCCGCGGCGCCAAGGCCACCGACATCGTCATCCTGGTCTGCGCGGCCGACGACGGCGTGATGCCGCAGACGCGCGAAGCCATCCACCACGCGAAGGCCGCAGGCGTTCCCATGGTCGTGGCGATGACCAAGATCGACAAGCCCACCGCCAACCCCGACCGCGTCAAGCAGGAGCTGGTCGCCGAGGAAGTGGTGCCGGAAGAATACGGCGGCGACGTTCCCTTCGTGTCCGTGTCGGCCAAGACCGGCGAGGGCATCGACGACCTGCTCGAGAACGTGCTGCTGCAGGCGGAAGTGCTGGAGCTGAAGGCGCCGGTCGACGCGCCCGCCAAGGGCCTGGTGATCGAAGCCCGCCTCGACAAGGGCCGCGGCCCGGTCGCGACCATCCTGGTGCAAAGCGGCACCCTGCATCGCGGCGACGTGGTGCTGGCCGGCGCGAGCTTCGGCCGCGTGCGCGCCATGCTGGACGAGAACGGCAAGCCCATCCAGGAAGCCGGCCCGTCGATCCCCGTGGAAATCCAGGGCCTGACCGAAGTGCCGGCCGCCGGCGACGAACTGATGGTGCTGTCCGACGAGCGCAAGGCGCGCGAAATCGCGCTGTTCCGCCAAGGCAAGTTCCGCGACGTCAAGCTGGCCCGCCAGCAGGCCGCCAAGCTGGAATCCATGTTCGACAACCTGGGCGAAGGCACGCAGACCCTGGCGCTGATCGTGAAGACGGACGTCCAGGGCTCGCAGGAAGCGCTGGTGCAGTCGCTGACCAAGCTGTCGACCGACGAAGTGCGCGTGCAGGTCGTGCACGCCGCGGTGGGCGGCATCTCGGAAAGCGACATCAACCTGGCGATCGCCTCGAACGCCGTGGTGATCGGCTTCAACGTCCGCGCCGAAGCCAGCGCCAAGAAACTGGCCGAGACCAACGGCATCGACGTGCGCTACTACAACATCATCTACGACGCCGTGGACGAGGTGAAGGCGGCCATGTCGGGCATGCTGGCTCCCGAGAAGAAGGAAGAGGTCATCGGCCTGGTCGAGATCCGCGAGGTCTACAGCATTTCGCGCATCGGCAACATCGCCGGCTGCATGGTGCTCGACGGCCTGGTGCGTCGCGACTCGCAGGTCCGCCTGCTGCGCAACAACGTGGTCCACTGGACCGGCCAGCTCGATTCGCTGCGCCGCTTCAAGGACGACGTCAAGGAAGTCAAGTCGGGCTTCGACTGCGGTCTTACGCTGCGCGGCAACAACGACATCCAGGTGGGCGACCAGCTGGAAGTCTTTGAAATCAAGGAAATCGCGCGTACGCTGTAAGGCGTCGCGAGGCATTATTTCTAATGAGCCGTCACAAGTCCAAAGCCATTCCCGGCCGCAATCTGCGGCTGGCCGACCAGATCCAGAAGGATCTGGCCGGGATCATCCAGCGCGAGATCGACACGACCCGCGCTGGATTGATCACGCTCTCTGGTGTGGAACTGTCGACCGACTACGCGCACGCGAAGGTGTATTTCACGGTCTTGGGCGCCGAGCCCGAGGCCGCGACCGCCTTGCTGAACGAGAAGGCCGGCTGGCTGCACTCGCAGCTCTACAAGCTGTTGCACATTCACACTGTCCCCACTTTG
>NZ_JBLZXF010000082.1:0-4637 GCF_050285585.1 Achromobacter sp. | reverse complement strand
TCCATCACCCAGGTGCAGGCCGGCGGCAGCGTCATCAACGTGATCCCGGGCAGCGCCTGGCTGGGCGGCTCGGTGCGGGCCTACAGCACCGACGTGGTCGACCTGATCGAGCGCCGCATGCACGAGATCGCCGGCAGCATCGCCGCCGCCCACGGCTGCGAGGCCGAGGTCTACTTCGAGCGCCGCTACCCGGCGCTGATCAACACCCCCGCCGAGACCGAGTTCTGCATGCAGGTCATGCGCGAAGTGGCCGGCCCCGACCACGCCCGCGTGATCGAGCCGGTGATGGCCTCGGAGGACTTCGCCTTTCTGTTGCAGGCCAAGCCCGGCTGCTACGTGTTCCTGGGCAACGGCGATGGCGACCACCGCATGGCCGGCCATGGCCTGGGCCCGTGCATGCTGCACAACACCAGCTACGACTTCAACGACGCCCTGATCGCGCCGGGCGCGAGCTATTGGGTGCGCCTGACGCAGCGTTACCTGGCCGGCTGATCGCGCGGCCAGACCGTCCGTCGCCACGACGAGTTTTCCTTTTGCCTTACCCGTTTCACGCATTACCTCACGCAGTGCTACGCAACACCACAAGGAAGCTATGAAAAAGAAGATGTTGTTCACGGCCGCGGGGGCGGCCCTGGCGATCATGACGGGCGGCGCCGCGCTGGCGCAAGGCTGGCCCGCCAAGCCCATCACCCTGGTCGTGCCCTACACCGCCGGCGGCAGCGCCGACGCGATCGGGCGCCGCCTGGGCGACGCGCTGCGCAAGGAGGCCAACGCCACCGTCATCGTCGAAAACAAGCCCGGCGCGGGCGCCTCGGTCGGCACCGACTTCGTGGCGCGCGCCCAGCCCGACGGCACCACGCTGCTGCTGGCCTCCACCAGCCCGCTGACCATCTTCCCGCATCTGGCCAAGACCAACTACGACCCGATGAAGGACCTGACGCCGGTGGCCAGCGTGGCCGTGGCGCCCGTGGCCATCGTCGCCACCAAGGCGCTGCCGGTGAAGGACTTCGCCGGCCTGATCGATTACGCCAAGTCGCACCCGGACGGCGTGCGCTACGGCACGCCGGGTCAGGGCACCGTGGCCCACATCGGCATGGCGGCGCTGACCACGCAGACCGGCACCAGGATGCTGCACGTGCCCTATCGCGGCAACAGCCAGGCGCTGACCGACGGCCTGGGCGGCGTGATCGAGCTGCTGGTGGTCAACACCGACGTGGTGCTGCCGCACGTGGCCAACGGCGCGCTCAAGCCGCTGGCGGTGATGGCGCCCGAGCGCCTGGCCGCCTGGCCCGACGTGCCCACCATGGCCGAACTGAAGCTGCCGCAGGCGCAGTACTACTCGAACTTCGGCATCTTCGCGCCGGCCAACCTGCCGCCGGCGGTGTCGGGTCCGCTGCAGGCCGCGCTGGCCAAGGCCGTGGCCAGCGCCGAGTTCAAGGACCTGCTGGCCAAGTCCTACTTGCAGCCGGGCACCGCGTCCGGCGACGCCTTCGCCAAGCAGGTGCAGGCCGAGTTCGCCAACAACGCCCGCATCATCAAGGAAGGCAACATCAAGGCGGAATGACGCCAGCGCCGCCTGAATGTCGGCGGTCCAATGCAAAGCGCGCTCCTTGTGGAGCGCGTTTTTTATTGGCGCGGGCAGGGCTGGTTTGCGTCATGCGAATCGGGCGTGGCGTTCGGACGGCGCCAGCCGATCTGAGTGATGGTCTGACATATGCCCCCAGGATCGGGTGTGAGTCGTTATCTCCCCGGTAATCTCTTCAAGCAAGGCCTACGCAAAGCGGGACTTGATTTCTATCAGGGCGGGGTTTCTCGTCTGTCGGGATGAACCCGCAGGCCGCGGCGATCTCAATGTAACGCGGCGTTCTGCTACGGAAACGTTCGAATGAAGTTGCGCACACTATTCACTTTCACTTGGCTTCCGGGGCTTGGACTTGCCTGCGCGACTGCCGCGGCATATGACGCGACGACAGAGGTTCCCGTCTGGCACATGAGCATGTTCTCTCGCGCCAATTGCATCAACAATGAATCCATTTCGTGGGATACCAGTGGCGCTTCATATTGGAACTTGTATACGCAGTCGTACCAAACCAACCTGGACGACTTCTCTGAAGTTTTTATCAGCGCCGGATCGGAAGTAACTTGGCGGTCTGCGGCAGTCGCATGGTTTGCAGCAGGAGAAGGCTTTTGGCAGGTCGAAGGCTATCACCTAATTCAGCCCGCTCCGCGAACGGATCCGAATGAGGGCTGGGCGCTGATCTACCAGAATTGCACGGACAGTTTTGGTGGCGCAACGAACACCCTGGAAGAGTGCGTGCGTACCTTTGCCGATGATTGCAGCTTCTAGAGAGTGTTCAATGTTCCACAGCAGTTTCAAAGCCACTGTCGCCGTACTGGTTATTCTCTTTCCCTGGCCTGGAGGCATGGTTCATGCCGCAGCGCCCGTTCCCACTGAGTTCCCTGCGGTGGGAGACCTTCAACCTCCCGCCAACATGCCTGGAGATGAAAAAAAGCGGTGGGAAGAACGAAAATTGCGTCAAATTCGACCGAAGGCGCGCAGCGCCAAGCCAATCGTCTTCAGTGACCTCGCGTCCGTGCCTGTCCTGCAACGCTCATTCAAGCCGTTGAAGGCACGCGTTGAACAACTCGCGCAAGCACACAACAGCCTTTCCGCACGACTACGCTCCTCCTGGATACATCCGGCGGACGTATCAAAGGGCCCGCTGAGCCGCTGTGCCTTGCAGTACCAGACACCCGCCGGTGTCGAAGTGGACGCCAAGCTGACCGGCTTGGTCCGCGCCTATGAGTGCCCAGACGTGGACGCCGTCATCCTTTCGGAAACACTGTTGAGTAAAGGAGGCATGGTCAATCTGCTATCCGCTGAACAAGTGAACGCGACGATGTCAGCGGGCGGTCATCCACGCGGTGTTGTGGCGACCCGCCTGGTTCGGCCCGAGGATGGTCAGGAGATGACGATGGTGCGTTGGCGCAGTGGCGAAAAAATGATGACGCTTCGCGTGGCGGGAACACAAGCGCCATCACTGGATTTCGTACGCAAGGTCATGGAGAGCATGCCGGATTGATCCTGACTACCTTCCCTACGCGGAAAGGCCTTCAATGTTGGTCTCGGATCAATCCGCGTGAGGGGTGTCGGGACGCAATACCCAGTCTTAGCGGTGCGTCAGGCGGCTTTAGGCCCGAACATGATCACCAGCATCCCCGCCAGGCACAGCCCCACGCCGACGTAATCGCTGGCGCTGGGCCGCACGCCATCGACCGCCCACAGCCACAGCAGCGCCATGCCGATGTACACGCCGCCGTAGGCCGCATACACGCGCCCCGACGCGGTCGGGTGCAGCGTCAGCAGCCAGGCGAACAGCGCCAGGCTGACAGCGGCCGGCGCCAGCAGCCAGATGGAATGGCCGCGGCGCAGCCACAGGTACGGCAGGTAGCAGCCGATGATCTCGGCCAGCGCGGTCAGGACGAACAGCGCGAAAGTTTGCAGCATCGCCATGGCAGGCGCTTCAGGCTCGTTGCTGCGCCAGCAGCTCGCGGCACTGGCGTTCCTGCATTGCGATCTCCTGCAGCGTATCCTCGATGTCGCGGCGCTGCTGTTCCAGCGTGGCGCGATGCTGGGCCAGCACCGCCAGGTACTGGCGCAACTGCACCTCGGTGTCGCCGGGGCCGTCGTACATGTCGATCAGCGTCAGGATCTCGGACAGTTGCAGGCCCAGGCGCTTGCCGCGCAGGGCCAGCTTCAGGCGCGTGCGGTCGCGCGGTCCGAAGATGCGGTTGCGGCCCTCGCGCGCCGGGCTGACGATCCCCTGGTCTTCATAGAAGCGGATCGTGCGGGGCGTGACGTCGAACTCGCGGGCGAGCTCGGAGATGGTCCAGGTTGACGGGGACATGCGACGTGTGGCAGTTTACGTAAACGTAAATTATGATGACTTGACGCGATCGTCAAGCGTGGAGAGCGAGGCAATGAACCCCAACGAACAGAAGCTGCAGTATCCCTGGGCCGATTTCCAGCCCGAAGCCGGCCGCGCCCATCAGGTGGCCGAGGGCGTCAAGTGGATCCGCATGCCGCTGCCGTTCGCGCTGGATCATATCAATCTCTGGCTGCTGCGTGACCGCATCGACGGCCGCGACGGCTGGACCATCGTCGATTGCGGCATCTCGCGGGACGAGGTCAAGACGCTGTGGGAGCAGGTGTTCGAAAACGAACTGGAAGGCCTGCCGGTGTTGCGTGTCATCGTCACCCACATGCACCCCGACCACATCGGCCTGGCCTACTGGCTCTGTGAACGCTGGGATGCGCGGCTGTGGATGACCATGACCGACTTCATGGTGGCGTCGCTGTGGTCGTCGCGCCGCAATGACGCTGGCGCAGGTCCCGGCGGCCAGTCGGCCGTCGACCACTTCGCCCGCCACGGCCTGACCGATCCGGACGCGCAGGAACAGATCCGCCAGCGCGCCAACTACTTCCCCAACCTGGTGCCGGCCGTGCCGTCGCGCTACACCCGCATCATGCATGGCGACGCGGTGCGCATCGGCGCGCACGACTGGCGCGTCATCGTCGGCTACGGCCACGCGCCCGAGCACGCCTCGCTGCATTCGCCCGACCTGGGCGTGCTGAT
>NZ_JBLZXF010000081.1:0-4660 GCF_050285585.1 Achromobacter sp. | reverse complement strand
CTGGTTCGTAGCCAGGTACTCTATCCAGCTGAGCTACGGGCGCGTTTCAAAGCAAGCCTTGAATAATAGCGTTATTTCATAGACTGCGCAAGTGAAAGCACGGCCGGCAACGCTTGCGCTAACCCAGCGCCTTGCCGATCTGCGCCGCGGTCTCGCGCAGCCTGCCGCAGAACCGGCCAGGGATTTCCTCGCGCTCGTGCCGGGCCAGGTTCAGGCTGGTGGTCAGCGCGGCCACCACCCTGCCCCGCTCGTCCTTGATCGGCACCGCCAGGCCGCAGATGCCCAGCTCCAGTTGCTCGCTCGCCACCGCGTATCCGGCCGCCGCGGCTTCGTCGATGGCGCGGCGCAAGGCCGCCGCCTCGACCAGCGTGTGTTGCGTATGGCGTTCGAATGGGGCCCTGGCGAGAAAGGCCTCGCGCTCGGCCGCGCTCGCCCCGGCCAGCAGCACGTGGCCGCTGGAGGTGGCGTGCGTGGGCAGGCGTTCGCCCACCCCCAGGCGGCGCGAGAGCGGGCTGGGCATCTCGGCCCGCGCTACGTAGACGACGTCCGTGCCGTCCAGCACCGATACCGTGCAGATTTCGCCGGTATCGCGCATGAACTCCTCGACCGCATGGCGCGCGATATCGCGCCAGGACAACGACGACAGATAGGCATAGCCCAGCTCCAGCACCGCGGGCGTCAGGCTGAACCTGCGTTCGTCGTTGCGCGCATAGCCCAGCGTCACCAGCGTGTACAGCAAACGCCGCGCGCCCGCCGGCGTCAGGCCGGTGCGCTCTGCCACTTCGCTCAGCGTCAGCGCCTGATGGCCCGGCCCGAATGCGCGGATGACGGCCAGGCCGCGGGCGAAAGCCTCGACGAACTGATCGCTGCCCTTGGGTAAACCCCAAGTTTGCTCGCTCGGAATATTGGGCATGATTATTTCGATAGAAGAAATATTTTTCGATAGTCGAAAAATAATAGCACGCCACGACGCAATCGCCCACCGTAGCGTGCCCGACGAGAAGGGAAAAAATGATCGAACTGACACCGGTACGGCCGGACTTTGTCGCCGAAGTCGCCAATATCGACCTGCGGCTCCCCCTGTCCGCGCAAGACGCGCAGGCATTGCGCAACGCGCTGGACCGCTACGCCGTCCTGGTCATTCCAGAGCAGCCGCTGAACGAGGCGGAACAAATGGCCGTCGCGCGGCAATTCGGCCCGCTGGAGATATCGGTAGGCGCCTCGGTCTACAACGCCGACCGCCCCCGCAGGTTGAACCACGCCGAACTGTCGGACATTTCCAACCTGGACGAGCGCGGCGGCATTCTCGACCCGGGCGACATCCGGCGCCTGATCAACCTGAGCAACCAGCTCTGGCACACCGACAGCTCGTTCAAGCGCACGCCGGCCAGCGTGTCCCTGCTCTCCGCCCAGGAAATTCCGCCCGTGGGCGGCGCCACGGAGTTCGCCGACATGCGGGCGGCCTGGGACGCCCTGGATGAAGCGAAGCAGGAACGCCTGGCCCCGCTGATCGCCGTGCACGACTATTTCCATTCCCGCGGCCTGACCGATTTCGACGTCGGCTCGATCCCGCCGGCCTGGCGCGAACGCCAGCCGCCGGTGCGGCAGGTGCTGGTGCGCAGGCACGTGGCCACGGGCCGGCGCGCGCTGTACATCGCGTCGCACATCAGCCGCATCGAAGGCATGAGCGACGAAGCCGGCCGTGAACTGGTCGACGAGCTGATGGCCTTCGCCACGCAGCAGCAATTCATCTACCGGCACCGCTGGCGCATCAACGACCTGGTCCTGTGGGACAACCGCTGCACCATGCACCGCGGCGCCGGCTTCGATGAAAAGTACCGCCGCTCGATGCGCCGCGCCACGGTGCAGGACACCGGCCCCACCGTCGCCTGACCCACCACGATTCGAGATCTCCAAATGTCCATAACGATGAAGCAATTGGCGGCATCGCTGCTGCTGGCCGGCGCCTGCCTGAACGCCAGCGCCGCCTACCCCGACAAGCCGATCAACATGGTGGTCCCGTTCGGCGCGGGATCCGCGACGGACACGCTGGCGCGCAGCGTGGCCAAAGGCCTGAGCGAAAGGCTCGGGCAGCCCGTCACCGTCGAGAACAAGCCGGGCGCGGGCGGCGGTATCGGCGCCGCCTACGTCGCCCGCAGCGCGCCCGACGGCTACACCCTGCTGATGGGCACCAACGGCCCGATGGCGGCCAACGCCAGCCTGTACCAGCGCCTGCCCTACGACCCGGTCAAGGACTTCGCCCCGGTCGCGCTGATGGGCCGGCTGCCCATGATCCTCATCGGCAACACCGATGCGAAGGCGGCCACGCTGCCCGAGCTGATCGCCGCCGCCCGCGCCCAGCCCGGCGCGCTCAACTTCGGGGCCAGCAACACCACGGCGCGGGTCTGGGTCGAACTGCTCAAGAGCATGGCGGGCATCGACGTCGCGACGGTGCTCTACAGCAATGTGGGCGGCATGATGACCGACCTCATGAGCGGACGCATCTCCTATGCCTTCGAAAACGTCGGCCCCAGCCTGCCCCAGATCTCCGCCGGCAAGGTCCGGGCGCTGGCGGTGACCACGCCGCAACGGGCGCCGTTCGCGCCGGACATCCCGACGGTGGCCGAAAGCGGGCTGGACAAGCACGAGCTCGTGGTCTGGTTCGCGATGTTCGCGCCGCACGGCACGCCCGAGGCCGTCGTCGACCGGATCAACACCGAGGTCAACGGCGTGCTCGGCACCCCCGAATTGCGCCAGCTCTCGGCGCAGATCGGCATGACCCCGGCCCCGGGAAGCCCGGCGGACCTCAAGGCCTATCAGGCCAGCGAAGTGAAGAATTGGCGCAGCCTCGTCGACATGACGGGCGTGCGCATAGACTGAGCGCGGCTCAGGTTCGGAACGCGGTCCCCGCCGCCTCCAGCCTGGCGAGCAGCACCCGCGCCTGCTCGACCACGTCCGCGTCGTTGGGGCGGAAATCCAGGCGCAGCGCCTGCGGCAGCCGCGCGAAATGCGCGTGGCAGCTGCGGGCGTAGGCCGGGTCGTAATGCCGGTCTATCAGTTCGCGCGCCAGTTCCACGCGCTCGCCCTGGTCGACCAGGGCCTGCCAGCCCCCCACCCGCTCACGACTGTGCAGGCCGACCATGCGCTGCAACTGCGCCTTGAGGGATTCCGGGTCGTCGAACAGCTGCGCATAGTCCTGCAGCAGAAAGGCGGCCCTGTCCTCGCGGCTGGACCTGACCTCGACGCAGGGGCTGGCGTGCATGGCGGCCAGCAGCGCCGCCGGCAAGGCGACCGCTCCGATCTTGCGGCTTTCGGCTTCGACGAACACGGGCTGCGACGGATCGAATGCGCGCAAGTCCTGCGCAAGCAGCGTATCGAAGCCCTTTTGCGTAGGCTGCGGCACGCCCGCCCAGGCCCCGAGCAGCGAGCCGCGATGCGAGGCCAGGCGTTCGAGGTCCAGCGTCTGCGCCCCCGCCTGGGCCAGCGCGCTCAGCAGGCGGGTCTTGCCGCTGCCGGTCGGCCCCGCCAGCACGATGTAGCGCAAGGTAGCGGGCAGCTTGTCCAGCGCCTTCAGCGTTCCCTGGCGATAGGCCTTGTAGCCGCCGTCGAGCTGCCGGGCGCGCCAGCCGATCATGTTGAACATGGTCGTCATGGAGCCCGAGCGCGTGCCGCCCCGCCAGCAATAGATCAGCGGCCGCCAGCCCTGGCGCCGCTGCGCAAAGGTGGTGTCCAGGTGCGCGGCGATGTTGCGCGCCACCAGCGCGGCGCCCACCCGTGAAGCCTCGAACGGCGACACCTGCTTGTACAGCGTGCCGACCACGACGCGTTCCTCGTTGCTCAGCACGGGCGCGTTGATCGCTCCGGGGATGTGGTCGTCGGCGAATTCGAGCGGCGTGCGCACATCGATGATTTCATCGAAATCATCCAGCTGGTCGAGTGTGGCGAGCAGGTGTTTCAAGGCGGCGGCGCAAAGAGGGGAAAGTGGAATTCTCTCATGCCTGGCCGGACCCGCCCGCCTGCGGCCGCAATGAAAAAACCCGCAATCACTTTCGCGATTGCGGGTTCTTTATCTCCGAGGCCGGCCGGAACCGGCTTGGAGAGAATCTGGCGGAGATGGTGGGATTCGAACCCACGATGCAGTTTTTAGCCACATACTCCCTTAGCAGGGGAGCCCCTTCAGCCTCTCGGGCACATCTCCGAAGAGAACGAGATTCTAGCACGACTTTTTACACTCTTGCTGCCTCGCGGCATACATCGCGAAAAAAATCGTGCCGAAGCCTTATCTTCAGGCCTTCTCGGCCGGCGCCTGGTCCAGGCCGAAGGCCTTGTGCAGCGCGCGCACGCCCAGCTCCATGTACTTGTCGTCGATGATCACCGAGGTCTTGATTTCGCTGGTGCTGATCATCTGGATGTTGATGCCTTCCTGCGAAAGCGTCTGGAACATCAGGCTGGCCACGCCCACGTGCGAGCGCATGCCGATGCCGACGATGGAGACCTTGGCGACCTTCTCGTCGGTGGACAGCTCGCGCGCGCCCACGGCGGGGATGACTTCGCGCTTGAGCAGGTCCACGGCGCGCGCGAACTCGTTGCGGTTCACGGTGAACGAGAAATCGGTCGTGCCGGCCACGGACTGGTTCTGCACGATCATGTCGACGTCGAT
>NZ_JBLZXF010000080.1:0-4788 GCF_050285585.1 Achromobacter sp. | reverse complement strand
CACCGTGATGATCATCGCCATCATCGTCGGCGGTTCGGCATGGGTGCTGTACAACATGAACGTCAACATGGGTCACGTCATGTAATGACGGCTTGCCGTTGAAGCAAAAAACAGGCGCCTTCGGGCGCCTGTTTTTTTTGGGCGAATTCGATCCGGCGCCTTCGCCTTGAACGCGACGTTCGCCACGCGCGATTCTCCCGCTGCGACGCCGGCCAGCGCCGGCGCGGCCGGGTCCGGGTTTGCGCTCGGGCAAGGCGACGCCGGGCCGTTCGTTATATATTCAATTGCATAACGCTTTTGCCAACGTTTTCTCACCGCCGCGCTCCCGTCATGTCCGCAACTCCCGACACCTGCTCCCCCTGCCCCGGCACCGCCCGCGAGCTCGCCCGGGCGCTGCTGCGCCATGCGCGCGCCGGGCATCCCGACGCAGGGTTCTTTGCCGCGGTGCTGGGCAAGCGGCTGGCGCAGAAGGACCTGGCGGGCTGCGGCCTGTCCTCGCAAGAACTGGATGCGATGCTGGCGCGGCTGTTCCCCGGCGCATCGGCCTCGCCGGACGCGTCGCTGGCCGCCCTGCGCGAACAGGGCGCCGCCTACGCCGCCTTCGGGCTGGACGGCGCGCAGGCGGAATTCGCGCAATGGCTGCGCACGCTGCTGGATGCCTGGCGCGCGCCCGGGATCGACACCACGCCGTGGGTCACCGGCGTGCTGGCGCATGCCTGCCTGCGGCCCGACCATCTGTGGCGCGACCTGGGCCTGTCCGGCCGCGAGGACGTGACCGCCCTGCTGGCGCGCCACTACCCCCGCCTGATGGCGCGCAACGCGCGCCACCTGCGCTGGAAGCAATTCCTCGCCTATTCCGCCCGTGAACATGCGGGCCTGCCGCCCGCCCCGGCGCCCGGCTGTCCGGGCTGCGAAGACTACGGCGTCTGCTATCCGCCCGCGTCGCCCTGACGCGCGGCTTCAATAGCGGTAGGTGGCGCCGATGCCTGCGCCCAGGCTGCGGCCCGCGGCCGGTTCGTAATAGCGTCCGTTGGCTTCGTTGACGATCACCGAACCCGCATAGCGGCGGTCGAACAGGTTGTCCACGCGGGCATAGGCGTTCAATTCCCATGCGCCCACTTTTTTCACGTAGCCGGCGCTCAGCGCGGCCACGAAATAGCCCGGCGCATCGCCGTCGTTCGCATCGTTCACGTAGACCTTGCTCAGCAGGCGCCCCTCCACCGACGCCTGCCACCCTTCGGGTGGCGCCCAGGCCAGCGCGGCGTATGCTGCCTGGCGCGCAATGCCGGGGATGCGGTTGCCCGCTAGGATATCGCCCGGCCCATCGTCGGCGTAACGGGCGTTCAGCCACGTATAGGCGATCTGTGTGCGCCCATACCGGGCGAACTCGCCCGACCAGCCCAGCTCCACGCCATCGCGGCGCGTCCGTCCGGCGTTCCGGTAGCTGGTCCGCCCGCCCGAACTGCCCGCCGGGACGATCTCGTCGTCGGTGCGGGTGTGGAACACCGCCGCCGTCAGCAGGCCGCCTGCCAGGCGCGCCTTCACGCCTGCCTCCAGATTGGTGCTGAGCGCGGGCGCCAGGCCGAAGTTCAGACCGGGCTGACCGCCGGGCCGGTACGACAGTTCGTTCAACGTCGGCGTCTCGAAGCCGCGGCCGTACGAACCGTAAAGACTCAGGTCGGGGTCTGGCGCGTAGCGGACCGCCGCCACCGGCAAGGCCTTGCGATAGCGCGCCGCGCCGCTGTCGTCGGCGTTGCCCGGCACGACATAGTGGTCGTTGGAATCGAAGCTCACGGTGCTGTAGCGCAGGCCGGCGTCCAGGGTCCAACGCTCCGCGGGCTGCCAGGACGCCTGGACGTAGGGATCGGCGTTATAGACGGTATTGGTTTCGTCGCGCCTGAGCGCGCCCTTCACGCCCAATTGGCGGTCGGCGCCGGAGCCCGTGAAATTCTGATAGCCCTTGCGGTCTTCGCGCAAGGAATCGTAGGAGAACCCGCCCACCAGCGTCAGCGGTCGGCCCCCGACCGACGTTTCGGCGGTCCAGCGCAGGTCCGCTCCGCCATACTGGCGCTTCAGGTCGATGACCCCGCCCGCCTGGGACGGCGCCCTCTGCGCGGCAGGAGGTATCGACTGGTACTGCGACGTGTCGCGCTGCCCGTAATAGACCATCACGCGCAGCGTATTGCGGCCGTCGATCTCGCGTTCGTAGACGGCGCCGCCCTGGGTCTGCCGGACCGTCTTGCGCGTGTCGTACTGTTCGGCCAGCGGCGCCGCGCGCGGATCGTCCTGGAACTGGCGGTAGGTCAGGCCCAGGGGATCCTGCGCTTTCAGGTCCACGCTGTTGGCCACCAGGGTCAGGCGGCTGGAGGCGTCCAGTTGCAGGCCCAGCTTGGCGTTGCCCAGATTCTTGCGGGCGGCGCTATGGTCGCGGTAGCCGTCGGTGGTGAAGCGGCTCAGGTCCAGCACGTAGTCCAGGGCGCCTTCCCCCGGGACGGAGGCGCCATTGGCGCGCAAGCCGTAGCGCCAGGTCCCGTCGCTGCCGCCCCAGCCGCTGGCCGATAGCGACGGCGGCTGCACGCCATCCTCGGTGGCGACCTGGATCACGCCGCCGGAGGAATTGCCATAAAGCGCGGAGAACGGGCCGCGCAGCACCTCGACCTGGCCGATCGAGCCGATGTCGATATTCGATGTCTGGCCCTGGCCGTCCGGCATGGTGGCCGGGATGCCGTCCACATACAGGCGCACGCCGCGCACGCCGAAGGTGGAACGCGCCCCGAAGCCGCGGCTGGATATCTGCAGGTCCTGCGCATAATTCTGGCGGTTCTGGATCTGGAGGCCGGGCACCCCGGCCAGGCCTTCCGACAGATTGATTCCGGGCTGGCCCCGGCGCATCTGCGCGCCCTGCACCACGTCCACCGATGCCGGGGTATCCATGACGGACGCGCCCACGCGCGTGCCCGTGACGACGACGGCGGGAAGTTCCGGCGCGGCCGGCTGCGCCCACGCCGCGGCCGCCGGCACCGATGCCAGCAGCCCCTGCATGGCCCGACGCCTCGCGCCGGAACGCCACCCTTCCCGCTCAGCCAAACATGCCTCCCCGGCCAGACACGCATTCCTGGGAATCGGTTCTAATGGCCCCCATGGATAACTCGCAAGACATCGAACGCCGCCTGCTGGACCTGGAGGTCAAGGCCAGCTTCGCCGACGACCTGCTGGAACAGCTCAACCAGATCATCGTCCGCCAGCAGCAGCAGATAGACCGGCTATTGCGCGAAGTGGCCGACCTGCGCCAGCAGGCGCCCGAGGGCGCCGCCCCCTTCCGCAGCCTGCGCGACGAACTGCCGCCGCACTACTGACGCCTGCCCCCGACGCGGCTCTCAGCCGCGATGAGCAACGCCTGGAACTCGCCATTTCCGGCGGCGCATCCCTGCCGGAAAGACGCTCTATCGATTCCATTAATGGTAACTATAGCCAAATAGTCGGCTAATCTTTCCATTAATGAAAATATCTTTTACCGATATACGGGTTTATCCCTACTCCGATTCCGCGCAATATTGAGCCATCGGGAAACAGCAACGAAACACGACGGATAGGCCGCCGGATTCGCTCCCAAAGCTCTTGAAATCGGAGATTTACCATGAAGACCCTTGCTACCGCTTTGATGATGTCCCTGGCCGCGCTGAGCGCCGGCGCCTATGCCGCCTCGCCCAACATCGAGCCCAACAACATTCCGTTCCAGGGCGTATATGGCACGCCGTACGAAGGCCCGACCCGCGCCCAGGTGCAAGCCGAACTGGCCGCCGCCAAGGCCGCCGGCCAGGTCAGCGACGTCGAACCCAACGACATGCCCTTCCAGGGCGTGTACGGAACGCCCCACACCGGCAAGACCCGCGCCGAAGTGCGCGCCGAACTGGCCGCCGCGAAAGCCGCCGGCATGGTCTCGGACGTCGAGCCCAACGACATGCCGTTCGCCGGCGTCTACCACGCGAACTAAGCCCGCGCCGATTTACCCCTCCCCTTGTTGTACCTTGGCCGCCAGCAGTTTGGCGGCCTTTTTTGCTTTCGTTCGCGGTACGGTACTATCGGCTCAAGATCCGGCATCACACAACGACTCTACAAACCAGGGAGCCCCATCTTGAAAACCCCCCGCGTTCTCGCCTCTTTGCTCGTGGCGTGCGGCATCTCGGCCACGGCCTACGCCGCGCCGCCGGTGATGCTGAACAATGCCATCATCACCCAGATTCCCAAGGCCGACCGGAACTCGTTCCACGAAGCCGTGGCGCAGTCGCTCAACGGCTCCGCCGACGGCCAGCGCACCGAGTGGTCCAGCACCCACCAGCGCAAGAATGCCCCGCCGATCACGGTGCAGTTGACGCCCACCCAGACCAGCAAGGTCAAGAACGATCAGACCTGCCGCTTCCTCGTCGGCGACTTCGCCCGCGGCGCCACCACGGAAAAGTGGCAATTCTGGTTCTGCAAGCAGCCGGACGGCACCTGGAAGGCCAGCAGCAACTGATAGCTCGATGCGCGGCGTCTGCCGGCACCAGGCGCCGCGCACGAAAAAAGCCCCCAAGGGGGCTTTTTTTCCATCGCAGGATCAAGCCTGGGCTTCGACCCGGTTGGCGTCCAGCACCGTCATCGCCGCCATGTTGATGATGCGGCGCACGGTGGAGCTGGAGGTCAGGATGTGCACGGGCGCGTTCGCGCCCAACAGGAACGGACCCACCGCCACGTTGCCGCCCGCCGCCGTCTTGAGCAGGTTGTAGGCAATGTTGCCGGAATCCACGT
>NZ_JBLZXF010000079.1:0-5429 GCF_050285585.1 Achromobacter sp. | reverse complement strand
AGCGCGCCCATCAGCGCGAGCAAACCGACGATCATCAGGCTCAGCATCACCAGCGTGAAGACGTTGCCGGACGCCAGCACGCGGTCATAGACCTGCAGCATGTAGAGCGACGGCGCCAGCATCAGCAAGTTGGTGGCGACACTGAACGCGGCCACGCTGTACCAGCCCGTGCGAAAGCGCGCGAGGAGCGATTTGATCTCCAGGACGTCCGCGCCCTGTGCCGCGCCCGCGCGCGTCTGGGTTTGCTGCATCGAATTTCCTTGCCCGGATGACTGCCGGGACACGCAGAATGAAGAAACAAAAAGACGGTCGCGACGGGGGATAGGCCCGCCGCGACCGTGACCCACGCGCCCGAGAAAGCGCGGGGAAACTCACGGGTGGGTTACGCCGCCAGGGCGAGGTCGGTTTCGGTAGCGAAGTTGTGGGCGACCAGGTCGGCGATGGAGGTGTGCATATCCATCCCGTTCTGTTCCAAGGCGTCGACCAAACCTCCGTTCGTGATGTGGCTGATCTTGTCTGGTGTGCCAACAACCGAACCGTTCATCAGGCCCCAAACGATGTCATGCACTTCGTTGCCTCGCCCATCGGCAACGTCACCCTCGATAGGCTGATCGAAAGTAAACGTAATGAGCGGATCGACCACATGTCCGGCTCCGTCCAGGCCACCGCCCAGGGTGATGGAATCCAATGAACCCCACACCGTGTGCGCGGTCGGGCCGTCACCTGCGTGGCCGCTGTAAGGAGGGAAGAAGTAGTGCAGATCACCTGAAGCCACGAAGGCGTAGTTGGCGACCGTTTTGCTGACATAGCCATAGTCAGTGCCGTTGAAGGCGTTGCCACCGAAGAATCCGCCCTTATTGGGAACGCTGGTGTGCTCACCGGCAACCCCTCCATTCTGGAACGCGTCCAGCATGAGCTCCAACGAACTCTCCATTGTGATACCCGTGGGAAGGTGGCTGATATCGATAAAGCTTACTTGTGCAGACATTGTCATGCTCCGTTTATTACCAATTGCCGGGGTGAAGCCCCGACCCAAAAAAGCGCCGCACTCTGTGTACGTCGCACATGCGAAAAATCCGCATGTCCCTTTCTCGGGATAGGCATACCCACCCGAGCTATTACTTGCCTAAAAGCGAATCTCCATGCCCAACGCAACGGAGCGCCCAGGCGCGAATGTGCGTGCCATCGCATCGGAATATCCGTCGACATACATTCGATTGGTGATGTTCTCGACTGACGCCATAAGCTTGACGTTGTCATTGGCTTGATAACTGGCATACCAGTCCCAAGTCGTGTACTTGAACCAAACCTGGGAGCCACCAGAATCGCGGTTGTACCAACCTTCACCGCTGTAGTTGAATCTCACGCCGGTATCCAGCTTGCGCTCCAGCAAGCGCACGCCGACCAGCAGCGTGCCTTTATCCACCGGCTTGGCGATCGCGCTGTTGAAGACGAAGTTGTCGCAAACGACCTGATCATCAGCCCAGGCTCGCCACGATTCATACCCGCGCGCGAGGGCTTTCTGATGCTCGACCGGATAGCTTCCATCTGCATTCGGGCGGTCGAATTTGTTTTCGCCGGACCCCAGGAAGTAAAGGTCTTCGCAGAACTTGTTGGGGCCGCCTAGATAATGGGTATAGCTCGCCCCCCCATAGATCCATCCAGCCTCATAACGCCCTTCAAATTCCAAGCCGCGGAACTTTGTGCGGTTGCGGTTGTTGACGAAGGCAGTTGTGCCGGGCAATGGCAATCTTTCTAGGTTGGAGCCGGGCAAAATGACGTCCATGGACGAAAAAAGGTAGTTATCCGCCCTCGTGTCGAAGTAGCCCGCCTTTAGCGATAGACTGTCGCCATCCAACGCGACGTCCTGGAATATGGTGTTGGCGCCTACCTCCCAGGTCCGTGAGGTTTCCGGCTCTGCATTCGGATTGGGGTAGATGGAGGCAAATCCATCTCTAGGATGATTGCCCACCATCAGCATTTCGTTGATGGCGGGAGGCCTCCAGGACTTACCCCAGCTACCGTACATTTCCAGCCAATTGGTTGGCCGAATCGCTCCGGACAACGCGGGCAACAGCATCCCGGCACTGCGACTCACGTCGTAGTCATACAAGGCGTTCTGGTCGTCGAGGTCTTCAGGCTGAAACTCCTTTTCGTAGTCAGAGGATCTACGGCCGCCAGGTATGTAGAAGTTCTTCGTTCTTCCACGTTGGTCGACGTACGTCGGCACATCGGCCCACCAAGCAGCGATGGCCGATTCGTCGCCAGCCAACGCCAAACGGCAGCCTGGCCCGTAAACAGATTGAACTTGGCTGCGCGGGTTTTCGTTCGGCGCCAGCCCCGGAAAGGCGCCATAAGCGCACATTTCTTTTGCAAATTTGTCGAGCCTGGATAGGTGAACGGTCTGCTTGCCGGGAACTTGCGTCTTACCCTTGAGGCGGTAGCGCTCGTAACGAAGGCTGGCGGATATGGTGAAGAAATCGTCTTCCAGCTTCAGCTCTGTGAAGATGCTGCCCATGCTGCGACGGCCTTGCGGATTGAGCGCATCCTTGCCCGTAGTGCCAATGGGGCGCACCTCGCGACCGTCGTGATTCCAGCGCTGGTTCGAAGTTGTATGGTCAGTGAAATACTCTACGCCGTAGTTGGCACTGAGCGTTGTCGCCCCGAACACGAAACGCGATGTGTTGTCGAGCTGAAATCCTTGGGTCTTGGTAGACAGTCGATTATTTCGGCCCACACCGTACTGTCTGCAAACGTCAAGCGCGTAGGGAGTTTTATCGGGCTTCTCACAAGCGCCGCTATCCCAATACTCATTGTCAATATTCTCTCGGATCTTTGCTGCGTCTGTGAACTCGCCATCAAACCTGGAGAAGGGATAGGTTGGCGTCGTGTAATTCTCAACATTTGTTTCGACGCCATATGCCTTCACTTTCATATCAAGTAGAGGGTTGTCGGCCGGCTTGATTTTGTAATCGAGGGCGAAGCTGTTTGACTGGGCCTTCGAAGTTCCCATCTTGCGCCAAGGAGTGCCGCTCTCCTGTGCTGACGTGTCCGCATCAGTGGTGTAGGAGTATCCGACTCGTGTGCCGACGTAGCTGAACAACAGCGACTGATCATCACTCAGTTTCCAGCGTGCCTTGAACAGACCGGAGTCCTGTTCTTGAGCGGCGAACTTCACATCGTTGAATTCGATCTTTCCGCCGTTGAACCACACTGAATTCTGGCCCTCGATACCTCCCCGCGCGCCAATCCGATAGTCCCCGATCGATCGTCGCGACATCGCCGCCATCACTTCCAGATTCTCACCAGCGCGCGCCGCGCCCGCCGCGCTGCCGATGAAATTGGTACCGTTCCCCTGATATCCCATCCCGGACGTGCCGCGAAGCTTCAGCCCGATATCCCTGCCTTCCCGCAGCACATCCCCAAAATCCAGCGTGCGGAAATCCACGCTCCCCGCCATCGCGCCGGTGCCATGCACCCCATGCACCACGCCTCGCTCTACCTCCACCTCGGACAGGAGTTCCGAATCGACATACATTTCTCCATTGCGTTGCATGTGCCCGTTCTGCACGAAATCCTGGCGCATGCCGTCGATCATCATGTTGACGCGGCCGAAGTCCTGCATGCCGCGGATGTTGATCGACAGACCGGGGTTCTGGCGGTTGACGGCGCTGGCGACGCCGGGAGTGTCCTGGATGAGTTCGGCGGCGTGGCGCACCGGCACGCGATCCATTTCTTCACGCGTGACGATGCTGACGGCGCGGGGGGCCTGATAGACGCGCTCGTTGACATCGTTGCCGCGCACCACAACGGGCGCCATCGAGTACACCCGCGCACGCGCGCCGGGACCGTTGTCGACCAGTTGCACGTTCGGTCGGACAGCGCCCGCGGTCCGGCGATAGCGGTAGCCGATAGGACTGTTTCCCAGCAACCGGGTCAGGCCGGTCTCGAGGTTGAAGCTGCCCTTCAGCTCGACACTGGTATAGGCTGAGAGATCGACGTCGCTCATGTACAGGTCAACGCCAGCCTGACGCGCGAATGCCAGCACGGCCTGCGCCATCGCTTGAGCCGGGATGTCGAAAACGAACGTCCGCTGACGTTCATCGTCCTTCTGATCGGCGGGCTCCGCTATGTCCGAGGCACGCTCCTGCGTTTGCGCCACAGACACGCAAGGCAGCGCCAACGCGCCTGCGGCCAGCATCCGACTCACAATACGGAACTTCACCTGTCTTCTCTTCACTTTCGCCTCTGGTTGCTACCGATGCAAACGCGCATCATTACCATTAACGTTTGAGAGTCGAACTTCAGTAAAAAAAGTTTGAAAAAGACAGTTCCCAGAGGGAGAGCGGTGCGGGTGCGTCCTGACTTCGTCTTACTCAGGGGCCCGACGATGGCGCTGCGCGCGCACCGCGATTGGATCGTGCGGTCGGCACACGAAAGGGTGTCGAATACAAACCAGCGTTTGTTATTCCGCTTTACAAACCAGGCTTTGTAAAACCGAACTCGACACTCAAGAACTCGACGCTTTTCAGTACAGCACCGTCACCCCCGGCAGCCGCAACCGCGCAAGCCGCAGCTCGCTACAGAGCGTGGCCAGCGCGCCGTCAAGGTTATCCAGGTGGAACAGCGCATGCACCGGCCTGCGCGCCGCGGCGCGGTTCGCCAGGATCAACCGGCCCGGCCGGAAATCGCCGATGCGTTGCAGGACCTGCTCCAGGGGTTCGCCTTCAAAGATGAGATAGCCGTCGGCCCAGGCCGCCCCGCGCGCGGGCGCGACGGGGCTGCGCCCGATGCCGGCGGCGTGGCTGAAGGTGGCGCTGTCGCCGGCCTTTAGCGCCGCGCGCGCATCGCCCGATGCGGGCGGACGATCCAGCGCGAGTTGGACACGATGCTGCAACACACCCACCCAGCCGTGGCCGGCGTCCTGGCGCCGCACGGCGTAGCGCGTGCCCAGCGCGGTCATGCTGGCGCCCGCGCTTTCCACCACGAACCTGCGCGGCTCTGCCGCCCCCGTAGGCGCCGGCGAGAACACCGCTTCGCCGCGCAGCAGGCGCACCCGGCGGGTCGAGGCGTCGTATTCCACATCGAGCGCGCTGTTGCTGCCCAGCAATACACGGCTGCCATCGGGCAACGCCAGGGAACGGATTTCGCCGACGTCGCTGCGATAGTCGGCCAACCAGGGTTCGATGACATCCGGCCCATTGATCGTGCCGGCGACGACCAAAGCCGCGCATGCCAGCGCGAACGCGCGCCGGCGGGGCGCCATGAGATGCGCCCGGCACCATGCCGCGGCACAGGCACGCCAGGAGATGCGCCGCGTCCTCGGCGCTGGCTGCGCGAGCGACGGCGCGGCGCGGCAGGCGCCGGCCAGGGCCCAGGTCATTTCGGCATCGGCCAGGGCCGGGCCGTGGCGCGCGTCGCGCGCCAGC
>NZ_JBLZXF010000078.1:0-6097 GCF_050285585.1 Achromobacter sp. | reverse complement strand
CTGGCCGAATGGATACTGGCCGAAAGCACCGCTATTTCCGCTGTTCCGACCGCCAGGCGCGCGGAGCGACCCCGACACTCCGGGTGAAGATGCGGGCGAAATGGCTCTGGTCGGAAAAGCCGCATTCGGCCGAGATATCGGCCAGGCTCAGGTCCGATCGCCGGAGGAGGTTCATCGCATGCTCCAGCCGGCGCTCGCGCACCCATTCGAAGGGCGTCATGCCCATCGCGGCCTTGAAGGCCCGGGCGAAGGTCGCGCGGGACATGCCGCAGTGCTTCGCGATATCGGCCAGCGCGATGTTCTGCGCCAGGTGGGCTTCGACGTATTCCGTCGCCTTGGCCAACTGCGAGCCGCTCAGTTTTCCTGCCGGCTTGCCGTCCGCGCCTCGCATGCGTGTTTCGCCGTACCTGCGCAGCAGATGCGCGACCATGGCCAACGTCAGGTGTTCGATGAACGCCTCGTCGCCCGGCTCGCGGCGCATCAGGCTGGGCATGAGCGCCTGGACCAGCAGCCGCATGGTCTCGTCCTCGGCGCCTTGCTGCTGGCGCAGGCCAGGCACCTTGCCCGCATACAGCTCGCCGCCCAGTTCTTCGAGCACCTCGTTGCGGATCTGCAACCGCACATTGTCATAGTCCGACAGGTGCTGGCAGGCGTAGGCGCTGGTCAGGTCTGTCAACGCCATGGTGGCGATGGAGTGGCCGCCGGCGTGGACGAGCTTCCGGTCCATCCACAGTTTGTGCGACGCAAAATCCTGCATCTGGAAGATCACCGAATACGCATTGGCCTGCGGGATGGGGTGCACGAGCGCATCCGAGTGGTCGCCCACGTGCCGGAACCTTGCCGCCGCCAGCAGAGGCGTGCGCAGGGCCGCGATGCAGTGAGGAGGATGCGTGACCGGAACGACTGGCGGCTCTTCTGTAAGCGGCATGATTCCCCCCATTGCTGATGCGCTCCCATGCCGTGGAACTGTACCCTAGCCAACCGGCGTGACAAGTAGGCCGCGCGCGATTCATTGTCGCTTCCGGGTTGACGCAAAATGCGCCGTGGCGCGACGGGGGCTGGGTAAAATGGCAGGCCATTGATTCCTGCCCGCGCCATGCAATTCGACGACGTCCGTATCTTCGCCGCCGCGGTCGACACCGGCAGCTTCACGGCAGCCGCGGGAAAGCTGCTGCTGTCGAAACAATTCGTCAGCCGCCGCATCGCGAGCCTGGAAGCATCGCTGGGCGTCCGGCTGCTGGTACGCAACACGCGCAAGCTCACCGTGACCGAATCAGGCAGGGAGTTCTATGCGCACGCGCAACGCATACTGGACGACGTGACCCACGCGGAACAGGCCATGGCGCGGCGGCGCACCGAACTGCACGGAACGCTCCGGATCAGCACGCCCATGTCATTCGGGTTGCGCCACCTGTCCCCGCTGATCGCCCAGTTCCTCGCCGAGCACCCCGCCCTGCAACTCCAGGTGATACTCAACGACCGCCATGTGGACCTGGTCGGCGAATCGTTCGACATGGCGCTGCGTATCGGCGCCCTGCCCGACTCCACGCTGATCGCGCGTCGCCTGGGCGAACTGCGGATGGTGGCGTGCTGCAGCCCGTCCTATCTGCGGAATCACGGCCAGCTGCTGTCGCCCGAGGACCTGAAGCGTCACGATTGCCTGCTGTACGGCCGCGAGGCCAAGACCGGCTGGCCGTTCACCGTGGACGGCGCGCAGCGGACGTTCGAGGTGCGCGGGCCGTTGCTTTCCAACAATGGCGAGGTCGTGCGCGATGCCGCCATCGCCGGCCTGGGCATCGCGCTGTTGCCCCGCTTCATCGTGGGCGAAGCGCTGCGCAGCGGGGAGCTGGTCGCGGTGCTCGAGCGCCAGGCGCCCAAGCCGCTGCCGATCAGCGCAATCTACCCGCAGCACCGCCAGCAATCGACGAACATCTGCGCGTTCGTCGAATTCCTGGAAGGCCACTACGCGCGCATGATGGAACGCCTGGAGGCCTAGAGGTCCCGTCCACGCTCACGGCGCTTGGCGCGGGCCTTCGCGCTTTTTGGCGGCCCGCGCGGTCAGGGCGCCCAGCGCCAGTCCGCCGATCAGCCCCATGTTCGCAAGAAAGGCATTCATGTCGTGGAACCGCGCCTGTGGGTCCGGCAGATTCCAGAACGCATGGCCCATCAAGGAGGCCGCCAGCGTGAAGGCGGCCAAGGCGCCCGCGGCCAGCCAGGGCCAGACGCCGGCGATGAGCAGGATCGAGCCGCCCAGCTGGACGGCGATCACCAGCACCGCGAACAGCATCGGAGGATGCAGCCCGAAGTGCGCGACCTCCCCCAGCGCCGACGAAAAATCCCCCAGCTTGCTCAGGCCGCTCCACCAGAACGGCAGGGTCAGGACGAGCCGGGCCAGGCGTCCCGGCAGGGGCGACGAAGGCCAGGCGGCGACCGGGTGCGTCATCATGGAGCCGCCCCTAGACCGCCCAGCAGGCGCAGCCCAGCGCGCCCCAGAAGGAGGCCGCGTCGGACACCGGCATGTCGCGGCGCGCCGCCGCCAGGTGCTCGTGCCCGTGCACGGCGCAGGCGCTGGCGCACCCGCAACGAGCCGCCATCGATCCCAGGTAGCCGTCCTGGCTCGCCGCCTTGCGCGAGAAATAGCCGCCGAAGGCGCGCACGGGCGACCAGTCCGGCGCCGGCGGGGGCAACGCCGGCGCATCCTTGGAAAAGCTGCCCGCCCCCCACACCACCTTGCCGCCCAGCAGGGTCAGGTCGCTTTCGATGGCGATGATTTCATCCTCGGGCACGGTGAAGTAGTCGCGGTCCAGCGCCACCAGGTCGGCCAGCTGGCCCACGGCGATGCGGCCCTTCTTGCCTTCTTCGTTGGAGAACCAGGTGTTGGCTTCGGTCCACAGGCGCAATGCGGTTTCGCGGCTTTGCCGCTGCGCGGCCGGGTACATGCGCAGGCCGCCCAGACTGCGGCCGGTGACCAGCCAGCTGAGCGACACCCAGGGGTTGTACGAGGCCACCCGCGTGGCATCGGTGCCGGCGCCCACCGGCACGCCGGCCGCGAGCATCCTGGATATCGGCGGCGACTGCTCGGCGGCCGGCGCGCCATAGCGTTCCACGAAATCCTCCGCCTGATACATCATCCGATGCTGGACGGCAATGCCGCCGCCCAATGCCGCGATGCGGTCGATGTTGCGCGGGCTGACCGTTTCCGCATGATCGAAGAACCAGTGCAGGCCTTCGAACGGCTGATCGGCATTGACCTTCTCGAACACGTCCAGCGCCCGCGAGATGGTCTCGTCATAAGTGGCGTGCAGGCGCCAGGGCCAGCGCTGGGCGACCAGTTGGCGAATCACCGGCTCCAGGTCCGCCTCCATATTTGGAGGCATCTCGGGTCGCGGCTGGCGGAAGTCCTCGAAGTCGGCGGCGGAATAGACCAGCATTTCGCCCGCGCCGTTGTGGCGGTACAGATCGTCGCCCTGCCCCGGCCGGACCTGGCTGCCCCAGTTCTGGAAGTCCGCGAGCTCCTGCTTCGGCTTCTGCGTGAACAGGTTGTAGGCCAGGCGCAGCGTGAGTTGTCCGTCCTTGTGCAGCTTCTCGATGATCTGGTAATCCTCGGGATAGTTCTGGAAGCCGCCGCCGGCATCGATCACGCTGGTCACGCCCAGCCGATTCAGTTCGCGCATGAAATGCCGCGTGGAATTGAGCTGGATGTCCGGATCCAGCTTCGGCCCCTTGGCCAGGGTGGCGTACAGGATGGTCGCGTTGGGCTGCGCGATCAGCAGCCCGGTCGGCTCGCCGCTGGCGTCGCGCTGGATCTCGCCGCCCGGCGGATTGGGCGTGTCGCGGGTATAGCCGACCGCGCGCAGCGCGGCGCGGTTCAGGAGCGCGCGGTCATACAGGTGCAGGATGAACACGGGCGTGTCGGGCGCGGCCGCATTGATCTCATCCAGGGTGGGCAGGCGCTTCTCCGCGAACTGGTGCCGCGTGAAGCCGCCCACCACGCGGACCCATTGCGGCGGCGGAGTGTCCTGCGCCTGGCGCTTCAGCATGGCCATGGCGTCGGCCAGACTGGGCACGCCGTCCCAGCGCAATTCCATGTTGTAGTTCAAGCCGCCCCGGATCACGTGGGTATGGCTGTCGATCAGCCCCGGAATCGCGCGGCGGCCGCCCAGGTCGATGACGCGCGTGCCGGCGCCCGCCTGCGGCATGATCTCGGCCTCCGTCCCCACCGCGGCGTAGCGGCCCTCCTTGATGGCCACGGCCTGCGCTTCGGGCCTGGATGGGTCCAGCGTCGTGAATTTGCCTCCGTGGAGGATCAGATCGGGTTCGGTCTTCATGGTTGCGCTCCTTCCCATGGACGCGGCGGGCGTCATGCCCAGCGCGACGGCGTTTTAACGGTGGTCCCGCGGTTGCGGTCGAATGGCGGCGGCATGGCTCATCGCTTGCCCGCCCGCTCGGGCGCCAGATAGTGCCGCACCACGGGCGCCTGCTCGCCCTGGTGGAACCGGCGCACGGAAACCTGCTGGTCCTGGTCCGACACGGTCACGCGGTCGTGCTGGCGCAGGTGTTCCACCCAGGACGCCACCAGGAAATATTCGATGAAATGCGCGGGTTCGCCCGTGTCCTCGAAAATGCCCCAGGCATAGGCGCCGTCGCGCCGCCGCTGCTCGCCGACCCTTTCCATCGCTTCCAGAAAGGCGTCGCGCGACGCGGCGTCGACGTGGTACTGCACGGTGATCATGACGGGCCCGCGGTCGTGGCGCACGTCGCCGCTCAGGACGGGCGCGGGCCAATGCATGGAGGGGGCGAGATCCAGCTGGGCGCCCAGTTGCAGTTTCCAGCGCCAGGTCAGCGGAATGGCCAGCAGCGCGCAAACCGCCGCCGCCAGCATGGCCTGGGGAATGCCGAACAGGCTTGCCGCCTGGCCCCACAGCAGGCTGCCAACGCTCATCGAGCCGAAGAACACCGTCACGAAAATGGACAGGCCGCGCGCGCGCACCCAATCGGGCAGCGCTGTCTGCGCGGAGACATTCAGGGAAGACAGCACGGCGATCCAGGACGCGCCCGCCAGCAGGCTTGCCGCGATGGCCGCGGCCGGCACCGGCACCAGCGCCACGACGGCAAGCGTGATGGCGATGCCGCAGGTGCCCAGCATGACCACGCGATCCGCGCCGCAGGCCTTGCGGATGCGGGGCAGCAGGAACGCGCCCAGCACCGCCCCCACGCCGACGCAGCCCAGCATGATGCCGTACAGCTCCGCCCCGCCACGCAGCACGGTGCGCACGACCAATGGCAGCAACGCCCAGAACGCGCTTGCGAATACGAAGAACGCCACCGCGCGCACCAGGGTTGCCTTCAGGGCGCCGCTATTGCGCGCATAGCGCAGCCCCGCCGCCATCGCGCCCAACAGCTGTTCCGGAGGCAGCGAGCTGCCTCGGTCCGCGGGCGGCTTCCACCAGAGCAGCGCCGCCGCCACGATGAGGAAGCTCAGCGCATTGACGGCGAACGGCAGCGCCAATCCCACCGCGGTGATCAGGAAGCCGGCCAGCGCGGGGCCGATGGCCCGGCTGATATTCACCCCCACGCTGTTGATCGCGATCGCCTGCTGCAGCGATTCGCGCGGCACCAGGCTGGGCACGATGGCCTGCCAGGCGGGCGCGATCAAGGCGGTGCCGGTTCCCATCGCCAGCGTGAACAACAACAGCGCGACGGGCGTGGCCAGGCCGGCCCACACCAGCCAGGCAAGCGCCGCCGCCACCGCGCACAGGCCCACCTGCACCATCAGCAGCAGGCGGCGCCTGTCCACGATGTCCGCCAGGGCGCCCGCGGGCAGGGACAGCAGGAACACGGGCAGGGACGTGGCCGTCTGCACCATGGCGACCATCATCGGGGACGGAGACATGGACGTCATCAGCCAGCCGGCGCCCACGTCGTGCATCCAGGTGCCGATGTTGGAGAGCACGGTCGCTACCCAGAGAACCGTGAAATTGCGGGACGCGAATGGCGATGGACCTTTTTCGTCCCGCGGACGGGCGGTGGCTGCCTGGTTCATGTTTTGCTCGCTTTGGCACGCCGCGGCGCGCGCGGCGCCGGGCCGCGCCGCGCG
>NZ_JBLZXF010000077.1:0-6119 GCF_050285585.1 Achromobacter sp. | reverse complement strand
GCGAGCAGCATGTCTTTGGTGAAATACAGGTCGCCGCGCTTTTCGCCGTGGTATTCGTGGATGTGCGTTTCCACGATCGAGTCCACGGGGCAGCTTTCCTCACAGAAGCCGCAGAAAATGCACTTGGTCAGGTCGATGTCATAGCGCGTGGTGCGGCGGGTGCCGTCGTCACGCTGGTCCGACTCGATGGTGATGGCCAGCGCGGGGCACACGGCTTCACACAGTTTGCACGCGATGCAGCGCTCTTCCCCATTGGGGTAGCGGCGCAGCGCGTGCAGGCCGCGGAATCGCGCCGAGGTCGGCGTCTTTTCCTGCGGGTAGCGCAAGGTGACCTTGCGCTTGAAGAAATACTTGCCCGTCAGGCGCATGCCCTTGAGCAGTTCGGCCAGCATCAAGCTGCCGAAGAAATCTTTGATCGCTTCCATATCCTGCCTCTGCCTGGCGGCTTAGCGCCAAATGTTCCAGGGCGTCTGCATCCAGATCGCCACCACGACCAGCCAAACGCCGGTCAGCGGGATGAAGATTTTCCAACCCAAGCGCATGATCTGGTCATAGCGGTAGCGCGGGAACGACGCGCGGAACCACACGAACAACGAGACCACGACGAACGTCTTGAGACCCAGCCAGATCCAACCCGGAATCCAGGTCAGCGGCGCGATATCGATCGGGGAAGCCCAGCCGCCCAGGAACATGATCGACGCCATGCACGACAGCAGGATCATGTTGGCGTATTCGCCCAGGAAGAACAGCGCGAAGGCCATGCCCGAATATTCGACCATGTGGCCGGCCACGATTTCCGATTCGCCTTCCACCACGTCGAACGGGTGGCGGTTGGTTTCGGCGACGGCCGAGATCACGTAGATCACGAACAGCGGCAAGAGCGGCAGCCAGTTCCAGGACAGGAACGTCAGGCCCTTGTCGGCGAACCAGCCGCGGTTCTGCACATGCACGATCTCGGACATGTTCAGGCTGCCGGACACCAGCAGCACCGTCACCAGCACGAAGCCGATGGCCAGTTCATACGACAGCATCTGGGCCGAGGCGCGCAGCGCGCCCAGGAACGCGTACTTGGAGTTGGACGCCCAGCCGGCGACGATCACGCCGTACACGCCGATGGACGTGATGGCCATGATGTACAGCAGGCCGGCGTTGACGTTGGCCAGCACGACGTCGGGGCCGAACGGCACGACGGCCCAGGCCGCCAGCGCGGGCATCAGCGTGACCACGGGGGCCACGATGAACAGCACCTTGTTGGCCTGGCTGGGGACCACGACTTCCTTGGTCAGCAGCTTGAACACGTCGGCAAACGGCTGCAGCAGCCCCTTGAAACCGACGCGGTTCGGACCCATGCGCACGTGCATGGCGCCGATCATCTTGCGTTCCCAGTACGTCAGGTAGGCCACGCACAGGATGATGGGCACGGCGATGATCACAATCTTGATGAGGGTCCAGAGGACCATCCAGACCGTCGGGCCCAGCAGTGCCGTACCCTGGCTCTCAAGAACATTAAGCCATTCCATCAGGCACGCTCCACGCTGATTTGACCGAATGCGCCACCCAGGGCCGCGGTGTTTTCAAAGGCTGCCGAGATGCGCACGGCGCGATCGGCCACGGCGTCATCCTGCACGGTTTCGAGCTCGACGGCGCCCTGCCCGCCCGTCACGCGCACCTTGACGCCGGCCGTCAGGCCCAGGCTGGTGAGCGTGCGGCCGTTCATGGCGGCAGCCGGCTTCTTCGAGGCCGGGGCCGCTTGCAGCGGCTCCGAACGGCGGACCATCGCATCGCTGCGGTAGATCGGCACGTCGGCCACGCGCTCCAGGCCGCTGCCGGCCTGGCCCAGGCCCAGCGGCGCCTTGATGTCGTTGGACAGGCGGCTTTCGACCCCGCCGGCCAGCACGGCGTCGCGCACGGACTCGGAGGTTTCGTCGTCGAAGCCCGCCAGGTGCAGCACATTGCCCAGCACGCGCAGGACCTTCCAGGCCGGACGGGTCTGGCCGAACGGCGCAACCGTGCCCTTGAAGCTCTGGGCCAGGCCTTGCGCGTTGACGAAGGTGCCCGAGGTTTCGGTGAACGGCGACACCGGCAGCATGACGTCGGCCCACTCGGCGGCGGCCGAACGGTAAGGCGTCAGGGCTACGGCGAATTGCGCGCCGCGCAGCGCGGCGATGGCCTGCTGGCCGTTGTCGGCATCCAGCAGGGGCTCGGCGTGAAGAACCACGTAGGCCTTCAGCGGCTCGGCCAGCATGGCGGCGGCGTTCTTGCCGCCCTTGCCCGGGATCGCGCCGGCCAGGTAGCCGCCGACGGTGTTGCCGCCGGAGGTCAGGAAGCCGAACTTGCCGCCGGCCAGGTCGGCCACGGCGCGGCCGTTGGCGGCCAGGGTCGAGGCCTGGGCGCTGGCCACGGCCAGGTTGCCCATCAGCACGGCGGTGTTGGCGCCCGACGCCAGGCTGGCGGCGATGATCTTGGCGTTCTCGCCCGGCGTGACCGCGGCGAACTCGGCCGGCACCGCGGCTTCCTTGGCTTGCGCCAGGGCCACGGCCACTTCGGCCAGGGCGCGCGGCAGCTCGGACGGGGCCACGGTGAGGCGGCCGGCGACCGGCATCAGGGGATCGTCGGCGGCGCTGTCGACCATCAGGATCTGCGTGCCGCGCTTGGCGGCCTGGCGCAGGCGCTGGGCCATCAGCGGGTGGTCCTTGCGCAGGAACGAGCCGACCACCAGGACGCGGTCCAGGTTGTCGAGTTCGGCGATCGGCATGCCCAGCCACGGCGCGCCGGTCAGCGCGGCGTCGAAGGCCGGGTCGGTCTGGCGCAGGCGGAAGTCGATGTTCTCGGAACCCAGCGCGCGCACCAGGCGGCCCAGCAGCGCGTATTCCTCGGTGGTGGCGTATTCGGACGCCAGGGCGCCGATCTGGCCGGCGCCGAAGCTGTCACGCACGCGCGACAGGCCTTGGGCCACGGCCTGCAGGGCGTCGGCCCAGGAGGCTTCCTGCCACTTGCCGTCGGTGCCCTTGATCATCGGGGCGGACAGGCGGTCTTCGCTGTTCAGGCCTTCGTACGAGAAGCGGTCGCGGTCGCTGATCCAGCATTCGTTGATGGCTTCGTCTTCGAACGGCACCACGCGCATCACGCGGTCGCCCTTGACCTGGACCACCAGGTTGGCGCCCAGGCTGTCATGCGGGCTGACCGAACGGCGGCGGGCCAGTTCCCAGGTGCGGGCGCTGTAGCGGAAGGGCTTGGAGGTCAGCGCGCCCACCGGACAGATGTCGATCATGTTGCCCGACAGCTCGGACTCGATCGAGCGGCCGACGAAGGTCGTGATCTCGGAGTGCTCGCCACGGCCCAGCATGCCCAGTTCCATGACGCCGGCGATTTCCTGGCCGAAGCGCACGCAGCGGGTGCAGTGGATGCAGCGGCTCATTTCCTCGGCGGAAACCAGCGGGCCCAGGTCCTTGTGGAAGACCACGCGCTTTTCTTCCTGGTAACGCGAGGAAGAGCCGCCGTAGCCCACGGCCAGGTCCTGCAGCTGGCACTCGCCGCCCTGATCGCAGATCGGGCAGTCGAGCGGGTGATTGATGAGCAAGAATTCCATCACCGACTTCTGAGCGGCGCGCGCCTTCTCGGAGCAGGTGTGGACGACCATGCCATTGGTCACGGGCGTGGCGCAGGCGGGCAGCGCCTTGGGCGCCTTTTCCACTTCAACCAGGCACATGCGGCAGTTGGCCGCGATGGACAGTTTCTTGTGGTAGCAGAAATGCGGCACGTAAAGCCCGACTTTCTGGGCGGCATGCATGACCATGCTGCCTTCGGGCACTTCGACCTTGTTGCCGTCGACGGTTAGTTCAACCATTGCTGTTCCTGAGACCTACAGATATTGCGGGACCACACAAGACTTGTGCTCGATGTGGTGCGCGAATTCGTCGCGAAAATGCTTGAGGAAGCCACGGACGGGCATGGCGGCGGCGTCACCCAGGGCGCAGATGGTGCGGCCCATGATGTTGCCTGCCACGTTGTCCAGGAGGTCCAGATCTTCCGGACGGCCCTGGCCGTTCTCGATGCGGTGCACCATGCGGTAGAGCCAGCCGGTGCCTTCGCGGCACGGCGTGCACTGGCCGCAGCTTTCCTCGAAATAGAAGTACGACAGTCGCAGCAGCGACTTCACCATGCAGCGCGTCTCGTCCATGACGATCACCGCGCCCGAGCCCAGCATCGAGCCCGCCTTGGCGATGGAGTCATAGTCCATCGTGCATTCCATCATGATGTCGGCGGGCAGGACCGGGGCGCTGGAGCCGCCGGGGATGACCGCCTTCAGCTTCTTGCCGCCGCGCATGCCGCCCGCCAGTTCCAGCAGGGTCGAGAACGGGGTGCCCAGCGGGATCTCGTAGTTGCCGGGACGCTCGACGTCGCCGGTGATCGAGAACAGCTTGGTGCCGCCGTTGTTCGGCTTGCCGACTTCCAGGTAGGCCTGGCCGCTGTTGCGGATGATCCACGGCACCGCCGCGAACGTTTCGGTGTTGTTGATCGTGGTGGGCTTGCCGTACAGGCCGAAGCTGGCCGGGAACGGCGGCTTGAAGCGCGGCTGGCCCTTCTTGCCTTCCAGCGATTCCAGCAGCGCGGTTTCCTCGCCACAGATGTAGGCGCCGTAACCGTGGAACGCATGCAGCTGGAAGTTGAATTCCGAACCCAGGATCCTGTCACCCAGGAAGCCGGCGGCGCGCGCCTCTTCCAGGGCCTCTTCGAAGCGCTCGTAGACTTCGAAGATTTCACCGTGGATGTAGTTGTAGCCGACGCTGATGCCCATCGCGTAGGCCGCGATCGCCATGCCTTCGATCACGATGTGCGGGTTGAAGCGCAGGATGTCGCGATCCTTGAACGTGCCGGGTTCGCCTTCGTCCGAGTTGCAGACGAGGTACTTCTGGCCCGGGAACGCGCGCGGCATGAAGCTCCACTTCAGGCCGGTCGGGAAGCCCGCGCCGCCGCGGCCGCGCAGCCCCGACGCCTTGACTTCGGCGATCACGTCTTCCGGCTTCATGCCGGTGGTGAGGATCTTGCGCAGGGCTTCGTAGCCGCCGCGCTTGACGTAGTCGGCCAGGCGCCAGTTGGCGCCGTCGACGTCGGCCAGGATCTGCGGCTGGATGTGCCGGCCGTGCAGGCACATCGAATTGGACAGGTCGTTCAGCGGGTTGGGATCCAGCCCTTGCGCGAACTGCTTGTACAGGTCGGGCGCGTTCATGCCGACTCTCCTTGCGCCTTGAGGGCCGCGACCAGCGCGTCCAGCTTTTCTTCGGTCATGCGCACGCACATATGCTTGTTGTTCACGATCAGCACGGGCGAATCGCCGCAAGCGCCCATGCACTCGCCTTCCACCAGGGTGAACTGGCCGTCGGCGGTGGTCTCGCGGTAATCGACCCCGAGTTTGCGCTTGAGGTAATCGCCCGCGCGTTCGCCGTCGCGCAAGGCACAGGGCAGGTTCGTGCAGACGGCGATCTTGTTCTTGCCGACGGGCTTGACGTCGAACATGTTGTAGAACGTGGCGACTTCCTGGACCGCGATGGGCGGAACGCCAATGTAGTTGGCCACATCTTCGATGATTTCGGTAGCCAACCAGCCCTTCTCTTCTTGCGCGATGGCAAGCGAGGCCATGATGGCGGACTGCCGCTGGTCGGCCGGGAACTTCGCGAGTTCTCGGTCGATTTTCTGGTAGGCCTGTTCGGAAAGCAGCATAGTTTGAATCCGGGTTATGCGGGCGTGCTCGTGACTGTCTGGGCGGATCAGCGATCGATCTCGCCGAAAACGATGTCCTGCGTGCCAATGATGGTGACGGCGTCGGCGATCATGTGGCCGCGCGACATTTCATCCAGCGATTGCAGGTGGACAAAGCCGGGCGCCCGAATCTTCAGGCGGTAGGGCTTGTTGGCGCCGTCGGACACCAGATAGATGCCGAATTCGCCCTTCGGATGCTCGACCGAGGCGTACGCTTCGCCCGGGGGCACGTGGAAACCTTCGGTGAAGAGCTTGAAGTGATGGATCAGCTCTTCCATGTTGGTCTTCATGGCGGTGCGCTTGGGCGGGGCGATCTTGTGGTTCTCGATCATGACCGGGCCCGGGTTGTTGCGCAGCCA
>NZ_JBLZXF010000076.1:0-6204 GCF_050285585.1 Achromobacter sp. | reverse complement strand
CCATCCTGAAAGCGCTGCGTGCCGCGGGCTCGCCGCTGTCTCCGGTGGAGCTGGCCGAGCGCATGGGCATCGAGCGCGCCGCAACGATGGTGGGATTCGAGCGCCGGCTGGGCGCCATGGAGCGCGACGGGCAACTCATGCCCAACCGCAAGGGCGTGTTGCTGCTGGCCACCAAATTGGATTTCATCGCCGGCAAGGTGCTGGGGCATCGCGACGGCTTCGGCTTCCTGCTGCGCGACGACGGCGGGCCGGACCTGTTCCTGTCGCCGCGCGAAATGCTGAAGGTGCTGCATGGCGACCGCGTGCTGGTCAAGCCCACGGGCGAATACCGGGGCAAGCCGGAAGGCACCATCGTCGAAGTCATCGAGCGCCGCACCAATAAGCTGGTGGGGCGTTTCCTGCACGAGCACGGACTGTCCATCGTCGTGCCCGAAGACCAGCGCATCAAGCACGACATCCTGATCCCTCCCAGCGACACCAACGGCGCCCAGCACGGGCAGGTGGTCGCGGTGGAAATCATGGAGCAGCCCACGCGCCACACGCAGCCCCTGGGCCGCGTGGCCGAGGTGCTGGGCGAGATCGACGATCCCGGCATGGAGATCGAGATCGCGGTGCGCAAGTTCGATGTGCCCGTCGAATTCTCGGAGGCCGCGCGCAAGCAGGCCGCGCGCCTGCCGGACGTGGTCAGGAAATCGGACCTCAAAGACCGCATCGACCTGCGCGACGTGCCGCTCATCACCATCGACGGCGAGGACGCGCGCGACTTCGACGATGCGGTGTATTGCGAACCCGTGGAGCTGGGCACGGGCCAGCGCAAGCGCCCCGGCTGGCGCCTGCTGGTGGCCATCGCGGACGTAAGCCATTACGTGCGCCCGGGCGATGCGCTGGACGACGACGCGATCGAGCGCGGCACCAGCGTGTACTTTCCTCGCCGGGTCATCCCGATGCTGCCCGAGTCCCTGTCCAACGGCCTGTGTTCGCTGAACCCCGACGTCGACCGCCTGGTGCTGGTCTGCGACATGGTCATCCCGGCCAGCGGCGCCAAGGCCGGCACGGTCACGGCCTATCAGTTCTACAACGCCGTCATGCATTCGCATGCGCGCACGACCTATACGAATATCTGGGCCGCCCTGCAGCAGCCCGGCGGCCCGGCCGCGCACGCCATGCGCAGCGTCATGCCGCAGGTCCAGCATCTGTACGAGCTTTTCCAGCTGCTTTCGCAAGGGCGCAAGAAGCGCGGCGCCATCGATTTCGATACCGTCGAGACCAAGATCGTCTGCAATGAGCTCGGCCGCATCGAGCAGATCGTGCCCTCCGTGCGCAACGACGCGCACAAGCTGATCGAAGAGTGCATGCTGGCCGCCAACACCTGCGCGGCCGACTTCATGACCCGCAGCAAGCATCCCGGCCTGTACCGCATCCACGAGGGGCCCACGCCGGAGCGCCTGCAGTCGCTGCGCGAATTCCTGCGCACGATGGGCCTGTCGCTGGGCGGGGGCGACACGCCCACGGCCAAGGACTACGGGGATTTCCTGGAGTCGGTGCGCGGGCGCCCCGACTACCAGCTGCTCCAGACCATGTGCCTGCGTTCCATGCAGCAGGCCGTCTACAGCCCCGACAACATGGGTCACTTCGGCCTGGCCTATCCGGGCTACAGCCACTTCACGTCGCCGATCCGCCGCTATCCCGATTTGCTGACGCACCGGGTGATCAAGGCCTTGCTGGCTGGGCAGCGCTACGTGCCCAGCCTGGACGACCAGCCGGTCGTCATCGGCCGCACCCAGCGCGAGCACGAACACGCCATCTGGGAGAAGATGGGCCTGGTGCTGTCGGCCAGCGAGCGCCGCGCCGACGAGGCCTCGCGCGATGTCGAAGCCTGGCTCAAGTGCTGGTTCGTCAAGGAGCGCGTGGGCGAGGACTTCAGCGGCACGGTCACCGGCGTCGCCAGTTTCGGCATCTTCGTCACGCTGGACACCCTGCACGTCGAGGGGCTGGTGCATGTGTCGGAACTGGGCGGCGAGTACTTCCAGTTCAACGACGCCCTGCATGAGCTGCGCGGCGAGCGCACCGGCATGCGCTACCGCCTGACCGACAAGGTGCAGGTGCAGGTGTCGCGCGTGGACCTGGAGGCGCGCCGCATCGAGTTCCGCCTGGTGCAGGGCACGAGCTTCGACGCGCTGCGCAAGGCGGCGGCCCGCGGGCCCGACGAGCCGGCACGGCGCGTGAAAAAGGCCGCTTCCCCGAAGCCGGCCGCCCTGAAGGGCCAGACCGCCAAGGAAAGGCGCGCCGAGGCCAAGAAGGCCAGCAAGCCGCCCCGGGCGTCCAAGGCGTCCAAGCGCGCCGCGCCCGCCAAGAAGGCAACGCACAAGCGCCATTGAGCCCGGCCGGTGGCGCGGCCGCCGTTCGGCGGCCAGGCCATACGGCGAGCCATATGGCGAGCCATATGGCGAGCCATAAGGGGTAACATTGCGTTTATTGCCGGCGTGGTCCGGTGGCCCGCCCCGCTCTGGGGCGGGTATTCGTTTATCTAAAGGTATTGCATTTATGGCGTCGACCCAAGTTCTGGCCGGGTTTCACGCGGTCGTCGCGCGGCTGCGCCACGCCCCCGAATCGATCAGGGAAATCTACGTAGAGGCGTCGCGCCGCGACAAGCGGATGCAGACGTTCATCGATCAGGCCGAAAAGGCGGGCTGCCGCCTGCATCCGGTGCCGATGGAGCGTCTGGACGGCCTGGCTCGCGGCACCCGCCACCAGGGCGTGGTGGCGCTGGCGGACGAGCGCCAGCTGGCGGTGGACGTGGACGAGGTGCTCGACGTGATCGAAGGCCCGCCGCTGCTGCTGATCCTGGATGGCGTGACCGATCCGCACAACCTCGGCGCCTGCCTGCGCACCGCCGACGCCGCCGGCGTGCACGCCGTCATCGCGCCGCGCGACCGGGCCGTCGGCCTGAACGCGACGGTGCAGCGCGTGGCTTGCGGCGCGGCCGATACGGTTCCCTACCTGATGGTGACCAACCTGGCTCGCACGATGCGGGGCCTGAAGGACCGCGGGGTGTGGCTGGTGGGCACCGACGACCAGGCCCCCGACAGCATGCACCAGATCGATGCGCGCCAGCCGATGGCGTGGGTCATGGGCGCGGAAGGCGAGGGCATGCGCCGGCTGACGCGCGAAACCTGCGACCAGCTCGTGAACATTCCGATGCTGGGCTCGGTGGAAAGCCTGAACGTCAGCGTGGCCAGCGCCGTCTGCCTGTATGAAACCGTGCGCCAGCGCCGGTCCTGATTTTTCCGTTTCGATTCCCTGCCAGACGGCAGATCCTTTTCCTATCGCGTAGCCCATCATGCACGAGAACGGCTTTACCACCACCATCCTCCATTCCGACCGCAAGCAATCCGTCGAGCACGGAGCGGTGCACAAGCCCATGCATCCGTCGTCGGAGTTCGCCTACGACGACGCGCGCGAGCTCGCCGCGGTGTTCCAGGGCAAGGCGGGTTTCACGTACGCGCGCCAGGGCACGCCCACCACTACCGCGCTGGAGGCCAAGGTCAGCCAGATGGAAGCCGGCAAGGGCACGGTCAGCTTCGCGACCGGCATGGCTGCGCTGGCCGCCATCTTCACGACGTTGCTGCGCCGCGGCGACCACCTGGTTTCCAGTCAGTTCGTGTTCGGCAATACGAATAGTCTTTTCGGCACGCTGCAGGAACTGGGCGTCGAGATCACCTTCGTGGACGCGACGGATTCCTCGCAGGTGCGCGCCGCCATCCGGCCCAATACCCGCATGGTGTTCACCGAGACCATCGCCAATCCGGGCACGCAGGTCGCCGACCTGGCGGTGATCGGCGAGATCTGCCGCGAGAAGGGCCTGGTCTACGTCGTGGACAACACGCTGACCTCGCCCTGGATGTTCCGTCCGGCCTCCGTGGGCGCCTCGCTGGTGATGAATTCGCTGTCCAAGTACATCGGCGGCCATGGCAATGCGCTGGGCGGCGCGGTGACGGATACCGGCCTCTACGACTGGTCGGGTTACGAGAACATCTACGAAGCCTATCGAAAGGGGCCGGCCACCGGCTGGGGCCTGACGCAGATCAAGAAGAAGGGCCTGCGCGACATGGGGGGCACGCTGGCGGCCGAGCCGGCGCACCGCATCGCGGTGGGCGCTGAAACGCTGGCCCTGCGCATGGCCAAACACTGCGCCAACGCGCTGGCGCTGGCGCGTTTCCTGGAAGAGCACCCCGGCGTGGCCAAGGTGCACTACCCCGGCCTGGCCAGCCATCCGCAGCACGCGCGCGCGGCGGCGCTGTTCGGTTCGCGTTTCGGCGGCCTGCTGGGCGTGGAGCTGGCCGACGGCGTGGACTGCTTCGACTTCCTCAACCGTCTGCGCGTGGTGCTGATGGCGACCCACCTGGGCGACACCCGCAGCCTGGCGTTGCCTGCCGCGCATACCATCTATTACGAGATGGGCGCCGAGCGCCGCAAGCAGATGGGCATCGCGGACAGCCTCATCCGCGTGTCGGTGGGCATCGAGGACGAAGCCGATTTGCTGTTTGATTTCGATCAGGCGCTCACCGGCTGTCTGAAGGGATAATGCGGCACGCGGGCGGCCTTGCGGCCCGCGTCCGCAACGCAAAACGGGGTGGGGCGCATGCTCATACAAATAGCAGAGATTTTCACGACGCAAGAGGCAGCCGATATCCGGCGCCGCCTGGATGCGGCCGATTGGGTCGACGGCAAGGTGACGGCGGGCCATCAGTCCGCCGAAGTGAAGCACAACCGCCAGCTGCCCGAGCAGCATCCCCTGGCCCAGGAATTGGGCAACCTGATCCTGCAGCGGCTAGCCGGCAGCAATCTGTTCATGTCGGCGGCGCTGCCCCGCAAGATCTTTCCGCCGCTCTTCAACCGCTATGAAGGCGGCGAGGCCTTCGGCTACCACGTGGACAACGCGGTGCGCGGCATTGCCGGCAGCGCAGAGCGCGTGCGCACGGACCTGTCCGCCACGTTGTTCTTCTCCGAGCCCGATTCCTACGAGGGCGGCGAACTCGTCATCGACGACACCTATGGTCCGCGCGCGGTGAAGCTGCCGGCGGGGCACATGGTGCTGTATCCCGGCACCAGCCTGCACAAGGTCAACCCGGTCACGCGGGGCGCGCGCGTCTCTTCCTTCTTCTGGATGCAGAGCCTGGTGCGCGAAGACAGCCAGCGCGCCTTGCTCCTGGACATGGACGTGGCCATACAGCGCTTGAACCAGGATGCCGCTGGGCATCCGTCCATCGTGCAGCTGACTGGGATTTACCACAATTTGCTGCGTCGATGGGCCGACGTCTGACGCAACATTGATGCGTCGTAACGCAGTGTCGCGCAAACGCCGAATTGCGCGTTTCTGTTTATTGCGAAAACGGCCAAAAGCTAGTATTGGCGCGGGTTATGGTGAGGTTTTCGCTTGACAGCCGCGCTACGCCAAGGCCTAATACACGTCTGCGTCGCTGACGATTCGAAGGCTTGTGCCATTGAATCCTAAGCGGCGCAGCAGTTTAAAAGTTGTGCTTTGCAGCGCAAGAAAAAAGTTTATCCACTGTCTGTTCGTCGTTTGCCTGGTCTCGCGTCCATTTGTGGCATCCATCCTGACGGCCATGAACTCCGCCCCCGGCAGACTCCACACCTTGTGAGGGGTACACCTGCATGAACAAAACCGAACTCATCGATCACATCGCCAGCAAGGCCGACATCTCCAAGGCTGCTGCCGGCCGTTCGCTCGACGCCCTGATCGGTGCCGTCAAGACCACCCTGAAGAAGGGCGGTACGGTTACGTTGGTTGGCTTTGGCACGTTTGCCGTGTCGGCTCGCGCCGCTCGCACCGGCCGCAACCCGCGCACGGGCGAAACCATCAAGATCAAGAAGGCCAAGGTGCCGAAGTTCCGTCCGGGCAAGGCCCTGAAGGACGCCGTCAACTAATGGACGGCAAGGCAATCGCCGGGCACCGGCCCCACGCGATTTGCCGACAATGACGCGGTCCGGTATACTCCGGCCCGCGTATTGCTTTTGAGTACCCCGAGTTGGCTGCGAATTGGTCACTGTGTTGAACAAGTCATCGTGTTCATGCAGCACTGAAAGTGTCAGGATCGGGTGCTTAGCTCAGTTGGTAGAGCGGCGCCCTTACAAGGCGTAGGTCACAGGTTCGACCCCTGTAGCACCCACCAAAAGCACCGC
>NZ_JBLZXF010000075.1:0-6571 GCF_050285585.1 Achromobacter sp. | reverse complement strand
TGGCACACCTGAACGTGCGCCCCGAGAACCACGGCGACGAGAAGGTCGGCGGCGCGGACCTGAAGATCGCCTTCACGGAGAGCAACGGCCTGTTGGCCATGTTTCACCCCGTGCTGCGCGATGCGCTGTACCGCAAGGAAGACTCGCCGCCCGACCAGGAAGAGATTTTCGAAGGCAGCCCGGCCGATGCGCTGACCGTGCGTAAGTTCGGCGACCTGATCGGCGCGCTGCGGCTCAAGCACGAGCTCAAGGGCGCGCAGGTCGTCATCGGCTTCGGCCTGGGCGGCGCGTCGGACATCGACTTCGAGACGGCCGACGTCGACCACTTCAGCGTGGAGCTGATGGAAGGCGGCAGCGCGCGCTACGGCTTCCGGGTGAAATGCAACCCCACCGGCGAGCAGATCAAGCGCCTGTACGAGGTCCTGGGCGGCGAGGTTGATATCTCCGTCACGCCGGCCGTCGACAAGCAGGGCGCGCTGGGGCTGGACCTGGAACCCGAAGCGGCATAACCCCCCGGCCGGCGCGGCGCTGCCCGCCGGCCACCTATACCGAGAACGACATGCCCAAGATCATCGACGTGATCGTCCAGTATTCCCCCTACGGCGGCGGCAAGCCGCATTACTGCCTCGTGTTGGACGCCATGCCCAAGAAGGTCTACGCGCGCCACGGCCAATACTTCATCGCGCACGATGACGGCTTCTATGACTTCCTGTCCGGACGCGCTGGCAAGGGCGACGCGTTCGCGGGCCGGGAGTTCCACATCCAGATTGACGACGGCACCACCTTCCACTGCCAGGGTCAGGTGTGGTCGTCCGGCCATGGCGGGCATGTCTCTGAGCGCACGGTGGAGGTCGGCATTGCCACCCTGGAAGAGCTGGGCAAGTGCTACGTGTTCTTCGCCGGCACGGTGTCCGCCGCCAAGTTGCAGGCCTGGCTCGACAGCAACACGCCCAGCGGCAATTACCGCAAGTACGACCCGAAGCACACCGTGGAATGGCTGGACAGCGTCTTCACGTCCGGCAGCCGCCCGGTCGGCGCCAAGCGCGCCCGCCAGTTGCGCCGCCGCGGCGTGCGCATCTTCAAGGACGACTCCGGCCGCCGTAGCTGGTCGCCCTACTACGAGCGCCGCAAGGCCGAGATCATCAGGGCGAACGCGCAATGATCCCCGCCATGAACCGCCAGCAGCGCCGCATGATGGAAAAGCAGCAGGCCCGCGTAAGAGCCAGCCGCCGCGTCGAACGCGAGAAGCGCGCGCCCATGCTCGTCGCCACCGACCTGGTGCTGCGCCCGCTTGAGGCCATCATCGACCAGATCAACCGCGACGGCACCGTGCACACCGATGCCCAGGGCTTCCCGGACTTTCGAGCAGGCGACGGCAAATGGTACGAGGCCGCCGGCGCCATCGAGGGGGTCATCTGGCATTTCGAGATGTGGTGCACGCGGCATGGCCGCACGCTTCCGCTGGAGCCGTTGCGCGAGCTGCACATCGCCCTGAAGTACCTGGTGCCGATCCGAGAGGAAACCATGGCCGGCCTGGCCACAACCATGCCCGCCCTGCGCCGCGCCATGGCCACCGCCGACCCGGACGACCAGACCGACCTTCTTCTGCAAACCCAGATACGCGCAGAGCTGGAGGCCCGCCCGTGACCGCCGACCCGACCGAAAGCCCCGCCGACCGCGCCTTCCAGCGCCGGATCCTGTGCATCGGCGCCCTCATCACCCTGGCCGGCGCTGCCGTGGCGGCCTACTTCCTCTATCCCATCCTCACTGGAGCGTGAACAAATGACCCAACAATGGAAGCTCGTGCCGGTTGAGCCGACGCCCGAAATGTGGGCAGCCGTCAACAAGCTGGACGATCAGATGGCCGCCGGCGCCTACGACGGTAAGGGCGCGTCCATCGAGCAAGTCTGGGCCTGCCTGGTCGACGCGGCCCCGGCCAAGCCCGACGCACCGCTGGCGAGCATGGCGCGCGCGATCTTCGGCGACCAGATCGGCGGCCAGATGGATGCCATGGCAGGGACGCCCACCCCTCCCGCCAGCGCACAGGACGATGCGAAGGACGAGCGCCAGGCTGATGCGTGCCCGCGCTGCGACGGCAGTGGCGAAATTACCGTGATGAGCGACAGCAGCCCGGACGCGCATGACGTGGTTGTTTGCTGCGACCACTGCCAGGGTTCGGGTGCAGCGGTGGACGCCGCCAAGTATCTTGCCGCCGCCCTGTCTGGCGAGAAGTACCGGCACATTCAGGTGTGGGCCGAGTACCGGAATTTTCACCGCAGCCTGTGTGCGCGCTTCGGCTACGGGCACGACGAAATCCACTTCCGCCGCGATCTGGTATCGCTGGAAGAAGCCATCGCTGCCAAGGTTGCCGCTCCCGCTGCTGGCGATGCGCAGCCCCAGGCGCTTCCGCCGAAGATGCCGAAACACGAGACTGACGGCGGCGAATACCCCAGCAACGACTTCGTCTCGCCGCTGTACTCGGTCGTCGAAAGCATCGAGAAGCGCCTGCGCGAGAAGAATGCAGGCCAGCAGGGAGACGCAGCATGAAGACGATCCAGCTTATCGATGTGGCCCACGTGGAAGCCGCCGCCCAGGAAATGGCGAAGTATGCGGAGTCGTGCCGCCAAGCCGCCAAGAACACGCCCATCCTGGCCGATCTGTACACGGCGCAGGCGCTGTCTGGCGACATGGCTGCGCGCTACCTGCGGACGATCATCGAGCGGCATGGGCGCACGGCCGCCGCCCAGGTCCCGCAGCAGGGAGAGGCGTGATGCACTTCGACACCGATGACAAGATCCGCGCCGTCGCGTCGTTCCTGGTGACGCTGCGGGATATCGCTGGCTGCACGCCGGAAGAAATCAAGCGCCTCCTGGATCCGCGAATGATCGACGGCATCCTGGCGGCCACCACCAAGGAAAGGAACTCGGCATGAACAGGCTCACAGCGGATGAGGCAAGGGCGTTGTTGGCATACGACCCAGCTACTGGAGCCTTGGTCTGGCGCAAGGCGGTTTCCAGGAACGTGAAGGCCGGTGGGAAAGCGGGGTCGATGGACCCACGGGGTTACGGCCAGATCCGGCTCCATCGTCGCCAATACATGGCGCACCGGCTAGTGTGGCTTTTGCATTACGGAGAATGGCCCAAGGGCGAGATCGACCATATTGATGGCAACCGCGCTAACAATCGCATCTGCAATCTTCGCGAAGTTGATCGAAGCATTAATACGCAGAACTTGCGCCGCGCCAAGAAAAATAGCCGATCCGGCGTACTAGGCGTTTCTCGTAGCGGAACCCGCTGGCAAGCTCATATCCAGGCCAATAACCAACAGTTCTACCTCGGGACGTTCTCTACCCCAGAACTCGCTCATGCCGCGTACCTAACAGCCAAGCGCGCGCTCCATCCAGGCTGCACGATCTAATCGGCAGCCTTCACGAAAAAATGAGGTGATCTTCAAATGACCGAGAACAACGCCGCCCAGGCGGCAGAGCAAGACCCGCTGAGCGACGAATACGTCAACGCTGTCATCCAGCGGCACGGCTACCAAAGCCCCGAAACCGTCATCGCGCGGCTTCACCAGTGGATCGGGCGGAACGGCGGCGAGAACGGCGTAACCCTGCTCATGTACGAAGCCCACAAGGTGCTGTCCAAGCTGCGCGCCCCTGTAGCCGAAATCCACGTCGGCGTGAGTGCTACCGGGCGAGACGCTACCATCTGCATCATGCAACCGCACGCGGACGGCAGCATCACCACGATCTATTCCGCAACGCACCCGCTCGGCGACAGCATGGGCCGCGCCGCCCTGGCAAGCGCCCCTGTAGCCGACGAATCGCCCATGGCGAAGGCGGCCGAGGCTCTGCGGGAGAAAGCACGCCAAGAACGGCAGGCTTATCAAGATCGCCGCGAAGCTGACCGGGTAGCAAGCGCCCCTGTAGCCGGGGAGGCGCATGCGGTGGCTGTGGTCGAAGTGTCAGTGCCACACCTACGCTCTATCTCCGTCAAGATCATTCCGGACGCACCAATGCCGAATGCCGGCGACCTGCTCTATGCCGCGCCCCAGGCCAGCGAGGCGGATGCTTTGATAGACGCCTTGGGCCAGTGCCGCGATGCGTTCCCCCTCCCGGACATCGTAGGCTCAAAGCTTGATTTGCTTTGGCAGGAAGCAATGAGCGATCCGTCAGCGGTCCCGGCGTACATCAAGGCCCGCGCCGCCCTGTCCGCGCAACCGGGAGCGCAGAGAACGGGAGGCAGCGATGCAGGTTGACCTGAAGAAAGTGGAGCTGCGCGCGCTCTGGCACGTTCTGAACAATCACAAGTACATGCTGCGGGCGATCATGACCGATTCCGAGCTATCAGATGAGGTCAAGCAAGCCGAAGCAGCCAAGCACGAGGCCGCCCAGAAGGTGCTGCGCAAGCTGTACGCAGCGCACAAGGCTCACGCCCCACGCGTTCCCGCAAAGGTTCCCCACCCCAAGCAGCACAACGACGGAGCCGAACACACATGACGACGCTATTCACCGGCAAATGCTGCCGGTGCTGGCCCGGCTTCTGCCGTTGCCCGCCAACAACTGACGAGGTTGAGCAAATGAAGGGAGATGCATTCCTGATCGACCGGGAGTTACAGCGCGAGAATCGCCGCGCCCGTGAGTTCGGCGATGCCCTCAAGCAACTATCTCAAGCGGTAATCACGGCCCGGGAAACCCGCATGGCAGACGGTGGCTTCGACAACGTGCCGGCTGACCTGCACGACCTTTTCACCCAGGCCCAGGCCGCAGCCGCCCTGCTCACCGAAGATCGGAATCAGGACCGGGTTGCGGCGCTGTACCGGGCTATGCAGCACAACGACGGAGGGGCTGTATATGAATGAAATCCTCAACCTGAAGCACACGCTGCCCGACGCCGCCCTGACCCACTACATCAGCCAGGAGAGCATCGAGGCCGGTCGCGACCCGTACAGCACCATCAGCACGGTCGCCCATGTCCTGGTCAGCGAGCGCCACGGCAAGTTCGATCTGGTGCACCTGGTCGCGCACCTGATGGCGCAGAACGCCGCGCTCGCAGCCCAGCTGCGCGAGTGCGCCGAAACCCTCGGGTCCGACCGGATCGACGAGCACCGAGCCATGCGCGCATACGCCGACGCCATGGTGCTGCTGGCGGAAATGCCTCATATATCGCGCACGCCCGCGGGCGATGCGTTATTAAAGGAGCAGTAATGGCACACGCAGCCCAACACCAAGCACCGTCTGTGCGAGGGCAAGCCGACACTATCCCCCCCGTCCAGGTAGCTGAGGCAGCCCGTATGCTGGGCGTCTCCCCGCGCCATGTTTATGATTTGGCAGCACCCAAGGGTCCCATTCCCTGCTACCGATTCGGAAAGCGCATCACCTTCGAAGTCTCTGACCTTCTGGAATACAAGCAAAAATGTCGATCCACCGAGATTCAAAGCGCGGTCAGTTCATCTTTGAATTCGACCGTACGATTGAAAACCAGCGAGTCCGCGCTCGAAAGCGTCTTCCGAAAGCTTGGACTCGAACCGAAGCGGACGCTTTCGACCGGAAAGAGTCGGCGCGACTCTACGCCGTCGCGGCCGGCGTTGCGCGTGATCGGGCGACCGTAGAGAAGGCAATCGAGTACTACCTGGCCGATAAAAAGCACCTCAAGACCTATGACGAGGTGGCCCGGAACTTCGCGGCCCTCTACCCGTATTACGTTGGGAAGTTCGTTGACCAGCTGCCGGAAGTTGCTGCGGCCATCACCGCCGAAGAAGGGGAAACGAAGGCACCGGCCAGCATCAAATATGAGATATCGCTGTTACGGGCGGCCTGCCGCTGGGCGTGGAAAAAGCACAACCACGGCGAGCATGACCCCGGCGCGCGGGTTCTGGTGCCTCAGGTCAGGAACGAGCGCCACGTCTATATGACCTTCGCGCAACTCCTGCGCCAGCTTCGGCACTGTCGCAATAAGGGCGCGCGCAAGGCGATGATCACAGGCTTTTTCACGGGCATGCGGTTGTCGGAAATCCTCCGGGCCAAGAGGGAGGGCGACAGCCTGGCCGTCTACGACACCAAGAACGGCGATGCGGTCAAGCGGGTCCCTATCCACCCGACCCTTAAAAAATACCTTGATCGCCACGGGTGGCCCGTCGAGGCTGCCAAATCCACCGTCCAGAAATGGTCACGGGAGAGCCGGGCCAAGGTAGGGCTGGATCATGTCCGCTTCCATGACATCCGCCATAGCACCGCCAGCGAGCTGATCAACAATGAGGTAGACCTGTACACTGTGGGCGCCATCTTGGGCCATAAGGACCCCAGGAGCACCAAGCGATACGCTCACCTGAACCAAGCCAGCCTGGTGAAGGCAATAGGCAAGATGGGCGAGAAAAAACGGGCTTGAAATGGTGGGGGGAAATTTGACGGAACAGGCGCATTTTGAGCAATTCATGCGGCTCGCGCAAAGCAAAATCCCCTTGCAAATCAACGGTGCGATGTGCGCGTATGCGACTCGAAATCAGGCGTACGGTATCCCCGTACCGTGGGTTCGAATCCCACCCTCTCCGCCAGTATTCAAGAAAAGGC
>NZ_JBLZXF010000074.1:502-6921 GCF_050285585.1 Achromobacter sp. | reverse complement strand
TTCGTCGAGTACGACATCCAGGGCAGCCCGACCTCGGCGCCGGCGCCGCGCAACGACGTGATCCAGCTCAAGCGCGGCTGGTACCGTCCCGACGGCCGTCCGTGGGACGGCGGCACGCTGCAGACCGGCGACATGCTGGTGGTCTGGGTGCAGGCCAGCGCCAACCAGAACATCCCTGACGGGCTGCTGGTGGACCGTGTGCCGGCCGGTTTCGAGGTCGAGAACCTGAACCTGTCGCAAAGCCCCGAGATGCAGGACTGGTCCATTGGCGGACGCCGCGTGGCCGATGCCATGGCCGATCCCAACATCAAGCACCGCGAGTTCCGCGACGACCGCTATGTGGCCGCGGTGGCGCTGGGACGCGGCAAGGTGGACGTGTTCTACCTGGTGCGCGTCGTGACGCCGGGCCGCTACGCGGTGCCGTCGACGGTGGCCGAAGACATGTACCGGCCGGAAATCCGGGGCGTGGGCGAGCAATGGAGCACGGTAGAGATCCGCGACCGCGGCGCCAAGCGTCCTTGAACGCCGCCGTCCCCCCGGCGGCGGGCGCCTCGCGCGCGCGCCGCTGGCGGCGGCGGGGAATCTTCGCGGCCAGCGCGTTGTTTGCGCTGGCCGCGTTGCTATTCACGCTGGACCGCCTGTACCCCCTGCCGCCCGTGGATTCGGGCGGCGCGGCCGTGGTCGTCGCCGCCGACGGCACGCCCTTGCGCAACTATCCCAGCCGCGACGGGATCTGGCGCTACCCGGTCAAGCCGGACCAGGTGTCCGAACGCTACCTGGAAACGCTGTTGACCTACGAAGACCGCTGGTTCTACTGGCATCCGGGCGTGAACCCAGTGGCCCTGGCGCGCGCCGGCTGGCAATGGGCCACGAACCGCCGCATCGTGTCGGGCGGGTCGACCCTGACGATGCAGGTTGCGCGGCTGATCGATCCGGAGCTGGCCGGCAAGCCCTCGCGCTCCATTTCCGCCAAGCTGCGCCAGGCCTGGCGCGCCGTCCAGCTGGAGATGCATTACAGCAAGGACGAGATCCTGTCGCTGTACCTGACCCACGCGCCGATGGGCGGGATCGTGGAGGGCGTGGAAATGGGTTCGCGCCTGTGGCTGGGCAAGCCCGCCCGGGACCTGAGCCCCGCCGAGGCCGCGATGCTGACCGCCTTGCCGCAGGCGCCGTCGCGGCTGCGGCCCGACCGTCACCCGGAGGCCGCGCAGGCCGCGCGCGACAAGGTGCTGGACCGCATGGTCGAGCTGGGCCGGTGGACGCTGGCCGAGGTGGCGGACGCCAAGATCGAGCAGGTGGTGGCGCCGCCGCTGCGGGCGCGCTGGCTGGCGCCCCTGGCCGCGCAGCGGCTGCTGCAGGAGGCCGGCGCGAAGCGCCCGGGCTCGCGGCGCCCCGGCGAGCGCCCGGCCCTGGTGGCCTCCACCCTGGACGCCGACATGCAGGCCTCGGTGGAGCGCATGCTGCTGGACCGCGTGGACGGCCTGCCGCCCAAGGTGTCGATGGCGGTGCTGGTGATGGACAACGACACGCTGGAGGTCAAGGCGTACGCCGGCTCCGCCGATTTTTCGGACGATACCCGTTATTCCCACGTGGACATGGTGCGCGGCGTGCGTTCGCCGGGCTCGACGCTCAAGCCCTTTCTGTACGCGCAGGCGCTGGACGAGGGCCTGATCCATTCCGAAAGCCTGCTGATTGACGCGCCCATGTCTTTCGGCGGCTACGCGCCAGGGAATTTCCAGGCGACGTTCTCGGGGCCAGTCAGCGTGGCCCAGGCGCTGCAGCGGTCGCTGAACGTTCCCGCCGTGGACCTTCTGGACCGGGTCGGGCCCGCCCGGTTCGCCTCGGTCATGCTGGCCGGAGGGGTGTGGTTACGATTGCCCGCCGGCGCGCAGCCGAATTTGAGCTTGATTTTGGGCGGGGGCGGCACCACATTGGAAGAACTGGTCGGCGCTTACCGGGCCCTGGCCCGGGGCGGCGTTTCAGGGCGTCCCCGCCTGAGGACGGAGCAGCCGATGGTCGAGTCCCGTATGATGAGCCCTGGGGCGGCCTGGATCGTCCGCGATATTCTGGAGGGCGGCGGGCACCCCGACCGGCCGTTCTACCAGTCGGGCAGCCCGGGCCGGCAACTTGCCTGGAAAACCGGGACGAGTTTCGGATTCCGGGACGCCTGGGCCGTCGGAGTGACCGACAGATGGACGCTAGGCGTCTGGGTCGGGCGTCCCGACGGCACGCCCAATCCGGGTTTTTTCGGGGCGAACGTGGCGGCGCCGCTGCTGCAGGATATCGTGGCGGCCTTGCCGGAAGGCGTGCAGCAGGTCCGCGTCAGGCCCGAAACGGTGCAGGCGGCCGTGATCTGCTGGCCGCTGGGTTACAAGCTGGGCAGCGTGCCGTCCGGCATCTGCCCGGAGCAGCGCGCGGCGTGGATCCTGAATGAAACGGCGCCGCCGTCGTTCGCGGGCTATGCCGACGCCTCGCAGGGGCCATTGCGCCTGCAGGGCGTCGCGGCGGGTTCGGTGCTCAGGCCCGTGCCCGGCGGACGCCAGGTGGCGCTGGACGTGGATGTGCAAGGAGCCGAAGGCGAAGTATGGTGGATGCTAGACGGGCGCGTCGTCAATCATGGCGCGCCGGATCATCCATTCAAATTAGTGCTGGCCGGCAACGGCCGGTATACGCTTACAGTCATGGATGCGCATGGGCGCCACGATAGTGTGGTTTTTGAAATCGCTGGCGTTACGCCATGATCGGCATAGAATATGAATCGTGTATTTGACCGCTTCGATGCGTCACGGAGGAAGCGTGATTTCTCAAGAGCTTGAAGTCAGCCTGCATATGGCTTTCGTCGAGGCCCGTTCGGCCCGGCACGAATTTATTACCGTCGAGCACCTGCTGTTGTCGCTGCTCGACAACGCTTCGGCTGTCGAGGTCCTGCGCGCCTGCGCTGCCAACCTGGATGAATTGCGCCGCAACCTGCGCCAGTTCGTCTCGGAAAACACGCCCGTGATTCCGAGTGGCGCCGAAGTCGACACCCAGCCCACGCTGGGATTCCAGCGCGTGATCCAGCGCGCGATCATGCACGTATCGGCGGGAGGCACCGGCAAGAAGCCGGTTACCGGCGCGAACGTGCTCGTGGCCATTTTCGGCGAAAAGGATTCGCATGCCGTGTACTACCTGCAGCAGCAGGGCGTCACGCGGCTGGACGTCGTCAACTTCCTTTCGCATGGCATTACCAAACAGCCACAGGTGGAGTCCGCCGCCGTGCAGAAAGAGCAGCAGACCAATGGTGAAGAGCAGGGCGAATCGCGCCAGTCGCCGCTTGATCAGTACGCTACCGACCTGAACGCGGCCGCGCTGGCCGGGCGCATCGATCCCCTGATCGGCCGCGAGCACGAGGTCGAGCGGGTGATCCAGGTGCTGTGCCGCCGCCGCAAGAACAATCCGCTGCTGGTCGGCGAGGCCGGCGTGGGCAAGACGGCGATCGCCGAAGGCCTGGCCTGGCGCATCACGCGCGGCGAGGTGCCCGAGGTCCTGCAGGCCGCCCAGGTCTATTCGCTGGACATGGGCGCGCTGCTGGCGGGCACCAAGTACCGCGGCGATTTCGAGCAGCGCCTGAAGGGCGTGCTCAAGCAGATCCGCGGCAATCCCGACGCCATCCTGTTCATCGACGAAATCCATACGCTGATCGGCGCCGGTTCGGCCTCGGGCGGCACGCTGGACGCGTCCAATCTCTTGAAGCCGGCCTTGTCGTCCGGGCAGCTCAAGTGCATCGGCGCGACCACCTACACGGAATACCGGGGCGTCTTCGAGAAAGACCACGCGTTGTCGCGCCGCTTCCAGAAGATCGACGTGCCCGAACCCAGCGTGGAGCAGACCGTGCAGATCCTGCGCGGCCTGAAGAGCCGCTTCGAGGAACACCACAGCGTCCGCTACTCGGCCGCCGCGCTGTCGGCCGCCGCGGAGCTGTCGGCGCGCTTCATCAATGACCGCCACCTGCCGGACAAGGCCATCGACGTGATCGACGAGGCCGGCGCCGCGCAGCGCCTGCTGCCGCGCTCGCGCCAGAAGAAGGTGATCGGCAAGGTGGACATCGAGAACATCGTGTCCAAGATTGCGCGCATTCCGCCGCAGTCCGTCTCCAACGACGACCGCAGCAAGCTGGCCACGCTGGAACGCGACCTGAAAACGGTGGTCTTCGGGCAGGACAACGCCATCGAGGCCCTGTCCGCCGCCATCAAGATGGCGCGTTCGGGCCTGGGCAAGCCGGAAAAGCCGATCGGCGCCTTCCTGTTCTCCGGTCCCACCGGCGTGGGCAAGACCGAAGTGGCCCGCCAACTGGCGTTCACGCTGGGCGTCGAGCTGCTGCGCTTCGACATGTCCGAATACATGGAGCGCCACGCTGTGTCGCGCCTGATCGGCGCGCCTCCGGGCTACGTCGGGTTCGACCAGGGCGGGCTGCTGACCGAGGCCATTACCAAGCAGCCGCACTGCGTGCTGCTCCTGGACGAGATCGAAAAGGCGCATCCGGATGTGTTCAACATCCTGCTGCAGGTGATGGACCACGGTACGCTGACCGACAACAACGGCCGCAAGGCGGACTTCCGCAACGTCATCCTCATCATGACGACGAACGCGGGCGCCGAGACCTTGAACCGTCCGTCCATCGGCTTCGCGAATTCGCGCGTGGTGGGCGACGAAATGGCCGAAATCCGCCGCATGTTCACGCCCGAGTTCCGCAACCGCCTCGACGCGATCATCCCGTTCGCGGCGCTGGACCGCGAGATCATCCTCCGCGTGGTGGACAAGTTCCTCATGCAGCTCGAAGACCAGCTGCACGAGCGCCGCGTGGAAGCGATCTTCACCACGCGCCTGCGCGAGCATCTCGCCAAGGAGGGGTTCGATCCGCTCATGGGCGCGCGTCCCATGCAGCGCCTCATCCAGGACACCATCCGGCGCGCGCTGGCCGACGAGCTGCTGTTCGGCAAGCTGGTCGAGGGCGGCACGGTCACGGTGGATCTGGACGACGAAGGCAAGGTGACGCTGAGCTTCGACGACAGCGGCAAGCCGCCGTCCTCGGATGCGCCCGACAAGCAGGAAGTCGAACTGGTCGATTAGGCAAGGGCCTGCCTCCCCCATGACCGCGGACCGCCAGCCGCTGATCGAGTGCGAACACTGCGCAAGCATCTATCGCCGGCATCAGCTCGAACCTGGCGAGACCGCCAATTGCGCCCGCTGCGGCGCCATTCTATGGCGCTACAGCGGGCTGACTTTATCCAATTGGCTGGCGCTCGCCATTGCCGCCCTGATCATCTTCGGGGTGGCCAACGCCTATCCTGTCGCCTCCATGTCCGTGCAGGGCATGACGCAGCAGGCATCGCTGCTGGACGCCATTTCCATCACCTGGCGCCAGGGGCATTGGGTGGTGGCGGTAATGACCGGCATGGCCGGTTTCGCGCTTCCGCTGCTGCAGCTGACCGTCCTGCTTTGGGTGCTGGGTCCCTTGTCGCAGGGCCGCGAGCCCGCGGGGTTCCGGCCCGCGATGCGGTTTCTGGGCCTGCTGCGGCCCTGGTGCATGGTGCCGGTGTTCCTGCTGGGCGTGCTGGTGGCCGTGGTGAAGCTGGCCGGCATGGCGGCGGTGTCGCCCGGCATCGGGCTGGGCGCCTTCGGCGTCCTCACCATTCTCCTGACCATGCTGGGCCGGCTGTCGCCGCACGTATTGTGGCGCTATGCCGAAAGCGTGGGCGTGGTGCCCGTGCACGTGCCCGAGGCCGGGCCCGGCCAGATCCTGACGGGCTGTCACGTCTGCGGCCAGGTGCAGGCCCTGGCGCGCGAAGCCGACGAAGAGGCCGAGCACCATTGCGTGCGCTGCGACGCGCTGGTGCATTACCGCAAGCCCGACCACCTGGCGCGCACCTGGGCGCTGCTGCTGGCCGCCGTGGTGTTCTATATTCCCGCCAACGTGCTGCCGGTGATGAAGGTCAGTTCCGTGCTGGGCGATAGCGCCCATACGATCCTGGGCGGCGTGGTCGAATTGTGGGAAATGGGGTCCTGGGACATCGCGCTGATCGTCTTCATCGCCAGCGTGGCCGTGCCGCTCACCAAGCTGCTCGCGCTCATCCTGCTGCTGCTCACCGAACAATGGCGCAGCACGACCAACCTGCGTCCGCGCACCCGGCTGTACCAAATGGTCGAGTTCATCGGCCAGTGGTCGATGCTGGACGTTTTTGTCGTTATATTGCTTGCGGCGCTGGCGGATTTCCAGGGCTTGATGGAGATCAGCGCCGGCGCGGGCGCGGCGGCGTTCGGGGTGGTCGTGATCCTGACGATGCTGTCCGCCATGAGCTTCGACCTGCGCCGCAGCTGGGACCTCGAAGGGCAAAGTGAAATAGAATCAGCGCCGGTCGAAGGCCGGCGTCGGGGGGGGG
>NZ_JBLZXF010000074.1:0-492 GCF_050285585.1 Achromobacter sp. | reverse complement strand
CCTCGGCCGGCGCCTGGCGCCGGCCAGGAAACCAGCTAGGCCGCGGCGGGATCAGCCTACGAATAAGGAAGAATAGATGTCCGTGCAAGCACCCGGATCCGGCGAGGAGAAGTTCGCTTCGCCCTCGATCTCGCGCAAGCAGAAGAGCCGGATCTCATGGATCTGGCTGGTGCCCATCGTGGCGGCCCTGATGGGCCTGTCCCTGGTCGTGCGGACCTGGATGCAAGCGGGGCCCGACATCTCCATCTCGTTCAATACCGCCGAGGGGCTGGAAGTCGGCAAGACCCAGCTGCGCTACAAGGACGTAACGATCGGCACGGTGAAGTCCATCGGCTTCAATTCCGATCGCACCAAGGTGGTGGTGCAGGCCGAGCTGGCCAAGGAAGTCTCCGACCTGGCCCGCGAGGGCACCAATTTCTGGGTGGTGCGCCCGCGCCTGGACGTGAGCGGCGTATCCGGACTGGGCACCTTGCTTTCGGGCGCCTATATCGG
>NZ_JBLZXF010000073.1:2931-7887 GCF_050285585.1 Achromobacter sp. | reverse complement strand
GATGCGCGGCATGCGGATGTTCAGCCAGGGTTTCCTGTCGGCCATCTCCAATCCCAAGGCGCTGCTGTTCTACGGCGCTTTCCTGCCGCAGTTCATCGACCCGGCCCGCAGCCTGCTGACGCAGTTCGCGATCATGGCCGCCACCTTCACGGCCGTCGAGTTCCTGGTCGAGTACGTGCTGGCGCGCCTGGCGCACCGCGTGCGCCCCTGGCTCGAACGCGCCGGCCGGCGCTTCAATAAAATCTGCGGCGGGCTGTTCGCCGCCATGGGAGCGGCCCTGCCGGGCTCCTGATCCGCCGGCCCCGCGAGGGCCGTTTTTGCCGCCTTCAGATGGCCTGCCAGCGTCCCGATTCCGGATCGACGCCAACACGCAGGCCATTTTCGCGCACCTGTTCCTCGTCCAGCCGCGATGCGGCCGCCGCGTCGACGTCGAAGGCGATGCCGAGCAGCCGCGCGACGCTGTCGGCTTCGATGGGCAGCTCCCAGGTCAGGAACAGTTGCGCAAGATCCCGCCCGGACGGGAAGTCGGCCTCGCGGAAGTCGTTCCGGCCACGCGGCACCACGCCGTGGGGCTGCGCGGTATCGAAGATCATCGCCGTGCCGCGCGTCAGCGCGATGCGCTGGCCGGTGCCGGGAAACAGCACGTCCAGCCCTTTGTCCTCGCTCAGGAACAGATTGCAGAACGCGGCGCCGCCGTATTGCGCGGCGTCGTGGTGGTAACGCGCGCCGCGGCAGGCCATGAGCGCGATGTCGGCATCGGCCAGCGTTTCCTCGTCCAGGCCGAGCGCGCCGGTCCAGGCGCGCATCGCCCGCAGGCAGGCCGGGTACTCCGGCCAGCGTGCCTGCGTCCGCGCCAGGGGCATCTGTTCGACGTCGCCGGGTTCCAGGCACAGGCGCGTGGAGATTTCCCTATCCCAGTCGGCCAGCACGCGGGCGTTCGGCGCGGGAAGGTCGAGCGTGCCGGTCAGCACCGTGCCGCCCACGCCGCGGCTGCGCATGGCCTCGCCGTTCCGGTAATAGGCAATCAGGCGGTCGGGCGGCGGGGAAGTGCGGTGGGCGGGCATCAGGCGCGATTCGAGGGCGGCGCCGTTTCAAGCGCGGCGAAGGTTTGTTGCACGCATTGCGCCATACGCCTGGCCAGCGCGCCCACCGGAAAGTGATCCGAGCTCACGGCATAGCTGTGGAAATCGATCTTCCGGGAGAACGGGATCTCGCGCAGGTCGGGCAGGCGCAGCGCCCGCGACACCACCGGATTGACGATGGAGACGCCCAGCCCCTTGGCGACCATGGAGCAGATGGTCGTGGCGTAAGGCGTTTCGATCGAGACGATGCGGGCGTCGTCCGGGAAATGGCGGTCGATCGCCGCTCGGTTGAAGCTGCCGGCCGGCAGGGAGATGAAGTTCTCGTCGTTGAAATCGGCGGGTTCCAGTTTCGTTTTCGCGGCCAGCCGGTGCGAGGCGGGCACGATCCCGGTGCCGTAGGCGGTGTTGATCCGGTCGTAGCGCAGACCGGGCACGTCGGTCTGGATGGAGCAGAAGCCGATGTCGCAGAATCCAGTGGCCATCCACTTGGCGACGACTTCGGAACCTCCCGTGTGGACCACCACGGGCATGTCGGACACCTGCTCGCGGAACAGGCGGATGGCGTCCGGCAGCACGCATTGCGTGATCGAGCCCACCGCGCCGATCCGGAGCATGCCGGTGCCGCGCCGCCGGATCGAACTGGCGCTGTCGTTCAGCGATTCCAGGCCGATGAAGGCGCGTTCCACGTCGGCGTAGAACGCCTCGGCCTCGGGCGTGGGCAGCAGCCGCGTGCCGACGCGCTGGAACAGCACGAAGCCCAGTGTTTTTTCCAGCAGCGCGATCCATCGGCTGACGTTCGGCTGCGAGGTATGCAGCAGCCCCGCCGCCGTGGTCATGGAGCGCGTCATCATGACGGCGCGGAACGCCTCGACTTGCTTGAAGTTCATGCGGGTCTCGGGAGGTCTGGGGTGGAGCATATCATTTTTGTATGAATAGCCGTAAGTATTTGATTTGACGTATGGATTGGCGCGGACGGAGACTGTGGCTTTCCCAGCCACACGCAGACCCGCCATGCCATCCAAAGTCAGCAGCCGCCTGAAGCAGCCCCTCGCGCCCGAGGTGCTCCAATACCTTTTCCTTCCGCGCCTGAACCGAGAGTTCCACGCCAACTTCGAGATGCTGACCCAGATCAACCTGGCCCATCTCTCGATGCTGCACGAGCAAGGCATCCTGGACCGGGACGCGTCGGCCAGCCTGGCCGCCGCGCTGCTGAGGATGCAGGCCGAAGGCCCGGACGCGGTGGAGCTCGACCCCGCGCGGGAAGAGGCCTACTTCAATTACGAAGCGCACCTCATCAAGCTGGTGGGGCAGGAGCTGGGCGGCCGCCTGCACACGGCCCGCAGCCGCAACGACATCGGCGCCACCATCGACCGCATCCGCGCCCGCGATTTCGGGATGCGCATCGGCGCGGCCCTGATCGGGGTCGCGGAGGCGGCCCTGGCGCAGGCCGAGAGGTTCGCCGACTGCGTGATGCCGGGCTACACGCACATGCAGGCCGCGCAGCCCATCACCTATGGCTATTACCTGTCGGCGCTGGCCGACGCCTGGTCCCGCGACGTGGACCGTATCCTGCATGCGCTCGATACCGCGGACGCCTCGCCGCTGGGCGCCTGCGCGCTGGCGGGCACCTCTTTTCCCATCGACCGCGCCGCGACCAGCGCGATGCTGGGCTTCAGCCAGCCGCTGGCGAACGCGCTGGACGGCGTCGCGTCGCGCGACTTCGCGCTGGAACTGAGCGCGGCGCTCTCGATCATGATGATCACCTGCAGCCGCATGGTGCAGGACTTCTACATCTGGTCCACGCCGGAGTTCGGCTACCTGTCCTTCCCGGACGGCATCGCCAGCACCTCCAGCATCATGCCGCAGAAGAAGAATCCGGCGGTGCTGGAGTACCTGCGCGGCAAGACGGGCCATCTGATCGGCTTGGCGTCGGCGGCCCTGGCCACGGTGAAGTCCACGCATTTCACGCACTCCGGCGACAGCAGCCGCGAAAGCACGCGCACGTGCTGGGAGGCCTGCGACGAGGCGCTCAAGTCCCTGGCGCTGATGAAGCTGCTGGTGGAGCAGGTCGAGCCCGCGCCAGCGCGCATGGCCGCGCGCGCGGCCGAGGATTTCTCCACCGTCACCGACCTGGCGGACCTGCTGGTGCGAGACGGCGGCGTATCGTTTCGCGACGCCCATCACATCATCGGCGCCGTCGTCCGGGAAGCGATCGATGCCGGAAAGCCGGCCCGTGAGATCACCCCGGCAATGATAGACGCCGCGGCGCTCCAGGAGGTGGGGCGCGCGGTTCCGCTGGCGCGGGAAGCCATCGACGCCTGCCTTGATCCGGCGCGCAACGTCGCCGCGCGCCGGTCGCTGGGCGGGCCGGCGCCGTCCCTGGTCCGCGCGCGCATCGGCGAACAGCGCGACGCGCTGCGCAAGCGGCGGGGCGTGATCGAAGCGGCCGGACATCGGGTCCGCGAAGCCCAGGCATTGCTGCAACGGCGCATCGGCGCGCTGATTTCAACCGAAACCGGGATGCCCGCCGTCCAGGGCGCCTGATCAAGCCAAACCAACAAGGGGAATTCGATGATGCTGAAAATGATCGCGGGCCTGGCGGCCGCGGCGGGGCTCTGCCTGAGCGCCCAGGTCCAGGCGCAGGCCTATCCTTCCAGGCCCGTCACGCTGGTCGTGCCGTTCGCGCCGGGCGGCACCGTGAACCTGATGGGGCGGCTGCTGGCCAACCATATGTCCGAAAAGCTGGGCCAGCCCGTCATCGTCGAGAACAAGCCGGGCGGAGGCGGCAGCATCGGTGCCAACTTCGTGGCCAAGGCGCCGGCCGATGGCTATACGCTCCTGCTCGCGACCATGGGGCAGCAGTCGATCCAGCCGCTGCTGACCCGCAATCCGCCGTACGACGCGGCGCGCGACTTCGCGCCGGTGGCCTTGTTTTCCACCGTGCCGAACGTGCTGGCGATCTCGCCCGGCACGCCGGCCAGGACCGTGGCGGAGCTGGTGGCCTACGCGAAGGAAAACCCCGGCAAGCTGAACATGGCCTCGGCCGGCATTGGCTCGGTCAACCATATGACGGGCGAGCTGTTCATGTACCGCTCGGGCGCGCGGTTCGAGCACGTGCCGTACCGCGGCGCCGGGCCGGCCACGGCCGACCTGCTGTCGGGGCAGGTGCAGGTGCTGTTCGCCAACCTGCCCAACGTGCTGGCCTACGCCAAGACGGGCCAGGTCCGCGTGCTGGCGGTGGCCAGCGAGAAACGCAGCCCGGCCCTGCCCGACGTGCCGACGCTGGCGGAAGCGGGCGTCCAGGACGCGGTGGTCGAATCCTGGTACGGCGTCATGGCGCCGGCCGGCACGTCCGCCGAGATCATCCGCAAGCTGCAGGACACGGTCGTCGGCATCGCCCGCGACGACTCGCTGACGGCGCAACTGGCGGAGCAGGGCGCAGTGCCGTTTCCGGGCAGCAGCGCCGATCTGGAGAAGCTGTCGAACGAGGAAACGGCGCGCTGGACGGCCATCATCAAGAACGCGAAGATCCAGGCCAATTGAAGGGAACGCGCGGCCCGCGGCGCATCGCGCCCGGGCCGCGGGGCGCGCGCTAGAGCGCCGCCGCGCGTTCGGCCTCGACGGCCAGCCGGTAGGCGCGCTTCAGGTAGAGCTGGGCATCGTGCTCCCAGGAAAAGCCGATGCCGCCATGAACCTGGATGGACAGCTTGACGGCGCGTCGCGCCGAGGCCGCCGCCACCCGTGTGGCCAAGGCCGCCAGCGCGGCATCGGGCTCGGTGCGCGCCCGCAGCATCGCCTCAATGGCGTAGCGGCTGTTGTCCAACCCGATCCAGGCGTCGACCAGCGGATGCTTGATCGCCTGGAACTGCCCGAT
>NZ_JBLZXF010000073.1:0-2831 GCF_050285585.1 Achromobacter sp. | reverse complement strand
TCCAGCACCACGTCGCCGGCGCCGGGCGCCTGCTCTTGCAGCACGCGGGCCAGGAAGGCCGAGCCGGCATAGGGCAGGGTGAGCAGCGCCCGCCCGGCCCATTCGCCCATGGGCAGCATGCCGGGGCCATACTCTTGCTGGAACGCGTCGGAACCCGCTTCCAGCCAGCCGCCGTCCACCAGTTCCTTCCATAGGGCGCGCTGGGCCTCGTGATGCGCCGGCAGCGCGCGGCGCGCGTACGCGGCCGGATGCTGCTCTTCCAGCAGGCGGCCGAAGGTCGAGGACAGCAAGGTCCTGATTTCGCTATGCATGTTGTCCCCTGTCCTTGGGCAGGCCGAGCAGGCGCTCGCCCACGATATTGCGCTGGATTTCCGAGGTGCCGGCCACGATGGTCTCGGCCCGGGACCACAGGAATTCGCGAAGCACGCTGGCGGGCCCCGCGTACGGCGCGGCGGCCTGCGGGCCCACCAGGGCCGCCTCGCCCAGCAGCTCCACGCGCTGTTCCCACACCTGCTGGCGGGTTTCGCTCCACATCAGCTTGAGCATGGCGCCATCGATGCCGGGGGTTTCTCCCGCGGCCACCTGGCTCAGCACGCGGTCCACGCGCCAGCGGATGACCTGGCAGGCATCGGCCAGGGCCTGGACGCGCCGGGCATGCACGGCGCGTTCGTCCGCCGCCAGCGGCGCCCGCTCCAAGGCCGCTTCCAGTTCGGCCAGCTCGTCTTCCAGCTGGACCACGCGGGGCATGAAGTAGATGCCTCGCTCGTACTCGGCCGCCGCCATCGCGATGCGCCAGCCGTCGCCGGGCTCGCCCAGGATACGGCCTTCGGGCACCGCCACCGCTTCGAACAGCACTTCGTTGTAGTCGGCTTCGCCGGTCATCTGGCGTATCGGCTCGACCCGCACGCCCGCGGCGCGCATGTCGATGAGCATGAAGCTCAGCCCGCGGTGGGCGCGGCTGTCCGGATCGGTGCGGATCAGCCCGAAGCACCATCGCGCCAGGTGCGCCTGGGTGGTCCAGATCTTGCGGCCGTCGACCCGCCAGCCGGCGGCGTCGGGCCGGGCCCGCATGCGCACCGACGACAGGTCGGAGCCGGTCTGGGGTTCCGAGTAGCCCTGGCACCATATCTCGCTGCCGTCCCGGATGCCGGGCAGGAACAGGGACTTTTGTTCGGGCGTGCCGAAGCGCAGCAGCGTGGGCGCGAGGATCGCGTGCGCGATGCTGTTGATGGGCTGCGGCGCGTGCAGGCGCGCGCAGAGTTCATGGAAGGCGATCAGCGTGGCCGTGGGCAGTTCGCGACCGCCGTATTCGCGGGGCCAGGTCAGGGCGATGAGGTCGGCCTCGCACAGCATGCGGTTCCAGGCCTGGCGGCATTCCGGCGTATGCGAGGCGGTCTCGGGGTGGCGTTCGCGCAACTGCGCAAGCGCGGTCCGTAGCCAGGCGTCGGCGTCTTTGAGAAAATGTTCGGTGCGTATCATGGCGATGGCGGGTTCAAAGAGGGGGAACGTGCAGGACGCGGGGCTCGCCGTCGAAGCGCAGCGGCGCGTCGATCCAGCGGCCCAGTTCGGAGGGCGGCAGGCCCGCGACCAGGGCGATGGGCACGAAGGCCGATCCGCGCACCTCGAAGATGCCGATGTCGGCATACACGCGGCCGACCACGCCGGCGCCGGTGAGCGGCAGCGTGCAGCGGCTGCGCAGGCGGGGGCGGCCCTCCCGCGTGAGCGCCTCCATCATGACCCAGACGCCGCGCGCGCCCACGGCCAGGTCCATGGCGCCGCCGACCGAGGGCATGGGATCGTCCTCGCCCAGCGACCAGTTGGCCAGGTCCCCGTCGCAGGACACTTCGAAAGCGCCCAGCACGGTGATGTCGATGTGGCCGCCGCGCATGATCGAAAACGAATAGACGTGATCGAAAATGGCCGCGCCTTCGGTGAGCGCGATGGATTGCTTGCTGGCGTTGATGAGATCGCCGTCCGCGGTCTCGTGGGCTTGCAGCAGGCGCATGCCCAGGATGCCGTTTTCGCTGTGCAGCTGGACGCCGCGCGCGGGGTCCAGGCGATCGGTGACCAGGGTCGGCATGCCGATCCCCAGGTTGACCACGGCGCCGGCGGGCAGGTCGGCGGCCACCAGCGCGGCCAGGTGCTCGCGTGTCAGTCTTTGCATTGAGGGCTCCCCAACAGCCGGTGCACGAACAGGCTGGGCGTGACGATGTGATCGGGATCGAGCGCTCCGCAAGGCAGGATCTCGTCGACCTCCGCGATGGTGGTCCGGGCCGCCGTGCACATCACCGGCCCGAAATTGCGCTGGGCGCGCCGGTACACCAGGTTGCCCAGCCGGTCGGCGCGATGCGCGCGCACGAAGGCGAAGTCCGCGCGCAGCGGTGTTTCGAGCACGTAGCCGCGGCCGCCGTACACGCGGGTTTCCTTGCCTTCGGCCAGGGGCGTGCCGTAGCCGGTGGGCGAGAAGAACGGCCCCATGCCGGCGCCGCCGGCCCGGATGCGTTCGACCAGCGTGCCCTGGGGCATCACCTCCACCACCAGGCTGCCTGCCCGCACGCGGTCCCGGATCACTTCGTTGCCGGGCATGCGGGGATAGGAACAGACGATGCGGCTGACGCGGCCCGCGGCGACCAGCGCCAGGAAGCTCGTTTCGCCGGCGCCGGCGTTGTTGTTGATCAGGGTCAGGTCGCGCACGCCGGACTTGGCCAGCAAGGCCGCCAGCAGGCGGGCGGGAATGCCCGAGCCGCCGAAGCCGCCCACGAAAATGGCGGCGCCGGATTCCACGTCGCGCAGGGCGTCCCGCGCGTCGAGGCAAGTCTTGTCTTTCATTG
>NZ_JBLZXF010000072.1:6888-9306 GCF_050285585.1 Achromobacter sp. | reverse complement strand
GTCGTTGTGCTCGTAGACGTTGCCGTTGTGGTCGGCGTAGACGTTGCCGTTGTTCCAGGCCATGCCGCTGTCGGTGTTGCGGTTGTACGTCGCGCCGCGCCGGTTCACGTTGTCCACGCCCTCGCCGGCCGTGCCGGTGGCCGTGGCGGAGGAAATCGTGCTGCGGCCCGTCTGGGTATTGGTGCGCACGTCCTGCCGGCCCGCCGCCCATTGCCCGTCGTCGTTGGAGACCACGCCCGCCCGGCCCGCGCCCGACGCGCCCGTGACCGGATTGGTGTAGGCGCCGCGCCGGCCGGCCGCGGCGTTGCCGGTGTACTCGTTGTAGGCCGCGCCGCGCGAGCCCTCGAACGCGGCGCCGGTCTGCGGGTTGTAGCCTTCGGCGTGGGTGCCCTGCCATTGCGTGCCGGTCCAGCCGTTCCAGCCGGCCGCGTGCGTGACCACGCCGGAGCCGCCCCAGGCGCCGTAGACGTCGACCTGGTTCACGTTCACGCCGCGCCAGTACGGCGCGCAGCAATACGGCCCCCAGTAAGGCGCCGCGCCGCCCCAGACTTCCGCCGCGGCGAACCCGAAGGCGAAGCCGGCGGCCGTATCGAAGGCCGCGTCGTAGCCGTAGCTGGGCGGATAGCCGACCCAGGTGTCCTGCACGATCACCGGCGGATAGGCGTAGCCCGTGCCGTAGACCACGGTGCCGTCCGGCGCCACCACCACGCCCATGTAGCCGGGCGTATAGCCGAACACCACGCTCTGCGGCGTCGATCCGTAGACCTGCACGTAGGTCACGTAGTGCAGCGGCGAGTTGGCGGGGATGGCGTAGATCGTCGGCGGCACGTGGTCGGCCACGCGCCACGGGCCGAAGGCCGAATCCGACACGAACCACACCGCGTGCGACAAGGCGTAGTAGCGGCCTTCGGCCTGGATGACGGGCACCTGCGAGTTGGCGGCGTAGTACAGCGCCGTGCCGGCGATGGGGCGCAGCGTCGGCGAGCCGCCCGCGTACTCCACCTTCAGCCTCGCCGTCTCGCGCGACACCGTCGCGGTCTGCGGAATGGTCGACGCGATCACCGCCTCTTTCGCCTGCGGCGTGCCCGGCACCGACGCCAGCACTCCCGACTGCGGATCGCGCGCCGGTATGCGCGCGAAGTCCCGCGGCAGGCTCTTGCCCGGCACGTAGGACCAGGGCCCGTCGAGCTGGGCGGCGCGGAACCAGCGGCCGGACACCAGCAGGTAGTAGCGGTTGTCGGCGGGATTCATGAACAGGGCGTGATCGGCGTTCGTCACCGAGAGCAGCGAGGTTTCCGGCACCGGCCGCAACTCGGGCTGCCCGACCGTCACCAGCAGTTCGGCCGGAACGGTGGACACCGCGACCGCCGGCGCGCGCTGCGGCGCCTTGCCGTCATGGAGCAGCAAGGGATCGAACGCCGTCTTGCGATGCGCCGCCTCCGCGGCCGCCAGCAAGTCGGCCGAGGGCTGCGCGACGGCCTTCCACGGGCCGTCGACGCCGGCCGCCTCGTACCAATGCCCCGCGGCCTGCAGGAAGTGGCGGTTGGCGCCGTCGACCAGGATCAGCGCGCGGGTGTTGACCACCCGGCGCCAGCCGGACGTATCGGGCACGGCGGCCCAGGCGGGCGCGCCGTCCACCAGCACCAGCACGGTCGGGACGGTGCGATAGACGATGCGCGGCGGCGCGTTGTCCACGGCCACCGGCTTCATGGCCGGATTGTCTTGCGACAACGTGTAGCTCAGTTGCAGCGCGTCCAGCCGCGTGACCACGCCCGAGGCGGGCAGCCTGGCCTCCAGCTCGCTGCGCAGGCGCGCGGCCTCCTGCGGCGCCGTCGGCACTTGCACGCGCTCGACGCGGATGTCCGACAGGCGCACCAGCCCCGCCGGCTTGTTGACATCGGCGCGGGCGGAAAACTCGGCGACGCCGTAGGTCGGATTCCCCTTGGCCTGGCCCACCGCCACCGCCATGCGGCCGGCGATGCGATCCGCCGTCCAGCTATCGATCTGCGGCTGGTACAGCTCGATCCGGGTGCCGTCGGGCGCGTTGAAACTGCGCGGCCATTGCAGCGAGCGCGCGGCATCGGCCTGCTCGCCCGCGGCCTGCGCCGCGGGCTGGCCGGCCGCCCGGGCCGGTTCCTGCCCCTGCGCTTGCGCCGTCGCGGCCAGCGCCACGCTCGCTCCGGCCGCCACGCCGGCCAAGGTGCGACCCAGGCGCAAGCGGCCCAGGCGCCGGCCCGCGGGAACCGCCAGGACCCAGGGCCGGGAGTGCAGACGCCACCATCGGAACCAGCCTTCCACCATGTGAAGCTCCTTTCAAGGATTGGGCTGCCCGCGTAGCGGGCGGCGCGCTCGCCACCCGGACGTGTTCCGCGTCGGCATCGCTTCGGTTTATACGCCAGCTCCGTCGCCGATTCAATC
>NZ_JBLZXF010000072.1:0-6788 GCF_050285585.1 Achromobacter sp. | reverse complement strand
GACGAGTCCGCGCCCACGCAGCGCCCCGCCCTCGACATGCTGCGGGACGTGGACTTCAACCTGCTGTGCCTGCCCGGCATCACGCGCCCGGACGTGCTGGCCGAAGCGGCGGCCTGCTGCGAAGCCCGGCACGCCTTCCTGATCGCGGACGCGCCCGCCAGCGCCATGGACGCGGTTTCGATGGCGCAGGCGGCCGCCGAGGGCGCGCTGCCCGCGTCCAGCCATGCCGCGGTGTATTTCCCCTGGATCTACGTGTCCGATCCGCGAGCGGCCGGCGCTCGCCGGCTGGCGCCGCCCTGCGGCGCGATCGCCGGCCTGTATGCCCGCAGCGACGCCGAGCGCGGCGTCTGGACGGCGCCCGCCGGCACCGGGGCCCGCCTGGCCGGCGTCGAATCCCTGGCCGCCTCCGTCACCGATGCCGACAACAGGACCCTGAATCCGCTGGGCGTGAATTGCCTGCGCGTCTTCCCCGGCCACGGCCCGGTCTGCTGGGGCGCCCGCACCCTGCGGGGCGCGGACGGCCTGGCCGCGGAATACAAGTACGTGCCCGTGCGCCGCCTCGCGCTGTACCTGGAAAGATCGCTGCGCGACGGCACGCAATGGGCCGCGTTCGAACCCAACGACGAACCGCTGTGGGCACAGGTGCGACTGCGCGCCGGCGATTTCATGCACGCGCTGTTCCGCCAGGGCGCCTTCCAGGGCAGCGCGCCGCGCGACGCCTACTTCGTCAAATGCGACCGCGAGACCACCACGCGGAACGACATCGACAACGGCAGTTTCAATATCGTGGCGGGATTCGCCGCGCTGAAACCCGCCGAGTTCGTCATCATCCGCATCCGGCAATCGGCCGGCCCGATTTCGGCCTGACTCGGGCGCGGCAACAGGAGGCAGCCATGGCGCAATCCACCGTCAATCCGCAGCGCTTCGACCCCTACAAAAACGACCGATTCCGCGCGAAATGGGAACGCCGCGAGACGGCCGCGCCGCAGGGGCCCGCCCATGCGCCGGCGCTGAAAGAGCCGGCGCCGCCCTCCCACCTCGATCTGTCGGGCGTGGTCGGCAAATACATCGACGAAACCGAAGAGAACCTGCGCCGCCTGTTCGACGCCGCCGACCATGGCGGCGCGCCGCTGCGATTCGACGAAGCCGACGCGCTCTTCGGCAAGCGGCGCAGTCCCGGCGGCAAGCCCTGAGCGCCGCGCCACGCTGCGCGCAGCCGATGTCGACATTCCAGCATAAAATGCGGAAACTCCCGGCCCCGCCCACCCCGCGCGGGCGCCTGAATTCCCGGAAGCCCCGCCCCACAAGATGCCCCAGCCGCTGCAAAACTCGAATCTCCTCAAGACCCTGCCGCTGCAGATCGCGGACCTGCTCGCCGACCAGATCGCCGACGGCCAATGGGCGCCGGGCGACCGGCTGCGGGAGACGGAGCTGGCCTCGACCTACGGCGTCAGCCGCGCGACCGTGCGCGAGGCCCTGCGCCTGCTGGAGATCCGCGGCCTGGCCACCATCCGCCCGCAGCGCGGCGCCTGCGTCACGCTGTTGTCCGCCAAGGAAATCCTGGACCTGTACGCGGTGCGCGCCGCCATGGTGTCGACCGCGTCGCGCCTGGCCGCCGAGCGCTGCACCCCGGCCCAGGCCGACATCCTCAAAGGCCGGCTGCGCCTGCTTGCCGACAATATCGGCGATGCCGCCGAATACACCCGGCACAGCCGCGAGATGGTCGAGTACATCGCCAGCCTGGCCGACAACGCCATCCTGGCCAGCTACGCCAGCGACATCGCCAAGCAGATCGGCCGCTACGTCCGCATCAGCCTGGCCACCCTGGAGCGGCGCGAGCGCTCCCTGCGCGCCTGGGAAGAAACGATCCAGGCCATCACCGCGCACGAGCCCGAACGCGCCGCCGCCTGCCACTACCGGCTGGCCGTGCAGAACCGCGACGCCGTGCTGGAAGAACTTTCGCGCAACGGCCAGGCCTGAACCCCCTTGTCGTCGCCGGACTTATCCATTAAAGTAAAAATGTCGACATTTAGAATGATGACATCCAACAAGGGGACAACCATGTTTTCACTCCACCGCCGCCTGACGGCCGGCCTCGCCGCCGCGCTTTTCCTCGCCGGTTCCTCGCAGGCCCTGACCGCGCCGGCACCGGTCAAGTTCGATGCGCCCCTGCGCATCATCGTGCCGTTCAGCCCCGGCGCGCTCATCGACATCATTGCCCGCATCTACGCCGAGAAGCTCGGCCCGCTGCTCGGCCAGCCGGTCGTCGTCGAGAACAAGCCGGGCGCGGGCGGCCTGGTCGGCGCCCAGCGCACGCTGAACGAGCCGGTGGACAAGAACACGATGCTGTTCGTGTCTTCGTCCTACGTGGTCATCCCGGCGGTCAACGACAAGATGCCGTACGACACGCTCAAGGATTTCTCCGGCATCTCCGCGATCGCCTCCTCGCCCACCCTGGTCGTGCTCAACCGCAAGAGTCCCTATGACAAGCTGGGCGACTTCGTCGAGGCGGCGCGGCGGCCCGATGCCCGCTTTACCTACGGCTCGGCCGGCGTGAATTCCGCGACCGACCTGGTGGGCCGCTACTTCAACCAGGAAGCGCGCGTCCATCTGGAACACGTCCCCTACAAGGGCGTGCAGGAGGGCGTGGCCGAAGTGGCGGCCGGACGCGTCGACGTGTCCTTCCCGCCCATCGCGCTGGCCCTGCCCTTCATCCAGTCGGGCCAGCTGAAGGCGCTTGCCGTCACCAGCCCCAAGCGTTCCGCGCTCCTGCCCGATACGCCCACCGTCGCCGAGATCGGCCTGGGCGATTTCGACTACAGCATCTGGTACGGGGTGGTGATGAACGCCAAGACCTCCCCCGCCGTGAAACAGGCGCTGGCCGACGCCATCGCGCAGGTCAGCCGCGACCCCGCGGTCCAGGAGCAGCTGACGCGCCAGGGCCTGGTGCCGGACAACCGCCAGCTCAAGGTCTTCGACGAGTACATCGCGCGCGAGATGGACAAGTTCAACAAGATCCTGAAGGCCACCCCCTAACCGCAATGCATTGAAGGAGAATCACATGAAGAACATGACGGGCGGCCAGGCGGTCGTCGCGGCGCTCGGCGCCCAGGGCACCGACCACGTATTCGGCCTGATCGGATCCGCGGGCATGGAGATATTCGACGCCCTGTACGACGCGCGGGACATCCGCTTCATCGGCGTGCGCGACGAGCGCACCGGCGTGCACATGGCCGACGGCTACGCCCGCGCATCGGGCCAGGCGGGCGTATTCCTCGCGGGGCAGAACGGCCCGGGCGCGACCAACCTGGTGACCGGGCTGGCCCAGGCCCACGCCGCGTATTCGCCGGTGGTGGCGCTGGGCGGCTCGCTCTCCTCCGCGCACATCTACCGGGACGCCTTCCAGGAAGTCGACCAGCAATCGCTGTTCAAGCCCATCACGAAAAAGACGTATACGCTCACGCAGACCGCCCGCATTCCCGAGATGGTGGGCGAAGCGTTCAGGACCGCCCTGTCGCCGCGGCGCGGCCCCGTCATGCTCAACCTGCCGCGCGACCTGCTGGCGGATGCGCTGGAAACCTCGGCCTATGGCGAGTTCGAGCGCGCCCAGGTATTCGACGCGCTGACGGCGCCGCGCGCCGCGCTGGAACAGGCGGCGCAGATGCTGGCGCAGGCCGAACGGCCGCTGATCGTGGCCGGCGGCGGCGTCAAGAACGCCCGCAGCCAGCGCGCCGTGCTGGCGCTGGCCGAACGCCTGAACGCGCCCATCGCCATGTCGCCCGGCCACGGCGACGCGATCTCCTGCCACCATCCGCTGTATGCCGGGCAGGTCGGGCCGCGCGGCAATGCGGTGGCCTCCGACCTCGCCAAGCAGGCCGACGTCATCCTGGCGCTGGGCACGCGGCTCGGCTTCAATACCACCTTCTACCAGCGCGACAGCCTCAATCCCGCCGCCAAGCTGATCCAGGTGGAAATCGAGCCCACCGCCCTGGGCCGCTTCTTCCCCGTGCACGTCGGCATCCTGGGCGACGCCGACACCGTCGCCCAGGACCTCGTCGCCGCGCTGCAAGGCCTGCCCGCCCATCCCGGGAGCGCGGCCTGGGCCTCCCGTTTCGCCGAACAGCGTCGCGCGCTGCTGGAGCAGCGCGACCAGGCCGCCGGCGCGGCCGCCGATCCGCTGCAACCGGCCTTCCTGTTCAAGACCCTGCGCGAAGTGGCGCCCGACGACGCCATCTACACCATGGACGCGGGCACGCTCTGCCTGCAGGCCACCGACCAGATGCGCTATGCGCAGACGCCCGCGCTGTTCACGCCGCTGGACTTCGGCCTGGTGGGCTTCTCCTACGCCTGCGGCCTGGGCGCCAAGCTGGCGCAGCCGCAGCGCACCGTCATCAGCCTCATGGGCGACGGCGGCTTCGGCATGGCGTGCAGCGAGATCGGCACGGCGGTGGCCAACGGCATCAACACCGTCTGCCTCGTCATGAACAACGGCTGCTGGGGCGCGGAAAAAGCCTATCAGCGCGATTTCTTCGACCAGCGCTACCTGGGCGCCGACGTGCCCAATCCGCCCTACGACAAGCTGGCCGAGCTGTGGGGCGCGCAGGGCTTCCGCGTGGACCGCGCGGCCGATCTGGCGCGCACCGTCGATGCGGCCATACGCTGCGGGCGGCCCGCGGTGGTCGATATCCAGGTCGATCCCAACGCGCTCTACAGCTTCCGTCGTGACTCCTTCAAGAACCGCGCAAAGTAATCATGACAGCAGAACAATTCGACTACATCGTGGTCGGGGCCGGCTCCGCGGGCTGCGTGCTGGCCAACCGCCTGAGCGCTTCGGGCAAGCACCGCGTGCTGCTGCTCGAAGGCGGCGACGAGGACCGCAATCCGTGGATCCACATCCCCTTGGGCGTGGGCAGGTTGCTGACCAACGAAAAGGTGGTCTGGCCCTTCAAGACCGAGCCGCAGGCCAACCTCGCGGGCCAGCAGATCTATTGGCCGCGCGGCAAGGTGCTGGGCGGCTCCAGCTCGGTCAACGGCATGGCCTACGTCTGGGGCGATCCCGCGGAATACGATAGCTGGGAGCAGGCGTTCGGCATCAAGGGCTGGGACTTCCAGACCCTGCTGCCGTACTTCGGCAAGATCGAGAACAACCCCTATTCCCGCAATCCGCTGCGCGGACGATCGGGGCCGATCCGAATCACCGACCGCGCCGCGCGCGATCCCGACCGCATCTCGGACGCCTACATCGCCGCATGCCGCCAGGCCGGCATCGCGCCGACCGAGGATTACAACGCGGTCAGCTACGAGGGCGTGCGCTATCTGGAACAAAGCGCGCACGCGGGCCGGCGCTGCAGCGCTGCCGTCGGCTACCTGCGGCCGGCGCGGCAGCGGGCCAACCTGGTCGTGCGCACGCGGGCCTTCGTGCGCCGCCTGCGCTTCGACGGCCTGCGCTGCACCGGCGTGGAGTACGACTGGAACGGCGCCACCCGCGCCGCCAGCGCCCATCGCGAAACCGTGCTCTGCGCCGGCGCGGTGCAATCGCCTCAGCTGCTGGAACTGTCGGGCGTCGGCGACGCGGCGCGGCTGCGATCGCTGGGCATCGACGTGGTGCGCGACCTGCCCGACGTGGGCGAACACATGAGCGACCACCTGCAAGTGCGCTGCACGTACCGCTCGTCCATCGCCGAAACCATCAACGACATCATGCGCAGCCCATACCACAAGGTGAAGGCGGCGCTGCGCTATCTCGTCGGCCGCAAAGGGCTGCTGGCGGGCACGTCCTCGACCGCGCATGCGATCACGCGCAGCGCCGCCGGCCTGCCGCAAGCCGACGTCATGATCCGCATCTATCACATCAGCGGCAAGGACCGCTATTCGCGCGACGGCGTGGGCGGCATCGACAAGTTCCCCGGCTTTTCCATCGGCGGCTTCATGCTGTATCCCCGCTCGCGCGGCAGCATCCATGCCGTTTCCGCCGACCCGCGGACCGCGCCCGCCATCAATCCGAACTACCTGCAGGATCCCCACGACCGGGCCACGGCCATCGCCATGCTGCGCCTGATCCGCGACATCGCCGGGCAGGCCGCGCTGCAACCGGTCATCGTGCAGGAAGAACGGCCGGGGGCCGCCACGGTCTCGGACGCGGACCTGCTCGCCTACGCCCGCCAGACCGGCCAGACCGCGTGGCATACCGTCGGCACCTGCCGCATGGGACGGCCGGGCGAATCCGTGGTGGACGAGCGGCTCAAGGTGCATGGCCTGCAAGGGCTGCGGGTGGCCGACATTTCCGTCATGCCCACCATCGCCTCGTCCAACACCAACGCGCCCGCCATGATGATCGGCGAGCGCGCGGCCGAATTCATGCTTGCCGACGCCGCCGGCTGACCCGACCCAGGAGCCTCGACCATGCCAGACAAGAACCGCCCGCCCATCGCCACGCCGCAGTGCGAAGCGCATATCGCCAAGGGCGACTGGAACCCGCTCTGGGACCAGCTGCGCGCGCTGGACCCGGAGTTCATGGAGGCCTACCTGGCCTTTCGCAGCGTGCCGCAACGCAACGGCCCGCTGCCGCAGAAATACAAGGAGCTGATCCTCGTGGCCATCAACGCCGCCACGACCCACCTGTACGCCCCGGGCGTGCGGCGCCACATGCGCAACGCCCTCAATGCGGGCGCGACCCGCGAAGAGCTGCTCGAAGCAATCCAGCTCACCACCGTCATGGGCATCCATTCCTGCAACCTGGCGATTCCCATCCTCATGGAAGAAACCGGCGGCCAGCCGCCCGCCTGAGC
>NZ_JBLZXF010000071.1:0-9453 GCF_050285585.1 Achromobacter sp. | reverse complement strand
ATGGTGTTGTCGATCATCGGCAGCACCAACTCGCCCCAGCGGCGGTAGCCGGGCGGATTGACCGCATGCACGATCACCTCGCACCCCAGCGCCGCCCGCGCCACGTCCTGGCGGTTCATGGCATCGCCGCGCAGCCAGGTCATGCCATCGCGCTGCGCCGTTTCCGTCGCCAGCCCGCGCGCCAGCGCGCGCACGCCCCAGCCGGCGTCACGCAACTGGCGCGCCGCCTCGCCCCCGACGCCGCCGGTGGCGCCCAGCACCAGCGCGGTGCCCGGCCGGCTCGATTCGATCATCCTCATGCTCATCTCCCATGAATCCATGGCGACCATTCTGGCGCGGCGGCCATACAAAATAAATTGCCGAACTTCGCATCGCGGCTATACATTTATGCATGACCAAACCGATCGGCTGGGAACTCTACCGCAGCTTTCTCGCCGTGCTCGCCGAGGGCTCGCTGTCCGGCGCCGCGCGCGCGCTCGACATCACCCAACCCACGGTCGGCCGCCACATCGCGGCGCTCGAACGGGCCCTGGGCCAGGTCCTGTTCACCCGCTCGCAGACCGGCCTGCTGGCCACTGACGCCGCCCTGTCGCTGCGCGGCTACGCCGAAGCCATGCACAGCCATGCCGCGGCCCTGGAACGCGCGGCCGCCGCGCAAGGCCCTGGCGTGGCCGGCACCGTGCGGATCTCGGCCAGCGAGGTCATCGGCATCGAGGTGCTGCCGCCGGTGCTGGCGCGCCTGCGCCGCGACCACCCGCGCCTGACCCTCGAGCTGGCCCCCACCAACCGCGTGCAGAACCTGCTGCTGCGCGAAGCCGACATCGCCGTGCGCATGGCGCCGCCAAAGCAGGAACAACTGATCGCGCGCCCCGTCGGCCATGTCGAGATCGGTCTGTACGCGCGCAAGGACTACCTGCGCCGCTGCGGCACGCCGGCCACGCTGGCCGGCCTGTCCGGCCACACGCTGATCGGCTACGACACCGAAACGCCCTTCCTGCGCGGCGCCGGCAAGCGCCTGGCGGTGTCCTGGAGCCGCGACAGCTTCACCCTGCGGGCCGACAGCGACCTGGCGCAACTGGCGCTGATCCGCGCCGGCGCCGGCATCGGCGTCTGCCAGGTGGCGCTGGCCCGCCGCGACCGGCAACTGGTGCGCGTGCTGCCCGACCAGGTCTCATTCCAGCTCGAAACCTGGATCACCATGCACGAAGACCTGCGCGCCAGCCCGCGTTGCAAGACGGTATTCGACGCGCTGGTGCAATGCCTGCTGGCCCATACGGCGGCAGCGCGCTAGTGCCAGCGGCCCGGCTCCGGTGCCGGTGCGACATGCCACGGGGAATTAGTCCGACGTTCGGATATACTGTTCATCCATGGGTCTTCGCGGAAGTGTGTGGGCAAGCCGGCTCAAGGGTAGAAGCGCCTGATTGCAGTTAAATATGCGTATGAACGATGCAAATCTCTACGCGAAGATTCTGGGCCTGCGCAAGCCGTGGCATGTATTGAACGTGACGGTGAGCGAGGCGTTGAAGACCATAACGGTGTTCATTGGCCCCGAGCCTGGTAGCCCATTGCGTTGCCCGTATTGTCGGCAAGCCTGTCCTGGCTACGACAGTCGAGCGCGCGGTTGGCGCCACTTGGATACCTGCGAGTATCAGACCTGGATAGAAGCCGATGTCCCGCGGGTGCAGTGCCCGGAACATGGCTGCGTGCAGGTGAGCATTGCCTGGGCGAGTCGCAACAGCCGCTACACCAAGAAGTTCGAGATGATGGTGCTGGATTGGCTGCGGGAGACGACGATCCATGCAGTCAGCCGTCGCCTGGGATTAAGTTGGAGCGCGATCGACGGCATTCTGCGGCGGGCGGTGACCCGCGGACTACGGAGGCGCCGTATCGCCAGCGAGACCCACATCTGCGTTGATGAAGTTGCGTTCGCCAAGGGGCGCGATTACGTGACCATTGTCTCGTCGGCGCAGTGCGTGCTTGCGGTTGAAGACGGGAGGTCTGCCGAGAGCCTGCGCCGCTATTTCAAAACGCTCGGGCGCAGGCGCTGCAAGAAGCTCCGATCCGTATCCATGGATATGAGTGGGGCCTACATCAAGGCAGCGCTCGACAGTCTGCCTGATGCACAGCAGAAGATCGCATTCGATCACTTTCACGTGGCCAAAGTGCTCAGCGAAGCGGTAGACAACACCCGCAAAAGCGAGCTACACCGGGTTGACTATGGGTTACGCCGGGATATTCATCGCAGTCGCTACGACTGGCTGCGGCGCGGCGCACATCTGTCGGACTTCGCCCGCGAACGCATGCAAGCGCTATCAGCTAGTCTACTAGACACAGCGATGGTCTGGATGCTCAAGGAAAAAGCGCGCGAGATCTGGCATACAGGCTACTACCCGAGACAATCGGCCAAAGCATGGCAAGTGTGGATCCAGGTCGCCAGACAGACCGGCATCACGGCCTTGCGCGGCGTGGCCAATCAGATCGAGACGCGGCTCTGGGGAATCCTCAACGCCATGCGGCTGCGGGTATCCAATGCCAGAGCCGAAGCCCTAAACAGCCAAATCCGGGCGATGCGCGTGAAGGCAAGAGGTTATCGGAGCAAGGCGCGGTTCGTGCTTGGCATCCTGTTCCACTATGGCAAGCTGGATATGACTCACTAGGAAAGCCAGGGTGGAGATCGGCGTGTGCTTGTGGCGCGGACATTGAAGATCAGAACATGTTGTTGGCGCAACACTTATGCTGATCTGGAACAAGTGACCTTGCGCAATCTTGATGACCTTTCCGTGTTCCTCAAAGTCGTGGACTGCGAGGGCTTCTCGGCCGCAGCACGGTCGCTGGATCTGGCTCCGGCGAACGTGAGCAAGCAGATCGCGCGCCTGGAAGCGGCCCTGGGCGCACGGCTGTTCGAGCGCAGCACGCGGCGTTTGCGCATCACCGACGAGGGCCGAGCCGTCGTCGAGCGCGTGCGGCCGGCGCTCGCCTTGCTCGACGAGGCCGCCGATGTGGCCCGACAAGGCGCCCAGACCTTGACGGGCATTTTGCGCGTGACGGCGCCCGTGGCGGCGGGGGGCGTTACCTCGCGCCCGTCATCGCCGCCTTCCGCGAGCTTCATCCCCAGGTGGGCTTCGACTTGCAGTTGAGCGACCATGTGGTCGATCTCTATGGCAGTGACATCGATCTGGCCGTGCGCGCCGGCCAGCTCGCCGACTCCCGGTTGATCGGCCGCAAACTGGCCGACAGCCGACGGATCCTTGTGGCAGTGCGGGCCTACCTGCAGCGTATGGGCGCCCCCTCCCATCCCCGCGCGTTGCCCCAGCGCCAATGCCTGCTGTTTGCCTATCCCGGCCTGTGGCAGAACCGTTGGACGCTCAAGCACGGCGGCCGCGGTGGCAGGACCGAGGTGGTGGGCATCGTGGGAGATCTGCGCAGCGACAACGGCGACGCCGTGCCTGCCTGGAGCATGGCCGGCATGAGGATCATGCTGCGCGCAACCTGGGACATCCACGCGGAATTGCATGACGGCCGGCTGGTACGCGTGTTGCCGGAATGGGGGGCCACGCTCTCGACGATCAGCATCGTGCGGGTGCGGCGCGATCCGTTGCCGCGCCGGGTGGGCGCTTTCGTGGACTTCCTTGCCGCGCAATGGCGAAAGGCGCCCTGGGATGCGGACAGGTAAGCCGCAGTCCATCAACTGACCCGCGAAGCAAGAATGCCAGGATCGCTTCGGTAGCGATATGGCAATCCAGAGGGTGAAGCACAGCGAGGCGTGGAGTCATCGGATGACCCGAGCATGCTCATTCGTGCTTTCGCGGATCACCACGAGCAACCCGACGAGTGCTCAAATCCATCGACCACCACCGTCGACATGGAGGACTTCTCCAGTTGTAAAGCTGTTCGTCATTAAGAACAGAACGGCTTGGGCAACATCGTCGGGAGCGCCGACCCGTTTGGCAGGAAGATCCGCCGCGGTTCTCACGAAAACCTGATGCTTGTCGTCCCCGAGGAGGCGTTCCAGGAGGGGCGTGTCAACCATGCCAGGCGCCACGGCGTTGACACGGACCGGTGTCAGTTCCAGGGCAAGAGCGGTAGTGATGGCCTCAATGGCCGCCACCGCGCCGGCCATGACGGCGCCCACACTGATGGGACGCGTCGCCAGTTGCGCGGATGTCAAAGTGATCGAACCGTGTGGCGGCATGATGGCCGCAGCCGCTTGCACTGCAAGCAACGGCCCGACCACCCGCTCGGTCATCACTTGAAGAAGTTCGTTTGCCGTCTGCGCTTTCAGTGGCAGCAATTGCGCGGTTCCGGCTGTGATCACCAAGTGATCGAGCCTGCCGACCCCTTCGAACATCAAATGTGTTGCCGCAGTGTCAGATAGATCAGCGGCGACCAATCTTGCTCCCCCGATCGAATCTCCGGCGACTTGCAGCCTATCCCGGTCGCGGGCGATCAAGATCAAATTCGCCCCAAGATCCTTTGCTCGCGCCGCGACTGCAAGGCCTATCCCTGACGACCCGCCAACGACAGCAACAGTCTGACCGAGAAGGAGGGCGCGATGGTTTACGTTGGTTGGTACGTCAGAATGCACGATGGAATCCGTCGAGTGTGTTGAAGGAGAAAATCTTACTCATCGGATAAAAATTGAGATACTATTTAATAATTATAATTCTCATCGCAAAAAACGATAAATAACTATGGACCTTCTTGCAGCCATGCGCATCTATGTCCGGGTCGTGGACCGGAACAGCTTGTCTGCTGCGGCTCGAGATCTGAATCTAGGGCAACCAACGGTGAGCGAGCGCGTGGAACGGCTCGAGCGGCATCTGGGGGTCCGCCTCCTGGATCGAACCACGCGGTCGGTGCGTGCGACGGACGCTGGGGTCCTGTTCTATGACCGAGCCAAGCTGGCGCTGGAAGCGGCCGACGACGCCGAAGCCGCCGTCAATTTGCTCGACGGCTCGCTCAAGGGAACACTTCGTATCGCCGCATCGCATGGATTGGGCGAGGTCACGCTGCCCCCACTTCTCCTGAAATTCCAAGCCCTGCATCCTGAACTGGGCATTGATCTCACACTGAACGACCGTTTTGTTGAGCCTGCAGTGGAGGGGGTTGACCTCTCCATTCGCGTGGGGCGCATCAGCGATGGAAACTTCATCGCTCGACGAATTGGCTCAGTGGATCGTGTCTTGCTCGCATCACCGGCCTATCTGTCCCGATTCGGTGAACCAGCAGCGCCGCAAGAATTGATCACGCATCCTTTCATTCGTATCGCGGGGATGGCGTCGGATAACCGTCTGCGCCTGATCGGTCCTGACACGTCGGTCGTCGAAGTACCGATCCGTACGTGTTGGCGCGTGAATCACTGGAGGCCTTTGCTCGATGCGCTTGTGGGAGGAGCAGGGATCGGGGCTCTACACATGCCCGTGTGCGCAAGCGAGATTGCGGCCGGTAGACTGATCCCCGTCCTCTCACCGTACAGGTTCCAGTCCATGGATGTTCACGCGATATATCCGGCCCGATCACACATGCTCACGAAAACAAGAATGTTCCTCGAACTACTTGTGAGTCATGCGGGAGAGCTTCTAGATCCAAAAGGTCTGGCTCGGATGGCACCTGAACCTGTATAGGCAAAGTTTCGTAGCTGACGTTTGTTGCTATGGAGATAGATTCTGCTGGCGTACGAATATCCACGACACGCGGCCACCTCGAACCGTCGCGCTCATCGCGTGCCCCAGCCGATCTTCGATCATCGGTTTCCATGGCACGAGCCTGAATCTGCCATGCCCCCATTTTCAAAACGGTGGATACGCCGCACCGTAGGTCTGCTCGCCGCTGCGGGCCTGGCCTGGGCGCTCTTCCAGGCCGTCTGGCCTAACCACGTCCGTGACCCGAGCTCGGCCGAAATCGGAGCTACCATGCGAAACCTGAAGACCTTTTGCCTTGGCCGCTTTACCGTGCCGCTGCCGCGCGACAGCACCGTGTCCATCGCCACCTCCGGCATCGAAGCCGACTTCTCGTTCAAGCGCAAGATCTCCCGCTTCGACTTCGATCAGCTTATCGAAAAGCGCTGGCTGGAGTTGCAGCACAAGACGCACGATATCTATGGAAACCCATATGCTTCTCCTTCGACGCGGTCCAGTCCACTAGACGGAGCGGTCATTTTCACATATGAGCATCTGCGCGTAACACTCGGTAGCCGCAAGCCTGAAGGTGACGAGTTGCACGAAACCGAAGGCTTTCTTTGGCGCGATGGCCACTTTTTCTATTTCGAACCAGTTCTAAACTCGGAAACAGACATTGCCGCGACGATGCGCAACCTGCAGGTCCGCGAATTCGACGCCATGCCGACTGAAGCAGGGTTGTGCGCGGCCGGCAGCTTCTTCCCGGGCCCAGGCGCTGCGCGCAATGGTGAAGCCGTGCGCTTTGTCTTCGATATCCCTGGTGCGCCGCCGTTGCAGTTCCAATTCGAAACGACGACGTTGTACTCGGCCGAACAGATCCCAGGGCGTACCCCCGGCAAGGCGAACTACGCTGCGTTCAACAATGACGAATTCCGGGGCCAAGTACTGCGTGATCGAAGGCGTACGATCCTGGGTGTCGCGGGAGATGAGTACATCAGCGCCGCAACCGAGAAACTGGGCAATGATTACCACACAAATATCAGTGCGCGTTGGCACTTCCCCGGCGAGGTCGGCTCGATCACGCGGCCGACGATCGATTTCAGTTTAGGACTGTCCTACGACGGTGACACGGAACCGGCACGCTGGGCGCATTTCCCCGAGAACGATGAGTCAGGCGGGAGTCCCGAGGCGCACTTCATGGCCCTTTGGAACGCGATTCTGGAGGGCGCGCGCTTGCGCTGAACTAAGTCGCACACTCGTCGCGACGATTTTGGTATTCACCAACGGCTGGCAGGCTCGGCTGCACCCGAGCCCTGGCCGAACGTTGATATCACTTGATTTCCTCGCATTTGGGAAAGTGCCCGTTGCATCTTGTGCAGGCGGTCATACCGCCCTTGCGGGCAACCGCCACGCCAAACACTCAAAGTGTCTGGTCACCGGTTACGACAATTCCATCACGGCTCATCCTATCCCCCTGCGGATTAGGGATTTCTGCATAGGTTCTGCAAATTCGTTTTCAATTCATCTCTGCGCGGCAAGCAAATACGGCACCGTTCGCCGCGAATGCCCACCTCGGCTAAGCGTACGATTTTTCCCGTTTCGTGAGCTACCCCTATGTAGCAGGCAGGATTACGGAAGACCAATTTTTCCGGCTCGCAGCTGTCAGCTCATCAATCCACCAGCGGTGAGGCCAACACACTGACGCTGAACAAGAGGCGGTATAAGCTCGGCTTCGAGCACTTGGCCCCTGAAATACTCAGCCCACACAAATCGGCGAAGAGCCTCATCCATACAGCAATCCGACCGCCAGGGAAGCCCGCCCCATGACCAGTCTGATCAACTCCCCGCCCAGTCGCAGCATCTGGCTCAGCGCCTTCCCGCGCCTGGCCGGCGTCAAGAATGGCGACTACCTGCCCTTGCGGCGGCTACAGGAAGCCACCGGCCTGGACGGCGGCCAGAAGCTGCGCGAGGTTCTGGCCGCGGCCGAGCGCGAGGGCCTGCTGCTGATCGATCGCGGCGCCACGCCCGCCAGTTATCGCGCCACGTATGCACTCGAACGCCAGGTCACGTTGTTCGCGCCCGACTGACGAGCCCGCAGCGATAGAGTGCTAACGATCCCTTGCAATGCTGTTACATCTCGGGAAATAGAATCCCCCCGAATGCACCCTACGGAGAAAAACATGCAAGAAGACACCGCCAAGCCCGAACCCACCCGCCGCCGCTGGCCCTTCGGCTACGGCCAGGAAGCCTGAACCGGCTTTTCCCCTTCCCCGGGGCGTACCCGCGCCGCCGTTCCGCTGCGGGCCCTGGCCCGCCACACCCAGCATGCCCCTGCTCGATCTCGTCGACGCCGCCCACGGCCTGCCCGACGCCAGGAAATCCCGCGTGCTCGCCCAAGCGGGCGGCTGCAACGTCAAGATCCTGCGGATGGACGGCCAGCCCTCTCCCGCCGAAACGCACGACTACGACGAAGCCCTCATCGTCCTGAGCGGCGCGCTACGCCTGCCGGTCCACGGCGACGCGGTCGAGGTCGCGGCCGGCAGCATGTACCTGGCGCCTGCCGGCGTGCCGCACGCCGTCGCCGCGGGCAGCCATGGCGTACTGATGATCGTCGATCCGGTCGGCAGCTGAGGGCGCGACTGATATGACGCTCGCCGGGTGCGAGCGGGAAAGTGGCGGCACCCGTGAGGTATCCTTCTCCGATTGCAGCATGCCGGCCGGTACGGGCCCAATAGCCCGCCGCCCCCCTTTCCCCGAGCCTTCGCCATGCCCCTGGACACCGCCCACCTCGTTACCGACGCCGCCGCCCTGCAAGCCCTGTATGGCGAACCGGGCGAAGCTTCGCTGAAGAAAGAAGTGGACCACGTCCATCCGCACTACCGCGCCTTCATCGAGGCCGCCCCGTTCGCGGCGCTGGCCACCTCGGGCCCGGGCGGCCTGGATGTGTCGCCGCGCGGCGACCCCGCTGGCTTCGTCGTGGTCGAGGACGAAAAAACCCTGCTGCTGCCGGACCGGCGCGGCAACAACCGCATCGACAGCCTGCGCAACGTCCTGGCCGAGCCGCGCGTGGCGCTGCTGTTCCTGGTGCCCGGCGTCAACGAGACGCTGCGCGTGAACGGCACCGCGCGCATCAGCGTCGACCCGGCGCTGCTGCAACGCTTCGAGATGGACGGCAAGCAGCCGCGTTCGGTTCTGATCGTCGATGTGCAGACGGTCTATTTCCAGTGCTCGCGCGCCCTGCTGCGCTCGCGTCTGTGGGACCCCGCCACCCAGATCCCCCGCACCGCGCTGCCCAGCGTCGGCCGCATGCTGTCCGACCTGAGCGCCGGCACCTTCGACGGCGCGGCCTACGACCGCGACCTGCCGGCGCGGGTCGCCAGCACGTTGTATTGAGTCACTGCCCCGGGCTCGATCGGGATCCTGGGGAAAGCCGCCAGGCTACGTTCGTAAGCTCTTCAACGGCGGCTCCGATGAGCGCCGTCTGGAGGAATGAAAAGCGGCGCCCGCCCCTGCCCCGCCCCGGCCCGATACAATCACGGGCATGAATTCCGCAACACAGACCACCGCCGCCGAGGCCCACGCCGGCCACACCCCCATGATGCATGGGTAATTCCCATAGGGAGAATTTCCCGAACTCTCCCGAACTTACGCCAGAAGCTACGCCATGGCGCTTGCATCCTCTCTTGAATATCCGCGTTCGGTGCGCGCTCGATGGTTAGAAGCTTCATAATGCTTCCCGCCTAGGAGGAGACAATGAAGTGACCTGCTCTGAGAAATTCGTACCACTGGGTATTTGAGAAAATAGCTTCTGACGCGAGAAGGAAGCGAGATGAAG
>NZ_JBLZXF010000070.1:0-9639 GCF_050285585.1 Achromobacter sp. | reverse complement strand
ATGAGCAACGAGCAGGAACACATAGAAGAGCACTCCTCCCCCATCAAGACCCCGAAGCAACTGATCGTCACGGTCGTACTGGCTTTCGTGGTTCCCATCGCCATCATCATCCTCCTGGTGAACATGGTGGCCACGGGATCCAAGGTAGGGGCCGGTTCAGACACGCTCTCCAACGAAGCCGTCGCCAAGCGCATCGCCCCGGTCGCGGGTTTCGAGCTTGTCGACGCCAACGCCCCCAAGGTCTTCAAGACCGGTGAACAGGTGTTCGCCGCCGTCTGTACGGCCTGTCACACCGCCGGCGTGGCGGGCGCCCCCAAGGTCGGCGACAGCGGCGCATGGGCGCCCTTCATCAAGGCCGGCTACGACGCCATGCTGAACGTGGCGCTGCACGGCAAGGGCGGCATGCCGGCCAAGGGCGGCAACCCCGCCCTGTCCGACTATGAAGTCGCGCGCGCCGTGGTCTACATGGCCAACAAGTCGGGCGGCTCGCTGCCCGAACCCGCCGCCCCGGCCGCTGAAGGCGACAAGAAGGAAGCCGAAGCCGCACCGGCTGCGGCTCCCGCGGCTGCCGCCGCGCCGGCCCCGGCGCCCGCGGCCGCACCGGCTCCGGCGGCGCAAGCCCCGGCTCCTGCCGCCGCCGCTCCGCAAGCCGCTGCCGCCGTCAACCCGGCTGGCGAAAAGCTGTACAAGAGCGTCTGCTTCGCCTGCCATGCCACCGGCGTGGCCAATGCCCCCAAGTTCGGCGACAAAGCCGCCTGGGAGCCCTACATCAAGACCGGCATGGACGCCATGGTGAAGGTTGCGATGCAAGGCAAGCCGCCCATGCCGCCCAAGGGCGGCGCGGCCGATGCCTCCGAAGACGACATCCGCGCAGCCGTGCAATACATGGTGAACGCCGCCAAGTAAGCCGGCGCCGCTCAAGCAAAAAGCCCCTCGAATGCAAATTCGAGGGGCTTTTTGCTTTTGGACGGCCGCAGCCGCGCGGTGTGGGCGCGAGACCCTCGGCGACGCAATGCCGGAGGTCTGCGCGCGCGCAAGTCCTCCTATGCGCCGGCCTTCGTCAGCGGCATGCCCAGCTGCACGCGGCGCTGCAGCCACAGGCTGGGGCGGTAGCGCGGGTCGCCCGTCACGCGCTGCATGCTCTTCAGGATTTCCAGGATGCGGTCGGCGCCCAGCTTGTCGCCCAGCGCCAGCGGACCGACCGGGTAGCCCAGGCCCAGCGTCACGGCCAGGTCGATGTCTTCGGGCGTGGCGATCTGCTGCTGCGCGATGTCGCTGGCGATGTTGACGATGGTGGCCACGATGCGCTGCGCGATGAAACCCGGCGAATCCTGGATCACCGTCACCGGCACGCCATCGGCGGCCAGCAGCGCGTGGGCGGCGTCGCGCCACTTCGTTTCAGTGGCGGGCGACACCATGACGGTGCGGCGCTTGGCGGCATCGAAGGCATACAGCGTGTCCAGGCCGACGGTGCGCGCCGCGTTCAGTCCCTGGGCGGAAACCGCCGTGGAGACGTCGTCGCCGAACGGCGTGACGACGATCAGGGCGTCGGCATCGGGCACGGATCCGGTCACCAGCGTGGCGCCCAGCTTCTCCAGCAGCGCCGTGGCGCGCGAATAACCCTCGGCATGCTTGGGACTGACCCAGACCTTCAGGTTGGCGGGCAGCGCCGGCACGGGCGGTTCGGCCGGCACCTGCTTCTGGCCGTCCGCGTAGACGTAGAAGCCTTCGCCCGCCTTGCGGCCGATCAGTCCGCCGGCCAGGCGCACGGTCGTGATGGGCGACGGGCGGAAGCGCGGCTCGTCGAAGAACTGGCGGTAGATGGATTCCATGACGGGGTGGGACACGTCCAGCGCCGTCAGGTCCAGCAGTTCGAACGGGCCCATGCGGAAGCCGGCCTGCTCGCGCATGACGGCGTCCACCTGGGCGAAGGTGGCCACGGCCTCCTGCGCCACGCGCAGGCCTTCGGTATTCATGCCGCGGCCGGCGTGGTTCACGATGAAGCCAGGCATGTCCTTGGCGCGCACGGGCGTGTGGCCCATGCGGCGGGCCAGCGCGGCCAGCGCGTCGCCCACCTCGGGCGCGCTGCGCAGGCCATCGATGACTTCCACCACTTTCATCAGCGCGACCGGATTGAAGAAGTGGTAGCCCGCCACGCGCTGCGGGCGCTTGCAGGCGGCCGCGATGGCGGTGATGGACAGCGACGACGTATTCGACGCCAGGATGCAGTCCTCGGACACCACGCCTTCCAGCGCGGCGAACAGGTCGCGCTTGACGTCCAGCCGCTCGACGATGGCCTCGACCACCAGTTGGCAGCCGGACATGTCCGTCAGGGCGGTGGCCGACTCCACGCGTTCCAGCGCGGCCTGCGCGTCGGCGGCGCTCAGCTTGCCCTTCTGGGCCAGCTTCTCCCAGGTCTGGCGCAGCGACTCGCGCGCGGCGGCGATGGCCTCGGCGCTGGTGTCGTACAGGCGCACGCGCAGCCCGGCTTGCGCCGCGATCTGCGCGATACCGCGCCCCATGGCCCCGGCGCCCACGACGCCGATGGTTTGAATCTCCGTCATCAACACTCTCCTGCCTATTGCCTATATTTGGATCGGACTCAGGGACGGCTTTGCGCCAGCGCCTGTATTTCTTCGGCCGACAGCCCCAGCCGCTCGGACAGGACCTGCCCGGTGTGCTCGCCCAGCATGGGCGGCGGACGGCGGTATTCGACCGGGCTGCCGGAGAACTTCAGCGGGCTGGCCGCCATCGGCACCTTGCCCGCGGCCGGATGGGGCAGCTCGCGTTTCATGCCGCGCGCGAGGACGTGGGGGTCCTCATAGACCTGGTCCAGCGTATTGATCGGCCCCGCGGGAACGCCCACGCCTTCGAGGGCGGCCAGCCAATGGTCGCGTTCGCCGGTGGCCATGCGCTCGGCCAGGAGCGGCACCAGCTCCGCGCGGTTCTTCACGCGCTGCGGGTTGGTCGAGAAGCGCGGATCCGCCGACAGCTCCGGCAGGCCGATCGCGCCGCAGTAATTGCGGAACTGGCTGTCGTTGCCCACGGCCACGATCAGGTGGCCGTCGCTGGCCGCGAACACCTGGTAGGGCACCAGGTTCTGGTGGGCGTTGCCGGCGCGCTTGGGCGCCACGCCCGAGGTCATGTAGTTGAGGTTCTGGTTGGCCAGCATGGCCACCTGGCAATCCAGCAGCGCCATGTCGATGTGCTGGCCCTGGCCGCTGCGGGAGCGTTCGTGCAGCGCGGCCAGGATGCCCACGGTGGAATACATGCCGGTCATCAGGTCGGCCACGGCGACGCCGGCCTTCTGCGGGCCGCCGCCGGGCAGGTCGTCGCGTTCGCCGGTGATGCTCATCAGGCCGCCCATTCCCTGGATCATGAAGTCATAGCCGGGGCGGCTGGCGTAGGGGCCGGTCTGGCCGAAGCCGGTGATGGAGCAGTAGATCAGGCGAGGGTTGATTTCCTTCAGGCTCTCGTAGTCCAGCCCGTACTTGGACAGGCCGCCCACCTTGAAGTTTTCCACCAGGATGTCGCTCTGCAGGGCCAGTTCGCGCACGAGCTCGGCGCCCCGGGGCGAAGCGATGTCCAGCGCCACGGACAGCTTGTTGCGGTTGGCCGACAGGTAGTAGGCGGCCTCGCTGGTGTCGTTGCCCTCCTCGTCCTTCAGGTACGGAGGCCCCCAGGCCCGCGTGTCGTCGCCCGAGCCGGGCCGTTCGATCTTGATCACCTCGGCGCCGAGATCGGCGAGGTTCTGGGTGCACCAGGGGCCGGCCAGGACGCGGGTCAGGTCGAGCACACGTATGCCGGTTAGGGGAGCGGGACGTTGCGACATCTGTAATCTTTTCGCTGGAAGTGAAATGAGAACGTCCGGCCCGCGGTTGCGCGCAAGCCGGACCGGATCGGCGTAGGTCAAGCTGGATATTAGCCCGGACGCGCGCTCAGGAATGCGCCTTGATCGTTTCGCGGGCGATCACGAGCTGCTGGATCTGCGAGGTGCCCTCGAAAATGCGGAACAGTCGCACGTCGCGGTAGAAGCGTTCCACGGCGTATTCGGACATATAGCCCGAACCGCCGTGGATCTGCACCGCGCGGTCGGCGACGCGGCCCACCATCTCGGTGGCGTACAGCTTGCAGCAGGCGGCCTGCATGGTGGTGTTCTCGCCGCGGTCGCGCATGCGGGCGGCATCCAGCACCATGCAGCGGGCGGCATAGAGCTCGGCCTGGCTGTCGGCGATCATGGCCTGGACCAGCTGGAATTCGGCGATGGGCTGGCCGAATTGCTTGCGCTCCAGGGCGTATTTCACGGCGTCGCGCAGCAGGCGGTCGGCAATGCCGACGCACAGCGCGGAGATGTGCAGGCGGCCCTTGTCCAGCACGCGCATCGACGTCCGGAAGCCATTGCCTTCCTCGCCGCCCAGCAGCGCGCTGGCCGGCACGCGGCAGTTGTCGAACACCACGTCGCTGGTCAAGGCGCCGGCCTGGCCCATTTTCTTGTCGGGCTTGCCGATGATCAGGCCCGGCGTGCCGGCTTCGACCAGGAAACACGAAATGGAGCCGGCTCGGCGTTCGGGCGCGGTGCGCGCCATGACGGAGAACAATCCCGCGATCGGCGCATTGGTGATGAAACGCTTGGTGCCATTGAGCACGTAGCTGTCGCCGTCGCGCACGGCGGACAGGCGCAGCGCCATCGCGTCCGAACCCGCATCCGGCTCGGTCAGCGCGAAGGAGCCGATCAGCTCGCCGCTGGCGAGCCTGGGCAGGTAGCGGCTGCGCTGCTCGTCCGTGCCGGCCAGCACGATGGCTTGCGAGCCGATGCCGATGTTGGTGCCCGCCAGCGAGCGGAACGCGGGCGACGTCTGCCCCAGCTCGAAGACGACGCGCACTTCCTCTTCCATGGTCAGGCCCAGGCCGCCGTAGTCCGGCGAAATGGACAGGCCGAAGAGCCCCAGGTCGCGCATTTCAGCGACGATGTCGGGGGGCACCTGGCCCTTCTCGGCCAGTTCGTCTTCGGCGGGAATCAGGCGCTCGTGCACGAAGCGGCGCACGGCGTCCAGCAGCAGGTTCAGGGTTTCGGTGTCGAGGGCCATGATGGAAGTCTCACAGGAAGAAGGCCGGGCGGGGCGGCGCGTTCAGGCGCGCATGCCGCCCACCAGTAAATCGAAATAGCCGGCGGCGATGCTTTCGGCGCTGTCGCCCTGGCCGGGCTTGTACCAGCGCACCATCCAATTCAGCATGGACAGCACGGCGCGGCCGGTGGCGGGCACGTCCAGCGGCCGGAATGCGCCCTCGGCGACGCCCTGGGCGATCAGTTCGCGCAGGCGCTGTTCGTAGCCGTCGCGCAGCCGGGCGGCGTCTTCGCGCTCGGGCAGCGCCATGCCGGAATAGCCGATCAGCATGGTGACGAACTCGGCATGGTGCTGTTCGAAGTAGCGCGCATGCCCCACCATGAAGGCGCGCAGCCGGGCCGCGCCGCCCTCGGCCCGGGCCACCTCCTGGCCCACCGTCTGCGTCAGGCCGCTGAGCACGCCCAGGATGATCGCGTCGTAGATATCCTGCTTAGTGGTGTAGTAGTGGTAGATGGCTGCCTTGGACACCCCGATGGCCGCGGCCAGGTCCGATACGGAACTGCCGTCGTAGCCGCTGCGGGCGAAGAGCTTGGCGGCCTCTTCCAGGATGCGTTCGCGCGGCGCCGCCAACGAGGGCGGCCGGCCGGCGCGGGCGCGTTTCTGGACGGGAGGGGCGGAGGTCGCCATGACAGCCTTTTTGAAGGGAGGCGCCCACGTTGCCGGAGGCTCGAACGAACCTCCATTGACAGCGCTTCGGCGCATGCCGTTTAATAAAGATTAATTAATTACCGGACGGTCGGTAGGTAATTATAGGCACACCCGCCGACGATGCTCAAGCCCTTCCTGGACCTTTTTCGCGACGACGCCCATGCCCCACTCTCTCGTGACTGATTTGTATGGCCAGATGTCCCTCCCGGTCATCTGCGCCCCCATGTTCATCGTGTCCAACCCGAAGCTCGTGGTCGCACAGTGCACGAACGGCATCGTGGGCTCGTTTCCGGCGCTGAACGCGCGCCCGCAGAGCCTGCTTTCCGATTGGCTGGACGAGGTCCAGGCCGGGCTGGCCTCGTACCGCGAAGCCCACCCCGGCGCGACCGTGGCGCCGTTCGCGGTCAACCAGATCATCCACAAGTCCAACGACCGCCTGGAACAGGACCTGGCCGTGTGCGCCAGCCACCGCGTGCCGCTGATCATCACCAGCCTGCGCGCGCCTGGCGACCTGGTCAAGGGCGTGCACGATTGGGGCGGCAAGGTCTTCCACGACGTAACCACCCTGCGCCACGCCGAAAAGGCGCTGGAGGCCGGCGTGGACGGCCTGATCCTGGTGTGCGCCGGCGCGGGCGGGCACGCGGGCACGCTCAGCCCCTTCGCCCTGGTGGCGGAGGTGCGCCGCTTCTATGACGGCCCGCTGATCCTGTCCGGCGCCATCACGTCCGGCGCGCACGTCCTGGCGGCGCTGGCCATGGGCGCGGACTTCGCCTATATGGGCACGCGCTTCATCGCCAGCGAAGAGGCCAACGCCAGCGAAGGCTACAAATCCGCCATCGTTGACGCCAGCGCCTCGGACATTCTCTATACGCCGTTCTTCACCGGCATCCCGGGCAACTACCTCAAGGCCAGCATCGCCGCCGCCGGCCTGGATCCGGCCAACCTGCCGCAGCCGGAGAGCGGCGCGTCGAATTTCGGTTCCACCCGGGTCAAGCCCTGGAAGGACATCTGGGGCGCCGGGCAGGGGGTGGGCGGCATCGCCAGCGTGCTGCCCACCCGCCAGATCGTCGATGCGCTGCGCACGGAATACGCGGACGCCAAGGCCCGCCTGGACGGCAGGTCCTTCGCATGAGCGGCGGGCTGAAAGTCGGCCGCGACGGCGCGGTCCTGACGCTGACCCTGGACCGCCCGGACCGCCGCAACGCGCTGGACATCGCCACGTATGCCGCGCTGACCGAGCAGCTGGCCCTGGCCAGCGCCGACCAGACGCTGGCCGCAGTGATCCTGACGGGCGCGGGCGCCCATTTCACGGCCGGCAACGACCTGCGCGATTTCCAGGCCGAGCGCGGCGCCGGCGACAGCGCGGGCATGCGCTTCCTGCGCGCGCTGACGACGACGGACGTGCCGGTCGTCGCCGCGGTCGAAGGCTATGCCATCGGCATCGGCGTGACCCTGCTGCAGCATTGCGATTTCGTCCACGTCGGGGAAGGCGCCACGCTGCGCATGCCGTTCGTGGCGCTGGGGCTCTGCCCCGAAGGCGCGTCCAGCCTGCTGATGCCTCGGCTGGCCGGCGCCCGCCGCGCCGCCGAATGGCTGTTGCAGGGCAAGGCGTTCTCGGCCCGGGAAGCCGTTGACGCCGGACTGGCCACGTCGGTCACGCCCGCCGGCCAGGCGCTGGCGGCCGCTCAGGCCACCGCCGCCGACCTGGCGCGGCAACCGCCCGCCGCGCTGCGCCTGACCAAGGCGATGCTGCGCCGCCCTGACCGCCAGGCGATCCAGGAAACGCTCGACTACGAAGCCCAGCAGTTCCGCGCCCGCCTGCAGACGGAAGAAGCGCAGGCGGCGTTCGCGAAGTTCTTCAAGAAGTAACTGGCTCAGAACGGCGAATCCGGCCGGAAGTTCGGCGCCCGACGCTCGCGCAGGGACTGGATCCCTTCACGCACGTCCGGGCCGCCGAAGCCCATGAACTCCAGGGCGAGCGAGGTATCGAAGCTGGGCCCCGCCATGCGCAGCCAGTTGTTCAGCGAGTACTTCGTCCAGCGGATGGCGGTCTGCGATCCGGCGGCCAGCTTGTTGGCCACGTCGAAAGCCCGGCCGATGAGTTCTGCCTCGTCCACGCAAAGGGACACCAGCCCGATGCGCTCGGCTTCCTCGCCCGTGACGGTTTCGCAAAGCATCAGGTAATACTTGGCCTTGGCCATGCCGCACAGCAGCGGCCAGACGATGGCGGCGTGATCGCCCGCCGTCACGCCCAGGCGCGTGTGGCCGTCGATGATGCGGGCATCGCGGGCGGCGATCGAGATGTCGGCCAGCAGGCCGGCCACCAACCCCGCGCCCACCGCCGCGCCGTGCATGGCCGAAACGATGGGCTTGTTGCAATTGACGATGTTGTAGACCAGGTCGCGGGCCTCGCGCCAGACGCGGGCGCGCACGTCGAAATCGTCCGCCATCTGCTGCACCAGGTCCAGGTCGCCCCCGCCCGAGAAGCCCTTGCCCTCGCCGCGGATCACCACCACCCGGGTATCCGGATCGGTATCGATGTCGCGCCAGATGTCGGCCAGCTCGCGGTGCATGCGGTCGTCTGCCGTGGACAGCTTGCCCGGCAGGCCGCCCTTGGCGCCCATGATCAGTTCCAGCACGCCGCCCGGATGCCGGCGCAGCTTCAGGGCCTCGTAGGCCGAATAGTGTTCCAGCGTAATGTCGCTCATTGTCTTCTCCGTTGTCTTCTCGATGTGGCGGGCCGAAAGCCGCTCCTTCCGGGCTGGCCCATCTCGGCGCACTATAGTGGATACCGCCCACCGAACCCCCCGATTCCTCCCGGAGCCTCAGCCCATGAACACCCTCGCCCCGCCCGCCGACGGCCAGATCGACCGAGCCGCCCTGCCCGCCCTGTTCGCCCGCCGCGGAACGGACACGCACAAGGGCAGTTTCGGCACTGTCGGCGTGGTGGGCGGCGGCCCCGGCATGACCGGGGCGCCGCTGCTGGCCGCCCGGGCGGCACTGAAGACCGGCGCGGGCAAGGTGCTGGTCGGCTTCGCCCAGGAAACCGCGCCCATGGCCTGCGACCCGCTGCAGCCCGAACTCATGCTGCGCGACGCCCGTTCCTTGCTGGAGGACGACTGGGGCGTCACGGCCTGGGTGGCGGGCTGCGGCATAGGCACGGGCATCCTGGCCGCCAATGTGCTTTCCGAATTGTTCGTGCTGCGCCGCGGAGCCCCGCTGGTGCTGGACGCCGACGGCCTGAACCTGCTGGCGCGCGGAGAGATCCAGCCCAGCTGGGGCGCGGGGCCGGTCGTGCTGACCCCGCATCCGGCCGAGGCCGGGCGCCTGCTGGGCTCCGGCGCGGCGGACGTCCAGGCGGACCGGATGGGAGCCGCCCGGGAACTGGCCCGGCGTTACCGGGCCTGGGTCGTGCTGAAGGGCGCCGGCACCGTAGTCTGCTCCCCGGAGGAGGAGCTGCGTGTCAACACCAGCGGCAACCCGGGGCTGGCCACCGCCGGGACGGGCGACGTCCTGGCCGGCATGCTCGGCGCTCTGATCGCGCAGAAGCTGCCTCTGGACCAGGCCGTGGCCGGCGCGGTGTGGCTGCACGGGGCGGCGGCGGACGCGCTGGTAGCCCGGGGCATCGGGCCCATCGGGCTGACAGCGGGGGAACTTGCCGATGCCGCACGCGGGCTACGCAACGGCGCCCCGGAGAGCGGTCGCCACAGGGAAAACGGCCCGGCACGCCCCTAAGTGCCTGTCAAATAAACATTTTTACAACATACTAGGGTTTACCCTAGAAAAGACATTGCTTTTATCCTAGGGTTATCCCTATAATGGTTTACCCCATGACGAAACGGACTGGAGAAAGCCATGAGCGAAC
>NZ_JBLZXF010000069.1:0-9643 GCF_050285585.1 Achromobacter sp. | reverse complement strand
ATGACGCGCGAATCGAACAGGGCGCCGCCATCTTCCATGACCAGGCAGGGCACCTTGCCCAGCGGGTTGTACGTTTGGATCTGCGTGTCGGCGGACCAGACGTTTTCGAGTTCAAGCCGGTAATCCAGCTTTTTCTCGGCCATGACGATACGCACCTTGCGTACGTATGGACTGGTAAGCGAGCCGATCAGTTTCATGGATTCACAAGCGGAGTCGGAAAGCGGCCGAAGTATAGCAGGCCGTATGACGGCCAAACCGTCCGCGGGACGGAATCGCACCCAGTTTGCCACAATGTTGCGCGGCCCTGAATGATAAAATCCCCGGGTTTTCCCCTCCGCAGCTTTTTCCTTCCCAGACCATGCAAATCGCCGATCAGCTTAGCCAACTTAACGCCCTTTCGCCACTGGATGGCCGATACGCCTCCCGCGGCGACGCGCTGCGCGGGCTGCTCTCCGAGGCCGGTTTCATGGCCCACCGCGTCGAAGTCGAGGTGGCCTGGCTGGTGGCGCTGTCCGACGCCGGTCTGCCGGAATTGCCCGCCTTCTCCCAGGAAGCCCGCGCCCGCCTGCAACAGCTGGTGCGTGACTTCTCCGAGGCCGATGCCGCCCGCATCAAGGACATCGAACGCGTCACCAACCACGACGTCAAGGCGGTCGAGTACTGGCTCAAGGAAAAGGTCGCCGATCACGCCGAACTGGCGGCCGCGGCCGAATTCATCCATTTCGCCTGCACTTCCGAAGACATCAACAACACCTCGCACGCGCTGATGCTGTCGCGCGCCCGCAGCGAAGTGGTGCTGCCGCGCCTGCGTGAAATCGCCGCCAAGCTCAACGACATGGCCGTGGCCCAGGCCAACCAGCCGATGCTGTCGCGCACCCACGGCCAGCCGGCCAGCCCCACCACGCTGGGCAAGGAGTTCGCCAACGTCGCCGCGCGCCTGAACCGCGCCATCGCCGCCATCGAAGCGGTCGAGCCGCTGGCCAAGCTCAACGGCGCCACCGGCAACTACAACGCTCACCTGTCGGCTTATCCGGAAATCGACTGGCCCGCCTTCAGCCAGCGTGTGCTGGCCGGCCTGGGCCTGACGCAGAATCGCCACACCATCCAGATCGAACCGCACGATTGGATGTCGGCGCTGTTCGACGCCATCGTGCGCGCCAACATCATCGTGCTCGATCTGGATCGCGACATCTGGGGCTACGTGGCCCTGGGTTACTTCAAGCAGCGCCTGAAGGAAGGCGAGGTCGGTTCGTCGACCATGCCGCACAAGGTCAACCCGATCGATTTCGAGAACTCCGAAGGCAATCTGGGCCTGGCCAACGCCGTGCTGCGCCACCTGTCCGACAAGCTGCCGATCTCCCGCTGGCAGCGCGACCTGACCGACTCCACGGTGCTGCGCAACCTGGGCGTTGGCCTGGGCTACTGCCTGGTGGCCTGGGACGCCTGCATGCGCGGCCTGGGCAAGCTCGAAGTCAACGCCGCCGCCATCGATGCCGACATCGACGCCTGCTGGGAAGTGCTGGCCGAGCCGGTGCAGACCGTCATGCGCCGCTATGGCCTGCCGCAGCCGTACGAACAGCTCAAGGCCTTGACGCGCGGCAAGGGCATCACCGAGGAAGCCCTGCGAGAATTCATCCAGGGCCTGGCCCTGCCGGACGAACCCAAGGCGCGCCTGCTGGCGATGACCCCGCGTTCGTATATCGGTCTGGCCGCTGATCTGGCCCGGGCGGTATAGTCGCCACGCCGCGCGTCAGGCGCGCGGCATTCTTGTTGTACTTACGGGAGATAGCAATGAAGAAGTTGTCCACGCTCGTCGCGCTGGCCTGTATGACCGCCGGGCCGCTGCTGGCGACCTCCGCCCAGGCGCAGTTCGCCAAGCCCGAAGATGCCGTCAAGTACCGCCAGTCGGCGTTGTCGCTGATGGCCTCGCACTTTGGCCGCATGACGCCGGTGATCAAAGGGCAGGCCCCTTACGACGCGGCCCAGATCAAGGCCAACGTCGAGGTGCTCAAGACGCTGTCGGCGCTGCCGTGGGCGGCTTTTGGCGCCGGTACGGAAGGCGGTGATGCCCGCCCCGAGATCTGGAGCGACGCGGCCGGCTTCAAACAGAAGCAGCAGGCTTTCCAGGACAACATCGTCAAGCTGTCGGCCGCCGCCGATGCCGGCGACCTCGACAAGCTGCGCGCTGCCTTCGGCGATGTGGGTGCAAGCTGCAAGGCCTGCCACGACGCCTACCGCAAGAAGAAGTAAGCCGGCATGGCGCCCCCGCCCGGGCGTCTGCCTACAAGCCAAAGCCCCTCTCAAGGGGCTTTTTTTATTGATACTCGCGGGCGGCGCGCGCCGTCACGACCTAGGAAAAGGACATGTCCGCCGCGATTTCCAGCGACCGGATCCACAGCACCAGGCCGGTGACACAGGCCCCCAGCACCAGCGCGCGCAGCCAGATCGCAATGCCGTCCTGGGTTGGTGGCGTACCGGCGGGAACGTCTTTTGGGTCGACATTGCCGGTGATGATGGCGCGCACCAACCGCTTGCGGCGCACCAGGGCGTACCAGACCACGGCCAGCAGGTGCAGGGCGACCAGACCAATGATGACCCATTCATTGAGCTTGTGCCACGAGGTCAGCAGACTGGCGGTGGACTCGCTGACATGGCCGAACAGCGGACCCTGCGTCATGATGTCATCGGTGGTGAACAAACCGCTCACGGCCTGGAAACCGATCACCAGGAGCAGTGCCAGCACCGACAGCGCGCCCAGCGGGTTGTGGCCGGCGGGCGCTGCCGCGCCCTTCAGGTAGTTGGCGACCGCGTGCGGTCCGCGCACGAACTGGGCGAAACGCGCGTAGCGCGGGCCGACAAAGCCCCACAGTACGCGGAAGATGATCAAACCCAGCGCGACGCAGCCGAATCGCACGTGCCAATCCATGTAAAGACCGCCCAGCTTGACGCTGACGAAGGCACCGACGATACAGACGACGAGGGCCCAGTGAAAGAGGCGGGTGGGAAGATCCCAGATGCGGATGGCAAGCCGGTTGTTTTGCATGATGGTCTTGTCTTGACTGCGTTGCTCGCGACTTTATCACGCACAAATGAAACCGCCGCGGGGTGACCGCGGCGGATTTGCGCTGGCTCAGCGAGCAGCGCGGCGCACCGGTTCGATGCGATGCACGTGCTCGTGACGGAAGCGGATACGTTGGCCCGGCACCTTCTGTGCGGCCGCTCCGCACGCCACGACTTCGGTGGTGTACGTGGTCGTGCCGTCGATCGGCGCGTTGAAGATCACGGCGGCACGGATGGCCGGGCCGTGGGCCGGTTGCAGGTAAACGATATCGCCGATATGGATCGGCATGTTGTCCAGCTTGGTATGGGCCGGGCGTCGGATCAGATCCGAGGTAGTGAAACGGGTATTCATCATGTTGTGTTCTCTTTCAAGTTCTTGTTATGGGGATTGCCGCGTAATGCATGTCGCGAAGAAGGGCCGTGGCGCTGTCGCGCTCCGCGTCCTTCGTGCGCGCCGGGTCATACATGACATTAACGCGTTTCCGCCACCGATCCTTTGCGCATTCTCATGGTTTGCAGGCGCGCCGGACTGGCTGCGGGGGGGGGGGGCGGTACCGGGCCGAGCCCGGAAATCGCTGCCGGGTCTCCCGTCATCAGTGATGGGGGGCGGGCCTGGCTGGCGGTGGCGTGGCAACGCCACCGCGGGTCGACTGCAGCGGATCAGCGCTGCGCTGGATATTTTCCGAACAGACCGGACTCGGCGGCGTGCTCGGGGCGAAGTTGTCTGACTCGTCCAGGGGCGTCGTGCTATCGACGGGCCTGGCTGGCCGGCAACGGGGCATGTCAAGGAAAAGTGTTAGGCCTGATGGATCGGGCCCGTGCTCTGCGTTCTTAGGGTTATGTGTCGCAGAATAAGCGGAAAAAAGCTCGGCCTCGATACGAGGGGTCAAGGCCTTTGACCAAAGAGCCCTTGCAGGCTCAACTCACAAGTATATGGATAACGCGATGGTTTGGCAAGATATTATTGGGAGTGCTCATCGCGGGGCCCCGGGGGCCGGGCCGGTTCCGAGCCCTTTTTGGGATAGAACCGGCCTTCCGGCAGCGCCTTGGCGGAACACTCCGGCGGCGCAGGAACCCACGGCTCAGTGGGTCGCTGGGCGGGCCTGGCGTTGGGCCTCGATGATCAGCGCTTCCAGGCGCGGCGACATGCGCAGAGCGACCTGAGCGGCGGTCGAGCCGTCCGGGCGGGTGTCGGTCTCCAGCGCCAGTTCAATGCGTTCGCCATCGAAGGCGTCCGGAGCGGCCTGGATCTCGACGTAGCGTTGCATCAGTGCATCCACGGCTTTCTGGGCATCGGCCAGGGCTTCTTCGCCCAGATGCCCCGGGCGCAGGTACTGGTTGGCCACGCGCGCCAGGTCGTCCATGAAAAACAGCAGGGCGGCGGCGCCGCGGCAATCGGGATGGGCAAAGCCCCAGGTGGCGGGGGAGGCGTTTTGGGTCATTCAGGAGGAACGGTTAAAGATGGGGGCGGCCGGCGAGGGCCGTTGAACCGACATTCTAGGGGCTGTCGGCCCGGCGTGGGGGGGGCGCACCGATCAAGCCGGCGCCGGAGCTCCCTCGGCGTCGCCCGCTTGAGGCATACTTGGCGCCCCATGATCAGACTCGCACGCTCCACCGATCTGGCATTCCTGCCCGATATCGAACGCTCCGCCGCAGAACGCTTCCAGGGAACCGCGATGGCCTGGGCCGCCGCCGGCGACCCCTTGCCGCCCGCCGACCTGGCGCAGGCCGCCGCCGCCGGCCTGCTCTGGGTGGCATCGGGCGACGACGGCCTGCCGGCAGGGTTCGCGCTGGCCCAGCCGATGGACGGCGACCTGTTCCTGGCGGAAATGTCCGTGGCCCTGCCGATGCAGGGGCGGGGGCTGGGGCGGGATCTGCTGCGCGCGGTGGTCGAACACGCGCGCGCCGCGCGCGTCTATCGTGGGGTGGCGCTCACCACGGATCGAGAGCTGCCCTGGAATGGGCCGTTCTACCGGCGCCAGGGCTTTGCCGAAGTGCCCGACGCGCAACTGGCGCCCGCCCTGCGCGCGCGCTTGCGGGCCGAGGCCGACGCCGGCTTCGATCCGGCGCGCCGCTGCGCGATGCGCCTGACGCTGCCAGGCTGAGTGATCGCGCCTGCGTTGTCGCGCCTGTGTCATATCGATTCGATGGCAACAAAATCCGCCCGCCGGCGGCCCGCGCGGGGCGCTTCGGGATAATCTGGCCAGGGCACGCCGGCCATCGGCCCGGCGTCTGGAATGCAAGGCGTTGTGCAAGGAGGAAGGGCATGGCACTGTTGCGGATCTGCCTGGCCAGCCTGGCGGCGGCCGCGATGCTCGCGCTGGCCGCATGCGGCAATCGGGAACCGCAGGAACGGGCGGCCTTCATCAGCCTGTTGCAGAGCCGGCTCGCGGCGGGCACGCTGGTGCCGATCGGCGCCCTCAGCGCGGCCGAGAAGGAGGCCGTGGGCCGCTATGACGATGCCTATGACCTGATGGTCGATTTCCAGGCCGCCATGGCCAAAGCGGCACAGCGGCTGCGCCCGGTGTTGGCGGCGGAACGCATCCAGTCTGTCGACGACATCGTGCGACGGCGCGAGGCGCTGCAGGCCGCGCGCAAGACCCTGGCCGATAGCGCCGGCGCCTTGCAGCAGGCCAAGGCACGCGCGGACAAGGCGAGGGGTGCACTGGAACTGGCGCCAGACCTGGCGCCCGTCTACGACGGAGTGTATGACGAGGCGGTCACGGCGCCAGCGGCCGAGTTCATGGGCGCGGCTGCCGGCATGGACACGGTGGCTCGCGACGCGCTGGGCGTTGCGGATTTCGTCTCTGCCAACGGCGCCAGCATCACGCTCGAGGACGGGCAGGCCAAGGTCGCCACGCCCTCGTTGCAGCAAGCGCTCAACCTGCGGCTGCAAGGCCTGAATGCGCAATCGCAGGCGCTGGAGCAGGCGCGCGCGACCCTGTCGCGCGCGGCGGCGGGGAGCTGATCTTCCTGCGGGTCGATTCACGGAGCAGGCGTTGCTGGCGGTGACAATCGTAAGGAACGGGAGGCGGCGCCGCTTTGTACAATGCGGGTCTCGCGGTCATGCCGTGCCTTGGACGGAACATGAGTCAATCTTCCAGCTTGCACTATCGGACCTTCCTGCTCCTCCTGGTGGTCGTTTCCCTTGCTTTCGGCTGGTTGCTGTGGCCGTTCTACGGCGCCGTTTTCTGGGGCGCCATTCTCGCCATCCTGTTCGCGCCGTTGCAACGCCGCCTTGTGCCACGTATCGGCGGGCGCCGCAACCTGGCGGCGCTCATCACGCTGGTGTTGGTGCTGCTGCTGGTGATTCTGCCGCTGGTGGTGATCAGCGGCTCGCTGGTAAGCGAGGGAGCGAACCTCTACCAGAGCATCAAGTCCGGGCAGATCAACTTCGGCGCCTACTTCCAGCAGGCCATGGAGGCGCTGCCGCCGTCGGTGCATGACGTGCTGGCGCGCTTCGACCTGGCTGACATTCCCAGCCTGCAGGAAAAGCTGAGCGCCGGCGCAATGCAGGCCAGCCAATTCCTGGCAACGCAGGCGCTGAGCATCGGGCAGGATACGTTCCAGTTCGTGATCAGCTTCGGCATCATGCTGTACCTGCTGTTCTTCCTGCTGCGCGACGGCCCGCAACTGGCCCAGCGCGTCAAGCGCGCAGTGCCGCTGAGCGATGCGCACAAGCAGCACCTGTTCCGCAAGTTCACGACGGTGGTGCGCGCCACGGTCAAGGGCAATATCGCGGTGGCGGCATCGCAAGGCGCCCTGGGCGGCATCATCTTCTCCATTCTTGGCATCCAGGGCGCGTTGCTGTGGGGGGTCATCATGGGCTTTCTGTCGCTGCTGCCCGCGGTGGGCGCGGGACTGATATGGGCGCCCGTGGCGATCTATTTCCTGTTGACCGGCGCCACGATCAAGGGCGTGGTGCTGATCGCCTTTGGCGTCCTGGTGATCGGCATGGTGGACAATGTGCTGCGTCCGATCCTGGTGGGCAAGGACACCAAGATGCCCGACTATGTGGTGCTGATCTCGACCCTGGGCGGCATGGCTTTGTTCGGTCTGAACGGTTTCGTGATCGGTCCCTTGATCGCGGCGCTGTTCATGGCAAGCTGGGACCTGTTCTCGCCCTCCGAGGACGTCTCGGTGACACCGGCCGGCAAGCCGGTGGCGCCGGCTCCCAATTCCGCATCCAAGGTCTCGTCCACCCAGGCCGACTGACGCCGCGACAGGCCGGGTGCGCCGGGTTCCTGTCCGTGGTCAAGACGGCGTCAGGGCGGAGCGTGTAAGGTGGTGGTGGCTGGCTCGTCGGGGCCGGCCCCGTGTTCGCGGCGCTGCCAGGTGGGCGGCGCCGCCAATTTCTCCAATGAGGAGCGCGTTGGATATGGACTGGAAACTGCACAAGTCGGGCTGGATCGAAGAGCGCAACTTCGACATCGAATTCGCCGAAACTCCCGAGGGCTATCGCGTCCGTGTTCGCGTCTTCGGCTTTCCGGTGCTGGAAGACACGCGCAACGCGTTTCCGAACGAAGCGCTGGCGGAGAAGGGCGCGCTGACCCTGCTCAAGAGCCAGTTCGCAGGCACCCCGGATCTGGAAGAGAAGTAAGCGCCATCCGGGCCGCGGCGCGGCCCGGATGATGCGACCGGCCCGTGTCCCATGAGGCCGGGCGGGTGCCCACTCAGCGCAGCGGCATTCGTTGCCCGCCCACGACCAGGTCGCGATCCTGGCGCGGTTCTGTGTGCACGCGACCCTGCGCCAGCGCGCCGCCGATGTCGATGTCCGGCTCGCCTTCCGCCTTGCGATGAGTCTTGGACCCAACCATGCGCCAGGTGTCATCGCCCAGCCGCTGATAGCTCAGGAACGTCTGGTAGCCTGTCGTGTTGGCGTCCACGCGCGGCGGCACGTACAGGACCAGGTCATCCGCACCGGGGGCGGTGATATCGGCGTGGATCAGCCAGCAGCGGGCAGCGTTCAAGGCAGGATCGGCGGGGGCGGCGGAAGCGGCCTGCTCGGCGTTCACGCAGCGATCCAGTTCGAAGGGGCTTTGCTTAGTGGCATAACGCCACCAAGCATCCGGCACCGGACTGCCCGCGGGGTGGACCTGCAGGCTGCTCGGCTTGACCAGCGTGGCGGCCAGGCCGGATTTGCGCGGACCCCAGTCGTAATACTTGCCTTTCAGGGCATCGGCGGCGGCGATCGCGATCCGAGGGGATTGCGCCTGGGCGGCGCCGGCGGCCAGCGCGTGTACCGCCCGCCGGCCATATTCACCGCGATCGTTCGCGGCCGAGAGATAGCTGAATTCCTCGGGAGCCACGCGACCGTCGATCAGGCGTTGCACCTGGCTGCTGATCTCGATGCGCTCGGGACTCAGGAGCGGGGTGTTCACCAAGGCCAGCATGAGCAGCGCGCAGAGGGCCGCGACGATGTTGGTGCCTCCAAGAATCGTGTGGAAGCGTCGCGGCGCCAGCGCCGCCCAGGCATAGCCCACCGCGTACAGCGTCAACAGGATCGCAGCGTAGACCCCCCAGGTTCGCGGCACGGTCCAGCCGTATTGCCCGATGCGCACCAGCAGTCCGTACAGGGCCACCAGCGCGAGCGGCAGCAGGCCGCACGCCGCAACACGCAGCGCCGCGCGCAGGCGTGGACCGAAGGGTGGCGCCTCGGGGCCATCCTGCCAGGCGGAGTTGATGAGCTTGATCCACAGCGCGCTGAAGGCGATCAGCGCGCCCGCGGACAGGGCCCCGGCCCGCAGGTCCAGTGCCAGCCGGGCCGTCAGCGCCAGCACGAAGGCGATACCGACCAGCGCCACCAGGGGCAATAGCCACGCGGTGAGCGTGAGCCAGGAGCGCTGCAGCGTGTCCGCCAACTGCGGGCGCCGATGCACCCCCACCAGGCTGAGCGCCAGCGCCACCGGCATCACGGCGAGCACGAAGCGCTTGGATTGCACGACCTTGCCCACCGCCGCGATGCCGATCATGCCGAACATGGCACTGGCGGCCCAGCACAGCAGCCAGACCGCCAGCGTCAGGCCGCCGGCCAGCGCCAGCTTGACGGTATTGCGCCAGGCGGCGCGGAACACCGCGGGGTAATTCCAGCCGGGCTGGGAGGGATCCAGGGCCTGGATCAACGGCAGCAGCATGAAGCCGCTGGCGGCCGTGATCAGGGTCGCCGTGGCGCGCGCGCCGCTGTCGTTATACGGCAGGGGCTGCGAGCCCAGCAGCGGCATCAGGCCATACGCATGCAGCGCGGGCAGGACCAGGGCATAAGCCAGCAGGGCCAGCAGCCAGCGGCCGCCGGCATTCATGCCCGCCAGCATGGCGCCCGCCAACGGCACCAGCCAGATCCATTGGATCGCGAATAGCGTGACGGGCAGGTTGCGCCAGGGCCAGACACGGTTCAGCAGCGCGGTATGCAGCGCCAGCGCCAGCAGCGCGCCGAGCACGCCGTACAGCAGGATTGTCTTCTCGGGGGCGGACAGGCGGGAGGGGGAGGCCATGGTGGTCAGAAGTCTTCGCTGCGCCAGACCTTCAGCACGCGGCCGAAGACCTCGAAATCCATGCCTTCGGTGATATCCCAGGCATCGTACTT
>NZ_JBLZXF010000068.1:0-9661 GCF_050285585.1 Achromobacter sp. | reverse complement strand
GTTTTTTCGGCCTGCACAGGGGCGCTGTCTGCCCACGGCCGCATGGGTTTCGCGCGTTGAGCACCTGGGTTCTTGCCCAGGAACTCTCGCGCTTCACCCATCCTACGTCATGCCTTGCGCTCGGCCGCTTCGACGGTATTGACCAGCAGCATGGCGATGGTCATGGGGCCCACGCCGCCCGGAACGGGCGTGATGGCGCCCGCGACTTCCTTGGCGGAGGCGAAGTCCACGTCGCCGCAGAGCTTGCCGTCCGCGCCGCGGTTGATGCCCACGTCGATGACGACGGCGCCGGGCTTGATCATCGAGCCGTCGATCATGCCGGGCTTGCCGGTGGCGACCACCAGCACGTCGGCGCGGCGGGTCTGCGCCGCCAGGTCGCGCGTCTTGGAATTGCAGATGGTGATGGTGGCGCCCGCCTGCAGCAGCAGCATCGCCATCGGCTTGCCGACGATGTTGCTGGCGCCCACGATCACGGCTTCGGCGCCCCGCAGCGCCACGCCTTCCGATTCAAGCATCTTCATCACGCCGTAGGGCGTGCAGGGGCGGAACAGGGGCTGGCCGGTCATGAGCAGGCCGGCGTTGCTGATGTGGAAACCGTCCACGTCCTTCTCGGCCGCGATGGCTTCGATGACCTTGTGGGAGTCCATGTGCTTGGGCAGCGGCAATTGCACCAGGATGCCGTGGATGGACGGATCCCGGTTCAGCTCGCCGATGCGGGCCAGCAGGTCGGCCTCGGTCATGTCGGCGGGGTACTGCTCCTTCACGGAGTGCAGGCCGGCCTTTTCGCAGGCGGCGACCTTGTTGCGTACGTAAACCTGGGAGGCGGGGTCTTCGCCCACCAGCACCACGGCCAGGCCGGGGCGGGTTCCCTTGGCGGCCAGGGCGGAAACGCGCTGGGCGACTTCTTCGCGAATGCGCTGCGACAGGGCGGCGCCGTCAATGATTCTTGCGGTCATGCGGAAACCTCCGCGCTGCGCGCTTCGGTATTCGCCTTGGGGTCGGCCTGACGGCTCATGCATGCGCCTCCGGCTTGGCCAGGGCCACTTTCATCAAATCTGCAACGGTGGTCACTTCGAGTTTTTCCATGATGTTGGCGCGGTGCGCCTCGACGGTCTTGATGCTGATGCCCAGGTCGTCGGCGATCTGCTTGTTCAAGCGGCCGGCGACGATGCGCTCCAGCACCTGCTGCTCGCGCGCGGTCAGGCGCGCCAGCATGGCTTCGTGGTCTTTCTGGGCCTGGTGCTTGCTGACGCGCTGCGTCGCCTGCTCCAGCATGCGCGCCACGATTTCGCGCAGGTCCGATTCATTGAACGGCTTTTCAAGGAAGTCGACCGCGCCCTTCTTCATCGTCGACACGGCCATGGGCACGTCGCCGTGGCCCGTGATGAACACGATGGGCAGCGGCGCGTTGCGGGCGATCAGCTGTTCCTGCAGTTCCAGGCCGCTCATGCCGGGCATGCGCACGTCGGCGATCAGCACGCCGACCTGGCTGGCGTCGTAGTCTTCCAGGAAGGATTCACCGCTGGCATAGGCGCGAACGCGATAGCCATTGGCTTCCAACAGCCAGCGCAACGAATCGCGTACCGCTTCGTCGTCGTCAACTATGAATACCGTGCTCGACAGGTGGGGCGTGTTCATGCGTGCAACTCCTCTGACTGATCGTTCTGGGCCTGCGTCTGGGTCGCAGCGCAGGGCAGGGTAAAGCGGAAGATAGTACCGCCGGCGGGGTTGGGATCCGCCCACAGGCGGCCGTGATGCGATTCAATAATGGTACGGCAGATATTCAGCCCCATGCCCAGGCCCTGGGTCTTGGTGCTGAAGAAGGGTTCGAACAGGCGCTCGGGCTCGGCCAGACCGTGGCCGCGGTCGACCACCGCCACTTCGATGTGCTGGTCGTGCAGGATCACCGCGACCTTGAGTTCGTCGGACTCGCTCTTTTCCATGGCCTCCAGCCCGTTCTTGAGCAGGTTCAGCAGCACCTGCTCGATCAGGATGGGGTCGGCCAGCACGTCGGGCGCGTTCGACGGCACGAAGCTGTCGATGCGGATGCGGCGCTTGCGGGCGTCGATTTCGGCAAAGCCGATGGCGTTGTCCACGATCCGGCCGATCGCCACGCGCTGGCGGCGGGGTTCGCTGCGCTTCACGAATTCGCGGATGCGGCTGATGATCTTGCCCGCGCGCTCGGCCTGCGACGCGGCCTTTTCCAGGGCGGGCAGCAGCATGTTGGGGCTGGTGTGGCCGGCCTTGACCAAAGCCACGGCGCCCATGCTGTAGTTGGCGATGGCGGTAAGCGGCTGATTCAGCTCGTGCGCCAGCGAAGAGGCCATTTCGCCCATCGTGGTCAGGCGGCTGGTGAGCTGGATCTTTTCCTGCTGCACGCGGGAGGCCTCTTCGTGGACGCGGCGCTCGGTGATGTCGCGCGCCACCTGCATGCGCACGCGGCGGCCGTCGGTCCAGGCCAGCATGCGGTGGTGCACTTCGAACCAGCGCTGCACGGAGGGCGCGAAGACCTCCACGGATTCGTCGGTGAAGCGGCCGCGGCGGCCGGCCAGCAGTTCGTCGTGGCCGCCCGTCTGCGCGCCGAACACGCGGCGGTAGGTGCGGTTGGCGAACAGCAGTTCCAGGCCGTCGTGGGTGTCGGCGGTGACCGAAATGGCGTCGTCCAGGCCTTCCAGCACCGTCATGAAGCGCTCGTGCGCGGCGGTCAGGGCCTCGCGGATGCGCTTGGGCTCGGTGATGTCGGTCATGGAGGTCATCCAGCCGATCTGGTTGCCGTTGGGATCCAGCAGGGGCGACACGTACATGCGCGCCGTGAAGCGCGAGCCGTCGCGGCGCTGCGCCTCGACTTCCAGCCCGCTGCTGGGCGTCTTGCCCGACATCAGCACGTCCAGGGTGTGCTGGTGCTGCTCGTGGCGGCCCGGCACCCAATAGGGGAAGGGCGGGCTGCGGCCGATCAGGTCGGCCTCGTTCCAGCCGATCATCCGGCAGAACGCCGGATTCACGTAGGCGATGCGGCCTTCCATGTCGAGCACGCGCATGCCGGTGGACATGGAGTTCTCCATGGCCCGGCGGAAACCGGTCTCGGCGATCAGGGCGGCCTCGGCCGACGAGCGGAAGCGGGTGTAGCGCCACAGCATCAGCAGGCTGATGACGATCACGCAGGACAGCGCCAGCACCACCCAGATGAGGCGCTGCTGGCGCATTTCCTGGTCGATCGTGACGAACATGACGCTGTCGTCATGGATGCGCTGCAACCAGAAGAACACCGCCATCACGCAGATATAGAGGATCAGCACCATTGCTGGCGTGACCCAGTACACGCCCCGCCGGCGAGTGCGGGCGTGATCGTGGAACGGCGTAGGAATATTGGACTTGGGCGCGCTGGACATGGAATTCGGGCCGGATAGACCGCGCATTTTAGTGCGTGTTGGGAGGGAATTGCCGGGAATCGGCTCCTCCATTTAGAGAGGCCCTCTAAAAGTATTGGAAAAGAATGAGGATCGAACGTTCAGCTTTTGGTCAATTTTCCGTATTATGAAATGCCGTACCGCAACATGAAATTTTCCTTGCGACCGGTTACTCTTCTTTCTTAGAATGCCGGCTGATAGGGAACCGACCCAAGCAGGTCTCTAGAACACCCCGACCCATGCATGCATGGTAGCCCGGATGATCCCGGCTACCATGCAGTGTCCGCGAGTAGATGAAATAAGCGGGTGTGGTCACGAACGAACCCAAACAGGAGACACACGATGTCCTCTTTCGCCCAGGCTGGCGCCGTACAGGCTGCCAACGACGAAGACACCCTTGAAACCCAGGAGTGGCTCGAAGCCCTGGCGGCAGTCCTCGACCGTGAAGGACCGCAGCGCGCCCACTATCTGCTCGAACGCCTGATCGATGAGGCGCGCCGTTCCGGCGCCCACATCCCGTTCTCGCCGAACACCGCCTACGTCAACACCATTCCCCCCGGCCTGGAGCCGGCGCACCCGGGCAACCTGGAACTGGAAGCCCGCATCCGCTCGTACGTGCGCTGGAACGCCATGGCCATGGTGGTCAAGGCCAACAAGCACAACCCGCCCGACGGCGGCGACCTGGGCGGCCACATCGCCTCGTTCGCCTCGCTGGCCACCATGATCGGCTGCGGCCAGAACCACTTCTGGCACGCGGAAGACGAAACCCACGGCGGCGACCTGGTCTACTTCCAGGGCCACACCTCGCCGGGGATGTACGGCCGCGCCTACCTCGAAGGCCGCCTGACCGAAGACCAGCTGAACCATTTCCGCCAGGAAGTGGACGGCAAGGGCCTGTCCTCGTACCCGCATCCGAAGCTGATGCCGGACTTCTGGCAGTTCCCGACGGTGTCGATGGGCCTGGGCCCGCTGATGGCCATCTACCAGGCCCGTTTCCTGAAGTACCTGCACGCCCGCGGCATTGCCGACACCAGCAACCGCAAGGTCTGGGTGTTCTGCGGCGACGGCGAAATGGACGAACCCGAGTCGCTGGGCGCCATCGCCCTGGCGGCCCGCGAAAAGCTCGACAACCTGATCTTCGTCATCAACTGCAACCTGCAGCGCCTGGACGGCCCGGTGCGCGGCAACGGCAAGATCATCCAGGAACTGGAAGGCGACTTCCGCGGTTCGGGCTGGAACGTGATCAAGCTGATCTGGGGCGGCTACTGGGATCCGCTGCTGGCGCACGACAAGGAAGGCATCCTGCGCCAGATCATGGAAGAAACCGTCGACGGCGAGTACCAGGCGTACAAGGCCAACGACGGCAAGTTCGTGCGCGAACACTTCTTTGGCAAGCACCCCAAGCTGCTGGAAGCCGTGTCGCGCATGAGCGACGAGGACATCTGGCGCCTGAACCGTGGCGGCCATGACCCCCACAAGGTGTACGCGGCCTTCAAGTCGGCCAGCGACCACACCGGCCAGCCCACCGTCATCCTGGCCAAGACCATCAAGGGCTACGGCATGGGCCACGTCGGCCAGGCCAAGAACCCGACCCACCAGCAAAAGAAGCTGGAGCTGGACTCCATCCGCGAATTCCGCGACCGCTTCGGCATCCCCATCCCGGACGACAAGCTGGCCGACCTGCCGTACTTCAAGCCGGCCGAAGACTCGCCCGAAATGAAGTACCTGCACGAGCGCCGTGCCGCGCTGGGCGGCTACCTGCCGCGCCGCCGCGCCAAGGCCGACGAGCAGCTCAAGGCCCCCGCGCTGGACGCGTTCAAGGCCGTGCTGGAGCCCACCGCGGAAGGCCGTGAAATCTCGACCACCCAGGCCTTCGTGCGCATCCTGAACCAGGTCCTGCGCGACAAGGAACTGGGTCCGCGCGTCGTGCCGATCCTGGCCGACGAATCGCGCACCTTCGGCATGGAAGGCCTGTTCCGCCAGATCGGCATCTATGCGCCGGAAGGCCAGAAGTACACGCCGGTCGACAAGGACCAGGTCATGTACTACAAGGAAGCGGCCGACGGGCAGCTCCTGCAGGAAGGCATCAACGAAGCGGGCGCCATGAGCTCGTGGATCGCGGCGGCCACGTCGTACTCCTCGAACAACCGCATCATGATCCCGTTCTTCATCTATTACTCGATGTTCGGGTTCCAGCGCATCGGCGACCTGGCCTGGGCGGCCGGCGACATGCAGGCGCGCGGCTTCCTGCTGGGCGGCACCGCCGGGCGCACCACGCTCAACGGCGAAGGCCTGCAGCACGAAGACGGCCATAGCCACATCCTGGCCTCGACCATCCCGAACTGCGTCTCGTACGACCCGACGTTCGGCCACGAGCTGGCCGTGATCGTCCAGCATGGCCTGAAGCGCATGGTGGAAGACCAGGAAAACGTCTACTACTACCTGACGGTGATGAACGAAAACTACCCGCAGCCCGGTCTGACCCAGGGCGACGAGGAAGGCATCATCAAGGGCATGTACAAGCTCAAGTCGCATGGCAAGGGCAAGAACCGCGTCCAGCTGATGGGCTCGGGCACCATCCTGCGCGAAGTCATGGCGGCCCAGGAACTGCTGGAAGCCGATTGGGGCGTGGCCTCGGACCTGTGGAGCGTCACCAGCTTCACCGAGTTGCGCCGCAACGGCCTGGACGTCGAGCGCCACAACATGCTGCACCCCGAAGAGAAGAAGCCTCAGGTGGCTTACGTCACCGAACAGCTGGCCAAGACGGAAGGCCCGATCATCGCGTCGACCGACTACATGAAGCTGTTCGCCGACCAGATCCGTCCGTTCGTGCCCAAGGGCCGCGAATACAAGGTGCTGGGCACCGACGGTTTCGGCCGTTCGGACTTCCGTTCGAAGCTGCGCGAGCACTTCGAGGTGGACCGCCATTTCGTCGTGCTCGCCGCGCTGCGCGCGCTGGCCGATGAGGGCAAGGTGCCTGCCGCCAAGGTGGCCGAAGCCATCAAGAAGTACGGCATCAACCCGAACAAAGCCAACCCGCAATACGCCTGAGGGTAAAGAGACATGAGCAACGTCGTGCAAATCAAGGTTCCCGATATTGGCGACTTCAAGGAAGTCGAAGTCATCGAGGTGCTGGTGGCGGTGGGCGACACGATCAAGGCCGAGCAAAGCCTGATCACGGTCGAATCCGACAAGGCGTCGATGGAGATCCCGGCCTCGCAGGGCGGGGTGGTGAAGTCCATCAACGTGAAGGTGGGCGACAAGGTCGCCGAAGGCACCGTGGTGCTGGAAGTGGAGGGGGGCGCCGCCGCGGGCGATGCCGCCGCGCCGGCCGCCAAGGAAGAAGCGCCCAAGGCCGAGGCCAAGGAAGCGCCCAAGCAGGCCGCCGCCGCGCCCGCCGCCCGCGCCGAGGCTGCCGCGCCGGCCGCCGCCAGCGGCCCGGTCGAGATCGAAGTGCCGGATATCGGCGACTTCAAGGAAGTGGAAGTCATCGAAGTCATGGTCGCCGTCGGCGACACCATCAAGGCCGAGCAGAGCCTGATCACCGTCGAGTCCGACAAAGCCTCGATGGAAATCCCGGCCTCGCAGGGCGGGGTGGTCAAGGAAGTGAAGGTCAAGGTCGGCGACAAGGTCGCCAAGGGCTCGGTCGTGGTCGTGGTGGAGGGTGCCGCGCCCGCCGCCGCGGCGCCGGCCGCCAAGGCCGAGGCCGCTCCCGCGCCGGCCGCCAAGGCCGAAGCCGCCCCGGCTCCGGCGCCTGCCGCGCCCGCGCAGCGTCCCGCTCCGACCGCCGCGCTCGAAGACGCCGGCCTGAAACCCGGCCAACTGCCGCACGCTTCGCCGTCCGTGCGCAAGTTCGCCCGCGAACTGGGCGTGAACCTGAGCAAGGTCAAGGGCACCGGTCCGAAGGAACGGATCACCGCCGACGACGTGCGCGGTTTCGTCAAGCAGGCGCTGGCCGCCGGCCCGGCTGCCGCCTCCGCGGGCGGGTCGGCCGATGGCGCCGCGCTGGGCCTGCTGCCGTGGCCGAAGATCGATTTCACCAAGTTCGGCCCGATCGAAGCCAAGCCGCTGTCGCGCATCAAGAAGATCTCCGGCGCGAACCTGCACCGCAACTGGGTCATGATCCCGCACGTCACCAACAACGACGAAGCGGACATCACCGACCTGGAAGCGCTGCGCGTCACGCTGAACAAGGAAAACGAGAAGTCCGGCATCAAGGTCACGATGCTGGCCTTCCTGATCAAGGCCGTGGTCGCGGCCCTGAAGAAATTCCCCGAGTTCAACGCCTCGCTGGACGGCGACAACCTGGTGCTCAAGCAGTACTACCACATCGGTTTTGCGGCCGACACGCCCAACGGGCTGGTGGTGCCGGTGATCCGCGATGCCGACAAGAAGGGCATCCTGCAGATCGCCCAGGAAATGACCGAACTGTCCAAGAAGGCGCGCGAAGGCAAGATCTCGCCCGCCGAAATGCAGGGCGGCTGCTTCTCGATCTCGTCGCTCGGCGGCATCGGCGGCACCTCGTTCACGCCCATCATCAACGCGCCCGAAGTGGCCATCCTGGGTGTGTCGCGCTCCTCGCACAAGCCCGTCTGGGACGGCAAGCAATTCGTGCCGCGCCTGATCGTGCCGCTGTCGCTGTCCTATGACCACCGCGTCATCGACGGCGCCGCCGCTGCCCGCTTCAACGCCTATCTGGGCGCCTTGCTGGCCGACTTCCGCCGCATCGCGCTGTAAACGGGGAGCCCTATGAGCAATACCGTTCAAATCAAAGTGCCGGACATCGGCGACTTCAAGGAAGTTGAAGTCATCGAGGTGCTGGTGGCGGTGGGCGACACGATCAAGGCCGAGCAAAGCCTGATCACGGTCGAATCCGACAAGGCGTCGATGGAAATCCCCGCGTCGCAAGGCGGCGTCGTGAAGTCCGTCAACGTGAAGGTGGGCGACAAGGTCGCCGAAGGCACGGTCGTGCTCGAAGTCGAAGCGTCGGACGCCGCCGCCCCGGCCGCCAAGGAAGCCCCCAAGGCTGCCGAAGCGCCGAAGCCGGCAGCCCCCGCCGCCCCGGCTCCGGCCGCCGCGCCCGCCGCGGCCAGCTTCAAGGGCTCGGCCGACGGCGAGTACGACGTGCTCGTGCTGGGCGCCGGCCCCGGCGGCTATTCCGCCGCCTTCCGCGCCGCCGACCTGGGCCTGTCCGTGGTCCTGGTCGAGCGCTACGACACGCTGGGCGGCGTCTGCCTGAACGTGGGCTGCATTCCGTCCAAGGCGCTGCTGCACAACGCGGCCATCATCGACGAAGCCCGCGAGCTGGCCGCCCACGGCATCAGCTTCGGCGAACCCAAGATCGACCTGGACAAGCTGCGCGGCTACAAGGATAGCGTCGTCGCCAAGCTGACCGGCGGCCTGGCCGGCATGGCCAAGGCGCGCAAGGTCACCGTGGTGCAGGGCGTGGGCGAATTCGCCGACCCCAACCACCTGGCCGTCACCGGCAAGGACGGCAAAGTCCAGACGCTGCGCTTCAAGCAGGCCATCATCGCCGCCGGCAGCCAGTCGGTGAAGCTGCCGTTCCTGCCCCAGGACGACCGCATCGTCGATTCCACCGGCGCCTTGCTGCTGCGTGAAATCCCCAAGAAGATGCTGATCATCGGCGGCGGCATCATCGGCCTGGAAATGGGCACGGTGTACTCCACGCTGGGCGCGCGCCTGGACGTCGTGGAAATGCTGGACGGCCTGATGCAGGGCGCCGACCGCGACCTGGTCAAGGTCTGGCAGAAGAAGAACGCCGGCCGCTTCGACAACATCATGTTGAAGACCAAGACGGTGGGCGCGGAAGCCAAGAAGGACGGCATCTACGTCAGCTTCGAGGGCGAAGGCGCTCCCAAGGAGCCCCAGCGCTACGACCTGGTGCTGCAGGCCGTGGGCCGCAGCCCCAACGGCAAGAAGATCGGCGCCGACAAGGCTGGCATCGCCGTGACCGACCGCGGCTTCATCGAGGTCGATCGCCAGATGCGCACCAATGTGCCGCACATCTACGCCATCGGCGATATCGTGGGCCAGCCCATGCTGGCGCACAAGGCCGTGCATGAAGGCCACGTGGCGGCCGAAGCCGCTGCCGGCCAGAAGTCCTTCTTCGACGCCCGCGTCATCCCGTCGGTGGCCTACACCGATCCGGAAGTCGCGTGGGTCGGCCTGACCGAGGACGAAGCCAAGAAGCAGGGCATCAAGGTCGAGAAGGGCGTGTTCCCCTGGGCCGCCTC
>NZ_JBLZXF010000067.1:0-10081 GCF_050285585.1 Achromobacter sp. | reverse complement strand
ACGCGAACTGCTGCGCCTGATGCGCATGCAGGCCGACCAGGACTTGCGGCTGATCGAAGGCGCGCTGGGCTGAGGCCGCCCCCGGCGGCGCCAGCCCTGAAGGGCTGGCGCCCTCAGAAGAGATGCTTGATGCCCAGGTAGGCCATGCGCAGACGACCGCCGGTATAGGCTTGCGGCAACTGTGATGCGCCGTAAGGCCCGCCGAGCCAGAAGTTGTAGCGGCCATTGCGATCATTGTGCAGTTCCACCACGGTCGCATCCAGCGTCGTGCGCTTGCTCAGGCTGTACTGATAGCTGAGCGAGAGCATCTTCGCGCCGGTGCCTCCCTGCGTCCTGCCGTTCTGCTTCATCGACAATGCCTGGCCATAGGTCATCGACCACAGGTGCGGGCCCTGGCCATAGTTGACCGGCACCGCAAAGGCGTAGCGATACTGATCCCCGCGCGTGGAGCGATCCATCACCTTGTTGCGATCGACCACCACCCCGAAACTCAGCCCGCCCAGCCCATAGCCGACGGCAAGGCGATCCGCTGTCTGATCCAGGCTGCCCGCCACCTGCCTGGGCAAGGCACCCTGGCTTTTGCGCTCCATGTGGTAGTAGCCCAGGCGGAAAGCGCCGCGCGTATAGGTCGGCCCCACATACCAGGTATGGCTGCGGCCCTGGTCCATTTCCTCCGAGTCGAACGAGTAGGAAGCGATGCCGGAGAAGCCATGGAAATTCGGCGCCTGGTAGCGCACGGTATTGTTCAGGAAGCTGCCGGCGAAGTGGGACCCATTAATCGTGCCCAGGACATTGAGCGAGTTGGCCGGATTGGGCGCCGCATCGAATGCGCCATGGGGATCATTGATAAACCAGTGATGGCTGAAGTAGACCGACTGACGGCCCAGCGTCAGGGCGCCCAGTTCCCGGTCGGCCAGGCCGACGAACACGGCCCGGCCCCCGCCGCGCGCGCCTGTGGTCGGGGAGAAATCCCACTCCAGGTGAAAGATGGTCTTCAGCCTGTGGTTGAGCGTTTCCTGCCCCTTGAAATAGAAATAGCTGGTGTTGGGCGCCAGCCCGACCTTCTCGGCGGCCGACGCGCCATCGCGCGCGCCACTGACGCGCACGGCGGCCTGGCCGACCTTGATCTGGCCACCCAGGATGACGCTGGATTCCGGCCCCTTTCCGGTGATCTGCGCCCCGGCCAGCCCGGGGACCACTGCAGGCAGTGCGCACAGGACGGCAACGCTGCGGGAAGACAGTTTCTTTTTCATTGTGGGTCTCTCATGGATATTGCACGGGACGCCCGCAAGGCGGGCGCCCGACCTGCCTCCTCCTGAAACAGGTCAACTTCCGGTGGATGAAATGACGGATGAAGGCGGGCGGTGCTCGCCATGGATGCGGTCGCCCTCGACCCAGCAGGCATGGGTGCCGATGGACATGCGCTCGGGCAGGAGAATCCGCGCCAGCGGCTCGCGGTCGATATTGGCGGCATCCAGAATGACGATCTCCGAGGTATCGGCATTCATGTCGGCCACCATGCTGATCAGATAGCCGTCGTCTTCATGCACCGCCCCCACACGCCTGGCCATCTGGGGCTCGCTGCCAAACCGGCCCGGGCCATACTCGTGACGCGCCGTGGCGCCGGTGTCGAGATCGAAGCGCTTGACGCCGCTGAACAACCATTCGCCCGGCTGATACAGCACGTTGTAGCTGTAGCGATAGGGCCGGCCGACATAGTCGTTGCTGCAGATCGGGAACTCGGTCACCTCATCGTCGAGGTACTGCTCGGTGGTCTTGCCCGTGCGCAGGTTGAAGCGCCAGCGGTGCATGTGGGTCTTGTTGCGATGCTTGTCGAGATTGGCCTTGATGCGGTCATAGACATTGCCTGCCGCATTGACCGGCACGGGGTGATAGTCCGGCATGATGCAACCGTCCATCACCACCTCGTCGCCGACCTCGTAGCAGTTGGTCAGATGCAGGACATAGCAGGGGGTCGCCTCGAACCAACGCACCTGCGTGTTATCGCCATGCCGCGGAATGATGCCGAAGCGCGCCGGCAGATCACGGTTGAACACCAGCCGGTGCTTGCCTGACTTGAGGCCGTCCGGATCGAAGAACAAAGGCAGGTCGTGCAGGATCGTGTAGTTCTGCGTGATCCCGAGATCGTGCGGCCAGCGGGCGCCGGGCAGTTCGATCGGCACATAGTGCACCAGTTCGTTGTTGCGATTGACCACGCCGTAGTGCATGTAGGGCCAGCGCTCCGGATAGTTGAAGAACATCATCTCGCCGGTCACGGGATCGACCTTGTAATGCGCGCTCACGCCATCAGGCACCTGGCGTGCCCAATTGGCATCCGGCCCGAGCGTCTCCAGCGTGATCGGATCTAGCCGCCAGGGCTCGCTGCCCTGCGACATGCTGGCCAGCAACCGGCCGGCATGACCGATGACGTCGGTGCCGGCGTTGTCCTTCATCGCACCCATCGCTCCCCAGCCCCGGTAAGAGCCCAGGTCAGGCTGCAGCAGGCCCGGCCAAAGCGACTTCCCCGCTGCCTGCTCCGCCAGGAATCCGGTGGTACGGATGAAGCGGTTGCGATAGGTCGCCTGGCCGTTCTCGAAGTGCACGGCGTGCAACATGCCGTCGCCGTCAAACGGGTGGTACACCCCCATCGGCGTATGCACCTGGTTGTGCGTGTTGCGCACGAAGATCCCGTGCAGATCACGGGGGATCTCGCCGATCACTCGCAGGCTGGCGGTATCGGCGGTGTACTCCACGCGATTCGGCGCAAAAGCTCCGAGCAGAAACGGGTTGTCGGTGTTCTCGCCGGCGGTGACGTCATAACGGCGGATGATTTCAAGCATTTGCCTTCTCCAATAGTTGCTTATGGCAATAATTAAGACGAGCGTAGACAGCCGCCTATCGCGGCAGGAAAAACTCAGGCGTTCAATCGTTCAGGACAACGGCGCCGGACTCCACCAGCGGCCGGTAGCGCGCCTGGCCGCGCTCGATCGCGCGGCGCATCGCAGCCGCGCCCGTTTCGCTGGGCTGGTAGCCCATGTCGGCCAGCTTGCCGCGTACCGCGGGTGAGGCCAGCGCCTGCTGGAAGGCCGACTCCAGTTTCCCGACGATCTGGGGATCCAGGCCGCGCGGGCCGACATAACCGACCCAGCCATCCTGCGTGTAGTCCACTCCCGCCTCGCGGAACGTGGGGACTTGCGGCATGGCGGCCACCCGCTGCGGCGTGGCCACGGCCAGCGGCACCAGCTTGCCCGCCTCGATCAGGGCGCGGGCCGAATGCGTGGCCAGCATGAAGTGCACATGCCCGGCCGCGACATCGCTCATGGCCGGACTCTCGCCCTTGTAGGCCACATGGGTCGCCTCAAGGCCAAGCAATTGCGCCACCAGCGCCCCTCCGAAATGAAAGCTCGTGCCCTTGCCGGCAGAGGCATAGTTCAGCGCGTCGGTCTGCTGGCGGCCATAGGACTGAAAAGCGGCCAGATCGCCTACCTGCAACTGGGGCGCGACCACCAGGGCTGTCCAGGTTTCGCAGGCCAGACTGATCAACTCGAAATCCTGCGCGGACATCCCGAATCGCGCGTCGGCCAGCGGCAGCAGCACCATCGTGGCCGGCACGGCCAGTCCCAGCGTGTAGCCATCCGGGGCCGCGCGCCGGACCGCCTCAAGACCAATCCGCCCGCTGGCGCCCGGCCGGTTTTCTACCACGACCGGCTGCCCGAGTGTCTTGCCCAGTTCGGTGGCCAACAGGCGCGTCACGTTATCGGCAACCCCGCCGGCGGGGTAAGGCACAATCAGGGACACCGGCCGCTGCGGCCAGGCATCGCCGGCTGCGGCCGGCAGGGCCAGGGTCAGGCTGGCCGCGACCACGCCGGTGAAATACCGCAAGAATGCAAAACGCATCATCGTCTCCCTCAAGCCGCCGCGCCCGCCCCCAGTCGCAAGGGCATGGGCACGGCGCGCAAGGCAATGGCCACCGCTTTCTCTTCCGAGTAGAAATTGCGCAGGCTTTCGATGCCTTCACGCCCCACCCCGGACTCTCCCACGCCGCCGAAGGGCATGCGCAGGTCAAACACCATCGGCGAGTTGACCATCAGGGCCCCCGTACGCAGACCCTGGGCCGCCGCCATGGTTTCGTCCAGGCGCTGTGACCACAGATAGCCGGCCAGCCCATAGCGACTGCGATTGGCGATGGCCAGCGCCTCCTCGAAGCGGTCATAGCGCAACACCGTCGCCACCGGACCGAAGATCTCCTCCTGGCAGGCCCGGACATCGGCGTGATCGGCCAGCAGCACCGTCGGGTTCATGAAATAGCCCGGCAGATCGTCGCGTCGCTGCCCGCCGGCCAACACGCTGACGCCCTCTCCCGGCACGGGACGGCAATAGTCCATCACCCGCTCCAGGTGCGCCTCATAGGCCAGCGGCCCCATTTCCGTGGCGGGATCCAGCGGATCCCCCACCCGGATCGCCCCGGCGCGCGCCACGAAGCGCTCCAGGAAATCATCGGCAATGCTGCGCTGCAAGAGCAGCCGCGATCCGGCAAAGCACATCTGCCCGCTATTGCCGAAAATCCCCAGCAGCGCACCATCGACAGCCGCTTCCAGATCGGCGCTGTCGGTCACGATGCAGGCTGACTTTCCGCCCAGCTCCAGGTCGCACTTTTTCAGACCCGCTCCCGCCGCCGCGGCGATCTGCCGACCCGCCGCGCCACCACCGGTAAACGACACCAGCGCCACTGCCTCATGCGCCACCAGCGCCGCGCCCGTGACCTCGCCGCGTCCGTTGACCAGGTTGACCACCCCCGGCGGCACCCCGGCCTCGCTCAGCAAGCTCATGAAACGATGCAGGGCCAGCGGCGTGTACTCCGATGTCTTGATCACGCAACTGTTGCCAAACGCCAGGGCCGGAGCAATCTTGGACGTTGCCAGCATCAAAGGCGCGTTCCAGGGGGAGATCAGGCCACATACGCCCACCGGATCCCGGTGCACATAGCGCTGGTAAAGGTCGTCCTGTCGCACGGCGCGCTCGGCGCCTTGCGAAAGATGGTCCGCATAGAAGCTGAAATTCCGGATGACCCGCGCCGTGACCATCCCGCGCGCCTGGCTGATAGGAATTCCCAGATCGATGCATTCCAGCCGGCACAGTTCATCGGCGTGCGCCTGCGTCAATTCGCAGATGCGGCGAAAGACCTCTGCACGCGCCTGCAAGGGCAGCGCGCGCCAGCTGCCGGCGGCGAAACTGCGCGCGGCAGCCTGCACGGCCTGATCGACCTCACGCGCGTCCGCCTCCTGCAGCTGGGCAATGACGCCCGCCGTGGCGGGATTGATCACCGGCAGGCAATGCGCATTGGCCCTGGCGGGCAGATAGGCGCCATCGATATAGCTCGTCAGGCGCTCGGGAATGGAGTGGGACATGGCAATCGGACTCGATAGAAGGAAACCGGAAGAAAGCACGCAGCCGGGGCTCAAGGCGCCCAGATACCACCGTTGACATGCAGCACCTGCCCGGTGATGTAGCTGGCAGCCGGGCCGGCCAGAAACAGAATGGGGCCGACGATTTCCTGCGGCGCCCCCAATCGCCCCAAGGGTACGAATTGCGGATACTTATCCATGTCGATGCCGCTCTCGCGTGCGGGCTGTCCGGTGCCCCCTTCCAGAAAGGCGGTCCGGAATACGCCGGGCGACACGACGTTCACGCGCAGCTTTGGCGCACATTCGGTGGCCAACGCCTTGCCCAGGGAAACCACCCCCGCCTTGGCGGCGGCATAGGCCGAGAATCCCGGGTGCACGACGCGATGCCCGAAAGTGGAGGACACCAGCACCATCGATGCGTTATCGCCCTTTTCCAGCAACGGCAAGGCGGCGCGGGCCACCATGAAATAACCGCGCAGGCAACAATCCACGATGCGGTCCCATTCGGCCGTCTCCATATCTCTGACCAGGATCTGCTCGCCGGTGAAGCCGGCCAGATTGACCAGCACGTCCAGGCCGTCCCAGCGTTGCTGCAACTGGGCGAAAGCGGCATGAACCTGCGCTTCGTCGCCAATGTCGCAGGGCAGCGCCAGGACGCCGGCCGGCGCCGGTGACTGCGCCATCGAACGCTCCAGATCCAGCACCGCCACGCGCAGCCCGGCATCCAGCGCGGCCGCCACCAGGGCCTGGCCCATGCCACCGCAGCCGCCCACAATGGCGATGCGCGCACCGGCCGGCGGCAGGAAATCGAATGGGGTCATGAAAGTTCTCCTTGTCAGTAAGGCGTTGCCGGCGCCGGTTCACCGGCCTCGGGCGCATAGGGATTGATGGGTTGGCGGTAGCGCGCCAGCGCCAGGGCGGCCAGCACCGCCACCACGCAGAACAGCGCCGGATACCAGGCCGCCCAGCCTTCGTTGCGCTGCACCAGCAAGGCGAGCAGCAAGGGCGTTGTGCCCCCGATCGCGGCCGACGCCAGGTTGTAGCTGGCTGCGATCCCGGTGTAGCGCAGTTGGGCCGGGAAGCTGTAGATGAGCAGCACGAACGACAGGGTGACGATGCCGGAGAAAAACCCCGCCACCGAAAAACGCAGGACCAGCGTGGCCGCGCTGACGTCGTGATACAGCCAGAACACGGCAGCCACCAGCGCCAGGGTGCCGACTGCAAAGGTTTTGCGCAGGCCGAAACGGTCGCTTGCCCAGCCCGCCACCACATCGCCCACGATCAGCATCACGGAGGCGCAGAACTGCGCGCGATACACCGCTGCCGGGTCGAATTGCCGGGTAGCGATGAAATGCGTCACGGGAAACTGGTGCAGACCCGATGTCACCACGGCCGTCATGCAGGCCACCAGCAGGCACAACAACAACACGGCCCGATGCTGGCCCAGCAGCAGCTTCACCGGCACCTGCCGCGCCAATGCGTTGCGCTCGCGCATTTCAAGAAAGACCGGCGTTTCGTGGGCATAGCGCCGCAGATGCGCCGACGCCAGCCCCAGCAGGCCGCCCACGACAAACGGAATGCGCCAGCCGTAGTCATACATTGCCTCCTTGCCCAGCGCGCCCGTCAGGGCCGCCACCGATCCCGAGCCCAGCAGCGCCCCGACCGCGAGGCTGGCCGACAGAATGCCGCAGGACAGGCCCAGACGACGCTCGGGCACATGCTCCGACACGAAACACAGCGCGCCGGGCAGCTCACCACCGATCGACAGGCCCTGCACCATGCGCAACACCAGCAGCAGCAGCGGCGCCCACATCCCGATGCTGGCGTAGCCCGGCAGCAGGCCGATCAGGATCGTGGGCACCGCCAGCAGGATCAAGGTAAAGGCGAACATCTTCTTGCGCCCGATGACATCGCCGATGCTGGCCAGCAGGATGCCGCCGATAGGCCGGATCAGGTATCCCGCCGCGAAAATACCCAGGGTCTGGACCTGGGCCAGCCATAGCGGCATATCCGCTGGAAAGAAATGCTGGCTGATGATCGGCGTCAGGTAGATGAAGATGATGAACTCATAGAACTCGAGCATGCCACCAAGCGTGGCGATGCCCATGGCCTTGGCCTGTTCCCGGCTGAGCCCACCATCGGAACGACCCATAGCGGGCGGCAAGGCAGCCGCCACGCCCGTCGCAGCCTCGCTGCCGGAGGAGGAATTCATGTTTTTTTCTCCTGGTGCGCGCCGCAATGCGGCGCGCCTGTCTCTCTGTCAAAAATCGATGTCTCAGTGCGGCAACCAGGCGCGCAGCGTCGTTGCCAGGGCCCGCGGCTGCTCAAGCGGCAGCAGATGGCCGGCCGGGCCGATCACCTGCACGGCGCCGTGGCCGGCATCTGCCTGCATGGCCTGCACCGCCTGCGGGGGGTACAACGGGTCATCGCTGCCTGCCACCCAAAGCAGAGGCAGCGGCGTGCGCAGCGGCGTGCGCAACAGCGCGCGGCGGTCGGGGCGCCCCAGAGCGGCAAGCGCATGCGCCACGAAGCCGTACGGACCATAGTCCTGGAGCATGGCGCGTCGGCGCGCCTGCAATACCGGATCATCGCGATGGCGCGGATGAAACGCGGTCGCGCCCTGGATCTGCATGCGCTCGGCGTAGGCCTGCGTCCAGGAGCCCGCCAGGGCATCGCCTGCCGCCGCCAGAATCGCGTCGCAGCGGCCCTGTGCCTGTGCGGCGGAATCCGCCTGCGGCGTGCTGCAGATCAGGGCCAGGCCTGCGACGCGCTCGGGCGCCAGCGCCAGGATTGCCAGCGCGACATAGCCCCCGAACGAATGGCCTGCCAGCCAGAAACGCGCCGGCAAGTCATCGAGCAAGGCACGCGCGATGGCGTCCAAGTCGGCCAGAGCAGGCAGCATCGGCGTCAGCAAGGAATAAGCGCCGTCCCAATGTTCCGCCAGGCCATCCCAGACGGCAGGCGTGTTGTTCAAGCCATGCAGCAGCACCAGCGGATCACGCTTCACGACAAGCCCCGACACGTCGCTCCAGGAAATCGAACAGCGCCTGATTGAAGCGCGCCGGCTGCTCGGCCCAGGCATAGTGGGCGGCATCCGGCACGGCCACGAACTCCGCGCCGGCGATCTGCTCGGCCAGTTCACGCATCTGCGCAGGGCGCCCGACATCGTCCAGCTCACCGGCGATCGCCAGGGTGGGCACCGCCACGCGCGCCAGGGTGGGCGCACCGTCATAGGCCACGATCGCATTGATGGCGGCCACGAACGTTTCGCTGCGCGTGGCCATGGCGACCCGCAGGACGCGTTCGACCTGAGCTCCGCAAGACCCTGGCGCAAGCATGGTGCGCAGCAAAACCTCGGCCGTCGCAGACAAGGTTTCCCCCTGAGTCAGGGGAGCAATCCGCTCCTCCAGAAAACGACGTTGGTCTTCGGCCGATTTGCTGGAGAACGAGCCGACCGTGGCCGAGACAACCAGGCCCTGCACCCGCTGCGGACCCAGTTTGACAGCCGCCAACGGTGCGATGATGCCGCCCATGCTATGTCCGAGCAGGACATTGCAGCGGCTGCCGGTCGCCTCGACCAGGGCCGCGCATGCATCGGCCGCGAGCTCGATCGAATAGGGCTGCGGCAATTCGCTCAGACCATAGCCGGGCGCATCCCACGCCACCACGCGGTATCCGCGCTCGACCAGCGCGGCGATCTGCTCGCGAAAATACTCACGCGATCCGTACGCACCATGCAACAGATAAACCGTGAACGGACCGCGGCCCACGACCTCGTGGTCAGGCAGACGTGATGGCATGACATCCCCTTGCTTGATATTGCTCAAGGCAACTATTGACTAGAGCAACTAATTTAATGGCATATCATTGCCTCAAGCAATAGATTGCGTGCGATAATCCGCAAAACTAGGGTTTTCCTGATACTTGGCGGTCGCTCACAAAGCAACCGACCGGTATCCCGCTGAACCACGAAAGTGTGAGGAGAACAGTGTCAAAAAAAGAGAGCCTCAACTTGCAGTCCTGGCATTCCACGGTTCTGGCCCGCCTGGCGCGTGCCTACCATGCATCGACCAACGGGTTCGAGCGTTTCACCGGCATGGCCAGCACGCGCTGGCGCCTGCTTTTCCTGGTCCACAGCAAAGGCGTCTGCACGCAGAAGGACCTGACCCTGCAGATCGGCGTGGACGCAGGGTCCATCACCCGCCAGATCAAGGTGCTGGACCATGAGGGTCTGGTGGCGCGCAATCCGCACCCCGAGGACAACCGCCTGACAGAAGTGCGACTGACCGAGAGCGGGCTGGAAGCCGTACGGCGCGTCCAGGAACAACGCGCCGTGTTTCTCCAGGAAATGATGAAAGGCTGCTCTGCCAAAGAGATCGACGCCTTCCTGATCGTCCTGGATCGCATCGCCGGCAACCTGAACCAGCCGGACTTCCTGCAGATCCTCGATAACTGACGGATCTCTCGCCGCACGCTCCCGCCCAAAGCACACAAGCCGAAACGACCCAAGGCCATTTCGGCTTGCTGGCGCGCCGCCGCGCCGCCCGCGCAGGGAACGCCTAGCCCAGCGGACGGCGCCCCACGCCTTTGATCAGGTCGTTGACCCGCTGCGCATAACCGTCGAAATACTGCTGCACCACCGCCGGATCGCTGACGGGCTGCACCACGGTGCGGCC
>NZ_JBLZXF010000066.1:0-10122 GCF_050285585.1 Achromobacter sp. | reverse complement strand
AAGCCACCAGCGACGCCTATGTCACGACGCGCCTGGCGGAAATCGAAGCCGCCCAGCCGGACCTGCCGGTGCGCATGGACGGCGATGCGGAAGACGTACCGCTCTCCGAGGCAATCCGCCGCCTGAACGAACAACTGGCCAAGGACGACGCCGACGCCGACCTACTGGCCGTGGCCGCCAACTGCTTCATCAGCGCGGCCTAAGGAATCGACATGCTGAAAAAATGTATCGACCAGGTGAACGCGGCTGCCGGCCGCACCCTTAGCCAGTCCGAAATAAAAGCGATCGATGACCGGGTCACTGGCACGGCGCAAGCGCTGGCCCGGCAAGACCGCGCCGCCTGGCTGGCGCTCACACCCGCTCAGCGCACCCTGGCCGCCGCCGAGCGCGCCATGCAGGACGCCCGGGCCGAAGCCCGCCTGAAGTTGCAGCGCCAGCAGCTCCAACTGGTCAAGCGCGCCGACGTGGACACGGAGATAGCTGGCATCCAGGATCTGTTCGGGGACAGCCGGTCCCGCGCCCTGGTTCGGCACATGGAGCAGACGGACGCCTACATCAAGGGCGTTAAGGACCAATACTGGTCGCAGCTGCGCAGCTTGTTCGATGCCGCGTCTTCGTCCAAGGGAGTGTCGGCGGGGCGCCGCGCGCTCCAGTTTCTGTTCGACGTCGAAAACCCGCAGATGACGCGTGACCTGGCCGTCGAGGTGTTCGCGCGCGGCGAGGGCGGCACGGGCAACAGGCTGGCGGTGGAAGCGGCCAAGGCCTGGGGAACGACAGTCGAGACGATGCGCCAGCGGTTCAACAACGCGGGCGGCGACGTCGGACGCCTGGAATACGGGTACCTGCCGCAGGGCAGCGACCAGGGCCGCGTGCTGGCCGCCGGTCAGGACACATGGGTGCAGCAGACGCTGCCGAAGCTGGACCGCAGCCGCTACGTGCGGCCGGATGGCCGGCTGATGGACGACGCGGAAATGACGGCATTCCTGCGCGCCACCTGGGAAACCCTGTCCTCGGGCGGGCTGAACAAGCTGGAGCCTGGCGGCTTTCGCGGCACTGGCGCGCGCGCCAACCGCGGCAGCCAAGCCCGGCAGCTCCACTGGCGCGACGGCCAGGCCTACGTCGAATACATGAGCGATTACGGCCAGGGCAGCATGTACGACGCCATGAACGGGCACATCTCTGGGCTGGCGCGGGATATCGCGCTGGTCGAGCGCTACGGCCCGAACCCGGCCCACCAGTTCCGGGTCCAGGCGGACATCGCCGAGAAACAGGACGGCGGCGTGAAGCGTTCCTTCATCAACGAGCCGCAGGCCTACTTCGACGTCCTGACCGGCAACGCCGGCGCAGTGCAGAACGCCAGCCTGGCGCGCGTCGCCTCGGATGTGCGCAACCTGAATGTTGCGTCGAAGCTGGGGCGCGCGGTATGGGCGTCGCTTTCCGATATTCCCACTTACCTGACGACCGCGGGCTACAACAAGCTTCCCTACTGGCAGGCGCTCAAGAACATCGGCGCCCAGGCCAGCGGCGAAACTCGGGAGTTCCTGAACGCGCACGGCCTGATCGCCGAGTCCCTTGTGTCCGACCTGAACCGGTTTTCCGGGGACCACATCCGAAATAACTGGTCCGGCAAGATTTCCAACAGCGTCATGAAGCTGTCGCTGATGAACGCCTGGACGGACAGCATGCGCCGCGCCTTCCAGATGACCATGATGGGCGGTCTTGGCAAGATGGCGGGCAAGGAGTGGGGCACGCTGACCGAGTGGGACCGTTCCCACCTTGCGCGCAAGGGCATCACTGAGGACGATTGGGCTGTCATCAGCCGGGTGCAGCCCACCGAGTACCGCGGGCAACAGTACCTGACGCCTGAGGCGATCATGGCCACCGGTGCCGACAATGCGCCGCAATTGGTCTCCAAGGTGCTGGGCCTGATCCGCGACGAGTCGGAATATGCGGTGATCAACCCTGATCTGGCGACGCGCGCGGCGCAGACCTGGGGCGGACAGCAGGCTGGCACGATCGGCGGCGAGCTCGCGCGCTCCGTCATGCAGTTCAAGAGCTTCCCGATGGCCATGATTTCCCGGCACTACCGCCGGATGATCGACGCACCGCGCGGGCTAGATGGCGCGCCCGCCGCGGCCAACCGCCTGGCCTACGGCACGGCCATCATGCTGGGCACCACCATTGCCGGCGGCGTCGCCTTCCAGATCAAGGAAATGCTGTCGGGCCGCGACCCCATCGCGGTGAACAGCGGCCGCTTCTGGTCCGAAGCTCTGCTGCAGGGAGGCGGCCTGTCCATCGTGGGCGACATGCTCTTCCAGGATCCGCGGGAAACCCCGGGCGGATTCGCCGCATCCGTGGGCGGCACCGTGCTGGGCCCGACTGCCGGAACGCTCTTCGACGTGGTTGGCCTGGGCGTCGAGAACGCATGGCGCGCGGCCAGCGGCGACGATCTGAACCTGGGCGCAGGCGCGGCACGCACGATCCGCGGCACTCTACCGTATCAGAACCTGTGGTGGCTGTCCGGCGCCATCGACCACACCTTCTTTCACGCCTTGCAAGAAAACCTCAGCCCGGGATACTTGAGCCGTGTGGAACGCCTCGCCGCGCGCCAGCACGATCAGGATTACTGGTGGCAGCTCGGCCCGGGCTTGCCGGAGCGTGGCCCCGACCTTTCCCAAGCCTGGAGCCGCTGATGCGTCAAGACCAATTCGAGCGCCTGACCGAGTATGCCGAGAAGCTCATCGACGTGCTGGTCCAGGAAATGAACCCGGACAACTGGCCGGGCCATGGGGTCGACCCGAACAAGATGGACGCGCAGACGCGGGGGGATCGCTTCTGGGCGAAGAAAAACCCCATCGCCACCGTCACGCTTGCCATGAAGCTGAATAGCCTGATCGACCTGACGCGGCGCCAGACGGCGGGCGACGGCGGCGCGGCGGCGGTGGACGATCACCCCGAGGCCGACGACGGGCTGGAAGGCGAGGTCAAGCGGGCAGAGAAGGAGGCGGCCAAGTTCCTGGAGAAGGTCCAGAAGGCGGCCGGCGCCACACGATGAAGCGCAAGATTTCCTTCCTGGCCTTCTTCCTGATGTGGGCGAAGGTGCAGGGCTGGACCGTTCCAGACCTGCACGTCCGGATTTGCCACTGGCTTGGAACTTGCAGCGACCCGGTGCGCGTGCTGCAGGTGTTCCGCGGTGCGGCCAAGTCCACCATCTACGCCGTATACAAAGCGTGGCAGCTCTATTGTGACGGCACCTGGGTGTCGCTTATCTGGGCGGCCGACGGGCCGCTGGCCAAGAAGCTGACCCGCGACACCATCAACGTGTTGCGCCGGCACCCCCTCTGTGGTGGCATGCTGCCCACCAAGCCCGGCTCGCAAATGTTCTGGGTGTCTGGTTCCAATGACCCTCGCAACGCCAGCATGACCGCCGTGGGCGTGAACCAGAACGTCACTAGCGCCCGGGCGCGCGACATCGATTACGACGACGTCGAGGTTCCGAAGAACATCAAAACGGCGGACGCCCGCGAGAACCTGCGCGCCAAGATCCAGGAAGCAACCTTCATCCTGGTGCCGGGGGGCCAGGAAACATACATCGGCACGCCGCACACGCACGATTCCATCTACCCGGAAATGATCGCGGGCGGCGCAGCGTCTCTGACCATCCCGCTGCTGGAAGACCAGATCCGGTACGAAGACACCACCAAGCGCACGCGCTACCCGGTCCCGTTCAAGCCGGCGGCCGATGGGCTGTACGTGATGCTGGGCATCTACAAGCATGCCCGGCTTCTGGTGGAAGGCAGCGGCTACCGGTACGAGCGCGGCGAGGTGGTATTCGCCCAGCCGCCGGGCGGCGCCGTGCTGGACATCTACGCGCGCTGCGCGTGGCCGGAGCGCTTCACGCGCGCGGAAATCGAGATCCGGCGCAAGAAGACCCGCACGCTGAACTATTGGGACTCCCAATACCAGCTCCAGGCCAAGCCCATCAAGGAGTCGAGATTGGACCCCGAAAAAATCAAGCCCTACGCCGTTCACCCGCGCGTCGAGCTCGCCAACCGTTCGGTGCGCATGATGCTAGGTAACGTCCAGATCGTCAGCGCCCGCGCCTATTGGGACTGCGCCCTGGGGAAAATCCGCGGCGACGTGTCGGCCTTTTCCCTAGTGCTGGACGACGCGGCGGGGAACGTTTACTGGCATGTCGCCGATGCCATGATGGGCGAGTTTGCCGAGTTTTCGGACGCGCGCAACGCCAAGATCATCGGGGGCCAGGTCATGCAGGCCTGCGCACTGATCGATCGCTTCAACATCCCCAACGTCTATGTCGAGACGAACGGCAACGGCGCCTTCGTCCCTCAGCTCCTGCGCCAGGCGCTCAAGCAGGAGGGGCTGAGCTGCGGGGTGACCGACGTGCAGGTCACCGGGCAGAAAAACCCGCGCATCCTCGATGGCCTGGAACCACCCATGAAATCGGGAGTCCTCTGGGCGCACGTGGACGTGCTGGACGGGCCCATGTGGGACCAGATGAAGGACTGGAATCCGGAAGTGCAGAACCAGCCAGACGACTATCTGGATAGCGGCGCGGGCGCCATCCTGCAGGCTCCGGTCCGCATCGGCCGGATGGTGAGGGAAAAAGCCGAGATTTCGGCCATGGGTGGGCGGGAAGATTGGCGCCCAACAGGGGGTGTGCACGAGGTCACCCTCGAAACCTAGCCGCCGGCAAGGCCGGCGCGTGCGCCGGAGTCCTTGCCGTGACCGTCCCTGCAAATCCCAATACCCGGACCGAGGCCGTAGGCAACGGCGTGACGGTCGTTTTCCCCTTCGATTTCCTGTGCTTGGAGGCGCGCGACATTCGGGTCTCCGTCTCCGATAGTGTCCTGGCGCCATCGCAGTACAGCGTAAGCGGCCTGGGCCAAGCGCAAGGCGGCACGGTGATGTTCGTGGTCCCGCCAGCCTCTGGCGCGCCGATCCTGATGGAATTGTCGGTCATTGCAGCTCGCGCGATCGACTACCAGGACAACGGCGACCTCTTCGCCGACACCGTCAATTTCGATTTTGACCGCCTCTGGCTTGCCATCAAGAGCGCCTTTGGCTGGATTCGCCGGGCGCTGGTGCTGGGCCCCTACGACGTCGACGGAATGGGCAGCTATCGCGCCAACAACAACCGAATCGAGGATCTCGGCGACCCAGTTGCAATGGCTGACGCAGTAAACAAGAAATACGTTGTTGATGCACTCTCGAACCTATCCACGGATGGGTCGGGGCAGTTTGTAGTGGAACGGCTGGCCGATGTTTTGATTCCCGCAAACGGCGCCGGCATGGTCGGATTTATTCAAGACGGAAGCGGAGCGATCCCCCAGACTGTTCGGCAGAAGCTGCTCAATCTCGATGTGACCGTGGAGGACTTCGGCGCCGTAGGCGACGGGATCACGGACGACAGCGCCGCGCTCTACGCGATGCACAACGCGCACGGGTACATCCGGCTCAAACGTCGCACGTATTATCTGGGGGATTCATTTTTCAGTATCGTCGGCGAAAAAGTCTGCGTCATTGGTGAGGGAAAAGCCGCATTCAACAATGCGACAACCCAGGCCGTAGACGGCACCGGCACTATCCTGCTGGGATCTCTGCTGCTGCGTGCAGACCACATGTACTGCGCCGACTTCACGGTGGACGTGTCGCGTTTTGCCACGAAGAAGGAAGGCTTCGTCGCTGACGCCCAGGTCGGGCGAGTGGGAGTTTCATGCGTGCTAGAGCGGCTGGGCAGCATCGCACGCACCGATGCCGACTCATCGCACGGCTTGCTCGTAGAGGGCTTCGCTCGCCACACCATCACCGATGTTGACGTCGCGAACCACAATTACGGAGTGGTATCCAAGAGCCGAGACGGCTTCATCAGCCGCGTGCGCGGACGCAACATCAAGACCGCGGTCGTCTACCCCAAATCCAGCTTGCCGGAAGTCGGCGGCGATGTTGCAGACGCCAGTGTGAACAACATCGAGATTCGCGATGTGCAAGGCCGCGGCGGTCTTTCGGATTACGGATGTGCGGTATGGATCCACGCCGAGGGCGTGAACGCCGTCAACATCCGCGTGAGCGGCGTTTATTATCTCGGCGGTCTGTGCGCTGTTCGCGTGCTCGGCACGTCGAGCGCGCCATACGTCGTGGATTGCACTATCAGTGACGTCGTGGGCGCGCAGAACTCCACCGCCGCTGTGATGATGGCCGGCACTACCTACGACACGCGCATACGCGGCGTCACTGCCGACAATCCCGCCAGCGGCCAGGCCGTATCAATCGATGCATCGAGTGTCAACTGGCTGCTTGAGAGCATCAACCTCATCGTCACGGATTCGGCGATCACCGGCACGGCTCCGGCTACGCTGCTCGGTTCCGGGCAGTGGGACAACTTCAACGTACGCAATGCCTTCCGCACCATGGTGCTGGCGACGGCCTGGGGCACGCAGCGCACCGGCAAGAAGTTCGGCCAGATCATCCTGAACGGGGAGGGCAATCTCACGCTCTCTGGCGGCGCCACCACCGTAGCCGGCGAGGTCACCCCGAATGCCGTCACGCTGGGCGACAACATGATCGCGCTCAACGGCGTGATCGGCGTTTCTGGCGTGACGGCTACCGGCCAGATCGCAAGCACGGGCGCCGGCATCAATATGGGCGGTGGGAAGTTCTTCATCTGCGCCGCCGTCACGACGTCCAACACCTATACCACCTTCCCGGTTTATGTGTCGGGGAGCGGTGTATCGGTCTTCTCGGTTCCCTCTGCCAGCAACATCAAGCAGATATACCTGGACTCCATACTGGTGCGGAGATAGGTATGGCCGACGAGCATCTGTCCGACGCGTTCATCAAATCGCTGCACGCGCGAGTCGTGCAAATGGAGCAAGACATGGCCCACAACGCGGAAGCTACCGCCAGGAACACGTCCTCCATCGAGACGATCCGCCAGAACACGCAGGACATCGTGGACACGTTCCAGGCTCTGTCGGGCGGCTTCAAGGTGCTGCAAGGGTTGGGCCGGCTGGCCAAACCCTTGGCCTACATCGTCGGCCTGGGCACCGCGATTATCACGGCGTACTCGGCGTGGCGAGGGATCAAATGATCCCAGCCGAGCTGAAACGCAAGATTCTGGTGGCGTCAGGCGCCGGCGCGCTCGCAATCGCTGGTGTACTGGTCGCGCATTTCGAACCGGGGAAGGTGCGGGGCAAGCCCTACATCGACCCGGTGGGCGTGCTGACCGTTTGCGACGGCCATACCGGGCCGGACATCGACCCGAAGCGGATCTACACGGACGCCGAATGCGATGCCTGGCGCGACGCCGATTTGGCGATTGCTGACGCGGCAGTGCGGCGCCTGATTACCGTGCCGCTGAACGATTGGCAGCGCGCCGCGCTCATCGACTACACCTACAACCTGGGCGCGGGCAACCTGGCCGAATCAACCATGCGCCGCAGATTCAACGCACGGGACTACGACGGTGGCTGCGCTGAACTGGACCGATGGGTAAAGGGGCGGGTTGGCGGCAAGCTGGTGACGCTGCCAGGCCTTGTCACGCGCCGTGAGGTGGACACATGGGTTTGCCTTCAGCGCTGATGGGCTGGAAGGGCTACGCCGCTGCCGCGCTCGCTGGCGCACTCATCGCTGGCGGCGCGGCCTGGATAGTGCGCAGCTGGTGGGCCGATGCGGACGAGGCGAAGGCCGAGGCGGCTTTCGCCAAGGAGCGATACGCCCAGGCCCAGGCCACTGTTACCGCCGTCGAGGCGGCCCGAGAAGAAGGACGGCGGCGCACTGCCGCGGTGGAGAATGCCCGTGATGATGCTCAGAAACAAGCTGCTGCCGCGGCTGCCGATGCTGCTGGTGTTCGCGGTGAGCTTGGCCGGTTGCGCGCCCGCACAAACGCGCTGGCTCACACCGCAGCCGCCCGAGATCCCGCCGCTGCCGACGGAAGCCCGGCAGGGGCCGATGCCGTCGATTTGCTCGCCTACATGCTCGGCCGGGTTGGCGAACGAGCTCAAGAGCTTGCGGGAATTGCAGACCGTGCCCGCATCGCGGGATTGACCTGCGAGCGGGCTTACGACAGCCTGCGAGCTATCGCACCCCGAGATCAATAAACCTTGGCTTCGTCCATGAGCGCGTCATGCGCACCCAATGCCCAGGATTTGTAATACAGCGTGCCATGGATGTGCGGGTTATGAACCTCGCCAGCTATCCATGCGCGGCGACCGGCTTGATAGGCGGTGCTGTCAATATTGGACGGGAAAAGCTTTTCCTTTATCCGTTTCAACAGTTGCTCAAACATAAAGCCTCCGATATGTGGCGCATAGTGTACCAATCTGCATCATGTTCTACTTTCGGCCTAAGCCTTCTCCGCGCGCTTCGCCTGCCAGAACCAGTGGCTGAACTTGCCGCGGCGGGCCTTCTGCTTGCGGAAGAACAGCCGGACCCGGCCGGCATGGCCCGCGTCGATGACGACCTCGTATTCCCGGTCCTCGGCGGTCCCAGCCGGCGGCAGCGTTTTCATGGCCTCGGCGACGTAGGGGCCAGGCACCTGTTCCAGAATTCCGTTGTCTTCCATGTTCTCTCGGCTCAGGACGCGGCGCGCAGTTGCACGACCTTGGGACGTCCGGGCTTCAGCTTAACCGGCCCCCAGGTGTTCGGGTCACCTACAAGCTTTGTCAGGTAGGCGCCCAGCATGTCGAATGCTTCGCGGCGCTGGGGCAGCATACGCTGGCGCTGATAGACCTTCACCAGCTTGGACTGCTCCATATGGTTCAGGCACTTTTCCACGACGTTCTCGGCAACGCCGAGCTCGCCCATGATGGTGGCGCCGGTGCGGCGCAGGTCGTGCGTAGTCCAGGGGCCGCCGGGTAACGACAGCTCGCCGCGCACGCCAAGCCCCTGGCCCTTGCTCGCGCTCTCCTGGCGCATGGTGGCTTGGTGGCTGAACGACCGGTATGAGACATGGCCGAGGCCGCCCTTGCCAGGAATTAGGTAGTCGCCGGGCCTTTCCTGCTGTCGGAGCACCGACAGCCAGTAGAGGGCGAAGTTCGAAAGCTGAATGGTGTGCTCGCGGTTGGATTTATTCTTCGACGCCGGGATCGTCCATTCCTGAGCATCCCAGTCGATCTCGCTTTCACGCACCGCGGCGATCTCGCCGGCGCGCGCCATCGTTGACAGCGCGATCCAGTAGGCCGCCTGCGCGTACAGCGTCATGCCGGTGGCCGCCAGCAGCTTGTCGCGCAGCATCAGGATTTCGTCCGCATCCAGTACGCGGTCGCGCACGACGTCCTTGCCGCCCACCGCGGCCTTCTTGATCAGCGCGGCCGGGTTCGCCTCTATCCATTCCCGTTCCGCGGCGTAGTCCAGCATCTGCTTGGTGTCGATGAGAACGCAGTTTGCCTGGGGGCCATGGCCGGCGCGCACGATCGGAGCCAGCAGTTCGAGGATTCGGGCCTTGGTCAATGATGCGATCCGATCTTGCCCGGCTGCCGCGAGAACGTGCCGCCCCATGCGCGAGCGGGACGCGTACACGCCTTTGGCGTTCCGTCGGTTCGAGAGGGAATCCCGTACCCAGACTTCGAACAGGGCTTGCACCGTCTCCGGTCGTCCCTCCACCTTCGAGCCGGGGTCAATACCCTTCTGCAACTGCTGGCGCATCTGCGCGGCTTTCAGCCTAGCCTCTTGCAGCGACACGTCGGGGTAAGGCCCGAGGGATTTCTTGGCCGGCTTGCCGGCGGCGGACGTGTACCGGAATATCCAGAGGCGGGAATCGTCTGGCCGGATCCGCAGGGACAGGCCGGCGCCATCGGTGAGCAGGTATTCCTTGTCACGCGGTTTCGCGGTGGTCACCTTTCGGTCGCTCAGGACGTTTGTTGCCATGCTGGGGCTCCGGGGTACATCTCAGGGTACAAGTTGGATCGCGCTTGGTGTGAACCGGCTTGCACTTGTTTTCACAAAAGTCGTTTTATATCATGAGCTTGAGAATTCGGCTTGAACTGGTTGATACCAGTCTGCACTCTAGAAATGTTACTACCGGGAATACGCCATGGGGTGGGGCACGGCGCAAGGCGAGAAAAGCCAGGCGCCGGAAGGGGTGGACTACGTGGAGGAACC
>NZ_JBLZXF010000065.1:0-10226 GCF_050285585.1 Achromobacter sp. | reverse complement strand
AGCTGCGCGCAGAGCGTGACCGCACGGCTTGGGCGACGGACGGGCGCGAAAGCGCGTCGGTGCATTGATGCGGTCATGCGGCTTCCCGCGCCGGCGCATAAACCGGCTTCACGAACAGGTCGGGATGAGCGAGGCGAACCTCGGCAGGGATGCCGCGGCGCTTCCAATTGCTAACGCGCTGGACCGCGCCGGGCTCGTCCAGGATCCCCATCAGCTCAGCCACTTTCGTGGGGCCGCCGTGGCGATCGATGATTTCGGCATGTGGGTGCAAGTCGTTGTCCATAGGGGCTCCAAGTTCCCTCAATTAAACACCATGTTTATTTATTGGTCAACGTGATGTGTATCAACGGATCGTTGAGCACGGCAACAATCGCGCCATGAAACCTATGCATGACCAAATGGCCCGCCTTTACGAGGCCGCCCGCGCGGCTGCCCGCCTATCTGGCGATGCCGATCAAAGTGAAATGGCGCGCCTGCTCAACGTTGCGCCGCAAAATGTGAACAACTGGGAAAAGCGAGGTCCGTCTAAGGAAGCGCTTCTGGACGCCCAGGCGGAATTCGGCGTCAATGCGACGTGGGTTACGACAGGCACCGGCCCAATGTTCGTTGGCGGATCGGTACCCGCCATTCACGCCTGGCCATTTCGCAGGTTGGACATAGAACGCATCGAGCGGCTAAGTGCCGCAGACCGCGCATACGTTGAAGGCAAGCTGGAAGCGCTCGTGGAATCTATGGAGGCGCGCACCGATGAGCCTAAAAGCGGAGCAAATAACAAAGTCGCGTGAGGCGCCACGCATTTACCTCATCCGGAAAGACGGCCTGCCGGTGAAGGCCATCGAAATTGGAGTTCAATATGGCTCTAGACGACGCATACCAAAAGCAAATTGACCAGGCCACAGCGAATCGTGCGCAACTGCCTCCAGTGCCGTCTCCTGCTACTAAGCAGAATTGGACCGAAGCGCAGACATCGCCGGAGCCTGGCGCCTGGCAGCACTGGTATGAATTCGGAGCGATCTGGCTGGTGCTGCTTGTCGTGGGCATAGCCGTCGCTGTGGCTACGAGGGATCAGGCGCATGCCGGGCTCAGGTGGCTGCGCCGTGGGCTACTCATTTGGGCCGGGGTATGCGCGGTTGGCGCTATCGCATCTGTTCGTAGGTCCGATCCTGACTATGCCACCTGGATTGCTATATCAGCGTGGCCGCCCATTCTCCTGCTTGCGTTGCTTGCTGGTTTTTCATATTGGCGAAGGCGCACCGCTTGACCACAACCGCCTCCGGGCGGTTTTTTTGCGCCCAGAATTAAACACGGTGTTGACACTCAAATAAACGTCGTGTTTAATCACTCCCATGCACTCACAACCCGTGAGCAACAGGGAGAACACGATGGACTTCACGGTTTGCCATATCAACCACGGCGCAATCGCCGTTGACCATGTCAAAGCCGCCAGCGCGGACGAAGCGCTTGAACAGGCTCAGCAGCGCGGCCTGATTGACCCCGTCGTGTTCGCCGGCCACATCGTGGCGCAGGCCTCTGCCTAACCCCACCCGCCCCGGGTGCCGGGGCTAGGAGACACCATGTCCATCATCTTCGACGCGACCACCGCCGAGCAGGCCATCAGCACGATGCAGGCCTATGGCGGCACGTTCATCAAGCAGCTTGCGCACCTGTGGTGCCTGGCTGACCCGGTCAACCGCGGCCGCCTGCAGCTGGCTTTCCGCGCTGAGTTCGACAAGTACGCCGAGGACGCCAAGATCCTGAAGCACTACCAGGGCATGGCGCGCGAGGCGGAATTGGCTGCGAGGAACTGAGCCATGAACGCCCGCCCTGAAATCCGCCTTTCCCCCGAGCAGGAACTGCGCATGGACCTGACCTGGGATGTCCGCATGGCGCTTCGCCATGGCATGCAGGAAGTCGTGCGCTACTGCGGCACCGGCGAGAACCGCCAGCCCGCCGCGCATGCGGTCTACGAGGACAGCATCGGCGATCCGGCGCTGACCGAAGCCTTTGAGGCGGTGGCCAAGGCCTATGCCCTGGGCGACACGTTCGGCCGCATCGGCGAGCTGTTCACCAAGTTCATGGACGGCGCCAGCGCGCACTACGTCGAGACGCTGGCCGACGCGATCGAAGATCCGGATCGCCAGTTGGATGTGTCGTTTGAAGAGGCGGTGCGCAAATGATCCGCCGCCTCCTGCGCGACCGCGACGCGCGCCTGTCCGCTTTCATCGTCGCCGCTGTGCTGACCGCTCTGGTCTTCGGCTACGGCGAGCGCCAGCAGCGCGACGAATCCACCCTCACCGCCTGCGAAGGCTGCGGCAAGACTGCCGTGGCTGCCAAGGAATGAACATGTACATCACCAAGACGCTCGGCCGATACAACTTCGCGAACACCGCTGAGAAGCAATGGTGCGTGCAGATGCGCATGCCTGACGGCAAGGGGCTGTCTGAGACCTGGCCTGAAGACGAAGAGCCAGACATCGACGGCGTTCCCCCCAGCCAAGTACTGGACTTGATCGAGGAACGCCTCAAGTCCTACTGGATCAGCACGAGGCGCGACGAGACGCTCGCTCGCATCGCAGCGTACCGCGAGCAATCCGAGCAGCTGGACGACGCCTGGGCGCGGCTCCATATCGCGGCCTACGAGCGAAAAATCAGATCGCTTGAGAACTATCTCATCACCGAATCGGACGCAGCATGAACGCCATCACCGAAGCCGTGAGCCTGATCGACGCGCCGTGCACGATCGACGGCCAGGACATCGAGGCGTACCACCGCGGCGCCGGCATCAGCAAGACCGGCCTGGACCACGTGGCGCGCTCGCCGGCGACGTTCTACGCCCTGCACCTGGACCCGGCGCGGCCGCCCGAGAAGGAGCGCGCCGGCCAGCTCGAGGGCCAGCTCGCGCACTGCGCCATCCTGGAGCCGGCCGAGTTCGACAAGCGCTATGCCGTGCTGCCCGCCGACGCGCCGGATCGGCCGACCGAAGCCATGCTCAACGCGAAGAACCCCAGCGAGAGCAGCATTGCGCGCCAGAAGTGGTGGGCCGAATGGAATGCCGAGAACGCCGGCCGCCTGGTGATCACGCACGACCAGCGCGAGACCGCCTTGCGCCAGGCCGAGAGCGTGCGCCGCCTGCCGGACGTGGCTGAGGCGCTGGCCGCCGGCCGGCCCGAGGTGTCCGCCTACTGGATCGACCCTGACACCGGCGTGCTGTGCCGCTGCCGTCCTGACTGGGTGCATCCAGCCGGCGACAACGGCGTGATCCTGCTGGACGTCAAGACCTACAGCGACGCCAGCCCGGCCGAGTTCGCCCGCCAGATCGCCCGCAAGCGCTACCACGTGCAGGACGCGTTCTACAGCGACGGCTTCGCGCGCGCCAGCGGCCTGGAAGTGCTGGCCTTCGTGTTCGTGGCCGTCGAGACGGAATGGCCCTATGCGGCCAGCGCTGTGATGCTGGACGTGCCTGGCCGTGACGTGGGCCGCATCCAGTACCGCCGAGACCTGGACGTGTACGCGCGCTGTCTGGCCTCCAACGAATGGCCGGGCTACGGCGCGGCCATCCATCAAGTTTCCCTGCCCGCCTGGGCATCCAAGGACTGACCATGAACCAGCTTGTCACCCAACAGAACGAATTTTCCAACATGGTGGCCAACACCGGCATCGAGACGGCATCGGCCGCCGTTGCCAGCCAGGCCAAGGCGATGGTCGAGGCGCGCTACATCATGGCGATCCGCCGGCCGCGCGACATGGACGTGGTGCGCGAAAAGATGCTGAAGGAGTGCCGCCGCCCGTCGTTCGCCGCGGTCGCGCGCTACCAGAAGCCGATCGGCCGGGACAAGAGCAAGTGGCCGTCCGGCCCCTCCATCCGCTTCGCCGAGGCCGCCGTTCGCAACATGACCAACATCACGGTCGAGACGATGACTGTCTACGACGACCGCGAGAAGCGCATCGTGCGCGTGACCGTCACCGACCTGGAGGCCAATGTCCCCTACGCCCAGGACGTGACCATCACCAAGACCATCGAGCGGCGCCAGCGCAAGGAAGGCGACCAGGTGCTGCGCACCCGCACCAACAGCTACGGCGACACCGTCTACATCCTGGAAGCCACCGACGACGACATCATCAACAAGCAGCAAGCGCTGATTTCGAAGGCTGTGCGCACGCTGGGGCTGCGCCTGATCCCCGGCGACATCGTGGACGAGTGCATGGAAATCGTCATGGAGACGCAGGAACGCGCCGACGCCGAAGACCCGGACGCGGCCAAGCGAAAGCTGTTCGATGCATTTTCGGCCATCGGCGTGCGCGCCGAGCAGTTGAAGGAATACCTCGGCCACGACGCCGGCACGCTGGACCCCAGCGAACTCAAGGACCTGCGCGCGCTGTATGCGGCGATCCGCGATGGCGAGGCGTCATGGCGCGATGCGATGGAGGCCAAGACCGGCGAAGCGGCCAAGAAGCCCGGCACCACCAGCATCAAGGACATCAAGGGCAAGAAGGCCGCCGCTGAAGACCTACCGGCCGCCGACGCGCCGGTCACCTTCAACCCCACGCCCATCCTGCAGCAGATCACCGAGGCCACCACCATCGACGCCCTGGACCTGGTCGCCGACGGCTTCCGCGACGCGCCGGATGAGCACTACGACGCGCTCAAGAAGGCCTACGACAACCGCCGCGCCGAGCTGGCGCCGGCCGCCTAACCCCTCCCCCAGCCCTAGGAGCAATCCCGCATGTTCTCCATCACCGAGCAAACCGCCCGCCTGCAGGTCACCAACCGGCTTGAGAAGCACGGCCAGTCCAATGTGCCCGCGATGACGCTGCGCCTCACCTTCCGCGCGCCCAACGACATCCTGTCGGAAGTCGATTCCACGCTCAAATCGTCGCTCTATCGCCGTCCGCATCCTGGCGAGAACGACATGGCCGACGAAGCCGACGAGCGCATGCAGGACCCCAACTACCTGCCGCGCCTGCGCCATCCCAAGATGAAAAACAAGGTGGTCATCGACGAGAAGATCGTCGGCGCCGAATTCACCTTGCACTACGGGCTGGGCGGACCCAGCGACACCGTGCTGGACGACGTGAAGGTCGACAACTTCCAGTTTGATCCACAGGACGGAGGCACCGTCGAGTGCTCCATCGACATCGACATGGTGCCGAGCGAGCAGGCAGCGGGCCGGATCTTCATGCAGAACGGGCAGGACATCGTCTTCTCTGTGACGCCTCCCGAGGAACCGCAGGCATCCCTGGGCCTGGATCAATAACCCTTTCGGCCGGCCCGGCGGCGGGACTCCCTCCCCCATCCGACCGCTGCCGGTGCCCGGCCTCCTTATTCCGAGAACGACATGCCCAAGATCATCGACGTCATTGTCCAGCACTCGCCCTACAGCGGGGGCAAGCCGCATTACTGCCTCGTCGTGGATGTCATGCCCAAAAAGGTCTACACGCGCTACGGCCAATACTTCATCGCGCACGACGACGGCTTCTATGACTTCCTGTCCGGGCGCGAAGGCAAGGGCGATGCGTTCGCTGGCCGCGAGTTCCACATTCAGATTGACGACGGCACCACCTTCCACTGCCAGGGTCAGGTGTGGTCGTCCGGACATGGCGGGCATGTCTCTGAGCGCACGGTGGAGGTCGGCATTGCCACCCTGGAAGAGCTGGGCAAGTGCTACGTGTTCTTCGCCGGCACGGTGTCCGCCGCCAAGTTGCAGGCCTGGCTCGACAGCAACACGCCCAGCGGCAATTACCGCAAGTACGACCCGAAGCACACGGTGGAATGGCTGGACAGCGTCTTCACATCCGGCAGTCGCCCAATCGGCATCAAGCGCGCCCGTCAGCTGCGCCGCCGCGGCGTGCGCATCTTCAAGGACGACGCCGGCCGCCGTAGCTGGTCGCCCTACTACGAGCGCCGCAAGGCCGAAATCATCAAGGCGAACGCGCAATGATCCCCGCCATGAACCGCGAGCAGCGCCGCATGATGGAAAAGCAGCAGGCCCGCGTGCGCGCCACGCGCCGGCCGCGTCCCGAGCGCCTGCCCATGCTCATCAAGACCCAGCAGACCCTGGCGCCGCTGGAAGCGATCATCGACCAGATCGAGCGCGACGGCACCGTGGCCACCGATGACCGCGGCGTGCCGATCTTCTACTGCATCGAGGACGGCCAATGGTATGCCAGCGCGCCGGCGCTCGTGGGCATGGCCGACTTCTTCGACATGTGGGCGACGCGCCACGGCAGCCAGTTCAAGGCCACGGCCCTGCGCCAGCTGGCCAAGCGCCTGGAGGTGGGCATGCCCGTCGACGCGCCGCTGCTGACCGCCCTGCACGCTGAAATCCCCACTCTGCGCAGGATCGGCGCCGGCCTGGACCAGGACGACGCCACCGACCTGCTGCAGCAGACCCGAATCCTTGCTGAACTGGACGCCGCGCGCGCCACCGGAGCCTGACCATGTTGAACATCCCCGCCGGCTGGAAGCCGATTAGTTCTGCTCCGAAGGACGGCACCGAGATCCTGGCGTGGCGCAGCGACTGCGGCCAATTCATTGCCAGCTACACATCTGCCGATTCGTTTCCGATGACCCAGGACGAGCTTGACGCCTGGGACGAGGAAACGCTGTTCGCCAAGGATTGGTTCACGCAGTGGCCCCAGGCCTACCGGCTGGAAGGAATCGAAGTGCCCACCCACTGGATGCCGCTGCCCGCCGCCCCTGCCGCCGCACCATCCCCTTCAGCGCCTGGGGATGCGCAGGACGGCGTTACCGTGCTGCCGGACGGCAGCGCTTTCGCCCTGGCGTCGTTCCCGCTGCCTGCAACCCATTGGTTGTATGCGGAGCGCGAGTACGCGCCTGGCGCCGAAGAACCCAAGGAGCTGCCCGCCCCGATCCTGACGCACGCTCAGCGTGACGCAGTGGTGGCCGCCGTCCGCTACGCGGTGCGCGGCGCCACGATGTGCGGCAAGGAGCCGGACTTTGACCCCGATGCACTGGTTCAGAACGCCGTGTACGCGCTTTGCGGCCCGTATGGCTCTGCCGCTCCCGCTGCTGGCGATGCGCTACCGACGATCAAAGGCGCGGCGATCACTGGCGGCTATGTCGTCGTGACGCCGGCCGGTTGGGGTGAGGATAAGCCCCAAAAGGTGCGCGACGCCATCCTGCGCCTGTTCCCGGTCAACCCGGCGTACACGCCGAAGTCGGAAACCGCCCTCGCCACCCAGCAGGGAGAGGCGTGATGGACGTTGCCGTGTTGTTCGCCCGCCAGGACAGCACCTACAAGGCTCTGTCGGGCGTGGACGTCTACGACATCGACCGGGACGCCAGGACGTTTCAAGGCGGCATGCCGGTGGTGGCACACCCGCCTTGCCGGGCATGGGGCCGACTTCGGGCCTTCGCCAATCCTCGCCCGGACGAGATGAACCTTGCCCGCCTGGCCGTGGCCCTGGTACGTGAGTTCGGCGGCGTCCTGGAGCATCCGGCCGGCAGCACGCTATGGGCTGCCCAGATGCTGCCGCTTCCTGGTGGCGCCCGCGACCAATACGGGGGCTGGACCTTCGCCGCCCCGCAGATGTGGTGGGGCCACAAGGCCGAAAAGGCGACGTGGTTCTACATCGTCGGCGTTGCGCCTGCGGATATGCCACCGGTCCCGTTGGTGCTGGGCGATGCAACCCACGTCGTCCAGTCGAGCAAGCGCCAGGACTGCCGCCCGCATATCACCAAGGCAGAGCGCGAGCATACCCCCCCCGAGTTGGCCGCGTGGCTGGTCGAGGTAGCGCGGCGCTGCCGCATTGAGAAAAGGATCGCAGCATGACCAACCAGAACAACGCCGCCCAGGCAGCAGAGCAAGACCCGCTGAGCGACGAATACGTCAACGCAGTCATCCAGCGGCACGGCTACCAAAGCCCCGAAACCGTCATAGCCCGGCTCTGGCAGTGGATCGGGCGGACCGGCGGCGAGAACGGCGTAACCCTGCTCATGTACGAAGCCCACAAGGCGCTGGTAAAGCTGCGCGCCCCTGTAGCCGAAATCCACGTCGGCGTGAGTGCTACCGGGCGAGACGCTACCATCTGCATCATGCAACCGCACGCGGACGGCAGCATCACCACGATCTATTCCGCAACGCACCCGCTCGGCGACAGCATGGGCCGCGCCGCCCTGGCAAGCGCCCCTGTAGCCGACGAATCGCCCATGGCGAAGGCGGCCGAGGCTCTGCGGGAGAAAGCACGCCAAGAACGGCAGGCTTATCAAGATCGCCGCGAAGCTGACCGGGTAGCAAGCGCCCCTGTAGCAGATGCCGCACCAGAATATACCTACAGCGATGACGGAAAAACCGTAACCATGACGAACAGGGATCGCGCGCCCAGTTATCAGGCAAGCGCCCCTGTAGCCTCGCTGCCCAGTCAGACTCGCTGGCCCGTGCTTCGCGCCATGAGCACAAACTACACAGCGGGCAAACACGTATGGGATGCCTTGGATGCCCAGGCGTGCGCGAAAGGCGCTGAAGAAATTAAGCAGTTGCGAGCAGCGATTTCCGCCCTGGCAAGCGCCCCTGCTCATGGTGACGCCATCGACATATCCCGCGAACGTGTCGATGAAACAGCGAATGATCGACATGAGGTAGGCGCCCCTGTAGCTGGGGAGGCGCAGCCGGTGGCGGAATGCGAACGCTGCGGTCTTGCGCCGGAGGACCATACGGCATTGCACTGGTGCGACAACCAATCGTTCAGACTCGGAGACGCCGTCCAGCTTGGCGCCGCGCCCCAGGCCAGCGAGGCGGTGCGCGATGCCGGTATAGCGGCATCGGAAGATGTGGCGCTGCCGCCTCTGCCGTCCCCGCCAGAACATCGTGGCCATGCCATGTTCGCCGGGTCGCAGATGCAGGCCTATGCCCGCGCCGCCGTTCTGGCCGACCGACAGCAGGACGCTATTGCATGGGAGTCCACCACGCCCGCGTACATCAAGTTCATCACCGACAGCCGCTACCGGAAATTCAGCCCGGCCGTGCGCAAGTGGTATCGACCCTATCGGTGCTCGACTTGCGCCGCCCTGTCCGCGCAACCGGGCGCGCAGAAGGAGAGCGGCAATGCCTAAGTCCTATCAGCTGGATATCGAGAACGTAGGCAACGACACCTATATCCTCATGTCGCGAGGCCACCACGATCCGCACGAGTTCATGCGCCAAGCGCGCGCCGACGGCTACGCATGGCCGCTTGGCATGCCCAAGCACTATTGGACCAAGCGCGTGCCGGCCGCGCCGCAGTCTGGCTATACCTGCCATTACGTGATGGTGGAGCAAGGCACACGCGGAGCCTTCCCGACCACCTACGCGCATGAGGCATATGGTGCAGACCAGTACGAGGCCCTATGCGCCCGGGCCCACCCCGACCACAAGGACGGAGGCGCAAATGGCTGAGCCCATCGTTCCCATGGATTACGTGTACGGCATGAAGGTGGTCGACATCGGCGACCTGCGCGTGGCGCGAGGGAAGTCGCGCCGCGCTCCCTCGACCTGCAAGCATGTGCGGCTGGCGTTCGACACCGACGAGCGGCGCATCTACTGCCAGGATTGCGAATCCGACGTGGACCCGTTCGACGCCTTCCTGCAACTTGTCGAGCGACACCACTTCCTAGACGCGAAGGCTGACAAGCTGCGCGAGGATGCCGCGCACACCGTCATCAGCCGCGCGGCCAAACGCATGGACGCGGCCTGGCGCAGTAAGACCATGGCCCCGCTCTGCCCGCACTGCACGAAGGCGATCATGCCCGAGGATGTGGTGAACGGCGTAGGGATGACCAGCAAGGAATGGGAGGTGCGACGCCGCGCCGCCCGCGCCACCCGCGCCACCGACAACAAGGAGCAGTAATGGCACACGCAGCCCAACACCAAGCACCGGCCGCGGCGCCGAAGTTTCTGTACCGCATCGCCGACGTGTCGCACGCGGTCGGCCTGTCCAAGGGTGAGATCTATAAACGCATCAGGGCCGGCACGTTTCCGAAGGGCACCCCCATCAGCCGCCAGGTTGTCGTGTGGAACCCTGACGATATCCGCCGGTGGGCCGAAAAGCAGTTTGTACCCTCAGATGTACCCCCAGGGGACAAACAAACCACCTGATTCCTCCGAGAGCCGCGCCAGTCGCGGCTCTTCTGTTTTCAGCGCATATTCCCGGTAGTAGCAGCCGATCCAGCGGTTCGAGCGCAGGGCATGGTAGGACTGCGTGTCCAGGGCACCCCAGCGGCCGTCGGGG
>NZ_JBLZXF010000064.1:0-10245 GCF_050285585.1 Achromobacter sp. | reverse complement strand
TCGCGACGACGGGGCATTGTTGCTTCCTTGTGTCTGTTCAGTTGAACCGTGTTTCATTACACGGCCATGGCCGCCCAATGGGACGACCCCTTACGTGCCGCGCACCTTCCTGTGTTCCGGATGGCGCGGTTGCACTTCCCTCGTGACGGACTTCCGCCACTCCGGGGTACTACCGACTCGTTATTAAGCCTTCTTCGGGCGCTTGGCGCCGTACTTCGAGCGGGCTTGCTTACGGTCCTTGACGCCTTGCAGGTCGAGGGAACCGCGCACGATGTGATAACGCACACCGGGCAAGTCCTTCACACGACCGCCACGCACCAGAACCACCGAGTGCTCTTGCAGGTTGTGGCCTTCACCGCCGATGTACGAAATGACTTCGTAACCGTTGGTCAGACGCACTTTGGCAACCTTACGCAGAGCGGAGTTCGGCTTCTTGGGGGTGGTGGTGTACACGCGAGTGCACACGCCGCGGCGTTGCGGGCAGTTTTCGAGCGCGGGGCTCTTGCTTTTGATGATGCTGACTTCGCGCGGCTTGCGCACGAGTTGGCTAATGGTAGGCATGACCTTTGAAATCCCTTTTACGTACCACTGGTAAGTACTTGCGTACTAGTCTCCTAAGGCGGTGAGCTTCGGAGAAGGCAGTTCGCGCAAAACCGCCTCAAACGTTCGTATACGTAAAAGAGCGGGTTTGCCAACAAACTGTGACAAAACGCACAAGACCGGGAGCCGTAAGGGGAGACGCCGCGGGGAAGACCCCGCTTGTGTGCTGTGTGCCGTGAAACGAAAGGCTCGTGACGCACCTCGTTTCCTGACTCTGAACTTCCAGACCCTACGCGGCCAGATTTTGCGCGCGAAATAAAGCAGTTAGCCCTTTAGCATAACTGAGATTCGGGCGCACTGTCAAAGAAATTTGTAAACCCGGCCTGGGCGCGCGTTGCCGGCAAAAGCCAGCCAGTTAGACGCCAGTCGTGAAAATTTGGGGCCATATAGCCGGACGTTCCGGCCAGGCATTCCGATGAGGAACCCAGGCGGGGAGCCGGTCGGGAAAACCCGTCCGGGCCCCGAACCGGCGGCATCGCGCATCGCGGCCAGTGTACCCGCCGGACGCCTTTCCTCCTACTGGTCGGCGAACAGGTAGCCGCTGCCGTAGACGGTGCGGATCGGCAGTATCACGCCGGCCAGTTCGGCCTTGCGGCGCAGGCGGCTGACGATCACGTCGATGCTGCGCGAACCGCTGGCCCGCGCGGTGCCGCCCTCGACCTGCAGCTCTTCGCCCAATTCGGACCGCCCGACCGCCCTGCCCGCCACTTCCAGTAGCGAGCGCACGATCAGGCGCTCATTGGCCGACAGGGAGATGGTCGTGCCCGAAGGCGCGGCCAGGGTCCAGCCCTGGTCTCGCAGTTCCCATTGCCCGTTCGCGGCCGCGTCGGCCAGGCCCTCTTCGTCCTGCCCCGTGGGCAGGCGGCGGGCCAGGGACAGCAGGATGCAGGCCAGCTCGCGCGGATCCTGCGGTTCGGGCAGGCAGGCGTCCGCGCCGCTTTGCAGGCAGCGCAGGCGGCTTTCCACGGACATGTTGCTTCCCATCACCACGATACCCAGGGACGAGGAGCCGCGCAGCCGCGCCACCAGGGCGTAGCCGATTTCCCCCAACGTTCCCACGTCGAGGACCACGACGTCGTACGCGCCCCCGTTGAGCAATCCGAACAGTTCAAGGGATGTCGAGCAGCCGCGCGCGGAAATGCCGGCCTGCAGCAAGGCGGACACGGCGACCGCGCGGGCCGCCTCGTCCGGTGACATCATAAGTATGCGCAATTGATTCATATTTGTTCCATCCAGCGATTCGACCCGCTCACTTCAGTGCAGCCGGCGATGGGACGATTGAGACAGTGTGGCGCGTTGCGACGCAACAACTCCAGTCAAGATTCGTCAACTTTGCAATGTTTGACAGTTCTTGGCATAACGTAGCCAGTGGGGACACTGCCCGAGTTATCATTCGTCTACTCGAATTCCCTTACCCTCTTGCAGTAGGGCGCCATAGCGCGCGCTTGCGTAGCAAACCTTCGCGAGAACACGTCTGATGAAAATCGCGTCGCTGGAAGATGACCTGGACCAAGCACGCCGCATCCAGCAAGTTTTGACCACTGCGGGATACACCTGCACCAGCTACCAGCAAAGCCGGGATCTCCTGGCTGCGTTGCGCACCGAGCGTTTTGACCTGGTGCTGCTGGACTGGCACTTGCCCGATATCGACGGCGATGATGTGGTGCGCTGGCTGCGCGCCAATATCGGCCCGCGCATACCCGTCATTTTCCTGACCAACCGCTCCAGCGAGGATGACCTCGTGGAAGGTCTGCGCGCCGGCGCCGACGACTACATCGTCAAGCCCCTGCGCCCCCAGGAGCTGCTGGCCCGTGTGGCGGCGTTGCTACGCCGCAGCCAGATCGCGGAGCCCGCCAACGACGGGTTCGACGTCGCGCGCTACCGCATCGAGCCCGCCGCGCGCGCGATCTCCCTGGATTCCACCCCGGTCGCCCTGGCGCCGAAGGAATTCGACCTGGCGTTGCTTTTTTTCCGCAATATCGGCCGCCTCATGTCGCGCGACGTGCTGGCCGAATGCGTCTGGAACAGGGAAATCCCCGCCACCTCCCGCACGCTGGACACCCATTTGTCGAACATCCGCCAAAAACTCCAGCTGCGTCCCGAGCATGGCGTGCGCCTCTCTTCCTCTTACGCCCTGGGCTACCGGCTCGAGCTGACCAGCCCGGCCGAGGACGTTCCATCCAATCCGCAGTAAGCGTACTCCCCCGCACCCCGGAGAATCGATCGACATGAGCCGCTGCCGCGCGCTTTCTTTGCTTGTCCTGATGTCCTGTCTACTGCTCACCGCGCCGGCGCGCAGCCAGCCGGCCGGCGCGCTCGGAGACGATTTCATCTACCGCATCCGCCAGGGCGACACCCTGATCGACCTGGCAGCCCGCTACACACGCAATCAATCCAACTGGAGCCGCCTGCAGACGCTGAACCAGGTCACCACGCCGGAGCTGCTGCCTGTGGGCCTGGAGCTGCGCATTCCGCTTTCCATGATTCCCGAGCGGGCCGCCAGCGCGCGCGTGCTGCACGTCAGCGGGCAGGCGAGCCTCGATGGCAAGTCCTTGCGGGCCGGCGACACGGTGGCCGAAGGCAGCACCGTCGCCACGGCCGCCAACGGTTTCGTCACGCTGGAATTGGCCGATGGCTCCAAACTGACCCTGCCCGCGGGCGGAGCGGTCGAGCTGACGCGCCTGCGCCAGTTCGAAGGCACCTCGCTGACGGATTCGGTAGTCGAGGTGCGGCGCGGCGGCGTCGAGTCGTCCGTGGCTCCCGCCGGCGAAGGCGTGGGGCGCTTCGAAGTCCGCACGCCCGTCGCGGTGACCGGCGTGCGCGGCACGCGGTTCCGGGTGCAAAGCAACGAACGTGGCGTGCACAGCGAGGTGCTCGAAGGCAGTGTCCGCCTGCAACCGCACGCGCCGGGCGCGCGCCCCGACAAGCCGGTCGCCGTGGCCAAGGGCTACGGCGCGGCGATCGGCGCCGATGGCGTCGTTTCGGGCGTGCGCGCCCTGCTCGCCGCGCCGAAGCTGGGCGAACCCGTGCGCGCGGGCGGCGGCGCATGGACCACCGACGTGTCGCCCGTGCCGGGCGCGCAAAGCTACCTGGTGCGCGTCTCGCGCGATGCCGACGGCGCGTTGCCGGTATCGTCGGCGAACTTCCCCACCACCGATATCCGTTTCGCGGCGCCCGGCCCGGGCACCTATTACGTATCCGTGCGAGCCGTCGACGAACTGGGCTTGAGCGGCAAGGACGCGATCGCGACCTTCGAGGGCGCGAACCAGCTCATGACTTCCTTCGGCCTCGGGGTGGCTAGCGGCACAGGCGGCCTCATTACGCTCACCGAATACTAGGGCCGACACACGGAAAGGAGTTTCATGGCCACCGCCGATCCACTGGACCGGACCTCGCGCTCAGGGTTGTGGCTGACGATAGCGTTGGCGGTGCTGGCCGCCCTCTTGGGCTCGCTCAACGGTTTCGGCCGCGTCGACCAGATCCTGTACGACCGCGCCGTATCGGCAACCGGCCGCAGCGCCGACCCCGACATCCTCATCGTGGCGATCGATGACGCCAGCATCGACGCCTTGGGACGCTGGCCCTGGCGGCGCGCGATCCACGCCGCGCTGCTGGACCGACTGCATGGCGCAAGAGCGGTCGGGCTGGACTTGATCTTCGCCGAGCCGGACACTGTCCATCCCGACGACGACCACATGCTTGCCGACAGCATCCGGCGTAACGGGCACACCGTGCTGCCCATCGTGCTGGACCGCCTCTCCCGCCCCTCTAGCGCCAGCGGCCCCATTGCCGGCCTGGCGCAGGCAGCGGCGGCGATGGGGTTCATCAACGCGCACGTCGATCCCGACGGCGCGGTCCGCGAAGCCACGTTGACCGCCGAGGTCGCGGGCAGGCGCTGGAACCACATGGCCATATCGATGCTGGAAGTCGGCGGCGAAGGACCGCGGGCGCAAAAACTCCTGGAGCGCGCCCAGCCGGACGGCAGCATCCTGATCCCTTACGCGGGTCCCACCGCGCACGTGCGCAGCGTGCCGTACCTGTCCGTGCTGCGGGGGGACCTGTCGCCCGAGGAGCTGCGCGGCAAATACGTGCTGGTCGGCGCCTGGGCCACCGGCCTTGGCGATGCCTATCCCACTCCCGTCTCCCATGAAGTCAGCGGCATGGCCGGGGTGGAGATCATCGCGAATCTGCTGCAGGCGGCCCGCGACGAAATTGCCTTCCAGCAGCCGCCGGCCTGGTGGAACGGGCTATTCTCGGCGCTGCCCGTGCTGTTGGCCTGCCTCGCGTTGTGGCGCCTGTCGCCCAAGCGGGCCCTGCTGGTCTGCGTCGCCCTGCTGGCCGGCATACTCGGAGCCGCACTGTTGCTGCTTGCCTACGGCCACTTCTGGTTCGCCCCGACCGCGGCGCTCCTGGGCGTGGCCCTGTGCTACCCGCTATGGAGCTGGCGCAGCCAGGAGGCTGCGTTGCGCTACATGGACAACGAATTGCGCCGGCTTCAGCGCGAGTACCCGCCGGTGCTGAACGAGGCGCGCGCGCAGGCCGCCGGGCCCAGCGCGTCGCTGGAAAGCCGCGTCGGCGAGCTGCGCCGGGCGCTGGCGCGGGTGCGCAACCTGCGCCGCTTCCTGGCCGACGGTCTGGACGGCATGCCCGACGCCACGCTCGTTTTCGACCAGGACGGCCGCATGCGATTCCGCAACCAGGCCGCCGTGATTTACTTCCAGCGCCTGGGCATGCGTCCTCCCCGCGTCGGCCGCCCCGCCATCCACCTGCTGGAGAAAACCATTTCCGACCCCGCCGCCCGGCAACGCGTCGCCGAAGCGCTCAGCGGCAAGGGACCGGTCGCCGGCACGTCGCCCTGGAGCGCGGATCTCGAACTGCGCGACCGGGCCGGGCGCGATCTCATCCTGAAGTGCGCCCCCATCCACACCGCCGAAGGAAACTTCGCTGGCACCGTCGCCACGCTGACCGACATCTCGCGCATCCGGCAAGCGGAACGCCAGCGCGAAGAGACCCTGCGCTTCATTTCGCACGACATGCGCGCGCCCCAAAGCTCCATCCTGGCGCTGGTGGAGATGAAGCAGGAAAGCGGCGCCCAGGAAGGGCAAAGTGAAACGCTCAACCGCATCGCCACGCTGGCCAGGCGCACGCTGCACCTGGTCGACGACTTCGTGCATCTCACGCGCGCCGAATCCATGACGATCAGCGCGGTGGAGCTGGATCTGGGCAGCCTGCTGCAGGACGCCGTCGACGAGTTCTGGGCCGCCGCGCAGAAACGCGGGATTGCGCTGGATCTGCGGCTGCCGCTGCCGCTGCCTGCCGCCTATGTCCGCGGCGACCAGACCCTGCTCATGCGCACGCTGTGCAACCTGATCGACAACGCAATCAAATACAGCCCGCCGCAGACCCGCGTCGAGTGCGGCATCGACGATGAACCCGGCTTCTGGCGAGTCGCCATCCATGACCAGGGCCTTGGCATCGCAGCCGACGACCAGGCCCGTCTGTTCGAACCGTTTTCGCGCGTGGGGGTGGAAAGCCGGGGAGACGTCGGCGGCGCCGGCCTGGGGCTGGCGTTCGTTCGCACCGTGGCCGAGCGGCACGGCGGATCGGTGGAGGTGAGCAGCCAACTGGGCGTGGGGTCCATCTTCACGCTGCGCCTGCCGATGGCGCCGGAAGCGCCGTCGGAGCGCCGCCCCGAGGGTGCTCCGACGGCATAGCGCCGGCTATTGGAATGTGTGCGAGATCACGCCCGGCCTGCCGGCCTTGACCTCCAGGGTCGTGCGGTATGGCGGCAGATCGGCGTTGCGCACCACCACCTGGTATTTGCCGGGAATCAGCCTGAGTTCCTTGACGGGCGGACTGATGCCGCGCGCCACGCCGTTGATCCACACTTCCCCCCAGGGGCGGATATCCAGCCGCACCAATACTGGCACGGGCTTGGGCTTGGCCTCCTCGGCTTCGACCGCGGGCGCCTCGGGCGCCGTGGACGCCTGCGGTGCCTGGGCCGGGGGTGGCGCCTCGGCGGGTGCGGCGGCAGGCGCCGGGCTTTCCGCCGGCGCTATGCTGCCTGCCGGAGCCTGGCCGGGAGGTTCCGGCGGCGCCTGAGGCTCGGGAGCCGGCGGCGTCGCCTGAGGCAAGGGATGGACGACCGGCGGATTCGGCGGGACGACTTCGGAGCGGGTGATCAGGGCATTCGGCGCGCCCAGGCCCGACGCCAGCCAGGCATACACGCCCGCGCCGGCCAAGGCCACGGCGAACAACAGCCACAGCAACACCCGGCGCCCACGCGCGGGCTGGCGCTGCGCCGCGGCGGCCACCGCAGGCGTGGCCTGCGCTGCAACCACCTCGGCGGAATCGGCCTGGTCCGAGGAGGTCTCGAGCTGCGCGGCGACGCCCAGCATCTCGGCCAGTTCGGCCAGCGTTTGCGGCCTGTCGGCGGGCCGCATGGACAGGCCGGCGTCGATCACGGCCAGGAAATCATGGCTATATTTCGGCAGGCCCAGGGAGACGAGCGGTTCGTAGGTGTCGGCCGCCCGGCGTTCGGGCGCGGCCGGCGGCCGGCGGCCGGTGACCAGCGCATGCATGACGGCGCACAAGGCGTAGATATCGCTCCAGGAGCCGCGCGGCCACTCCACGGAGTCGGTATACAGTTCGAACGGCGCGAAGCCGGGGGTCGGCGTGCGGCTGACGCGGCGCGAGCGCGCCACGATCAATTCCGGAACCAGATGCGCCCGCGCGCTCTCGTCCATCCCCACTGTTTCCAGGGAAATGTCACCGCAGATCTCGCCCTGCGCATGCAAGGATATGAGGGACGGCAATAGATCGGAGAGGAGCCGCTTGATGCGCGCTTCCGGAACGCCCCCCGCCGTGCTGGCGGCAATGGCGCTCAAGGGGCGCAGCGCAAGCGGCGCGGCGCCGGAAAAAGGGCCACGCGGCGTCAACAGGCCGGCGGAAGGAGACATGATCGAGAGTTGCGCCACGGCGCGAATATGCATTGAAAAGTGAATAGGGCGAATATTATCGAATCCGCTACGCAAGGACATTGCCGAAAATGTCCGAGCGCATCAGGCTGTGGCACGATAGCGTATGGCCACATCACCCTCCCCCTTTGGAAGCCCATGAAAATTCGCATTCTGAGTAGTCTGCTCGGCCTATCCGTCCTCCTTGCGGGTTGCGCCGGCGTCACCTCCCGGCAGCCGGAAGGCCCGCCGACCGCGGAGGCGCTGGATCAATTGCAACAAGTGCGCGACAAGTACAGCGCGGGACGCTATGGCGAAGTCATCCGCACCGTGGCCACTTCCGACGCGCTGGCCACGTCCACCAAGGCCGTGCGCATCGAAGCCTACAAATTGCAGGCGTTCAGCTATTGCGTGAGCCGCTATCCGCAGCTGTGCGAAGACAGCTTCTCCCGCATCCTCGCCCTGGATCCCGCATTCACGCTGGCGCCCAACGAGGCCGGCCACCCGGTCTGGGGGCCCGTCTTCCAGCAGGCCCGGTCACAGGCTGCGCGATAGACCTCGCTCACCCCAATGAAAAAAAGGCCGCTGATTCGCATCAGCGGCCTTTTTGCTTGCGAGCTTCCGCTTATTCGGCGGAGTCGTCGGCGCCCAGGTCGGGAGCAGGCGTTTCCGCATCCGAGCCCACCGTGACCGGCGAGTCTTCGAACGGGTTGGCCTGCTGACGGGCGGCTTCGCGTTCCGCCGCCTCCAGCGCTTCCTTGTCCTTGCGGGCGTGGTGGTACGCCAGGCCGGTACCCGCCGGGATCAGGCGGCCGACGATGACGTTTTCCTTCAAGCCGCGCAGGTCGTCGCGCTTGCCCATGATGGCGGCTTCGGTCAGGACACGGGTGGTTTCCTGGAACGAAGCGGCCGAGATGAACGAGTCGGTCGACAGCGAGGCCTTCGTGATACCCAGCAGCACGTTCTCGTAGGTCGCCGGACGGCGGTCTTCAGCCGTGACGCGATCGTTCTCGTTCAGCAGTTCCGAACGCTCGACCTGCTCACCCGGGATGAACTCGGTATCGCCGGCGTCGACGATGTTCACGCGACGCAGCATCTGGCGGACGATCACTTCAATGTGCTTGTCGTTGATCTTCACGCCCTGCAGACGATACACGTCCTGCACTTCGTCGACGATGTAGGTCGCCAGCTTCTCGATGCCCTGCAGGCGCAGGATGTCGTGGGGATCGGCCGGGCCGTCCACGATCATTTCGCCCTTGTTCACGACTTGGCCGTCGTGCACCAGCACCTGCTTTTCCTTCGGAATCAGGAACTCGTGGCTGACGCCTTCCAGGTCGGTGATGACCAGACGCTGCTTGCCCTTGGTGTCCTTGCCGAACGAGACCGTGCCGGTGACGTCGGCGAGCATGCCGGCATCCTTGGGCGAACGGGCTTCGAACAGCTCGGCCACGCGCGGCAGACCGCCGGTAATGTCGCGGGTCTTTTGCGATTCCTGCGGAATACGCGCCAGAACTTCACCCACGGCAACCTGCTGGCCGTCACGCACCGTGATCAGCGCGCCGACCGGGAACGAGATGTTCACCGAGTGATCGGTGCCGGCGATCTTGACGTCTTCGCCGTTCTCGTTGACCAGCTTGATCTGCGGACGCATGACGATCTTGCCGCCACGGGTCTTCGGCGTGATGACGACGAGCGTCGACAGGCCGGTGACTTCGTCCACCTGCTTGGCAACGGTCACGCCTTCTTCGATGTTCTCGAAGCGGACGGCGCCGCCGTATTCCGACACGATCGGACGGGTCAGCGGATCCCACGTCGCCAGGCGCGCGCCGGCCTTCACGGCCTCGCCATCGCCCACCAGCACGGTCGCGCCGTACGGGATCTTGTGGCGTTCGCGTTCGCGGCCGTTGTCGTCGAAGATCGCCAGTTCGCCCGAGCGCGAAATCGCGACGCGTTCGCCCTTGGCGTTGGTGACGTAGCGCATGGTGCTGGCAAAGCCGACCACACCGCTGGACTTGGTTTCCACCGCGCTGGCCAGGGCCGAACGCGACGCCGCGCCACCGATGTGGAACGTACGCATCGTGAGCTGCGTGCCCGGTTCGCCGATGGACTGCGCGGCGATGACGCCGACCGCTTCGCCCTGGTTGACCGAAGAGCCGCGGCCGAGGTCGCGGCCGTAGCAGTGCGCGCACAGGCCGTGGCGCGTTTCGCAGGTCAGCGGCGTGCGGACCTTGACTTCGTCCACGCCGATGCGGTCGATGATGTCGACCATGTCTTCGTCCAGCAGGGTGCCGGCGACGATGGCCGTTTCCTGCGTGTCCGGGTTGACGATGTCCACGGCCGCCACGCGGCCCAGAATGCGGTCGCGCAACGGTTCGATGACTTCACCGCCTTCCACCAGGGCCTTCATGTTGTAGCCCTGCGACGTGCCGCAATCATCCTCGGTGATCACCAGGTCCTGCGTCACGTCGACCAGACGGCGGGTCAGGTAACCCGAGTTGGCGGTCTTCAGTGCCGTATCGGCCAGACCCTTACGCGCGCCGTGAGTCGAGATGAAGTACTGGAGTACGTTCAGGCCTTCACGGAAGTTCGCGGTAATCGGCGTTTCGATAATGGAGCCGTCCGGCTTGGCCATCAGGCCGCGCATGCCGGCCAGCTGGCGGATCTGGGCGGCCGAACCGCGGGCGCCCGA
>NZ_JBLZXF010000063.1:0-10545 GCF_050285585.1 Achromobacter sp. | reverse complement strand
CTGAAGGCCGTGCAGGCCGCCGGCACCGACGAGCCCGCCGCGGTCATGAAGCAGATGAAGGCCATGCCGATCAACGACTTCTTCGCGGCCAACGGCCGCATCCGCGAAGACGGCCGCATGGTGCACGACATGTATCTGTTCGAGGTCAAGCAGCCGTCGGAATCCAAGCGCCCCTGGGACTACTACAAGCTGGTGGCTACCCTGCCGGGAGACCAGGCCTTCATGCCGCTGTCCAAGTCCACCTGCCCGCTGGTGAAGAAGTAGCGCGGCAACGCCGGGGGAGCGCCCGCCCGGTCCCCCGGGGCATCGCCGCGCCGGGCGTCATGGCGTACGCTAGAGCCTGCCCACCCGGAGACACGCATGTCCACTTCCCCGCCGCAGCGTCCCATCCCCGCCACCATCGCCGCGGTGGTCCGCGACGGCCACGTGCTGCTGGTGCGCCGCGCCAATCCGCCCGACATGGGCCGCTGGGCCTTCCCCGGCGGCAAGATCGACGCGGGCGAACGCCTCGAAGCCGCCGCGGCGCGCGAGCTGCTGGAGGAAACGGGGGTGTGCGCCGAGCCTTTGCAGGTGTTCGACGCCGTGGACGTCTTCGACCGCGACGACGCGGGCGCACTGCGCCGCCACTTCATCCTGATCGCGATGCTGTGCCGCTGGCAATCGGGCGAACCCATCGCTGGCGACGACGCCGCCGAGGCCCGCTGGGTGCCATTGGAGGTGCTGGACAAGCATGCCCTGGCGACCAGCTTCGGCGTAGCCGAACTGGCGCGCAAGGCGGCGGCTCTGGCGGCAGCCCTGCGCGCCTTGCCCTGAGACGCGGCATGTTCGATACCTACCTCTCCCGCTGGAAGCTGGCGCCCGACGGCGCCCCCATCGTCACCCACGCGGCGCGGCTGCTTCCCGTGCGGCACGAGGGCCGGCCCGCCATGCTCAAGGTCTCCCACGAAGAGGACGAGAAGCAAGGGGGCGTGCTGATGCGCTGGTGGGACGGCCACGGCGCGGCGCGCGTGCTGGCCCACGACGGCGACGCCATCCTGCTGGAGCGGGCCACCGGCGCGCGATCCCTGGCCGCCTATGCCCGCAATGGCCGCGACGACGAAGCCACGCGCATCATCTGCGGCGTGTTGAAGGAACTGCATGCGCCGCGCGCCAAGCCCTTGCCCGCGCTGCGCCCGCTCGAGGACTGGTTCGCGGACCTGTGGCCCGCCGCCCGGGCCCATGGCGGCATCCTGGCGCACAGCGCCCGCCACGCCCGCGCCCTGCTCGACAGCCAGCGCGAACCGGCGGTGCTGCATGGCGACGCGCACCACGACAACATCCTGGACTTCGGCGAACGCGGCTGGCTGGTCATCGACCCCAAACGCCTCTACGGCGAGCGCGCTTTCGACTACGCCAACATCTTCTGCAACCCCGACCTGGCGGACCCCGTTCCCCCCGTGGCCGTGGCGCCGGGATGCTTCGAGCGCAGGCTCGATATCGTGGCCGCGCACTCCGGCCTGGACCGCCGCCGGCTGCTGCAATGGGTGGCGGCCTGGTGCGGACTGTCGGCCGCCTGGTTCCTGAACGACGGCGACGACGCCGCGATCGACCTGGACATCGCCGCGCAGGCCCTGGCGCTGCTGGACCGATGAGCCGCGAAGGCGCAGGGGCGCGCCGCAAGAACAAGGCAGGCTCCGTGCGGTAAGGTGTAGGCCCTCACCCCTTATCTCTTCATTCCTGGAGCACCGAATGACCGGATTGTTCATCGTGGTGGCGGCGCTGGCGTTTCTGATGCTGGCGGCGTATCGAGGCTATAGCGTGATCCTGTGCGCCCCCATCGCCGCGATGGGCGCCGTGCTGCTGACGGACCCTTCGGCGCTGGCGCCGGTATTCTCGGGCATTTTCATGGAGCGCATGGCGGGGTTCGCCAAGCTCTACTTCCCCGTCTTCCTGCTGGGCGCGGTGTTCGGCAAGCTGATCGAGCTGTCGGGCTTTTCGCGCGCCATCGTGCAGGCGGTGCTGAGACTGATCGGGGCGGAGCGCGCCATCATGGCCATCGTGCTGGTCTGCGCGGTGCTGACCTATGGCGGCGTGTCGCTCTTCGTGGTGGTGTTCGCGGTCTACCCGTTCGCCGCCGAAATGTTCCGCCAGGGCGGCATACCCAAGCGCTTGATGCCGGGCGCGATCGCCCTGGGCGCGTTCACTTTCACGATGACCGCCCTGCCCGGCACGCCGCAGATCCAGAACATCATCCCCACCACATTCTTCGAAACCACCACCTGGGCGGCGCCATGGCTGGGACTCATCGGCGCGGCCTTCACGCTGACCGCCGGCATTGCCTATCTGGAGTGGCGCCGCAGGCGCGCGGCGGCGGCCGGCGAGACCTATGGCACGGACCTGCGCAACGAACCGGCCACTCCGCCCGGCGAACGGGACCATCACCCGCTCATCGCGCTGCTGCCGCTGGTCGTGGTGGGCGTGGCCAACTACCTGCTGACGCGCGCGATCCCGGGCTGGTATCCGGCCGGTTCCGAAGTGGCGCTGCCCGGCCTGTCCCAGCCCCTGCCCGCCAATGCCGAGGACCAGGTGGCCCTGTGGGCGGTCATGGGCGCGCTGATCGCGGGCATCGTCACCATCCTGCTGTTCTCGTTCCGGGCCATCAAGGCGCACTTCGCCGACGGCAGCAAAAGCGCGGTCTCGGGCGCCCTGCTGGCCTCGATGAATACCGCCGCCGAGTACGGTTTCGGCGGCGTCATCGCCGCGCTGCCCGGCTTCCTGCTGGTGGCCGATGCGCTCAAGGCCATTCCCGATCCCCTGGTAGGCGAAGCGGTGGCCGTAACCTCCTTGGCCGGCATCACGGGTTCGGCCTCGGGCGGCATGAGCATCGCGCTGGCCGCCATGGCGCAGACCTTCATCGACAGCGCCAACGCGGCGGGCATTCCGATGGAAGTGCTGCACCGGATCGCCGCCATGGCCAGCGGCGGCATGGACACATTGCCCCACAACGGCGCGGTGATCACGCTGCTGGCGGTGACCGGCCTTACGCACCGCCAGTCCTACGGCGATATTTTCGCCATCACCATGATCTCGACCTTGTCGGTGTTCCTGGCGATCACCGTGTATTACCTCACGGGCATCGTCTGAGCGAAGGCGGGGGCAATGACCTCCGCCAGCCACTGCGTGAACACGCGGACCCTGGCGGATACCTGCCGGTTCTGCGGGTACAGCACCGACACCGGCATGGGCGCGGGCGGCATGGCGGGCAGCACGATCCTGAGTTCGCCTGCCGCCAGCTCGCGCTCGATGCGGTAGCGCGGCACCTGGACCAGCCCCAGGCCCGCCAGCGCCGCGCCCGTGTAGAGTTCAGCCCCCGTGACGCTGACCACGGCCCGGGGCCGGACCTGCACGTTGCGCCCGTCCACCATGAAATCCAGGGGCAGGCTGCGTCCCGTCGCGCTGGACAGGTAGTCCACCGCGCAGTGTTCCTCCAGGTCTTCCAGGCGCCTGGGCTCGCCACGGCGCGCCAGGTAGGCCGGGCTCGCGACGGTCACCTGGGGCATCAGCGCGATCTGCCGCCCGACCAGCGATGAATCCTGCAGGGAACCCGTGCGCAGCACGCAATCCACGCCTTCGCGCACCAAGTCCACCAGGCGGTCGTCCTCGCCCAGGTGCAGCACGATATCGGGATAGCGTTCCAGGAAACCGGGCAGGCCCGGCATCACGAAGAACCTGGCCAGCGTGCCCTGCGCGTTGACGCGCAGCATGCCCTTGGGCGCCGTGTCCAGGAAGGCGCCGTCGGCCTCTTCCAGGTCGGCCAGCAGCCGGACGCAGCGCCGGTGGTGGGCCTCGCCGTCATGCGTCAGCCGCACTTGGCGGGTGGTGCGTTCGAGCAGCCTTGCCCCCAGCCGAGCCTCCATCCGCTTGATCAGATTGGTGACCGTGGGACGGGGAATCTGCAGATCCTCGGCCGCCTTGGAGAAGCTGCCGCGCTCGGCAATGCGCACGAACACCCGCATTTCCTGGAAACGATCCATGGCGTGTCGCCCATTATTAATGCAAATGAAATTATGTTAGCGAATATAGAGTAATTATCTTCAGTCTGGAATAGTTCATGATGCCACCCATCCCCCTCACACACTGGAGAAACGCCATGAGCACCCAAGCCCCGCAACGCATTGCCCTGGTCACCGGCGGATCGCGCGGCATCGGCGCCGCCATCGCGCGCCGGCTGGCCCGCGACGGTTTCGCCGTCGCCATCAACTACGCTTCCAGCGCGGCGCAAGCCGACGCGCTGGCGCGCGACATCCAACAGGCTGGCGGCCGCGCAGCCGCGGTGCGTGCCGACGTGTCGCGGGCCGAGGACGTGCGCGCCATGTTCGACCAGGTGGAAGCGGAGCTGGGCCCCATCGACGTGCTGGTCAATAGCGCCGGCATCCTCGACGTCAAGCCGCTGGCCGAGACCAGCGACGAACTGTTCGACCGAACCTTCGCCATCAACACGCGCGGCACGTTCAACACGCTGCGCGAGGCGGCCGCCCGCCTGGCCGACGGCGGCGCCATCATCAACGTGTCCAGCACCACCGTCGCGCTCAACCTGCCCGGCTATTCCGTCTACATCGCGAGCAAGGCCGCCGTGGAAAGCCTCACCCAGGTGTTCGCCAGGGAATTGCGCGGCCGCCGCATCACCGTCAACGCGGTCGCCCCCGGCCCCGTCGCCACGGAACTGTTCATGAAAGGCAAAAGCGCCGAACTGATCGAGCACTACGCCAAGCTGCCGCCCCTGGAGCGCCTGGGTCAGCCCGACGATATCTCGGGCGTGGTGTCGTTCCTGGCAAGCCCCGACGCCGGCTGGGTCAACGGCCAGGTCCTGCGCGCCAACGGCGGCATCGCCTGAGCGCGCCCTCGTCCCTATGCATGAGTCCGTCCGCCTCGGCGGACGCGCGGCGCGTCGCCCCGATAGCCGCGAATTTGCTTGCGCACTCATCCGTTCTACCCATGCGCGCCTCGGCTGATGGGTTGAGCGGCTGTTGGCGCCGGGCGCTTTTTTCCAACGATCACTCGGGCCTTTGACTTACGGACAAGTCTGGCCAGTCGCATGAGGTTTGCATGAGACGGAGGGCGGAAGGTCTGTATTAGGCTGACTTCCGCAGTACTCCGACTCACCTTGATCGATTGGACGAAAGCAAATGAATCAACTCATTCATCCGGACTGCCACCCCTTCACCGCAGCAGGCAATCTGAAACAGATCTCCGCGTTCTACGAGGAGGGACGTCGAGTCATGTGGATGATGCTCCGGGCGCAACCGCGCCCATGCTTTAACCATGAACTGATAGACGAAATCATGAACCTGGCGCGCGCCGCCAAGGATTCGGGCCTGCCCATCGACTTCTGGGTCACGGGCTCGCTGGTTCCGCAGATCTACAACGTCGGCGGCGATCTCAATTTCTTCGCCGAAGCCATCCGCACCGGCAAGCGCGAAGCCCTGCGCGCCTATGCCAGGGCCTGCGTGGATTGCGTGCACGCCGCCACGCGCGGCTTCGACACGGGCGCGATCTCGCTTGCGATGATCGAGGGCTCGGCGCTGGGCGGCGGCTTCGAAGCCGCGCTGGCCCATCACTTCGTGCTGGCCCAGAACAACGCCCGCATGGGCTTTCCGGAAATAGCGTTCAACCTGTTCCCCGGCATGGGCGGCTATTCGCTGGTGGCACGGCGCTCGGGCATGAAGCTGGCGGAAGAGCTGATCGGCACGGGCGAATCCCATACCGCGGAATGGTTCCACGCCCGCGGCCTGGTCGACGTGCTGTTCGAGCCGGGCGACGCCTACAAGGCCACGCGCACTTTCATCGACGTCATGCGGCCCAAGCTCAACGGCATGCGCGCCATGCTGCGCGCGCGCCAGCGCGTGCTGACGCTGCCGCGCTCCGAGCTGATGGACATTACCGAGGATTGGGTGGAAGCCGCTTTCGCGATCGACCCCAAGGACCGCGCCTACATGGAGCGCCTGGTGATCGCGCAGAACCGCCGCAGCGCCGTCACGGCCGATGCCGCGATGGACGCCACCATGCACTGATTCCGGGGGCCAGGCCGGCTGCCTCAGGCGATCAGATGCAGCCGGCGGCGCTGGGTCAGCCAGGCGGTGAACTCCGCCGCCGGCATGGGCTTGGCGTACAGATAGCCCTGCTTGGCGTCCACGCCCAGCGTATCCACGAACACCGCCTCTTCGGTCGTTTCCACGCCTTCGGCGATCACCTTGAGCTCCAGCGTCCGCGCCACCGCGACGATGGCGCGCGCCAGCGCCTGCGACACCGGGTTCTCGTTCACCCCCCGCACGAAACTGGCGTCCAGCTTGATCGCATCCAGCGGAATGCGGGCGAGCTGCGACAGCGAGGAATAGCCCGTGCCGAAATCGTCCAGATGGACGCGCGCGCCCAGTTGCCGGAATTGCTTGATCAATTCGATCGCGGCGCCTTCGTCCTCGATCAGGCAGCTTTCGGTGAGCTCGATGTCCAGCAGGCAGGGATCCAGGCTGGCGTCGCTGATGGCGCGCATGAACTCGCTGACCACGCCCTTGTCGTTCAACTGGCGGGCCGACATGTTGATGGCGATCCGGATGTTCAGGCCGTCGCGCTTCCAGGCGGCCGCCTGGCGGGCGGCCTCGCGCATGACCCATACGCCCAGCGGCGAGATCAGGCCCGACTCCTCGGCATACGGGATGAAGGCGTCCGGGCCTACCATTCCGCGTTCGGGCGAACGCCAGCGCACCAGCGCTTCCACGCCGTCCACTTCGCCCGTGCGGCCGGCCAGCTTGGGCTGGTAATAGAGCATCAGGTGGTCTTCGGCCAGCGCCTTGCGCAGGTTGGTGTCCAGCCAGACGTAGTCCGCGTTGCGCCGGTCCATCGCGGGCTGGAAGACGCGGTAGGTATGGCGCCCCGCCTCCTTGGCCACGTACATGGCGATGTCGGCGCTGCGCACCACGCTGTCCAGGTCCGCGCCATGGTCGGGATACATGGCGATCCCGATGGAGCAGCTGGTGTAGACCTCGATCAGCCCCTGGCGGAAAGGTTCGCGCAGGCGCTCGATGATGCGCTGGGCGGTGGCTTCGAGCTCCCAGGGCTGGGCCGCCTCCTGCAGGACGATGAACTCGTCGCCGCCCAGCCGCGCCAGCGTCTGGCCCTCGGACAGGCAGGAAGATATGGCCACCGCCACCGCCTTGAGCAGGTGGTCGCCGAAACCGTGGCCATAGTGGTCGTTGATGCGCTTGAAGTTGTCCAGGTCCAGGAACAGCACGCCGCCCCGCCCGTCCGGCCCCGCCGCCAGCGCCGCCTTCAGCCGCGTCGTGATCGCGTGGCGGTTGGGCAGGTTGGTCAGCATGTCGGTATTGGCCAGCACGCGCAGGCGTTCCTGGGCCTGGCGCTCTTCCGTGATGTCGGTGCCCGAGCAGATCAGGTAGACGCGCTTTTCGCCGCTGCCGCTGGTGACGAACTTGTTGCGGAACAGGAACAGCCGCGGGCCCTTGACCGTATTGATGACCCGCTCGGCTTCGTACGACTGGCCGCGCTTGTAGAACTCGGCGATATTGCGGCGCGACGCGATCGCCTCTTCGCGCGTCATGAACATCTCGAAGACGCTGCGGCCGACGATGTCCTGTTCGCGCTTGCCGGTGTATTCCTCGCTCAGCTTGTTGAAGCGCTGCACACGGCCGTTCTGGTCGACGATGACGATGACCGAGTTGGCCTCGGACACCACGGTTTCGGCGAAGGACAGCCCCTCGACGAGGTCCTTCGCCACGGATTCGGTATCGGAATGGGCCGACGCGGTGCCGGCCCATTCATTGGGGTTGATCTTGCGGCCGACCAGATGAAGGCGCAGCATGTCGCCGTACAGCGCGATGTCGATGCGTACGCTGGAAGTGATGCCCGTCAACGCGCGTATCGCCCCCGCCTGCTCCGGCCGCAGCGGCGTGGCGATGTTGGCGGCCCCCTTGACCGCCGCCAGTTCGAATGCGTCGCTGTCGGCGGACAGGCGCCAATACGGGCTATGCGTACCGAAATGCGCGTACAGGATCGATCTTTCGTCCTGGTTCTCTGTCATTGTGGTATCCCCCTGCCGTCCTAGGATGGCCCGCAAAATACATTACGGCCTAGTCAATTCGGGGTCAACCTCCCCGTGCTGCGCCGCGAGCGGATTATTGCGGAATATTGCATCATCCGGCCCGCGCCGCGCAGCGAACCTTCAGGGCCGCAATCGAGTTGATGCGCGCACCCGGGCTTTCGCGCAAGCCTTGTTGCGCGCCTGCCGAGGTCGTTCACAAGCAACAACGCCGGAAATTCCTGACGGAACTTCCGGCGAGTGACGCAACGGCGCAACCTCTCGGCGACGCGATGGGACGGTCAATCGCCCTTGACGCCGGCCTCGTCGATCACCTTGGTCCAGCGCGCGACCTCGGCCGACACGCGGGCGCCGGCGTCGGCGGGCGACGTCCAGGTGGCGATCGCGCCCTGGTTCAGCAACGACGCCTTGACGTCCGGCTTGGCCAGGATCTTCTTCAGTTCCCCGTTCAGGCGCTCCACCACCGGAGCCGGCGTGTTGGCCGGGGCCACGATGCCGAACATCGAGCTCACCTCGAAGTCCTTCAGTCCGGCTTCCGCCGCGGTGGGCACGTCCGGCAGCGCATCCACGCGCTGCGGCGAAGTCACCGCCAGCGCCCGCAACTTGCCCGCCTTGATGTTGGCCTGGGCCGCCGGCACGGTCTCGATCATGCTGAGCACCTGGCCGCCCATCAGGTCGGTCATGGCGGGCCCGCTGCCCTTGTAAGGCACGTGCAGCACGTCGACGCCCGCCGTGCGCTTGAACATTTCGCCGGCCAGGTGCTGGGGCGAACCGTTGCCGGCCGACGCCATGGTCATGAAGCCCGGCTTGGACTTGGCCAGCGCGATGAACTCCGCCAGCGTATTCGCCTGGACCGAGGGATTCACCACGAACACCAGGGGCACCGTGCCCACGATGGACACCGGCGCGAAGCTCTTCTCCACGTCGTAGGTGACGCGGCCGCGGTACAGCGCGGCGTTGATGGAGTGGCTGGTCAGCGCGCCCATCAGCAGCGTGTAGCCGTCGGCCGGCGCCTTCGCGACCTGGTCCGCGCCGATATTGCCGGCGGCGCCCGCGCGGTTCTCCACCACCACCGACTGGCCCAGCGCGCCCGTCAGTTCCTGCGCCAGCACGCGGCCGATCACGTCGGTCGCGCCGCCGGGCGGGTACGGAACGATCAGGCGGATCGGCTTGTCGGGATAGACATCGGCGGCCAGCGCCGGAGCGGATACGCCGGCGCACAACGCCAGCAGGGAAAACAGCACGGCGCGGCGCGGCCGCAGACGCAGGTCTGACATGTAGGTCTCCTGTCGGGATGGGTATAGGAATTAAAGGGACGCCCGGCTCGTCAACGGCGCCAGTGTAGGATCAGTCACTTGATAGAAGAAGCAGAATTTTTCTATCGACTGATCTGAAATTAAGATCAATAAAATACCCAGCACAAAGCGCTTGCCGCCGCTTTCAAAGGCTGGCTATGATGCTGCCACCAGATTATCAATAATATTATCGAGAGCAAAAATGACGGACGAGACCAAGCACGGCAAGCGGGCCCCGGGGCCTTTCGACAGCGCGGGCACGGCCTCGCGCGGCGTGGCCCGCGGCCTCACCAACTATGGCGACACCGGCTTTTCGCTCTTCCTGCGCAAGGCGTTCATCAAGGGCGCGGGCTACACCGACGACGCCCTCTCCCGGCCCATCATCGGCATCGTCAATACCGGCAGCAGCTACAACCCCTGCCATGGCAACGCCCCGCAGTTGATCGAAGCGGTCAAGCGCGGCGTGATGCTGGCCGGCGGCCTGCCGATGGACTTCCCCACGATTTCGGTGCACGAAAGCTTCTCGCAGCCCACCAGCATGTACCTGCGCAACCTCATGTCCATGGACACCGAGGAAATGATCCGCGCGCAGCCCATGGACGCCGTGGTGCTCATCGGCGGCTGCGACAAGACCGTGCCCGCCCAGCTGATGGGCGCGGCGTCCGCCGGCGTGCCGGCGATCCAGCTGGTCACGGGCTCCATGCTCACCGGCTCGCACCGCGGCGAACGCGTGGGCGCGTGCACCGACTGCCGCCGCTACTGGGGCCGTTACCGCGCCGAAGAGATCGACGCCGAGGAGATCTCCGACGTCAACAACCAACTGGTGGCCAGCGTCGGCACCTGTTCCGTGATGGGCACCGCCAGCACCATGGCCTGCATCACGGAAGCGCTGGGCATGATGGTGGCGGGCGGAGCCTCGGCGCCCGCCGTCACCGCCGACCGCGTGCGCGTCGCCGAAAAGACCGGCGCGACCGCGGTGGCCATGGCCGCCTCGCGCCTGACGCCGGACCGCATCCTCACCGGCAAGTCCATCGAGAACGCCTTGCGCGTGCTGCTGGCCATCGGCGGCTCCACCAACGGCATCGTCCACCTGACCGCCATCGCCGGCCGCCTGGGCATCGACATCGACCTGGCCGGCCTGGACCGCATCAGCCGCGAGAC
>NZ_JBLZXF010000062.1:0-10671 GCF_050285585.1 Achromobacter sp. | reverse complement strand
GCCAACGTGGTCGGCTCGGGCCCCTTCACGCTCAAGGACTTCAAGCCGGGCCAGGAGATCGTGCTGGAGCGCTTCGACAAGTTCTTCGAAAAGGGCAAGCCCTACCTGGACCGGGTGGTGGTGAAGATCAATCCCGACGCCACCAACCTGCTGATCGGGCTGGAGCGCGGCGACATCGGCGTGCTGCCGTACATGACCGAGCCGACCATCCTGCGCCGCGCCAAGGATAACCCGCAGATCGTCATGACCAACCGTGGCTACGAGGGCATCGGCGCGCTTGGCTGGCTGGCGTTCAATACCGCGCGCAAGCCGCTGGACGACGTGCGCGTGCGGCAGGCCATCGCCTACGCCACCGACAAGGGGTTCATCACCAAGGCGCTGAACGCCGGCTTCGCCAAGCCGGCGGACGGGCCGATCGTGGCCTCCAGTCCCTATGCGACCCAGGACCTGAAGAAGTACCCGCTCGATCTGAAGAAGGCCGAGCAGTTGCTGGATGACGCCGGATTCAAGAAAGACGGCAAGGGTGAGCGCATGACCCTGACGGTCGATTACATGCCCGGCAGCGACGTGCAGGGCAAGAACGTGGCGGAGTACCTGCGCAGCCAGCTCAAGAAGGTTGGGATCGCGGTGCAGGTGCGCGCTTCGCCCGACTTCCCGACCTGGGCCAAGCGCATCGCCAGCCATGATTTCGACATGACCACCGACCTGGTCTTCAACTGGGGCGATCCGGTGATCGGCGTGCACCGCACCTACCTGTCGAGCAATATCCGCGACATCATCTGGACTAACACCCAGTCCTACAAGAACCCCAAGGTCGACGAATTGCTGGAACAGGCCGGCACGGAAACCGACGAGGCCCGGCGCCGCGCGCTGTATGCGCAGTTCCAGCAGATCGTGACCGAGGACCTGCCGATCGATTTCCTGACGGTCATTCCATACCACACGCTGTCGTCCAGGAAGGTGCATGGCCTGCCCGATGGCATCTGGGGCCTGCTGTCGCCGCTGGACGACACCTGGCTGCAATAGGAGAGCGGCCATGTTGCGCTATCTCGCGCGTCGGATCGGCTACGCGGTGGTGTTGCTGCTGGCGGTGGTGACGCTGAACTTCCTGCTGATCCATATCTCGCCCGGCGATCCGGTCGAGACCATCGCCGGCTCCATGGGCGGCATCAGCGAGGAACTGCGGGCCCAGTTGCGCACCCAGTACGGGCTGGACCGGCCGTTCCTGGTTCAACTGGGGCTGTATCTGTCGCAGGTGGCGCGCGGCGACCTGGGTTATTCCTACTTCTTCAACCTGCCGGTGGCGCAGTTGATCTGGGAGCGGGTGCCGGCCACGCTGCTGCTGGTGCTGACGTCGGTGCCCAGCGCCTTCCTGGCGGGCACCGCGCTGGGGGCGCTGGCGGCGCGCAAGCCCAACGGGCCGCTGTCGCAGGGCATCACGCTGCTGTCGATCGTGGGCTATTCCGCGCCGGTGTTCTGGACCGGCATCATCCTGATCATCCTGTTCGCGTCGCTGCTGCCGTGGTTCCCGGTGTCGGACATGCGCTCGGCGGGCGGGCCCGAGGGCGGCTGGGCCGGCGCGCTGGACGTGCTGCACCACCTGGTGCTGCCGGCCTTCACGCTGGCCTTCGTGTACCTGGCGCAGTACAGCCGGCTGGCGCGCGCCAGCGTCATGGATGCGCTGGCGGCCGACTACATCCGCACCGCGCGCGCCAAGGGCCTGCCCGAGCGCACCGTGCTGTACCGGCACGCGCTGCGCAACGGCGTGCTGCCGGTGGTGACCATGCTCGGCCTGCAATTCGGCAACGTGCTGGCCGGCGCCATCCTGGTGGAAACGGTCTTCAACTGGCCGGGGCTGGGCCGGCTGGCGTTCGATTCCGTGCTGCGGCGCGACTATCCGACCCTGCTCGGCATCCTGCTGTTCGCGTCCCTGCTGGTGGTGGTGATGAACCAGCTTACCGACCTGGCCTACCGGCTGATCGATCCCAGGATAAAGACCTCATGAGCCACGTTCCTCCCGCCTTGTCCGGCGCGCCCGCGCCGGCGGCCGCCCGTGCGGCGCGGCCATCGTACGAAGCGCTGCGCGCGTTCGCCCGCAATCCGGGCGCGCTGATCGGCTTGCTGTTGCTGGCCGCCATCCTGGCGGTGGTGCTGATCGGCCCCCTGGTGATGCCGGCCGATCCCTTCGAGATCGCCAGCGCGCCGATGGAGCCGCCCGGCGGCGAGCTGCTGTTGGGCTCGGACTATATGGGCCGGGACGTGCTGACCGGCATCATCCATGGCGGCCGCGCCACCTTGCTGGTCGGCGTGGTGGCGGCGGTGCTGTCGATGGCCATCGGCATCACCGTGGGCGCGCTGGCCGGCTACTACGGCGGCTGGGTCGATGAAACGCTGATGCGCATCACCGAGTTCTTCCAGGTGCTGCCGGCGCTGTTGTTCGCCATGGTGCTGGTGACGCTGTTCTCGCCGTCGCTCGGCACCATCGCCGTGGCCATCGGCGTGGTCAGCTGGACCGCCACCGCGCGCCTGGCGCGCGGGGAATTCCTGAGCCTGAAGCGGCGCGAATACGTGCTGGCCGAAAGAGTGATCGGCTCCAGCAACGCGCGCATCATCTGGCGGGTGATCCTGCCCAACGCGCTGGCGCCGCTGATCGTCTCGGCCACGCTGGCCATCGGCACCGCCATCCTGTTCGAGGCGGGCCTGTCGTTCCTGGGGCTGGGCGATCCCAACGTGATGAGCTGGGGCCTGATGATCGGCAGCAACCGCCCCTACATCCTGACCGCCTGGTGGGCGGTGACCCTGCCGGGCGCGGCCATCTTCCTGACCGTGCTGGCGGTCAGCCTGATCGGCGACGGCCTGAACGATGCCCTCAATCCCAAGCTGGCCAGCAAACGGAGAAGCTGATGAGCGCCTTGCTTGAAGTCCGCGATCTCGGCGTGTCCGCCGCCCACGGCGGCCCGGCGGTGGTGCGCGGCGTGTCCTACACCGTCAACCGCAACGAAATCCTGTGCGTGGTGGGGGAGTCGGGATCGGGCAAGTCGGTCACCGCGCAGGCCATCATGGGCCTGCTGCCGCCGGATCAGTTGCGCGTGACCCAGGGCCGTATCCTGTACGACGGGCGCGACCTGGTCGGCCTGTCGGCGGCCGAATGGCAGGGGCTGCGCGGCCGCAGGTTCGGCATGGTGTTCCAGGAGCCCATGACGGCGCTCAATCCCGTCATGCGCGTGGGCCGGCAGGTGGAGGAGGTGCTGGCCTGGCACACGGACATGGACGCCGACGCGCGCAGGCAGCGGGTGCTGGAGCTGTTCGGTCAGGTGCTGCTGCCCGATCCCCGCGCCATGTACGCGGCCTTTCCGTTCCAGTTGTCCGGCGGTCAGCGCCAGCGCGTGGTGATCGCGATGGCGCTGGCGCTGGAGCCGGACGTGTTGATCGCCGATGAGCCCACCACCGCGCTGGACGTGACCACGCAGGCGCAGATCCTGGCGCTTATCAAGGACATCCAGCGGCGCATGGGGATCGGCGTCATTTTCATTACCCATGATTTTGGCGTGGTGGCCGACATTGCCGACCGCATCGTGGTGATGCGCCACGGCGCGGTGGTGGAGGCGGGCGCGGCCGCCGAGATCCTGAACCGGCCGCAACATCCCTACACCCGTCAATTGATCGCGGCGGTGCCGCACAAGCCCGAGGGCAAGGAGGAGGCCGCCGCCACGCCGCCGCTGATGACGGTGACCAAGCTGTGCAAGACCTACGTCACCGGCGGCCGCCGGGTCGAGGCATTGCGGGATATTTCGCTGGAGATCCGCCAGGGCGAGACCCTGGGACTGGTGGGCGAATCGGGCTCGGGCAAGTCCACGCTCGGCAGCGCGCTGATCGGCCTGGTGGCGCCAGACAGCGGCAGTGTGCGCCTGGAAGGCCGCGAACTGGTCGGCATGACGCCAAGGGATTTCCGGCCCTACCGGCGTCAGATCCAGATGGTGTTCCAGGACCCTTACGCTTCGCTCAACCCGCGCCAGCGCGTGGTCGATTCGGTTGCGCAGGGGCCCATCGGTTTCGGCGAAAGCCGCCAGACCGCGCTGCGCGAGGCGCGCGAACTGCTGGCCCTGGTGGGGCTGGGCGGCGACGCGGGCGAGCGCTATCCGCACCAGTTCTCGGGCGGCCAGCGCCAGCGGGTCGGCATCGCCCGCGCGCTGGCGCTCAAGCCGCGGCTGCTGGTGGCCGACGAGGCGGTCTCGGCGCTGGATGTGTCGATCCAGGCGCAGGTGCTGGACCTGCTCAAGACCATCAGCGGCCAGTTCGATCTGTCGGTGCTGTTCATCACGCACGACCTGCGCGTCGCGGCGCAGATCTGCGACCGCATTGCCGTGATGCGGCACGGGCAACTGGTGGAGCTGGACCGCGCCGCCACGATTTTCTATCACCCGCGACACGAATACACGCGCCGCCTGATCGATTCGGTGCCGGGCAAGGCCTGGAACAAGCCCGACCTTCAGGCGCTGGCGGACATCACGAACAGGAGCAAGCAGCATGCATGACACCCCGCATCCGGGACAGGCGCAAGCCGCCCGCACCACCATTTTTGCCGCCCGCGCCATCCTGACGATGAACCCGGCCCAGCCGCGCGCCACGCACGTGGCGGTGCGCGATGGCCGCATCCTGGGCGTGGGCAGCCGCGAAGACCTGGCCGGCTGGGGACCGGCCGAGCTGGACGAGCGCTACGCCGACCACGTCCTGATGCCGGGGCTGGTGGAGGGGCACTGCCATCTGCCGGAAGGGGGCATGTGGCAGTTCGCCTACGTCGGCTACTACGACCGCCGTGGGCCCGACGGCCGCGTGTGGCCTGGCCTGAAAAGCTTCGCGGCGGTGGCCGCGCGCCTGCGGGAATTCGCAGCTGGCCTCGCGCCGGAACAGACATTGATCGGCTGGGGCTTCGATCCCATTTTCTTCGGTGGCCAGCGCATGAGCGTGCGCGACCTGGACGCGGTGTCGGCCGAGCGGCCGGTGGTGGTGATGCATGCCAGCATGCATCTCATGAATGTGAACTCGCCGATGCTGGCCCGCGCCGGCATCGACCGCGATACGGATATCGAAGGCATCAGCCGCTTCGCCGACGGCCAGCCCAGCGGCGAGCTGTGCGAATTCGCCGCCATGTTCCCGGTGATGCGGCTGATCGGCAATCCGTTCCGCACCGTGGGCCTGTCGGAAAGCGGCCTGCGCATGTTCGGCAAGGTGGCGCAGTGGGCTGGCGTCACCACCGCCACGGATCTCGTCAACGAACTGGGCGACGAAGGGCTGGCGACGCTGGCGCGGGTCACGGCCGAGCCCGACTACCCGGTGCGTATCGTGCCGGCGGCGTCGGCGCTGACCTACGCCGGCGACCCGGCCGCCTGCCTGGCGAAGCTGCGCGAAGCGGGCCGGCTCAATCATGGCAAGCTGCGCCTGGGCATGGTCAAGCTGGTGGTGGACGGCTCCATCCAGGGCTTCACCGCCAGGGTGCGCTGGCCGGGCTATTACAACGGCGCGCCCAACGGCATCTGGGTGATCGCGCCGGGCGAGCTGGACGGGCTGGTGCAGGCCTATCACGAGGCCGGCGCGCAGCTGCACATCCACACCAATGGCGACGAGGCCACCGAGCTGGCGATCGACGCCATCGACCGCGCCTTGCGCCGCAGCCCGCGGCGCGATCACCGCCACACGCTGCAGCATTGCCAGATGGCCGATGCCGCCCAGTTCCGCCGCATGGCCAGCCTGGGCATGTGCGTGAACCTGTTCGCCAACCATATCTTCTATTGGGGCGACGCCCACCATGCCCTGACCATGGGACCGGACCGCGCCAATCGCATGGACGCCTGCGCCTCGGCCGCGCGGGCAGGGGTGCCGTTCGCGATTCATTCGGACGCGCCGATCACGCCGCTGGGGCCGCTGTTCACCGCCTGGTGCGCCGTCAACCGCCAGACCGCCTCGGGGCGGGTGCTGGGCGAGTCCGAGCGCATCAGCGTCGAGGCGGCGTTGCATGCCATCACCCTGGGCGCGGCCTACACGCTGCACATGGACCACCTGGTCGGCTCGATCGAGGTCGGCAAGTACGCCGATTTCTGCGTGCTGCGCGACGATCCGCTGGACGTGCCGCCGCAACGGCTCAAGGACATCGAGGTGCTGGGCACGGTCATCGGCGGGCGGCCGCTGGCGCCCCAGGCAGCCTGACATGGCGCGCATCCCGCTGACGGTGGTGGGCGGCTTCCTGGGCGCTGGCAAGACCACCTTGCTGAACCACGTGCTGGCTTCGGGCGGGCGCCGCGCGGCGGTGCTTGTCAACGATTTCGGGCCGGTGGATATCGACGCCGGCCTGCTGGCGCAGCGCGGCGATAACGTGATCCGGCTGGCCAACGGCTGTGTCTGCTGCTCGATGGCCGGGGGGCTGGACGACGCGCTGGCGCGGGTGCTGGCATTGGATCCCGCGCCCGAATGGATCGTGATCGAGGCCAGCGGCGTGTCCGACCCCGGGCGCATCGCGCAGGTGGGCCTGTCGGATCCGCTGCTGCAACTGGAGGCGGTGGTGGTGCTGGTGGACGCCAGCGGCATCCGCGACACGCTGGCCGATCCCCTGCTGGCCGATACCGCGCAACGCCAGCTGCGCGCGGCCGACCTGCTGGTGCTGAACAAGACCGACCTGCTGCCGGCGGACGAGCTGCCGGCGCTGCGCGACTGGCTGCGGATGCAGTCGGGCGGCGCGCCGATCGTGGCGACGCGGGAGGCGCGGGTGGAACTGGCGATGCTGGCCGGCGGCCTGCCCGAGAGCCATGCGTCCTGCGGCCCACATTGCGGCCACGCGGCGCACGGGCCGGCGGCGGGCTTGCCGATGGATGCCGCCGGCGCGGCGCGGGCGCCGCGGGGCGACGATCCCCGGCATCCCTTCCAAAGCTGGCTGTGGCCGGCGCCGGCCCTGTTGCACGCCGACCGCCTGGCCGACGCCCTGCGGCAACTGCCGCGCCATTGGTTGCGGGCCAAGGGCTGGGTGCGCACGGAACGCCACGGATGGGTGCTGGTGCAACTGGCCGGGCGGCGGGTGCGTTTCGACACGCGCGCGGCGCGTCCGGCCGAGGTGCAGTCGCCGGGGCTGGTCTTCATCGGCATGCGCGGCCTGACGCGGGGCGAAGAGGTCGCGGCGCGGCTGGCGCCGGCGGCGGCTTGAGTCGCGGCGCCATCGTCCGCGCGGGCGGCCGGCTGGTGCAAGCGATTTGCCGCGTCTGGTTCTAGACCCTGCCCGACGCCCCGCGTACCTTGGGTCCAGAGCCTGGGCGCATGTCGCGTCCGGGGATCGAGGAGGGTAGGCAATGCAAAAGACCGTCACCGTGGACATGCTGGCCGAGTTCGCGGCCGCGTGGAACCGCCACGATATCGACGCCCTGATGTCCTTCATGAGCGAGGACTGCGTCTTCGAAACGGTGGGCGGGCCGGAGCGCTGGGGCGCCCGGCATAGCGGCCGCGAGGCGGTGCGCGCGGCCTTCGCGGCGGCCTGGAAGAACTTTCCCGATGCGCAATGGAACAACGGCCGCCACTGGGTGGCGGGCGAGCGCGGCGTGTCGGAAAGCACCTTCACCGGCACGGCCGCGGACGGCTCGCGGGTCGAGGCCGACATGGTCGATGTGTTCACCTTCCAGGACGGCAAGATCCGCGTCAAGAACGCTTTCCGCAAGCAACGCCCGGCGCTGCCGGCCCGCGCCTGAGCCGACGCCGCCACCGGACCCCGCCCCATGGATGCCGCTATGTCTTCCGATCTGTCGAATACCGCCGGCACGTTCGTCGATCCCACCAGCGCGCCGGCCGCCAGCCCGGCCGCCAGCGCCTACAACCCGACCTATGACCCGCTGGTGTCGCCTCCCGGACGCGGGCAGGAATACGCGCCCACCTACTGGGTCGCCACGGCCGGACCGCCGCCGGCGGACGATGGGCCGATCCAGGGCGACATCGAGGCCGACGTGGTCATCGTCGGCTCGGGCTTCACCGGCCTGTCGGCGGCGTTGGCGCTGGCGCGCGACTATGGCGTGCGGGCGGTGGTGCTGGAGGCCAACCGCGCCGTGTGGGGCTGCACCAGCCGCAACGGCGGGCAGGGCCAGAACGCCTCGGGGCGTCTGTATCGCTCGCAATGGATCGAGCGCTGGGGGCTGGAGACCGCCCGGCGCCTGGACGCCGAGATCCACGAGGGTTTCGACTACTGGAAGAGCCTGGTGGCGCAGATCGATTGCGATGCGCAGCCGGGCGGCCATCTCTACACTGCGCACCGCGAGAAAAAGATGGATTTCCTGCGCAACGAGGCGCGGGTGATGCGCGAGCAGTTCGGTTACGACACCCGCATGCTGACCCGCGACGAGCTGCGCGAGCGCTACGTCGATGACCACGAGGCGATGGGCGCCTTGCTCGAACCCGACGGCATCGGCGTGCATCCGTTGAAGCTGGCCTATGGCTATATGCGGCAGGCTCGCGCGCTGGGAGTGCGGCTGCATCCGGGCAGCCCGGTGCTGGGCTGGACCGAAGAGGGCGGCGGCTATCGCCTGCAGACCCCGGGCGGCACCGTGCGGGCCAGGCGGGTGGCGTTCGCCACCGGCGGCTACACCGCGCAGGGGGTGAACCGGCTGCTGGACAACCGCATCATGCCGATCCTGTCCAACTCGATGGTGACGCGGGTGCTGACGCCCGACGAGCGAGCGCAGGCCGGCCTGAAGAGCACGGTGTTCATCACCGACACCCGCACCTTGCGGTTCTACTATCGGCTGTTGCCCGATGGCCGCATGCAGATCGGCAGCCGCAGCGCGCTGCGCGGCGCCGATGCGCAGCACCCCCGCCACCTGGCGCTGCTGCGTGACGGGCTGGCGCGCAAGTTCCCGGCGTTGCGGGGCATCGACGTGGACTACGCATGGACGGGCTGGGTCGACGTCAGCCATGACATGATGCCGCGCATCACGCAGCCCGATCCGGCGCGCCAGGTGTTCTACGCCTTCGGTTACGGCGGCAATGGCGTGGCGTTCTCGGCGCATGCGGGCCGCCGCCTGGCGCAGCGCATGATGGGGCAGGACGGGGTGAACTGGAGTTTGCCGATTTACAACACGCCGTTGCCCGGGCATCTGTTCGCGCCGTTCCGCCGCATCGGCCAGGCGCTGCTCTACCGCTGGTATTACCTGCGCGACGAGGTGCTGTAGCGGTGACGGCGGCGGTTCGTGTCGACGCGCGCGCGGCTACCGACGGTGACGGTAGCCGCGCGCACCGGCTTCGCTCAGAACTGATAGCGCACACCGACCTGGCCGCTGTAATCGTGTTTCAGTTTGCCGGCGAAGCTGCTTTCGATCTGGCTGTATAGACGCCAGTTGGCGGACAGTCTGGCATTGAGCGACAGGTTGACCAGATAGCGGCTGTCGTCCGCGATCGGCTGGCTCAGCCGATCCCTCGCAACGCTGTTGTTCAGGATCTCGACGCTGCCCGCGCGCCGCAGGTTCTGCAGCCGGAACAGCCCGGCGGACAGGCTCAGCGCATGTTGGTCATCCGACTGCAGGGTCACCCCGGCAGCGGCGCCGATCTTGGCATAGATCGGCGTGCTGGCATTGATCCGCACATCGACGCCGCTTTTATCGCCATGCAGCGTGTAGGCGCTGGTGCGGCCGGTGACCACTTCGATCGAGGGTTCGATGAAGGCGCGGTCATTGAACAGGTTTTTCCGCCATCCCGCCTGCACGCTGGCCAGCAAGGTCGTGGATCGCGCGCCCTGTCCGTCGATGTTCAGGTTGGCCGGAAGATGATAGGTCTGGTTGGTTCTCAAGTATTTGGCGACGACGTCGATGAAGGGGCCGTCCTCGCTGATCCAGGCGTAGTAGAGGCCGATACCGCCCGTGGTGTGTTTCTCCGACAGACCGCCTTCGCCTTGACCGGAGCCTTGGGTGTAGCTTCCCATGACGCCGTACAACTGCCTGCCAAGCTTGCGGTCAAGACCCAACTGCAGCGTGGTGTGTTTCAGGTGGAGTTGCTCATAGTCGGCCTGTCCGTGGCTGGTCTTGAACCACAGTCCGGCCTGTTCATTCAATTGGCGCACATCTCCCAACCGTTTGTTGAGCTGATTGGTCTCAAGCACGAAAGCGACCCTCGGCAGGCTGGCCAGCACGCCGGTGCGGAGGATCTGCCGTCGTACCGCGGTAATCTGCTTGACGGTGTCGTCGTCCGCGGTGATGCCGGACTGCTGCAACCGGTCGATGATGCTTTCGCGCGATTGCAGGGCGTCCAACTCGGACAGCCTCAAGGAAAATGGCGTGAATGGCGACAGGGCGCCCGAGCCGTGCCCGGCGGCGCCGGTGTCCGGCGTGGCGCCGGGCGCGGAATCCTGCGCCGGATCCTTTTCGGCGTGGGCCTCGGCGGGGCCGGTGGAACCCGAGTCGGCCGACGGCGTGTCGGTGGGGCCGGAGGAACCCGAGTCGGCCGATGGCGTGTCGGTGGGGGCGGAGGAACCCGAGTCGGCCGATGGCGTGTCGGTGGGGCCGGTGGAGCCCGAGTCCGCCGATGGCGTGTCGGTGGGGGCGGTGGAGCCCGAGTCCGCCGATGGCGTGTCGGCGGGGCCGGTGGAGCCCGAGTCCGCCGATGGCGTGTCGGTGGGGGCGGTGGAGCCCGAGTCCGCCGATGGCGTGTCGG
>NZ_JBLZXF010000061.1:0-10709 GCF_050285585.1 Achromobacter sp. | reverse complement strand
CATCAGGCGGCCATCGCGCGTGTCGGGCGCCCAGTCCAGCGGCACCTCGGCCGCCGCCACCATCAATTCCCGCAGCAACGGCGAGATGGACAGCACGCAACACGTCGCGGGCAGGTGCGCGGCCGCTCCCGGCTCAACGAACACGGTGCGCATGCGCGGCTCGCCGCTCATGCGGATGCCGTGCGGCATCCAGGCCGGCACCCAGACGCCGCGCGTGGGCGGCACCACCCAGATGCCGGCGGGCGTATCCACCACCATGACGCCCGAGATCGCGTAGACCAGCTGGGCGCGCCGGTGCCGGTGCCGCCGGATGCGGTGGCCGTCTTCATAGTCCACGGCCAGTCCGGCCACGGGGCGTGTCGAGGATTCGTAGGGAAAAAGGTCCAGGCCCGCGGGCTTGCGAGGGCTGGACGCGGATGCGGCGGATGCGGGCTTGTCCATTTTGCGACGATTGCGGTCCGAATGGCGTTAGACGGTCTTTCCCAGTGTACCTATCATCCTCGCATCCCCTGCCGCATTTCCCCACGCCGATACGCCCATGCCCCGCTCGTCCGCCTCCGCCGACCTCCACGCCGCCCTGGCGCCGGCGGGCCGCGCGCGGGCGCTGCGACTAGCGCGCGGTTGCCGGGCCTTGCGCTCCGTGGCCGCCCGGCAGCCCTGGGCCCCTGACGGGTCCTGACGCCACCTCCCCCCGACTTGGCCGTCCCGCCCCCCCTTGCATACGCGGGCGGCCGACACGCGCCGCGCCCCGCGGCCGGAGGTTTCCATGCTCGACCAGCCCCAACACAAATACCGCCCCACCCTTCCCTTCACCCGCGACTACGGCGCACGCACCTGGCCGTCGCGCCGGCTGACGGCGCCGCCGATCTGGATGAGCACCGACATGCGCGACGGCAACCAGGCCCTGATCGAGCCCATGGACGCGGCGCGCAAGCTGCGCTGCTTCGAACAACTGGTGGCCGTGGGACTGAAGGAAATCGAAGTGGCTTTCCCCTCGGCCTCGGACACGGACTTCAACTTCGTGCGCAAGCTGATCGAGGAACGCCGCATTCCCGAGGACGTGACCATCGAAGTGCTGACCCAGTCGCGTCCGGACCTCATCGAACGCACCTTCGAATCGCTGCGCGGCGTTCCCCGCGCCATCGTGCACCTGTACGCCCCCATCGCTGCGCAATGGCGCCGCATCGTGTTCGGCATGAGCAAGGCCGAAATCAAGGAGATCGCGCTGGCCGGCACGCGCCAGATCCGGGCGCTGGCGGATGCGCGCCCCGAGACGCAATGGATCTACGAATACTCCCCCGAGACCTTCAGCCTGGCCGAGCTGGAATTCGCGCTGGAGATGTGCGATGCGGTCAGCGCCGCCTGGGGCCCGACGCCCGAAAACAAAATGATCGTCAACCTGCCGTCCACCGTGGAATGCACCCCGGCCAACGTCTACGCAGACCAGATCGAATGGATGCACCGCCACCTGGCGCGCCGCGACAGCATCGTCCTGAGCGTGCATCCGCACAATGACCGCGGCACGGCCGTGGCCTCGGCGGAGCTGGCGGTGCTGGCCGGCGCCGAGCGCGTGGAGGGCTGCCTGTTCGGCAACGGCGAGCGCACCGGCAATGTGGACCTGGTGACGCTGGCCATGAACCTGGACCTGCACGGCATCCGCAGCGGCCTGGATTTTTCGGACATGGCGGCCGTGCGCGCCTGCATCGAGGCCTGCAACCAACTGCCGGTGGACGTGTTCCACCCTTATGCGTTCACCCACGCAACGCCAGCAGCGACTCCTGCAGATGCCGCAGGCCCCGGCTCAACGGCTTGTCCCGGCGCAGCACGATAGCCAGGCTGCGCGACAGGCGCGGCGCCAGCGACCGGACCTCGAGCGCCGGGCGCTGGCCTGCGCCCGATACCGACAGCCGGGGCAGCACGGCGCAACCCAGCCCGGCCCCGACGATTTCCTTCATGGCTTCGGTGCTGCCCAGTTCCATGACGGGCTTGGCGGCCACGCCGGCCGCCTCGAACCAGTCGTCCACCAGCCGCCGGGTGCGCGCGCCGGGTTCGAACAGCACCAGCGGCAGCCGCGCCAGCGCCTGCGGCGTGGCGGCAGCGGGAACGAGCGAGGGATCGCCCGCGGGAAAGATCGCCACGAATTCGTCTTCGAGCACCGGCGTCACCTGGAACATGCGGCCCGGCGCCGGCAACGTGACCAGGCCTATGTCCAGCGTGTTGTTCTCCAGCCCGCGCAGCATGTCCGCGGTATTGCCCGTGCTGGCGACGATATCCAGCGCCGGAAAGCGGCGCCGCAGGTCGGCCAGCAGCGGCGGCAGCAGGTAGGTGCAGGCGGTGGCGCCCGTTCCCAGCCTGATGCGCCCGGCCACCTGGGACGCGTGCGCCGTCATGGCGAGCTCGGCCTGGGCCAGCGCGGCGTCGATGATACGGACGTGCGCCAGCAGCTCCGCTCCGGCCGCGGTGGGGCCAGCGCGGCGGCCGACGCGCTCCACCAGCTTCAGGCCGAAGCGCCGCTCGAGCTGGCGGACCTGCAGGCTGACGGCGGGCTGCGTCACGCCGCTGCGCTCAGCCGCGGCGGAGAAACTGCCCAGTTCGATCACCAGCGCGAAGGTGCGCAATTGGTCCAGGTTGAGGCCACGCATCGCCGCTTATCCAAAGTTTTACTTATAAAAATCATAATAAACCAAAGCTTTATTAATAGATTGCCTTGCGCGACACTGGCAACTCGCTTCCTCCCTGATTTCTTCCATGCCATCCAACGCCACCACCGTGCGCATCCGCGACAGCGCGCCAGCCGATCTTCCCGCCATCAAGGCCATCTACGCCCACCACGTGCGGCATGGCACCGCCTCCTTCGAACTGGAGCCCCCGTCCATCGAGGAAATGCGCCAGCGCCGGGCCGCGGTGCTGGAAAAGGACATGCCCTACCTCGTAGCCGAGATCGCCGGCGAGATCGTGGGCTACGCCTACGTCACGCCCTACCGCCCGCGCCCGGCCTACCGCCATACGGTCGAGGATTCGGTCTATGTGAAAGCCGGCCGCTCCGGCCTGGGCATCGGCGGCAGGCTGCTCGCCGAACTGATCGCCCGCTGCACCGCAGGCGGCTGGCGGCAGATGCTGGCCGTGGTGGGCGACAGCCGCAACGCGGCATCGCTGGCGGTGCATGCCCGCCAGGGCTTCCATCCCGTCGGCACGCTGCGCTCCGTGGGACACAAGCATGGAGAATGGCGCGACACGGTGTTGATGCAGCGCGCACTGGGCGAAGGCGATGCAACGCCGCCGCAGCGGCCGTGATCGCGCCCCGCGCCATCGTCTGCCTGGGCCTGACCCAACTGGTCGGCTGGGGCGTTACCTTCTACCTCATCGGCGCCCTGGGCCCGGCCATGGCGGCCGACCTGGGATGGAACCCCGCCGCCATCTACGGCGGCTTCTCGGCGGCCATCGTGGTAATGGCCATGGTGTCGCCGCTTGCCGGCATGGCGGTCGACCGCTGGGGCGGGCACCGCGTCATGCCCGCAGGCGCCGTGGTGGCCGCGCTGGGCTGCGCGGTGCTGGCGGCCGCGCACGGCCTGCCTCTCTACTACGCGGCATGGATCCTGCTGGGAATCGGCATGCGCCTGTGCCTGTACGACGCGGCATTCGCGTCCCTGGCCCGGGCGGCCGGCCCCACGGCGCGCCGCCCGATGTCCCAGATCACGCTGTTCGGCGGCCTGGCATCCACCGTGATGTGGCCGGTGGGCCATGCGCTGGCGGGCTGGCTGGGCTGGCGCGGCGCGGTGCTGGCGTACGGCGCCCTGGCGCTGGGCACGCTGCCGCTGTACCTTGCGCTTCCGCGCGAACGCTACGCCGCCCCCGCCGGCGGCAGGGACAAGACCTTCTCGGGCCTGGTCCGCAGCCCTGCCGAACGCCGCCTGGCGGGCGTGCTCTACGCGGTGATCGCGATGCTGACCAACTTCCTGGCGGCCGGCAACGCGGCGCACCTGATCTCGCTGCTGTCCGGGCTGGGGCTCGCCGCGGCGGCGGCCGTCGGCGTCGCCGCGCTGTGGGGAGTGGGCCAGTTCGCGGCCCGGCTGGCCGATGTCGCGCTGGGATCGCGCCTGCATCCGCTGACCCTCACGCTGGCCGTCGCAACGGTGCTGCCGCTGTGCTTCCTGCTGGCGTTGCTGTCCGGCGGCAACCTGTACGCCACCGCAGCCTACGCATTGCTGTACGGCGCCTGCAACGGCCTGATGACCATCACCCGCGGCACCTTGCCGCTGGCGCTGTTCGATTTCCGCAGTTACGGCGCGCTGGTCGGCTCCCTGCTGATTCCCAGCTTCCTGCTGACGGCCACCGCGCCGGTGGCCTACGCCTATTTCGTGCAAAGCCACGGCGCGCGGGGCGCGATGGCGGTGTCCGTCGGCCTGGCCGCGGCCATCTGCGCGGCGGCCTTCGCGTTGAGATGGAAGTTCATCGCGCGCTGCTGACCGGCGAACGCCTCAATGCCGCGGCTGCCTGCGCGTTCGACCGCATGCGCTTCCGTCTCGACCCGGCACTAGTCCCGATCGCCGATGCGCACGCGCTCCAGCGGCTTGCGGATCTCGGCATCGGGCCCGGGTTCGGGCAACGCCCTCACACGCATATGGTCCGCATGGTTGTCGATGGCGGACGGCCGGATCGCCTCAGCCCTCGGCGGCGGACGCGACCACCCATTTTTCCCAGCCGATCTTCCGGAGCTTGCAGGCCGGGCACTCGCCGCAGCCGTAGCCCCAGTCGTGCCGCGCGCCGCGCTCGCCCAGGTAGCAGGTGTGGCTTTCCTCGACGATGGTCTCGATCAGGGCGTCGCCCCCCAGCCGATGGGCCAGCGCCCAGGTCTCCGACTTGTCGATCCACATCAGCGGCGTCTCGATGGTGACCCGGGAACCCAGACCCAGGCCCAGCGCCACCTGCTGCGCCTTGATGGTGTCGTCGCGGCAGTCGGGGTAGCCGGAGAAATCCGTTTCGCACATGCCGCCCACCAGCACGTCAAGCTGGCGGCGGTAGCCCAGGGCGGCGGCCAGGGTCAGGAACAGCAGGTTGCGTCCGGGCACGAAGGTGTTGGGCAGGCCGTTGGCCTGCATCTCGATGGCGCGGTCGCTCGTCATGGCAGTGTCGCCCACCTGGCCCAGCACCTTCAGGTCCAGCAGATGGTCTTCGCCCAGGCGCGGCGCCCAGTCGGGGAAATTCTCGCGGATGTCGCGCAGCACGTTCAGGCGCGCGGACAACTCGATGTGATGGCGCTGCCCGTAATCGAACGCCACGGTTTCCACATGGGCATACCGGTCCAGCGCCCAGGCCAGGCAGGTGGTGGAATCCTGGCCGCCCGAAAACAGCACGAGCGCGCGACGTTGATGGTTTTGCATAGATGGCGCTTTGGGAATGAGAGGGAAGCGGGCCTTGCTTTCGCGTAAACAGGCCCTTAGCGAACTTTAACGCAGCCTCGCCGCTTTGCCGTAAGGAAGGCTGCGTAAAATCGAAGAGGTTTCATTTACGGTTCACCTGCAACGCCCCACTCCCTCCTTCCCTCCAGCAGCCCGACGGATCCCCGCCCGATGAAAGCTATCCGCCAGCAGTCCGATTCAGCAGAACCCTTGCGTCACGATATCCGGCTGTTAGGCCGATTACTCGGAACCGTCATCGAGGAATGCGAAGGCAAGCGCGTCTTCGACACCATCGAGACCCTGCGCCGCACCGCCGTCAAGTTCCGCCGGGAGGGCAACGATGCCGACGGCAAGCTGCTGGAGCAGCGCGTCAAGCGCCTGCAGGGCAGCGACCCCAACTCCGTCGCCCGCGCCTTCAGTTACTTCCTGCACCTGGCCAACATCGCCGAAGACCGCGACCAGAACCGCCGCCAGCGCGCCCGCGCCATCGCCGACGACGCGCCGGCGCGCGGCAGCCTGCGCGAAGCCGTGCAGGCGCTCGGCCGGCATGGCGTGGGCGTGGCGCGCATCCGCCGCCTGCTGGCCGACGCCTGCGTGATGCCCGTGCTCACCGCCCACCCCACCGAGGTGCAGCGCAAGAGCACGCTGGACGTGCATCGCGAGATCGCCGCCGCGCTGATACAGCGCGAAGGCCCGCTCACGCCGGAGGAGCTGGCGGACCTGGACGCGTCGCTGCTGGGCCGCGTGGCCACGCTGTGGCAGACCCGCATGCTGCGCTACACGCGGCTCACGGTCGCCGATGAAATCGAGAACGCGCTCTCGTACTACCGCAGCACCTTCCTGCAAGTCATTCCGCGCCTGTACGGAGACCTGTCCAAGCTGCTGAACCGCGAATCCGCCAAGCCCTTCTCCGCCCCGCCCCCGCCGCTGGAACCCTTCCTGCGCATGGGCAGCTGGATCGGCGGCGACCGGGACGGCAATCCGAACGTGGACGCCAGCACCCTCGAGCGCGCCCTGCTGCGCCAGGCCACCGTGCTGTTCGAGCACTACCTGCAGGAAGTGCACGCATTGGGCGCGGAACTGTCCGTCACCACCTTGCTGATCGCCGTTGACGCCGAGCTGCTGGCCCTGGCCGAGGCCAGCGGCGACGATTCGCCGCACCGGCGCGACGAGCCCTACCGCCGCGCGCTGGTCGGCGTGTACGCCCGGCTGGCCGCCACCGCGCAGCGCCTCACGGGCCAGGACCTGGCGCGGCGCAGCACCGTCGCCGCCCCCGCTTACGACACGCCCAGGGAATTGTCCGCCGACCTCGCCGTCATTGCAGCATCGCTGGCCGCCCATCACGGCTCGCCCATCGCCAGGCTGCGCCTGGCCGGCTTGCAGCAGGCCGTGGAGGTCTTCGGCTTCCACCTGGCCACGGTCGACCTGCGCCAGAGCTCCGACGTGCACGAGCGCGCCCTGGCCGAGCTGTTCGCGCGCGCCGGCGTGCAGCAGGGCGGCAAGCCGCTGGACTACCTGGCGCTGGACGAGGACGAGCGCGTAGCGCTGCTGCGCGCCGAACTGGCGCAGGCGCGTCCGCTGGCTTCGCCGTGGATCGCCTACAGCGAAGACACCACGCGCGAACTGGCCGTGCTGCGCGCGGCCGCCGCCGGGCGCGCCCGCTACGGCAAGCAGGCCGTGCGCCAGACCATCGTGTCGCACACCGAAACGCTGAGCGACCTGCTGGAAGTCATGGTGCTGCAAAAAGAGGCCGGCCTGATCGCGCCCGCCGGCCAGGACATCGCGGCCGAGGACGGCCTGATGGTGGTACCGCTCTTCGAAACCATTCCCGACTTGCAGCGCGGCGCCGGCATCATGGCCGCCTGGCTCGACCTGCCCGAGATCCGCCAGCGCGTGAAGCTGGCCCAGAACGGCGCGCAGGAAGTCATGCTGGGCTATTCGGACAGCAACAAGGACGGCGGTTTCCTGACGTCCAACTGGTCGCTATACCAGGCCGAACGCGCCCTGGTGGACGTGTTCTCGGCCCGGCACGTGCGGCTGCGCCTGTTCCATGGCCGCGGCGGCTCGGTGGGACGCGGCGGCGGCTCGAGCTTCGACGCCATCCTGGCGCAGCCTCCGGGCACCGTCGCCGGACAGATCCGCCTGACCGAGCAGGGCGAAGTCATCCAGAGCAAGTACAAGGATGCCGAGGTCGGCCGCTGGCACCTGGAGCTGCTGGTCGCCGCCACGCTGGAGTCCAGCCTGGCGCCGCGCGCGGAGGCCACCAGCGCCGAAGACGCGCACATGGCCCATCACGGCCCGGCCATGTCCTTCATGTCGGACGCCGCGCAGCGCACCTACCGCGGGCTGGTCTACGACACCCCGGGCTTCTCCGACTATTTCTTCGCCGCCACGCCCATCAGCGAAATCGCCGGGCTGAACATCGGGTCGCGCCCCGCGTCGCGCAAGAAGGGGCAGCACATCGAAGACCTGCGCGCCATCCCCTGGGGCTTTTCCTGGGCGCAATGCCGCCTGATGCTGACCGGCTGGTACGGCATGGGGTCGGCCATCGAGGCCTATCTGGAAGCCGGCGCCCCCGATGCGCCGCGCTCGCGGCGCGCCCGCCTGGCCCAGCTGCGCGAAATGGCGCGCGACTGGCCCGCCTTCCGGACCCTGCTGTCGAACATGGAAATGGTGCTGGCCAAATCCGACCTGGCGATCGCGGCCCGCTACGCGCAGCTGGTGCCGCAACGGGGCCTGCGCGAACGTATCTTCGGCGTCATCAGCGCCGAGCACGCGCGCACGCTCTCCATGCTGAAGCTGCTGACGCAACGCGAACTGCTGGCCGACAACCCCACGCTGCAGGCCTCGCTGCGCGAACGCTTCGCGTACATCGACCCGCTGAACTACCTGCAGATCGAACTCATCAGGCGCCACCGCGCGGCGCAGAAGAACCCTCAGGCCGAGGTCGACAAGCGCGTGCAGCGCGCGATCCACCTGACGATCAACGGCATCGCGGCAGGCCTGCGCAACTCGGGCTGAGTCTTTCCGGCGTGCTACCTGGGGCGGGGAGAGTACGGCGCTTCCCCGTCCTTCCCTTTGCCCGCCTCGACGCGTCCACCAGGCGAACACCGAAAATTCCCGATTTGTCCACTCCCAGCGACTTTTAGTACTATCTCTTTCATAAATTCTATATACGCACAAATGTTCGTATATAGAACACAATGATTTTTCTGGCCAGGCGCACAGGAAGGCACACCCGGAAGAGACGGAAAGCATCCTGGTTCCGCGCGTGCCCGCCGCAAGCCCGGCGTGTCAGCCCAAGCGAACCATCATGGATACTCCCCTCAAGAATCTCGCCATCGTCGGCGCAGGCGCCATGGGCAGCGGCATTGCCGCGCTCTTCGCCTCGAAGGGACTGAACATCGTCCTCATCGACCCGATGGAAGGCGCCCTGGAGCGCGCGCTCCAGACGATCGACCGCCAGCTGAACGTCTACGCGCCGGGGCGGGTCCAGCAAGCCATGCAGCGCATCCAGGTCTCCCCCGGCCTGGAAGCGGCCTGCAACAGCGACCTCGTCATCGAAGCCGTGCCGGAAAACCTCGAGCTCAAGCGCGGCCTGTTCGCCAAGCTCGATTCCCTCTGCCCCGCGCACACCCTCTTCGCCACCAACACCTCCGGCCTGTCCATCAACGCGATCGCCAGCGCCGTGGTGCGCCGCGACCGTTTCGTGGGCACCCACTTTTTCACTCCCGCCGACGTCATCCCGCTGGTTGAGGTCGTCCGCAACGACGACACCTCCGAGGACACGGTGACGCGGGTGATGGCCACGCTGCGGTTCGCCGGCAAGCGGCCGGTGCTGGTGCGCCAGGACATTCCGGGCTTCATCGCCAACCGCATCCAGCACGCGTTGGCACGCGAGGCCATCTCGCTGCTGGAAAAAGGCGTCGCCAGCGCCGAGGACATCGACGAAGTGGTCAAGTGGAGCCTCGGCATCCGCCTGGCGCTTTCCGGTCCGCTGGAGCAGCGCGACATGAACGGCATCGACGTGCACTACGCGATCGCCAGCTATCTCTACAAAGACCTGGAAAACCGCACCGAACCCTCCGAGCTCCTGAAAAGCAAGGTCGAAAGCGGGCAGATCGGCGCCAAGAGCGGCCAGGGCTTCTACACCTGGAGCCCCGAGCGCCGCGAACGCGTGCTGCGCGAAAAGAGCGCCGCGCTGGGCGAGCTCGCCGCCTGGCTCAACAGCAAGGCCGGCGGCTCCTGACGGCCGCGCCGGCAAGAATTCACTACATAAGGCGCGGGGCTTTCCGCCACCGCCGCCATCGGGCCACGAGCCCAACCACACAAAGAAAACCTATCGTCCCACCCGCCCCCGCCGGCACCCGGCGCCGGACGGCGCAAGACACGAGAAAACTTAGCCTTACCGGAGTTTGTTGGAGGCACCATGAATAAACTGGCTTCATTCTTCACGGAGCTGATGCGCAAGTATCTGCCCGATCCCTTCGTCTTCGCGATCGCGCTGACCTTGCTTACCGTGCTTCTGGCCATGGGCGTCGAAGGCAAGGGCCTGGGCGACATTACCCGCGCCTGGGGCAATGGCTTCTGGAGCCTCCTGGCCTTCACGACCCAGATGGCCGTGATCCTGGCCATGGGATACGTGCTGGCCACCGCGCCGCTCACCGACCGCATGCTCAACCGCATCGTCAGCCACGTGCACAAGCCGCACACCGCCATCATCGTGGCGACGCTGGTCGGCGGCATCGGCAGCTACCTGAACTGGGGTTTCGGGCTGGTCATCGGCGGCATCGTCGCCAAGAAGCTGGCGCTCAAGGTCAAGGGCGTGCACTATCCGCTGATCATTGCCGCCGCCTACAGCGGCTTCACCATGTACGGCCTGGGCCTGTCGGCCAGCATTCCCGTGCTGGTGGCCACGCCCAACCACCCCACCGCCAAGCAGATGGGCACGATCCCGCTGTCGGAGACCATCTTCTCGATGCCCATGCTGATCACCAGCCTGGTCATCATCGTCACGCTGCCGCTGCTCAATGCCTGGCTGCATCCGAAGAAGGGCGAGAAGGTCATCGAAGTGGATCCGGCCATCGACCGCGACGCTGGCTCGTCCAACGCCGCCGAGGACCTGCTCGAAAAGGGCACCCTGGCCTCGCGCCTGAACAACAGCCGCATCCTGAGCCTGCTGATCGGCGCGCTGGGCGTGGCCTACGTGGTCTTCCACTTCATGGACGGCGGTTCGCTCGACCTGAACCTGATCAACTTCATCATCCTGTTCCTGGGCATCATCCTGCTGGGCACGCCGGCCGCCTACGT
>NZ_JBLZXF010000060.1:0-10859 GCF_050285585.1 Achromobacter sp. | reverse complement strand
TCGCGCCGATCTCGGCCAGCAGCGCATCGGGTTCGACGACGGTGGCGGACGTCACTTTGCGCAACGGCTTGGCGGTAAGGAGCTTGCGCGCGGCCTCTTCGGGCAGGCCGCCGAGCAGCGCCTTGCCCATGGCGGACGCATGCAGCGCGATGCGTTCTCCCAGGGCCAGGATGTACCGCAGCGGATACTTGCCGTCGCGCACGGCGACGACCTTGACGGCGGCGCCGTCGATGCGTCCGATGTAGGCGGTTTCGCCGGTCTGCTCGGCCAGCTGTTCCAGCACTTCGCGGGTGGCGTGGATGATGGGATCGACCGTGCTTATCTGCTGGACCGCGAGGGCCAGCTTTCCGGTCGGGTAATAGCGCCGCGATTGGGTGCGCAAGAGGTAACCCAGCTTGTGCAGCGTATACAGCAGGTCCAGGCAACTGCTGTCGGCGAGATCCAGCAGCCGGGCCAGATCGGAATTGGAGAGCTCTCTTTTTTCTCGGGCAAAGACTTCAAATACCGCCATGGCGCGGGCGGCGGCGCTAACGAAGGTCGGCATATAACGCTCGATTACCTGGAGTTGCCATCGGCCCGCGGCGCGAGCGCGGCAAGTTAAGAGGCGGTGTTTTCTTTGAACTGGAGCGATGAGACGCCGTGATTCCGCGTGGCGGGCAGCCGCCACGCATCCCTTTATTCGGCGTCGGAAGTGTAGCCGATGTCAACGAGCAGGGGCAACATTGCGCTCGTCCTGAGCCAGCACCAGGTCCCAGATTTCCTGGCCGATGGGGTGCTCGCGCTCTTCGTACAAATGCGCCACCAGGCCGCCCGCGCGCCCGACCAGCATGAGGCCGCGCGCGATCATGGGATCCAGCCCCATGTCGCAGATGATCGCGCCGATCGCGCCCACCACGTTCATGGGCAGGTTCCGGTTGCGGTCCTGCAGGAACACGCGCGGCACCGCGTTCATGAGCCGCCAGTGCTTGCCGTAGTAGCCGAGTTCCTGCGCCAGCTCGCGCAGCGTCGGGACCCGCGGATCGCCGTTGACGTGTATGGGATGGCCGATCCCGTAGATGGGCTGTTTCTTTTCGCGGCTGGCGCCGATCATGGCGCGCGCGGCCGCGTCGCACTCGGCATCGTCGGGCGCTTCGGACAAGCCCTGCGCGCCCGCGGCCAGCATCTCCGCGCAGTTCTGCGTGGTGCCCAGGAAGACGCTGCCGGCGCCCAGCAAGCCCGCCGCCACCGCCGCCTGCATGGCCTCCGGCGCGCCCAGGAAGGTCAGGCGGGCGCTCATGGCGCTGGGCGTCAGGCCGTGGTCGCACGCGGTGACCAGGATATGGTTGACCATGGCTTTCTCGGCGGCGCTGGGCACGCGATTGAAAATGGTCAGCAGCATCATGTCGATGAAATCGACTTTGCCCAGTAGTTCCGTCGCCAGGTTCTTGCCGCGCACCGTGATGGTTTCCGGTGTGGTGTATCCGATCTCGGTCTTTATCATTCATGCCTCCACTGTGTTGTCGACGGACTGTTGCGCGCGGCGGGCGACCAGCATCTTGACCTTGCAGATGCAGACCGTCACGCCGTCCTGATTGATGCCTTCGCGGTCGAATTCCACGACACCCCGGGCGGGGTCGCTGGTCGCGCGCCGATCCGTGACGGTGACGCGGACCTTGATCGTGTCGCCCACGAACGCCGGTTTGGCGAAGCGGTACGACATTTCCAGCAAGCCCAGGATCGAAGGCTCCAGGCACTGGTTCAGCACCGTGCGCGTGTTCAATCCGGACATGATCGAACCGACCAGCATGCCGTGCGCGATCCGCTGGCCGAACTTGGTCCCGGCCGCGTAAACCGCATCCGTGTGCAGGCGGTTGTAGTCCCCGCTCAGCCCCGCGAACGCCGCCACGTCGGCTTCCGTGATGGTGCGCGCCGCCGTGTCGACCGACAGGCCCGGCGGCAGGTCGTCCCAGTAGTACCGCAGAGCTTCCAGCGCGGCGGGCGTCGGCGTATCGGTATGCGCGGACATCATTGCGCGGCCCCCGCGGCGTTGATGGCGGACAGCCCCAGCACTTCGCGGCCGACGATAAGCGTCTGGACCTCCGCCGTGCCCTCGGGGATCGTGCCGCCGCTGGTGTCGCGGAAAATGCGCTCCAGCGGATACTCCGTCGAGTAGCCCAGCCCGCCATGCACGCTCAGCGCGATCTTGGCGACTTCATGGGCGGCTTCGGCGCCGTACAGTTTCGCGATCGAGCATTCGACCCGCGCGGGCAACCCCTTCTGAACGGCCACGGCGGCCTTGTAGCCCAATGCGCGCGCCGCTTCCGTCCGGACCATCATGTCCACGATGTGCTTCTGGATGAGCTGGAACTCGCCGATGGGGCGGCCGAACTGGCGGCGCGTCTTGGCATATTCAATGGACAGGTCCAGCGCCGCCTGCGCCGCGCCCACCGCGCCCATCGCGATGTTCAGGCGTCCGTAGTTCAGGCCGGTCAACATGGTTTTCAAGGCCCCGCCCTCGGTTCCGAGCAGGTTCTCCTTGGGCACGCGCACGCCGTCGAAGCCGAGTTCGGCGGTGCCGGATGCCTTCAGGACCATCTTGTCCACCAGACGGGCTTCGTACGGCGATTGCTCGCGGTCCACCAGGAACAGCGACAGCTTGCCTTCGCAGGCCGGGCTGAACGTGCGCGCCAGCACGATGGCATAGTCGGCGTTCACGCCGTTCGTTATCCACAGCTTGTTGCCGGTCAGCAGGTAGTGGTCGCCGCGGTCCTCGGCCTTGAACTCGATGCCCGCCACGTTCGAGCCGTGATTGGGCTCGCTGATCGCGACGCAGACGTTGCGGGTCGATGCCAGCACCGGCTGCAGGAAGGCCGCTTTCTGCGCCGGCGTTCCGTAGGCGTTGACCAGGCGCAGGAAGATGTTGGTGATGTTGAGGATGGTGCGCAACGAGCCCCAGCAGTATCCCGCCTCCTCTATCATCATCGCCCAGGTGACGAAGTCCAGGTCGAACCCGCCATCGTCCTCGGGCAACAGCCCGCCGATATAACCGAACTGGGCCAGCCCTTGCAGCACGTCCAGCGGGATGCGCCGGTCGGCCTCGCAGGCGGCGATGCGCGGGCCGATCTCGGCCTTCATGTAGCGCTTGATACTGTCGCGCAATGCCAGCTGGTTCGAATCGAAATCAAAATCCATGTTGTCCTCTATGCGGCCATTTCATGATCAAGGTTGTGGTTTTCACGACGAGTAGCGACCGCCCGTCACGTACAGGGTGACGCCGGTGATATAGCGTGCATGTTCCGAAGCGATGAACGCGACCGACGAAGCGATGTCGTCCGGCTGCCCCAGGAACCCGACCGGATTCCTGGCCAGCGCCGCGTCGCGCAGCATGGGGTAGGAAGGCAGGGACTGCATCAGTTCCGTCTCGATGAAACCCGGCGCGATCGCGTTGACCGTGATGCCGAACTTCGCCTGCTCCAGCGACAGTGCCCGGGTAAAACCCACCAGGCCCAGCTTGGCCGTGGTGTAGTTGGTCTGGCCCGGATTGCCGAAGATCGACCGCGAGGCGATGTTGATCACGCGCCCCCATTTCTTCTCCATCATTCCCGGCAGCACGGCCCGCGTGCAATGGAATGCGCCCTTCAGGATGGTGTCCACCACCGAGTCCCAGTCCGACTCGGCCATCTTTCCCAGATACTTGTCGCGCGTGAAGCCGGCGTTATTGACCAGGATGTCCACGCCGCCGAAGGCCGTGGCGGCGGCGTCGACCATGGCGGCGACCTGCTCCTTGGAACAAACGTCGCATTGCACGCCGATGGCCTCGTATCCGTCTTCGCGCAGACGCTGCGCGGTGGCGGCCGCGGTCTGCCCATCGATATCGGTAATGACCACCCGCGCCCCTTCTTCGGCCAGCACCCGCGCCGTCTGCGCGCCGATGCCGCGGCCGGATCCGGTTACCAGCGCGACCTTTCCTGCAATTCTCAAGTCCATGGATATGTTTTTCCTCTTGTGGAGCCCTGGGCGGCAGGCATGCCGCCGCGTTGATCCGCCTGGCGCCGCGCCGGTTCTGGCCCGGCGTTTCCCCCTGGGGAACGGCTTTGTTAAATTCATAATATCGTATCGATTGACGAAATGTCGAATTTTTTTCTATTGACCAAATGCAAAACCTCGAATTAGTATCCGACACGTCGTATAAACAACAGCTTTCGCAAGCCATCGGCAAACCAGCCGAATGCGCACAAAGGACTTTGAATGTTTCCTGACCTCGCCCCCTTGTTCGATCCCCGCTCGCTCGTCCTCATCGGCGCCTCCGACCGGCCCGCGAGCATCGGCCAGCGCGCGCTGTCCAACATCGTCGAGCACTCCCGCTACACGGGCGAACTGTTCCTGGTGAATGCGACCAAGGATTCGGTCATGGGCCGGCGCGCCTATCGCTCCGTGCTGGATCTGCCTTATGCGCCGGAGGCCGCCATCGTAGTGGTCCCCGCGGCTGCGGCGGTCAGCGTGCTGGCGGACTGCGGCAGGCTCGGCGTCAAGTTCGCCATCGTGCTGACTTCCGGCTTCGGGGAAACCGGCGAGGCCGGCCGGCAGCTCGAAGAGCAGATGCGCGCCATCGTGCGGGAAACGGGCATTCGGATCTACGGCCCCAACTGCCCGGGCATGACCAACAACAACCGCGGGCTGGGCTTCACGTTTTCGCCCGCCTTCCAGTACGACCGCCTGCCCGGCCCCATCGGGCTGGTCACGCAGGGCGGCGGGCTGGGCCGCACCTTCCTGCAGGCCAGCGGTCGCGGCGTCGGCATCGGCCTGTGGTGCTCCAGCGGCAACGAGGTCGACCTGACCGCCAGCGACTACATCAACCACATGGTCGGCCTGCCCGAGATCAAGGTCATCGTCACCCTGCTCGAAGGCATCAACGACGCGCCCCGCTTCGCCGCCGCGGCCTTGAATGCCGCGCGCCAGGGCAAGCCCATCGTGGCGCTGAAGGTGGGCAAATCCGCCTATGGCGTGAAGGCCACGCAGTCCCATACCGCCGCCCTGTCGGGCAGCGCGGACGTGAACAGCGCGGCCTTCAGGCAATTGGGGATCATCGAAGTCGACGATATCGACGAGCTGATCGATACCGCGGCGCTGCTGGCGCGCGGCATCCCCGCGCGCCCCGTGCGCACCGCGCTCTACTCGTTCTCCGGCGGAACCGTCGCGCTTGCCGCCGACATGCTGGGCAGCGCCGGGCTGACGCTCGCCGAGTTCGATCCCGGCACCCGCGAGGCCCTGGCCGGGCTCCTGCCCAGCTACGCCGCCATCGACAACCCCGTCGACACCACCGCGGAAATCCTGGTGCAGAGCGACATCAGCTACGGGTCGCTGCTGTGCGTGGCCCGCGATCCGAACGTCGACGTCGTGCTGTATCCGATTCCCATGGAGTACGGCGACACCACGCTGGCCGCCTGCCGGAACCTCGTCAAGGTACAGGGCGAAATCGGGATCCCCATCGTGCCGGTCTGGATGAGCGACAAGCTCGGCACCGGCTACCAATGCCTGGTCGACGCGGGCATGACGCCCGTGCGGACGCTGGGAAAATCCGTCAAGGCGCTGTCGAAATGGAACGGCTACGGCATCGCCTCCCGGGCCTTCGACCGCCACTGGACGCCGTCCATCATGAGCCGCCCCGCCCCGCCCGCAAGCGCGCCGGCGCCGCGGACCTTCATCGAGCATGATGCCAAGCAGCTGCTGAGCCAGGCCGGCATCGCCGTGCCGTTCGGTCGCCTCTGCCGCAGCCCCGAGGAAGCGCTGGAAGCGGCCGCGCAATGCGGCGGCCCCGTCGTGGCCAAGATCGTCAGCGCGCAGATCCTGCACAAATCGGACATCGGCGCCGTCATCGTGGGGCTGCGCACCCCGCAGGAAGTCCGCGAAGCCTGGGAGCTGATCATGGCGAATTCGCGCCAGGCCTGCCCGCAGGCGGTCATCGACGGCATCCTGATCGAGCAGATGATCACCCAGCGCGGCGTCGAAACCCTGGTCGGCGTGCACGAGGACGCCTTGTTCGGCCATGTCATGACCTTCGGCCTGGGCGGCGTCTACGTCGAAGTCTTCAAGGACGTCAGCCGCCGGCTGTTGCCGCTGACGCCGGCCGACGCCCGCCAGATGATCGAAGAGACCCGTTGCCACCAGCTGCTGAAGGGATGCCGCGGCCAGCCTGCCGTCGATATCGCGGCGCTGGAGCGGCTGCTGCTGGCCGTGTCCGACTTCGTGACGCAGGGCCCACACGACGTCAAGGAGCTGGACCTGAACCCCGTACTCGTCAGCACCGAGGGCGCTATCGCGCTGGATGCCGTCTTGATCGCCACCGGCCGATAACGCGTTTCAACACGCGCTACAGCAGATAGCGCACCGATATATAGGAGACTTCCCATGTTCATCAAACGTGTCACCGGCGCCCTGGCCGCCATCGCCGCCGCGATGTCCCTCGCTCCCGCCACCGCGTCCGCGGACGCCGCCTTCCCAGACCGCCCCATCCGGTTCATCGTGCCGTTCACCGCGGGGGGCATCACCGACAACGTCGCGCGCACGGTGGGCGCGCGCGCGGCCGAACTGCTCGGCCAGCCCATCATCATCGAGAACCGCGCCGGCGCGGGAGGCAACATCGGCGCCGAGTACGCGGCGAACAGCAAGCCGGACGGCTACACCATCTTCCTCGGCACGCAGGGCACGCAGGTCACCAACCCCCTGATCTACAACACCGGCAGCCGCCCGGACAAGGCGCTCACGGCCGTCCAGGGGCTGACCGCCATCCCGAACATCGTCGTCGTCAATGAATCCCGGCCGTACGACACCCTGGACAAGCTCATCGCCTATGCCAAGGCCAATCCCGGCAAGCTGAATACCTCCAGCGCGGGCGCGGGCACCGGCACGCACCTGGCCTCCGAGCTCTTCCAGTCCATCGTCGGCGTGAAGTTCAGCCACATCCCGTTCAAGGGCAGCGCGCCCTCGATCACCGCCCTGATCGGCGGCCAGGTCGATCTGTCTTTCGATTACCCGGTGTCGACCGAAGCCTTCATCAAGAGCGGCAAGATCCGCGCCCTGGCCGTAACGGGCGAAACGCGCCTGCCGACCTTCCCCGATCTCCCCACGCTGGCCGAACTCGGCTATCCGGGCGCGACCTCGATCTCCTGGATGGGCGTCTTCGTGCCGGCGGGAACGCCCGAGCCCGTGGCCGCGAAACTCGAAAAGGCGTTCGCCCAGGCGATCGACGATCCGCAGATCGCCTCGCGGCTGATCGGATTCGGCGGCGTGCCGCTGAAGAAGAACAGCGCGGATTTCAACGCGTTCGTGCGCGAGGAGTCCATCAAGTGGGGCAACGTCGTGAAAGAAGCCAACGTCAAGCTGGACTAGGGCCGTTTCTTTCCCCCTCCGACTCCCCTGCGCACGAGCCACGCGATGTCCCGTTCCCACGCCCTGCCCCTGGCCGGCATAGCCGTTGCCGATTTCTCCGAATTGCTGCCCGGTCCTTTCCTGACGCAGAACCTGCTGGAACTCGGCGCCAGCGTCACGAAAATCGAACGCCCTCCCCACGGCGACAATGCGCGCCGGCTGTATCCCGGCGTGTTCGAGTCCGTCAACCGCGGAAAGCAATGCGTCATGCTGGACCTGAAGCAGGCCGAAGGCCTGGACGCCGCCCGCGACCTCATCGCCCGCAGCGACGTCCTGATCGAAGGATTCCGCCCCGGCGTGATGGCGCGGCTGGGCCTGGGCTACGACGAGGCCGCGCGGCTCAACCCCGGGCTGGTCTATGTTTCCCTCAGCGGATACGGCCAGACCGGCCCCTATGCGCAGCGGCCCGGCCACGACATCAACTATCTCGCCACGGCCGGCGCGCTGGCCCTGGCCGGCAGCGACCCGGCGATGCCGGCCGCGGCCGCCGGCCTCCCCGTCGCCGACCTCTGCGGCGCCATGTACGCGCTGTCCAGCACGCTGGCCGCCTTGATGCAGCGCCAGCACACCGGCCGCGGCCAGCATCTGGACGTGTCGCTCACGGATTGCGTCGCGCAGTGGATGAACCCCCGGCTGGGCCAGTTCGCGGCCGCGGGCAAGTCCACGCTGGCCGCGCAGCGCCAGGACGTATTGAACAAGCCCGCCTACGGCGTGTTCCAGACCCAGGACGGCGCCTTCGTCGCGATCGCGGCGCTGGAAGACCACTTCTGGCTGCGCCTGCGGCAGGCCTTGCCGCTGCCGCGCTCCGACGCGCCGGACGCCACCTACCGGGAGCGCGAGGAACGGGCGGGCGAAATCAACGACGCGATCGCCCGCCGCGTCGGCCGCATGGCGGCGCCGGACCTCCTCGCGCGCCTGGAGGCCGCCGACATCCCCGCGACGCGGGTGGAAGCGCCCCTGGCGCTGCATGCCTCCCCGCACATGCGCGCGCGCGGCCTGTTCGGCACGGATCCGGACGCCAGGTATGTCCGCTACCCCGTCCGCCTGACCCATATGGACGAACGCTGAATGGACACGCACGTGGGCCGCGACGCCGAGGACCTGAGCGCGCGCGAAACCTACCGCCTGCTGGCCTCCTGCCTGGTCCCCCGGCCGATCGCCTGGGTCTCCACCCTGAACCGGGCGGGCCAGCGCAACCTGGCGCCCTTCAGCTTCTACACCCTGGTTTCGACGGATCCTCCGCTGATCGCCCTGAGCATCAGCCAGCACCAGGGCCAGGACAAAGACACCGTCGTCAACATCCAGGAAACCGAAGAGTTCGTCGTCAATTTCGTCACCGTCGCCCAGATTGCCGCGATGCATGCCACCTCCGGCCACTTCCCGCCCCATATCGACGAAGCCGCCCTGCTGGACATCGAGATGGTGCCGAGCCGCCGCGTGCGGCCCCAGGGCGTCGCGCTGAGCCCGACAAGGCTGGAATGCCGACTGTCCGAGGTGCTGGTTTTCGGCGCCCGGGCCACGCGTCTCTTGATCGGCGAAGTCGTCCACTTCAGCATCGCCGAGTCATGCATGAAGGATGGCCGCATCGACGGCACGCTGCTGGATCCGGCCTGCCGGCTGGGCGGCCCGTGGTACGCCAGCCTGGGCGCGCGTTTCTCCCAAGATGCCGCGCCATAACGTTATTTCTGAATCAACATCACCCATGAGCCAGTACCACGCCCCCCTGCACGACATCGAGTTCCTCGCGGCTTCGGTTTTCCCCTTGGACGCGCATCTGGAGGATTGCGGATCCTCGCTGGACGCCAGCCTGGTGCGCTCGGTCGTGCTCGAAGCCGGCAAATTCGCGCAAAGCGTGCTGGACCCGATCAATCGCGCGGGAGACCTTGAGGGCTGCCGGCTGCAGGACGGCGCGGTGCGCGTGCCCGACGCCTTCCAGCACGCCTATCGCGCCTTCTGCGAAGGGGGATGGAACGGCCTGCGCCAGCCCGAGGAATACGGCGGCCAGGGCCTGTCCTATGTGTTGTCCACCCTGACCGAAGAAATCTGGCACGCCTGCAACCCCAGCTTCGCCCTCTGCGCCATGCTCACCAGCGGCGCCATCGAGACGCTCCTGAGCGCGGCCGACCCAGCCTTGAAAGCACAGCTCCTGCCCAGGCTGATCAGCGGGGAATGGACCGGCACCATGAACCTCACCGAACCCGCCGCGGGCTCGGACCTGGCCGCCGTCAAAACCCGGGCCATCCCAAAAGCCGATGGCAGCTATGCCATCTCCGGACAGAAGATCTTCATCACCTACGGCGACCACGACCTGGCCGCCAACATCATCCACCTCGTGCTGGCCCGGCTTCCGGACGCCCCCGCCGGCGCCAAAGGCCTGTCGCTGTTTGCCGTGCCCAAATACCTGGTGAACTCCGACGGTACCCTCGGCGCGCGCAACGACGTGCATTGCACCGCGCTGGAACACAAGCTCGGCATCCATGCCAGCCCCACCGCCGTCATGCAGTTCGGCGCGGACGCAGGCGCCATCGGCTACCTCGTCGGCGAGCGCAACGAGGGCCTGAAGACCATGTTCATCATGATGAACGAGGCGCGCTTCTCGGTCGGCAACCAGGGCCTGGCCATTTCCGAGCGCGCCTACCAGCATGCCGTCTGGTACGCGCGGGAGCGCGTCCAGGGGCGTATCGTCGGCGAGGAAGAACGGGGCGGAACCATCCTGCGCCATCCCGACGTCCGCCGCATGCTGCTTGCCATGAAAAGCCGCATCCAGGCCATGCGCGCGCTGGGCATGTACATCTCCATGCGCAGGGACGAGGCGCACGCCGCCGGCCAGCCCGAAACCCGCCGGCAGGCCCGCGAGCGCGTGGAACTGCTGATCCCCGTCATGAAGGGCTGGTTCACCGAGAACGCGCAGCGGATCACCTACGACGCAGTCCAGGTTTTCGGCGGCATGGGCTTCATCGAGGAAACCGGGGCCGCCCAGTACTATCGCGACGCCCGCATCCTGACCATCTACGAAGGCACCACGGCCATCCAGGCGAACGACCTGCTGGGCCGCAAAACCCTTCGGGACCGGGGCGCGCAGGCCGGCGGCCTGCTGGACGAAATCCGGCAATTGGCCCGCGCCCTCCAGGAAGGCGCGGCGGCCTCGCGCGCATTCGGCGAGCGCCTCGAACACGCTTGCGTCCATCTGCGCGCCGCCATCGATTGGCTGCTGGCCCACGGCGCCGAAGACCCGCGCGGCGCCCACGCGGGCGCCGCCGCCTACCTCGAATTGTGGGGAACCGTGGCCGGCGCCTGGATGCACGGCCTGCGCCTGCGCGCCGCGCTCGGCGGCGGCCTGGAAGGCGAGGCGTGCCAGGCCGCCCAGGCCAGCGCGCAGTTCTACGCCGACCACATCCTGATTCATGCGGGCGGCCTGAAAACCGCTATCTGCGAAGGCGCGGAAAGCGTCG
>NZ_JBLZXF010000059.1:0-10903 GCF_050285585.1 Achromobacter sp. | reverse complement strand
GCCCACCGCCTGCGCTACCTGGGCTACCGCCCGCACACGCTCAAGACCATGGTGTTCGCGCTGTCGGCCATGTTCGCCGGCATCGCGGGCGGCCTGCAGGCCTTGAACATCGAGGCCGGCAACTACGTACTGTTCGAGGTCAAGCTGTCCACCGACGCGGTGCTGTTCGCCTACATCGGCGGCGTCAACGCGTTCCTGGGGCCCGTGCTGGGCGCTTCCATCCTGACTTTCCTGTCGCAGACGCTGGCCGACATCACGCGATCGTGGCTGCTGTACCAGGGGATTCTCTTCGTGCTCGTGATGCTGTTCGTGCCGGACGGCCTGGTCGGCCTGGTGCAGCGCGCCGCCAAGTCGCTGCGCGAGCTGGGCCTGGGCCGCTGGCTGCCGCGCGCGGCGGTGTCGGTCGCGGCCGGCCTGCTGCTGACCTGCGCCACGGTCTTCACGGTGGAAATGCTGCAGCGCATGTTCGCCCGCGACTACCGTTCCCTGCTGGCGATGAACCCCGACGCGGGCTGGCCTGCCATCCCGCTGTTCGGACAAGACTGGGCGCCCCTGGCGGCGTCCACCTGGCTGATTCCGTTGGCGCTGTTCGCCGTGGGCCTCGCGGCCTGCCGCTGGGCGCTGGCCCTGTGGCGCGACGACGCCGAAGCCGCACCCAAGCTGGAGGCCGCGAAATGAGCCACGACATCCTGACCCTGACCGACGTGCGCAAGTCTTTCGGCGAAGCGCAGATCATCCGCGGCGTGAACCTGAAGGTGGAGGCGGGCGAGCGCCACGCCGTCATCGGTCCCAACGGCGCGGGCAAGTCCACCCTGTTCCATCTGATGTCGGGCTCGTTCGCGCCGACCTCGGGCGACATCAGCCTGCGGTCGCGCCCGATCGGCGGCCTGGCCCCTGAGCGCATCAACCGCCTGGGCCTGGCCCGCTCGTTCCAGATCACCAACGTGTTCCCGCGTCTGTCGGTGCGCGAGAACCTGCGTCTGGCGGTCCTGCGCATGCACGGCCTGGTCTACAACTTCTGGCGGCCGATCGCGCGCAATCGCGCCGTGAACGAAGACGTGGACCGCCTGCTGGAGAAGGTGCGGCTGACGGAAAAGCAGAACACGGCGGCCGGAGACCTGAACTATTCCGAACAGCGTTCGCTGGAGATCGGCATGACGCTGGCCTCGCGTCCCAAGGTCATCCTGCTGGACGAGCCCATGGCGGGCATGTCCCAGCACGAAGTCGACTACACCGTCGAGCTGATCAAGGACGTCACGCGCGACTGCACCCTGCTGATCGTGGAGCACGACATGCAAGTGGTGTTCTCGCTGGCGGATCGCATCAGCGTACTGGTCTACGGCGAGATCCTGGCCACCGGCACGCCGGCCGACATCCGCGGCGACGCCCGCGTGCGCGAAGCCTACCTGGGAGAGGAAATGGTATGAGCACCCCGACGAACGGAACGGCTCCCCTGTTGAGCCTGCGGGGCGTGCATGCCCACTACGGCAAGAGCCACATCCTGCACGGCATCGACCTGTCGATCGGCCGCGGCGAAGTCGTGAGCCTGCTCGGACGCAACGGCGCGGGCCGCTCCACCACCATGAAGAGCATCATGGGGCTGGTGGACGTGACCGGCGGCAGCATCTCCATCGAAGGCCGCGACATCACCAACAAGCGTCCCTTCGAGATCGCTCGCGCCGGATTGGGCTTCGTGCCCGAGGAACGCGAGGTATTCGCCAACCTGACCGTGGACGAGAACCTGCGCATGGGCGAACAGCCCAAGCGCGGCGACGCGCCCTTCTGGTCGGTGGACCAGATGTTCGATTACTTCCCGCGCCTGAAGGAGCGCCGCGGCACCAAGGCGGGCAATCTGTCCGGCGGCGAACAGCAGATGCTGACCATGTGCCGCTCGCTGCTCGGCAACCCCAAGGTCATGCTGATCGACGAACCCACCGAAGGCCTGGCGCCGAAGATCGTGGAAGTGATCGCCGACGTGATCCGCGACATCCACAAGCGCGGCGTTTCCGTCCTGCTGGTGGAGCAGAAGCTGACCATCGCGCTCAAGGTTTCCACCCGCGTGAGCGTGATGGGCCATGGCCGCATCGTTTTCGAAGGACCGCCCGCGCAGCTGCATGAGCGCCAGGACGTCGTCCAGGAATGGCTGGCGGTCTGACCGCCGGCGCCCCTCTCATTACAGGCACATATCGTGGACAACACCAACGAACCCCTCCATTCCGAGCTGCGCGGCCAGGCCGTCGTGATCACCGGCGGCGCCAAGGGCATCGGCCTGGCCACGGCGCAGGCGTTCGCGCGCCAGGGCGCGCGCGTCGCGCTGCTGGACATGGACGCCGCCGCGCTGGACGAGGCCGTCGCCGGACTGGCGGCGCAAGGCGCCGAGGCCCTGGCCTGCCAGGCTTCCGTCACCGACGCCGATGCCGTCGAACGCGCCTTCGCCCAGGTCGAGCAGGCCTATGGCCGCATCGACGTGCTGGTCAACAACGCCGGGGTATCCGCCAACAAGCCGACGCTGGAAGTCAGCGTGGACGAATGGCGCCGCGCCGTGGACATCAACCTGACCGGCGTGTTCCTTTGCGCCCAGGCCGCCGGCCGCCGCATGGTGCCCGCCGGTTCGGGAGCCATCATCAACCTGGCCTCCATGTATGGCGTGGTGGCCGCGCCCGACCGCGCCGCCTATTGCGCCACCAAGGGCGCGGTCGTGCTGCTGACCGAGACGCTCGCCGTGGAATGGGGGCCCTCGGGCGTGCGCGTGAACGCGCTGGCGCCGGGCTACGTGGAAACGGACCTGGTGCGCGATCTGGCCGCGCGCGGCCGCCTGGACCCCGAACGCCTCAAGCAGCGCACGCCGCTGCGGCGCCTGGCGCAGCCGGCCGAGATGGCCGACCTGGCGGTGTTCCTGGCTACGCGCCAGGCCGCCTACATCACCGGACACACCTTGGTGGCCGACGGCGGCTGGAGCCGCTACAGCTACCTCTAACCGCAAGACGCTTACCCACATTCTGGAGATTCATTCATGGCCACCTACCAACCGCTTGGCTCCCAAGCGCCCTGGCGGCAACTGACGGTCGAAGCCAAGGACTGGCAACAGGCGGATCCCGCCCTGCTGGGCACCATGCTGACCCAGCTGCATTGGATCCGCGCCTTCGAAGAGGCCGTGCTGGACCTGGCCGCGGAAGGCCTGGTGCATGGCCCCGCGCACTCGTCCGTGGGCCAGGAAGGCGGCGCGGTCGGCTCCGTGCTGGCGCTGGGCGCCGGCGACCAGATCAACGGCTCGCACCGCGGCCACCATCAGTTCCTGGCCAAGGCGCTGCAGCACGTCGCCCCGCTGGGCCTGGACCCGCGCAATCCGCTCACGCCCGCCATCGACGAGGTGCTGCAGAAAACGCTGGCCGAGATCATGGGCCTGGCCCAGGGCTATTGCCGCGGCCGCGGCGGCAGCATGCACCTGCGCTGGCTCGAAGCCGGCGCGCTGGGCACCAACGCCATCGTGGGCGGCGGCGTGCCGCTGGCGGCCGGCGCCGGCTGGGCCCACAAGCATGCGGGCACCGACCGCGTGGCCGTGACCTATTTCGGCGACGGCGCGGTGAACATCGGCTCCGTGCTGGAAACCATGAACCTCACCGCGGCCTGGAAGACGCCGCTGTGCTTCTTCATCGAGAACAATCGCTACGCCGTCTCGACCACGGTGGAGGAATCGACCGCCGAGCCGCGCCTCTCCGCGCGCGGCCAGGCCTTCAACATTCCGTCCTGGCAGGTTGACGGCATGGATCCGCTGGCGGTCTACCTGGCCATGTCCGAGGCCGTGGCCCACATGCGCGCGGGCAAGGGTCCCACCATCGTCGAAGTGGACGTGTACCGCTTCTTCCACCAGAACGGTCCCTTCCCCGGCAGCGCCTTCGGCTACCGCAGCAAGGACGAGGAGGCGCAATGGCGCCGCCGCGATCCGCTGGACCGGATCGCCGCCGAAATGATCGGCCGCGGGCTGATCGCCCAGGCCGAGGTTGACGCGCTGCGCCAGCGCTGCAAGGAAGTGATGAAGGAGGTGTCCGGCCGCCTGACGGAAACCGCCGACGGCGGCAAGCGCCGCGTGCGCGCCGACCTGTGGCCCAGTCCCGACTTCCGGGACGTGGGCCTGCGCAGCGACGGCTCGGAGCTGGCCGGCCTGCGCTACCAGGAAGCCGCCGACTACGCCGGCCAGTCGGTCGAGCGCAAGTTCGTCGACGCCGTGGCCGACGTGCTGGACCGCCGCATGGAAACCGACGGCGGCGTGGTCGTGCTGGGCGAGGACGTGCACCGCCTGAAGGGCGGCACCAACGGCGCCACGCGCGGCCTGAAGGACAAGTACCCCGACCGCGTGCTGGGCACCCCCATTTCCGAGAACGCCTTCGCCGGCCTGGGCGGCGGCCTGGCCATGGACGGCCGCTACAAGCCGGTGGTGGAATTCATGTACCCCGACTTCATGTGGGTCGCGGCCGACCAGATCTTCAACCAGATCGGCAAGGCCCGCCACATGTTCGGCGGCGACATCGACGTGCCCTTCGTGCTGCGCACCAAGGTCGCGATGGGCACGGGCTACGGCTCTCAGCACTCGATGGATCCGGCCGGCATCTTCGCCACGGCGCCGGGCTGGCGCATCGTCGCGCCGTCCACGCCCTATGAATACGTCGGGCTGATGAACACCGCCCTGGCCTCCAAGGACCCGGTGCTGGTGATCGAGCACGTGGACCTGTACGCCTCCTCGGGCGAAGTGCCCGCGGACGACCTGGACTATGCCATCCCGTTCGGCAAGGCCCGCGTGCGCCGCGAGGGCGGCAAGGTCACCATCCTGACCTACCTCTCCATGGTCAGCCGCGCGCTGAAGGCCGCGGAAGAGGCCGGCGTGGACGCGGAAGTCATCGATCTGCGCACCCTGGACCGCGCCAGCCTGGACTGGGACACCATCGGCGCCAGCATCCGGAAGACCAACAACGTGCTGATCGTGGAACAAGGCGCGCGCGGCACGTCCTACGGCGCGATGCTGGCCGACGAAATCCAGCGCCGCTACTTCGACTGGCTGGACCAGCCCGTCAAGCGCGTGACCGGCGGCGAGGCTTCGCCCAGCATTTCCAAGGTGCTGGAGCGCGCCGCGTTCGCGGACACCGAGGAAGTCGTGGCCGGGCTGGAAGACGTGCTGGCCGACCTGGGGGAGAGAGCATGAATGCCCCCCTGCGAATGACGGTGCCGATGGAGGTCGGCATCTGCTGCGCCGACCTGGACGCGCTGCTGGCCTTCTACATCGACGTGATCGGCCTGAAGCTCGTCAACCGCGTGAACGTCCCTGCCGACAAGGCGCAGGCCACCGGCCTGACGCGGCACGGGTATGACGTCGCCCGCCTGCAGACGCCCTATGGCGAGCGCATCAAGCTGCTCCAGCCCGCGGTGGCGCCCGAAGCCGCCGCGCGCGGCGCCGCCATCCTCGACCGCCAGGGCGCGACCTACCTCACCTTCATCGTTCGCGACCTGCCCGGCCTGGTGCGCGACCTGGAGGCCAAGGGCGTGGCGTTCGACAGCAAGCCGGCCCCGATGGAAGTGCGGCCCGGCACCTGGCTGGCATTCTTCCGCGACCCCGAGGGGAACGTGCTGGAACTGGTCGAATACGACGACCCCGCCTCCTACCGGCCCGACCTGGCCGGCGCCGAACAATAGGACGAACAACGTGGCACACCTTATCAAACTCCCATCCGTCGCGGCCGACACCTCGGGCGGCACGCTGCATCAGTGGCTCAAGAAAGAAGGCGACACCGTCGCCGTGGGCGACGCGCTGGCGGAAATCGAAACCGAGAAGGCCATCGTCGAAATCAACGCGGAGCAGGCCGGCGTGCTGGGCCGCATCGTGGTGCAGGCCGGCGCCGCATCGGTGCCGGTGAACACCGTGATCGGCGTGCTGCTGGCGCAAGGCGAAGACGCCTCGGCGATCGATCGCGCCCTGGCGGAAAGCGGCGCGGCCGCGCACGCCCCGGCCGCCCCTGCCGAGCCCGCGGCAGCGTCCGCCAGCACGGCCCCCGCGCCCGCCGCGGCCGGTCCCGGGCCGCAGGCGCCCGCTGCCGCCCCGAACGCCCCCATCCCCGGCGGCCGCCTGTTCGCCAGCCCGCTGGCCCGCCGCCTGGCCGCGCAGTGGCATGTGGACCTGCTGGGCGTGACCGGCACCGGCCCGCACGGCCGCATCGTCCGCCGCGACGTGGAAGCGGCGCGGGACCGCGCGCCGACCGCCGCGGCCGCGCCCCTGGCCGCCCGCCCGGCCGCGCGCCGCGTGCCGCATACGGGCATGCGCCGCGCCATCGCCCGCCGCCTGACCGAAAGCAAGCAGAACGTGCCGCACTTCTACCTGACGGTGGACTGCCGGATGGACGCCCTGCTCGCATTGCGCGCCCAGGCCAACCAGGGCGGCGCCGTGAAGCTGTCGGTCAATGACTTCATCGTGCGCGCCGCCGCGCTGGCCCTGCGCGAAGTGCCCGAGGTCAACGCCAGCTGGCACGATGACGCCGTCGAATACCACGCCGGCGCCGACATCTCCGTGGCGGTGGCGACCGACGGCGGACTGGTCACGCCCATCGTGCGGGACGCCGACATAAAGCCGCTGTCGGCCATCGCCGGCGAAATCGTCGAGCTGGCCGGACGCGCCAAGATCAATCGCCTCAAGCCCGAGGAATTCACCGGCGGATCGCTGACGGTGAGCAACCTGGGCATGTACGGCATCGGACAGTTCGCCGCCATCATCAATCCCCCGCAGGCCGCCATCCTGGCGGTGGGCGCGGCCGAGCGCCGCCCCGTCGTGGACGCGGACGGCGCGCTCGTCGCGGCTTCCGTCATGACGGTGACCCTGTCGGCCGACCACCGCGTGGTGGACGGCGCCGTCGGCGCGCGCTGGCTGGCCGCATTCCGCCAGTTGATCGAAAATCCCGTGCGCATCCTGCTGTGAGCCCCGCCATGACGAAGACGACGTTTGACCTCATCGTGGTGGGCGGCGGGCCCGGCGGCTACGTGGCCGCCATCCGCGGCGCCCAGCTGGGCATGTCGGTAGCGCTGGTGGAACGCGCCGAACTGGGCGGCATCTGCCTGAACTGGGGCTGCATCCCCACCAAGGCCCTGCTGCACAGCGCCACCGTGCTGCGCGCGTGCCGCGAAGCCGCGCAATACGGCGTCGCGGGCGCGGGCGAAGCCCGTCCCGACCTGGCCGCCATGGTGGCGCGCTCGCGCAAGGTGGCGGGCCGCCTGGGCCAGGGCGTGGCCCACCTGATGAAGAAAAATGGCGTGACGGTGTTCGCCGCCAGCGCCAGGCTGGCGGGCGCTGGCAAGCTGGCGCTGGATAGCGGCGCCACGCTGTCGGCTCCGCACATCGTCCTGGCCACCGGCGCGCGCGCGCGCGAATTGCCGGCGCTGCCGGTGGGCGAACGCATCTGGGCCTATCGCCAGGCCCTGGTTCCCGCCGGGATCCCGAAATCGCTGCTGGTGGTGGGCGCGGGCGCCATCGGCGCGGAATTCGCCAGCTTCTACCGCGCGGTGGGCGCCGAAGTCACGCTGATCGACATGACGGCCGAGATCCTGCCTCAGGAAGACGCCGAAATCTCGCAGCTGGCGCGCAAGGCCTTCGAGAAGCAAGGCATCCGTGTGCTGACGCAGTGCGCGGTCAAGGCCTCGTCCCCGACCGCCTCGGGAGTGAAGGTGGTGCTGGCGCAGCAGGGCAAGCAGAGCGAGCTGGAAATCGAGCGCGTCATCGTCGCCGCCGGCATCGTGGGCAACGTGGAAAACCTCGGCCTGGAACGCACCCGCGTCAAAGTGGAGAAAACCCACATCGTCACCGACGGCCTGTGCCGGACGGACGAGCCCGGCGTCTACGCGATCGGCGACGTGGCCGGCGCTCCCTGGCTCGCCCACAAGGCCAGCCACGAGGCCGTGCTGTGCGTGGAGGCGATCGCCGGCAAGCCGGCGCATCCCATCGACCCGCTGCGCATCCCTGCCTGCACCTATTCCTATCCGCAGGTGGCCAGCATCGGCATGACGGAGGCGCGCGCGCGCGAGCATGCCAAACAGACGGGCAGCGAGATCCGCGTCGGCAAGTTCTCGTTTGCCGGCAACGGCAAGGCGATCGCGATGGGCGAGGATCAGGGTCTGGTGAAGACCGTGTTCGACGCCAAGAGCGGCGAACTGCTGGGCGCGCACATCATCCATCCGGAAGCGTCGGAACTGATCACCGGCTACGGCGTGGCGGCTTCGCTCGAAGCCACCGAGGAAGACCTGATGCATACCGTGTTCGCGCATCCGACGCTGTCGGAAACCCTGCACGAATCGGTGCTGTCGGCCTTCGGCCGCGCCTTGCACGCCTGAGCGGGACCGCGGGCCACGCCTGCGCGCGGCCCGCGCGCGCGGGAATCACATGCGCGCCGCGAAGAAATCCAGGAAACACGCGATCCGCCGCGACAGCTGCGTGTTGCGGTGATATACGGCGTGCATGGGCTGCAGGTAGTCCGTGTGCTCGGACTCCATCAGCTTCACCAGCCTGCCGGCCTTGATGTCCTCGCGCACCACGAAATCGGACAGGCAGGCGATGCCCACCCCGCGCAGCGCCAGCTGCCGCTGCGTTTCGCCGCTGGAGGTCGCCAGCGTGGGCACGGCCAGGTAGCTCGACGCTCCCGCATGACGCAAGGGCCACACATTCAGGCTTTCGGGCTGGGTGAAGCCCAGCACCTCGTGCGAGGCCAGATCCGCCACGGTTTCCGGCGCGCCGCGCCGGGCGATGTAGTCCGGACTGGCCATCACCCATCTCGGGGACGGCCGCAGCGCGCGCGCGTGCAGCGAAGAGTCGGTAAGCGGCCCCATGCGCAGCGCCACGTCGGTGCGGTGCTCCATCAGATCCACGATGCGGTCGTTGCTGGTGAGTTCGAGCGAAATCCCCGGGTATTCGCGGCGGAAATCCCCCACATGGGGCACCACGCAATGCAGCATCACCGGCACCGACGCATCCACCCGCAAGCGCCCCGCGGGCCGCTGATGCACCTTGCGCATGCACTCTTCCGCCTCTTCCAGCGACGCCACGATCTGCCGCGCCTTGGGGAGAAAATGCTTGCCCTCTTCGGTCAGTTCCATGCGGCGCGTGGTCCGGTTCAACAACGTAACGCCCAGGTCTTCTTCCAGCCGCGACAATCCCCGGCTGACGCCGGAAGCGGTGTGGCCCAGCACTTCCGCGGCCGCGCTAAGGGATCCCGCATCCACGACGCCCAGGAACAGCCGCAATGCATCAGAGTTCAGGGACATGGGGCTGGCTCCTTATAGCGTGTCCGTCGGGGGGCTGGTTTGAGGTCTTCAGGCGCCCGGCGCGGCGGTGACCGGGGGGAGCGGAAGAGCTTGCGGTGCCCGCCCCAGGCCGGCCGCGCGGGCGGCCTTTTGGGGCTTACGCCGAGTCTTGCGTCGCCGTGATGCCGCTGCGCGCCGACGTTATCGCCACTTTAACCCCGCCGCCGGATGGATGGCGCGCGCGGCAAGCTTTCCCCGTGCAAATAATTCTGGCCCGCGCGGCGATCCGAGCCGCCGGCTGCCCGCCCCAACGGGCGGCCTACGAAGAATTTTCCCCGAAAAAAAAACGGCGCCCCAACGGGACGCCGCTCTTCAAAAGAAAGCGATCAACGCTTCTGCTTCAACTGCGACAAATCCCGCACGGCCCCGCGGTCCGCCGAAGTCGCCAGCGCCGCATAAGCCTGCAATGCCTGCGACACCACGCGTTCGCGGCCCACGGGTTCCCAGCCGTCGGCGCGCGCATCCATGGCGGCGCGGCGGCGCGCCAGTTCCTCGTCGGAAACGGCAAGATGGATCTTGCGGTTCGGAATGTCGATCTCGATCACGTCGCCCTCTTCCACCAGGCCGATCGTGCCGCCTTCCGCCGCTTCCGGCGAGGCGTGGCCGATCACCAGGCCCGACGAACCGCCCGAGAAGCGGCCATCGGTGAACAGCGCGCAGCTCTTGCCCAAGCCCTTGGACTTCAGGTAGGACGTGGGATACAGCATTTCCTGCATGCCCGGACCGCCCTTGGGGCCTTCGTAGCGGATCACCACCACGTCGCCCGGAACGATCTGGTCGCCCAGGATGCCTTCCACCGCGGCGTCCTGGCTTTCGAAGACGCGCGCGCGGCCGGTGAAGACCCATTGCGATTCGTCCACGCCGGCCGTCTTCACGATGCAGCCCTTTTCCGCCAGGTTGCCGTACAGCACGGCCAGGCCGCCGTCCTTCGAGTAGGCGTTTTCCTTGCTGCGGATGCAGCCCGTCTTGCGATCGGTATCCAGCGTCAGGAAGGTCGCGTCCTGGCTGAAGGCCACCGTGGTGGGAATACCGCCAGGCGCCGCCCGGTAGAACTTCTGCGCGTCTTCGCCCGCGCCGCCGCCCACGTCCCACTTGCGGATGGCGTCGCCCAGCGTGCCGCTGTGCACGTTGCCGCAGGAGAGGTCCAGCAGGTCGGCGCGCGCCAGCTCGCCCAGGATGCCCAGGATGCCGCCGGCGCGATGCACGTCTTCGATGTGGTATTTGTCGGTGGCGGGCGCCGCCTTGCACAGGCACGGCACCTTGCGCGAAATACGGTCGATGTCGGCCATGGTGAAGTCCACGCCGGCTTCCTGCGCCGCGGCCAGCAAGTGCAGCACGGTGTTGGTGGAACCGCCCATGGCCACGTCCAGCGCCATCGCGTTCTGGAACGCGCTCTTGGTGGCGATGCTGCGCGGCAGGACCGACGCGTCGTCTTCCTGGTAGTAGCGGCGGCAGAGATCGACGACCAGGCGGCCGGCCTGTTCGAACAGGCCGCGGCGCCAGGCGTGCGTGGCCACGATGGTGCCATTGCCCGGCAGCGCCAGGCCGATGGCTTCGGTCAGGCAGTTCATCG
>NZ_JBLZXF010000058.1:0-12438 GCF_050285585.1 Achromobacter sp. | reverse complement strand
AAGCAACGCGGGCATTGCGCGCCGCGTTTTGGGCCCAGCGCCAAGGTGTGAAAGGTGTTCGCACCTGTTCGCACCGGAGCGCCAAAACCGCCGCAAGCGAGTATCCACGCGGCATTCGGGGATTTTCAGGGTGCGAACACCTGTTTGCACTGGTGTTCGCACTTTGGTTCGCACTGCCATGTTCGCGCGATCAGCCGAAACGCAATGCCCACGCGGGCTGGCAGGGATTCTCGCCGTGAGAAATCGCGCCTGGAATTCGGTGCGAACAGGACTTTGGGAGGTGTTCGCACCGTGGCGAAAGCGGAAAAGGGTCTTTCTATCCGGGAATTCGCCCGCCGTGAAGGCTGCTCCGACACGCTGGTGCGGCGCGCGATCACGCAGGGCCGGTTGAAGGCGAGGAAGGATGGAACCATCGAGCCGGCCCTGGTCGGCACTCCATGGCGCCAGGCTAATGCGACTGCTGCGAAGTCTGCGGCAACGCCCTCGATGCCAGCGGCGAGTCGAAAGAAGGTTGACGCCCAGGGCGCCAGCGACGCGGCGGTTGAGGATGGGGACTCGCTGGAGGATGTTGCCGACCGGCTATTGAACGAGGGCGACGGCGTTGACTACGCCGAGGCCCTGCGTCGAAAGGAGAACTGGCTGGCGCTACTGCGGCAGCTGGAATACGAACAGAAATCCGGGGCGCTGGTGGAGCTTGCCGTAGCCCAGGCCGTACTTTTCGAAGCCTTTCGGGGACAGCGCGATGCATGGCTGAACTGGCCCGCGAAGATTGGTCCGCTGCTGGCCGCCGAGCTAGGGCTGGAAGAGGCCGACCGGGTCACCGAGGCTTTGACTGCGCATGTCCACAAACAAATCTCAGAACTTGGCGAACCCGCCGCCGACTTCAGCCCAGGGTAAGCAGGCCGCATTGTGGCGGGCTGCTCGCCAGGGGTGGACGCCGCCGCCGCGCATCAGCGTGCCGGAATGGGCGGACCGATATCGGAAGCTGGCGAAGGAGGCCGGTAGTACCTCGGGGAACTGGTCGACCAGCACTGTGGAGGTCGCGCGCGGCCCGATGCTCGCACCGACGGAACCCGGCGTACACGTCATCACGGCCATGGTCAGCACGCAGATGCTGAAGACCGCGTTGCTGGAGAACATATTCGGGTATTTCGCCCACCTGGATCCCTGCCCGATGCTGCTGCTGCAGCCTAAGGAAGACGCCGCGGAGCAATTCAGCAAGGAGCGCATCAACCCCATGGTGCGGGTGACGCCGGTGCTGCGAGAGTTGGTGGGATCCAGCAAGACACGCACTGCCGACGAAACACTGCTGTTCAAGTCATTCCCTGGGGGCTTTTTGGCATTGGCGGGCGCCGGCAGTCCTGACAACCTGGCGCGCCGGCCGGTGCGGGTGATTCTTGCCGACGAAGTCGACAAGTACCCTGTCACCCGGGAGGGCGATCCAATCTCGCTTGCGGAAGAGCGTACGGCGAGCTTCGGCGCCAACTGGTTGTCGGTCCGGGCTTGCTCGCCGACCGTGCAGGACGAAAGCCGAATCGAGAAAAGCTACTTGTCTTCGGACCAGCGGCGCGCCTCCGTGTGCTGTCCCGGGTGCGGCCATCGCCAGTTTCTGGACTTCTTCCGTCACGTCGATTGGAAGAAGCGCAAGGACGACAAGGGCGTGGTGCTGGAGCATTTTCCCAGGACCGCACGAATCTTCTGCGAGGCGTGTGGTCTGGGGTGGTCGGAAGGCGAGCGTCTGATGACGCTGCGCACCGTGCGTTGGCACCAGACGCGCCCCTTCAACTGCTGCGGCAGCCGTCACGTGCCCCTGGACATGTACGACCGCGCCTGGCGCGATGCCGAGGCCAGGGACCCTGGCAGTGGCGGCATTACGGCGGTGGACGCCGTGTGGGACTGGTGGGCAAGTGAGCGACACGCCGTGTATCGCGTGAAGTGTCCAGACTGCGGCACTTGGGCCGTGGACAACCAGCATGCCGGCTTTCAGGCCAGCAAGCTTTATTCCCCCTGGAGCAAGGACAAGCCATCGGACATTGCGACGAAGTGGTTGGCGGCAAAGGATGACGAGGATCTGAAGCAGGCATGGTGGAACACCCAGATGGGCATGCCCTATCGGGCACACAGCGGCAAGGATCTGGATCTGGAAACGCTGGCATCGCGCGGCGAGCTATGGGCTGCGCAAGTTCCCTTCGGCGTCGGGGTATTGACTGCCGGCCTGGACGTGCAGCCGGACCGTGTGGAATGTGAACTGGTCGGCTGGGGGCGAGACGAGGAAAGCTGGTCCATCGACTACGAGGTGTTCGAAGGCGATCCAGAGACACCCGAACTGTGGGCACGCGTAGATGCGTACTTGCTGAAGACTTGGTATCGCCACGACGGGCGGCCGTTTAACGTGTCGTCCGCGTGTATCGACTCCGGCGGCCACAACACGCAGCGCGTCTACGAGTTCGCGAAGGCCCGTTTGGGTCGTCGAATCTATGCGATCAAGGGGGAATCCGCGCGGAATGGACAGCGCTCGCCGGTCTGGCCGACGAAGGTCCCGAGCCGCCGAAACAAGGCTACCTATCGCCCGACCATCATCGGCGTGAACACCGCCAAGGACACCATCCGGAATCGGTTGAACAAGGACGCGCCGGGCCCGGGATTTATGCACTTTCCCGCGGATCGCGATCTGAATTACTACGCGCAGCTCACGTCCGAGCGAATCGTGGTCAAGGAAGCGAGCGGGCACAAGTACCGCGTCTGGGAATTGCCCTCGGGACGCGCCAACGAGGCGCTGGACTGCCGGGTATACGCCTATGCCGCGCTCTGTGCATTGATCCACTTCGGTCTGAAGCTGAATCGGACCGTCGAGGACCTGGCCGAGGTTCTGCATGGTGCGCCGCCGTTGCCTGAGGGCGAAGTCTCTGTAGCGCCGACGCCGCAGGCTGGCGCAGCCCAGGGCGGTCCCTCCGTGCGGGTCAAGTCGGCTGCGCCAGGGCGCTCGCGTGTGAGCAAACTTGCATAACGAGGTACGCAATGAGCGTCTATGACGGAATGAGCAGGGCGGAAATGCAGGCGCGGCTGGCCGCCCTGAGGGCCGCCTATTTTGAACTCCTGACCGGGAAGCAGGTTGCAGCGGCCAGCTACGCGCAGTCGGACGGATCTAAGTCGGTCACCTACAGGGCGGCGGATATGAGCAGGCTCCAGGGCGAAATTGCCCTCCTGCAGCAACTGCTTGGCATCGCCCCTCGGGCGCGCCGGCAGATCAACTTCGTGATGCGCTGATGGAAAACACTATCTCTATCCTCGACAGGCACGGAAAGCCGTTGCCTGCTGTTCGCCGTCGCGGGGCAATGTTGGCGCCAGGCAGCAACGCGCCCTATGACGCCGCCGACCAGAACGGCGGCCACGTGCGTGATTGGCAACCATACCTCTGGTCTCCGGACGGTGAAGTCAACATGTATCGCGACCGCCTCGCGGCGCGTGCGCGTGACCTGATCCGCAACGACGGCTGGGCGACCGCCGCGGTGATGCGGACCGTCGACAACGTCATCGGACCTGATTTCCGGCCGATTTCGAAGCCCGATTATCGATGGCTGCGGACTGTGACCGGCATCGAGGCGTTCGATCACCGTTGGGCCGATGAATTTGGCCAGGCCGTGGAAGCCAACTGGCGCTCGTGGGCGAACGATCCTGCCTTCTACTGCGATTCGGAGCGGATGCTGTCGTTCCCCCAAATGATGCAACTGGGGTTTCGACATCACCTCATCGACGGCGACTCGCTCTCGATGCTGCATTGGCTGCCGCAGCGCATCGGGGTGGGGCGCGCCCGCTATGCAACGGCCGTACAGATCATGGACCCGGACCGTCTTTCGAATCCGCAGCAGAACTTCGATCAGCAGGCGCTACGCGGAGGCGTGGAGGTCGACAGTTACGGCGTTCCGACCTGGTATCACATTCGGCGCGCTCATCAGGGAGACTGGTTCAGCGCGGGCGATAGCGTGCGGTGGGACCGTATCCCACGAGAGACGGATTGGGGGCGTCCGATTGTGGTGCATAGCTTCGACCATGATCGGGCGTCGCAGCACCGTGGCGTTGGCTTTCTGACGCCGGTGATCCAGCGGTTCAAGATGCTGATCAAGTACGACAGCACCGAACTGGATGCGGCCATCATCAACGCGTTCTTTGCGGCCTATATCCAAAGCCCGTTCGATCCCGATCTGGTCGAAGAAGCCCTGTCCGGCTCGGACAAGGTCAGCGCGTACCAGCGCGAGCGTTCGCAGTTCCACCAAGAGCGCCGAACCCGCATGGGCGATGTCGGCATGACGCACCTGTACCCGGGGGAGACTATCGGCACGGTGGCCTCCAGTCGCCCGAGCAGCAATTTCGCCTCGTTCGAAAGCGCGATGTTGCGGCATTTTTCGGCCGGGACTGGGTTGGCCGCACAGCAGATCAGCCAGAACTGGGCCGAGGTGAACTACAGCGCCTATCGGTCCGCGATGCTGGAGGCATGGAAGACATTCGCCCGCCGACGGATCGGCTTTGCGTCTGGACAGGCGCACCCGATCTATTGCGCATGGCTGGAGGAATCCATGGACGTGGATGACTATCCGATGCCACGAAACGCGCCTGAATTCATCGAGGCACGCGCGGCGTATGCGCGAGCTAAGTGGATGGGGCCCGGCCGCGGCCTGGTGGATATCGTCAAGGAGCGCCAAGGCGCGCTGCTCGGGATCGATGGAGGCATGTCTTCGCTGGAGGATGAATGCGCCGAGATCTCCGGCACCGACTGGCGCGATGTGGCCGACCGTCGTGCTATCGAAATGGAACGCTACGAGCGATTGGGGCTTCCCATTCCCGCAGTGCTCCAGGGGGCGGACTCGAAAGACGCAGTCCAAGTACCGGAGGAAAAATAAATGCGTTTTGCGCACTTGGGCCAGCGGCTGTTCAACACGCCGCTGGCAATTCGCCAGGACAAGGCTGAGGTCATCATGGCCGCACTCGCCGAGCGGCTGGGCGTCAGCCAGATCATGCGTTTGGACGGAGCGAACCTGCGCCCGATGGCCTGGGATGACTATGACGACGACCTGACCAAACCCGGCGAGACGATTCGCGACGCCGGCTATGACATGGTGGGCGATACGCCGGTCGCCTGCATCAAGGTGCATGGCACGCTGGTGCAGAAGCTGGGCTCGCTCCGCCCCTATTCGGGCATGACGGGCTATGACGGCATCCGGCAGAGCATCCTGAGCGCTCACGCGGATCCGGCCGTCGAGGCGATTGTGCTCGACGTGGACTCGCCGGGTGGCGAGGTCGCGGGCTGTTTCGACCTGGTCGACACCATCTATGGCCTGCGGGGCGACAAGCCCATATGGGCGCTCCTGACGGAGTCGGCCTATTCGGCGGGATACGCGATTGCCAGCGCCGCCGACAGGGTCGTCGTGCCGCGCACTGGTGGCGTCGGTTCCATCGGCGTAATTGTGATGCACGTCGACCTGTCGAAGGCGCTGACGGCGTCGGGAGTGGCGGTGACCTTCATCACGTACGGGAGCCACAAAGCGGACTTCCGCCCGGAGCTTCCCCTCTCGGAGGAGGCGCTGAACAGTGTCCAGGCCGAGATCAACACGATGGGCGAGCTTTTCGTGGAGACGGTCGCCCGCAATCGAAACATCGCGCCCGAATCCGTGCGCGACACACAGGCCGCCTGCTTCATGGGGGCGGCCGGCGTCAGCCGCGGCTTGGCGGACGCAGTCATGGCGCCCGACGCCGCCTTTCTTGAACTGCTGGACCTGCTGGGCCGGTAAACAACCTGTGAGACTACTGCAATGAAGAAGAAAACCTTCGCTTCTGCCCCCTTCGCCTCGTTGCTGGGCCTGGGGCGCGCCCGAGGCGCCCGCGCTGAACAAGACGACGAGGACGACAAGGACAAGCCGGACGACGACCGCAAGCAGCGGGAGGGCGAGTCCGACGAGGACTATGCCCGGCGCATGGAAGAGCGTGACCGTGAAGACGACGAGCGCGACGACGTGCTGGAAAACGGGGAGGACCCGGACGCCGAAAAGGACGACGACGGCGACGACAAGGAAAAGGACTCGTCGAAGAAGGCCGCCAGGGCGGCCGAGCGGGCACGCTGCGCCCGCATCGTGGCGCACGGTCTGCGCTTGGGCGTGGCGCGACAGGCTTGCGTTTTTGCCTTCGACACGGGCATGTCGTCCAACGCCGCTATCGCCGCGTTGGACGCAGGCAGGGCGGACCAGGCGCCGCCGGCGCGCCGCACCCTGTCCGAGCGCATGCAGGGCGCGAACGTGCCCAACCCGGGATCGGGTGGTGGCGAAGTTCAGATGACCCTGGCCGAGAAGATCGTCGCAGCTGCCAAGAAGCGCCGCGGCGAGGCTTGATCATCACAATTCAGCTATTCAGGAGTATTCCTTATGACGCTTCCCATCAATTCCGTGGGGAACAATCCCCAACAGCCCGGCATCCGGGCCGATGTTTACATTCCCGATCAGTTGATCGCCGGCGGTCTGCAGATCGTTTCGCAACCGATCATTCTCGCCGCCGGAAAGCTGCCGCGCGGATCGGTCCTGGGCATGATCACGAGTAGCACCGCGGTTACCACGGCTGCTGACGAGAACACCGGCAATGGCACCATCGGTGCCGTCACGGTCGGCCCCGATGCCAAGCTGGGAAACTACCTTCTGACCGCCACTGCCGCCACCACCTTCAAGGTGGTCGACCCGGAAGGAACCACGCTCGCGAATGCGACTGTAGGCACTGCATACACCCAGGGTGGCCTGGGGTTCACCATCGCCGCTGGCGCCACCGCATTCGTGGCCGGGGACGAGTTCGTGATCGACGTCAACGACGCGGTCGGCCAGTTCGTTCTCTCGGCGAAAGGCGCGAGCGACGGCAGTCAGGTTCCCTCGGCCATTCTGGCGGACCATGCGGACGCCACGGCCGGGCCGGTCAATGCCGGCGCATATGTCCAGGTGGAAGTGAACGGCCGCGCGCTGCATTACGACCCGAGCTGGACGTTGCCCGCGCTGACCGCGGCCTTGCGCCAGTACGCGATCCACGTCAAGTCGTCGGTCTCGGCGGCTGACCCGATCTAAGAACCACGCGCAATGCACGAGAGAGGTCCCGCCCAGCGGGGCCTTTTTTTCTTCAGATCGCCAGAACACTCTACGGAGATGACGAATGCCTTCCAATTTGGTCTATAGCACCATCGACCTGATCCAGGTCGTTCCGAACCTGAAAACCGCGCAGTCCTTCCTGCTGGACAGGTTCTTCCCCAATATCATCACGTCCGATAGCGAAGAGGTTGCCATCGACGTCGACATCGGCAAGCGTCGCATGGCCCCGTTTGTCTCGCCCCTGGTCGAAGGCAAGCTGGTCGAGCAGCGCCGCTTCCAGACCAACACCTTCAAACCGGCCTACATCAAGGACAAGCGCGCCCCGGATCTGCTCAAGCCGGTCCGCCGTATGATCGGCGAGCGCATCGGCGGCGACCTGAAGGGCATCGAGCGCGAGATGGCCAACCTCGAAGCTGAGATGACCGACCAGGTGGACATCCTGACCCGTCGCCTGGAATGGATGGCGGCCAGCGCGCTGCGTCTGGGCCAGGTCACCATCGAAGGTGAGGGCTTCGAAACCGTGATCGTGGACTTCGGTCGCGCATCGGACTTGACGGTCGCCCTTACCTCGAACCGGAAGTGGACCGCCGCCAACATTGCCGCGGGCACGGCGTCGCCGACGCGCGACATCGAGACTTGGGCGACCCGCATCCTCAAGCGTTCCGGCGCGACGACGTCGGATCTGGTGTTCACGCCCAGCTCGTGGGCCGGCTTCATTCTCGATCCGGCCCTGAAGGGCGCCATCGTGCTGCCGGCCCAGGCATCGTTCGGCAACGTGATCAACCCGGGGGCCGAGGTCAAGCAGGGCGCGGTCTACAAGGGCAAGTGGGGCCAATTCGACCTGTGGCTCTACAACGACTGGTTCGTGGACGAGAACGATACCGAACGCCCGATGCTGTACGACGGTGACGTGATCATGTCCGGCCCGAACCTGCAGGGCACGCGCGCATTCGGCCAGATCATGGATCCCGCCTTCAACTACCAGTCGTTGCCGTTCGCTCCCAAGACCTGGGTGCAAGAAGATCCGGCGCAACGTCTGCTGATGATGCAGTCTTCGCCCATCGTCATCCCCAGCCGGGTGAATGCGTGCCTGTCGGCCAACGTCTGCGACCCGGCGGTGGAATGATGAGCGCGGCCAACAATCAGAAGGACAAGGGGCCGGCCGCTGCGAAGCTCGTGGCGGCCGTTGTCGCGCGCGGTCGCACGCTGCTGGTCGATGACGGAAAGTCGCTGGCGGCAGGCGAAGAGATTGAGTTGCCCGCCGCCGAAGTAGAGCGCCTGCGGCAGCTCGGCTTCCTGGAGGATCCGGAAGCGCCGGTGATTCGTCGGGACAACGGTCCGCGCTTCGGATCCGCCGCCGGTCCCCAGATCCGCCGAGGCTGACATGGTTGATTTCGACCAGGTCAACCAGGCCATTAACGGCGCGTTTGGTGAGGAACTGGTCTATCAACCTGTGGGCGGCGGCAAGTCCGAGCCCGTGCCCGGCGTCTTCACCGATGCCTACAAGACGGCGTTCCAAGATGGGCAGGGCGGCGTCGGGTGGGTGACGACAGCACCGAGCGCGGGCTTTCGCCTGGCCGATCTGCCGCGGGCGCCCGCGAAGGACGACCGCATCACCCGCAAGAAGACCGGCGAATCGTTCCTTGTCTTCGAACAGCAGCCGGACGGCATGGGCTGGGTACATCTGAAACTGAAAAAGCTATGACCACGACAAACCAACTTCGCGCCTTGGCAGTGCAGGCGCTGACGAACACGACCGACGCTGGCGCGCGGGCGTACTCGCCGCGGGACCAGGCCTCCTGGGACGGAGAGTATCCCGTGTTGTTCGTGCGCACGAACGATGAGGACGGCGTTTCGTTCGGTCGAAGCGGCGCTCCGGCGTTCACGGTGACTTCGGCGCTGGTTGTCGAGGCGAGGGCTGATCACCCTGGCGAGCCGGACGACGCCGGCGCGGCTGCCTTGCTGGTCAAGCTGGAATCCTTACGGGACCAAATCAAGGCTGCCGTCATCAACTACCCGCCGCTCATGCAGGAACTCAACCAGTTCTCCTATTTCCGCACCCGCATCGCGCCGGGCCCGGAAGACGCCGGGCACCATCTGGGCTCGGTGCTGGTGGAACTGGGGCTGGAGTTCGTGCAGGGGCCGGAGGATTTTTTCCCTGTGCCGACCAATCCCTTGGAAGGGGTGGATACGCGAATTCAAATGCCCGACGGCACCACCGTTCCCGGCTTGGATATCGACCTTCCGCAATAGGAGCTTCGCATGTACATCAAACCTCGTCCGGGCCTGAAGGTGTTCGACCCGGTACGCAAACAGTTCATGCCCGACGAGGGCATGCCCGTGGACGAAAACGACCTGTACTGGGCGGCGCGCATGCGCGACGGCGACGTGGTCGAAGCGGACGCCCCTGGCGCGCGGACGTCGACCACCAACGAGGTGCCACCGGCACTGCCCAATAAGGGGGCAAGTAAATGATCCAGTTTCCCAACGTTCCGCAGAATTTGCGGGTTCCGCTGTTCTTCGCTGACATCGACCCGAGTCGCGCGAACACCGGTCAGATCAACCAGCGCGCGCTGATTATCGGCCAGATCACGACCGCAGGCACGGCGGTTCCGGGCAAGCCGGCGATTTCCCAGGGCGCCAACGAGGCGAAGGTGCTGGGCGGCCAGGGTTCGATGCTGGCGCTCATGACGGCCGTCTATCGCGCGCGTGACAGCTTCGGTGAGGTTTGGTATCTCCCGGTGGCAGACGATGCCTCGGCCACCGAAGCCAAGGGCGCAATCAGCTTCACTGCGGCAGCGACGGCCACCGGCGTGCTGTCCCTGTATATCGCGGCATTCTCCGGTTCGCCGGTAGTGTCGCTGGTCTGCACGCCGAGCATGACGACCGCTCAACTTGCGACGGCGCTGGCGGCGCAGATCAACGCCGCCGCTGATCTACCGGTTTTGGCCGAGGTGGATGCGGAGTCCGCTACCAAGGTGAACTTGACGGCCAAGAACAAGGGGCTGGCGGGCAACGACATCGACGTGCGCCTGAACTTCTACGGCGCACTGAGTGGCGAGGTGCTCCCGGCCGGCCTGGGTGTCACCATCACCCCGATGTCCGGCGGACAGGTCAACCCGACGCTGACCACTGCGCTGGCCAACCTGGGCGATATGACCTTCGATTTCATCGCCATGCCGTACAACGACGCCGCGTCGCTGAATGCCGTCAAGGCGTTTCTGTCCACGACGACCGGCCGCTGGAGCTGGTCCAAGGGGCTGTATGGGCACGCCTACGGCGGCTTCCGCGGCACGCTGGGTGAATGCCATACCTTTGGCTCCACCCGCAACGACGAGCATGTATCCATCATGGGCTTCAACAATTCGCCCACGCCCTCGTGGATTCTGGCCGCTGATCTGACGGCAGCGGCGGCGATATCGTGTCGCGCAGATCCGGCCCAGCCGATGCAAACCGTTCCGCTGGCGAGCTTCCTGCCGCCGCCGCTGGAGTCGCGGTTCCAGCTGACCGACCGCAACACGCTGCTCTATACGGGCATCAGCACATTCACGGTGGCAGACGACGGCACGGTGGCAATCGAAAACCTCATCACGACCTACCAGCTGAACGCGTTCGGCCAGCCGGACAACAGCTATCTGGAAGTTGAGACGATGAACACGTTGACGGCGGTCCTGCGGCGCCTGAAGCTGGTGGTGACGTCCAAGTACGCCCGCAAGAAGCTGGCGGCCAACGGCACGCGGCCGGCGCCCGGATCCAACATCGTGACGCCCAGTACCATTCGGGCCGACCTGACGGCGGACTACCAGTCCATGCAGGACGACAACGGCTGGGTGCAGGGGGCTGACGTGTTCGCCAAGGGCCTGATCGTGGAGCAGAACCGCACCAACCCCAACCGGGTGGACGTGCTGTATCCGGCAATCCTGATCAATCAGCTGCGCATCTTCGCCCTGCTCATGCAGTTCAGCAACATCGTGCTGGCCAGCGAGGCCGCCAGCGCGTAAACCCGCGCGGCTGTGGCATAGCGCCGCCTTCGGGCGGCGTCTTCATTTATAGGAGCCGATTATGGCGAATCTGTTGGCCGGCACCGCGCAAATCTCGGTGGACGGCAATTCCTACATGTTGGAGGGAGCCGGAAAGTACAGCCCCTCCACAGTCACCCGCACCAGCCTGGTGGGCCAGGATGGATATCACGGGGTCAAGGAAATGCCGGTCCCTGGCTCGATTTCCTTCACCTGCCGTGACGCTGGGAATCTGACGGTTTACGACTTCAACCGCATGCGCAATGCGACGGTGGTACTGCAGCTCGCCAACGGCAAGACCGTGGTTGGGCGCAGCATGGCCTGCGTTGACGCGCAGGAAGTTGACACGACCGAAGCCACCTTCGATGTCAAGTTCGAAGGCCCCCTCGTTTCTGAACAGACCGTGAGCTGATATGCCGAAGAAAGAAATTCCTGATGAATTGACGATCACCCTGCGCAAAGCCATCACGTTGGGCCAGGGGGCGGATGCGGAGACCTTCACCGAAATGCTCCTGCGCGAGCCGGTGGTAGAAGAACTTCTCACCTTCAACAAGGACAGCGCCAAGGACGCCGGAGATGCGCTGCGCAAGCTGATCGCCAAGATTTCGACGTTGCCCATCGCGGTGGTCAACCGCGTCGGCGCGCGGGACTTCACCAAGGCGTCCAACTACCTGACTTCGTTCATGAACGACGACGAGGACGAGATTGGCGCCGAAGAAGAGGAAGCCGGCGCGGGAAAGTAGTCCGGCCAGTGCCTGATTGGGAGCTGATGACGGCGGCGGTGGCGAAGTTCTACGCCTGGCCGCCGCGTGAGGTTCTCCGGCTACGGCTGAGTGAACTGCGGTGGTGGCACGTCATGGCAGAGCGCGTGGAGGCACAACATGGCCAATGAACTGGCATTCCGAATTTCGGCGATAGATAACGCCTCGAAGGTGGGCAATAAGGTCGGCAACTCGTTCTCGCGCATTGGGGATCGAGCGGCGCGGATGTCTGGCCGCCTGACAAGCGTGGGCAAGACCGGCGCGACCGCGCTGGGCAAGATTACATCCAGTCTGAATTCGGTTTCGCAGGGTGCCCGGACCGCTGCTGATCGAATTTCGTCCATCATCCCTGGCATGTCGGCGCTTGTCGGCCTAGCGGGGGCTGCCGGCGTCGGCGCGCTGGCGCAACGGTGGGGGGATCTGGGAGCGAGCCTGCAGCGGACCTCTCGCCAGCTGGGCATGTCGACGCGTGGGCTGCAAGCATGGCACTACGCTGCCAAGCGGGCAGGGGTGACCGCAGAGCAGTTCGATCAGAGCATGCTG
>NZ_JBLZXF010000057.1:0-12561 GCF_050285585.1 Achromobacter sp. | reverse complement strand
TTCGGCAAGATCATCATGCGTTCCGCGAAGTACAAGGCGCACGATGAATCGAACCAGTACAACGAAGGCGATACGGTCGAAATCGCTGAAGGCCGTCCCATCTCGCGCTCGAAGTCGTGGCGCGTGGTGCGTCTGGTCGAAGCCGCACGTATCATCTAAGTGCAGGTTTCGGAACGGTTCGCCGTTCTGATGTAAAACGGCAAGGGTTCAGGCCCTTGCCGTTTTTTTTTGTCTTGCGGCTTCGTTTCGGGTTGGGAACCCAAGGACATCATGCGCGGTTTCAGGGAAGCGTTCTTGCTCGGATGGTTGATCGCTGCCGGGGTGTCGGCAGCCGGCGCGAGCGCGCAATCGGCGGATCCGGCGCAAGGCGGACCGGCAGTGCCGGCGGCCGTGACCACCCCGGGTGGGCAAGCCCGCCCGCCGGGCGCGGTGGCGCCCGGCAACGATCCTGCCGCCATCGGCCGCAACGTATTGAATGCGGGGCCGGAGCCGCGCGTGCGCCTGGACGGCCTGTCGCGTGATCATGCCGCCATCTTCGGCACGCAGGACGAAAACGAGCAGGCCGTGCTGGATAACGAGCGCGCGCTGCAGGCGCAGCAGGAGCAATTGCACGTCCTGGAGCGCCTGTTGACGCAGAAGCCGGCGGCCGCGGACCCATATCCACCGGCAATGATTCCGTTGAATGCCGGCAGGCCGATGAACATGGCGCCCCTCGCTCCCACGCCTTCCGGCTCACAGTTGGATGGCGGCGAGGCGCAACGCGGCGTGGACCAGATGCAAAGACGGGTCAACGCGTTGCGGCGCGGCGGGGAAGCGTTGAGGCAGGGGCCGCGCTGAGCAAGGCGCTACCTCATTTCGGTCGCGCTGCAAGTTCCCGCAACCGCCCGGCCACGCCGGTGGGAAAGTAATACACCGACAACACGAACAGGATGCCCAGCCAGAGCAGCCAGCGGTCCGGTTCGAACAGCAGCGCCAGCGGCGCCACGTTTCCGACGGCGCCGTGGAGCACGTGCAGGCCATCCTGCAGGTAGCTCTGCGCGAACACGAACAGGCTGGCGCCGATCGCCGCGCCGTACATGGTGCCCATGCCGCCGATCACCACCATCAGCAGGATGTTGAGCATGATCTCGAACGACAGCGACGTGTCCGGGCCGTTGTAGCGCAGCCAGAGCGCGTACAACGCGCCCGCCAGCGTGGCGAAGGCCGCCGCCAGCAGGTTAGACAGGCTGCGGTACAGAACCGTGCGGTAGCCGATGGCCTCGGCGCGGAACGGGTTCTCGCGGATCGCCTGCAGCACGCGGCCGAAGGGCGAATTGACGATGCGAAGCAGCATCAGGAACAACGCCACGCAGACCGCGGCAATCAGGTAGTAGGTAATGATGCGGCCATCGATCGTCACGCCGAACAGCGGTTCGGACAGGGGCCGGAAGGCGGGGCGCAGCGCCTGCGGCACCTTGAAGTTCAGTCCGTCCTCGCCGCCCGTCAGCTCGGACAGCTGGGAGACCAGCGTCTGGAACGCCGCGGCGACGGCTAGCGTGATCATGGCGTAAAAAATGGCGCGCACGCGCAGGCTGGCCAGGCCGATGACGAGCGCGAACACCAGCGACACCGCCAGGCCCGCGGCCGTGCCCGTCAGCACCGCCAGCCAACCGGCCTCCATGCGCACGCTGGCGATCGCCACGCCATAGGCGCCGATGCCGAAGAACATCGTGTGCGCGAAACTCACGATACCGGTATAGCCCAGCAACAGGTCATAGCTGGCCACGAGGATGACGAAGACGAGGACCTTCGCCGCCACGGCCAGCGACTTCGGACCGGGAAAGAGGAAGGGCGCGGCGGCCAGCGCGGCCAGGATCGCGATCAGCAGAATCGCCAGCACGGCGCTGCGGGGGGGATCGCCGGAAAGCAGGCGTACGGACATGTCGGCGGGTCCTAGCGGTTCGTGACCGGATACACGCCCTGCGGACGCCACAGCAGGATGGCGACCATCAGCGCGATGTTCGAGAATAGGGCTGCCTTGGGCAGCAGGAAGCCGGTGTAATTGGCCATCAGTCCGACGAGCAGCGCGCCGATCAGGCAGCCCACGGTCGAACCCAGGCCGCCGATCATGATGACGATGAAGATCAGCACGTTCACCTGCGCGCCCAGCTGAGGGACGACCGATTGCTGGTACATGCCCCAGAGCACGCCGCCGAGCCCCGCCAGCATCGAGCCAGCGACGAAGACGCCCACGAAGAGGTGCCGGATGCGGTAGCCCAGGCTTTCCACCATTTCCCGGTCTTCCACCCCCGCCCGTATGAGCAGGCCCAGCTTGGTGCGGTTGAGCAGCCACAGCATGCCTCCCAGCACGAGCAACCCCGCCACCAGCGCGATGATCCGGAACTTTTCGATCGCGGCGTCGCCCAGGAGGATTGCGCCCCGCATCGCCTCCGGCAGCGGCAGCGAGATCGTCTGGGGCCCCCACAGCATCTTGATGATCTCCTCCCCGATGATCATGCCGCCCATGGTGATGAGGATCTGCTTGAGATGCTGCCCGTAGACCGGCCGCACGATGACGCGCTCGAACGCCAGGCCCACGGCGCCCGCCACCAGCATGCCGACGATCATGGCCGGCAGCACGGCGGCCAGGTTCACCCACAGGCTGCCGGACTGCGTCCAGTCGGCCATGGAGCCCAGCACCGTGGCGGCCATGTAGGCGCCGATGGCGATGAACAGCCCGTGCCCGAAGTTCAACACGTCCATCAGCCCGAAAACCAGCGTCATGCCCGAAGCCACGATGAAGATGATCATGCCCATGGCCAGGCCGGCCAGCGTCAGGGTAAGCCAGGTGGACGGGGACCCCACCAGCGGCAGCGCGATCGCGGCCAGGGCCAGCACCAGCAGGGCGGGGCGCAGGTCCGCGCGCACGCGCGGCAGCGGGGTATCGAGTTCTAGCATGCTCATTGGTGGCTTCCCAGCGACAGGCCCAGTAGGCGTGTCTGCAGTTCGTCGTCCGCGGCCAGCTGCGCCATGCTGCCGGCATGCACGACGCGGCCGTTGTCCATTACGGCGACGTGGTCGCCCACGAGGCGGGCGAAATTGAAGTTCTGTTCGACCAGCAGGATGGTGGTGGAGGCCTGCTTCAGTTCGATGAAGGCGTCAATCATGTTCTGCACGATGGCGGGCGCGAGGCCCTTGCTGGGTTCGTCCACCAGCAGCAGGCGGCGCGGCTCGATGATGGCGCGGGCCACCGCCAGCATCTGCTTCTGCCCGCCAGACAGCTTGCCGGCGGGATGCAGCCAGAATTTCTTCAGCGCGGGGAAGAAGCCGAAGATCCATTCCAGGCGGGCGGTGTCCAGCTGCGCGGCGTTGCGGGCCTGGCGCGCCGCGAGCAGGATGTTCTCCTTGACGGAGAGGTCGGCGAAGATGCCCATGTTCTCGGGCACGTAGGCCATGCCCATGCGCGCCATATCCGGCGGTGACGCGCGCGTGCCGGGGCCGCCCACGGGCGTGCCGTCGAAGCTCACCTGGCCCTGCGAGGCGCGCCACAGCCCCATGATCGTGCGCAGCGTGGTGGTCTTGCCCGCGCCGTTGCGGCCCAGCAGCATGGTCACGGCAGCGGTCGGCACGCCGAGGTCCACGCCATGCAGGATGTGATACGCGCCGATGTGCGTATGCACGTTCTTCAGTTCCAGCAAGGGGCGCGTCATGCCGGTTTCTCCGCCGGGCTGATGCCCAGGTAGGCCTGCTGCACGATGGGCGAGGCGATGACCGCGGCGGGTTCGCCGTCGGCCATCAGCTGGCCGTTGTGCAGCACCACGATGCGGTCGGCCAGTTCGCGCACCACGTCCATCTTGTGTTCCACGAGCAGGATCGTTTTCGAGGGATCGTTCTTGATCTCCCGGATCAGCTCCAGCACCACGGGCACGTCGTCCACGCTCATGCCGGCCGTGGGTTCGTCGAACATGAACACCTGCGGATCCAGCGCGACCAGCATGGCGATTTCCAGCTTGCGCTGGTCGCCATGGGGCAGGTCGGCGGCGGACTGGTCGCGCCGCGGGGCCAGGCGGGCGCGTTCGAGCAGCATGTCGGCGCGCTCGATCAGGCTTCGGTCGTCATCCCAGGTGCGCCAGAACCGGATCTGGCGCCAGCTCATGCCTTGCTGGCGGGACTGCAGGGCCAGCCGCACGTTCTCGTGCACGCTCAGGCGCGGGAACAGCTGCGTCAACTGGAACGCGCGGCCCAGGCCGGCGTGCATCCGGGCCGCGGCGCCCAGCGCGGTGAGGTCGCGACCGTTCAGGCGCACCGTTCCCGAACTGGCGCGCAGCTGGCCCGAGATGAGATTGAAGTAGGTGGTCTTGCCCGCGCCGTTCGGGCCGACGATGGCTGTCAGCGTGCCAGGCGCATAGGTGCAGCTGACGTCGTTGACGGCCACGTGCCCGCCGAAACGGATGGTGAGCGATTGGGTCTCCAGCATGGACGGCCGCGGTCTCAGCGTTTGTTCTGGATCGGCACCGACATCTGGTCCGGCGTGATTTCTTTGACCAGGTCCTGCACGGCCCACGGCACCGAGGGATCGTTCTTGATGCGGAAGTGGTACATGGACTGCATGGCCTGGTGATCCTCGGGCCGGAACGTCATCTTGCCCTTGGGCGTTTCGAAGCTCATCCCTTCCATGGCTTTGATCAGCGTGTCGGTATCGGCGTTGCCCGCGGTCTTTGCAAGCGCGGCCGCGATCGCGATGCCGGCGGACATGCCGCCCGCGGTGAAAAAGTCCGGCGGCTGTCCGTAGCGCTTCTGGTGTTCCGCTACCAGCCAGTCGTTCACCGGGTTCTTGGGAATGCCGTAGTAGTAATAGGTGGCGCCTTCCATGCCGGCCAGCGATTTCAGCGGCGTCATGACCGCCAGCGTGTTGCCGCCGGTGGCGATCTCGATGCCAAAGCGCTTGGGATCCAGGTCGGCGATCTTGAACGGATTGCCTGCGCCGGCCCAGAGAATGAAGATGATCTTGCGGCCCGGCTTGTCCTTCAGCGCATCGAACAGGCGCTGCGCGCCGGCGGTGAAGTCGGTCGCGTTGGCGGGCAGGTATTCCTCATGCACGATCTTGGCATGCTTTAGCGCGCCCTTGAACGCTTTCACGCCGTCCCGGCCGAACGCGTAGTCCTGCGCCAGCATGGCGATGGACGTGCCGGCCTGGTCGAAGGCCACCGCGTTGGCGATGGCGTCCTGCGAGGAATTGCGGCCGGTGCGGAAGATGTAGCGGTTCCACTTGTCGCCGGTGATCGAATCCGCCACGGCCGGCTCGACCAGCAGGATCTTCTCGTACTCTTCGGCTATCGGCAGCATGGCCAGCGCGACGCCGGAGGAGGTCGGGCCCACGGCGATGTCGGCGTTGTCGTCGGCGTAGGCCGAGGCGAGCTGTGCGCGGGCTACGTCGGGCTTGCCCTGGTTGTCCTTTTCGATGACGCGGATCTTGCGGCCGGCGACCGTCATGGTGCCTTGCGTCGCATACTCCAGGCCGAGCATCAGGCCGTTCTGGGTCTGCTTGGCGTAGGCTTCCAGCGGACCCGTCTTGTCGTAGACGTGGGCCACCACGAAATCCTTCGCCATCGCGGCGGAGGTCAGGCAAAGGCCGGCAAGCGCGGCGAGCAGGGTGCGTTTCATGGGGTCTCCTGTGCCGGCGCGTCCGGCGTGGCGAGAAAGCGGCGGATGGCGTCGATCTGCGGCGCCACGTTGAGCGCGGGGGCGTGGCCGCAGCCGGCGAAGTCGATGCGGGTGGCGCGCGGGCCGCGCTGGGTCATGGCGTGCGCCACCGCCGGCAGCAGCAGGTCCGATTCGGCGCCGCGCAGCAGCAGCACCGGCAGGCGCAGCGAGTCATAACCGTCCCAGCGGTCGTAGTCGCGCGGGTGATGGCTGAACTGGCCGACGATGGCGGGATCGTAGTGCGCGGTAACGCGGCCGTCCGGCAGCCTGCGCATCGAGGTTTCGGCCATGCGCCGCCACTGCTCGTCGCTCTGCCAGCCGTAGGGCTTGTACGCGGCGCGCAGCCAGTCCTCCAGTTCCGTCATCGTGTCGAAGGCGGGCGGGTTGTCGGCGTAGGCCAGGATGCGGTCGATGGCGGGTTGCGGCAGTTCTGGGCCGATGTCGTTGACCACCAGGTGCGAGATGCGGCCGCGCAGGGTGGTTGCCGCCGCGTGCATGCCGGTGGCGCCGCCCATGGACGTGCCGACCCAGCGCAGCCGGGGAAGCGATAGGCCGTCGGCCAGGGCGCGCGCCAGGCGCGCATAGAAATCGAGCCGGTACTCGGCAACGGGGTCCGGACTCCATTGCGACAGGCCGCGGCCGATGGTGTCGGGGCAGATGATGCGGTAGTCGCCGGCCAGCGCCCGCGCCAGTTCGTCGAAGTCGCGCCCGGTGCGCGCCAGGCCATGCCACATGACGAGGGCGGGCGCGCCGGGATCGCCCCATTCGGTGTAGTGCAGCTCGCGGTCCTCGCAGCGCAGATAGCGCGAAGCGGGCGCCGACGCGTGCGCGTGGGCCATGGTCTCCTCCCGGGTTGTCCAGGTTGTGTGCTTATCGGCGTGAATATAGACTTGCGCCAGGCGCCGCCACAATGCGCCGGGCTCTCCGTGGCAGGGTGGGTCAACAAAATGTAGACGCAAGGTCAAGAGCGCCTTGGCCCGGCCGCAGGAGAGCACTTCAGGAGACCGCGCATGCCCGACATGGAATTCGCCACATCGGCCATCGCCGGCGCCGACCGGTATGATCGCTGGCGCGCCGCCCTGGCGGACGCCTTCGGGCCGTTCGAGGTGCACCACGGCAAGCCCGCGCAGTTCGCGGGGCGCGTGCGCTACGCCCGGCGCGGCAGCCTGCAATTCAACGACCTGCATTACCAGGGCCAGAAGTTGGAGCGCACGGCGGGCAATGTGTCGCGGCTGGACCAGGAGTTCTACACCTTCGGCCTGCCCTTGTCCGGCCCGCTGGCGGTGCGCCAGCAGGGCAGGGAATTCCAGCTGGAACCGGGTTGCGTGTACCTGATGAACCAGAGCCTGCCGTACCAGGCCACGGCGTTGGGGACGGAAGGCTACCGGAGCCTGAGCATTTCCTTTCCGCGCAGCGCCCTGGCGCAGCGCGATTCGCGCATCGGTGCGTTCCACACGCTGCGCATCGGCGACGGTTCGCCCCGGGGCGCCATGCTGGCCAGCTACATGGACCACCTGTTCAAGGGGCTGGACGGCTGGTCCGACGCGGAAGCCGCTGAATTGGGCGAAAGGCTGATCGACCTCATCGTGCTGTTCCTGGTGCAACCCGGGCAGGGCCATGCCTCCGAGGCCGACAGCAGCGTGACCCTCGCCCACCGGCAGCGAGCGCTGGCGTACATCCGCCAGCACCTGGCCGATCCGGGCCTGTCTCCGGCGAGGGTGGCGCAGGGCTGCGGAATTTCCGTGGCTTATCTGCACCGCATCCTGAGCGCGGGCGGGCTGTCGGTCGAATCCTTCATTTTCGATCAGCGGCTGGAGCGCTGCCGGGCGCTGCTGCTGGATCCCCGGCATCGGCACCGCGGCATCGCCGAACTGGCCTACCAGGTCGGCTTTTCGCATCCGGCGCATTTCAGCCGCCTGTTCAAGCGGCGCTTCGGCATGTCCGCGCGCGAGCTGCGTGCGCGGACATAGGGCGCCTGGCGAAAGCGGCGTCAGCCGGCGGCGGCGAGCGCGGCGTCCAGGTCCTCGATGATGGCGGCGGGAGCCTCGAAGCCCACGCCCAGGCGGATCAGCCCGGGCGGCAGCCCCGAGGCGTCCAGTTGCTCGGGCGTCATCATGCCCGCCCACATCGCCGCGGGATGCACCACCAGCGTGGAGAACGAGCCGAAGCTCGCCGAACGGTGCGCCAGCGATAGCGCGCCTACGACCCGCTCGGCCTGGGCCATGCCGCCCGGCACTTCGAAACTGAGCACGCCGCCATGGCCGCTCATCTGCTGCCGGGCGAGGGCGCGTTGCGGATGGCTGTCGAGGCCCGGATAGTGAACCGCCGAGACCGCGGCATGCGCCTCCAGATGCTGCGCCACGGCCAGCGCCGTCTCGTTCTGGCGGGCGACGCGCATGGGCAGGGTGCGCAGGCCCCGCAGCACCAGCCAGGCGGCGAAGGGGTCGAGCGTGGCGCCGAGCAGGTAGGCCTTTTCCCAGACGGCCTTGATCCGCTTTTCGTCGCCGACCAGAATGCCCGCGGAAACGTCGCCGTGGCCGCACAGGTACTTCGTCGCGCTGTGCATGACGAGATCGATGCCGAACGCCAGCGGGCGCTGGTTGATGGGGGAGGCGATCGTGTTGTCGACCAGCGTCGTGATGCCTCGCGCCCGCGCGATCTCCGCCATCCGCGCCATATCGGTCAGGCGCAGCATCGGATTGGACGGGCTCTCCAGCATGAAGAGGCGGGTATTGGGGCGCGCGGCGGCCGCGAAGCCGTCCGCGTCCGCCTGGTCCACGAAGCTCACTTCGATCCCGAGCTGCGGCGCAATATTCTGCAGCAGGCCGGTGGTTCCGCCGTACAGCACACGCTGCGCCACCACGTGGTCGCCGCGGCCCGCGAACGCGAAGAGCGCCGCCGTGATGGCGCCCATGCCCGAGGCAGTCGCCAGCGCGCGTTCGCCGCCTTCCAGATCGGCCACGGCGGACTCGAACGCGCGCGTCGTCGGATTGCCGTAACGTGTATAGAATCCCGGATGCAGGGGCCGGGTGGCCATGTCCAGGAAGATGCCGGCCTCGTCGGTGGCGAAGCTGGCCGTCTGGTACAGGGGCGGCGCCACGGGATACGAGCTTTCCGGTAGCGAGACGGCCGCCTGGGCCAGGCGGGTGCAGGGATCGGAATGGGAAGACATCGCCTATGACCTCGTCGAGTGATTTCAGGTCCTACGATCTTAGTGACGGGGATGAGGCTGTCTTGTCCGATCCTGCTGCCGCCGCGCCCGGCGATCTTTACGGCGGGCTGCGCGATGGCGTGCGAGTGTGGCAGCAAGGCGCCTGCGGCGCCATGGCGACCGCGGCGCGGTTCGTGCGCCACCGCTTCCGGCCGCATACCCACGACACTTTCATGTTCGGGCTCATCGAAGGCGGCGCCAAGGAGTTCCAGCGCGAGCGGACGACGTATCTCGCCGCGCCGCATTCGGTCTCGGCCGTCAATCCCGGAGACCTGCACACCGGCCGGCGGGCGGCGGGGGCGGAACTGCGCTACCGCGCGCTGTATGTGCCCGCCCAGACGCTTGCGGACGCGGTCGGCGCGGCCGCGGCCGTAGGATTCCAGTCAGGGGTGATCGAAGACGCCGGTGTATTCCGGGCCATGGTGCGCGCGCACCAGGCCCTGGTCGGGGGCGAGACGCGCCTGGCGCGGGATGGCCTGCTGCTGGCCGCCCTCGGCCTGCTCGCATCGCGCCATGGCGGCGTGGCGGCCGCCGGCGCGGCGAGGCCCGCCAGGCCCGAGATAGGGCGGGCGCGGGCGATGATCGAGGATCGCTATGCGGACGCCCTGTCGATCGCATCGATCGCGCGCGAGGTTGCGCTCAGTCCATATCACTTGATGCGGCAGTTCCGGGCCCAGGTGGGGATGCCCATGCATGCCTACCAGCTGCAGGTGCGGATCGAGCGCGCCAGGCAGCTTCTTGCGAAAGGCGAGGCGCCGGCCCATGTGGCGTTGAGCGTCGGTTTCGCGGACCAGGCCCATTTTTCGAAGCGCTTCAAAAGCCTGGTCGGCGCGTCGCCGGCTTCCTACCAGCGCGACGTGCGCCGCAACGCCGCCGGCCGCTGAGCGGCCGGCGGCGGGCCACCAAGAACAACGGGCTCCCGAAGGAGCCCGTCGTCATGGCCGGCGCGGCGATCAGATGTGGGTGATGAACTTGGTCACCAGGTAACCGTCGAACGTTTCCAGGCCGCCTTCGCTGCCGATGCCGCTGTCCTTGATGCCGCCGAAGGGCGTCTCGGCCAGCGCGCTGCCGAAATGGTTGATGTTGACCATGCCCGCTTCCAGGCCGTTGGAGACCTTGGTGGCGGTCTGCAGCGAGTTCGTGAACACGTAGGACGACAGGCCGAACGGCAGACTGTTGGCGCGCTTGAGCACTTCATCGGTATCCGTGAAGCGGACCACCGGCGCGACCGGGCCGAAGGGTTCTTCGGTCATCAGCATGGAGTTGTCGGGCAGGTCGGTCACGACCGTGGGGGCGAAGAAGAAGCCCTTGCGGTCCAGCGGGCCGCCGCCCACCACCACCTTGCCGCCATGCTTCTTGGCGTCGTCGATGAAGGCGCTCATGGCGGGGACGCGGCGCTCGTGCGCCAGCGGACCCATGTCGGTGCCGTCTTCCAGGCCGTCGCCGACCTTGATGTTCTTGAGCACTTCGGAGAAGCGCGCCAGGAACTGCTCGTAGGCGCCGTTCTGCACGTAGAAGCGGGTGGGCGACACGCACACCTGGCCGGCGTTGCGGATCTTGAACTTGGCCAGCATGGTGGCGGCGCGGTCGATGTCGGCGTCGTCGAACACCAGCACCGGCGAGTGGCCGCCCAGCTCCATGGTGACGCGCTTCATGTGCGCGCCGGCCAGCGCGGCCAGCTGCTTGCCCACCGGCACGGAGCCGGTGAAGGACACCTTGCGCACGATTGGCGAGCGGATCAGGTAATCCGAGATCTTGGCGGGTTCGCCCCAGACGATGTTCAGGCAGCCCTTGGGCAGGCCGGCGTCGTGGAACATGCGGGCGATGGCCATGACGGCGCTGGGCGAGTCTTCCGGGCCCTTCAGCACGACCGTGCAACCGGCGCCGATGGCGGCGGCGATCTTGCGGATGGCCTGGTTGTAGGGGAAGTTCCAGGGCGTGAACGCGGCGCAGACGCCGATGGGTTCGCGCACCACGATCTGGCGCACGTCGGGGTTGCGCGGCGGAACCACGCGGCCGTAGATGCGGCGGCATTCCTCGGCGTGCCAGTCGGCGTGCTCGGCGCAGGAAGTGACTTCGCCGACGGCCTCGGCCAGCGGCTTGCCCTGGTCGAGAGTCATGTTGCGGCCGATTTCCTTGGCGCGTTCGCGCGACAGCGTGGCGACCTTGCGCAGAATGGCGGAACGATCCATGGGAGAAGATTTCTTCCAGGATTCGAACGCGCGCTGGGCGGCGGCTAGCGCGCGATCCAGGTCTGCTTCGGTGGCGTGGGGCAGCTGGCCGAGCACTTCCAGCGTGGCCGGGTTGATGACGTCCTGGGTGCGCCTGCCCTCTCCGGCGACGAATTCGCCGTCGATATACAGCGCCAACTGTTCATACATGCCTGTCTTTCCTTGCGAAGTAGGAGTGGATAGCGATTGCTGTCGCCCGCACCAGTCTAAACCAGCTTGCGGACGGCGGGGAGGTCCAATCGCGGCGGGATTCTTGGAGCCAATTGGCGCGCAAACCTTGCATGCGCGGCCGGGCATGGACAAAATGGTGCATCTTTGGCTGCCTTTCCGATACTCATTGTGCAACCCGTCGATGCGCGTCCGTCCGGCAAGCCCAGCTTCTATTCGCGAGCCTTTTTCCGTTTCATAGAGTGGTTGCGCCATCGCATCGCCCTGGCGTCGCTGGTTGGGGACCGGCCGATTTTCCACAACAGCCAGTTTCCCTGGGTGGCCGCGCTCGAAGCGCAGGCGCCTGCCATTCGCGCCGAACTCGTGGAGCTGCTCTCCGAACGTCAGCGCCTGCCCGCATTCCACGAGATCTCGCCCGACGTGGGCCAGATCACGTCGGACGACCAATGGAAAACCTTCGTGTTCATGGGCTATGGCCTGCGTTCCGAACGCAATCTGGCGCGCTGTCCGGCCACGGCCCGGGCGCTCGGCGGGATTCCGGGCATCCGCACGGCATTCTTCTCCATCCTGGAGGCGGGCAAGCGGATTCCGCTCCACACGGGGCCCTATAACGGTGTCCTCCGCCTGCACCTGGGCCTGGTCGTGCCCGAGCCGGCCGAGCGCTGCTGGATCGAGGTCGGGGGCGAGCGCTATCGCTGGCGGGAGGGGCAGGCCGTGGTCTTCGATGACCTCTACCCGCACGAGGTGCACAACGACACCGACGGCCTGCGCGCCGTGCTGTTCGTGGATTTCGAGCGGCCCTGCCGGGCGCCGGTCAGGTGGCTCAACCGGCTGGTGCTGATGGCCGCGCCGTTCACGGACGAAATCCGCCGCGGCAAGGCCAACCACGACGCCTGGGAGAAGGGGTATTACCGCCAGAAATAGCGGGGACGTATCGAAAAATCCCGCGTTGGCGGGGGCATGCGTGGTGTTTTGTGCGTTATCCCAACAAAGTGCTTGCGCTCAAAAATTAACCAGGCTAGAATGGTCAGCTTTCCCAGATTGTCGATCGGGTTCATCCAGGCCTATGGCAGGTTGACTCGACGTGTTGGGGGAATACCCGCAGGATTTCAACCCAGGGTCGTTGCGTTGCCAACCAGTTGCAGGCGTAGGGCGAAAGCGCTAGGCGTGCCAACACTAAAGCAGGGCGGCAGACCTGACGGGACCAAAACTGGCAGGAATTGCAGTGTTCCCTTGTTGGGAAAACCGTATTTCCAGTTAAGTTGGAAC
>NZ_JBLZXF010000056.1:0-14889 GCF_050285585.1 Achromobacter sp. | reverse complement strand
TGGGTGTCGATGCGCGAGCCCAGCGTGGCATCCACCGCCAGCACGGGCAGCGACTGCATCAGCGTCAGCGCGGTATCCGCCTGCGCATTCAGCGCCTTCTTCAGGACGCGGGCCTGGATCTCCTGATTGAGATTCACGTCCTGCAAAGCCAGGGCGGTATTGACGGTATTGTTGATCGAAGCGTCCATGTCCAGGAGGTTCCCATATGGTCGGGCCGGCGCAAGCCGGGTTGCGGCATTATTGCACGCGTTGATTCAAGGCCGGTTCGGGCATTCCTTGACAGTGCCCCATGCCCGGCGAGGTTCGCAGTACTGCCTGCGGGCCGCCCACGCGCAGTCCGGCCGGTCGAAAAAACCCAGGTCCGCGCAACGCGCCAGCTCTCCCCTCAGCTCGGCCAGCCAGGCCAAGGGGTCCTGCGCCGGAATCTCGGTCATGCGCAAGGTCGGCTGAGGCGCCGTCGTGTGCGTATCCATCGCCGCGTGCGTCTCGGCCGGAGCCACGACCGGCGCCGCCGCGTGTTCGTGCGGCGCGGCGGGCGCAGGAGACGGCTCCGCCGCGGCCGGCTCCGGCGCCGTACCGGCGCCAGGCTCGGGCTGCGGCGCGGCCGTGGGCGGCCGGCTCGCCTCGGGGGCGGGCGCATCGGCGCTCATGGCGGGCAGCGGCGCCAGAGGCACCCGCACCGGCCCCGCCGCCGAGGCGCCGGAGCGCGGCGTGCTCGGCGAGCTCCAGGACACCACCAGCAACACCAGCGCGCCGTAGATCGCCAGCGTGTAGAGCACGGTCAAGGTGGCATAACCCACGCGCTTGCCGGTTATCGGCTGGCCCCCGTCGCGGCCCAGCAAGCTGCGCCAGCCGACCAGCGCCGCGCCCGGCGCGGAAATCAGCCACCAGCACAGCCGCCGGAGCGGACCTGGTTCGTGTGAGGGATGGGCGGCCTGCGCCTGCGCGGCCACCAATTCGCGCAAGGCGCGATTCTCTTCGCGCAGACGCAAGGTCTGCTCATCCACCGGCGCCTGAGAGTCTGGATCCGTGGTGCTGCCATGCTGCGTAGCGAGTGGATCGGGTGGCGTCGCGGTCATATTAAGAAAACTATAGATACAAAAACGTGCAATAGCAATTATGCAGCAACAACTCGTGCACGCAAACCCTGAACGGGTAAGAAAGGGGAGTTTCGGGGTAGGCAACCGCTGGTTCGATAGATGCTCTAAATTTCGTCTGTATAAGATCCTGTCAATCGCGCGCTAAATGACCTGACTCTTCATAGAAAAGGGGTCGCAAGCCGCGACCCCGGGTCAGATGCATGTCGAACTTGCTCGCTCGTCTTCACTCAAACCTGGTGCAATACCTCAGCAGGTCCTGGACCATGCCTTGCGGTCGTGCGGTAGGTACGACAAATTCGGCCATCCTTCCGGCGGTGCGTACCGGCTTCAAGTATTTCTCGACTACGTGATAACCGGGGCGGTCGAAATAGTCGTCGAACAAGATGACGCAGCCCTCTTGGGCAAACAGGACCGAGGCGAGGAAAGATGCGACACGGAAGCGGCCATCAATAAGAATGAGATCAGGGCTGGCGCCCTGTTTCTCCAACACCGTCCAAGGTTCGTTAGCGTAGGCAGGCCAAAGTGCAGCGCTGCCGTAGTCTTTAGGTCGACCCCATTCACCGGTTGGGCCAATATCAACGTAGATCGGTAGGTACTTTTCCGCACCGGAGCCGATTTGCGCAATACGTGCTTGCACAGCGCGAAGGAAGGTCTCATCGGAGTCTACCGAGTAGATTTTCCGGATGTTCGATTGAGCAGCCATCACCGAACTCCCGCCAGAGCCGTACTCCAGGAAGATCTCGCTCTCGCTCAATCGTTCGGCAAGCAAGCCCCTCCCTTCAGGTTCCATGTGAGGCGTCGATGGGATGGAGGCCGCCAGCTTGGCGACCTCATCCATGTTGAGAGGATGGTCTCCTTTGCGTACAGGCGACGTGAGAGGCGCGGGCTGATTGCTAGCGACGGTAATGTTGTCAGGGGCCGGACTTGCGGCGAGCGATCCCGACGTTAGTTGCAGTGACACGAGTGCTTGATAAGACGCGAGATAACGTTGCGCGGCATCTGCGTCAATGCGTTCAAGGATCGCGTACGCGAGGTCTGGTGTCTGATATATGGTGTGCAAAAGGAATGCAAGTTTCCGACACTGATTCGTGTCAAGCATGGCTAGCTTGGACTCATCCGGCACAAACACGGCATCGGCGGATAGCAACTGGGCGCCATCCGCTGTTTCCGCTCCCTCCGTGTCAGGTAGATAGCTATGGTGCCGCATATTGTTCAGGCGTAGAAGCCTGAAACCATATGGCTTCAGCGCTGCCTCTATTTCATGTAGCTTGGGCTGTCGCTCATAGGTTTCCACAAACCGTACGCCCACTTGCAGCACCAGGATGGAGTCCAACACCCTTGAGGCGCCACGCAGAATGCCCAGATTATCGTTGGCATCGTTGAGCCACAGCCAATCGACTCTGGTGAGCCCATCGATGTCATCCAGTCGAGTGCTGGGCAACGGAAGCTTGGCTATGACATTGCTTGCTTGTTGTGCAAACGCAGGTCGGTGTTCAGGTGGCAGAGGCGACAGAGTGCCGGAGCGCTCGGCATCCAGGCACACGTGCAACTCGGTGTCGCTTCCTGGCCCCAGGGCAAAGTGAGCTTGATAGTGTTGCAAGTGTCCTTGAGTTGTCAGCATCGAGGCATCATTCAGCTTGCTGGCCGGATCAATGGTGATCGTGGAAAATGCGCCTAGACTCGCCATTCGCCCAAAATCCGGGTGGCGTGCCAAATCGGCCCCGTGATCCAGGACGACCACTTTTCCTTCGAAGGAGAAAGAGAACATTGTTGCGTGCGGATCTTCGGCAGCCGCGGCGACGGGGTGAGATACCAGCGTTGGAGCTGCGTCCCCTTCGAACAACGGCAGGTCGTGCTCGGTAAAGCTGAGACCGGCAGGCGCTTTGCCATCGCAGTATCGTTGCCAGATGGCGCGCAAAGCGTCGGCCAAATGGCCGGCAAACTTTTCCCCGTTGCAGACCGGGGACTCCAGAAGAATCCGGCGCAGATGCGTGCGGATGGTGGACAGGCTTTGCAGGTCGCTTGCCAAACCGCTTGCGCGGGCGATGTATTCGTCCCAGTCGTGCGTCACCAATTCGGGCATGCCCGCGTTGAACAGGTGCGTAGCCGAGTGCCGGCCGGCGAAAGTGGGGCCGGGCAATGACACGACAGGCACGCCCATCAGCATTGCTTCACATGTAGTCAGTCCGCCTGAGTACGGCCATGGATCCAATGCAATGTCTACGTTGTTGTAGCACTCGAAAAGCGCATAGTGATTTGACCGTCCTTCAAGCAATACTCGGTCTGCATCGATGCCGTGACGTTGCAGAATGTGGAGGGTACGTTTCTGCAGATCGGGGCTGCCCAGAGGCCCCCCTTTCAGGTACAGGCGGGACTTCGGTACGGCATGCAGCAGACGAGCCCACTGTGCCAGCACGATTTCGTTGAGTTTGGTCGGGTTGTTGAAACAGCCAAAGGTAATGTGCCCGTTTCGGAGCGCGGGTAGCGGTCCAACGCTCGGGACCCGCTTGGGCGGCATGTAGCAGATATAGTCATCCGGCATGCGGATGAGCTTTTCTGTGTACATATGGTCGGTGTCTGGGGGGGATTCGATGCCGTCGGTGAGGAGGTAGTCGATTGACTCCACGCCCGTAGTGTTGATCAGCCCTCCGACCCATTTAACCAGCAGGGGCGCTGGCTCCATGGCGATGGTGCGCAATCTGGTGCCAGCATTATGGCCCGACAGGTCCAAAAGAATATCTATCTTGTCCTCTCGGATGGTCTGGGCCAGGGTTGCATCCGAGAACGACGCTATGCTCGTCCAACGGGTGGCGATGTTCATTAGGCGTAGCGTGACATCGTCGACGACGCCCGTAGTGGTGTAGAAATACAATTCAACGCCACGCTTGGCCAAATACTCGAGCGCAGGGGTGGTCATCGCCCCTACTGGGTGCTGACGAAAACCGTCAGACACCATTCCGATGCGCAGCGTTCGGTTTGGAGATAGATCTAATGGTTGGGGACGGCCGGTTGTCTGCCGGGGGGCGAAGGCTCTCCCCCATTTTTTACATAACTCCAAGATATCGGCCGGGGCCGCTTCGGGCATGTAATGGAGCAGGGTAATTTGGTTTGACAGGGGGGCAGGATCGGTCTTGGTCAGTGCTGCCGACTTTTTGTAGCAATCTAGCGCCTCTTGCAGAAGCCCCAGATCACGCTTGAGGTTGCCCAGGTCGTTCAGGTAAATGAACCTGTTCGGTTTGTCTATCTTGATCAGTGATTCGCACAAGGCCGCCGCTTCTTCATAGCGGTAGAGCCGCGTAAGGATTTGGGCCTTGCGGTGGAGGGCGCTGGTGTGGGCCGGGTGTCGTTCGAGTATCCGTTCGACATGGTTCAGCGCGCCAGTGTAGTCAGTACGCCGGAACAAGAGGTCGGCAATACCCTGGTGTGCGTCCAGGCAATTGGCTTGAAGCCCCAGGGCGCGGAGGAAATGCTGATGCGCCAGCGTGTCGTCGCCTTGTTTGGCTACAACTTTCCCAAGAAACGCGACGGCTTCGGCATCGTTGGGGTCCAGCTCGATGGCAGCTTCGATGACTGAGCGGGCTTCCAGGAACGAAGTGGAGGCGTACAGCTGCTTCGCTCGATTTTTCAAGCCTTTCGGATCGGAAGGCAGCCGCCCTGGTATGGGTCGCGCATTGCTCGGAGCAGCCAACTCGTCAGTTGGAACCGGGGGCGTTTTTTTTGAGCTTCGGGAGGTGTCTAGCTTAGCCATCAGGGCGCGAGTTCAGTAAGGCTGAGGATGCCCCAAGCTTACCTGTGGTCAAGTCAGCATGATTCTGCGGTCAGGCCGACAAATCAGCCGCTATTCCCGACGCAAATGGCCGAGGGGGGCAAGGATAGAAAAAAACCCGGCTCTGTGCGCTAGGCGCTCAGAGCCGGGTATTCTGTTGAGGCCGATCATCAAGTTCGGCCCCTATTTATCGCTAGGCCGATTAGCGGAGCAGCGACAGCACCGTTTGCGGCACTTGGTTGGCTTGCGCCAGAACCGAGGTGCCCGCTTGTTGCAGGATTTGCGCCTTCGTCATGTTCGACACTTCCGTGGCGTAGTCGGCATCTTCGATACGCGAACGAGCGGCGGACAAGTTGTTCACCGTGTTGTTCAGGTTGGCGATGGTGGACTCGAAGCGGTTCTGGATCGCGCCCAGATCGCTGCGCAGGGTATCGACCTTTTGCAGGGCCGAGCTGATGTCACCCATGGGGCTGAGGCCGGCCGCCGATTGTTCGGCCGCCGTGAGAGCAGCGCTCGTGTCGGCAACAATCGTCACAGATGCGGTGCCGTCGACGGTAGGAGCAGTCACGGTTGCCGCGTAGTAGTTGCCGTCCGACGTCTTGACGAAGTAATCGCCAGTCGAATTCTTCAGGACACTCGCGCCAGAGAGCGTGTTCGGCGTACCGGCGGTATCTTGGACAAGCCAGGTGGCGGTGTCTGCAGCGGTGGTGGTCGCGCCGCCCGTGAGGCCGGCTGCGCTGGCGGTCTTGGCCAGCTTCGTCACGTCCAGGTTGGTCAGGCCCAGGGTGGACTTGGTGATCTGACCCAGATTGATATCGATGGTCTCGCCGTCATTGGCGCCGACTTGGATCGACAGCGTTTGGTTGCTGGCCAGCACCTTGATGCCGTTGAACTGGGTCTGAGCGGAAACGCGATCGATTTCACCCAGGCGTTGGGTGATTTCGGCCTGGATCGATTCCAAGTCGGTGTCGGAGTTCGTGCCGTTGGTGGCTTGCACGGACAGTTGACGAATACGCTGCAGGTTGTTGTTGATTTCGTTCAGCGCGCCTTCGGTCGTCTGGGCGATCGAGATGCCGTCGTTGGCGTTGCGGGCGGCTTGCGTCAGGCCGTTGACGTTGGCGGTGAAGCGGTTGGCGATGGCCTGGCCGGCGGCGTCGTCCTTGGCGCTGTTGATGCGCAGGCCCGACGACAGGCGCTCGATGGCGCTGCCCAGGGTCGATTGAGACTTGGTCAGGTTGTTCTGAGCAACCAGCGACAGGTAGTTGGTATTGATGACTGCAGCCATGTTTAGGCTCCCAAGAGAGAAAGGCTTCTTCAAACCGGGCAGCAAGGCCGCCCATCTGTGTAACGGGAAAAATTCGCTTTCTTGCGTCTTCGAATTGCTCCGTTGCCAGGATTACGGCAGCCTCAAATCAATCTTTAGGGGAATTTTGCGGAAGTCGAAATTTTTGTAGGGATCGGCCTGTCGGATGCCGGGCGCTTTCGCGGGTGAAGTGTTTCGGCGGGGGAGGTGCGTTGGTGTTTCTTATAGGGAGAGACCGCGATGACGCCGGCGTCGTGCGGCCGGGGCGCTTGCGTTGCTGGAAGGCAGGCCCGTGGGGAGCCGGGCACGGAAGCGGAAGTCCCTTTCCGCTGTCTGTATAGGACTAAATAACCTGCGCGATCTGCCCCTCCCGGGGCAATTCCTGCCAGGCCTGTTCCTTGAGCTTGGCCCGGATCCGCGCCGTGGCCTGGGAGCGCAGCTGGCATACCCGGGCTTCGGTCACGTTCATGATCGCGCCGATTTCCTTCAGGTTCAGGCCTTGCTCGTAGCACAGCGACAGCAGCAGCTTTTCGCGCTCGGGCAGGGCGTCGATGGCGTGGATCAGCGCCTGGCGGAAGTCGCCGGCCAGGAGCGAATCCAGCGGGTTGCCGTCGGCCGAGCCGTGGCTCAGGGTGGCCGACCAGTCGGCCTGGCCCGAGGCGGAATCGGGTTCGGTCGTGAAATCTTCGTAATGGACGATCTGCACGCCCTGGGCGTCGTGCAGCAGGGACTGGTATTCGCCCAGGGGAATCTCGAGCTGTTGCGCGATCTCGGCTTCGGAGGGCGCGCGCATCAGGCGCTGCTCCAGCTGCTGGATGGCCTGTTCGATCTTGCGCGCCTTGGCGCGGACGCTGCGCGGCAGCCAGTCCTGGCCGCGCAGCTCGTCCAGCATTGCGCCACGGATGCGGGTCGTGGCGTATGTCTCGAATTGGGCGTCGGCGGTTTCCTGGTAGCGCCGCACGGCGTCGAGCAGGCCGATCATGCCGGCCTGTATCAGGTCGTCCAGTTCGACGCTGGCGGGCAGCCGGGCCAGCAATTGCAGGGCCAGCTTCCGCACGAGCGGGGCATATTCGACCAAGCTGTCTTCTGCGTGGGGCATTGCGGAATGTCGGGCGGTATCCATCAAGACGCGTCGTGGAATGTTGTCAATTTGCGACATTGTCGACAAACGCGCGGGAGCGAAAGCGAACAGAGTTGAGTGCTCGGCAAGGTGCCATTGTGCGCAATGGAATTCGTTTCATTCCCCGAAGAACGCAACGTTTTGAATGCTTGTTTTCCTAATTGACGTAAATTTTGTGAGAATTTTCTATGTCAAGGTGTATCTAAAAAGGCAAGTTGCGCAATATCAACAAAGATTTGTCATATAAGTCATAGAAAATGACATCGCCTGTGGTAAATTTTACTTAAATTGCGAATAAATGATACATTTCGCATTAAAGCAGGACGCCATAGGGTCCACGGCAACGGTGATTGCCGAACATTTTGCTTATCGAAGCCCCGCGGGCGGGATCGGAACTAGGGAGTTGGGCGTGCAACAAGTCGAAAATTCATTGCTGGCAGACATTCGCGAAGTCAATTTGTCATATTTGTTACTTGCCCAGCGCATGCTCCGCGATGATTACGCCGCGTCCATGTTCCGCCTGGGGTTCAGCAACGAAGTCGCCGACATCCTGATGCGCCTTTCCCCCGCTCAGCTCGTCAAACTGGCCAGCTCCAGTTCGCTGCTCTGCCGTTTCCGTTTCGATGACTACAGTCTGTTGTCCGCGCTCACCCACGACGTCCTGGGCGGCGCATTGCAGCAAGCGCATGCAACGATCCTGCTGGCCAAGCAACCTGTCGAAGAATTGGCCTGACGGCCCGATGAATTCCACTCGGAAACACGTGTAATGGCCTCCAAGAGCGTATCCCAGGAAGCGGACGACATTCTGCTTGCCAGTTCCATGATCACGCTGGGAGCCCGGCTGCAGGTGCTCGAGGCTGAAACCAGCCTCAGCCACGACCGCCTCGCGCGCCTGTACCGCGAAATCCGCGGTTGCTCCCCGCCCAAGGGCATGCTGCCGTTCTCGGTAGACTGGTTCATGACCTGGCTGCCGAACATCCATTCGTCGCTCTTCTACAACGTGTATTCGTTCCTGAATACGCGCACCAGCAGCAAGGGCATACGCGCCACGATCGATGCCTACCGCCTGTATCTCGAAAACGCCGGCATGGATTCCTCGGAGGCGGCCGAACCCGTCCTGAGCTTCACCCGGGCCTGGATGCTGGTGCGTTTCTTCGATAGCGGCATGCTGCAACTGTCCGCCTGCCGCCAGTGCGGCGGGCATTTCATCGCCCACGCGCATGATCCCCAGTCGGATTTCGTGTGCGCGATCTGCCGGCCGCCACCCCGCGCCGGCAAGACGCGCGCCGCCGCCAAGGCGCGCGCAGGCAGTCGTGCCGCGTCCGTCGCGAATGCCGTCCGGCCTTGACCGGCAGGTTTCCAAATACATCAAAAGCCCTGGAAAACTCCCCGTAACCCGCCTTTTTGGGCCGGGGGGAACAGGGGATCATTGACGCCGGTGTTTTGCCGCCGGGCCGCCCCAAGGCAAAAAAGCCCCCTTGGGGGGGCAGCAAGCCGAAGTGTGGCGTGGGGGCATTTTTGCCGCCGGGCCGCCCCAAGGCAAAAAAGCCCCCTTGGGGGCAGCAAGCCGAAGGCGCGGCGTGGGGGTAATTTTTGCCGCCGGGCCGCCCCAAGGCAAAAAGCCCCCTTGGGGGGCAGCAAGCCGAAGGCGCGGCGTGGGGGCATTTTTAGACTTCGTTGGCAGGGGCCTGATGTGTTGATTGTTATCGGTTTTCTCGTGGTGGCCGTGTCGGTCGTCGGCAGCTTCATCGCGCTGGGCGGCCATCTGGGCGCGCTATACCAGCCGTTCGAGCTCACGCTGATCTTCGGCGCGGCCTGCGGAGCCTTTCTTGCCAGCAACAGCAAGAAGTCGCTGATGCTGGTGAAGTCGGCGCTGCCCGACGCCCTGAAAAGCTCGCGCTACGGCAAGGACGTGTACATGGAGCTGATGGCGCTCCTGTACGTGCTGCTCAACAAGGCGCGCCGCGAAGGCCTGATGGCGATCGAATCGCACATCGAGGACCCGGAGTCCAGCCCGATCTTCAGCGAATATCCGCGCATCGCCAAAGACGCGAGGCTCATGGAATTCATTACGGACTACCTGCGCATCATGATCAGCGGCAACATGAGCTCGTTCGAAATCGAGACGCTCATGGACGAGGAAATCGAAACCTACCGCCACGAGCGCGAAGTCCCCGCGCGCGCCTTGCACCAGATGGCCGACGGCCTGCCGGCTTTCGGCATCGTGGCCGCCGTGCTGGGCGTGATCAAGGCGCTGGCCGCCGTGGACCAGCCCCCCGCGATCCTGGGCGACCTGATCTCCAAGGCCATGGTGGGCACCTTCCTGGGCATCCTGCTGGCCTACGGTTTCGTGGGGCCGTTGGCCTCGCGCATCGAGCGCCGCAGCGACGAAGCCACGAAGGTGCTGGAATGCATCAAGACCACGCTGCTGGCCAGCATGAACGGCTATCCGCCCCAGCTGGCCGTGGAATTCGGCCGCAAGGTGCTGTTCTCGGCCGTGCGCCCGACGTTCGGTGAGCTGGAAGAGCACGTCCGGCAAGCCAAGTCGGCCGCGACCGGCAGGGCCTGACGGAGCGGGCCATGAGCACGGTAAACAACCACCGTGTGGTCATCCGCCGCAAGAAGTCCAAGGGCGGCGCGCACCACGGGGGAAGCTGGAAGATCGCCTACGCCGACTTCATCACGGCGATGATGGCGTTTTTCCTGGTGATGTGGCTGATCAGCGTCGTTCCGCGCGAAGAGCTCAAGGGCATCGCGGAGTATTTCCGCATGCCATTGCGCGTCGCCATCACGGGCGGCCCCAGCAGTTCCGCCGAGACCAGCGCGGTCCCCGGCGGTGGGCAGGACCCGCTGCGCAGCGACGGCGACGTGCGCCGCGCCCAGGGCAACCGGGTCGAGGCCCAGCCCATGGGCGACGCGGAGCGCCGCGAGCAGCACCGCCTGGAAAGCCTGAAAAAACGGCTGGAAAACGTCATCGAGACCAGTCCGGTGCTGAAGAGCTTCCGGCCGCAGCTGCTGATCGATCTGACGACCGAGGGCCTGCGCATCCAGATCATCGACAACCAGAACCGCCCGATGTTCGCCACCGGCCGCGCGGAAGTGCAGCCCTATATGCGCGACATCCTGCGGGAACTGGGGCCGGTTCTGAACGAGCTGCCCAACAAGGTCAGCATTTCGGGCCATACCGACGCGTCGCAGTATGCGCGGGGCGAGCGCGCCTACAGCAACTGGGAGCTTTCCGCCGACCGCGCGAACGCCTCGCGGCAGGAATTGGTGGCCGGCGGCATGAACGAAAGCAAGGTCATGCGCATCCAGGGCCTGTCTTCCAGCATGAGCCTGGTTAAAGATGATCCGTATGCGGCCGTTAATAGGCGTATCAGCCTCGTGGTGCTCAATCTGAGCACCCAGCGGCGCATCGAAAGCGAGAACGCCGCCGCCGCGGACGTCACGGCCAAGGATGCCCGGGAGGTGGGAACGGCAGTGGACGCGGCCCGGGCGGCAGTCCAGGCCACGACGGCAACCAAACCAGGCGAAACGGAGAGCAACCCGTCCGCCGAAGGGGTTCGATAGCAATGGCGGCAACGATTCTGGTGGCGGACGACTCGGCGACGATGCGGATGATCGTCCAGGCGACGTTGACAGGCGCGGGATGGAAGGTCCTGACGGCCGAAAACGGCCAGCAGGCGCTGGAGGTGGCCAAGCGCCACCCGGTGGATCTGGTGGTCAGCGACTGGAACATGCCGGTCATGGGCGGCCTGGAACTGATCCAGGGCCTGCGCGACGACGACCAGTACCTGGATGTGCCGGTGCTGGTGCTGACCACCGAAGACGACGTGGACAGCAAGATGGCGGCGCGGGACCTGGGCGTTTGCGGCTGGCTTTCCAAGCCGGTCGACCCCGACGTGCTGGTCGATTTGGCGTCCGAACTGCTCGATGAGCAGGCCGGCGCGTAAGCAGGTTCAATTTAGAAAGGCGTACGGGTCATGAGTTCTGGTTTGGACCTCAGTCAGTTTTACGAGACCTTTTTCGACGAGGCGGACGAGCTGCTCGCGCAGATGGAGCAATTGCTGCTTGAGCTGGATGTGGGCGCGCCCGACATCGAACAGCTCAACGCCATCTTCCGCGCGGCCCATTCGATCAAGGGCGGCGCGGCGACCTTCGGCTGCTTCACGCAGCTGGCGGGCACGACCCATCTGCTCGAAAACCTCCTGGATGCGATCCGTCGCGGCGAAATGGCGCTGCGTACGGACATGATTGATATTTTCTTGGAAACGAAAGACGTGCTCAAAAGCCAGCTGGATGCCTACCGGGCCTCCGAAGAGCCCGATGAAGCCGTGTTTGAGCGCATCTGTGCCGTGCTGAGGCAGCTTGCGCTGGAGCATAAGGACCCCGCGGCGGCCGCGTCGGCGCCCGCGCCTGCCCCCGTTCCGGCTCCCGCTCCCGCTCCCGCTCCCGCTCCGGTGGCGGCGGCCCCGGCGCCCGAGCCTCCGCAGTCGGCTGCTCCGCAGCCCGCTCCGGAAGCGGCCCCGGCGGAAGAGGGCAGCGTGCCGTTGCGCGTGCGGATCACCAAGGTGTCCGACAAGGACGCGGCGTCCCTGCTCGAGGAAATGGGCAATGTGGGCACCGTCACGGCCAGCGAACGCGCGGGCGGCGCCTTGACCGTGTGGATGGACAGCACCTGCACGCCGGACGATATCGAGGCGGTGTGCTGCTTCATCGTCGATGGCGATCAGTTGAGCATCGCCCGCGAGGCCGCTCCGTCGGCCGCCGCTCCCGCCGTGGCGCCCGAACCCGCGGCCCAGGCGCCGGCGGCCGCGCCTGCCGCGCCGGCGCCCGCCGTCGCGGAATCGGCCGCGGCCGCCGAGGCCATCACCCAGGCCGCGCGCGCGGCCCGGCCCGCGGCCCCCGCGCACGTGGACAAGGAATCCACCTCGATCCGCGTCGGCGTCGAGAAGGTCGACCAGGTGATCAATCTGGTGGGCGAGCTGGTCATTACCCAGGCGATGCTGGCGCAGACGGCGTCCACGCTGGACCCGGTGCTGCACGACCGCCTGCTCAATGGCATGGAACAGCTGGAGCGCAACGCCCGCGACCTGCAGGAAGCGGTCATGTCGATCCGGATGATGCCGATGGACTATGTGTTCAGCCGCTTCCCCCGCCTGGTGCGCGACATCGCCAGCAAGATGGGCAAGCAGATCGAACTGCAGACCTATGGCCGCGCCACTGAACTGGACAAGAGCCTGATCGAGCGCATCATCGATCCGCTGACCCACCTGGTCCGCAACAGCCTGGACCACGGCATCGAGACCCCTGAAAAGCGCATCGCTTCCGGCAAGGATCCCGTCGGCCAGCTGGTGCTGTCCGCCCAGCACAACGGCGGCAATATCGTGATCGAGGTCAGCGACGACGGCGCCGGCCTGAACCGCGAGAAGATCCTCAAGAAGGCGATCTCCCAGGGCCTGGCGGTCAACGAGAACTCCCCCGACGATGAAATCTGGCAACTGATCTTCGCGCCCGGCTTCTCCACCGCCGAGAAGGTCACGGACATTTCCGGCCGCGGCGTGGGCATGGACGTGGTGCGCCGGAACATCCAGGACATGGGCGGCCACGTGCAGCTGTCGTGCGAGCCAGGCAATGGCACCACGACGCGCATCGTGCTGCCGCTGACCCTGGCCATCCTGGACGGCATGTCGGTGCGCGTCGGCGAGGAAACCTTCATCCTGCCGCTGAACCACGTCACCGAATCGCTGCAGCCGACGAACGACCAGATCTACTCGGTGGCGGGCAACGAGCGCGTCATGCACGTGCGCGGCGAGTACCTGCCGCTGGTCGAAATGCATCGCGTGTTCTCGGTGGGCGGCGCCCAGACCGACCCCACCCAGGCCATCGCCGTCATCATGCAGGCCGAGGACCGCCGTTTCGCGCTGCTGGTGGACCACCTGATCGGGCAGCACCAGGTCGTGGTGAAGAACCTGGAGTCGAACTACCGCAAGGTTCCCGGCATTTCGGCCGCCACCATCCTGGGCGATGGCAGCGTGGCGCTGATCGTCGACGTATTTGCGCTTGCGCGCGCCAACCGCGAGCGTTGGTCGCAGCCCGAAGCCATTCTGAATTGATGGAGAACTAACCTCATGGCAGCCAAACCGCAAGCGCCCGCCGCGCGCAATGAAGATGTCGGCAGCGAATTCCTGGTGTTCACGCTGGGCGACGAAGAATACGGGATCGATATCCTGAAGGTGCAGGAGATCCGCGGCTACGACGCCGACACGGTCACCCGCATCGCCAATGTTCCGCCCTTCATCAAGGGCGTGACGAATCTGCGGGGCATCATCGTGCCGATCGTCGACCTGCGCATCAAGTTCAATCTGGGCCGCGTCGACTACAACGAGCAGACCGTGGTCATCATCCTGAACCTCGACCGCCGCGTGGTCGGCATCGTGGTGGACGGCGTGTCCGACGTGCTGATGCTCAATTCGGGCCAGATCCGTCCGGCGCCCGAGTTCGGCGCGACGCTCTCCACGGAGTACCTGACCGGCCTGGGCACGGTGGACGAGCGCATGCTGATCCTGGTGGATATCGAAAAGCTCATGACCAGCGACGAAATGGCGCTGGTGGAGAAGGTCGCTTCCTGATCGGAATCCGGCCGTATGCGGGGTAGAGGCGCCATATTCGATCCGAAGTGGCGCTTTCCTTTAACGATTGCAGTCAAGGAGTGGTGCTTGTGATGCGCAAGTTTTTCGCGAACATGACGATACGCAGCAGCCTGTTGTGGGTGCTGGCGTTTTTCTCATTCATGTTGGTGATCGGGGCGGCGCTTGGCGTCCTGTCCCTGCGCATCAGCAACGGGACGTTGGCGGAGATCAAGCAGTCGCAGGAGCTCGACGACGCGGTCGGGCGCGTCGTGTCCAGCTACAAGGACTCCTTGAACGGCCTGGGCCGCGCCGCAGCCTCCAACTACGCCGATATCGTGCGCAATGTCGGCCAGGCGACCCTGCTGGCGCAGGGTCTGTCGGCGGATGCCACCGGCCTGCTGGAACGCGCAAAGGCCTCCATGAACAAGGGGCAGGCGGAGTTCGAGTACTACAAGACCCTGCCGCGGCCGCCGGAAGCGGCCGAAGCGCTCAAGGAAATCGACGATTCCTACGGCGCGCTGGTGCAGCAAGGCCTGGGGCCGCTGGTCGCCGCCCTGGAAAAGGCCGACATGCAGGCCTACCAGAAGCAGGTCCAGACCGTGCAGGATGCCCTGGAGGGGCGCTTTGCCCGCGCGATCGAAGGGTTCGATTTCTGGCGCGCCAGCAAGATGCTGGACGCCTATGAGGTGGCGCAGGTGCGCTACCAGTTCGTATTGATGGCGGTGGGCGCGGGCGGCGTGATCGCCGCCATGCTGGTGTTCGCCACCTATGTGTTCCTGCGCCGGCGCGTGCTGCAGCCGCTGAAGGAGGCGGGAAGCCATTTCGACCGCATTGCCGGCGGCGACCTGACCGCCCGCGTGGACGTGCGCAATACCAACGAGATCGGCCAGCTGTTCGCCGCGCTCAAGCGCATGCAGGAAAGCCTGACCCGCACGGTGTCGGCGGTGCGCCGCGGCGTGGACGAGATC
>NZ_JBLZXF010000055.1:0-17616 GCF_050285585.1 Achromobacter sp. | reverse complement strand
AAGTGGCGGGCCCCGAGGGGCGGTATGTGGGCCCCCTCCCTGGCCCTCCCCCCAAGGGGGAGGGGAGAGGACGTTGCTTCGCTCGTCCTTTCGGCTCGCTTCGCTTTGCCTGGCCTCTAGCCTGCTGTCGGGAGAGAAGGGCTGTGCCTTGTGCGTCCTTTCGGCTCGCTTCGCTTTGCCTGGCGCTTACCTTGGGATTCAGTGTTTCAGGTCGATCCAGGCGCGGGCTCGGGGGAAGTAGAGCGCGGCTCTGGCATTGCGGCCGTCCAGGGCGGTGACTTGCATGCAGTAGCGCAGCAATTGTTCGCCGTGCCGCTGGCGCATGCGCTGGGCGAAGGCCTCCGGCGATTCGCCGGGGTGCGGACGGCCGGTTTTGTAGTCGACGATGAGCCAGCCGTCTTCGGTGCTGAGCGCCAGGTCGATGACGGATACCTTGCCCGCGGCATCGATCAAGGGCCACTCGCGGCGCGCGCCGGACTGGGATAGCAGCCATAGGCCGCGCTCGTCGGCCAGGGTGGCCTGCAGCGTTTCCAGCACGGCCTCCGATGCCGCGTCCGCCTGGCTCGCGGGGATGCCGGCGCGGGTAAGCTGGCGGCGCATGGCGGGCAGGCGTTCGGCCAGGACAGCGGCCGGCCAGGCGTCCACGCCGTCCTGGCCGATACGGGCCAGCCAGGCGTGGGCCAGGGTGCCGATGGCCGCGTCGTAGCCGGCCTCCAATTGCCAGGCGGGATGCTCGCCGCCCTCGCCCCACACGCCGCGCGACGCGGTGGCGAAGCCCGGGCTGATGATCTCGTCCGCCAGGCGCGACAACTGCGCCAGCCCGGCGCTGTCCACGCGCCGCAGGGGCTCGCCCTGCCATTCCGGGCCGTCTTCGGCCTCGGGAGCGGTCTCCCCGTCCAAGGACGGCGGGACGGGCACATCGAGGCAGGGCCACAGCCGCCCCAGCAGGCTGGCCGCTGGCGGCGCCTTGACCTGGCCGCTGGCCTCGTCCACCGACAAATGGCCCACGAGGTGCAGGCGCTTGCGCGCCCGCGTCGCCGCGACGTAGAGCAGCCGGTCGACCTCATACGAGGCCCGGCGCGCCTCGCGCGCGCCCAGGTAGCGCGAGACCGGGTCGGCCTCGGTTTCCGCGCGCGGTTTGACCGGGCCGAACAGCACGCGGCCCGCGCTTTGCTCGAAGCGCACCAGCGGCGCCTGGTCTCCGCGCGGCGCGCGGTGCAGCCCGTACAGAATGACGGTTTCGAATTGCAGGCCCTTGGATTTGTGCATGGTCATGATCTCGACCGCGCCCTCGTCCTCGTCCGCGGCGTCCGGCGCGGCGAAAAGGCGGGCGATCCCCGCGTCCAGCGCGGCCGGGTCGATGGCGCCGTGCGGCGCCAGGCGCTCTACCAACTGGAAGAGGCTCTCCGCGTCGTTGGACACCGATACGCCCGAGTACAGGGCCGGCCCGCCCAGGCGGCGCCAAAGCGATTCCACCCAGGCCGCGAACGGCATGGCGCCCGAGGCGTTGCGCTTGTCCAGCAGAATGGCCGCCACCTGGCGCAGGCGCGCGAACTCGTCCGCGCCAAGCACGTCCTGCGCGGACGGCGCCTCGGACGCCTCGGGCGCGGCGGCATCGAACAGACTGCCCTGCGGCTCCGCGCCCGCCGCGGGAGGCAAGGCTGGCGGCGCGATCCGCAACGCGCGCTCCAGCAGCACAGGCACCGGCGTAATGTGATCGTCGCCAAACAGGCGCTGCAGGGACGTCAGCGTCAGGCCGCAATACGGCGCGCGCAGCACCGAGAGCCAGGCCAGGCGGTCGCCGGGATGGGACAGAGCTCGCACCAATTGCACCAGATCCGCGACCACCGGCCTCAATGCCAGCGGCACCAGATCCACCGCGCGGCAGCGGATCCCCTCCTGCGCGAGCCTGCGGGTCAGATTGCCGAGATGGCTGCGCGCCCGCACCAGCACCGCGACCGGATGCCTGGCGCCCTTGTGGTCGATCAGCGCCTGGCGCACCAGCGCCACCGCGATATCCTCGGCCTGCTCTTCCGCCGGCGCCGAGCCCTCGCGCGACCAGGCCGGGTGGAATCGCACTGCCGGATCCGGCAGCGCATCGTGAAAGGCGGTGGAGGGACTGTAAGCGATGGCGCCCGCCGCCGCGTCGCTGCGCCTGGGCAGCAGTTCCGCGAACGAGCGGTTGACCCAGTCCACGATGCCGGCCTGCGAACGGAAGTTGTCGGTCAGGTTGAGGAAGTCGGGCTGCAATTCGCCCACGCCGATCTCCGCGACTTCGAGGAACAGTCCCACCTCCGCCTTGCGGAAGCGATAGATGGATTGCATGGGATCGCCCACCAGGAACAGGCTGCGGCCGTCGCCGGCCTGCCAGCCGGAAGTCAGCGTGCGCAGCAGGTCCAGCTGGGTCTGGCTGGTGTCCTGGAACTCGTCGATGAGCAGGTGGCGGATCGATGCATCCAGCTTCAGCAGCAATTCGCCCGGATCGTCGGCGCTGCCCAGGGCGGCCGCGGCGCGTTGCGCGATCTCGATGAAATCCACTTCGCCCGTGTCGGCGAAGCGCAGCCGCAACTGCGCCACGGCCAGCGCCAGGGTCATCAGCTGCGCGCCCAGCACTTCCCATTGCGCGTCGGTGAAATGCGGAGCGGGAATGTCGCGCACCGCGTGGAGGCGGCGCACCCAGGGCGCCTGGGCGTCGGCGGCTTCCAGCCAGGCCACGAAGGGCTCCTTGTGCGCGCACTTGGCCGGGAAGCCCAGATTCTTGTTGACGGTCTTGCGCAAGGTGCCGGTGCCGGTCAGCAACAGGTGCGCCACGGCCCGCCACTGCTCCAGCACGCCGGCGTCGGGCAGCAGTTCCTCGGTCCAATCGAGCAGCGCCAGCAGCTTGTTTTCCTCTTCGCCATCCTGCAGATGGGCCGCGGCGAGCCGGGCCGGGCCGCAAAGCGCATCGGCCCAGCCCAGGGGCATGGCCGCGCAGAGCGCGTCCAGGTCTTCGCCGATGGCCTCGGCCAGCGTGGCCTCCATCGCCTCGCGGTCGGATCCGTGGCGCAGCAGCGGCAGCCATTGGTCGCGCTGCCCCAGCATGTCGGCAATGGCTTCCTTGGCCGCCTGCACGTCCACGTCCAGATGCTTGAGCAGGATGCGCACGGCCTCGTAATCGTCAGCCAGCTCCAGCGTGGCGCGCGCGGCGGCCTCGTAGTGGGCGCGCGCATCGTCGGTGATCTCGGGCATGCCGCCCAGCTCCGACAGCCAGGGCATGCTGCGCACCAGCCCCGCGCAGAAGGAATCGATGGTGCGGATGGCCAGGCGCGCCGGGTGTTCAAGCAGGTGCCAGCCCTGCTCCGCGTTGCGCGCGAGCGCGGCGCGGGCCAGTTCCCAGCTGCGGCGCTCGTGCATGGCCTCGGGCGGCCCCTCCAGACCGCGCCGCAGCTTGCTGAGCACGCGCGCGTGCATCTCGGAGGCGGCCTTGCGGGTAAAGGTGATCGCGACGATTTCTTCCGGCCGGTTCACCGTGGCCAGCAGCGCGAGGATCCGGTCCGTCAGCAATTCCGTTTTGCCCGAACCGGCCGGCGCCTGCACCAGGAACGAGCGTGTCGGGTCCAGCGCGGCGGCGCGTGCGGCGTGGTCGTGCGGTAGGCGTTCTTGCGGCAAGCGCTCTTGTTCAGCCATGGCTCATGCGTCCTCGTCGTCCAGATGCAAACGCAGGAACGGCAATGCATCGCAGTATTTCAGGTCGTCCCGGCGGTAGGCCACGTTGGCCGCATACCCCGCGACGTATTCATCGGCCAGCGCTTCGATCGCCACGCGCCAGCGCTCGCGTATCTGCGGCCACGACAGGCCGTCGAAGTACTTGCTCTCGCTGGCCAGGGTGACGCCCGGCATGCCGAGATCCTCGTCGGCCAGGCCTTGCGCGGCGATCTGCCGCGCATGGACCTGCGCCAGGACCAGGCCCGCCACGTCCCCGCCGGCGGCGTCCGCCAGCACCGAGGCGTAGAACGGCAACTGCACGTTCACGGGGCGGCTGCGCGACCAGTCGGGTTCTGGCTTGGCCGCGGCCACGCCGGTCTTGTAATCCACGATCACGTTGCGGCCATCGTCCAGGCTGTCGATGCGGTCGAGCCGCAATTTCAGGGTGAGCGCGCCGCGCTGCCACTGGTGGTTCTTTTCCACCTGCGCCACGGCGAACGGCAGGCGCTGGGCCTCCAGGTCCAGCCACGAAGCCAGTACCGCGTGGGCGCGCTGGCATTCCAGCGCCTTCAAGGCGGGCGAATAGTCCTGCAACTCTGCTTCCGCGGCCTGCGCCACCGCCTGCTCCAGCAGGGCGGACAGACGGCCGGCGGCCATGAGTTCATGCAGCGTTTCCTGGTCGGGCATCATGCCCCAGAGCAGTTCCAGCGCCTTGTGCAGGAACTGGCCGCGCACGTTCACCGTCGCGGCATCCGCATAGGGTGCCAGCTCGCGCCCGCCCAGGCGATGCCGCACGAATGCCCACAAGGGGTTGCGGGCCTGCGTATCGAGCACATCGAGGCCGCCGCCGCCCCGGTTGCCCGCGGCCAGCGGCGGGCCCTGGCCGTCGTCCAGCGATTCCTGGGGCAGCACCGCCACCGCCGCAGCCTCGGGCGGCGTCCATTGCGTCGGCGCCGCGGACGCGACCAAGGGCGACGGGCGAAGTTCGCGCTCGCCGTCCATGTGCGCATGGCTGACGATGATGTCGGGCGCGCAGCGGCACAGCGCGGCATACATGCCCTCCGCCCATTCGCGTTCGCGCTCCGGCGTGGCGCGCGGCGCCTTGGCCTGGCGCAGCACGGCCAGCGGCAGCAGCGGATTGGGCTTGGGCGACGCCGGCAGCACATCGTCCGTGAGGCCCAGGATCCAGACGCCGTCCCAGTAGCCGCCTTCCGCCTCCAGCAGGCCCAGCACGTCGAGGCGGGCCAGCGGATCGCGCTGCGGCTGGAACGAAGCGGACCGCGCCACGCTCTCCAGCAGTTTCACGGCGGCCAGTCCGCCCAGGCGCCCGGCGGCCGGCGCCAGGGCCGAAAAGCTGCCCAGCGCATCGCCCAACGCGCCCATCACTTGATAGCCCACGCTGTCGAGCACGGCTTCCCCGGGAAAGCCCAGCGCCGTCAAGGCGGCCTTCATGCGCAGCATCCAGACGTCGCACGTGGCCTGCCGGCCGCCCTGCGTCCAGATTTCCAGCGCCTGGTTCCAGGCCTGCGCCAACGGCGGGATGTCGGCAAGCAGCTTGCGCCACTCCTGCGGGCTCACGTGCAGACGCGCCTGCCGCCGCCAGCGCGCATCGATGGCGGCAAGCCGGGCGCGGTCGCGCACGTCGCCCGCGCAATGTCCGGCGAGCAAGGCCGCGCCCAGGACCGCCACGTCGCAGCCCTTGCCCGCCGCGCATTCGGCCAGGGCGCGCAGCCAGGCCAAGGCGGCGCGCGCCATCGGCCATTCGTTCAGCGGCCGGCCGACCGCGACGTTGAAGGCAAAGGCGGGCTCGCCGCCGTGTCCGGCCAGGGCCTGGCTCAATATCCGCCGGGCGAAAGGCGACTCGGCTTCCAGCTGGGGCGAGACGATGGCGTAGCGGCCGTGGGGATGCGCCTTCAGGCAGCCGGCCGCCCAGGCGGCCGCGGCGCGCCACTCCGCCCCCTGGTCCGCCGCCACGTACCGGCGCGCCGTGGACTCGGCCCGTTGCGCGTCGCGCCACTGCGCGACCTCGGTGCCCTGCGCTTCGAAAGCCCGCAGCAGCCTCCGGAAGCGCGGCGACAGGTCCGTGAAGCCCGCCAGCACCAACTGCCGGGGAGTGGCCAGACGCCCTTGTTCCAGCGCTTCCAGCACCCGCGCATAGCCTTGGTTGGCGTCCTCCGCATCGATGCCCGCCAGCGTGCGGCGATAACGTTCGCGCCACTTCGCGAAACCGCGGTATTCGTCGGTATCGGCGCCGGAGGGCACGTGGAGGTCCCATTCGTCCATGAGCAGGTCGGCGTCCATGGCCAGGCGCGCGGCCTGGCTGGCGTCCAGCAGGACGCGCTCGGCCTCTTCCGTCCTGATCGCCTCGGTCCACACCAACTGCGTGGCGAAACTGTCGAGCCGATAAGCCGGCACGCCGTCATCCGCCTCGAACGCAAGTTCGTTGGCCGATTCGGCCAGCCACGCGGAAAGCGGCAGGATGCGCGGAAGTTCGCTGACCTGGCGTTCCTGGCGCAGCAGGCCCGCCAGCTCCAGCGTCATCCGGCGCGAGAGACGGTTGTTCACCGTCAGCACCAGCGTGTCGGCGGCGGGCATGCCGCCGATATCCGGCAGCGATAGATCGGGATAGGAAGGCGATGTGTCCTGCATGGGCACCCAGAACGCCCGCCGGAGGCGGCGCGGCTATGACGGAGAAAAACACCGCCGTAGGATACCGCGAGCCGGCGGCGGAACAGGCGCGGGCCCCGGGTTCGCGCTAGAAGCCGCAGAGCGCCGCCAGGTTTTCCCAATGGATCTGCATATCGGGCGTGGTGTAGCCCCAGAACGCCAGCCCCAGCACCGCCGCGAGCGCCAGCACGCCGGCCGCGCGCCAGCCGCGGTGGCGGCGGGCGGCCGGCGTGGCGGGCGGCTTGGGCGTCATCGCGGCTCCTTGCTGGCGTCAGGCGGGAACCGGCTGGGCCACCGGCTGCTCCCGGACGGGCAGGCACAGCAGCGCGGCCATGATGGCCAGCACCACTCCCAGCCACCACACCATGTCGTAGTTGCCGGTCTTGGCATAGGCGTATCCGCCCAGCCAGACCCCGATGAAACTGCCGATCTGGTGGCCCAGGAAAACGATGCCGGAGAGGGTTGCCGCGTAGCGCAGGCCGTAGATCTGCCCGATCAGCCCCTGCGTGAGCGGCACGGTGCCCAGCCAGAACAGGCCCATCCAGGCGGCGAAGGCATACAGCACCCAGGGAGACAGCGGCATCCAGAGCAACAGGAGTATGCCGAAGGCGCGCATGCCGTACACCCCCGCAAGCAGGCGCTTCTTGCTGTACTTGCCGCCCAGCTTGCCGGCGTAGAACGAGCCCAGCACGTTGAACAGGCCGATCAGCGCGATGGCGGTGGCGCCCTGCCCCGCCGTCAGGCCGCCGTCGGTGACGTAGGCCGGCAGGTGCAGCGTAATGAAGGCCGTATGGAAGCCGCAGACGAAATAGCTCCAGAACAGGAAATGGAACGAGGGATGGCGCACGGCCTGCTTGACCGCGGAGGCCAGCGATTGCTGCGGGCCCGCATGGGCCTGGGGCCGGCCGCGCAGGAAATAGGCCAGCGGAGCGCCGCAAGCGACGAACAGCGACAGCACCCACAAGGCCCCGGTCCAGTCCAGGCCGCTGATCAGCATCTGGCCCGTCGGCACGACGGCGAACTGCCCCATCGAGCCGCCCGCGCTGGCGATGCCCATGGCCGTGCTGCGGTAGGCGGGCGGCACCGAACGGGCCACGACGGGCAGGATCACCGGAAAGGTCGTGCCCGCCTGGCCCAGGCCGACCAGCACGCCCGCGGTCAGGTAGAGCGTGGTTTCGTCCGTGGCGAACCGGGTGCCGATCATGCCCAGCATGTACAGCGCCGCGCCCAGGGCGATGGTGCGGCCCGAGCCGTAGCGGTCGGCCAGGATGCCCATGAAGATACAGGCCACGCCCCACACCAGGTTCTGCAGCGCGAAGGCCATGGAAAAGACCTCGCGGCCCCAGCCGTGGGCCAGGCCCATGGGCTGCATGAACAGGCCGAAGGTGGCGCGCACGCCCATGGCAAGCAGCACGACCAGCGTGCCGAGCACAATGGTGCGCATGGAAATCGTATCGGAATGGCTAGACATGAACCCGTGTCTCGTTGTTTTTGGGTTTCCGCCCCCTCCTCGGAGCGGTCCGGCTCAGGGGCCGGATCCATACATCATATACAAGTCCCCGATCGCCCCCGTCCCACCCGGCCGGGGCGGAGGGTCATTCCCGCCCGCGCCAGATGCTAGAATCCTGGTCTCAAATCCATGGGCTGCGCCGACGAATCCAGGTTCCCGGCGGCTCGCCCGGTCGGTTTGCATCGCCTCGCCGTAGTTAAATGGATATAACCGGCCCCTCCTAAGGGTCAATTGGTGGTTCGATTCCACCCGGCGAGGCCACCTCCGGCATCGGTTCCGATGCCCGCTCCTTCCCCTGTCTTTCCATGCCCGCCCCCCGCATTCAGCCAAATGAGGGTTAATCCGGGCTACGCTCACGCGCCAGGGGCCGTTAGCTTCTGACGACGCGTCTTGTGACGAATTGAAGCCACGTCAATATGTCACCGATATTTTTTTGAGCAATGATAGCGAATCGCCTTGCGCATCACTTGAAATTGCTGTTTAAATTCGACGCGTAAGCCTCTAATTCATCTGGACTTTTCCTGACCCGACGGAACGCCGGCTTAAGAAATACTTCTTCACAGACTGACAAGCCTGCTCAAACCATGGCATTTTCCTGGAAACGTGCGATTGCGAACGCGATAGCGCCTGTGGCGCTGGCGATGTGCGCGCTCCTGCCCCCCGCCGCGCAAGCGGCCAAGAATTCCGATCCCTGCAAGACCAACGCGAAGTCGTCGGCCTGCAAGGCGCAGCAAGCCAAGAAGGCGCCGGCCCCCAAGGCCAGCTCCGGCAAACAAACCGCTTCGGCAGGCAAGAAGGCCGCGCCTGCCGCCAAGAAGGCCCCGCCCAAATCCTCGTCCGGCAAGAAGGCCGCCGCCCCCAAGGGCGGCAAAGGCGGCAAGCAGGTCGCCGCCAGGGGCACGCCCTCCAAGAAGGGCGCCGCCGCGGGCAAAGGCGGCAAATCGAACAAGCCGTCGCGCGCGCAACGCGCCGCCGCCGCGGCAAGCGCCGCCGCCATGCCGCCGCCGGCCTCCTCGGTGCGCGCCGAGGTTGCGGCCCTGCGTTCCAGCACGGCCTACGTGCAAGACCTGGAAACTTCCACGGTCCTCTTCGCCAAGAACGAAAACGTCGTGCGCCCCATTGCTTCCATCTCGAAGCTGATGACTGCCGTCGTGGTGGTGGACGCCAACCTGCCCATGGACGAGATGCTGGAGATCACCGACGACGACGTCGACGGTCTCAAGCACACGACCTCGCGTCTGCGCGTGGGCACCAAGCTTTCCCGCGGGGACATGCTGCACCTGGCCCTGATGTCCTCGGAAAACCGCGCCGCCAACGCGCTGGGCCGCCACTATCCGGGCGGCCTGCCCGCCTTCGTGGCCGCCATGAACGCCAAGGCCCGGGCGCTGGGCATGACCAGCACGCACTTCATCGAGCCCACCGGCCTGTCCAGCGACAACGTCTCGTCGCCGCACGACCTGGCCCGCCTGCTGCGCGCCGCCTCCCAGCGTCCTCTGATCCACCGCTATTCCACCGACACGGAGTACGAGGTCGAGATCAACAACCGCACGCAGACGTTCCGCAACACCAACCTGCTGGTGCGCAAGCCCGATTGGGACATCAAGGTCTCCAAGACCGGCTACATCAACGAAGCCGGCGAATGCCTGGTGATGCTGGCCCGCATCAATGGGCGCGACCTGGCCATCGTGCTGCTGGATTCCCAGGGCAAGCTTTCCCGCATCGGCGATGCCGTGCGCATCCGCCGGATCGTGCAAAACGAAGTGGCGCTGGCCTCGATCCAGTCGGGCGGCTGAACGCCCTGCCGCGCTTGCGCCGTGCGCATGTAAAAACCCCCGAAGGTTGGATCTACGTCCAATTTTCGGGGGTCAGTTCATCCATCGGGCCCTTTCTTTTTATGCGGCTCGGCGCTTCGGCCGCAGCGGCTGCGCGTCGTATAGCGAGGGAGGCAGCCCTTCCAGCACGGCCTGTGCGTTGAGCGAGCGGATCGGCACGGCGGCGTCCAGGGGAATCCTGCCTTCGGCCTGCAAGAGCTGGTAGCGCAGGCAGCAGACCCGCAGGAACGAAGTGAAGTTGGCGGCCTCGCCGCGGTACTCGACCAGCTCGTCGTACAGGCGCTCGATCAGTTGCGTCACACGCATACCGTCGCGGCCCGCGATCTCTTCCAGCACCTGCCAGAACAGGCGTTCAAGCCGCAGGCTCGTGGCCACGCCGTGCAGGCGCAGGGACCGGGTTTCCGGCGTGTAGGACTGCTCGCTGGCGCGGATGAAGATTTCACACATGGGAGATCCTGGAGCTCTGGGCAAGGCGATGGCCGGGACCGGGACGCCTACGGCCCACTGTACGCCGTTTGGCCGCGCCGCGGCAAGGCGGCGCGGCGGACGGCGGCGCGCGCCCTTCCCCCGATTCTGAAACCACACGTTTCCGTCCCGCCGTCTTTCCCCGCCCATTGATATAAATCATGGTCGGGAAAGCGCACGCGTTCGAGGATATGAGAGTGATCTGACTTCGGAGGTAGTGATGGAAAAAACCATGAAAGCAGCGGTTGCACGAGCATTCGGCAAGCCTCTCGCAATCGAAGAAGTCGCGGTGCCGCGCCCGGGTCCGGGCGAACTCCTGGTGAAGATCGAAGCCTGCGGCGTGTGCCATACCGACCTGCACGCCGTCGAGGGCGACTGGCCCGTCAAGCCCAATCCGCCGTTCATTCCCGGCCACGAGGGCGTCGGCCACGTCGTTGCGGTGGGAGCCGGCGTCACCCACGTGAAGGAAGGCGACCGCGTCGGCATTCCCTGGCTCTATTCGGCCTGCGGGCATTGCGAGCATTGCCTGGGCGGCTGGGAAACCCTGTGCGAACAGCAGCAGAACGCGGGCTACTCCGTGAACGGCGGCTTTGCCGAATACGCGCTGGCCGCGGCGGATTACGTGGGCCTCCTGCCCAAGAACGTCGGTTTCGTCGAGATCGCGCCCGTGCTGTGCGCAGGCGTCACCGTCTACAAGGGCTTGAAGATGACGGATACCCGCCCCGGCAACTGGGTGGTGATCTCCGGCATCGGCGGACTGGGCCACATGGCCGTGCAATATGCGAAGGCCATGGGCCTGAACGTCGCCGCGGTGGACATCGACGACACCAAGCTGGATTTCGCCCGTCGCCTGGGCGCGGAGGTCGCGGTCAACGCCAAGACAACGGATCCGGCCGCCTATTTGAAACGCGAGATCGGCGGCGCGCACGGCGCGCTGATTACGGCGGTATCGCCCAAGGCGTTCGAGCAGGCGCTGGGCATGGTGCGGCGCGGAGGAACCGTGGCGCTCAATGGCCTGCCGCCGGGGGACTTCCCGCTGTCGATCTTCGACATGGTGCTCAACGGCATCACCGTGCGGGGCTCCATCGTCGGCTCCCGGCTGGACCTCCAGGAATCCCTGCAATTCGCCGAAGAAGGCAAGGTGCACGCCACCGTCGCCACCGAAAGCCTGGAGAACATCAACGACGTTTTCGACCGCATGCGCCGCGGCCAGATCGAGGGCCGCGTCGTGCTCGATTTCGCCTGACCGCGAGGGGCCTGCTTGCCCCCCAAGAAGGCAAAATGCCCCCTTGGGGGGCAGCGGCGCGTCGCGCGCCGCGTGGGGGGATTGTCCAGACCCGGTCTCAGGGAACGATCTTCGTTCCCAGGACGGCCAGGAACTGCGACATCCAGGCCGGATGCGCGGGCCATGCGGGCGCCGTCACCAGATTGCCGTCGGTATAGGCCTGGTCGATCCCGATCTCGGCGTAGGTGCCGCCGGCCAGGCGGACCTCCGGCGCGCACGCGGGATACGCCGAGCACGTGCGCCCCTTCAGTATCCCGGCCGCGGCGAGCAGCTGCGCCCCGTGGCACACGGCGGCGATGGGCTTCTTGGCCTGGTCGAAGGCGCGCACGATGTCCAGCACCTTTTCATTCAGCCGCAGGTATTCGGGCGCGCGCCCGCCCGGGATGACCAGGCCGTCGTAGGACGAAGGCTCGACGCGGTCGAAATCGTAGTTGAGCGCGAAATTGTGGCCGCGCTTTTCGGTATAGGTCTGTCCGCCCTCGAAGTCATGGATGGCCGTGGCGACGGTATCGCCCGCCTTCTTATCGGGGCATACCGCATGCACCGTGTGCCCGACCGCCAGCAGTATCTGGAACGGCACCATGGTTTCGTAGTCTTCGGCGTAGTCGCCGACCAGCATCAACAAGCGCTTGCTCATGAGAGTCTCCTTGGGAATGGGCGGGGGCACCGGTTCAGCGCCCGGGGGGGCCGGGTTCCGGTTTTTTGTAGCCTTATTGTGGCCCCGCCCTCGGTCCGGGAGGTGGTAACGGGATACCGCAAGCGCCCTGCCCGGCGCTACGGCTCCAGCGCGACGGACACGGCTTTCGCGCCCAGCAGGCCGACCAGCACCTTGGGATCGATCCCGATCAGGTAGCCGCGCCGGCCGCCGTTGATGTAGACCACGGGATAGTCCAGCATCTCCGCCTCCACCCAGACCGGCATCTTCTTGCGCGTGCCGAAAGGCGACGTGCCGCCCACCTGATACCCGGAATGGCGCTGCGCCACCTCGGGCTTGCAGGGCTCGACCTTCTTCAGGCCCGCCTGGCGGGCCAGGTTCTTGGTGGAGACTTCCCGGTCGCCATGCATGACGATGATCAGCGGCTTGGCCGACTCGTCCTCCATGATCAGCGTCTTGACCACCGCATGCGGGTCCAGGCCCAGCTGGCGCGCGGCCTCGCCGGCGCCGCCGTGGTCTACGTATTCGTAGGTGTGTTCCGTATAGGCCACCTTGTGCTGCTTGAGGAACTGGGTGGCGGGCGTTTCTGACACGTGGCGGGCTTTGCTCATGGAAAATGCGGGACGGCTGAAAAATGGATGGGGACGATCGCGGCGCGGCTAGCCGCGAGGATGGTGCGCGGCGTGCAAGGCCTTCAGGCGCTCGCGCGCGACGTGCGTATAGATCTGCGTGGTGGAGATATCGGCATGGCCCAGCAACATCTGCACCACGCGCAGGTCCGCGCCGTGGTTCAGCAGGTGCGTGGCGAAGGCATGCCGCAGGACGTGCGGCGACAGGGGCGCCCGGACGTCCGCCAGCAACGCATATTTCTTGACCAGCTGCCAGAACGCCTGGCGCGACATCGGTTCCGCCCGGCCCGTGATGAAGAGCGCGTCGCTGACGCGGCCCGCCAGCAATTCCGGCCGCCCGGTCTTCAGATAGCGGTCGATCCAGTGGGCCGCCTCCGCGCCCAGGGGCACCAGCCTGTCCTTGCCGCCCTTGCCCAGCACCACGCGCACCACGCCTTCGTTCAGGCTCACGTCCAGCGTGCGCACGCCCACGAGCTCGGACACGCGCAAGCCGGTCGCGTACAGGGTTTCCAGCATGGCGCGGTCGCGCAGGCCTCTGGCCTGTTGCAGGTCGGGCGCGCGCAGCAGGGCGTCCACCTGCTGCTCGGAGAGCGTCTTGGGCATGCGCGGCGGCTGCTTGGCCGCGACGAGGGTGAGGCACGGATCGCGCTCGCAACGGTGTTCGCGCAGGGCCCAGGCGTAGAAGCGGCGCAGCGCGGCCAGCCGGCGATTGGCCGTGGTGGCCCGCGTTTCCTCGTGGCGGAAGGCGAACCAGGCCTCGATATCGCCCTTGCCGGCCTCGCGCAAGGCCTTCGCGGGCCCGGCGGGCAGCGCATGGCCGTGCGCGGCGTCGCCGTGCCGGTCGGCCATTTCCCGGGCGTAGGCCTCGGGGTCCTCCAGCCAGCGCGCAAAGCCGGTCAGGTCGCGCCGGTACGCGGCCAGGGTGTTGGCCGACAGGCCGTCCTCGAGCCATACGGCGTCGATGAAAGCGTCGATGTCGGCCTGCGAGGCGAGCGGCGATCGGGTGTCGGGCATGATTGGGGGGATTCTACGGCTCAACGCTCGCCCACGCCCGCGGCGGCAGCCTTCAGCCAGCTCTCGAAGAGTTTCAGCGCCTCGGAGCGTTCGCTGCGCAGGGGATATCCGAAGTAATAGCCCTGGCTGACCGCCAGCGCCTGCGGCACCGGCATCGCCAGCGTGCCCTGATCCAGCGCCGGTTGCGCCAGGAAGCGCGGCATCAGCCCGACGCCCAGCCCGGCCTGCACCGCCGCCATCACCATGGTGAAGAGCTCGTAGCGCGGGCCGCCCGCGGCCTGCGGCCCGTACAGGCAGCCGTTGGCGCCATACCATTGCCGCCAGGCATCCGGGCGCGAGGCCAGGTGCAGGTGGGTCATGCCGGCCAGCGCGCTGGCGCCGGGCTCGGACGCGCGCGCGGCGAGTTCGGGCGCGCATACCGGCACCAGCTCGCGCTCGGGAAACAGCAGCACGCCCTGGGTGCCGGGCCACAATCCGTCGCCGTGGTACAGCGCGCCATCGAAGGGCTGGTCCTTGAACTGGAAGGGCAGCGTGCGCACGGACAGGCTGACGGTGATGTCGCCGTGCTCGCGCTGGAAATCGGCCAGGCGCGGAATCAGCCACGTCGTGGCCAGCGTGGGAACCACGGCAATGTGGATGCTGCGCCCCATGCCGGTGCGGCTGACCAGGCCGAAAGTGTCTTTCTCGATCTGGTCCAGATGGTGCCGGATGCGGCCCGCGTACTCCGCCCCGTGGTCGGTCAGCACGATGCGCCGCCGCACCCGGGTGAAAAGCTGCACCCCCAGGCGGGCTTCCAGGCTGGCGACCTGGCGGTAGACCGCGCTGTGCGTCAGGGACAGTTCCTCGGCCGCGCGGGAAAAGCTGCCCAGGCGGGCCGAAGCTTCGAAGGCCTGCAAGGCGCTCAGATTGGGGATGCCGTTTCTCATGGAGCGGGAACCATGCCGCAGCCGGGCTTGCCGCCGGGCTCCAGGGCCCGGCGCTTACCGCGGCGCAACAAGGCGTGTCGTGCCGGTGGGTCAATAGATTGTGCAATTTTATCAATTGCATTGTGCGATCGAGGAACATTATGCTCGGATGTCCTAACCTCGGCTCATCATGACTACCACCCCCATGTCCCAGCAAAAATCCCGCCTTGGCGGTCACATCCTGGTCGACCAGCTGGTTGCGCAGGGCGTCAAACATGTTTTCTGCGTTCCCGGCGAAAGCTATCTCGCGGTGCTGGACGGCCTGCACGACGCGGACATCAAGGTCACGGTCTGCCGCCAGGAAGGCGGCGCCGCCATGATGGCCGACGCGCACGGCAAGCTGACCGGGGAGCCCGGTATCTGCATGGTCACCCGCGGCCCCGGCGCGTCCAACGCGCTGGCCGGCGTGCATATCGCCAAGCAGGACTCCACCCCGATGATTCTCTTCGTCGGCCAGATCGAGCGCGGCATGCGCGAGCGCGAGGCCTTCCAGGAAATGGACTACCGCGCCGTGTTCGGCACGCAGGCCAAGTGGGTCACCGAGATCGACCAGGTCGAACGGATTCCCGAGCTGATTTCGCGCGCCTTCCACGTCGCCACCTCGGGCCGCCCGGGTCCCGTCGTCATCGCCCTGCCCGAAGACATGCTGGTCGAAGCGGCGGCGGTCGCCGACGCGCCCCGCTACGAAGTGATCGATTCCGCGCCCTCCGCCGGGCAACTGGCCGACCTGGAAAAGCTGCTGGCGCAAGCCAGGAATCCGGTCGCCATCCTGGGCGGCACGCGCTGGGACGCCCGCGCCGTGCAGCAGTTCGCCGATTTCGCGCAGCGCCACGCGCTGCCCACGGCGGTGTCTTTCCGCCGCCAGATGCTGTTCCCCGCCGACCACCCCTGCTTCATCGGCGACGTGGGCCTGGGCATCAATCCCGCCCTGCTCAAGCGCGTCACCGAGGCCGACCTGGTCCTGCTGGTGGGCGGCCGCATGTCGGAAAGCCCCAGCCAGGCCTACACCCTGCTGGACATCCCCGTGCCGAGGCAGAAGCTCGTCCACGTGCATCCCGACGCCGCCGAACTGGCGCGCGTCTACCGCCCCACGCTGGCCATCAACACCTCGCCCGCGGCCTTCGCGCAGGCGCTCGCCGGCCTGAAGGCCCCCGCCAAGCCCGCCTGGGCCGAGGGCACGCAGGCCATGCGCGAGTCGTACCTGAAATGGAGCGATCCCGCCCCGGTCACGACGCCCGGCGCGCTGCAGATGGGCCAGGTCATGGCCTACCTGGAAAAGACGCTGCCCGCTGACGCCATCATGACCAACGGCGCCGGCAACTACGCCACCTGGCTGCACCGTTTCCACCGCTTTACCCGCTACGGCACCCAGCTGGCGCCCACGTCGGGCTCCATGGGCTACGGCCTGCCGGCGGCCGTGGGCGCCAAGCGCATCTGGCCCGACAAAACGGTCGTGTGCTTTGCCGGCGACGGCTGTTTCCTGATGCACGGCCAGGAATTCGCCACGGCGGTGCAGTACGACCTGCCCATCGTGGTGGTGCTGGTGGACAACGGCATGTACGGCACCATCCGCATGCACCAGGAAAAGCACTACCCCGGCCGCATTTCCGCGACCGCGCTGAAAAACCCCGACTTCGCCGATTACGCGCGCGCCTTCGGCGGCCACGGCGAACGCGTCGAGAGCACCGAGCAGTTCGGGCCGGCCTTCGAACGCGCGCTGGCCAGCGGCAAGCCGGCGATCCTGCATTGCTTCATCGATCCGGAAACCATCACGCCGACCACGACCCTGGAAAAGATCCGCGACGCGGCCCTGAAGGCGCAGCACTGACACGGAAGGAACGCGGCGGGCGCCGGCGGCGCGCATGACGCGCGCCGCGCAACCCGCGGCTTGCCGTTCCATTTATTTTAGGTTTAAACTTTCTAGCATTCCGAACACGGAAATACATAGCGGAGACCCAGCATGTCCTCGAATCCTTCCTTTCACTGGCAAGACCCCCTGTTGCTGGACCAGCAACTGACCGAAGAAGAACGCATGGTGCGTGACGCCGCCTACGCCTATGCGCAGGACAAGCTCGCTCCGCGCGTGCTGAACGCGTTCCGCAACGAACAGACCGACCCGGCGATCTTCTCCGAAATGGGCGAACTGGGCCTGCTGGGCGCCACCATCCCCACCGAATACGGTGGCGCCGGCCTGAACTACGTCAGCTATGGCCTGATCGCGCGCGAAGTCGAGCGCATCGATTCCGGCTACCGCTCCATGATGAGCGTGCAGTCGTCCCTGGTGATGGTTCCCATCAACGAATTCGGCAGCGAAGCGCAAAAGCAGAAGTACCTGCCCAAGCTCGCCCGCGGCGAATGGATCGGCTGCTTCGGCCTGACCGAACCCAACCACGGTTCCGACCCCGGCGGCATGGAAACGCGCGCGGTCAAGACCGCCGACGGCTACAAGCTCACCGGCAACAAGATGTGGATCACCAACTCCCCCATCGCCGACGTCTTCGTGGTGTGGGCCAAGTGCGTCGGCGGCGACTTCGACGGCAAGATCCGCGGCTTCATCCTGGAAAAGGGCATGAAGGGCCTGTCGGCCCCGGCCATCCACGGCAAGGTCGGCCTGCGCGCCTCGATCACCGGCGAAATCGTCATGGACGAAGTGGAAGTCTCCGACGAGCAGATGATGCCCGGCGTGTCCGGCCTGAAGGGTCCGTTCACCTGCCTGAACTCCGCCCGCTACGGCATCGCCTGGGGCGCCGTCGGCGCCGCCGAGGCCTGCTGGCACACCGCCCGCCAGTACACCCTGGACCGCAAGCAGTTCGGCCGCCCGCTGGCCGCCAACCAGCTGATCCAGAAGAAGCTGGCCGACATGCAGACCGAAATCACGCTGGCCCTGCAAGGCTGCCTGCGCCTGGGCCG
>NZ_JBLZXF010000054.1:0-18029 GCF_050285585.1 Achromobacter sp. | reverse complement strand
ATGACCGCATCAATGCACCGACGCGCTTTCGCGCCCGTCCGTCGCCCAAGCCGTGCGGTCACGCTCTGCGCGCAGCTCATCAAAGATATCCAGCACGGCCTTTTCGCTCGGGTCCACGAAGGTGCGGCGGGCGATGTCTTGGGCGTGCTGCAGAAGCTTTTCGGTTTCGGTCATGTCGGGTCGCGTCGTGTTGGAACAGAGCGAATTCTCCATGTCCCGACTCTGTTACCGACGCTGTTACTCCATCAAATTTCCCTATTAGGCGTACTCAAAAATGCAGCGAGAACAAGGGGCTAGCCTCGATTTCCTGCGCATCCGTCCGTCCGAACCAATGCTGTTCGTAGACAAGGCGGAAATCGCGCGATGCGTGACCTACCGCCAGGCGGTGAGACTTGCCTGGGACATGCGCCGCCCGCGTGGCATGACCATGCGCACGCTGGCCGAACTGTGCGGCATGTACCCCCAGCACGTCAGCAGCTACCTCCATGAGGATGCGCTGATGCCCAGCGGCGCGCCGCGCCTGAACCTGCCTGCCGAAAAGATCAATGCGTTTGAGGCGGCGGTGGGCAACTACGCGGTCAGCCAGTACCTCAACCATCTTGGGCGCCTGACGATCATGCAAGAAGTGATTGCTGCCCAGAGGGTCGCATGACCTATGACCAAGCCCTCAAGATCGCCCGGCGCGCCCGTGACGAAGCGCTGCGTTTGCATGGCCAGGATTGGGCCAAGGTCTACGAAGAAATGCGCCTGCGTGAGCAGCGCGACCCCGAATTGGCGCGCGCGATGAACATCGTTGGCCGCTTTGAACAGTTTTCGACGAGACACTGACATGCAGCGCTATCCCTTGAATCACCGCACGCGCCAGCGCGCCCACCGCGACATCGACGCGGCGCCAGACGGCCATTTGTTCATGCCGCCCGCCGAGCCCACCGCCTCCGATGCTACCAAGCGAAAGATGTGGGCCATGCTTGGCGACATCGCGCGGCAAAAGCTGTGGCCCGTCAACGGTACGCCGCGGCGCCTGAAGGACAAGCAGTGGAAGGACATCTTCACCGCTGCACTGTCCCAAGAAAGCCTGACGGCCGAGGGCCTGTACGGCGGCGAAGTTCTGCTGGGTGAACACACCAGCGGCATGAGCCAGCGCAAGATGGGCGACCTGATCGAACTCATGTACGCCTGGGGCGCCAACAACGGCGTCGTCTGGTCCGAGAAGATCGACGTGCCGGGATGGGTGCGCTGATGTGGGACGACACCACCCCTCGCGCGCAGCAGATCGGCGCATGGCTCGATTCCCCGATGGACCTGGACGAGTTCTATGGCCGCCCGACTTACGCACGCTGCGCGGTCGTGCTGGCGGCATGGCTGGCCCTGTACCCCTTGCGCCATGTGTCGGCGCGCGCCCTGCGCGGCGGGGGGCTGTGATGTTCAAGCGTTCCACGCCCCTGACCCGCAAGACGCCGCTCAAGGCCACCACTGGCCTGGCACGCACCCCATTCAAGCGCCGCGCGCCCAAGAAGCGCCCGGGCTATCACGAACCCAAGTACCTGACCGCTTGTCGCGGCGAGCCTTGCTTTCTCCAGATCCCAGGCGTGTGCCGTGGCGAACAGGAAAGCGTGGTCCCGTGTCACGCCAATTGGTCCGCCTACGGCAAGGGCATGGGCATCAAGGCCAAAGACACCTACACCGTTCCCGGCTGCTTCCGCTGCCACCAGTGCCTGGATCAGGGTTTCAGCCTGACAGACGCCGAGAAGCGCGCGACCTGGGAATGGGCTTACAACCGCTGGCTGCCTGTGCGCGCCGGCAAGATGGAGGCGCTCTGATGCGCGACTACGCCAAGATCGTCCCGACCTTCTGGACAGGGAACACCGGGAAGGCCCTTCGCAAGTCTCCGGAAGGGGCTTTGGTGGCCCTGTATCTGCTCAGTTCTCCCCACTCCAACATGCTCGGGCTCTATTACCAGCCCGTCCTGTACATGGCCCACGAAACCGGATTGGGCATCGAAGGGGCTTGGAAGGGGCTTCATGCGTGCATCGAAGTGGGCTTCTGCTCCTACGACGAAGCCTCTGAAATGGTCTGGGTCAATGAGATGGCCGCGTACCAGATCGGCGAAGCGCTGAAGCCCGCCGATAAACGCTGTGCTGGAATTCAGAAGGACTATGACGCGCTGCCCGACAACCCTTTCTTGGGCCTGTTTTTCGACCGCTATTCGGAGTCGTTCCACCTGACCCAAAGGCGCATCGCGTCGGTGAATTCCGCTCCGGTTTCCCCTGTTCAAAACGAAGCCCCTTCGAAGCCCCATCGAAGCCAGGAACAGGAACAGGAACAGGAGAAGGAACAAGAACAGGAAAAAAAGATACGCACCGAAACCCGGAAATCCCAAAGCTCCGAAAGCCCCAAAGCCGGTTCGACGATCACCGCTGCTGACCTGCAAGCCCGTGGTGTCGACCCCCAGGTGGCTGCCGACTTCCTGGCGCTGCGCGCGAAGAAGCGGGCGCCGGTCACTGCTACCGCGCTGGCAGGCCTTGAGCGAGAAGCGGCGATGGCCGGCGTGTCGCTGAACGCCGCACTGCGCACCGCTTCCGAGCGCGGGTGGCAGAGCTTCAAGGCCGAATGGGTCCGTGCCGACCAAGCGCCTGGACGCCAGATCGGCCTGGGCATGGCGGCGGGGATGACCGAGTCGGAACGGCGCAAGCAGGAGTTCTTGCGTCTGGCAGGCCACGGCGGCAACGACAGCCGCACCATCGACATGGAGCCGGTCTGATGCACAGCCGCGACACCTCTGCCTTTGCCGACCTGCTGGCCGGCGTGTTCGACGCCTACAACCGCGTGGCGCCGCAGCCCGCGACGCAGATGCTGTGGCTGCGCATGCTGGAGCCCTACGAGTTCGCCGCGGTAAGCGCAGCTTTCTCGCAGTACGTGGCCAACGAGGCCAAATTTCCGCCCACGCCGGCGCAGATTCTGGCGCTGCTCGGCCACGGCACGGGCGACAACCGACCCAGCGCAGACGAAGCATGGGCAACTGCGCTGCTATCGCGCGACGAGGCTGAAACGGTCGTCTGGACGCAGGAAACCGCTCAGGCCTTCGCTTCGTGCCGCTCCGTGCTGGACCTGGGCGACGAAGTCGGCGCGCGCATGGCGTTCAAGGGCGCGTATGACCGTCTGGTGACGCGGTCGCGCAACGAGCGGCGGCAGGTGGCGTGGCAGGCATCGCTGGGCTGGGATGCTGACCGCCGCGAACGCGCGTTGACCGCCGCCGGCAACGCCGGGCTGCTGCCCGCTCCGCATGTGGCCGCACTGCTGCCGCCGCCTGATCCTTCCAACGGCATGGGCGACGACGAGGTCGCAGCCGAAAACATCGCGCGCCTGCGCAAGCTGGTGGCCAGCGCCATGTCGCCCAGCGAGAAGCGCCGCCGCGCCGCCGAAGAGGCCAGCCAGGCCGAACGCGATCGCTTGGACGCCTTGAAAGCCGAAACCGCCGCCAAGGTAGCCCACCACCAGCAAGGGGCCAGCGCATGACCTCCTACGCCGAAGCCAGCGCCGCCGCCAGCGGCAACGAAACCCAAAGCTATGGCCTTTGCGCTGCCTTCGGCTGCTGCCTGCCGGGCACGCTCACGATGAGCACCCAGGGCGCGCAGGACTGGCACTGCCGTCTGCACTTCGGCGCGCCGCGCTCGGAGTTCGACGACATCACCGCGCGCGCCCAGAACCGCAAACCCCTGTTCACCGCCGCGTATTGGCTGGTCAACCGCCCCAAGGGCGACAGCGTCAGCCGCAAGGTGCTGGACCGCATCGAAGCGCTGGGACGCGCCGACCTGCTGGCCAGCGCCGCCAAAGCCGAAAAACTCACCGCCTACCACCTGGGCGCTCACATGCTCCGCGTCCTGGGCGACGAATGCCGCCAGCCCCAGGCGCACATGGGCACACCCAAACCCGCCGGCCCGACCTGGCTGGACCAAAACCAAACCGAGGAAGCCGAAGCATGAACCTCTCGCAACCCGATCTCGACGCATACGACCCCATGGCCGGCACGCTCTCGGACACTTACGCGCGCGCGCACGTTTCGCCACCCCTGGGCCTGGATGCTGGCCAGGCCGGCCTGTTCGCCCCGGAGACGCCCGCGCCGTCGATCAACATCTGCATCCTGGCGCTGGACCTGGGCACGAAGACGGGCTACGCGGTGCGCAAGCGCGACGGCAAGGTCGTGCACGGCACGCAGAGCTTCGCGCCGCGCAAGTCGTGGACGGATGGCCAGCGGTGGCTGCGCTTCCAGTCCTGGCTTGCCGAGGTGCTGGAGCTGCACCACGTCCAGCGGATCGCCTACGAACACGTCAGCTTCCACGCCGGCGTGCGGGATGCGCACTGCTACGGCGCTTTCCGCGCGCTGGTGGAAATGGCCGCCGACCGCCGCAACATCGAGCTGGTGGGCACGAACGTCCAGACCGTGAAAAAGCACTGGACGGGAAAGGGTGGGGCGGACAAGGCCACGATGGTCGCGCAGGCGCGCGCCAGGGGATTCCGTCCGGAGACGGACAACGATGCAGACGCCCTGGCCGTCCTGGACTGGGCCGTTGCACAGGAGCGCAAAGCATGAGCCGAACTCCCGAACAAATCGCCCACGCCCGCTACGTGCGCCGTGCGGCGACCGCCAAGATCCGTGCCGCGGGGCACGACTTCGGCGGGCGCGTCACCGACGCTCTAGTGTGCGCGCAGATCCAGCGCATGACCGGGGAGCCGCTGCCGGGGCGCGGCTCGGTCATCGCCTACATGCAGAAATTTGTGCAGGCGCCGGTCGGCGAGCCCGTGCCCAGTCGCCAGCACGACGCCCTGAATGCGCCGGCCTACCGCCTCGATCGCGTCCTGCGAGCCTTGGCCGCCGAGGCCGCCAAGGTGCAGCGTCCCCTTGTGCATGCCGTGAGCCGGGTCGACAACTGGCGGACGTTGGGGGAGATCGAGGCATGAGGACGATCACGCCCGCGCCGCGGGTCGACTGGAACCGGGTACTGCTGGCCCTGCGTGCCGAGGGATATTCCCTGCACGACGTGTCCACGTTCACCGGGATTCCACGGTCTACCCTCACGTCCTGGCAGGCTGGCAGCACGCCCGGCCACCAGGACGGCGAAACCCTCATCAAGTTCTGGTCCGAAACCACGCAGCTGCCGCGAGAGACGCTTCCGGCTGCCGCCGCCCTAGGCAACGGCGCCAGGATCTACGCCAACCGCGCGTAGATAGCCGAGATTTCGGCTACTGCCGAGCCAGACAATCGGCTCCGATCTTCCCCAAGACGGAGCCGAGCATGTCCAAGCGCAATCACCAGGTCCAGACCCCGGGCGAAACGCCCGCCACGGCGCCCGAGGGCGACCAGACGGGCACCGAGACCCAGACAACCGAAGCCCCGCAGGCTGACGCCACGCCCGCAGAGAAGCCGGCCGAGCAAACCAAGGCGGCGAAGAAGCCGGCCGAGCGCCAGCCGTACAGCCAGATGCACGCCGCCGACATCGACCCGGACACCCTGACCGCGCCCGTGCTGTCCCGCGACGGCTGGGTCATCCCCACGCCCAAGCCGGCGGCGAAGGCCTGACCATGGGCGGCGTCACAAAGACCCTCGGCAAGGTCGTGGGCGGGATTCTGGGCACCGGCGATAGCCCCAGCGTCGAGGCGCCCGCCGCGGTTGACCCCGAGGGCGAGCGCAAGAAGTCCGAGCAGGAAGCCGCCGCCGCGGCAAATGCCCAGGCCGCCGAGCGTTCGCGCCAGCGCCGCAGCAACAGCCTGCTGGCCTCCGGCTCTGGCACGCAGCCGGCGCAAACCTCGTCCGTCCTGGCCTACGGCAAGAACAAACTCGGGGAGTAGCGCCGTGGCGCAAGACGATCTGGCAACCTCCATCCTCCGCCGCATGGGCGAGCTGCGCGGCCTGCGCACGGACAAGGAGGACGTCTGGCGCCAGTGCGGCGACTTCAGCTTCCCCATCCGGTCGCAGGGCTTCTACGGCGAGCGCGAAGAGCTGAGCAGTACGCAGACCAAGCAGGCAGAGCTGTACGATTCCACTGCCACCGACGCCGGCCGTATCCTGGCCTCCAGCACGCAGACCGGCAGCACGCCGTCGAACACCCGCTGGTTCGGCCTGGTGGTGCAAGACCAGGAGGACTCCGAGCGCCAGTGGCTGGACGAGTCCGCCGAGCGCCTGTGGACGCAGATCCACGCCAGCAACTTCGACGCCGAGTCCATGGAAGGCCTGCTGGACATGGTCGCCTTCGGCTGGTTCGTTATGTACGTAACCGAGGCCCGCGACGATGACGGTGCCGTCGACGGCTTCCGCTTCGAACTCTGGCCCATCGGGAACTGCTACTGCGCAGCGTCCGAGCCAGGCGGCGCCATTGATACGGTCTTCCGGCCGTACTGCATGACGGTGGAGCAGTGCGTGTCCGAATTCGGACTGGACAAGGTCAGCCCCAAGGTTCGCGAGCTGTACACGTCCGAGAAATACGACGTCAAGGTGAACCTGGTCCACGCCATCTACCCGCGCCGCGAGGGCAGGGAAGGCGCCAGGCGCGCCAAGAACATGCCGTTTGCGTCGGTGTACGTGGACTGCGAAGAGAAGACCGTGCTGCGCGAGTCGGGCTATCACGAGCAGCCATTCTTCGCGCCGCGCTGGACGCGCGTGCCGAACTCCGTCTATGCGGTAGGGCCCATGTTCGATGCGCTGCCCGATGTCAAGACGTTGAACAAGCTGGCCCAGATGGAGTTGGCCAACGTCGATATCGCGGTCGCGGGCATGTGGATCGCCGAGGATGACGGGGTGCTGAACCCCCGCACCGTCAAGGTCGGCCCGCGCAAGATCATCGTCGCCAACAGCGTTGACAGCATGAAGCCGCTCACCACGGGCGCCGATTTCAACGTCTCCTTCACCAAGCGCCAGGATCTGGAAGCCAAGATCCGACGCACCCTGATGGCAGACCAGCTTCCGCCCATGGAAGGCCAGCCGCGCACGGCGACCGAGTTCTACGCCCGGATCAACCTCATACGTCAGCTGCTGGGGCCTGTGTATGGCCGCATGCAGTCGGAATACCTGAAGCCCCTGATCCAGCGTTGCTTCGGCCTGGCGTTCCGGGGTGGCCTGTTCGATCCCCCGCCGCCGTCGCTGGCTGGCCGTCAGTACAGCATCGTGTACCTGTCGCCGATGGCCAAGAGCCAGAAGTTGGAAGAGGTCAGCGCCATTGAGGGGGCCTTCGCCGCCACCGCGCAGCTGGCCACAGCCAAGGGCGATCCGAGCGTGTGGGACAACTTCGACGTTGACGAGGGCATCCGCAGTGGTGCTGATGGCCGCGGCGTACCAGCGCGCATCGTACGCAACGCCGAAGACGTGGTTGAGATCCGCCGCATTCGCGCCGAGCAGCAGCAGGCCGCGCAACAGCAGGCGATGCAGCAAGCGATCGGCATGGAAGCCGCCAGCGCCGGAATTGAACGGATGGCCCAACAGCAATGAGCGTCGACCCCAGCGTCTACAAGGAAATCTTCGAGGATGACCGCCGCGGCGCGGCGCTCCTGGAAGACCTGATCCAGCGCTTCGCGCGCCCCGCCGTCCAGACCGGCGGCATCGATGCAGTCCTGCAGACCTATCACCGCCTGGGCGAACGCCGGGTACTGGACTTCATTGCGGCCCAGATCAACCGGGCCAACGGCGTGCCCGATCCGAACGCCGAACCAGGAGAGTAAGCAATGTGGAAACGTTCGCACCGAGTGATGCAAGAAGCGGGCGCCGATGGTGGCGCCGGTGGTGGCGACACCGGGGCCGATGGCTCCGCCGGCAGTGAGGGCGCACCGGCCGCCGCGCCGGAAGCTGCCGCGCCAGCCGCCCCGGCCGGATCGCTGCTGAAGCAAGGCGAGGGCGCGACCGAAGCGCTGCCGCAAGAGTTCATCCCCGACAAGTTCCGCGTGACCAAGGACGACGGTACGTTCGACCTGGACGCCTCGGCCCGCAAGCTGGCCGACAATTACGCCCACCTCGAAAAGCGCCTTGGCACCGGCGACGTGCCGCCCAAGGAAGTCGGCGAGTACAAGATCGAGCCGCCCGAGGCGATGGGCGATTACAAGGCCGGCGAAGATCCAACCATGCAGGGCTTCCTGGCGGATGCGCACAAGGCCGGCCTGACGCAGGGCCAGCTTGACGTCGTCATGAAGCACTACTTCCAGGCCGTGCCGCAACTGGCTGGCGCCTTCCAACAGGTCGACCAGCAGCAGGCCACCGAGCAACTGCAGCAGGTCTGGGGCAAGGATCAGAAGGAGTTCCAGCGGCACGCCGGCCTGGCGCACACCGCCACCAGCGCCGCCATCGAGCGCGCGGGCCTGACCATGGAGCAGGTCGAGCAGGCGGGCCTGGGCAACAACCCGGTATTCCTGCGCATGATGTCCGCGCTGGGCGCCGAGTTCCAGGAAGACACGGCGCCCGGCAAATCGTCGTTCCGCACGTTCGGCGAGGATGACGTGCAGCAGCTCATGCTGTCCGACGCCTACAAGAACCCCCGCCACCCCGAGCATGAAAAGGTCAGCGCCCAAGTGCGCGGCTACTACGAGCGCAAGCACGGCACTCAGGCCGCCGCCTGACACCCCTCAAATTGCCGAGATTTCGGCACCCCCACAGCGTGACCATTGCGGGCATTCACCGGCCCGCATGGCGCGCGGACAACCGGTTCCAGCCCTCCCAGTGGTGCGGTAGCCGGCAGCAATGGGCGAACTCAATGGGTCCGGTTTCCGGGCAACCCACAAGGCGAATTGAACCGACCAATCCGTTTTGGAGTTTTCCATGTCGAACACCATCACCCAGGCATTCGTTATCCAGTGGGATACGACGATTCGCCAGCAGGCCCAGCAACTGGACTCCCGCTTCGCCGGCTGCGTGACCGATCGCGGCACCATCACCGGCGAATCGTTCACCGCCAACCGTCTGGCGCCGCTGGACGATATGCCCGAGAATACCGTCCGCCACGGCGACACCGTCTTCTCGGAAGCCCCCCACAGCACCCGCGTGGGTATCATGCGCGACTTCTTCCAGGCTTTGCCGGTCGACCGCAACGACGAGCCCAAGGTGCTGGCCAACCCGCTGAACGGCAGCTACATGGGCGCTCTGGTGGCTGCGCACAACCGCCGCAAGGACTCGATCATCTACAACGCGCTGATCGGCAATGCGCAGACCAAGGATGGCGCCCAGATCGCGCTGCCCGCCAGCCAGATCATCACCGCCAGCGCCACCGGCTTCACGAAGGCCAAGCTGCTGACCGCACGCAAGATGTTCCGCAAGAACGAGGCGGACTCCCACAACGGCGAGGAACTGTACATCACGTACACGGCGGAAATGCTGGAAGACATCCTGGCCGACACCACGCTGACCAGCGCCGACTTCCTGGCCGTGAAGATGCTGCAGGACGGTGACGTCTCGGGCAACTGGATGGGTTTCCGCTGGAAACCCTACGAGGCGGTACAGATCACGGGCGGCAACACCGCGCGCACCGTGGCCTGGGCCAAGTCGGCTATCCACTTCGGCTCCGGCTACGTGGAAGGCACCGCCGGCCGCCGCAAGGACAAGAAGAACCTCATGCAGGTGGACATGGGCGCGTCCCATGGCGCCGTCCGCGTCGAGGAAGAGAAGGTCGTCGCTATCGACTTCACCTTCTAACCCTCGATTCCCTGACCGAAATACCTGGAGAACACCATGGCTGAAGTGAACAGCGTGCAAGCGCAAAAGGTGGCGGATCGCAAAAAGTTGCTGCCCGCCGAATCCCATGGCCGCCAGCGCGTGCTGGTTGCCACTCTCGCAGCGACGCATGCAGCGTACGCCGTCAACGACACCATCCTGCTGGGCACGGTGCCGGTCAACTCGCGCTTTCTGACCGGCGCAGTGCTGTCCGTGGGCGGCGCCGGCACCGCCAGTTCCACCGTGGACATCGGCATCCGCAACGCCAAGACGAAGGAAGTCATCGACGCTGACGGCGTGACGGACGGCGCTGATATCTCGGCGGCTGGCAAGGTCGTCGCCGACACGGGTGTGCTGGTGGCCGCGGCTGCCGACTACATCACGCCGGCGGACGTCGAGGTCTACGCGACGGTCCTGGGCGCGGTGCTGGCTGCGAACCAGCAGATCCGCTTCGAGATCCCGTACGTAACCGATTGATCATTTCCGTGGTCACCCCCTGGGTTCCAGAGGGACATTGCCGGGGGTTTATCCCCCGGCTTTTTTATTTCAGGTGCCGCGAATGTCTACCGCCAGCGAAATTTCCATCTGCTCCAATGCGCTCCAGCGGCTGGGGGCCGACCCCATCGCCAGCTTTCAGGAGAACTCCCGGTTTGCCGGGCCCAGCTCCAACATCTGGCCGACGGTCCGCAACATGGTGCTGCGCGCTCATCCCTGGAACTGCGCGACCAAGCGCGTGATCCTGGCACCGCTAGCCGAGGCGCCGGCATTCGACTACGGCTACCAGTTCAATCTGCCGACGGACTGGCTGAAGACAGTCCAGGTCGGCAAGCGCAATTGTCCGCTGACGTACCAGCAGGAAGGGCGCCGCATCCTGGCACGCACCAACGCGCTGCCGCTGGTCTACATCTGGGAGAACACCAACCCAGGCACCTGGGACGATTCCATGGTCGAGGCCGCCGAAATCCTGCAGGCCGCGGCGATGGCCTACCTGGTTACTGCATCGACCAGTCTGCGCGACAGCCTGAACCAGGAAGGCCAGTTCAAGCTGAAGGTGGCCAAGGCCATCGACGGGCAGGACCAGCCGCCGGAGGAGTTCGGCGACTCGGCGCTGACCATGGCCCGGTTCTGAGGAGAGCGGCATGCCGCGCATCAACACGATCCAGACCAATTTCACCGCCGGCGAGATCTCGCCCAAGGTCCGAGGGCGCGTCGACGTAGCCCGGTACCAGAACGGTGCCGAAGCGCTGCGCAACGTCATAGTGAACGTCTACGGCGGCGCGGAGCGCACGCCCGGTACGCGCATGATTAGCCCGGTCAAGAACGAATCGCAGGCAACCCGCCTGATCCCGTTCGTATTCAACCGAGACGTCGCCTACGTCCTGGAGTTCGGAAATGCGTACATGCGGGTGTACCGCGCCAAGGCAGGCCAGATCGTCGTCGGCGCGGCCCCGTACGAGATCGCGACACCATGGGGGATTGGCGCGGTGCCGGAGCTGCGGTTCGCCCAGAAAGACACCACCATGTTCATCACGCACCCGCAGATCGCCCCGCAGATTCTCCAGCGCCTAGATGAGACCAACTGGCGCCTGCGCGCGGTGCCGTTCTCCGTTGTGCCATTCGCAGAGATCGGTATCACGCCGTCGTTCGGCCTGACCCTGAGCAGCGCAAGCGTGGGGCCGGGCCGGACGCTGACGGCTGCCGGTGGGATTTTCCTCAATAGCGACGTGGGCCGGCAGATCATCGCTGGGCCGGGCATCGCCAACATCACCGGGTTTGTCAGTTCCACTGTGGTGACGGCTGATATCGCATCCGATTTCCTGTCGACATCCATCGGCGCGAATGGCTGGACGTTGGCGGGCTCGCCCTTGGCTGCTGTGAAGCCGTCGGAGAAGGGCACCGCCGGAAAGGTCATCACGCTCACGATGCAGTCCTCCACGACGCCAGGAACACCCCAACCACAGAAGGCCATCACGAACCTGGTGCACAACACGACGACGACAGCGCGCGCGACGGTCGCGGCCCATGGCTATTCGACCGGCGATACCGTTCGGATCGAAAACTGCCTGCCGTCCGACTACAACAAGCAGACCACGATCACAGTAGTGGACGCGAATAATTTCGACTATTCCGGGTTCACGGTTTCGACCCCAGCGCCTACCGCCTTCGGCACGGCGCAGAAGATCCCTGGCGCGGTGACGACCGGTTACGACGGCTTCCGGCCCAGCGACGTGGGGCAGTACCTGCGGATCAACCGAGGGCTGGTGCTGATCACCGAGTACGTCGACGCCCGCAATGTGCGCGGCGTCGTGCGCGCCGACCTGGATTCCGATGTCGAGTCGCCGGCCGGAGCCTGGAGCCTGGAGCAAAGCGTATGGAGCCCCACCTATGGCTATCCAACGGCAGTGACGATCAACCAGCAGCGCCTCGTCTTCGGTGGCACGCAGCGCGACCCGAATGGATGCTGGGGGAGCCGAACGGGCTTGTACTTCGATTTCACCTTAGGCGACCTAGACACCGACGCGTTCTTCTACGCGCTGGACGGGGAAAGCAACGGCATCCAGCACCTGGCGAGCGTGCGCGCGCTGCTGGCGCTGACCTTGGGCACAGAATGGACGCTGGCCGGTGGGGTGGAAAAGCCGCTCACACCCACGAACGTGCAGGCCAAAGACCAGAGCGTCTACGGCACCACCGACGTCCGGCCGGCGCGGATCGGCGACGAGCTTGTGTTCGTGCAGCGCGCGGGCACGAGCGTTCTGGCGATGTCCTACAACGTGGCGACGGACTCGTACAGATCCCCGGACCTGACGACGCTGTCAGAGCATCTGCTCCAGTCTGGCGTTATGGAGATGGCGTACCAGCAAAAGCCGGTGTCGGTCCTGTGGTGCGTCTGCGCGGATGGTTCGCTGGCCACCATGACCATCGATCGCGATGAGGGCGTGGTGGCCTGGACGCGGCAGGAGACCGACGGCGCCTTCGAGAGTGTCTGCGTAGTTCCTGCTGGCGATGTCGATGAGGTGTGGGTGAGCGTGCGCCGCACGGTCAACGGCGTGACGCGCCGATATGTGGAACGGTTCGATCCGACCGCCTATTGCCACTCCACGGCATTCGGCACCGACCCCGTCGGTAAGGCCGTCTGGGGTGGCCTGGACCACCTGGAAGGCAAGACGGTCGCCTGCAACGCCGACGGCGCCAAGCAGCCGCCCATGGTCGTGTCCGGCGGGCAAGTGGTCCTGCCGCGCCCTGCCAAGCAGGTGCAGTTCGGCCTGCCGGTCGTGCCGCGGGTAAAGCTGCTGCGACCGGAAATCGGGACGCCGACGGGTACGGCACAAGCGAGCAACATGCGCGCGCACGAGTTCTATGCCCTTTTCCTGGACACGGTCGGCACGCAGATCAATGGCAAGCCTGTGAACCTGCGCAAGTTCGGCCCGGGAATCCTGGACCAGCCGCCCGCGCCGTACAGCGGATGGGAGGGCGTGGGCGCTACGGGCTGGGAGAAGGGGGAGATGTTCTGCGAGTTCACACAGCCGGACCCAATGCCGTTCCACCTGCTCGCCGTCGTGCGCAAATGGACCACCAATGATTGAGCCGGGCCGCCCCTCTGACATCGAAGGCTTGGTCGAGCTCGGCCGCCAGATGGCCGCTGAGAGCCCGCGATGGAACCGGCTGGCCTACAGCGCGGAGCGCGTGCGCACCACGATCACCAACCTGATGGCAACGTCCGATGGCCTGGTGCTGGTGGCGCGCCGGGACGGGCTGCTGGTGGGCGGCATCCTTGCCATCGCGTCGCCGAATTGGATGAGCGAGGAGATCATCGCTCAGGAGCTGGCGTTTTTCATCCTGCCCAGGTACCGGGGCAGCTTCACGGCTACACGTCTGATCTGCGCCATGGCCGCCTGGTCAAGGGCGAAGGGGGCCCGCTGGATCGAGGCGGGCGTTTCCACGGGCGTGCATACCGAAAGAACCGCGGCGCTCTATGAGCGTCTGGGATTCCGTCACTACATGGTTGGCTTGGAGCTAGAGCATGGGAATTGAAACTATCGCCCTTGGGGCGCTGGCCGGGTCGTCCGTTCTGGGCGCCATCGGCTCGATTGGGCAAGGAGGCCAACAGGCCGACCTCGCGAATGCGCAGGCACGGCAACTGGAGAACCAGGCCGCGGCAGAACGGGATTCGGCGGTCTCGGCCGCTGAACGTGTCCGGCGCGCTGGCCGCCGCCAGCAGGCCGAGGCAGAGTCGTCCTACGCGGCGTCCGGCGTCTCGATTGGTACCGGCACGCCGGTTCGGGTGAATGACCAAATCGGATCGGATGCCGAAACGGACGCCTACACGGCAATTCTGGATGGCGAGCGCCGCGGGCGGACGCTGGATTACGAAGCGCGGGCCGCCCGCCAGGCGGCCAAGAATGCGCGCAGCGGTGGCGCCGGCGGCGCGCTGACCAGCATCCTGGGCGCGGCCGGCAACTTCGGGATGTGGAAGGCCGGGCAGATCGGAGGAGCCAGTCCCCTGAAGGTCTCTTCCAACTTCAGCGGTGGCGGTAAGGCCTTGGGCAGCCTGGAAGGGCTGATTGGGAGGGCGATATGAAAATCCCGACTGGGAACTTTGGAAACGCGGTCGCGGGCCCCCAGCAAGCCGCCAGGCTGCCGGCTGGCGCCTTTGTTGACGGCTCGGGCCAGACGCTACAGAACATTGGGCAGCAGGTTGGCGGGATATCCCAGGATCTGCTGGCGACCCACCAGAAGGCGCAATCGCTGCGCTTCATGGCAGAGTCCGAATCGGCCCTGGCTGGCCTGCAGGACCAACTCGGCGCCGACCTGGCCAGCGGCAAGCTGGACCCGGCCAAGGCAGAGGGGGTCTGGGCGGAGCAATCCCGCAAGCTTATGGACGACCGGCTGCAAGGTGTTGGGCCGGTGCAGCGCGATATCGTCGGGGCGCAGCTCCAGCGCGCCTCCGTTGGAATGGGTGGCCGAGTGCGGGATATGGCCACTCGTCAGGTGCAGCAGAACATCGGCGGCGAGCTGACGGCGCTGGGTATCTCCCTGGAGAGGGAGGCCGATCCTGCCCTGGCGTCCAGCCGATACGATCAGGCCGTGCGCGCCATGGGCCCGTCGGCCGGCTGGAACCCCAGCCAGATCGAAGACAACATCAACACGTTCCGCGAGAAGGCCTATGCGACCAAGGCCTACAGCCTGGTCAATGGGGCGCGCAACAGCATGGCCGACCTGAACAAGGTGGAATCCATGCTGAACTCGGACGAGTTCGCCGCGCTGGATCCGCAGCGGCGCGCGGTGCTGCTGAATACCACGGCCGGGTACAAGACGGCGCTGGAGCAGCGCGCGGTCGCCGCGGCGCAGCGGGCCGAGATCAACGCAGCGAAACGTGACCGCCTGGCGGCGGGCATCCTGGCAGAGGTGCAGCAGCTTTCCACTCAGGGGAAGAAACTGGACCCGCAGTATCTGGCCGGCGCGGCGTCGGCGATGCAGGGCACGCCTTACGAGGCCGCGTTCCAAGCAGCCGTCTCGCAGGCGCCGGCGGGCACGGCGTTCGCGATGCAGCCGCTGGCCGCTCAGCGCGAGATGCTGGACGGCCTGCTCGCCATCGGCAACCGCGACGGGTGGACCCCAACCCGGCAGCAGATGTACGAGCAGCACCAGAAGTCCTACGAGGCATCCCAGCGAGAATACAAGGAAGACCCGCTGCGCGCGGCCGTCGACCGGAACGTGCTGCCGGAGCTGGCGCCGCTGGACATGGCTGGCGGCATCGCCGGCATAGCACAGGGCGTGCAGGCTAGGCTGGCGCAGGCCCAGCAGGTAGAGGTCGTCGCGGGCCGGCCGGTGTCCCCCTTCACTTCGGATGAAGCGCTGCAAGTGGCGTCCGTGCTCAACGCTCTGCCCGCCGACCAGCGCGCCACCAGCATTGCGTCCCTGTCCAAGGTAGTGGGCACGCGCACGATGTCGGCCATCGCCGCCCAACTGGACAGCAAGGACCGCACGCTGGCGCTGGCTGCCGCCCTGGGGGATCAGCAGCGGCCCAACGGGGGGCTAGTGTCGGAGCAGGTTATCCGCGGGGAGCAGGCGATCAAGGACAAGCGCGTGGCGGATGCCGACGTGACGCGGTGGCGCTCCGAAATTGCCGCTGAGGTGCGCGGGGTGTTCGCCACCCCGGAGATGGAAAACGCAGTTATCGATTCGGCGGTGCGCGTGCGTGCCGATGCCGACGTCCGCCGCGAGGGTCGAAGCATCCGTGGTGCCGTCGAAACCGTGGCCGGCGGCATTTTCGACTTCAACGGCGGAAAGATCCCGCTCCCCCTGGGCATGACCGAAAGCCAGTTTGAACGCGGCCTGGTGGCGCTGACCCCGGACAGCTTCAGGGACCAGGCGCCGGACGGCAATGTCTTCGTGGCAGGCAAGGCGGTGCCCGTGGCCGAATTCATCAAGGGTCTGCCCAACGCAGTACTGCGCCACGCCGGCCAGGGCCGCTACACCGTGTCGTCCGGTACGGGCGTCGTGCTGAATCAGGCCGGTCAGCCGGTCATCGTGAGGGTAAGCAATGGCACTCGATGATGCCTACCAGGGCGAGATAAACGAAGCGCTACGCAACCGCGCGCAGCTCGCGCCAATAGCGCCTGGCCCCGAGCGGGGCTTTAGCTTTTGGGGCATGGCGAAGTCCCCATTCACCGGCGCGGCGGCGGGCACGTTGGAGTCCGGCGCATTCCTGTCCGATGCCGTGGGCGCGTTCGGTTCGGCCATGGCGGCCACGGGCGCGACGGGCGTTCTGCCCTTTGCCGAGACTGAGGAACAGCGCGTCTGGCGCGAGCAGGGCACGGGCGCGGCGCGCAAGGCGCTGGACGACGGCACGGCGTTCAGCAGCGGCACCGGCGACACCCTGCGCGATGCGAGCCGCTGGCTGGGGCCGAACCCGCAGACTGCCAGCACGGCCGAACAGATGATGTTCGGATTTGCCAAGACCATCACCAAGGCAGTCGGCTACACGGTGGCCACGGGCAACCCGCTGACAGGGGCGATGCTGACAGGTGCGGATGAGGGCGTGACGGCCTCGGACGAACTGCGTCGACAAGGTGTCGACCTGGCCATCCGCGCGAGCGTGGGCGCCGTGACTGGCGTGACGACGGGTGTAGGCGTGGCGCTGCCCGTGGCAGGCAAGACGCTGGCGGGAACTCTGGGCTATGCCGCGGGCGGAGGCCCGGGCCTGTTCATCGCCCAGCAGCAGATGACGCGCGACATCCTGAACAACGCCGACTACAGCAACCTGGCCGACCAATATGACCCCTTCGACCCGGTGGGCCTGGCGGTTTCCACCCTGGTGCCGGCGGCATTCGGCGCTTGGGCGCTGCGAGGCAGGACGCGCGCGGCGGCGCGGGAAGGGCAAGCTGCAGCGCCAGAGGTGGCGCCGACCGCTGACGCCGCAGAGGCGCCGCGCGGCCCGATGCAGCAGGAGCTGGTCGACGCGGCGCGCGTGCAGCGCGTGCGCGAGGTGGTCGACTCCTGGAACCTGGGCGACGCAAGCGACGTGCGCGCGGCCAACGACGCCATGATGTCGGTCATGCGCGCCTCGTCGCAGATGGCCGACGGCCTGTCGGTCTACGTGGCGGACCAGTTCCCGATGAAGGACGCTTATGTCGCGCGCGCGCTGGAAACTATGGTGTCTCGGTCGGAGGCCGCGCGGGCTGAACTGCTGCCGCAGGCCGAGGCACTGGCGGATCCGGGCGCCATCCGGGCGCTGCGCACCGAGATCCAGGACTTGGCCCAGGCGCGGCGCTCTGCGGGCGACGATGCGGAGCTGCGCGCCCTGGCTGATCAGATCCGCGCCAATGAGCCGCGCACCGGCGCACGGGCCGCGCTGAACCGTGCACGTCAGGAGTTGGAAGCGCGGGTACAGGAGACTGACGCGCGCATCGCCGCGCTGGAAGCCCAGATCGACGCTAACGCAGACGCCATGACCGCGCGCCAGGCGCTTGCCGTCCTGGACGAGCGGATCGAGCAGATGCGCGCCGAGCGTGCCGCAATTGATGCACCGGCCACGGCCATGACGCCAGTTGCCGCCGGCGTTCGCGATGCGGCCCGTGCTGCTGAATCGCCGTTCCAGATTCCCGAGCGGGGACGGAAGGCAGCCCCCGAGCAGGCAAACGCCGGCGACGCGCTGCCGGGCAGCCAGGCTTTCGCATCCGGCACCGACCTGGTCACGCCCACCGCGTCTCGCGCCGACGTCGATCCCATCGCGCCGCCGGCCAAGCTGCCCACCACCACGGCGGAAGCCACCAGCGACGCCTATGTCACGACGCGCCTGGCGGAAATCGAAGCCGCCCAGCCGGACCTGCCGGTGCGCATG
>NZ_JBLZXF010000053.1:0-18419 GCF_050285585.1 Achromobacter sp. | reverse complement strand
TGGCCACCAATATTCCGCCGCACAACCTCCAGGAAGTGGTCGACGGCTGCCTGTACTGCCTGCGCAATCCGGCGTGCTCGGTCGATGAGCTCATGGAGCTCATCCCGGCGCCCGATTTCCCCACCGGCGGCGTCATCTACGGCATGTCCGGCGTGCGCGAAGGCTACCGCACGGGCCGTGGCCGCGTCATCATGCGCGCCAAGACCCACTTCGAAGACATGGAGAAGGGCAATCGCCAGGCCATCGTGGTCGACGCGATCCCCTACCAGGTCAACAAGAAGACGCTGCAGGAGCGCATCGCCGAGCTCGTCAACGACAAGAAGATCGAAGGCATCTCGGATATCCGCGACGAGTCCGACAAGGACGGCATGCGCCTGGTCATCGAGCTCAAGCGCGGCGAAGTGCCCGAGGTGGTGCTGAATAACCTGTACAAGAATACCCAGCTGCAGGACACCTTCGGGATGAACCTGGTGGCGCTGGTCGACGGCCAGCCCCGCCTGCTCAACCTGAAGCAGATGATCGACTACTTCCTGCAGCACCGCCGGGAAGTGGTCACGCGCCGCACGGTGTTCCAGCTGCGCAAGGCCCGCGAACGCGGCCACGTGCTGGAAGGCCTGGCCGTGGCGCTGGCCAACATCGACGATTTCATCGCCATCATCAAGGCGGCGCCGACCCCTCCGGTCGCCCGCCAGGAACTGATGGCGAAGTCGTGGGATTCGTCCCTGGTCCGCGAGATGCTGTCGCGCGCCGACGGCGACACGCCGGGAGGCCGCGCGGCCTTCCGTCCGGACGACCTGGGCGCCGAATTCGGCCTCCAGGGCGACGGCCTGTACCGCCTGAGCGATACGCAGGCCCAGGAAATCCTGAACATGCGCCTGCAACGCCTGACCGGGCTGGAGCAGGACAAGATCGTCGGCGAATACAAGGACATCATGTCCACCATCGCCGACCTGCTGGACATCCTGGCGCGTCCGGAGCGCATCACCACGATCATCGGCGAAGAGCTGCAGGCCATCAAGGCCGAGTTCTCGACCGGCGCGAAGGATACGCGCCGCTCGGAAATCGAGCTGAACGCGACGGAGCTCGACACCGAAGACCTGATCACGCCGACCGACATGGTCGTGACCCTGTCGCACGGCGGCTACATCAAGAGCCAGCCGCTGTCCGAATACCGCTCGCAAAAGCGCGGCGGACGCGGCAAGCAGGCCACGGCCATGAAGGAAAACGACTGGATCGACCAGTTGTTCATCGCCAATACGCACGACTTCCTGCTGTGCTTCTCCAACCGCGGCCGCGTGTACTGGCTGAAGGTCTGGGAAGTGCCGCAAGGCACGCGCAACTCCCGCGGCAAGCCCATCGTGAACATGTTCCCGCTGGCTGAAGGCGAGAAGATCACCGTGGTGCTGCCGGTCAAGGAATTCAGCGAAGACCACTACGTGTTCATGGCGACGTCGCGCGGCACGGTCAAGAAGACCCCGCTGTCCGACTTCTCCAACCCGCGCAAGGCCGGCATCATCGCCGTGGACCTCGACGACGGCGACTACCTGATCGGCGCCGACCTCACCGATGGCAAGCACGACGTCATGCTGTTCTCCGACGCCGGCAAGGCCGTGCGCTTCGACGAGAACGACGTGCGCCCGATGGGCCGCAACGCCCGAGGCGTGCGCGGCATGATGCTGGAAGACACCCAGACCGTGATCGCGCTGCTCGTCGCCGGCGACGAAACGCAAAGCGTGCTGACCGCCACCGAGAACGGCTACGGCAAGCGCACGCCGATCACCGAGTACACGCGCCACGGCCGCGGCACCAAGGGCATGATCGCCATCCAGACCAGCTCGCGCAACGGCAAGGTGGTCGGGGCCGTGCTGGTCATGCCTTCCGACGAGATCATGCTGATCACGACGGGCGGCGTCCTGGTGCGCACCCGCGTCTCGGAAATCCGTGAAATGGGCCGCGCGACGCAAGGCGTCACGCTCATCAACGTCGACGACGGCAGCTCGCTGTCGGGCGTGCGCCGGGTCGTGGAAAGCGACGCGGACGATGACGGCGACCTGGACGCGGACGGCCAGGACGCGGACGGCGGCGACGGCAACGGCGCGGCGGATACGACGGATTCGACGGAACCTACGGAGCAATAATGGCCCGCCCCTGGAACTTCTCGGCAGGCCCCTCGGCCTTGCCCGAGGTGGTGCTGCAGCAAGCCGCTGCGGAAATGCTGGACTGGCACGGCAGCGGCATGTCCGTGATGGAAATGAGCCATCGCGGCAAGCACTTCGTGCAAATCTGCGATGAAGCCGAATCGGACTTGCGCGAACTGCTGGGGCTGCCGGCGGACTACGCCGTCATGTTCATGCAGGGCGGCGGTTCCGGGGAAAACGCCATCGTTCCCATGAACCTCATGGGCCGCCGCGGCACGCCGGCCGCCGATTTCGTCGTGACGGGCCACTGGTCCAAGCGTTCGTACAAGGAAGCCGGGCGCTACGGCAGCACCCACCTGGCGGCAAGCAGCGAGCAGGCCATCCAGCTGGACGGCCGCGAGCAGGCGCCGCTGACCTGGGTGCCGCCGGTCGATACCTGGCAGGTGCGCAAGGATTCGGCCTACCTGCACCTGTGCAGCAACGAAACCATCGGCGGCGTCGAGTTCATGGACTGGCCCGACACCGCCGGGCTGGGCGCGCCCGACGTGCCGCTGGTCGTGGATGCGTCCTCGCATTTCCTGTCGCGCCCCATGGACGTGACGCGCTGCGGGCTGCTGTATGCGGGCGCGCAGAAGAACGCCGGCCCGGCGGGGGTGACGGTTGTCATCGCGCGCCGCGACCTGATCGGCAATGCCTTGCCGATCTGCCCGTCCGCGTTCGATTACGCCAACGTGGCCGCCGAGCACTCGCGCTACAACACGCCGCCGACCTTCGCGATCTACGTCGCCGGCCTGGTGTTCAAGTGGGTCAAGGCCAACGGCGGCGTGGCGGGCATGGAAGCCGCCAACAAGGCCAAGGCCGATCTGCTGTACGGCTACCTGGACGGCACCTCGTTCTATCGCAATCCCATCCACGCTCCCGTGCGCTCGCGCATGAACGTGCCGTTCGTGCTGCGCGACGAATCGCTCAACGACGCCTTCCTGCAGGGCGCGGACGCGGCCGGCCTGACGCAGTTGAAGGGCCACAAGAGCGTGGGCGGCATGCGCGCCTCCATCTACAACGCCGTGCCCCTGGAAGGGGTGGCGGCGCTGGTCGAGTACCTGAAGGAATTCGAGCGTCGCTATGGATGATGACCTGCAGCGCAAGCTGCTCCCCCTGCGGCAGCGCATCGATGCGCTGGACGCGCAGATCCTCGAACTGCTGACGCAGCGCGCGCGCGCCGCGCTGGAAGTGGGCGAGGCCAAGCATGCCGCGCAGGCCGACGGCCCGGTGCTGCGCCCCGAGCGCGAAGCCGAGGTCATCCGCCGCCTGCAACAGACCAATCCCGGTCCGTTCCCGAACGCGGGCGTGGCGGCGGTCTGGACCGAGATCATCTCGGCCTGCCGCGGCCTGGAGCGCGGCATGACGGTCGCCTTCCTGGGGCCGCAAGGTTCGTTCTCCGAACAGGCGGCCATGGAGCATTTCGGCCATGCCGTGCAGAAACTGCCGTGCGCCTCCTTCGACGAGGTCTTCCGCGCCGTCGAGGCGGGCCAGGCCGACGTGGGCATGGTGCCGGTGGAGAACTCCACCGAGGGCGCCGTCAACCGCAGCCTGGACCTGCTGCTGAACACGCCGCTCAAGATTCTGGGCGAACGCTCGCTCGTCATCCGCCACTGCCTGATGTCGCAGTCCGGCAGCATGGACGGCATCAAGACCATCTCCGCGCATCCGCAGGCGCTGGCCCAGTGCCAGGGCTGGCTGACGCGCAACTATCCCGACGTGGCCCGCGTGGCCGCCTCCAGCAATTCCGAGGCCGCGCGCGCGGCCGCGTCCGACCCCGGCATCGCGGCCATCGCGGGCGAGGTGGCCGCGCCCGCCTGGAACCTGCGGGTCGTTGCCGCGGGCATCCAGGACGATCCCCACAATCGCACCCGCTTCCTCGCCATCGGCAGCATCGAACCGCTGGCGAGCGGGAAGGACAAGACCAGCCTGATCCTGGCGGTGCCCAACCGCGCGGGCGCGGTCTACGAAATGTTGGCCCCGCTGGCGGCCAACGGCGTGTCGATGACGCGCTTCGAGTCCAGGCCCGCCCGCACCGGCCAGTGGGAATACTATTTCTACGTCGACGTGCTGGGCCATCGCAATGATCCCAACGTCGAGCGCGCGCTTGCCGCCCTGCAGGCGCAGGTCGCTTACCTGAAAGTGCTGGGTTCCTACCCGGCGTCGTGAGTCTCTCCAACATGACCCCCGCATCCAAGCCCCTCGCAGCCCCCGCGCACGTCAGCGCCATCGCCCCTTACCAGGCGGGCAAGCCCATCGAAGAACTGGCCCGCGAGTTCGGGCTGGATCCGGCCGGCATCGTCAAGCTGGCGTCCAATGAAAACCCGCTGGGCATGCCCCAGTCGGCGCGCGCGGCCATGCTGGCAGCCGCCGAGTCGCTGGCGCGCTACCCGGACCCCAACGGCTTCGACCTGAAGGCGGCCTTGGCCGAGCGCTACGGCGTGCCCATGAACTGGATCACGCTGGGCAACGGCTCGAACGACATCCTGGAAATCGCGGCGCTGGCGCTGCTGGAGCCCGGCGTGTCCGCCGTATACGCGCAACATTCGTTCGCCGTCTACCGCCTGGCCACCCAGGCTCGCGGGGCGCGCCACATCGTGGTGCCGGCCAAGGAATATGGGCACGACCTGGACGCGATGTTCGATGCCATCGCGGACGACACGCGCCTGCTGTTCATCGCCAACCCGAACAATCCGACCGGCACCTTCGTGCCGGGCGACGCGATCGCGGCGTTCCTGGAGCGCGTGCACGCCGCTCATGGGGACCGCGTCACGGTCGTGCTGGACGAGGCCTACAACGAATACCTCGATCCCGAATTCCGCTTCGACAGCACGGAGCTGGTGCGCCGCTACCCGAACCTGATCGTGTCGCGCACCTTCTCCAAGGCATACGGCCTGGCCGGCTTGCGCGTGGGCTTTGCGGTGGCGCAGCCCGCCCTGACCGACCTGCTGAACCGCGTGCGCCAGCCGTTCAACGTCAACACGCTGGCGCAGGCCGCCGCCGTGGCCGCGCTGGCCGACGCCGCCTACCTCGAAGAGGCCTATGCCTCGAACAAATCGGGCAAGGCCCAGCTGTGCGCCGCGTTCGATCGCCTGAAGCTGCGCTATGTGCCCAGCTACGGCAACTTCGTGCTGGTCCACGTCGGCGATGCGCCGCGCATCAACCTCGAGCTGCTCAAGCGCGGCGTGATCGTGCGCCCGGTGGCGGGCGACGGCCTGCCCGAGTGGCTGCGCGTGTCCATCGGGCTGCCGGAAGAAAACCAGCGCTTCATCGACGCCCTGACCGCCATCCTGTCCGAATGAACGACGCTTCACTGTCTTCCGATCAGGGGGCCGCTGGCCCCCTGATTCCTGTATTGGCCATCGTTGGCGTGGGCCTGATCGGTGGATCCTTCGCCGCGGCGCTGCGCAAGGCCGGGCAGGCGGGCAGGGTGCTGGGCGCGGGCCGCAATCCGCAGTCCCTGGCGCGCGCGCTCGAATTGGGCCTGATCGACGAGGCTGTCTCCCTGGACGAGGCGGCCGCGCGCGCCGACCTGATCCTGCTGGCCACGCCGGTGGGCGGGCTGGCGGATGCTTTGTCGCGCATGCGCCCGCACCTGCGCGCGGGCGCCGTGCTCACGGACGCCGGCAGCACCAAGGCCGAGGTGGTCGAGGCGGCGCGCGCCGCCCTGGGCGAGCGGATCGGCCAGTTCGTGCCGGGCCACCCCATCGCGGGGGCCGAGCGCACGGGGCCGGAGGCGGCGGACGCCGACCTCTACCGCAAGCGCACCGTCATCCTTACCCCATTGGCTGAAAACGGCGCGGCGGCCCTGGACATGGCGCGCCGGGCCTGGCTGGCCTGCGGGGCGGAGGTGATCGACATGGACGCCGACGCCCATGACCGGGTGCTGGCGTCCGTCAGCCATTTGCCGCACCTGCTGTCGGCGGCCTACATGGAGCAGGTGGCCACGGCCGCCGACGCCGCGACCCGCCTGGACCTGGCGGGCAGCGGCTTTCGCGACTTCACGCGCATCGCGGCGGGTTCGCCGGAGATGTGGCGCGATATCTTCCTGTCCAACCGCGACGCGATGCTGGCCGAACTCGCCGACGTCCGCGCGGCGCTGGACCGTGCCGAACGCGCCATCGCCGAGGGCGACGGCGCGGCTTTGTTGAGGCTGCTGGATACGGCGGCGCAAGCGCGCCGCAACTGGCGCAAGGAGTAGCTGACATGGGCGCTTTGCCTTATCTCGACCTGCCGCGCGTGCGGCACGCGCGAGGCGTGATGGCCCTGCCGGGCTCCAAGAGCATTTCCAACCGTGTGTTGCTGCTGGCCGCCATCGCCGAAGGCAGCACCGCCATTACGGGGCTGCTGGATTCCGACGACACCCGAGTGATGCTGGCCGCCTTGCGCCAGCTGGGCGTGCAGGTGTCCGAGCTGGACGAGGGGCGGGTCACGGTGCAGGGCGTGCCGCGCTTCCCCGTGGAAAGCGCGGACCTGTTCATGGGCAATGCCGGCACCGCCATCCGCCCGCTGACCGCGGCCCTGGCGCTGATGGGCGGCGACTACCGCCTGTCGGGCGTGCCGCGCATGCACGAACGCCCCATCGGCGACCTGGTCGAGGCGCTGAACGCGCTGGGCGCGCGCATCGATTTTCTTGGCCAGCCCGGCTATCCGCCCCTGCACATCGGCCGTGGCGACATCGCAGAGAATGCGGTGACGCGGGTGCAGGGATCGGTGTCCAGTCAATTCCTGACGGCCTTGCTGCTGGCCGCGCCGTTGCAGACGCGCGGCGGCGGCAAGCCGGTCACGATCGAGGTCGTGGGCGAACTGATTTCCAAACCGTACATCGAGATCACGCTGAACCTGATGGCGCGCTTCGGCGTGCAGGTGCGGCGCGACGGCTGGAGCCGCTTCGTCATCGAGGGCGGGGCGGCTTACCGCAGCCCCGGGCAGATCGCGGTCGAGGGCGACGCTTCCACGGCATCCTACTTCCTGGCGCTGGGAGCGATCGGAGGAGGGCCGCTGCGCGTCACCGGCGTGGGCGCCGACAGCATCCAGGGCGACGTGGCCTTTGCCGGCACCCTGGCCGACATGGGCGCCTCCGTGAGCTACGGCCCCGACTGGATCGAGGTGTCGGGCGCGCGCGTCGCCCAAGGCGAGCGCCTGAAGGCCTTCGATACGGATTTCAACCTGATACCCGACGCCGCCATGACCGCGGCCGCGCTGGCGCTGTTCGCGGACGGGCCCTGCCGCCTGCGCAATATCGGCAGCTGGCGCGTCAAGGAAACCGACCGCATCCATGCCATGCAGACCGAGCTGGAGAAGCTGGGCGCCCAAGTGGAATCGGGGCCGGATTGGCTGCGGGTGACGCCGCCCGCCCAGGACGGCTGGCGCGATGCGCACATAGGCACCTGGGACGACCACCGCATGGCGATGTGCTTCTCGCTGGCGGCCTTCGGCCCCTCGGCCGTCCGTATTCTCGATCCGGGTTGCGTCAGCAAGACATTCCCGGGTTACTTTGACGTTTACGCGGGCCTGGTGACGGCCTAGCGGATGATGTGCCCATGACTTCGATTTCCTCCGAATCCTCCTCTGCCGTCCCCGTCATCGCGATCGACGGCCCCACCGCGTCCGGCAAGGGCACCGTGGCCCATCGCGTCGCCAAGGCGCTGGGCTGGGCGGTGCTCGACAGCGGAGCGCTCTACCGCCTGACCGCCCTGGCGGCGCTCGACCGCGGCCTGTCCGCCGACGACGAGCCCGGGGTGGCCCGGGTGGCCGAAACGCTGGACGTGCGCTTCGATGGCCCCCATATCTATCTGGCGGGCAGGGAGGTCGGCCACGATATCCGCCGCGAGGAAGTCGGCAATTTCGCCTCCCGCGTGGCCGCCTTCCCGGGCGTGCGGCAGGCGTTGCTCGAGCGCCAGCGCGCCTTCCGGCTGCCTCCGGGCCTGGTGGCGGACGGGCGCGACATGGGCACGGTGGTGTTCCCGGACGCGCCCTTGAAGGTGTTCCTGGTCGCCGACGTGGTCGCGCGGGCGCAGAGGCGCTGTAAGCAGTTGATCGAAAAGGGAATTTCTGCTAATCTAGACGACCTTCTACGGGATATGCGCGAGCGGGATGCCCGCGACATGGGGCGAACTACGGCGCCCTTGGCTCCCGCAGCGGATGCGCACGTGCTGGATTCGTCTGATTTGACGGTTGCAGAAACGGTGCAGGCAATACTGGATTTCTGGAAGCGCGCCTCGGCGGGCCGCTGACCCTTCCAGGGTCGGCTCACCCGGGTTCCTGGCTACTTCCGGGGTCCACAAGCAGTTTTCTGATTATTTTTTAGGCCCTGTTCAGGCCTGGCGCAACCCCCACGGGCCACCCCGCAAGGGCGAACCGGCAAACAGGTATTTTGACTCCACTGTGGCGGGCAATCCGCTGCGGTGTGTATTTAACGGCCATTTCGGCCCAATGGATTTCAACCCCATGTCTTCCGTTTCCACTACCGCCACCGGCGGCGAAAGCTTCGCCGACCTTTTCGCACAAAGCCTCAAGAGCCAGGACATGAAGTCCGGCGAGGTCATCAGCGCCGAAGTCGTGCGCGTCGACCATAATTTCGTCGTCGTCAACGCCGGCCTGAAGTCCGAAGCGCTGATCCCCCTGGAAGAGTTCCTGAACGACCAGGGCGAGCTCGAAGTGCAACCCGGCGATTTCGTCTCGGTGGCCATCGATTCCCTGGAAAACGGCTACGGCGACACCATCCTGTCGCGTGACCGCGCCAAGCGCCTGTCGGCCTGGCTGCAACTGGAAAAGGCCCTGGAGAACGGCGAACTGGTTACCGGCACCATCACCGGCAAGGTGAAGGGCGGCCTGACCGTCATGACCAACGGCATCCGCGCGTTCCTGCCGGGTTCGCTGGTGGATCTGCGTCCGGTCAAGGACACCACCCCGTACGAAGGCAAGACCCTCGAATTCAAGGTCATCAAGCTCGACCGCAAGCGCAACAACGTCGTGCTGTCGCGTCGCCAGGTGCTGGAAGCCAGCATGGGCGAAGAGCGCCAGAAGCTGCTCGAAACCCTGCACGAAGGTGCCGTGGTCAAGGGCGTGGTCAAGAACATCACCGACTACGGCGCGTTCGTGGACCTGGGCGGCATCGACGGCCTGCTGCACATCACCGACATGGCCTGGCGCCGTGTGCGTCACCCCTCCGAAGTCCTGCAAGTGGGTCAGGAAGTCGAAGCCAAGGTTCTCAAGTTCGACCAGGAAAAGAGCCGCGTCTCCCTGGGCGTCAAGCAACTGGGCGAAGATCCGTGGGTGGGCCTGGCTCGCCGCTACCCGCAAGGCACCCGCCTGTTCGGCAAGGTCACCAACCTGACCGACTACGGCGCGTTCGTTGAAGTCGAAGCCGGCATCGAAGGCCTGGTCCACGTGTCCGAAATGGACTGGACCAACAAGAACGTCGACCCGCGCAAGGTTGTGACCCTGGGCGAAGAAGTCGAAGTCATGGTCCTGGAAATCGACGAAGACCGTCGTCGTATTTCGCTGGGCATGAAGCAGTGCCGCCAGAACCCGTGGGAAGAGTTCGCCACGAACTTCAAGCGTGGTGACAAGGTCCGCGGCGCCATCAAGTCGATCACCGACTTCGGCGTGTTCGTCGGCCTGCCCGGCGGCATCGACGGCCTGGTCCACCTGTCCGACCTGTCGTGGACGGAAGCTGGCGAAGAAGCCGTGCGCAACTTCAAGAAGGGCGACGAGATCGAAGCCGTGGTTCTGGGCATCGATACCGACAAGGAACGCATCTCGCTGGGCATCAAGCAGCTGGAAGGCGACCCCTTCAACAACTTCGTCGCCACGTTCGACAAGGGCGCCGTCGTTCCGGGCACCATCAAGTCGGTCGAAGCCAAGGGCGCCGTCGTGACGCTGTCCGTGGACGTCGAAGGCTACCTGCGCGCTTCCGAGATCTCCTCGGGCCGCGTCGAAGATGCCACCACCGTGCTGACCGCCGGCGAGAACATCGAAGCCATGATCGTCAACATCGACCGCAAGACGCGTTCGATCCAGCTGTCGATCAAGGCCCGCGACAACGCCGAAACCGCCGAAACGATCCAGCGCATGTCCGACGCCAGCGCTTCGTCCGGCACCACCAACCTCGGCGCGCTGCTGAAGGCCAAGCTGGACCAACAGCGCAACGACGGTTAATTCGTGACCAAGTCGGAGCTGATCGCCGCCTTGGCGGCCCGCTATCCTCAGCTGGCCGCCCGCGACACCGATTACGCGGTCAAGACCGTGCTCGATGCAATGACCCAGGCCCTGGCCTCGGGCCAGCGCATCGAGATCCGCGGTTTTGGCAGCTTTTCGCTGTCGCAGCGGTCTCCCCGCATCGGGCGCAACCCGAAATCCGGCGAACAGGTGCTGGTGCCTGGAAAACAGGTGCCGCACTTCAAGGCGGGCAAGGAATTGCGCGAGCGGGTCGACCTGGCCGGCGGCAATGAAGAGGACGCTCAATCCACTGGATCGAGTGAACCGATGCCGTCGATGGCGAGTCTGCACGCCATGCATTGACGGCACGGCTGAATGGCTGCCTTCGGGCGGATCGGACCGCGAACCAAGCCCCTTGAGCAATCAAGGGGCTTTGTTTTTTGGCGCCCGGCACCGGCTTTTTTTCGCGGGAGGCCGGAGACGTCGCTTACAATTGAAAGTCTTGAATTCTTAGGAGCATGCGTCATGCGCTACCTAGTCTGGGCCCTGCGATTGCTCGTGTTTGTTGCGGTATTGATGTTCGCCCTGAAGAACACCGATCCGGTTGCGGTGAAGTTCTACGCCGATTACGTGGTGCAGGACGTCCCGCTCATCGTCGTGATGCTGGTCGTTTTCGTGCTGGGCGCCCTGTTCGGTCTCTTGCTGACCGTGCCCGCCGCCATGCGCCGCCGCCGCGAGGCCATGCGCCTGCGCCGCGAACTGGACCGCGTGCAGGCCGCCGTGAATGGCACAACGCCTGTCGTGCCGCCCGAGGCCGTCGCTCCGATGTCGCCGCTCTGATGCCGCTGCGTACGCCGCAGATCGCCTTTTCCGCACCGACTTACCGCAAGAGCCCGAACAGTGGATTTTGAACCTTGGTGGTTGATTTTCGTGCCGGTGCTGTTTGCGCTGGGCTGGCTGGCCGCGCGTTTCGACATCCGGCAAATGCTGCGGGAAACCCGCAGCCTGCCCGACTCGTATTTCCGGGGCTTGAACTTCCTTCTCAATGAGGAACCGGACCGGGCCATCGACGCCTTCGTCGAAGTGGCCAAGCTGGACCCCGAAACCACCGAGCTGCATTTCGCCCTGGGAAGCCTCTTTCGCCGCCGCGGCGAGATGGAGCGCGCCATCCGCGTGCACCAAAGCCTGCTGAACCGCTCGGACCTGCCCGCCGCCGAGCGCGAGCACGCCCAGCACGAGCTGGCCCAGGATTTCCTGAAGGCCGGCATGCTGGACCGCGCCGAAAGCGGCTTCGAGCAACTCAAGGACACCCGCTACGCCTTGCCGGCGTTGCGCTCGCTGATCCGCATCTTCGAATCGGAACACGACTGGCCGCGCGCGATCGAGGCCGTGAAAACGCTGCAGGGCCTGGTCGACGAGCCGGTGCCGCAGATCGTGCACTATTACTGCGAGCAGGCGCAGGCCGCGCTGGCGTCCAAGCCGGCCGACATCGAGGCGGCCCACAAGGCGCTGGACGCCGCCGACCACGCGCTGTCGTCCATCGACGCGACGTCGAGCCGCGGCGCCATGGTGCGCACGGCGATGCTGCGCGCCAGGCTGGCCCTCATCGAGCAGGATCCGAAGCGCGAACGGCTGTACCTGGAGTCGGTCATGACCGACGCTCCGGAATACGCCGGGCTCGTCGCGGAGCAGGTGCTGGCCAATTACCGCACCGCCAACCAGGCCGAAGCCGGGCTGGAAGTGCTGCTGAAACAATACGAGCGCCACGCCTCCCTGGACCTCTTCAATGTGCTGTTCCGCGAGCTGCGCGTCCAGAAGGGGGCCGCGCCGGCATGGACCTTCGCCCGCGGCGCCTTGCGCAGCCATCCCTCCCTGCTGGGGCTGGACCGCCTGCTGGAAGCCGAGCTGGCCAATGGCGAGGGCAACGACGCCGACCATGGCCCCGTGCCGGGCGCCGACCTGACGCTGCTGCGCAGCCTGATCCACAAGCATACGCAGCGGCTGGACCGCTACGCATGCCGCAGTTGCGGTTTTCAAGCGCGTCGTTTTTACTGGCAATGTCCCGGCTGCAACGCCTGGGAAACCTACGCGCCGCGCCGCCTGGAAGAACTTGAATGAACTCTTTTCCCGCCGAAGCCATCTCGCATAGCCGCGTTCTCGTGGTGGGCGACGTGATGCTGGACCGGTACTGGTTCGGCGAGGTCGAACGCATTTCGCCGGAAGCGCCGGTCCCCGTGGTGCGCGTGGCTCGCCGCGAAGACCGCCTCGGCGGCGCCGCCAACGTCGCCCGCAACGTGGCGGCGCTGGGCGGTCACGTGACCCTGGTGGGCGTGCTGGGTGAAGACGAGGCGGGCGACAGCGTCCGGCGCCTGTCCACCGAAGCGGGCATCCAGGCTGACCTGATCGCCGACCCGTCCCTGCACACCACCCTCAAAATGCGCGTGCTGGGCAGGCAGCAGCAATTGCTGCGGGTCGATTTCGAGCAGCATCCCGCCCAGGCCGCCCTGGACAGGGTGGACGCCGCGCTGGCCCGCCACCTGGCCAACCACGACATCGTCGTGCTGTCCGATTACGCCAAGGGCGTGCTGACGCGGGTGGAGGCCCTCATCGCGCTGGCCCGCGCCGCTGGCATTCCGGTGCTGGTGGACCCGAAGGGCGATGACTACACCCGCTACCGCGGCGCCACCCTGGTCACCCCCAACCGGTCGGAAATGCAGCAGGCCGTGGGCCGCTGGAATTCCGAGGCCGAACTGACCGATCGCGCGCAGCGGCTGCGCGCCGACCTGGACCTGGAGGCCCTGCTCGTGACGCGTTCCGAGCAGGGCATGACTTTGTTTACCGATGCGGGACGCGACCACATCGACGCGCAGGCGCACGAAGTGTTCGATGTGTCCGGCGCGGGCGATACCGTGCTGGCCACGCTGGCGGTATCGCGCGCCATCGATTTGCCGTGGGCGGACGCCATGGCCTGGGCCAACCGGGCCGGCGGCATCGCCGTGGGCAAGCTGGGCACCTCCGTCGTCACCGCCGCCGAACTGGCAGGAGAATCCTCATGATCGTCGTTACCGGAGCCGCGGGCTTCATAGGCAGCAACCTGGTGCGCGGGCTCAACCGCCGCGGCATCGAGGACATCATCGCGGTCGATGACCTGACCGAAGGCGACAAGTTCGTCAATCTGGTCGACTGCAAGATCGCAGACTACCTGGACAAGGACGATTTCCGCCGGCGCATCGCGGACGGCAGCATCGGGGAAGTCCGCGCGGTGCTGCACCAGGGCGCGTGTTCCGACACCACCGAGCGCAACGGCCGCTACATGCTCGACAACAACTACCGCGTCACGCTCGAGCTGTTCGAATTCTGCCAGGCGCGCCGCATTCCCTTCCTGTACGCGTCCTCCGCGGCGGTCTACGGCGGCTCCTCGGTCTATGTCGAGGACCCCGCCAACGAAGGCCCGCTGAACGTCTACGGCTATTCCAAGCTGCTGTTCGACCAGGTCCTGCGCCGCCGCATGGACAGCCTGACCGCCCAGGTGGTGGGCCTGCGCTATTTCAATGTCTATGGTCCGCACGAGCAGCACAAGGGCCGCATGGCCTCGGTGGCGTTCCACAACATGAACCAGTTCCTGGAACACGGGCACGTGCGCCTGTTCGCGGGCTGGGACGGCTATCCGGATGGCGGCCAGAGCCGCGACTTCATTTCCGTCGAGGACGTGGTCGCCGTGAACCTGCATTTCCTGGACCATCCCGAGCAGTCCGGCATCTTCAATTGCGGCACGGGCAGGGCGCAGCCGTTCAATGACGTGGCCGCAGGCGTGGTCAACGCGCTGCGCGCGGAGCGCGGCGAGGCCGAGCTGACGCTGGCGCAACTGGTCGAGCAGGATCTCATCCGCTACATCCCGTTCCCGGACGACCTGAAAGGCCGCTACCAGAGCTACACCCAGGCCGATGTCTCGCGCCTGCGCGCCGCGGGCTTCCAGGCGCCGATGCGCGACGTGCGAACCGGCGTGTCGGAGTACGTGCGCTATTGGCGAGCCCGCAAGTAAGGGCCCCCCGCTTGGAAAAGCCACCGGCCGGTCCGGTGGTTTTTTTTGGGGTGGCGGCGGCACGGCACGGCGGGATGAACGCCTTCGTGGCGGCTTGCCGGGGTGGACGTTTCCGTTCACCGCCCGCTCCGGGCCATGGAGAGGCCGGCATGATCGATGCGTGGCCCGACAACCGTTGCGCCCATTCTTCAGGAGGCATCCATGAATCCGTTTCTACACGCCGCGGCGGCACAGCCGTCCCCCTCTTCGCGGTGGCGCGGCGCGCGCCGGCCTGGGCTGGCCGGCACGCCGCGGACGAGGCAGGCGCGCGCCTTGCGGCGGGCGCTGGGCGCGCTGCTCATGATGGCGGGCCTGGGCTTCGCGGCAGCGCCGGCGCATGCCGTGGACGTGAACGCGGCGAGCGCGCAGCAGCTCGAAGGCGTCCGGGGCATCGGCCCCCGCACCGCCGAGATCATCGTGCGCGAGCGCGAGCGTGGCGGCAAGTTCGAATCGCTGGACGACCTGGCCGAACGCGTGCGGGGCATAGGCATGAAAAAGGCGCAGGCCCTGCAGGCCGCGGGATTGCAGGTCGGGCAGGCTGGAGCGCCGGCAGCGGCGGCGGCCGCTCCCGCGGCGGCCAAGCCGGCCGCCAGTCCGCCCGCAGCCTCGCCCGGCGCGCCCCGGGCGCCGGTCCGCCCCAGGCCTTGACGGCGCGCCGCCCGGCGGGAAGCCCTGGCGGGAGCGCGGCTTTTCGCGCCGCCCGCCGCCACGCGGAGTTATTATCATCCGCATGACTACTACCTATCCCACTATCGAGCAAACCGTCGGCAACACGCCGCTGGTGCGCCTGCAGCGCATCCCCGGGGCCGCGGGCGCCGCGCGGGGCAATGTCATCCTGGCCAAGCTGGAGGGCAACAACCCCGCCGGCTCCGTGAAGGACCGCCCCGCGTTGTCGATGATCAAGCATGCGGAAGAGCGCGGCGACATCAAGCCGGGCGATACCCTCATCGAAGCCACCAGCGGCAATACCGGCATCGCGCTGGCCATGGCGGCCGCCATGCGCGGCTACCGCATGATTCTCATCATGCCCGACAACCTCTCGGTGGAGCGCCGCGCGGCGATGGCTGCCTACGGCGCCGAGCTGATCCTGACGCCGGCCGACAAGGGCGGAATGGAATATGCCCGCGACCTGGCCACCGAGATGCAGGCCGACGGGCGGGGCCTGGTCCTGGACCAGTTCGCCAATCCCGACAATCCCCGCGCCCACATCGAGACGACCGGTCCGGAGATCTGGAACCAGACCGACGGCCGCGTCACGCATTTCGTGAGCGCGATGGGCACCACGGGCACCATCATGGGCGTATCGACCTACCTGAAGTCGCGCAATCCCGCCGTTCAGGTGGTGGGCGCGCAACCCGCCGAAGGCTCGTCGATTCCCGGCATCCGCAAATGGCCCGAAGCCTACCTGCCCAAGATCTTCGACCGCAGCCGCGTGGATGCCTACGAATCCATCCAGCAATCGGAAGCCGAGGTCATGGCGCGGCGGCTTGCCGCGGAGGAAGGCATCTTCGGCGGAATTTCCTCGGCCGGAGCCTTGGTCGCCGCCCTGCGCGTGGCGGAGCGCGTCAACGGCGCCACCATCGTGTTCATCGTGTGCGACCGCGGCGACCGCTATCTTTCCACCGGCGTATTCAACTGAACTGAAAGCGCGGAAAAAACGCCCGGGCGGCAATCGCCCGGGCGGTAGCGCGTTGCCCCGCCACGTAGTAGCGGGCCCGGCGCGATAGCCTGTCTATCGGCCGACGCGAAGTTCGATTTCGTCGGCGAGGTCGGCCACGGACGTGGCGTAGAAGTAGCTGCGGTTGTACTTCGTCAGCGCGAAGAAGTTGGGCGTGCCGACGCGGTATTGCGCCGTGCCCCGGGCCTCTTCGACCAGATCGACGACGCCCAGCGGCTGGCTGGCCCAGCCGTCGCCGGTCGCGCCCGGCCGCAGGCGCGCGCCGGCCGCCGTGAGCGAGCCCCAGCTCTGCTTGGGCTCCAGCCCGCCGTCGACCAGCGGGGAAGGATCCGCGGGCAGCGTCACGGGCGCGAACACCGGCAAGCCGCGTTGCCAGCCGTGCTGCGACAGGAAGCTGCCCACCGACATGATCGCGTCCCGGGTGTTGTTGGTGAGGTCGATATGGCCGTTGTCGTCGCCGTCCACCGCGTAATGGATGACGCTGGTGGGCATGAACTGCGGCATGCCGATGGCGCCCGCGTAGGAGCCGCGGGTCTCCAGGTCCAGCTTGTCCTGCATGACCAGGGTCAGGAAGTCCGCCAACTGGCCGCGGAACATCGTGGCGCGCTCGGGCTTGGCGGGATCCGGGTAATCGAAGGCCAGCGTGGTCAGGGCATCCAGCACGCGGAAGTTGCCCATATTGCGTCCATACAGCGTTTCCACGCCGATGATCGACGCGATGATGGGCGCGGGCACGCCGAAGCGTTGGGCGGCCTGGTTGAGCAGATCCCGGTTTTCATTGTAGAAGTCCACGCCCCAGCCGATGCGCTTGGGTTCGACGAAGCGCGAGCGGTACGTCAGCCAGCTGCGCCAGATTTTCTTGCCCGGCGGCGACGGCGCGATCAGACGCGCGACGGTGGCGTTGTAGCGCGAACTTTCCAGCGCGGCGACCATCGGGTTCAGCGGCAGCTGGCGGTCCGCGGCCAGGCTCTCCACGAACGAGCGGATTTCCGGCCGCAGCGCGCCGTTGGCGTCCAGCGCGGCGGGGCCGTCATCCGGCAGTACGGAGCCAGGGGCCGGCGCGGAGGGTCCGATGCGGATGGGAGCAGGGGCGGATGACGAGGCGGTGGCCGGCTGCGAAGCCGGGCTGGATGCGGAGGTAGCGGGGGGAGCGGTGGTGGAGCAGCCCGCCAGCAGGGCGGAAAGGGCTCCGAGTTGCAGTAATCGCCGACAGATGAACATAATCTTCCTTATGGAGACCATGTATCTTACCCACCCGGCATGCCGCTTGCATGAAATGGGCAACTGGCATCCCGAAAGCCCGCAGAGGCTCGACGCCATTTCAGATCAGTTGCTGGCCAGCGGATTGATGCCTTACCTGGACGACCGGCAGGCCCCCCAGGCATCCCGTCACGACTTGTTGCGCGTGCACACTGTCCAGTATCTGAACAGTCTGCGCGAAAACACGCCGGACCAAGGGTATTTCCCTATAGATCCCGATACGCTGATGAATCCGCACACCTACGAGGCCGCGCTCTATGCGGCTGGCGCGGGGGTGGCGGCGGTGGACGCCGTGGTGGGCGGCGAAGCCCGCACCGCCTTCTGCGCGGTGAGGCCTCCCGGGCACCATGCCTGCCGCTCACAGGCGATGGGATTCTGCTTTCTGAACAACATAGCTATTGCGGCGCAGCACGCGCTGGACTTCCATGGCCTGGCGCGCGTGGCCATCGTCGATTTCGACGTGCATCACGGCAATGGCACCGAAGACGTCTTCGCCGGAGACGAGCGCGTGCTGATGTGCAGCTTCTTCCAGCATCCCTTCTTCCCGAATAGCGGCGCGGACCACCCGGCCGCCAACATGCTGAACGTGCCCGTGCCGGCCTATACGGCGGGGGCCGCCGTCAGGGCCATCGTGACGGACGCCTGGCTGCCCCGGCTGGAGGCGCACAAGCCCGAATTGATACTGGTGTCGGCGGGTTTCGACGCGCATCGCGAGGACGATATGGGCCAGATGGGCCTGGTCGAGGCCGACTATGCCTGGATCACCGAACGCCTTGTCGAGGTGGCGGATCGCCATTGCCAGGGCCGGATCGTCAGCACGCTGGAGGGCGGTTACAACTTGTCCGCCCTGGGGCGCAGCGTGGTCGCGCATATACGAGCGCTGGCGAAGCTGTAGAATCAGGAAAAAATTGTGCAATGCGATCCCGGCGCATGCCGGGTAATTATTTCCATTTGGAGGCAGCGGGATGAAGGTGTTGGTACCTGTCAAGCGCGTCGTTGACTACAACGTCAAGGTGCGCGTCAAGTCTGATCAGACTGGTGTGGATATCGCCAATGTGAA
>NZ_JBLZXF010000052.1:0-18719 GCF_050285585.1 Achromobacter sp. | reverse complement strand
TGGCTCCTATTCCATATGGTGAAATCATGCCGGATTTCTCTAATTTAGATCGGTACTAAAAACTGGGTTAGGGTCACAGAAACAGCTCGGGCATGGCTCGGTCACGACCACCGAGAAGTACGTCCGGCGGCGCAAGGGAGACAAGGCCGCGCCCACTCGGTAATCGGATTTGTGGAAAAGAGCCGCGATTGCGGAAAAGAAAACGGGTCTCGGATTGCTCCGAGACCCGCGTCTTTCTTGGTAGGCCCCCCGAGAGTCGAACTCGGCACCAACGGATTATGAGTCCGCTGCTCTAACCAGGCATGAGCTAGAGGCCCAGGAAACGATTACTGCCCTTCCAGGAAGCTCTTCAGCTTATCGGCCCGGCTGGGGTGACGCAGCTTGCGCAATGCCTTCGCCTCTATTTGGCGGATGCGTTCGCGCGTGACGTCGAACTGCTTGCCCACTTCTTCCAAGGTCTGGTCGGTGCTCATCTCGATACCGAAGCGCATGCGCAGAACCTTGGCTTCACGCGGGGTGAGAGAGTCTAGCACTTCCTTGACCACATCGCGCATCGAACCGTGCAGAGCCGCATCCGAAGGCGCCAGCGTGGAGGTGTCTTCGATGAAATCACCCAGGTGCGAGTCGTCGTCGTCACCGATGGGCGTTTCCATGGAGATCGGTTCCTTGGCGATCTTCAGGATCTTGCGGATCTTGTCTTCCGGCATGTCCATCTTCTGCGCCAGGGTCGCGGGATCCGGCTCGGCGCCGGTTTCCTGCAGGATCTGGCGGCTGATCCGGTTCATCTTGTTGATCGTTTCGATCATGTGGACCGGAATACGGATGGTGCGCGCCTGGTCGGCGATGGAACGGGTGATGGCCTGGCGGATCCACCACGTCGCGTAGGTCGAGAACTTGTAGCCGCGGCGGTACTCGAACTTGTCCACGGCCTTCATCAGGCCGATGTTGCCCTCCTGGATCAGGTCCAGGAACTGCAGGCCGCGGTTCGTGTACTTCTTGGCGATGGAAATCACCAGGCGCAGGTTGGCCTCGGTCATTTCACGCTTGGCCTTGCGGGCCTTGGCTTCGCCGGTGGCCATGCGCTTGTTGACGTCCTTCAGGTCCTTCAGCGGCAGCACGACGCGCGTTTGCAGGTCGATCAGCTTCTGCTGCAGTTCCTGCACGGCGGGGATCTGGCGCTCCAGCGTTTCGGCGTACGGATGGCCGGCGGCCACTTCGTCGACGACCCACTGCAGGTTGGTTTCGTTGCCGGGGAACACCTTGATGAAGTGCAGGCGCGGCATGCCGGCACGGTCCACACACGTGTGCAGGACAGCGCGCTCGAGCTGACGGACTTCTTCAACCTGGTTGCGCAGTGTGTCGGCCAGCTTTTCCACCATCTTGGCGGTGAAGCGGATGCCCATCAGTTCGTTCTGGATGGATTCCTGGGCGCGCACGTAGATGTCCGACTTGTAGCCGTCCTTTTCGTAGGACTGGCGCATCTTGTCGAACTGCTTGCCGACTTCGTCGAACTTGGCCAGCGCCTTCACGCGCAGGTCTTCCAGCTGCTTGCTGGACATGCCGCCGGCGGGGCCGTCGTCGCTTTCGTCTTCGTCCGCGGTCACGCCGGCGCCGGCGTATTCCTCGCCGTCTTCGGGATCGACCAGGCCGTCAACCACTTCGTCGATCTGCGCCTGGCCTTCCCGCACGCGCAGGATGTGGGCCAGGATCTCGTTGATCGTGGTCGGGCAGGCCGAAATGGCCATGACCATGTGCTTCAGGCCGTCTTCGATGCGCTTGGCGATTTCGATTTCGCCTTCCCGCGTCAGCAGTTCCACCGAGCCCATTTCGCGCATGTACATGCGGACGGGGTCCGTGGTGCGGCCGAAGTCGGAATCCACCGTGGTCAGCGCGGCTTCGGCTTCGTCTTCGACGTCATCGTCGTTGGACGCGACCGGCGCGTTCTCGCTCATCAGCAGCGTTTCGGCGTCGGGGGCCTGGTCGTAGACCGCAATGCCCATGTCGCTGAAGGTGCTGATGATGCCGTCGATCGCTTCCGCGTCGACCAGGTCGTCGGGCAGGTGGTCGTTGATTTCGCCGTACGTCAGGTAGCCGCGGTCCTTGCCCAGCTTGATCAGCTGCTTCAGGCGGTTGCGGCGCGCTTCGTATTCTTCCGGGCTCACGGGGCCACGGGCGATCAGGTCCTTGGGATCGGCCTTGCCGCGCTTGCCGCCGCGCTTCGGCGGCTTCAGGTCGGGCAGGACTTCGCCTTCGCCGTCCATCGTATCGTCGAAGCCGTCGGAATCGTTGTTGGCGTTCTTGGCAGGACGGCCCGGGCGGCGGCCGCTCGGCGCCGGACGCGCGCTGCCGACCAGGTCGGCCAGCTTGTCTTCGGCCTTCTTGGCGCGAGCCTTCGTCACCTTCTCAGGCTTGTCAGCCCCGGCAGCAGTCTTGGCCGCCTTCTTGGCGGCCGTCTTGGCAGCGGGCTTGGCGACCTTCACCGCCGTCTTGGCGGGCGCTTTTTCCGCCGCCATGCTTACCGTGCGCTTGGCCTTCTTGGCCTCGGTTTCGGTCGCATCAATTGCAGAGGAGGATTTGCCGGTGGATTTGGTCATAGTCGCTTCCGTGGTCGTCGCAACCCGATTGGGCATGTTGCACCGCATAAAGCCACCCCGGGCGGTTGCCCGGCGCGGCGGTACTACGGGTAAAACTGGTGAATCGGCCGAGGCCGCGCGCCTGCGTTGTTCGCAGGGCCGGCTCTTGCGAGCCCGCCTTGCGCCGTTTGCGGTGCATTACCGTGGGTGGCGCCTGGCGTGCGTGGCCTCATTCCTTGGCGGATCCCGGGCGTTGGGGGGGCTGCCTGCCTATAAATAGGCGTTGCTTGCTTATAGGGTCATTGCCCCAAGCAGCTGAGTAGACACAGCACCCAAACCACTAACGCTACGCGGAAAAAACCGCCGCCGAACTTGCCTGATTCACCGCTCAGCTATATTAATTAACTATGTAACAAATTTGACGCACGCATCCGTTTTTATTTCGCGATTTCGCTTGCACTGCCCGGTTGCCGCGCCTAACCCTTACATCAATTAGATTCCGGCTGCCGGAATAGATTCCGCCGGCCGGATGCATTCGTACTGCCAACCTGTCCGCCAGGTTCCTGCGGGCCCAGGATTGCCACCAGATTCAGAACGAACCGGCATCAATCAACTGCAAGCACCACAATCCATAGACTCGGAACCCGTTGGCTTGCGGGCATAGGGTTCAATATCCCCTCACTACCGCCCGCGAGAATCGCTCTTGGGAATCGCTCTTGGGAATCGAATCGATTACCAAGGGAAAACCCTCAACCTCGCGGGAAACCTTTGATTTTAGCGCATTTAGCGTATCCCAGCACCTTTGAGCACATTCATGCGGCTGGAAAGCTCCAAATAGCGCTTGCGCCCCTCTTCGGTCGTCAAGCCGCTGGCCGCCAGCTTGGCCATTTCGGTCCTGGCGGCATCGAATTCGATACGGCGCAGCGCGTCGTCCCATTCGGTCTGCGGATCCGGCAAGTCTTCCTGGGACAGGATGTCGGCCCTCAAGCCCTTCAGCACGGTCGCCAGGTCCGAATCGGGATCCGCCGCCTCCAGCAAGGCGCCGACATGGCGGGCGCCGCTGGACTGCGCCAGCATGATCAAGTCCCTTACTAGACCTAGATGGGGCCCATGGTCGATGACTTCAAGCTGCTGGTCTCCCATGGTGTCCACCAGTTCAGGGTGCGCCAGGAGCAGGCCCAGCAGGCGCTTGGCCAGCGACGGCATGGTACGCCGGCCTTCGAACCCGCCGACGTCGTCGTCCCGCCGTCCCTTCCAGCCGCCCTTGCCGCCCTTCCACTCCCCCTTGCCCTTCCAGTCGCCTTTGCCTTTCCAGTCGCCCTTGCCCTTCCATTGCTGGCGGCCCGGCTGCGCGGCACCGGCGTTTCCGGCGTCGCCGTCCTGGGACGGAAAATGGCCGTAGTCCGCGTAATCGGACTCCTCGGCGGGAATATCGTGGAAATCGTGCCCGCCGAAGTCATAGCCCATGTCGGGCGGGCCCGCATCCTGGCCCGGTCCATGGCTGGCGGAAGGCGCCCCTTCGCCCGGCCGGGAGGCTGGGGCAAAGGGCTTGGCCGGCTGCTGCGCCAGCACCTGGGCCATTTCCTCGGGCGTCAGCTGCACGAGCTTGGCCATCTCCCGCTCGATCTGCACGCGCAGCGCGCACTCCGGAATGGAGGCCAGCAAGGGCTTGGCCTCATGCAGGCAGCTCGCCCGCCCTTCCGCCTCGTCCATGTTGTGCCGCGACGCCAGCTCATCCAGCAGGAAGCGCGACAACGCCACCGCATCGCCCAGGCAGGCGCGGAACGCCTCCGCGCCCAGTTCGCGCACGTACGAATCGGGATCGTGCTCCGACGGCAGGAAGAGGAAACGGATCGCGATGTCGTCGCGCAGCACGGGCAGGCAAGCCTGCAGGGCGCGCCAGGCGGCGCGCCGCCCCGCCCCGTCGCCGTCAAAACTGAAGATCACCTTGTCGCTGGCGCGCAGAAGCTTCTTCACGTGATCCGGCGTGGTGGCGGTGCCCAACGTGGCCACCGCGTTCGCGATGCCCTGCTGGGCCAGGCCGACGACGTCCATGTAGCCCTCGACCACGATCACCTGGCCTTCCTGGCGGATGGCCTGGCGCGCCTCCCACAAGCCGTAGAGCTCATGGCCCTTGGAGAACAGCGGGGTTTCCGGCGAATTCAGGTACTTGGGCTCGCCCTTGCCGATGATGCGGCCGCCGAATCCGATCAGGCTGCCCCGCGCATTGCGGATCGGGAACATGATGCGCTCCCGGAACCGGTCGTAGCGGCGGCCGTCCTCGGATTCGATGACCAGGCCCGATTCAACCAGAACCGGATCCTCGTAGCTGGGAAAAACGTGCGACAGGCCATGGCGGTCCGTGCCGGACCAGCCCAGGCCGAAATGCGCCGCGATTTCGCCGGTCAGGCCGCGTTGCTTCAGATAGCGGATCGCCGCGGGCGAGGCCCGCAACTGCTTCAGGTAATGCGCCTGGGCGGCATCCAGCACCTGCGTATGGCGAGACTCCTCGGCCTTGCGGCGCGCGGACTCCTGCTGCTGGCGTGGACTGCGATTTTCTTCGGGAACCGTCATTCCCACCGAGGCTGCGAGCGTGCGCACGGCCTCGGGGAAACTGGTGCCCGTATGCTCCATCAGGAAGGTGATGGCGCTGCCGTGCGCTCCACAGCCGAAGCAGTGATAGAACTGCTTGGTGGGGCTGACGGTGAACGAAGGGCTTTTTTCGTTATGAAAAGGGCACAGGCCAAGCAGGTTGGCCCCGCCCTTTCTCAACTGCACGTATCGCCCGACTATGTCGACGACGTCGACTCGGGCGAGCAAATCCTGGATGAATGACTCTGGAATCAATAGATTCGGGAATCAAAAATCAATACAGGCGCGGGGGCAGTTGTTGGCTACGGATGCGCTTGTAGTGGCGCTTCACGGCGGCGGCGTGCTTGCGCTTGCGCTCAGCCGTGGGCTTCTCATAGAACTCGCGCGAACGCAGCTCGGTGAGCAAACCGGTCTTTTCGATGGTGCGCTTGAAGCGACGCAGAGCGGCTTCAAACGGTTCGTTTTCCTTCAGTCGAACGATAGGCATAAAGTGATTGGCCTGCTTGTAGGGTAACAAAAGTTGATGACAAACCTGGCTTGCTTACCAGCAACGCTGCACGGATCCAGGCACGCGAAGGCAGCCCTCGATGACATGAAAATCATACCAACAGAGGCTGGTATCGCGAACTGGGAACCGGATTCCAGCTGGCCGTTTCCGTTACCCAAAGACTACCCAAAGAGTAACAAGCCAAGTTCGGTTTAGCGATAACCAGCGATTCTAGCACGGGAGCGGCCATTTTGACTACTGGGAGGACAGTCCGGCGCCAAAAGGCCGCCCACCGCCCCGCCCTCGCCAGGCCCTCGGACTCAGCCCTGGGAACCTTTGCGGATCCAGGCCTCGAGCTGGTGCGGACGCAGGCTGTCGTAATCTTCGAAAGGCTGGTGAATCCAGGGGTTCGTGGGCAGCTTGTCGACGTAATAGTCGGGCGTCGCCTGGGAATGCCCCTTCCACCACAGCACGGCGCTGCGCAGTTCGGTGATGTCGGTGAACTGGCTCTTGAGGTGGTCGTAGACCTTGCTGAAGGTCTTGCCGGTATCGACCATGTCGTCCACCAGCAACACACGCCCGGACAAAGTGCCGCGCGTAATGGTGATGAACTGGGCGATATCCATGTCGCCCTGCTTGGTGCCGGCAGCCTCGCGGTAGCTGCTGGTGGCCAGGATGCCCAGGGGTACGTCAAAAATCCGGGACATAACATCGCCGACGCGCATGCCGCCGCGCGCCAGGCAAAGAATCTTGTCGAACTTCCAACCCGATTGATGCACCTGCAAGGACAGGCGCTCGATCAGGCGGTTGTAGTCGTCCCACGTCACCCACAGATGGCTGCCATCATTGGTCGGCGTGCTCATAGGCAAGCATCTCCTGCTTAAAAATACGAAAAGGCCGCCGCCGGTGTGAGACCGGCGGCGGCCTTGCGAATAATAACCCGATGTCAGCCCTTCAGGGGATGACGCAGCACAATGGTTTCATTGCGGTCGGGGCCGGTCGACACGAGGTCGATGGGCACGCCGCACACTTCCGCCACGCGCTCCAGGTAGCGACGAGCCGCCTGAGGCAGCTTGTCGTACTCGGTGATGCCGACCGTGGATTCGCTCCAGCCGGGCAGCTCTTCGAGCACCGGCTGTGCCTGGGCGACCGCGTGCGCGCCGTAGGGCAGCACGTCGCGGAATTCGCCGTTGACGCGGTACCCGACGCCCAACTGGATGGTCTCCAGGCCGTCCAGCACGTCCAGCTTGGTGATGCACAGGCCGGTGATGCCGTTCAGGCGGACCGAGCGCTTGAGCGCGGCGCCGTCGAACCAGCCGCAGCGGCGCGGACGGCCCGTGACCGAACCGAATTCCTTGCCGATGGTCGCCAGGCGGGTGCCGATCTCGTCGACCAGTTCCGTGGGGAACGGCCCCGAACCGACGCGGGTCGTGTAGGCCTTGGTGATGCCCAGGACATAGTCGAGCTGCTGCGGACCGACGCCGGCGCCGGCCGAAGCCGCGCCCGCGACGCAGTTGCTGCTGGTGACGAACGGGTAGGTGCCGTGGTCGACGTCCAGCAGAGCGCCCTGCGCGCCTTCGAACAGCAGGCGCTGCCCGGCCTGCTGCATGGCGAACAGGTTGCTCGACACGTCCTTGACCATCGGGGCGATGGCCGGAGCCAGCGCCATGGCCTGGTCGCGCACCTCGCTGGCGGAAACCGCCTCGGCGCCCAGGTACTTGGTCAGCACGAAATTGTGGTAATCCAGCACTTCGGCGAGCTTCTCGTCGAACAGCTGGGGATTGAACAGGTCCTGCACGCGCAGCGCGCGGCGGGCGACCTTGTCTTCGTAGGCGGGGCCGATGCCGCGGCCGGTCGTGCCGATCTTGCCGTCGCCCTTGCGCGCTTCGCGCGCCTTGTCGATGGCGACGTGGTACGGCAGGATCAGCGGGCAGATTTCGGAAATCTGCAGGCGCGAACGGACGTCCAGGCCGGCGGCCTCAAGCTCTTCGATTTCCTTGAGCAGGGCTTCCGGGGACAGCACGACGCCATTGCCGATGAAGCAGGTGACACCGGGGTGCATGATGCCCGACGGGATCAGGCGAAGAATCGTCTTCTTGCCATTGATCCACAGCGTATGGCCGGCATTGTGACCGCCTTGGAAGCGGACCACGCCCTGGACGGATTCCGCCAGCCAGTCGACGATCTTGCCCTTGCCCTCGTCACCCCATTGGGTGCCGATTACGACTACGTTCTTGCTCATGTTACGAATCAATATCGAGTTTCTCGGGAAATCCGGAAATCTCCCCGCGGCCCTCTCGTTGCCGAGAGGGAGTTAGTCACAGCGTTCTGACCGTCCAGGCGCCATCCTGCAGCGCCAGCTCGCGATCGCAAACGAATTCGTCCTGATCCTGCTCGTGCCCGGGCAATACCTGAACGACAATTTCACCCGACCGGCGCAGGCGGCGAACCGCCTCGGTCAAGGCGGGGGCCTGCCCCCAGGGCGCGCGAACCGCACGCGCCCGTTCCGCCGGCGCCAAACCCGCCGCCAGCTTGCGTAAATCCAGACTGAAGCCTGTGGCGGGGCGCGCCCGGCCGAATGCACGGCTGACGTCGTCATAGCGCCCGCCGCTGACCAGCGCGTCGCGCCAGCCCTCGGCGTACAGCGCGAACTTCACGCCGGAATGGTAGCCATAGCCCCCCACATCGGCCAGGTCGACGCCGAACGAGACGCTGGGCATGGCGTCCACCACGGCCTGCAGCGCGTCCAGCGCGGCGGCGACGCCAGGCAGCAAGGGCAGCTCGCGCCGGGCCTGCTGCAGCACTTCGGGGCCGCCGTACAGATTGGGCAGCAGCTTCAGGGCCTGCAGCGTTTCGGCACGCATGCCGGGCGCGCGGGCCGCCAGTTCGACCAGGCCGGGAACGTCCTTCTCGCGCATCAGCAGGATGACCTCTTCCGACAGCGCTGCCAGGGCGGAGTCCGACTCCAGGATGGCGCGGAGCACGCCCGGATGGCAGAGATCCAGCCGCGGGTTGCGCACGCCGGCGATCGCCACCGTTTCCAGCACGAGCTGGATGATTTCCAGGTCGGCCTCGGACCCGGCATGGCCGTAGATCTCGGCGCCGATCTGCAACAGCTCGCGGCTGGACAGCAAGTCTGCCGGACGGGCGTGCAGCACGTTGCCGCAATAGCACAGGCGGGTGACGCCCGCGCGGTTCAGCAAGTGCGCGTCGATGCGCGTGACTTGAGGAGTCATGTCAGCGCGCACGCCCAGCGTGCGGCCGGACAGCTGGTCGACCAGTTTGCACGTACGCAGATCCAGATCGCTGCCGGTACCGGACAGCAACGAATCGATGTATTCGACCAGGGGCGGCGCGACCAGCTCGAAGCCGTACGTGCGGTACAGATCGAGAAGTTCGCGGCGCAATTCCTCGATGCGCCGGGCCTCTGCCGGAAGTACGTCGGCAAGGCTCTCGGGCAGCAACCAGTTACCCATGAATGTTTACCTGAATAACGCCAAGTGATGCGTGGGCGTCGCCCAAACGAAAAGCGGCTGAGGGGCGTAAGCCCGCTCAGCCGCTGCGGAATGTTTTCTAGCTTACGCGGTATTGTACATGGTTCAGCGGCGAGCGCCAGCCGGAGTTGCCCGCCCGCAAAACCGTCCCCCAATTACCCGCGCGAGCGGGCCTGCCCGGCAGAAAGCGATAAGCCCCTTGGATCTCCAAGGGGCTTTGCTTACCGCATTACCGCCGCCGCCCTACTTGGCCGGCAGGGTGACCGGAGCCAGGGCGGCGCCGGCCGGATCTTTCATGAACTGGAAGAAGCTGGAGCTGGGGTCGACCACCAGCACGTCTCCCGGCTTCGAGAACGAAGCGCGATAGGCTTCCAGGCTCTTGTAGTACGTATAGAACTGCGGGTTCTTGCCGTAGGCCTGCGCGTAGATCGATGCCGCGGCGGCATCGCCCTCGCCCATGATACCCTGGGCCTTGGCATAGGCCTGGGCCACGATCACCTCGCGCTGGCGGTCGGCTTCGGCGCGGATCTTCTCGCCTTCGGCGGCGCCGATGGAACGCAGCTCGTTGGCAACGCGGGTACGCTCCGCCTCCATGCGGCGATACACCGATTCCGAGATTTCCGGGGCGAATTCGATGCGGCGCAGACGCACGTCGACGATCTGCACGCCCAGGGGCTCGGCGCGCTTGGCCACGTTGGTCAGGATCTCGGCCATGATCTTGTCGCGTTCGGTCGACACCACGTCGCGCACCGTGCGCACGTTGACCGATGCGTTCAGCGCGTCGCGGATCAGCGCCTGCAGGCGCTCTTGCGCCACGCGCTCGTTGCCGCCCGTCGAGACGTAGTATTGGCGGGGATCCGCAATACGCCACTTGACGTAGGAATCGATCAGCAGGTTCTTCTTTTCGGAAGTCTGGATGCGTTCGGCTTCGTTGGTTTCGATGGTCAGAATGCGCTTGTCGAGCGTCACGACATTCTGGAACGGCGGCGGGGCCTTGAAGTACAGGCCGGGTTCGTTGATGGTCTTGCGCACTTCACCCAGCGAGAACACGAGGGCGTAGTCGCGCTCGCGCACGACGAAGACGCAGGAAGAAAGGGCGGCCAGCACGATGAGCAGGCCGACCAGGACAGGCATGAGACGTTGCATGATCAGGACTCCTCCGGGTTAGCGCGACGTACGGTCGCGGGGCAGCGTGTTGCTGTTGCTGCTGCCGGAAGATTGGGGCACCGGCGCGGCGCTGCCGCGCAGCGGGGGCTGGACGGGCTGGCTGGACAGACCGGACGAACCGGCACTGCCGGCGCTGGACTTGCTGACGTCCTGGGCGGCCAGATGCATGATCTTGTCCAGGGGCAGGTACAACATATTGTTGTTGCTCTTGGTGTCGACCATGACCTTGCTGGCGCGCGTGAAGATCTCCTGCATGCTTTCCAGGTACATACGCTGGCGCATGACCGCCGGCGCCTTCTCGTACTCGCCGAGGATGCTGGTGAAGCGCGACGTATTACCCTGGGCGTCGCCCACGACCTTGGCCTTGTAGCCTTCGGCCTGCTCAAGCATGCGGGATGCCTGGCCGCTGGCCAGCGGCACGACCTGGTTGGCGTAGGCCTGGCCTTCGTTGATCTGGCGCTCGCGGTCCTGGCCGGCCTTGACGGCGTCGTCGAACGCGGCCTGCACCTGCTCGGGCGGCTGCACGTTCTGGATGGCGACGGTGCTGACCTGCACGCCGCTCTGGTAGCGGTCCAGGATCTGCTGCATCAGCGCCTGCACTTGCGACGCCACGGTGGTACGGCCTTCGTACAGCACGAAGTCCATCGATTGCTTGCCCACGACTTCGCGCATGGCCGTTTCGGAAGCCTGGCGGACGGATTCGTCCGGGTCGCGCGTCTTGAACAGGTAGTCGGGCGCGCCGTCGGCGCGCAGGCGGTACTGGACGACGAACTGCATGTCGACGATGTTCTCGTCCGTCGTGAGCATCAGCGCCTCGGGCAGCACCTTGTTGCGCGCGCCGCCCCGGAAGCCGACCTCGAACGTGCGCAGCTGCGACACGTTGACGATCTCGTGGCTCTGGATCGGATAAGGCAGGCGCCATTGGAAGCCGGCTTGGGACGTGCTTTTGTATTTGCCGAACTGGGTCACGACCGCGACCTGGCCTTCCTGCACGATATAGAAACCGCTGGCCAGCCAGATGCCGGCCGCGACCAGGGCGACGACGCCCAGGCCGATACGCGCGCCGCGCGGCGAAGGCGGCGTCATTCCGCCTCGGTTGCCGGGACGGTTATTGCCGCCCCCGCCCTTGCGGCCGAACAGGGATCCGATGCGATTATTGAAATCGCGCCAGACCTCGTCCAGGTCGGGAGGACCGTCTCCATTGCCTTGCGGCCGCTTCGGCGGCGGCTCGGAGCCGTTGTTGTTCCCACGACCCCAGCCGGGGTCATTCAGATTGAAGAGTTTGATAATTCGCGGCATTGTTTCCCACAATCTGTCCGGTCTCCGCAATTGCCCCGCGCAACGCGTCCAAGCCGGCGCGCTCGGTGGCGCTTACAAATACTCGCGCAATCGTACCATGTGCATCGCGCTCCACCCGGGGTTCCAATCCTGCCCGGTCTATCTTGTTGTATACAAGAATGGTGGGAACGGACGCCGCGCCGATTTCGGCCAGGACCTTGTTGACTTCGAAAATCTGTTCGTCCCGCTGCGGGCTGGCGGCATCGACCACGTGCAGCAGCAGGTCGGCATGCACGGTCTCTTCCAGGGTGGCCCGGAACGCCGCGATCAGGCCGTGAGGCAGGTCCCGGATGAAACCCACCGTATCCGACACCACCACCGACCCCGCCCCTTCGATCCAGATGCGGCGCGTGGTCGTGTCCAGGGTGGCGAAGAGCTGGTCCGCGGCGTAGCTGTCGGCCCGGGTCAGCGCATTGAACAGCGTGGACTTGCCGGCGTTGGTATACCCGACCAGCGACACCGACAGCGCGCCGCCCCGGGCGCGTGCCCGGCGCTGGGTGACACGCTGGCGCTCGACCTTGTCCAGGCGCTCGCGCAGCACCTTGACCTTGGCGCCGATCATGCGCCGGTCCATTTCCAGCTGGGATTCACCCGGCCCCCGCATGCCGATGCCCCCGCGCTGCCGCTCCAGGTGAGTCCACAGACGCGTCAGGCGCGTGGCCAGATGCTGCAACTGGGCCAGTTCGACCTGCAATTTGCCTTCGTGGCTCTTGGCGCGCAGGGCGAAGATGTCCAGGATGAGCGCGACGCGATCCACCACGCGCAAATTGAAAGCGCGTTCCAGGTTGCGCTGCTGGGCGGGAGACAGGGGCTGGTCGAACAGGACGATATCGGCCAGCAGCGCCTGCGCCATGGCCACGCCCTCGTCTGCCTTGCCCGAGCCGATGAAGAATTTCGCGTCGGGCCGGTCGCGCCGCGCGGTCAGGGTGCCGACGATTTCGGCGCCAGCGCCCTTGGCCAGCATGGCGAATTCCTCGGCATGGGCCGCGAAGTCTGGATCTCCCAGATCCACGCTGATGATCAAAGCGCGCATACATGCACCATATCGGAGCCAAAGCGAAAATGCCCGCCGACGTCAGCCGTCCGGCGGGCAAAAAAGGATAAAGCTGGAGCGAGATTACTCAGCAGGGACTTCCACCTGAAAATTCACGGCGCGCGCGGGGACGACGGTGGAAATGGCGTGCTTGTAGACCATTTGGGTGACCGTATTGCGCAGCAGCACCACGTATTGGTCGAAGGATTCGATTTGCCCTTGAAGCTTGATGCCGTTCACCAGGTAGATCGACACGGGGACATGGTCCTTGCGCAGCGTGTTCAGGAACGGATCTTGCAGAGTTTGCCCTTTATTGCTCATTGGCCAGGCTCCATTTGTTTGTTATTGAATGATGGCGTACTTGTGTACTGGTGGGGTACGCCGAAACATGTACTCTACAGGGTTTTCCCGGCCCGTGCTACTTGGCCGGGAAGCAAAAGTGACACCAGAGTTTTCCGGCGGAAAGCCCCTGGCCGTCACGCTTGCAGAACCTCCGCAAGCGCCGTCAACAACAGCTCGCACTGCGCGTCGGTGCCCACGGTAATGCGCAGAAACTGATCGATGCGCGCTTGGCGGAAATGGCGCACGATGATGCTGCGTTCGCGCAAGGCGGCGGCCAGCTCCGCGGCGTCCTTCGAAGGATGCCGCGCGAACACGAAATTCGCGGAAGAAGGCAGCACCTCGAAGCCCAGCGCCTGCAGGCCCGCTGTCATCCGCGACCGGGTTTCGATCACGGCTTGGCGAGTCTTCTCAAAGTACTCCGTATCTTCCAGCGCCGCTACCGCGCCCGCGGACGCCAGGCGATCGATGGGATATGAGTTGAAACTGTTCTTTACGCGCTCCAGCCCTTCGATGAGCGCGGCGCTGCCCACGGCGAAGCCGACCCGCAGTCCGGCCAGCGAGCGCGATTTGGAGAGGGTCTGCACCACGAGCAGATTGTCGTAGCGGGAGATCAGGGGAATGACGGACTCTCCGCCAAAATCCACGTAGGCCTCGTCCACCACGACGACGGCGTCGGGATTGCCGGCGACGATGCGCTCGACCTCGGCCGCGTCCAGCGCCCGGCCGGTGGGGGCATTGGGATTCGGGAAAATGATGGCGCCCGCCTGCCCATTGCGGCCGGGCAGGTAGTCCTCGACGTCGATGCGGAAGTCGGACGTGAGCGGCACCGTTTCGTATTCGATTCCGTACAGGCCGCAATAGACCGGATAGAAGCTGTAGGTGATGTCCGGGAAACGCAGCGGCCGCTCATGCTTGAGCAGCGCGAGGAAAACGTGCGCCAGCACCTCGTCGGACCCATTGCCCACGAACACCTGGGCAGGCCGCAGGCCGACGGTTCCGGCGATGGCCTGCCGCAGGCGGTCGGACGAAGGATCCGGGTAGAGCTTGAGCGCGTCGTCGCAGGCCGAGCGGATCGCGTCGAGCACCTTCGGCGACGGGCCGTAGGGATGCTCGTTGGTGTTCAGCTTGACCAGATTCTGAAGCTTGGGCTGCTCGCCCGGGACATACGGACTGAGCGTCCCGACGACGGGACTCCAGAAGCGGCTCATGGATCAGCTTTCCTGCGTATAGGGGTTGTGCGAGGACTTGAATTCGATGCGCAAAGGCGTGCCGGCCAGGTCGAAGGCGTTGCGGAAGCGCGTTTCCAGGTAACGGCGGTACGAATCCGGCACCGCATCGAGCGCGTTGCCATGGATGATGACCAGCGGAGGGTTCTGTCCGCCCTGGTGCGCGTAGCGCATCTTCGGACGGAAAATGCCCTTGCGCGGAGGCGGCTGCTGCTCGACGGCGGCCTGCAGCTCGCGCGTCAGCTTGGGCGTGGACAGCTTGGCGAAGGCCGCGGCATGCGCCGCATTGATCGATTTCAGCAAGGGCTTCACGCCCTGCCCGCGCAGCGCCGAAATGGTGTGCATGCGGGCAAACGACAGGAAGCGCAGCTTGCGCTGGAATTCGCGCTCGATGCGCTCCTTGGCCTCGCCATCCAGGCCGTCCCACTTGTTGATGGCCACGACCACGGCGCGCCCGGTTTCCAGCACGAAGCCCGCGATGTGGGCATCCTGCTCGGAGATCTCGGTCTGGGCGTCCAGCATCAGCAGCACGACATTGCTGGCCTCGATGGCCTGCAGCGTCTTGATGACGGAGAATTTCTCGACCGCCTCGAACACCTTGCCGCGCTTGCGCAGGCCCGCGGTGTCGATCAGCGTGTAGCGGCGGCCGTCGCGTTCGAAATCGATCTCGATGGCGTCGCGGGTGGTGCCGGGCATGTCGAACGCGATCACGCGCTCTTCACCCATCAGGGTATTGATGAGCGTGGACTTGCCCACGTTGGGGCGTCCGACGATCGCCAGCTTGATGCGGTGATCGTGCTCGCCCTCTTCTTCCGCCTCGTCTTCGGCGGGCGGACCGGCCAGGTCGTTGAGCGCCAGCTCGATCAGGTCCACGATGCCGTCGCCGTGCGCCGCGGAGATGGGATAGGGCTGGCCCAGCCCCAACTCGTGGAATTCGGAAATCGCGGCGCCGGCGCCCATGCCTTCGGCCTTGTTGACGGCGAGCAGGACGCGCTGCTGGCCGGACTTGCGCAGCAGCTTGGCGATCTCGTGATCGTGCGCATTCACGCCCGCACGCGCGTCCACCAAGAACACCACCACATCGGCCTCGGCGATGGCCTGCCGGGTCTGGCGAGCCATCTCCAGCAGGATGCCGTCCTTGGCGACAGGCTCGAAACCACCGGTATCGATGACGATGAAGGGGGTCTCGCCCACCCTGCCCTCGCCGTAGTGGCGATCGCGGGTGAGGCCGGAATAATCGGCCACCAGCGCGGCGCGCGATCGCGTCAGGCGGTTGAAAAGGGTCGACTTTCCCACGTTGGGGCGACCGACCAGGGCGACGACAGGCTTGAAAGACACGGTGTAAGGCTTTTCTATAGGATTAGTTGGCGCCGATCAGGACGAGGTTGCCATTGCCCGTCTGGACCAGCACGCCTTGGGGAGTGGTTTGCGGCGGCGACACGATCGCCCCGCCGCCCACCGACAGGCGGGCCATCAGGCTGCCGTCGCTGCGAGACAGGAAATGCACGTAGCCGTCCAGGTCGCCCACGGCAAGCGCGCCGCCGAGCAAGGCCGGCGCGGTGAGCTGGCGGTTCTTCAGCGCGGCCTGCTTCCAGACGTTGCCGCCGTTGTCCAGGGCGAAAGCGTTGACCACGCCGTTCTGGTCCGGCGAATAGGCGTAACGGTCGTCCAGGGTCAGGCCGCTGACGCTGGAGAAGTCCTTGGCCCACAGCGGACGGCCGCCGGCCGTGACGTCGAAGCAGACGATGCGGCCCTGGTAGGCCACGCCGCAAAGCAGGTTGCCCGCGATGCGAGGCACGCCGACCACGTCGGTCAGGCGTTCGAGGTCGCTGGCGCCGCGCGGCGTCGCCACGGTGCCTTCCCATTGCACGTTGCCGCTATTGGAGGCGATGGCCATCAATTTGCCGCCAGGCAGGCCCGTGATGACCAGGCCCTCGGCCAGGACCATCTGCGATACGCTGCGCAATGCCAGCGCGGGGCCCGGGCGCTGCACGCTCCAGACCCGCTCGCCGTTGTTGGCATCGAACGCCTGGATCCGGTAGTCGCCGCTGCGCACCACGACGATGCCGTAACCCACCACGGGCGGAATCGTCACGTCGCTGGTGGCGCGAACCTTCCATTTCACCTTGCCGGTGTCGTCGAAGGCGATCACGTCGCCATCGGGCGAAGCCACCGCTGTGGTCGTGCCGTCGCTACCCGCGCCCGCGGACAGTTTGCCCTCGGTCTTGGCCTTCCAGATGGAACGGCCGCTCTGCAGATCGAATTTGCCGACCGAACCGTCGGGCGTGGCGGCATAGATGGCATCGCCCAGGACCGTGGGCGCGAAGCCCAGGCCGGAACCGCTGCCGATCGACGCCGACCAGACCTGGCGCACGGACATGCCGGCCTTGTATTCGGTAAGGGGCGCGGGATCGTAGCGGCCGTCGTCGCTGGAAAACATGCCGCATCCGCCGAGGGCGAGCAGGCCCGCCAGGCAAACGGCGCCGCGCCACGTACGGCCAGGTGCAAATTTACGCATTACAGTCACGCTCCGCTCAGGGCATCCAGTTTCAGTTGCACAACCTGGGTCAAGGGATTCGCAGTGCCCAGGCCATCGATGGCGCTTTGCCATGCCGCCCGGGCTTCGTCACGCTTGCCCTGCGCAGCGAGGATATCGCCGCGGCGATCCGCGTACAAGGCGGCGAAGGCCGGCGGCGGATTGTTGAGCTGCCCCAGCGCGGCATCGTACTGCTTCTGGTCCAGCAGCATGCCGGCCAGGCGCAGGCGCGCCACGGCCTGCATGGACGGGACCTTGCCCTGGCCCGCCAGCCATTCCAGCTGTTCGCGGGCGCCGGCATCGTCCTTCAGGGCCTGCAGGGCCTGGGCCGCCACCAGCGCGCCGCGCGTGGCGTAGCCCGTGGCCGGATAATCTTCACGCAGCGTGGCCGCCGCGGTCTTGATGCGCACCGCCGAATCGGCGCCGCCCAGGCGGGCCGCGTCTTCGAGCGCCTCGAAATAACCCATGGCCTGGTTGGCGCGATGCCCCTGGTAGGCCTTCCAGCTCCACCAGCCGCCCCAGGCCAGCGCGACCGCCGCCGCCAGCGTGACGACCAGCGTGCCGTAACGGGCCCACCACGCCTTGATTGCGTCGAGTTTTTCCTGTTCTTCCAGATCGTATGCCATGCATTAACCCTTGATGTTCAATACGTCGGCCAATCCCGCCAACGGGACCTGCTGCTGCGCGGCTTCGCCCTGCGCATCGGCGCGCAGGAACTTGACGCTGGCGGTCTGTGCAGCCACTTCTTCGGCGCCAAGGATAACCGCAACCCGGGCGCCGCTGGCGTCGGCGCGCTTGAATTGGGATTTGAAGCTTGCCGCGCCGGCATGCACGATGACCGACAGGCCGGCGTCGCGCAGGTCTTCGCCGACGCGGGCGGCCAGGCGCTGGGCCTCTTCGCCCTGGTGCACGACATAGACCTCGCATTCGGCCGGAACCGGCGCCTGCACGCTCTGTTCCCAGAGATCGAGCAGGCGCTCCATGCCGATGGCGAAGCCCACCGCGGGCGCCGGCTTGCCGCCCAGCAGTTCGACCAGGCCGTCGTAGCGGCCGCCGCCGCACACCGTGCCCTGGGAGCCCAGACGGTCGGTCACCCACTCGAACACGGTGAGGTTGTAGTAGTCCAGGCCGCGCACCAGGCGCGGATTCAGGCGGTATTCGATGCCGGCGTCCGCCAGGCGCTGGCACACGCCGTCGAAGTGCGCGCGGGACTCCTCGCCCAGAAAGTCGAACAGGCGCGGCGCGCTGTCGGCCATTTCCTGCATGGCGGGATTCTTCGTGTCCAGCACGCGCAGCGGGTTGCTGTACATGCGGCGCTGGCCGTCTTCGTCGAGGATGTCGCGGTGTTTTTCGAGGTGCTCGATCAGCGCGGCGCGATGGGCGGCGCGCTCGGCCGGCTGGCCCAGCGAGTTCAGTTCGAGGCGCACGTCGGTCAGGCCCAGCAGCTTCCACAGGCGGGCCAGCATGACGATCAGTTCCGCATCCACGTCCGGACCGGCGAAGCCCAGGGCCTCGACGTCGATCTGGTGGAACTGGCGATAGCGGCCGCGCTGCGGGCGCTCGTGGCGGAATACCGGCCCGATGGAGTAGACGCGCTGCGGGCGGTCGTAGAGCATGTTGTGCTCGATCGAGGCGCGCACGATGCCGGCCGTCATTTCCGGACGCATGGTCAGCGATTCGCCGTTGAGCGCATCGGTGAAGGTGTACATCTCTTTTTCGACGATATCGGTCACTTCGCCGATGCCGCGCGCGAACAGGCGCGTATGCTCAAGCACGGGCGTGCGCACATTGCGGTAGCCATAGCCGCGCAGCCAGCCGCGCACGATTTCCTCGAATTGCTCCCAGCGGGCGCTCGCCCCCGGCAACAGGTCATTCATGCCGCGTATGGCGGCGACTTTCTGGAAAGCTTGAGTCATCTTGATCATGCCGCG
>NZ_JBLZXF010000051.1:0-19357 GCF_050285585.1 Achromobacter sp. | reverse complement strand
GATGAGACGCATGAGTGCTCCTGAAGGGGTTTATTTTTTGTGATCCGGGGAATTATGCCGCAATGCAGCAGCCGATGCGGCGCCACGCCATAGGAAATAACCCTTATGTCTGCCCGGCGTAGACCTGCCGGACGCGCTCCAGGTCCGCCGGGGTATCTACGCCTGCGGCAGGAGGGTGGGAGGCCAGATGGACGACGATGACGTGTCCATGCTCCATGGCGCGCAGTTGTTCCAGCGACTCGAAACGCTCCAGCGCGCCCTGGGGCAGGGCGGGATAGCGGCGCAGGAACGACACGCGGTAGGCATAAAGGCCGATATGGTGCCAGGCCGGCAGACCGTCGGCCAGCACGCGCTCGCCGGAGGCGAGGGCATCGCGGGCCCAGGGGATGGGCGCGCGCGAGAAATACAGGGCGCGATCGTCCGCGGCGCAGACCAGTTTCACCACGTTGGGGTTGAACAGCGCTTCGGCATCGGCCAGAGGACAGGCGCAGGTGGCGATGTCGGCTTCCGGGCAGGCCTGGAGCTTGGCGGCGACGGCGTCGATGAGGCCGGGCTCGATCAGCGGTTCGTCGCCCTGGACGTTCACCACGATGGCGTCATCGGGCAGGCCGAGCTGGTCCACGGCTTCGGCCAGGCGGTCGGTGCCGGTGGGGTGGTCGCCGCGGGTCATCAGGGCCTCGAGGCCATGGGCCTGCGCGGCGCGCTGGACGCGGACGTCGTCAGTGGCGACGTAGACGCGCGCGGCGCCGGACTGCGCGGCGCGCTCGGCCGTGCGCACCACCATGGGCTTGCCGGCGATGTCGGCCAGCGGCTTGTCGGGCAGGCGGGTCGAGGCCGTGCGCGCCGGAATCAGGGCGATGAAACTCATGCGGCGGGGGTCAGTGGGAGGCGGAGGCGGCGTCGTCAAGCGCGCGGGCTTCCGATTCCAGCATGACGGGGATGCCGTCGCGCACAGGGAAGGCCAGGCGATCGGCGCGGCAAACCAGTTCCGCTTGCTGCCGGTCGTGTTCGAGGCGGCCCTTGCAAAGAGGGCAGACGAGGATGTCGAGAAGGCGGGATTCCATGAGCGGAATTCTAAAGCAGTTTGCGCCGGGCCGGACCGGCCCTGGAGGCGCGCGCGGGGGGGCCGCGCGGCCAGGATCGCCCTCGATTTGTGAATTTGTTAATTAATGTCATGTTTTGAATTGAGTGTTGCGAATTGCGGGACGGGTCGTCGCTATCATTCGCCGCGGTTCCAGGCAGAGGAAAAACATGGATTCCAATACCGTCAAGCTGGGCCTGATGATCTTCGTCCTGGTCTGGACTGTGATCAGCGGGATCACCTATATGGCCCGGCGCAGCGACAACAAGGGCGCGCTGCGCGACCTGAAGCGGGAAGGCGAGCCCTTGCGGCCGATGACCGCGACGGAGCGCGAGATGCTGCAGCCCTTCCTGGTCCATCCGGCGGGCTCCAGGAAGGCGGGGGTTCTGGTGAGCGACGGGATTTTCCTCCTGCGCGGGGCATTCGTGCGCCATGGCATTTCATCGAGCCACGGCGCCGCGACCATGCACGACACGCTGGGCGGGGTGGACGTGGTGCTGCCCTACGATGCCCGCGGCTATCTGCGCGAGGACAACGTGGCGGAAGTGGCGATAACGGAGAAATACGCCATCGTCGTCGCCTTGAACGGAGAGTTCGACCTGGCGGGCGGGCGCGAGCGCGAGCAGCGCCGCCACCGGAAGGACCGGCAATGGTCCGCCGGCAAGGCCGGGGCCATGCAGAACGTGATCGACCCGGAGACGCTGGCGCCCGACTCGCCGGATGCCGGGCAATGGGAGCAGAGCGAGCGCGAACTGGCCGACGCGATGCGTGTCGAGATCCTGAGCCAGCGCGACGAGACGCCCGCGGAGGTCGCCGCCCGCCAGCATCCCGGTATCGGCTTCTGGATCTCGGTGCTGTGGGCGCTGGCCTTCACCGGCCTGGCCGCGGTGGGGGTGGGCGGCGGCGCGGCGTTCGCCGGCGGGGCCGCCGCGCTCGCCGCGCTGGCGCTATGGCTGACCTGGGGCAGGCGCGGATCGCGGGCGCCCCAGAAAGTGAACCGCGCCCGGGGCGAGCTCCACGCCATCGTGCTGACCAATCCGGACAACGCGCAGGCCGTGTCCACCCAGCTCTTCCTGGGCGACACGCTGCCCATCAGGCTGCCGGACGATTGGCGCGCGACGCTGGCGTTGCCCGAGGACGGGCGCGTCGATGTGGACGTGCGCGTGGAGGACTACTCGGTTGTCCGCGTGGGTGCGAGCCATTCGGTGGACGAAGAGCAACGCCTGTTCCCGCGGGCGTTCTGGGGCCGCCATGTCACGCTGGCGCTGGTGGGAGCGCTGGCCGGGTGGGTGCTTTACGCGTCCGCGGACAACCTGAAGGGTGACGCGGCGCTGGCCGGCGCCTGGCTGCGCGGCGCGCAGCCGCGCGTCTACGCCTCGGCGGCCGAACTGGCCCAGGATCCGCCGGGCTTCGGCACGCCGGTTCTGCTGGAGGGGCGCGCGCGCTGCGAACTGCGGCGCGGCGGCGATACCGACAGGACGGCTTTCGATTGCACCCGTCTGCGCTGGGGCGGCGAGGCTCCCCGGCCCGCGCGCCTGGAGGTGAACGAAGCGGCCCGGCAGTTGTACTCGGGCGATTTCCTGAAGACCCGGTCCAATCCGGTGCTGGATGTGCTGGTGGCCAGCCAGATCTACAGCCGCATGCGGGCCGATCCCATGGCCGTCTACAACCCGCGCGACGTCTCGGCCAAGAGCGTGATCGGCCTGAGCGGGACGGTCGCCACCATCGAGGAGGCGTGCGAGCAAGCCGCGGGGGAATCGATCTCCCGGTGCGACAGGCTGAAGCGGGAATTCACCTCCGCCCTCCTGCTGGCGAAAGCGCAGCCGGGCAGTTGGCTGGAACTCTACCGGCTGGCGGAGAGCGGAACGTTCAAGGGCAAGGGCCGCAACGACGAGGGCGTGATGTTCTCGCGCTATGTCGAAGACGTGCGCAGGCTGGCGCGGTCCAGCATGAGCGGGGTGATCGAGGCTGCGGTGGAAGAGGCTTCCCGTCGCACGATGGACACGCAGCGGGGCGGCGTGGTGGTACAGGTGCTGCCGGGTCCGCATGCGGCGCTGCCGAGCGTGCCGGGCGTCGGCGCCGAAGGGCTGCTGGCGGCATGGAACCAACGGCTGACGTTTCTGTCGCCCGAAGGCGTGATGCCGTTCAAGGTCAGCGGGCTGGTCGCAGACACGGGCACCGATGCCTCCGGCGCGCTGGAGATCGCCGTGGACGCGGAGCGCAGCCTCGACGATCCGCTGCCGTCGCTGGCGCGCATGGCCTGGCTGCTGCTGGCGGGGCTGCTGGTGCTGGCGCACCTGCCGCTGGCCGTCGTTCGCCGCCGCCAGGCTTGCGCCCGCGAGCGCGGGCTGCGGGAGTACGCCGCGCGCCGCGCCGCGGCCAAGCCCGCGTTTTTCTAGTTGCCGGTTGCGGCGGGCTGGCGCAGCGCCTGCGCCAGCCAATCGAACAGTTCAGGATCGGAGAAGCCGGCGCGCACGGGCACCTCCCATAGACGGGCGTCGCCCAGGGCGGCGCATTTGATGGCGTCCTTGGAAGTGACCAGTATGGCGTCGGCCGCCAGCGTGCGGAAGGGCGATTCGGCGTAGTCGTGATGATCCGGCAGCGCCAGCGTGGCTTCAGGCGCGATGCCGGCGGCGCGCAGCGTGGCGAAGAATCGCTCGGGATTGCCGATGCCGGCCGCCGCCGCGATGCGAGGCTGCCCGGCGAAGGCCGCCAGCGGGCGCCTGCCGCCGCCTTCGATCTGTCGGGCATCGCCCGGTTCCAGCCACATGCGCACCTGGCGCGGACGGCCCGCGGCGGCCTGCGGCGGGCGCCTGTCGGGCGCGCCGATATTCGTCACGACCGCGTCCACTTCCCGCAAGCGGCTGGCCGGCTCGCGCAAGGGGCCGGCGGGCAGCAGGCGGCCGTTGCCCACGCCGCGTTCGTCCTGCACCACGATTTCGACGTCGCGCGCCAGCGCCAGGTGCTGCAAGCCGTCGTCCGAGACGATCACGTCCACTTCGGGGTGCGCCTGCAGCAGGGCCTGGGCCGCCAGGGCGCGCTTGGGATGGACGGATACCGGGACGCCGGTGGCGCGCGCGATCAGCGCCGGCTCGTCGCCGTAGCGGGCCGCCTCCAGCGCGCCGGTACCGACGCGGGCATGCGGGCCGACCTTGACCCCGTAGCCGCGGCTGACGACCCCCGGGGTGTAGCCGCGGGCGCGCAGGCCCTCCACGGTGGCGATGACCATGGGCGTTTTGCCGGTGCCGCCAACGTAGACGTTGCCGATCACCACCACGGGCACGGGGGGGCGATAGGCCGGTCGCGAGCCATCCCGGTAGCCCGCGCGCTTGCGCGCCACCGCCCAGGCGGTCAGCGCGGACAGGGGGCGTAGCAGGGTGGAAAGCCAGCCGCCGTGCTGCCATTGGCGCGCCAGCAGCGTCGAAGCGCGCTTTGCGGTCACCGGGCGGTCTGCGCGGCGAAGTTGACGCGGCCGATGCCGGCCAGCCGGGCGGCTTCCATGACGTTGATCACGGATTGGTGGGTGGCCTGGGCGTCGGCGTTGATGACGACGAGCGGCTCTGTCTTGCCCGCCGCGGCCTGGCGCAGGGCGTCGGCGATCTCGGGCGCGGTGGAGACGTCGATGAGCGTGCCGTTGAGCGCGTAGCGCCCGTCCTGGCTGATGGCGACTTCCAGGGCGGGCGGCGTGTCCTGTTCCATCGAGGCCTGGGGCAGGGTGACCTTCAGCTGGGTGAAGCGCGCGAACGAGGTGGTCGCGGCGAGGAAAATCAGGATGACCAGCAGGACGTCGATGAGCGGGATCAGGTTGATGTCCAGCTCATCGCGATCGCCCCGGGATCCGCGGAAATTCATGAACGGCCCTCGCGGGAGGGAACGGAGTGCGACACGGCGCGCACCAGGCGCGACGCGGCCTGCTCCATGGCGCTGAGGTAGCCGTCCACGCGGCCGCGCAGATAGCGGTGGGCGATCATGGCGGGAATGGCGATGAGGATGCCGAAGCCGGTGTTGTAGAGCGCGATCGAGATGCCTCGCGCCAACTGGGCGGGGTCGCCGCCGCCGGGGGTATAGGAGCCGAAGATCTCGATCATGCCGACCACGGTGCCGAACAGGCCCATCAGGGGCGCGATGACGGCGATGGTGCCGATGGCGGATAGGTAGCGGCTGAGGTCATGGGCGACGGCGCGGCCGGCGTCCTCGACGACGTTGCGCAGCTCTTCGCGCGGCAGGTGGCGGTGGCGCATGACCTCGGCCAGCACGCGGCCCAGCGGCGAATTGCGTTCGAGCCGGTTGATCGATTCGGGCGTGTCCTGGCGGTTGCGCAGCATCTCCGCCACCTGTTCGTTCAGGCCGCGCGGCATGACCAGCCCGCGCCGCAAGGAGAGGAAGCGCTCGAAGATCAGCGCCAAGCCCAGGACGGATGTCGCCAGCAGGGGCCAGATAGGCCAGCCGGCCTCGCGCAAGATGGAAAGCAAAGCGGTCAACTCCCGGGGAGCGCCATGCGCGCGGGGAGGGCGGGCACGGGCAACTGATCAAGCCGAAACTGTAACGGGGCGGCCGGGGCGTGGCAAGTCGGAACGACCCCAAAGCTATCCACAGATCTTGTGGATAATTCTGTGTAAAACTTGGCCGGAACGCTTGTGGGCACAGGGCTTGCACTTGTTTGCTTCAATTTCGATCAGCCGATTTTTTTGAAAAAACACATATAAATCAGTTGGTTGCTTCGAATTTGCTAGCTATTGGGCCGATTGGGGCAAACAAGCGGGGACGCGGTATGATGGCGGCCCGCTACGCGTGCCCTGTGGACAGGTTATGCATCGGAAAGCCTCATGACAATTGAATTTTCAGTCACAAACAACGCATTTGCGCGGGATATCCTGACAGTTGCCCAGTTGAACCAAGCCGTGGGGCAGTTGTTGGAGCGCAGCATCCCGGCGCTATGGGTGCGCGGGGAGATTTCCAACTTCACGGCCGCGGCTTCCGGGCATTGGTATTTCACGCTCAAGGACAGCCGGGCTTCCGTGCGCGCCGTCATGTTCAGGAGCCGCGCCAGCGCGGTGGGGTTCATGCCCAGGGCGGGCGACCAGGTCGAGATCCGCGCGCGGGTATCCCTGTACGAGCCCCGCGGCGACTACCAGTTGCAGGCCGACGCCATGCGCCGCGCCGGGGTCGGCAACCTTTATGAGGCGTTCCTGCGGCTGAAGGAGCAGTTGGCCTCGGAGGGCCTGTTCGATCCGGCCCGCAAGCGCGAACCCGCGCGCCTGCCCCGCGCGATCGGCGTCATCACCTCCCTGCATGCCGCGGCGTTGCGGGACGTGCTTTCCGCCCTGGCCAGGCGCGCCCCGCAGGTGCCCGTGATCATCTATCCCGCTCCCGTCCAGGGGGCGGACGCCGCCGGGCGCCTGGCGGCCCAGTTGCGGCTGGCCAATGAGCGCGCCGAAGTGGACACCCTGCTGCTGGTGCGGGGCGGGGGCAGCATCGAGGATCTCTGGAGCTTCAACGACGAGGGCCTGGCGCGCCTGGTCGCGGCCAGCGAGATCCCGGTCATCAGCGGCGTCGGGCACGAAACGGACTTCACGATCGCCGATTTCGTGGCCGACGTGCGCGCGCCCACGCCGACGGCCGCCGCCGAGCTGGCGTGCGTGCCGCGTTCCGAACTGCTGGGCCGCGTCATGCATGCGGCCCAGGCGATGGCGCGCGGCCAGCAGCGCCGGCTCGAACGCGCCGCCCAGAGGCTGGACCGCGCCGCCGCCCAGCTCGTGTCCCCGGCCCAGCGGCTGGAGCACCAGCGCGAGCGGCTCAACAGCCTGCGCTTTCGCCTGGCGTCCGCCTGGGCGGGGCCGCAGGGCCGCCGCTCGGCGCGGGTCAACCTGCTGACCCAGCGGCTAGCGCACCGCGTGCCCGACACCGGCCGCGCCGCCGACCGCCTGAACGGCGCGCTGCGCCAGCTGGGCCAGGCGCACGCGCGGATGCTCGCGCAGCGGCGCGACAAGCTGGCGGCCGCCACGGCGCAACTGCGCGCGCTGGATCCCGGCAATACGCTGGCCCGCGGTTATTCCATCGCGCGCGATGCGGAAGGCCGCATCGTGCGCGACGCGGCGGCGCTGGCGGCGGGGCAGGCGCTGGACCTCAGCTTCGCGCAAGGCGGCGCCCGCGTCGAAGTCACGCAGACCCGAAACACGCGCGACGCCGCCTGAGCCGCGTTTCGCGGCCAGCGCGCATGCGGCGCGCCGCGGGCGTCCGTTAACCCCGCGCCAGGGCGGGGTTAACGCGGTATCCTCATGAGTTGCCGATACAATTGAGCGGCTTGATCGTGCAATCAACAGAAGGAACTTTCACATGGCACATACTCTTCCCCCCCTGCCTTACGAACTGGACGCGCTGGCGCCGCACATCTCCAAGGAAACGCTGGAGTTCCACTACGGCAAGCATCATCAGACCTACGTCACGAACCTGAACAACCTGATCCCGGGCACGGAATTCGAATCGCTGTCGCTGGAAGACATCGTGAAGAAGTCCTCGGGTGGCATCTTCAACAACGCCGCCCAGGTCTGGAACCACACGTTCTACTGGAACAGCCTGGCTCCCAAGGCCGGCGGCGCTCCCACCGGCAAGCTGGCTGACGCCATCAACGCCAAGTGGGGCAGCTTCGACGCTTTCAAGGAAGCGTTCAACAAGTCGGCAGCCGGCAACTTCGGTTCGGGCTGGACCTGGCTGGTCAAGAAGGCCGACGGCTCGGTGGACATCGTCAACACCAGCAACGCCGCCACCCCGCTGACCACGGCCGACAAGCCGCTGCTCACCTGTGATGTGTGGGAACACGCCTACTACATCGACTACCGCAACGCGCGTCCCAAGTACCTGGAGAACTTCTGGGCGCTGGTGAACTGGGAATTCGCAGCCAAGAACTTCGCCTGATCCGCAAGGCCAGGCTGACGGGCCGGCCCGCGCCGGACCCGAAGAAAACCCCTCGCTTCGGCGAGGGGTTTTTTTTCGCCGGGCCGCCCCAAGAAAAAAGCGCCCCCTTGGGGAGCAGCAAACCCGCAAGGCGGGTGCAGCGTGGGGGCATTTTTTTCGCCGGGCCGCCCCAAGAAAAAAGCGCCCCCTTGGGGGGGCAGCAAACCCGCAAGGCGGGTGCAGCGTGGGGGCATTTTTTTCGCCGGGCCGCCCCAAGAAAAAAGCGCCCCCTTGGGGGGCAGCAAACCCGCAAGGCGGGTGCAGCGTGGGGGCATTTTTTCTTCTCGAACCGGTATTTTCTTGTCGATTGTCGACTTCATTGCGGAGAAATAACGCGCAAACATCCTTTTCTTTAGGGTTATCCCTAGGAAATCCAACCGCTATCGTTGCCGCCGGTCTGCGACTGAACCACGGGGCCCATGACCGCGGCACGCCCGCCACAAACCGGGGTAATTACAGGGAAGGGAAGCATGTTGCGGTTTTTTTCGGGAATGCGGATCGGCACGCGCCTGTCGGGCGCGTTTTTACTGGTCGCGGTGGTAGGCGGCGCGATCGGCGCTTTCGGGGTGTGGGGCCTCGCGCGCATCGACGCAATGAATGACCGGCTTTACGACACCGAGCTGCGCGGTATCTCGGATCTCAAGGAAGCCAATATCAACCTGATCTACGCGGGCCGGGCCCGCAACGCGTACCTGGCGGTCTCGACCGAACGCGAGCGCCAGGCCCTGCGCAAGCAGTTCGACGACGCCGTCAGGACGATGGACGCGCTGCGCGAGAAGGCCAGCGCCAATTTCTATTCGGAAGACAACAAGCGCCTGCTGGCGCAGTTCGTGGAGATCGAACAGGTCTGGAAGCGTGAGTCGGCGGCCTTTTTCGCCGCCGCCCAGTCGCAGCCGCTCACCCAGGCCGATCCGCGCGTGGCCGAGATCGAGGCGCGCGTGATCACGGCGTCGGAGAAACTGGACGGCCTGATGACGACGTTGGCACAGGGCAAGGAAGGAGCCGCCGCGCAAACCGTGAAGGAAGGCACGGCGCTGTACGGCACGGTGCGCGCCGTCATGATCGCCCTGGCGGTCATGGGCGTGGCGATCGGCATGCTGCTGGGCTGGCTGGTCACGCGCGGCATCGTGCGTCCGCTGGAGCAGGCCGTGAAGGCCGCGCGCCAGGTGGCGGCGGGCGATCTGACGACCGATATCCAGGTGGCCACGCGCGACGAGACCGGCGAGCTGATGAGCGCGCTCAAGGCCATGAACGAAAGCCTGGCCCGCATCGTGAGGGACGTGCGGGATGGCTGCGAGAGCATCGCCTCGGCGTCCTCGCAGATCGCCCAGGGCAACGCGGACCTGTCGCAGCGCACCGAGGAGCAGGCTTCCTCGCTGGAGGAAACCGCGGCGTCAATGGAGGAACTGACCAGCACCGTGCAGCAGAACGCGAACAATGCCGGCGAAGCGGACCGGCTGGTCAGCCTGGCCTCCAGCGTGGCCATCCGCGGCGGCGAGGTGGTCGATGGCGTGGTCCAGACCATGGGCGCCATTTCCGACAGCTCGCGCCGCATCGCCGACATCACGGGCGTGATCGACGGGATCGCTTTCCAGACCAACATCCTGGCGCTCAACGCCGCGGTGGAGGCGGCCCGGGCGGGCGAACAGGGCCGCGGCTTCGCGGTGGTGGCGGGCGAGGTGCGCACGCTGGCCCAGCGGTCGGCGGTGGCGGCCAAGGAAATCAAGGCCTTGATCGACGAATCCGCGGCGCGCGTGGAAGGCGGAACGCGCCAGGTCGACGAGGCCGGCCGCACGATGCGCGAAGTGGTGGACAGCGTGGGTCAGGTCGCGGCGCTGGTGCGCGAAATCGCCAGCGCCTCCGAGGAGCAGTCCGCGGGTATCGGCCAGGTCAACCAGGCCGTGGCGCAGATGGATACCGTGACCCAGCAGAACGCGGCCCTGGTGGAAGAGGCCGCCGCGGCCGCGGCCAGCATGCAGGAGCAGGCCGCGCGCCTGGCGCAGGAAGTGCGACGTTTCAAGGTGCAGGCGGGCGTCTCGTCATTCTGACCCCATAGGACGGGCGGCAGTGGTAAGGTGGGCGGCTTTCCATCCCCGCCCGCCACGCCCATGACCCAGCCCGATTCCCTGCGCCGGATACTGGCCGCTCCCCGTCATTGGGCGCACCGCAAGGTGCGCCAGATCAATCGCCTGTCGCGCAAGAGCGTGCAGATGGGGCTGCTGCTGGGCGGCGCCGGCCTGGTGGCCCTGATGTCCCTGGGGTTCGCATACCTTGCCGACAAGGCGCTGGAGTGGAACCGCGCGTGGGTATCCCATAACGGCTGGCTGGCACTGCTGGTGCTGCCGCTGGGCCTTGCAGCCCTGCGCTGGCTGACGCTGCGCTACGCGCCCAACGCCTCCGGCAGCGGCATTCCCCAAGTCATCGGCGCCTTGTCGCTTCCGCCCGGCCCCAGCCAGAACAGCCTGGTGTCGCTGGGCCAGACGCTCTGGAAGATTCCCCTGGCATTTTTCGGCATGCTGGCCGGCGCCTCCATTGGCCGCGAGGGCCCCTCGGTGCAGGTCGGCGCGGCGCTCATGCTGGCCTGGGGCGACTTCTGGAAACGGCGCGGCGTGCAACTGCGCGGATTCCACGCCAACGAACTGATCGCCGCCGGCGCCGCGGGCGGCCTGGCGGCCGCGTTCAATGCGCCGCTGGCCGGCGTTATCTTCGCCATCGAGGAGCTCGGACGCGGCACCGTGCTGCGCTGGCAGCGCCTGGTGCTGATCGGCGTGCTGGCCTCCGGCTTCCTGGTCGTGGCCGTGGTGGGCAACAACCCGTATTTCGGCGTCTTCGGCGGCGCGCCGCTGGCGCATGGCATGGTGACCTGGGTGGTCATCTGCGCGGCGCTCAACGGCGCGCTGGGCGGCATTTTCGCGCGCCTGCTCGGCAAGGGCGTCACGGGCTGCGCGCCGCGGGCCTGGCGCGCCTGGATCCGCGCGCATCCTATCTGGGTGGCCTTCGCCATGGGGCTGCTGCTGGCGGCGATCGGCCTCGCCATGGCCGGCAGCGTCTACGGCACGGGGTATGGCGTGGCGGCGGACCTGCTCTCGGGCCGCGACGCGGCGCCGGAAAGCTTCGGCCTGGCCAAGCTCGCCGCCACCGTCGCTTCGTACTGGGCGGGCATTCCTGGCGGCATCTTCACGCCGGCCCTGACCACCGGCGCGGGCATAGGCCACCATATCTGGCAACTGGCGGGCGAGGGCGTGGATCACCGCGTGCTGGTGTTGATCTCCATGGCCGCCTTCCTGGCCGCGGCCACGCAGGCGCCGCTGACCGCCAGCGTCGTGGTGATGGAAATGACCGGCAGCCAGCCCATGCTGTTCTGGATGCTGGTGGCGTCCCTGCTGGCATCGGGCGTGTCGCGCCAGTTCTGCCCGCAGCCGTTCTATCACCTGTCCGCCGGCCGTTTCCGCCGTCAGGCGATCGTGGAGGCGGCGCGCGCGGCCCGTCCGCCCGCGGCATGATGGGGCGCCGCGTCCGCGCGCTGGCGACTAGGTGAACATCTGCTGGACACTGTCCGTGCTGCGGACATCCTGCCTATGCGCCAGTATGGTGCGGGAGGCCTGCGTTAAGATCGTCCGATCCGGTTTTTTCCCACTTACTTCGAGCTTCCCATGACCGTGCATGCTTATATCTGTGATGCGATTCGCACCCCCTTCGGCCGCTACGGCGGCGCGCTGGCTTCCGTGCGCCCCGACGATCTTGCAGCCGTAGCCATCAAGGCGCTCGTGGCGCGCAACCCTGGCGTGCGCTGGGAAGAACTGGACGACGCCATCATGGGCTGCGCGAACCAGGCGGGAGAAGACAACCGCAACGTGGCCCGCATGGCCACGCTGCTGGCCGGCCTGCCGATCGAAGTGCCCGGCGCCACCCTCAACCGCCTGTGCGGTTCGGGCCTGGACGCCATCGGCACCGCCGCCCGCGCCATCCGCGCCGGCGAAGCCGGCCTGATGCTGGCCGGCGGCGTGGAAAGCATGAGCCGCGCCCCGTTCGTCATGGGCAAGGCAGACAGCGCTTTCTCGCGCAGCGCCGCCATCTACGACACCACCATCGGCTGGCGTTTCGTCAACAAGCTGATGAAGGCGCAGTACGGCGTGGATTCGATGCCCGAGACGGCCGAGAACGTGGCGGACGATTTCAAGATCAACCGCGAAGACCAGGACCTGTTCGCGCTGGCCAGCCAGCAGAAGACCGCGCGCGCGCAGAAGGAAGGCTTCTTCGACGCCGAGATCGTGCCGGTGTCGATTGCCCAGAAGAAGGGCGATCCCATCGTCGTGAGCAAGGACGAGCACCCGCGTGAAACCAGCCTGGAATCGCTGGCCAAGCTGAAGGGCGTGGTCCGCGAAGGGGGCACCGTCACCGCCGGCAACGCGTCGGGCGTGAACGACGGCGCCGCCGCGTTGCTGCTGGCCGACGAAAAGGCCGCCGCCCGCCACGGCCTGACCCCGCGCGCTCGCGTGGTCGGCATGGCCACGGCCGGCGTGGCCCCGCGCATCATGGGCATCGGCCCGGCGCCGGCCACCCTGAAGGTGCTGGCGCAGACCGGCCTCACGCTGGACCAGATGGACGTGATCGAACTGAACGAGGCGTTCGCCGCGCAGGGCCTGGCCGTGCTGCGCCAGCTGGGCATCGCCGACAACGATCCGCGCGTGAACCCCAACGGCGGCGCGATCGCCCTGGGCCACCCGCTGGGCGCCAGCGGCGCCCGCCTGGCCACTACCGCGATCAACCAGCTGCACCGCACCGGCGGCCGCTATGCGCTGTGCACGATGTGCATCGGCGTGGGCCAGGGCATCGCGCTGATCATCGAACGGGTGTAAGCGCCGTCAGTAAATCCCGCCGCCCTTACGGAGCGGGAACGAAAAGGGAGCCCCTGGGGCTCCCTTTCTTATTGCCTGCGCCGCGGCGCCTCGGGGCCTTGCGGCCGCCCGCTATGGCGCTTCCGCGCCTCAGGGCAGGCCGTCCAGCTTCTTGCCGGCCTTGATGCCGTGCTGCTCGAACCAGCCCTGGGCCATCTCGAGCGCATAGCGCACCGGCTTCTTGGCGCAATGCGGGTCTTCGGTCTGGGGCGCCATGTCTTCGATGTTGACGATCGTGCCGTCGTCGGCGATAAAGGCAATCGAGAGCGGCAGAATGGTGTTGCGCATCCAGAAGCACTGCACGTCCGGCTGTTCGAACACGAACAGCATGCCGTCGTTGCCGGGCAACTCGCGGCGGAACATGAGGCCATTGCGGCGGGTTTCGTCCGAATCGGCGACTTCCGCGCGGATAATATGGATGCCGGCGGACAACTGGACGGTGGGCAGCGACGGCTGCGGGCCGGCTTGCTGGGCGGCCGCGGGCAGGGCGAGCGCCGCGGTGGCGGCCAGGAAAAATGCCGCGGCGGCTGGCCGGATCGCCTGGAAGAACGGTAACTTGAACAATGTACGGCTGACGGAAAACAAAACGGCGTTCTTGGACATGGCCCTGGCAACGGAAGAAAATAACAAGGCGGGGCCCGAGAGCCCCGCCTGATAATGGCGCAACCCTTGGGCTGCGCTTTAAAGGGTGAATCAGGCAGCAGTGATATTCAGCGCCTGTTTGCCTTTGGGCCCCTGAATAATCTCGAAAGCCACTTTCTGGCCTTCCTTCAGGGTTTTAAAACCATTCATTTGGATGGACGAAAAATGGGCGAACAGATCTTCACCGCCGTCGTCGGGCGTAATGAAGCCAAACCCCTTTGCATCGTTGAACCATTTGACGGTGCCCGTCGATTTGGGATTGTCCCCTTGGACGGCGGTTGCGGTCGTATCAGACATGCGGACTGCCTCATTGAATCGTATGTTGACAGAAGGGCATCGCGGCCTAGACCCCTGTCCCCCCTCCGGCTTCCTGGCAGATTTTCGATGAGTTGAAAACCCCAGAATGCGTGGATAATGCGCCGCTTTTCTTTGCGGCGTCAAGTATGGAAACTACGCATTTCTACGTGTAATTTTCCGTAAGTTACATGCTAGCCGTCCCCAGTTTAAATAGAATAGCGGCCCTATGAGTTCTACCTTGGATACCCAGCATGATTTGGCCGTCGAGAAGGCACCGGCTCGCGTCGCGCCGCCTCCGATGTATCAGGTCCTGCTGCTCAATGACGACTACACCCCGATGGAGTTCGTCGTGAAAGTCCTGCAGAAGTTCTTCAATAAGAATCACGAAGAAGCGACGCGGATCATGCTGCAGGTGCATCACGAAGGGCGTGGCGTGTGCGGGGTCTATCCCCGCGACCTGGCCGCCACGCGGATCGCGCAGGTCGCGCAATATGCGCGCGCGCGGCAGCATCCCCTGCAATGCGTCATGGAACCGGTCTGAAGCCCAGAATCCGATACGCCGCCTGTCATGGCGGCGTTGTGTTGTCCGGATAGTTTGACAGCAGTGCCCGCGCACCGGAGAAGCGCGCGGGATGGCCGGTCGGCAGTTCCGCCGCAAAAAGGAACTGCGCAATATTAGAGTAAGCGGGAGATGTGCCGTGAGTGGAAAGATCAGCAAGACCTGGCTGGCGACAGCCGGCGTCGTCGTTTTGGCGGGCGCCATCGGCCTGGGCTGGTGGATGGGGCAAGAACGCCAGGCGGCCCCTCCGGCACCGGCCGCAACGTCGCAGCAGGGCGGCCCGGCTGCTTCCGCCGGCGCAGGCGGCAACGATGCCACGCCGGCCTTGCCCGCCACGGCGGTGGTCGGCGCGGCGGATCCCTTTGCCGCGCTGACCTGCCAGCCGCGCCAATATAACGACGCCCTGGCCCTGGCCGTGACGTTCACCCAGCCGGTGGACGCCAAGGCCCAACTGGACTCTTTCCTGCAGGTGACCGACACGGGCTCCATGTCCGGCTCCCCGGGCGAAGACTCCGAGTCCGCCGCCAATGCCGGCGACCAGCCCGCCTCGGTCCGGCCGGGCGATTCCGCGCCCAAGGGCAAGATCCTCAAAGGCAATTGGGTGGTGGGCGACAACCCCCGCATCGTCTATTTCCCTTATGTCCAGCCGCAGCGGTCCTATGCGGTCACGATGCGCGCCGGGCTGCCCGGCGCTGGCGCCTCCGGCAAGCTGGCCGAGGCCGCGCACTGCGAGGTCAAGACGCAGGCCATGCCGCCATCGTTCTATTTCGCCAGCCGCGGCGTGGTGCTGCCGGCCGGCCAGAACGGCGGGCTGCCCGTGGCCACCGTGAATACCCCCGAGGTGGACGTGCAGTTCCTGCGCGTGGCGCCCGAGCGCGTGCCTGAACTGTTCGATACCGTGCTGGGCATCGGCCGCAATACCTCCGCCTCGTCCGGCGACGAAGACGACGCGGGCAGCGACTATGAAGACGAGTGGCGTTATTCCGACAACCGCAGCCTGAAGGGCTCGGTCAGCAACTGGGACCTGGACCGCCTGAACTCGCTGACGACCAGCGTCTACCAGGGCCGTTTCGTTACCGACGACAAGCCCAACCGCCGCCACGTCACCTTCCTGCCCGTCGAAGGCATCAAGGAGCTGCAGGAACCCGGCATCTACGTCGCCGTGATGAGCCAGCCAGGCCGCTTCCGCTATGAATACCAGGTGACGTATTTCTACGTCAGCGACATCGGCCTGCACGCGCGCCGCTACACCGACCGCATCGAAGCCTATTCCGTTTCCCTGAAGAGCGGAACCGCGATTTCGGGCGCCGTGTTCGAGCTGGTGGACGGCGCCGGCAAGACCCTCGCCAAGGCGGCCGCGGACGGCCAGGGCCACGTCCGCTTCGACGGCAGCTTCGCCAACGCGCGCGTCATCCGCGCTTCGCGCGACAAGGAAATGACGGTCCTGGCCCTGGGCGAGCCCGCCCTGGACCTGTCCGAGTTCGACACGGGCGGCCACACGGCCCGCCCCAACAATCTGTTCGTCTATGCCGGGCGCAACCTGTACCGCCCGGGCGAAACCTTCAACGTATCGGTGCTGCCGCGCGACCTCGACGGCCGCGTGCTGGCGCCGTCTCCGCTGACCGCCACGCTCAAGCGCCCCGACGGCCGCACCGTGCTGACGACGCTGTGGCATCCCGCCAAGGACCTGCCGGGCTACGTCGAGCGCAGCGTCGAGCTGCCGCAGGACGCGCAGACCGGCACCTGGCTGCTGGAGTTGCGCGTGGACCCGGCTTCACGCACGCCGGACGCCTCGTGGAAGTTCCAGGTCGAGGAGTTCCTGCCCGAGCGCATGAAGATGACGCTGACTTCCAACCAGGAAGTATTGTCCGTGGGCGACGACCTGAGCGTCGACGTGCAGGGCGATTACCTGTATGGCGCGCCCGCGGCCGGCAACCGCTTGTTGTCCACCTTCCAGGTCAAGCGCGACCGTTTTGCGCTGGCCCAGCAGTGGCCCGGTTTCATCTTCGGGGACGTGGCCGACGATACGCGCCGCATGTTCGGCGAACTGCCCGAAGCGGCGCTGGACGACAAGGGGCGCGCGCAGCTGGAGGTGCCGTCCAGCACCGAAGGCACGCATTCGCCCATGAAAATCCGTGTGTCGGCCAGCCTGCTGGAATCGGGCGGCCGCCCAGTGGTGCGTTCCATCGAGCGCAGCGTCTGGCCCGCCGACAAGCTGATCGGCGTGCGCCCGCAATTCGACAGCGACGTCGCCCGCGAAGGCGCGCCCGCCGGTTTTGAGGTGATCCGCGCCAATGCGCAAGGCAAGATCGAACCGCTGGCGCAGGCGCAAGTGCGCCTGTTCCGCGAAGAGCGTCAGTATTACTGGCGCTTCGACGACCAGCGCGGCTGGAACAGCGGCTACACCGAAACCGAGGAACTGGTCGATTCGCGCGAAATTGCGCTGACCGATCGCGCCCAGCTGACCCTGCCCGTGAAGTGGGGCCGCTACCGTCTTGAAATCGCCGATCCCGAGACCGGCGAAACGATGCGCTACCGCTTCTACGCGGGCTGGAACGCGCAGGATGCCGACGCCATGGGCAACCGCCCCGACCGCGTCCAGATGAAGCTGGAAGGCGTGCCGGCCAAGCCGGGCGACAGCGTCAAGCTGACCCTGACGCCGCCGCATGACGGCCAGGCGCTCATTACCGTCGAGGGCGACCGCATGCTGTGGTCCACCTGGGTGGCGGTGAAGGCCACGGGCACGCAGGTCGAGATCCCCGTCGACAAGACCTGGAAGCGGCACGATCTGTATATCGCGGCGGCGGTGTTCCGCCCCGGCAGCGAGGGCGACCGCGTGACGCCGGCGCGCGCGCTGGGCCTGACTTTCCTGCCCATCGCCAGCGCCGACCGCAAGCTCGACGTGAAGCTCACGGCCCCGCCCAAGGCGGTGCCCGAGACCAAGACGACCGTGCGCGTCAAGGTGGATGGCGCCCAGGGCAAGCAAGCCACGGTGACGCTCTCGGCCGTGGACGTGGGCATCCTGAACATCAATCAGTACAAGACGCCCGATCCGCTGGACTACTTCTTCGGCAAGCACCGCTACGCGCCCGAACTGCTGGACATGTACGGCAAGCTGATCGAGAAGATGGACGGCACCAAGGGCAAGCTGAAGTGGGGCGGCGACGCCGCCATGCGCGGCGACAGCAAGAGCCTGCCCAAGAAGGTCAAGCTCGTGGACCTGTTCTCCGGCCCGGTGAAGCTGGACGCGCAGGGCGAGGCGGACATTGCGCTGGACCTGCCCGATTTCAACGGCACGCTGCGCCTGATGGCCGTGGCCTTCACCCCCGACAACTACGGCAGCGCCGACACCGAAATGGTGGTGGCGGCGCCGATCGTGGCCGAGCTGAATACCCCGCGCTTCATTACGCCGGGCGACCAGGCCGCGATCGCGCTGGACGTGACCAACCTGAGCGGCGCCGAGCAGAAGGTGACCGTGAAGCTGGAAGCGCTCGACCCGCTGGCCATCGTGGACGGCGTCAAGACCGTGACGCTGAAGGACAAGCAGCGCGCCACGTTGCGCTTCAACGCCACCACCACCGGCTCGTACGGACTGGGCCTGATGCGCCTGACCGTCGACGGGCAGGGGGGCGGCAAGCCCGTGCATATCGTGCGCGAGTCCGTGCTCCAGGTGCAGCCCGCTTACGCGGCCGAGCGCCAGGTGCGGCGCCTGCGCCTGAATCCGGGCGAATCGAACGCGCCGCAAGCGTCGTGGGTGGCCTCCTATTACCCGGACTCCACCACCGTCAGCCTGACCGTGTCGAACCGCCCGCCGTTCAACGTCAACCGCCTGGTCGAGGGCCTGCTCAACTATCCCTACGGATGCACTGAGCAGACCATCAGCGCGACCCTGCCGTGGGTGATGATCGACGAGGATTCGGCCAAGCAGTTCGGCCTCAAGCCGCGCACGCAGGCCGAACGCGAGGCCAAGGTGGCCGGGGCGATCGGCCGCCTGGCCGGCATGCGCAACGCCGTCGGCTCCTACAACCTGTGGAGCAGTTCCTCGTCGCGCGACGTGTGGCTCACGGCCTATGCCGTCGGCTTCCTGCAAGACGCCCGCGACAAGGGCTTCGACGTGCCCGAGGCGTCGCTGGACCGTTCGCGCCAGTGGCTGCTGGAACAGGTGCAGCAAAGCACCGGCGCGTTCGGCACCTGGTCGGCCAACCTCAAGCGCAACCTCGAATCCGGCCGTTTCGACTCCAGCGACGCCAACATCCTGCGGGAAGACCATCGCCGCTTCGCCGGCCTGGCCACCGCGGTGCTGGCGCTGGCGCGCGACAAGAAGGCGCCGCTGTCCACGGTGCGCCAGCTGTTCGACAACTACCAGGAGCGCGCGCGCTCGCCGCTGCCGCTGATCCAGCTGGCGGCAGCCTTCAAGCTCATGGGCGACGAAGGCCGCATGAAGACCGCGCTCGACCTGGCCGTGGCGCGCGAGTACGGCATCAACCAGCGCCGCAACAACGGTTATTACGACGAATGGCTGGGCGACTACGGCAGCAGCGTGCGCGATTACGCGCTGGGCTATGCGCTGGTGCAGCAGTACGACCTGCGCCACGAGCGCAGCGGGAACCTGCTGACGCAGCTGGCAAGCCGCCTGGGCAACCGTTCGTACCTGTCGACGCAGGAGCAGATGGCGCTGCTGCTGGCTGCGCGCGCGCTCGGCGGCGACAAGGCCACGCCCTGGGAAGCCGCGCTGACCGTGAACGGCGTGCGCAAGCCGCTGGCCGGCGGCAAGAGCGACCAGACGGTGTCGCTGTCGGCGGCCGAGCTGGCTGGCACGCAGCTGCAGAATACGGGCAGCCAGTCCCTGTTCGTCGAGTACGACATCCAGGGCAGCCCGACCTCGGCGCCGGCGCCGCGCAACGACGTGATCCAGCTCAAGCGCGG
>NZ_JBLZXF010000050.1:0-20882 GCF_050285585.1 Achromobacter sp. | reverse complement strand
CGGGAGCGCGTTGCTTCGCAACTATCGTCGCAAGTGGTTTTTGGGGTGAAAGGGGGGAGGTAACGCGCGCCGTCCTCGAAATGGTGTCAGCCTGCAATTTCCCCTGTGAAATCAGCGAGAACCTCCCAACCCGCACGGCGCCGGGGCGTACGATCCGCGAGACCACGGATGCGAGTCAGCCGGCCTAGGTGACGGTCAACGATGCTGAGGGCTGCGCGCCGTTGTCCATCCAGATCCTGGCCCAGGCCAGTGCGGCGTAGGGCCTGCCTGGCTTCGGCTCGATCCGGGATGTAGCGTCCTGCGGCCGATCAGATGCAAAAGCGATAGCGCGGTGCGCACCCTGAGGCCGGCAAGAGCGGCGACTACTAATCTCAATAGATAATAGTTATCATTGCTATTATTGAGGGTAAAGTCCGGCAGCAGCAACTTTGGAGGTCCATCCCATGTCCAGCAGCGACGCGGTCTTGCACCGTCGAGCAGAGACGCTCTACGCCGAGCATCATTCATGGCTGGCGGGATGGCTGCGCCATCGAATGGGCGGCGAGGACGTGGCCGCCGATCTGGCGCAGGATACGTTCCTGCGGGTGCTGACGTCCCGGGAGTTGCCGTTGTTGCTGGAGCCGCGGGCGTTCCTGGCGACCATTGCGCGGCGCCTGATGGCCAACCATTATCGGCGCGAGGCGATCGAACGCGCCTACCTGGAAATATTGGCGACCCTGCCCGAGGCGCGGATGCCCAGCCCTGAAGACCGCAGGCTGGTGCTGGAAGCGCTGTGCGCGATCGATCGCGCGCTGGACAATTTGCCAGCCAAGGCGCGCGAGGCCTTTCTGCTGGCCCAGCTGGAGGGCATGAAATACGAGGACATCGCCGCCCGCCTGGGCGTGACCACGCGAACCGTGGGCAACTACATGGTGCGCGCGGTGCAGGCATGCTTCTTTGCCCAGGAGCATTCCGCTTGACTCGGAAGGCGGAAGGCGCGGCCATGTACGCGGGCGGCTTGCCGCTGGCGCCGCGCGTGGCGGAAGAGGCGTCGCGCTGGTACGTGCTGTTCATGTCGGGCACCGCCACCGACGAAGACAGGCGCGCGTGGCGCGATTGGTGCGCGGCGGACCCGGACCACGAGCGGGCCTGGGACCATCTGGCGCGCGCCGACGCCCGGATGCGGGAGCTGGCCGGAAAGCCGGCCTACGAGGCCTTGTCCCGCGAACGCCGGCAGCAGGGCAGGCGCCGCGCGCTGCTTTCGGCTGGATTCCTGGCCGCCTGTATCGGGCCCGCGATCTGGGCTGCCGATCGAAACCGCTGGTTGCGCCTGTCGCCGGATTTCACGACGGCCGTCGGCGAGCGGCGCGACGTCGACCTGCCGGACGGCACGCGTATCACGCTGAACACGGATACCGGCATCGACGTGCGCTTCGAGGGCGGTGAACGGCTGATCCGGCTGCGCCGCGGCGAAATCCTGGTTGCGACGGGCCACGCGGCGCAGTACGCCTCCATGCCGTTGCGGGTCGAGACGGAGTTCGGGCGCGTGCATGCGCTGGGCACGCGTTTTTCGGTGCGCCAGGGGACGGACGCCACGCATGTCGCGCTGTTCGACGGGGCCGTGGAGATCAAGCCCGTGGGCCAAGGCGCCGCCGGGCTGGTGCTGGCCAAGGGGCAGACCGCGAAGGTTTCCGAAGGGCGGGCCCAGGCAACCGGGCCGGCCGGCGAGGCCGACATGGCATGGCTGCGGGGCGAACTGGCGGCAGACAACATGCCGCTGGCGGAATTCCTGGCCGAACTCAGCCGTTATCGGCCGGGTGTCATCTCGTGCGACGAGCGCGCGGGCCGGCTGCGGATATCGGGCCTGTTTCCTCTGGCCGACACCGACCGCGTGTTGGCCGCGGTGGGCCGGCTGCTCGACGTCCGGATCGTCCGTCGGACGCCGTACTGGGTCGTGGTTTCGGCGCCGGGCTGATCGCTGGCCGCGGCCGCCGCCGCGACGCGCCCAGAAATATTTCGAGCAAACCTTTCCGGTTCTGGTTTTTCGCGTGTCCTCTTTATTGAACAGGACCGAAATCCAAGGCGACGAAACGGCATCATGGCCAGGAACACAGGCGGCGACACGCGCATTGCCCTGTCCCATCCAGGGGCAGGCGGGCGCGCATTCGTCGCCATGTTGCTGTTGGCGTTCGCCGCGCTGATCGGCCAGGCGGCCCGCGCGCAGGACGGCCCGGCGCCGCGCGACAGCGCGAGTCTGCGCTACGACGTGCCCGCGGGGCCGCTGGTGACGGTCTTGCAGCGGATTGCCAGCCAGGCGGGCGTCATGCTGGTGTTCGAGCCCACGCTGACGCGCGGCCTGGAAAGCGACGGCCTGAATGGCCGGTACACGGTGGAGCAGGCGTTCGCGCAGGTGCTGGGCGGCTATGGGCTGGAGGCCTATCAGGATTCTCCGGCCAGCTTCCGGGTCAGAAGCGCGGGCGCGGCGCCGGCGGCCTTGTGGATGTCGCCGACGCTGGTGTGGGGGGCGGCCACTGGCGGGGAAGGTTTCGTGGCGCTGTCCGCCGTGGCCGGGACCAAGACCGCCACGCCCCTTGTGCGAGTGCCGCAATCCGTGTCGGTCGTGACCAACCAGGAAATGCAGGCGCGCTATGCGCGCACCGTTCCGCAGGCGCTGCAGTACACGCCTGGCGTGCAGATCAATAATTTCGGCAGCAACGAAATCCGCAACGACTGGCTCGTGCTGCGCGGCTTCGATGCCAAGCTGACGGGCGACTATCGCGACGGCCTGAGCCAGATGCCGTATGACCAGATCCGCGCGCACATGCCGGCCTATGCGCTGGAAAGCGTCGAGGCCGTGCGCGGCCCTTCGTCGGCGCTGTACGGGCAGGTGGCGCCTGGCGGCATCGTCAACCGCGTGACCAAGCGTCCCCCCGCGACCGTGCTGCGCGAGGCGGCCATTCAAGCCGGATCCTTCGACAGCCGGCAAGCGTTCATGGACCTGGGCGGCCCGGCCAACGAGGCCGCCAGCATCAGCTATCGCCTGACCGCGACGGCTCGCGAAGCCGGTACGCAGGATCGATACGACGGCGACCACCGCTACCGCGACGACCTGGCCTACGTGGCGCCGGCCTTCCGGTGGCGCAACGCCGATACGTCGCTGACGCTGCTGACGCACTACCAACGCGATCGCAACGATGGTGAATCGCGCGCGTACTATCCCACGCGCACGCTGGTGGGCGACTATTCCTACGACCGCAATGACCGCGATTTCTACAGCGTCGGGTATCTGCTGGAGCATCGATTGAGCGACGCATGGTCGTTGCGGCAGAACGCGCGCTACCAGCAAGGCCGCATGACGCTGCGCAATCTGTATCCGCTGGCGCTGGCCGCCGACGGCCGCAGCTTGTCGCGCCTGCAATTGCAGGCCGGCGAACGCGCCCACGGCGCTGCCGTGGACACGCAGATGGAAGGCGTGCTGGAGGGCGCAGGCCTGAAACACAGGCTGCTGGCCGGCCTGGATTTCCGGCGCCTGTCGGGCACTCAGGACTATCGCCAGGCAATGGCGCCTTTGCTGGATATCCACGATCCCGTGTACGGGCAGCCCATCGCGGCGCTGGGCCCGGGCAAGACGACGTTGGACGTCCGGCAGGTCAGCACGCAGTGGGGGCTGTATGCGCAGGACCAGATCCAGGCGGGGCCGTGGACGCTGACGTTGGGCGCTCGTCATGACCGCTACACCGATAAGACCGACGACCGCCTCGCGGGCACCGATAGCCGCGGACAGGACCGGGCCACCACCTGGCGCGCGGGCCTGTCGTATGCGTTCGCCTCGGGCGTGGCGCCGTATGCCAGCTATTCCACCGCATTCGTGCTGCAAGCGGGCACGGCCTTCGACGGGTCGCCGTTCACGCCTGCCGAGTCCGACCAGGTCGAGGTGGGCGTCAAGTATCAGCCGCCGGAATCCAACAGCCTCTACACCATTGCGCTATTCAACCTGAACCAGCGCAATGCGCTGACGGCGGACCCGAACCCCGCGCACGCGGGCTTTAGCGTGCAGTCGGGCCGCCTGCGTTCGCGCGGGCTGGAAATCGAGGCCAAGCTCAGCCAGGGCGATGGCTGGGACCTCGTGGCCGCCTACACCTACAACGCCGTGACCAACGTGTCCGGCAATCATGGCGCAGCGGGCAAGACGCCGATCGTCACGCCGCGGCACATGGCGGCCGTCTGGCTTGGCCATCGCTTCTCGCAAGGCCCGCTGTCCGGGTGGAACGCCGGCGTGGGCGTGCGCTATATCGGCCCGACGTATGTCGACGTGGCCAACACGATGAAGAATCGCGGCGCCGCCGTGGCGGATGCCTCCCTGGCCTACGAGACCGGCGCGTGGCGCTTTTCGGTCGACGCCATGAACCTGCTGAATAAAGAAACCGTGGTCTGCCGCAACGACCGCGTCAATTGCCGATATGGCGTCGAACGCACGGTGCTCGCCGCCGTCGCGTACCGCTATTGATCCCCGCCGGGCGGCGGCGTGCGAGAGGAGTCACATCATGTCGAGCCCCCCGGCCATCAGGGACGAGCTGGCGGCCCTGTACCTGGCCCACCGGCGCAAGTTGCTGCACACGGCGACGCGCATACTCGGGAGCCGCGACCTGGCTGACGACGTGGTGCAGGACACGTATCTGAAGCTGCTGGAAGGCCCGCCGCCGCGGGACGTGCGCGAACCGGTGGCGTACCTGTTCCAGACCGTGCGCCATCTCTCGATCGACTACCACCGCCGCCGCGTGCTGGAGTCCCGACTGTTCGCGGGACAAGAGGACGGCCAGCATGCCGTCTCCGCGTCGCTGGCCGAAGAGGCGGCCGTCAGCCATCAGGCGATGGCCCTGGCCGCGGACGCGCTGCAGAATATGTCGGCGCGCACGCGCCGGGCCTTCGAATTGCACCGTTTAGAAGGGTGCACGCAGCGCGATGTGGCGCGCGAGCTCGGGGTGTCGGCGACGCTCGTCAATTTCATGATCCGCGATGCCGACGTGGCGCTGAGCTCGTGCCGCGAGTATCTGCTGCCCTAGTTACCAGCGATAGGCCGCCGTGGCCATGACGGTCCGTTCCAGGCCGTAGCGGCAGTTCACGGTGTTGTTGCGGCACACGATGGTCTCCTTGTTGAACAGGTTCGTCGCGTCGACCGCAAAGCGCCAGTTGCGCAGTTGGTAGTGCAGACTGGCATCCACCATGAACGACGAGCCGTTTTCAATGGTGTTGGCGACGTTCGCGTACGTTTTGCCCACGTAGCGCACGCCCACCCCCATGCCCATACCTTGCAGTACGGTGTCGGGCAGCGTGTAGTTCACCCAGGCGGACGCCATGTGGCGCGGCGTGACGATGGGGGTGTTGCCTTCTTCGGCCGGGTTGTTGCTCTGGTTCACCTTGACGTCGTTCAACGTATAGGAGGCGATCAGGTCCAGGCCGCGCATGACGTTGGCCTTGCCTTCCAGTTCGATCCCGCGCGAACCGATCTCGCCGGTCTGTACGCTGAAGTTGGTGTTGCGCGGGTCGGGCGTCAGCGCATTGCGCTGGGTCAGGTCGAACACCGAGAGCGCCACCATGCTGTTGGAGCCGGGCGGCTGGTACTTGATGCCGAACTCATACTGTTCGCCCTTGGTGGGCTTGAACGGCGTGCTGTCCAGGCCGGCTCCGATTTGCGGCAGGAACGACGTGGAATAGCTGACATACGGCGTGATCCCCGAATCGAACAGATAGGCCAGGCCCAGCCGGCCCGTGAACGCCGTGTCCTGTTGCCGGGTCGTGACGCTGGTCAAGCGGTTGTCGCTGCTGCTGCGCGCCCAGTCCTGGCGCGCGCCCAGCGTCACGACGACATTGTCCACCTTGATCTGATCTTGCAGATAGACGCCCAGCTGGCGGCTCACGTCCTTCCGGTCGATGATGGTATTGGCCGCGGGCGGATATGGAATGTCCTGGTCGTAGACGGGATTGTCCAGGTCCAGATTGGGCGCCAGGCCTTGGCGATACCACTGCTGGCCATCCTGGAACCGGTAATCCAGCCCGGCCAGCAGCGTGTGCGACACGCGGCCAAGATTGAAGCGGTATTCGGCCTGATTGTCGATCGCCACGCCGTCCATGCTTTCCTTGGACACCAGCGTGTACCGGCTGATGGTGTGGCCGTCGGCCAGCAGGCGCAGGTTGTACAGGTCGCGTTGATCCAGCTTGCCATGCTGGTAGCGGGCGTTCTGGCGCAGCGTAAACGCATTGTTGACGCGGTGCTCAAGCAGGTAGCCGATGGCGTATTGCTTGCGGTCGTACTTGTTGAAGCCGTAATCGCCCACCGGCACGTGGGTGGGGAACACGGGGCGGGATTCTCCGTCGGTCTGGTCGTGTTGGTAGCTCGTCAGCAGCGTGAACGAGGTGTCGGCGTTGGGCCGCCACGTGAAGGCGGGCGCGATGTAGCCGAGATCGTCCGGGTAACGATGGTCGCTGTCGTATTCGACCTGCGTGCCCGCGTCGCGCAGGATGCCGGTCAGGCGGTACAGGTACTTGCCGTCATTGTCGATGGGGCCGCCCAAGTCGAAGGCTGCCTGGCGGCGATCGAAATTTCCGCCTTGCAGCACGATTTCGCCGAAGGCGTCGGCGGTGGGGCGCTTGGTCACGCGATTGACCAGCCCGCCCGGCGCCACTTGGCCATACAGCACCGACGACGGTCCGCGAATGACCTCCACGCGTTCCAGCGCGTAGGGATCGGTGCGCGCGCGGATCTGGTCGTATGGCAGTTGGCTCAGGCCATCGCGGTAATCCCCGGTGATCTTGGCGTCGAAGCCGCGCAAAACGATCCAGTCGTTGCGGACTTCGGCGCCGCCGAAGTTGCTGATCTGCACGCCAGGCACGTACTGGATCGCCTGCGACACCGTCTGCACGCCGCGGTCCTGCATTTCCTGCGCGCCGACCACCGAGACCGATTGCGGAATTTCCAGGAGGCTGGTCGGGGTCTTGCTGCCCGTCAGGGTCTCGCGGGCCACGTAGCCGTTGACCGGTCCGGTGGCGGCGTCCGTTTGGTCGCCCAGGACGTTGATGGATGGCAGCGTGGGCACGGCGGCGCCACCGGCCGATTGCTGGGCATGGACGGGCGCGGCAATGGCCAGGCCCACGATCAGCGGATAGCAAAGAGGGCGGCGCGCGAGCGCGCGCGGTGTATTGCGAGGAGTCTTCATGGTTTGTGCGCGTAGACGGGGCTGGAAGAAGCCCCTTGTTATTGGCGTGACGACGCCACGCCGCGACGGCGATGATTGGACGCAAGGCGCTTGCCTTGCGATTCATGCTCATATTTCTAGACGAACGAGCGTCGGCGCCGTTTAACCCCGCGCCTTAAGTTTCTGTGTTTTGCGGGGTGGGCGCCGGCTGGCCGGGCATCAGTTGCAGGCCGGCCGATACGTCGAACCGTTCAGGGCTGGTCAGCCAGGTCTCGTCGTACGCGAGAGCGTTGTCCTCGCGGCGCCCCGCTGCGCCAGCCTCGTCAGGAGCACGTCCAGGAAATGCCGCGTGGACACCGACGGACGGGCCTGGCTGCGCTGGATCAGCGAGATCTGGTGCACCGTGGGCGAGACGCCGCGGAGGGAAAGTGTGCGCATGCCCCATTGTTCGGCGATGGTCGCCGCGTAGCCCGGCACGATCAGCACGCCGGCGCCGCGGCGCACCAGGCCCAGCGCCGCGGTCAGCGTGCCAGCCTCGATCGCGCTGGGCAGCGTGACGCCCTGGCTGGCCAGAATGAGGTCCAGGCTGCGGCGCACGCTATAGAAATTGCGCAGCGAGATATGGTTCCACGCCGCCAGTTCCTTCAGCGCCACCGAGGCGCGGCGGTTCAGGGGATGGGCGGCGTCGATCACCACGCGCATGCCGTCTTCCAACACCACTTCCGACTGGATGCCCGGGATGCGCATGTCGATCGCGCCCAGGCCGAAATCGACGGTGCCCGCCCGGACGCTTTCGACCGTCTGGTCCGTGGAAAGCTCGTGCAGCTCGAATTGGATGCCGGGGTAGCGGGTCCGGTAATCGGAGATCACGTCGGCGAGCAGGCCATAGATCATCAACGGCGACGCCGCGATGCTGACCTTGCCGCGCTCAAGCGAGATCAGCTCTTCGACGCTGCGCGTGGCCGTCTGCATGGTCGCCACGACGTCCACCGCGAAGGCGTGAAACTCCCGAGCCGCGTCGTTCGGCGTGACGCGGCGGGTGCTGCGGTCGAACAGCACCAGATTCAACTGCGATTCCAGCTCGGCGATCATTTTGCTGGCGGCCGACTGGGTGACGTGCAGCCTCGCCGCGGCCGCCGTGAAGCTGCCGGTCTCGAACAGTTCCAGGAAGATGCGGAGTTGGCGGAAGGTGATATTCATTCCACGATGGACTTAGTAAAGTCTAAGAATTCCATTGTCTCATTAATGTGGCCAAACCTATGATGCCTCGCATCTACCCAGCGAGGCATGCATGCAGACCCAGACTCCCCAGTGCCATATCGACCGCCGCGCCGACGGCGTGGTCGCCATCACCTTTGACAACGGCCGGCTCAATTTGCTGACCTCCGAAGCCGCGGCGGTCTACACCCAGACGCTGCGCGCCCTGGCGCGGGACGAAAGCATCCGCCTGCTGATCGTGCAGGGCGGGGCGGCCGCGTTTCTCGGCGGCGCGGACATCAAGTTCCTGAAGGATGCGGGCAAGGCCGACATCGACGCGTACATTCGCGGCGTGCACGCGTTGTGCGAGCAATTGCGCGACCTGCCGTTCCCGACGATGTCGGTGATCTCCGGTTATTGCCTGGGCGCGGGCATGGAGGTGGCGGCGGTATGCGACATCAAGGTGGCCGGCGCGGACGCGAAGTTCGGCATGCCGGAGGTCAAGCTGGGCGTGCCGTCCGTGATCCATGGCGCGATGCTGCCAGGCATGATCGGCTGGACCCGCACCCGCGATCTGCTGCTCAGCGGGCGGATGATACCCGCCCGGCAGGCCTGCGACTGGGGCCTGATCACGGACGTTGCGGCCGAGGGCGAACTGGCGCTGCGCGCGGCGGCCTGGCAGAAGGAATTGCTTGAAGGCGGGCCGCAGGCCATGCGGATCCAGAAGAAGCTGATCCGCGATTGGGAGCGCATGCCGCTGGCCGAAGCCATCTCGATCGGGATCGACGCGCTGGTGTCGGCCTACGACACCGATGAACCCAAGCGGTATATGGAAGCCTTCCTGCAGCATCGCAAGCGCGCCTGAGAGCGCCGCCATCGAGGAGACAGACAATGAAACGGAAATCGCGCGTCAAGAATTGGCTGATGGGCGCGTGCGCGCTGTTGGCCGCGGCGGCGGCGTCGGCCGCGCCCTATCCGAGCCAGCCGGTCACGCTGGTGGTGCCGTTCGCGGCGGGTGGCATGACCGACGTGCTGGCGCGGCAGTTGGCCAAGACGATGCAGGGCCAGCTCAAGCAACCGGTGCTGGTGGACAACCGCACGGGCGCGGGCGGCGTCATCGGCGGAGAAAAAGTGGCGCGCGCGTCCGCCGACGGCTACACCCTGCTGGTCACGACCACCGCGCACGTGGTCAATCCCGCGATCACCAAGCAGTTGCCCTACGATACCGAGAAGGACTTCGCGCCGATCGCGATGCTGGCGCGCACCCCCAACGTGCTGGTGGTGAACCCCGCCGTGCCCGCGAAGACCTTGCAGGAACTGCTGGCCTACGCCAAGCGTTCCGGCAGCCTGAGCTACGGTTCGGCGGGAGTGGGCGGCACGACTCACTTGTCCGGTGAGCTGCTGGCCAGCCGCAGCGGCGCTCCGTTGCTGCATGTGCCCTACAAGGGCACCGCGCTGGCGCTGAACGATCTGCTGGGCGGGCAGATCCAGGCCTCGTTCGTCGATGCGCTGACCGCCATCAAATATGTGCAGAGCGGCAAGCTGCGCGCCATTGCCGTGTCCACGCGAGAGCGCAATCCGATGCTGCCTGAGGTGCCCACCATCGCCGAGCAGGGCGTGCCCGGCTACGAGACCGAAATCTGGATCGGCTTCTATGCGCCCGCCGGCACGCCGCCGGCGCTGATCGAGCGCCTGAACGCGCTGGCGCGCGAATCCATGAGCGAACCGGCCTTCATCAAGCTCTTGGCGGAGCAGGGCACCACGCCGGGCGACATGGACGCGGCCGCGTTCCGCGAGTACGTGAGCGCCGAGATCCGAAAATGGGGCGATATCGTGCGCGACGCGCATATCGTGGTGCAATGAGCAGAGACGCGGACATGGGAAAGCTTCCGTTGGACGGCGTGCGGGTGCTGGACCTGACCAGCGTCATCATGGGGCCTTACGCCACGCAGATGCTGGCCGAGTACGGCGCCGACGTGATCAAGCTGGAGTCGCCCGAGGGCGACATCATGCGCGAAATGGGACCGGCGCGCGAGCCGGGCATGGGGCCGGTGTTCCTGAACCTGAACCGGGGCAAGCGCAGCCTGTGCCTGGACCTGAAGGCGCCGGAGTCGGCCGCGATTCTGCGCCAGGCGGTGGAATCGGCGGACGTGTTCATCACCAATATGCGGGCCAGGGCGTTGAAGAAGCTGGGCCTGGATTGGGCCGCGCTCAGTGGCTGCAACCCTGGGTTGGTGTACGTATTCCTGTCCGGCTTCGCCGAGGACGGGCCGGATGCGGGGCGGCCGGCCTACGACGATTTGATCCAGGGCATGGTGGCGCTGCCCGATCTGGTGGCCCGCGCCGGCGGCGGGCCGCCCAGTTACCTACCGCTGAATCTGGCCGACAAGACCATGGGCCTGTTCGCCGCGCAGGCCGTGCTGGCTGCGATGCTGCAACGCGAACGCGGCGGGACGGGCCAGTACATCGAAATTCCCATGTACGAGACCATGGCGTCGTTCGTGCTCGCGGACCATCTGGGCGCGGCCTCGTTCGAGCCGCCGCTCGGGCCGGCGGGCAATCCGCGCCTGCTGTCGCGCTACCGCCGGCCGTACAAGACGCTGGATGGCTGGATCAGCACCATCGTCTACACCGACAGGCATTGGGAGGCCTTTCTGAGGCTGGCGGGCGCAGGCCGCCTGTGGGAAGAGGATCCGCGCTTTCGCAGCATGGCCAGTCGCACGCGCCATATCGACGAGGTGTATGCCTTCGTCGACGAGCAGATGGCCTTGCGGACCACCGATGCCTGGCTGGCGTTGCTCAAGGATGCGGACATTCCCGCGGCGCAGTCGCCCGACCTGGACACGCTGATCTCGCGGCTGGAGGCGTCCGGGCAAGGCGTGGTGCGCCGCTATCGGGACCAGGACGGCAACGAGTACCGTGGCCTTGCGCCGGCCGCGCGCTGGTCCAAGACACCGCCACAGGCAGGCGCGGCCGCGCCGCGGCTGGGCCAGCATACCGAAGAGATCTTGCGCGAATTGGCCCAACGGGCCGGACAGATGCGATAGCCGGATTCGGGGCCTTTAGCGGAATACGGCCTATCTTGCTCCGCCCCAGCGCGATAGCCGCTCTCAATCCAGAAAGCTCTTCAGGCTGTCCAGTTCGCGCCGCAGCAGGCGCGCGGTTTCTGCCTGACGCGCGATGGGCATGCGATCCGTGATGGCGCTCACGCTCATGGCCAGCACCGGCGTGCCGTCGGCGCGCGTCAGCGCGCAGCCGACTCCCAAGGCGCCGCTCACCGCGTAGTTCTGCATGACCGCGTAGCCGCGCTGGCGGGTATTGAGGCGCAGGCGGTCGATCATTTCGGCGCTGATGCCTCCGTACTCTTCCAGCCGCGGCGAATTGGCCTTCACGACCGCGCGGGCCTCGGCATCGGGCAGGGCGGACAGCAGCGCCATCCCCGCCGAGCCCACGCCCAGCGGATGCCGCTTGCCCGCATGGCTGGCCAGGATCTGCATCGGATAGTCGCCGATCTCGCGGTGTATGCCGACGGACTCGGTGCCGTCTCGGCCGATGAGGAATACCGCGTCGCCCAGTTGCCGGGCCAGCCTGCGCATGCCTTCGATGGCGGCGACGATCAGGTCCTGGCTTACGTCGGGCGGCGTCCACAGGCTGGCTTGCATTCGGTCGGCGTCGTCGCCGGCGAAGAAGCGCTTGCCGGCCTTGTTCCGGCGCACCCAGCCGCTGGCCTCAAGCGCGAGGAACAGGCGCTGCACATTGACCCGGTCCAGGCCCGTGCGGGCCGCAACCTCGGTTGCGCCCAGCCCGGCCGGCGCCGACGCCCGCAGCAGGCTGAGCACGTTTAGTCCCTTGAGCAAAGTGCGGGGAGCGGAGGAGGGCGGGTCGGTCTGCATGTCTTGGGGGGGGGCGGTAGGTATTAGTGTGCAGTATGTGTACAGATTCTATATGAATACTGTGCATTTTCCGTACTATCCGGTTCCACCTGATCGGACAACGGAGACAACCATGCAGGGATCGTGGAGGCACTGGCTGCGGCCAGCATTGAACACCGGACTGGCGATGGCGCTGGGCGTTTGCGGATTCGCCGGCCACGCCCGCGCGGCCTATCCCGAGCGCGCCGTGACGCTGCAAGTGGGCTTCGCCGCCGGCGGCCCTACCGACGCCATGGCGCGCATGATCGCCACGGAGATCGGCGCGGAGCTGAAGCAATCGGTCGTAGTGGAAAACAAGCCGGGCGCGGGCAGCAATATCGCAGCCTCGCAGGTCGCCCGTGCCAAGCCGGACGGCTACACCCTGCTGATGGTCGCCGTCACCAGCGCCATCAACCAGACCCTTTACGACAAGCCGGGCTTCAATCTCGCCACCGACTTCGCGCCCGTGGGCCTGGTCGGGAAAATCCCCAGCGTGCTGGTGGTGAACCCGAAACTGCCGGTGCACAGCGTGCAGGAGCTGGTGGCTTACGCAAAAGCCCATCCCGACACGCTGACTTTCGGCTCGTCGGGCAACGGCACCTCCATCCATATCGCCGGCGAGATGTTCAAGCGCGCCGCCGGCATTGACGTCACCCACGTGCCGTACCGCGGCAGCGCGCCAGCGGGCGTGGCGGTCATGGCGGGCCAGGTCTCTTATATGTTCGACAACGTGCCGACCGTGTGGCCCTTTGTGCAGACCGATCGCATGCGCGCGCTGGCGGTGACGACCAAGGAACGCATCGCCTCGGCGCCCCAGTTGCCCACCATGGCCGAGTCGGGCTTTCCGGATTTCGACGTGTCGTCCTGGTACGGATTGATCGCGCCCGCCCAGACACCGCCGGAGGTGATTCGCGTGCTGGACCAGGCCTTGCAGAAGGTGCTGGCGCGCCCCGACTTCCAGGAGCGCATGAAGGGCCTGGGCGTCATCCTGCAGCCGGGCACGCCCGAATCCTTCGGCTCGTTCATGAAGTCGGAAGTCGAGCGGTGGGCACCCATCGTTAAGGCGTCCGGCGCCAGCAACGAATGAACGGCGAGGTCGCAAAGAAGATGTCCTGCGCAATCAGCAAGTCGGCCCTGAGCGGGGTCGTGGTCCTGGATGTGTCGCGCGTGCTGGCCGGTCCCTTCGCCGCTCAGATGCTCGGCGATCACGGCGCCGAAGTCATCAAGCTGGAGTCCTACGACGGCGACGACACGCGGGGATACGGACCTCCGTTCGTCGATGGCGACGCGCCTTACTACGTCGGCCTGAACCGCAACAAGCAGGACCTGGCCGTGGATCTCTCGGCGCCGGCCGGGCGCGAAGTCCTGTTCAAGCTGCTTGAGCGGGTCGACGTGTTGGTGGAGAACTTCAAGCTCAGCACCTGGCGCAAATGGGGCGTCGACGATCCGGCCGCATTGACGCGCCGCTTTCCGCGGCTGATCCACTGCCGGGTTTCGGGCTTTGGCGAAACCGGGCAGTGGGGCGGCTTGCCGGGCTACGACGCCGCCGTGCAGGCACTGTCCGGCCTGATGTCGATCAACGGCGATCCGGCGCTGGATCCCGTGCGCATCGGTATTCCGCTGGTCGATACGTCCACCGGCATGAACGCCGTCATCGGCGTGCTGCTGGCGCTGTACGAGCGCGAGAAATCCGGCCTGGGGCAGTCGATAGAGGTCACCCTGTTCGATACCGCGCTGGGCATGCTGCACCCGCATACCTCCAACGCGCTCAACGGCGGCAAGTCGGCGCGCACCGGCAACGGGCATCCCAACATCGTGCCCTATGACCTGTTTCCGACCCGCAGCGGAAAACTGTTCGTGGCCGTGGGCAACGATCGGCAGTTCGCGCGCCTGTGCGAAACGATAGGCAAGCCGGAGCTCGCCACCGATGAACGTTTTCGCAGGAATAGCGACCGCGTGGTGAACCGGGATGCCTTGCGCGAGGAATTGAGCGGGCAGTTGGCCGGGCTCGACGGTCAGCAGCTGTTCCGGCAGTTGATGGCCTTGGGCGTGCCTTGCGCGCCCATGCTGAGCGTGGAGCAGGCGCTGGCCATGGAGCACACCGCCACCCGGCAGATGTCGGCGTCCATCGGCCAATACCGCGTCACGGGTATCCCGATCAAGCTGGAGCGCACGCCCGGGGCCCTGCGCTTGCCGCCGCCGGCCATCGGCGAGCACAGCCAGGAAGTCATGCGGCGCTTCGGCTTCAGCGACGCGGCGATCCATGCCGCAATCGAGGCTGGCGCGGTGCGCCAGGCTTGAGAAAAATAGACAAGGAGACTGCAATGATCAAGATAGAAGAGTCCGACTGCCTGGCGGTGGTCACGTATGACCGCGGCGAACGCCGCAACGCATTGTCCCTGCAGGCCATGAATGAACTCATCGACGTGGCGCACCGCTATGCGTCGCGCGTCGACATTACGGCCATTGTGCTGGCGGGAAGCGCACAGGGCTTCTCCGCGGGCGTCGATCTGAAAGACCCGCAGCGCTGGGCCATCGAGGAGAAGTCGCTGGACGAGCGCCGCTACCTGGCCTCGACCGGCGCCCGCATGTGCAAGGCCTGGGAGAGCCTGCCGCAGCTCACCGTCGCCGCCATCGAGGGGTTCAACGTCGGCGGCGGCATTGCGCTGACGCTGGCTTGCGACTGGCGCGTCATGGCGGACGACGCCTTCCTCTTCGTGCCGGAAGTGCAGATCGGCATTCCGCTGGTTTGGCATACGGTGCCGCGCCTGGTGAACATGGTGGGCGCTTCGCGCGCCAAGCAGATCATGCTGTTGGGCGAGCGGATGCCGGCCGCCACGGCCCTGGAATGGGGGTTGGCCGACTGGCTGGCGCCGGCGGGGACGGCCGTCGAGCGCGCCACGGCGCTGGCCGGCCAGGTGGCGAAATCGCCGTCGCATGTGGTCAAGATGAGCAAGGAAAGCGTCAACGCCCATGCCCATGCCCTGAACTTCGTCAGCACCTATATGGACGTGGACCAGGCGCTCGTATGCGGCCAGAGCGCGGAAGCGCGCCAGGCGCGCGAAAAATTCATGTGACGCCGGGGAGACAGCCATGTTCAAGAAAAGCCTGATGGCGCTGCTTCCGGTCGCGCTGCTTTGCCATGCCGGCGCGGCGCGCGCGCAATGGCCCGAGCGGCCCATTACCTGGATCGTGCCTTTTTCCGCGGGCGGGCCGATGGATATCGTGTCCCGGCCGGTCGCCAAGAAAATGGGAGATATCCTGGGCCAGACGGTCATCGTCGAGAACCGCACGGGCGCCGGCGGCGCCTTGGGCGCCGACTACGTCGCGCGCGCCAAGCCGGACGGTTACGTCATCGGTATCGGCAGCGTGGGCACGCAGACCATCGTGCCCAATGTCGCCAAGTCGGCCAAGTACGACCCGATAGACTCCTTCTCCAACATCGGCCTGCTGGGCCGCTACACCAATGTCCTGCTGGTCGGCTCGCAATCGTCCATCGTCTCCGTCTCGGACCTGGTCTCGCAGGCGCGGCAGCCCGGCGCCAACGTCACCTTCGGCTCGGCCGGCTACGGTTCGTCCAACCATCTTTCCGGCGAACTGCTGCGCGCGCTGACCGGCGCGGCGATGACGCATATTCCCTATCGCGGCAGCGCACCCGCGCTGACGGACCTGCTGGCGGGCAATACCACCTTCATGTTCGACACGTTCAACACCGCGATGTCGCGCATCCAGGCGGGCAGCCTGCGGCCCTTGGCCGTCACCAGTCCCAGGCGTTCGCCCTTCCTGCCCGACGTGCCGACCATGGACGAGGCCGGCATCGGCGGCTATGCGGCCGCCGGCGGCGAGTTGTGGTGGGGCGTGGTCGGCCCTGCCGGCATCCCCCAGCCCGTCATGGACCGTTTGAACGCCGCCCTGCGCGAAGCGCTGGCCGCGCCGGACGTGCAGCGCCAGCTCAAGGATCAGTATGTCGAGATCTGGAGCAGCACGCCGCAGGAATTCAGCGCGGTGGTCCGTTCCAGCTACCAAAGCTGGAACAAGCTGGTGAAGGACGCGAAGATCGAGGCGGAATAGGGGTGCGGACCCGGCGCATCGAGAACGAAGTGGCGGCGTGGGACCGGGCCATCCAGGAGACGGAGACTGCCTTGCGCGGCTGAAAATCTGCCAAACTTCATGTTTCCGGCTTTGCCTCAGCCCGCAAATATGAACCTCACGATCAAGCAGCTCAGGGTCTTCGTCGCCGTCTACGAGGCCCGCAGCTTCACCATTGCCGCCGCGACGCTGCACATGACGCAGTCGGCCATCAGCAAGGTTTGCCGCGAGCTCGAAGAACGCGTCGATTGCCAGCTGTTCGACCGTTCGTCCCGGATGCTGGTGCCCCTGGAGGGCGCCGATGCGCTGTACCGTTCCGCGCAGGAGATCCTGGCCTCGGTGACGGTGGCGGAGCGGCGCCTGGACAGCCTGAAGTCCATGGAGCAGGGCCGCTTGAACGTCACGGCGTCCACGCTGATCATGTATGGCCTGGTGACGCCGGCCGTACGCGAGTTCCACGTCGACTATCCCGGAATCCGGCTGGAACTCTTCGAGCTGCCCACGGCCGACGGGGTGGAACACCTACTCAGCGGCGCGGTCGATTTGGGCCTGGTATCGCTCACCGAGCCGCAACCCAAGATAGAAAGCCAGGTCATCTACGAAAGCAGGATGTGGATCGCTTGCGCGGCGGCGCACCCCCTCGCGTCCGCAGGGGCGGTGCCGTTATCCAGGTTGCTGGATTTTCAGCACATCGGCCTGCGCAAGGTCTATGGTTTCGGGCGTGGCGTGGACCGCGTCTTCCAGGAATTCGGCCAGACGCCCGATTCGGTGAACATCGACTGCGGCACATTGCTGTCCAGTTTGGCGCTGGCGCGCGACGGGCTGGGCATCGCGATCATTCCCAGCTATATCGTGGGCCTGGCGCGGTCGCTGGGCCTGGCGGCGGTCCAGGTGGAGAGCGACGCGATCGTGCATCGCCTGTCCCTGGCGCACCGCAGCGGCGCCTGGCTGTCGCCGGCCGCGCTGCATTTCATCGAGATCCTGAAGCGGGCCGTGCCGCCGGGCTGAAGCGGGCTAAAGCAGCAAGGCGGCGTCCATGGGCGCGCCTTCGCCGATGAGGCGCCGCGCTTGCAGGAAGCCTTTGGGATTGTTGACGGATTCCACCCCGGCCAGCCTGCCGTTCGATACGTAGAAGAGCGACAAACTGGGCGGATCGTCAGTACGCCGCACCAGGATGTCGTCATGATCGCGGGTGCCGGCGATCTGGACCTTCAGGTTGCCTTGATCCGACCAGAACCACGGCGTGGCCGTGCCGGGCGCAGCGTTGCCGCAGAGCCGGGCGGCCAGGGCCTGGGCTTGCGCCAGGGCGGCGGGAATGGATTCGAAGCGGACGGGCGAGGATTCGGGCGAACGCCGCCAAGCCGCGCAATCGCCGATGGCATAGATGGCCGGATCGCCGGTGCGCAAGGTCTCGTCGACCAGGATGCCATTGGAGACGGCCAGCCCGGCCGCCTCGGCCAGGCGGGTGCGGGGCGTGGCGCCGATGCCGGCCAGTACCAGATCGGCGTGGAGGCAGCGGGCGCCGTTCCGGGTGTCCAGTTCCAGCTGCACGCCGAATCCGTCCCGCCCCGGGCGGGCGGCGCGCAAGGTCGCGCCGAGGTGAAACCGCACCCCGCTCGACGCGTGGGCCGTCCGCAGGAAGGTCGCGAGATCCGCGGAGGCGCTGCGCGCGAGCAGTTGCTCCTGGCGTTCGACAACGTCTGCGCGCATTCCCGATGCCGCGGCAACCGCAGCGACTTCCAACCCGATATAGCCTCCGCCGACGATGGCCACGGCCGAACCCGCGCGCAGCGCATTCCGTAGCCGCCGCGCGTCGTCCAGGGTGCGCAGGGTATGCAGCACGCCCGGCGCCAGCGGGCCGTCCGGCAAGGGGAGTTCCAGCGGCCTCGCCTGGGCGCCCGTGGCCAATATCAGCGTGTCGTATTCGACCGGTTCGGCGCCGTCGATATGGATGCGGCGCAACGGGCGGTCTATGGCGGTCGCAGGGGCGCCCAGTTTCAATTCGATGCCGTGGTCCGCATAGGCCTGGGCCGGTCGCAAGCGGGTGGGAGGGGAGTCTTCCCCCGCCGTCAGGTACTGCTTGGACAGCGGCGGCCGGTGGTAGGGCAATGCATCGCCGGCATCGACCAGCAGGATGCGGCCTTGCGCCGCTTCCTTGCGTAGCGCGAAAGCCAGTTCCACGCCGGCATGGCCGGCGCCTACGATGACGAAAGTAAATGGTGCTGCGGACATGAGGCGGGCGGAAGTGAGCGGGAATGGGCGGGAAGGCGTTCAGACGGCGTCGAAGGCCGAGGGGTCCGCCCCGCATTCCGGGCAGGTCCAATCGGCAGGCAGGCTTTCCCAGGGAGTGCCGGGCGCAATGCCGCGTTCGGAATCGCCGAGGGCAGGGTCGTAGTGCCAATCGCACAAGAGGCAGGCATGCACGCCGCTGGCGGAGTGTTGAGGAAGCGAGGTCGTCATGGTTGCGGGGGGCTCCGGTATTCGGCGGCAGTGGCGGGACATTGCATGTAAAGCACGATGGCGCCTTCGGCGTCGGCGCGCAGCGGATAGCCGTCTTCCTCTACGGGGATGTAGGCGCTCTCCCACGCTTCAAGCACGTGGTCACCCGCCGAGATCCGGCCTTCCAGCACCAGGCAGAACACGCCCGCGGTGTCGGCCCGCACGGGAACCGGGCGCAGGCTGGAGGGAGGCAGCATCCAGGCTTCGCAATGCAGGCCGTCCTCGGCCTCGGGCATCAGGATCTGGGTAGCGTGCGCGTTTGCCGCGGACTTGCGCAATGCCTCGATCTCGACGGTGGGCGCGTATTGCTGGCGCTTCGGGCCGCGAATCATGTGTTCGCGGGCTTGCGAGGCAAGCAAGGCGCCGCTGTCGAAGGCGGGCCGGATCGTGAAGTAGCTCAGGCCGCCTTCGCTCGCGGCGACCGGACCGTAGCCCGTGTAGGCGCCGGCATAGTGCACGGAAACCGGTGCCAGTCCATGCAGGCCGATGCGGCCCGTGCCGGACACCACGACCTGGAACTCGTTCTGCCTGTGGAAGTGAGTGGGCAATATCGAGCCGGAGGGCTGTTCGACGAGAAAGATGGTGGGAGACAGGCCCGGGCCGCTCCCGCCTTCCATCCACTCGCTCTTGTAATAGGGCGCGCCCGTGCCCAGGTCCAGCGCGCGCCGGTTGCGCGCTCCGCGTTCGCGGGTGCCGACTATGATGGCCATGTTGTTTCCTGTTTCCGAGAATCCGCTAATCGAACTTCAACCCCGTCACCGCGACCGCGCTTTTCCAGCGCTCGACGTCGTCGTGCACGTATTGCTTGAATTCGCGGGCGCTCATGTCGATGCGCGTGTCGATGCCGCTGGCCTGCAAACGGGTCCGCACCGCATCGGTGGCAAGCGCGTCGCGGATGGCGGCATTCAATTTTTCGACCACCGGCGCCGGCGTGCCGGCGGGGGCAAACACGCCCATCCAGACCGACACGTCATAGCCTGGATAACCGGACTCGGCGATGGTGGGCAGGTCCGGATACAGGGCGCTGCGGCTGGCGCCGGTGGTGGCGATCGGCTTGGCTTGCCCGGATTTCAGGAATGGGCCGATGGTCATGGCGTCTATGAACCCGGTCGGCACGTTGCCGGCGATCAGATCCTGCGCGGCGGGCGCCGCGCCCTTGTACGGAATATGGACGAGAGGCGTCTTGCTGGCCGCTTTGAACAGTTCACCGGCCAGATGGTTGGCTCCTCCGGTGCCCGCGGTGGCATAGGGCACATTGCCCTCCTTCCTGGCCCAGGCCACGAACTCCTGCAGGGTCGAGACGGGAACGCCGGGTTGCACGACGAGCAGATTGGGAGCGATGCCCAGCAGCGCGACCGGCTCGAAATCCTTGATCGGGTCGTAGGCCACTTTCTTCTGCGCGGGAGCCATTGCATAACCGGAGGCCGCCACCAGCAGGCTGTAGCCATCGGCCTTCTGCCGCATCATGTATTCGGTGCCGATCTGGCCGCCAGCGCCCGCGCGGTTTTCGACGACGAAGGTCTGCTTGGTCGCCTTGCCCAGTTCCGACGCCACCAGGCGAGCCAGGGTATCGGTGATGCCGCCGGGAGCGAAGGCGACGACCATGCTGACGCTGCGGTCTGGGTATTCGGCCGCGGCCGGCGTGAACCAGGCCATGACCGGCAACGCGATGGCCGCACACGACAGCCGGCGAAGAAGGGGGAATGCGCTCATGATGTCTCTTCCTTGTTTTGGTTATGCCGCCGGCGGGCGCGGGCCGGCCGGGCGCGGCATGCCCTTTGGGGGCATGGCCAGCCCTCGAAATGGGAGCGGGGAGTGGGCCTGGCACACAGGCTTGGCGCCATCTTAGGGACCTGCCCCGGCGCGTTCAAACGACTAATTTTCCTGGATCGATTCCGATTCGGAAAAGAGTCCGGAAGGCGTCGCGGCAACCCCGGCCGACAGCGCCTGGATCAAATGCCGCACGAAGCGCTCGGTGGCATCGGGCAGCGTGGCGTGGCTGGCGGTCTGTATC
>NZ_JBLZXF010000049.1:0-21052 GCF_050285585.1 Achromobacter sp. | reverse complement strand
CGCGGCGGCAAGAGCGGCCTGGGCTTCGCGGCCGGCACCACCGCCGGCAACGCCATCGCCACCCCCGCGGTGGTGGCTGCGGCCGACCCCAACTTCCAGCAATACGTGTCGACCGCCACCGCGCAGGTCGCCGCGTGCGTGCTGATCAGTTCCATCCTGGCCCCGGTGCTCGCCTCGTATTTCCTCAAGCGGGCCGGCGAGCTCAAATCCGAGGACGGCGATACGCCGGCGGGCTCGGCCGCCGGTCTGCGCGAGGCGCGCGGAGAGGCGCTTTGAATCCCGCCATCGCCATCGTCGCCGACGACCTGACCGGGTCGGGCGACACGGCGGTGCAGTTCGTCCGCGCCGGCTGGAGCACGCACCTGTCCATCGGCGGCGCCGACGAAGCGCTGTCGGGACCCGCTACCGCCGGCGTCGAAGTGCTGGCGGTCACCACCAACAGCCGCGCCCTGTCCGCCGCCGAGGCGGCCGCGGTCGTGCGGCAAAACGTGCAACAACTGCGCGCCGCCGGCGTATCGCGCCTGTACAAGAAGGTGGACTCCACCTTGCGCGGGGCCTTCAAGGCCGAGATCGACGCGGCGCGCGAGGCCTGGGGCCCGGACACCGTGGCGGTCATCTGCCCCGCCTTCCCCGCCACCGGCCGCACGGTGGAGGGCGGCGTCCTCTTCGTGAATGGCAAGCCGGTCACTGAGACCTCGGCCGCCACCGATCCGGTCACGCCGGTGAAGGAAAGCCACATTCCCACCCTGCTGGGTTGCGCCCACGTGGCCGCGCGGGACGGCGATACGCCGGAAACGCTGGCCGAGCGCATCCGTCTGGCCGGCCATACAGTCGTTGTCGACGCTGCGACGGAGGCCGACCTGGAGCGGCTGGCCCGCGCCATCGGCCTGCTGGGCGTGCATGCGCTGCCCGTGGGCGCGGGCGGCCTGGCCGTGCCGCTGGCCCGGGTCTGGGCCGGCGCCGACCAGACGGCGCCTGTCGTCGTGGTCGTCACGTCCCAGCACAGCGCGGCGCGCGCGCAAGCCGCCGCCCTGCGGGCCTCGGGCGCCGACACCTGGACGCCCTCGCTGGCCCAACTGGCCGATGACGCCGCCTGGCAGTCCTGGAGCCAGCCCCTGGTGCAAGCGCACGCGCAGGCTCCCGCCCACGCGGGCACCGTGCTGCTGCTGGCGCCCGAAGGGCAACTGGAGGGCCTGGATTCCGAAACCGTGGCCGAGCGCCTGGGCGCCCTGGCCGCGCAATTGATCACCACCTCGCGCGCGGCCGGCGTGGTCGCCACCGGCGGCGACGGCGCGCGCAGCGTGCTGCTGGCGCTGGACGCCCGCGGCATCGCGCTGGTGGACGAAGTCATGGGCGGCGTGCCCCTGGGCACGCTGACCGGAGGCACGGCCGCCGGCCTGCCCGTGGTGACCAAGGCCGGCGGCTTTGGCACCGAAGACGTACTGGTTCGCGCGGTGCGCGCGATCCGCGACAGGAGATTCAAACGATGACACAACCCCAACCCAACAAGCTGCCGCTGCTGGCCGTAACCCTGGGCGACGTGGCGGGCATCGGGCCGGAGATCACGGCCAAGATGCTGATGGGCCATGACGACCTGCGCCAGAAGGCCCGCCTGCTGGTGGTCGGCGATGTGGACGTGATGACCAACGCCGTGCGCAGCCTGGGCGGCGACCCCGCCATCGTCCGCAAGCTGGACCGCGCGGCCGACTGCTCCAACACGCCCGGCACGATCGAAGTGCTGCAGGCCGGGCAGTCGCTGGCCCACGTCAAGCTGGGCGAGATCAACGCGGACGCGGGCGACGGTTCGGTGCGCTTCGTCACCACGGCGTGCGCCCTGGCGCGCGCCGGCGAGGTCGACGGCATCGTGACCGCTCCGCTGAACAAGGCGGCCATGCATGCCGCCGGCCACAAGTGGCCCGGCCACACCGAACTGCTGGCGCACGAATTCGGCGTCAAGACCTTTTCGCTCGTGCTCTCGGCCGGCGATCTCTACATCTTCCATGCGACCACCCACGTGTCGCTGCGCCAGGCCATCGAAAACCTGACCCCGGCGCGCGTGCGCGCGGTGCTGCGCCTGGCCGGCTCGTTCGCCAAGGCGCTGGGCCGCGGCGACAAGCCGGTGGCCGTTTCCGGCCTGAACCCGCACGCGGGCGAAAACGGCATCTTCGGCACCGAGGACGCCGACATCCTGGCGCCGGCCGTGGCCGAAGCCAATGCAGCCGGCATCCTGGCCGCCGGCCCGATCCCCGCGGACGCGCTGTTCCCGCAGGCCGTGCGCGGCAAGTGGGAGTTCGTGATCGCCTGTTACCACGATCAGGGCCATGCGCCCTTCAAGGCGGTCTACGGCGACGACGGCGTAAACATCACCGTCGGCCTGCCGGTGGTGCGCGTGTCCGTGGACCACGGCACGGCCTTCGACATCGCCGGCCGCGGCATCGCCCGCGAAGACAGCCTGGTCCTGGCCGCCGAGCGCGCCGCGCACCTGGCCCCGGGATGGACGCATGTATGGGAAACTGCGCGGGCACAGACCGGAGGTTGATTTCCATGGCGCCCGCCACGCACGACGCATTGCCCGTTCTTGACCGCTCCGGCGATACGCCGCTGCACGCCCAGGTTGCGGCCCAGCTGCGCGGATACATCCGCGCGAACAAGCTCGCCGCCGGCGCGGCCCTGCCCAGCGAGGCCGCCCTGTGCGAACGTTTCGGGGTCGCTCGCAGCGTGGTGCGCCAGGCGCTCGCCGCCCTTGCCGCCGAGGGCCTGATCCAGCGCGAAAGCGGACGCCCCGCCACTGTCGCGGCTCCCCAGGAGCACCGCCGGCTGGTGCAGCGCTCCACCGGCCTGTACGAGCAGTTCGCCCAATCCGGCGTGTCGCTGCAGACCCGCGTGCTGGCCTTCGCCCGCGCCGAACCGCCGGCCGAGGTGGCCGAGTTCTTCGGCACGCCGCAACTGCTGCTACTGGAGCGCCTGCGCCACGTGGCCGATGCGCCCCTGGCCTATGTGCGCACCTGGCTGGCCATCGACACCGTTCCCGGCCTGCGCGCCGAAGACCTGGCCGACGCCTCCCTGCACGGCGTGCTGACGCGCCGCTTCGGCCTGCGTCCCGGCGCGGGACGCAATCAGATCCGGGCGGTCGCCGCCGATGCCCAGCTTGCGGAGCTGCTGGACACGCCGGCGGGCACGCCGCTCTTGATGCTGCAAGGCCGCGGCATGGACCAGCACGGCCGGCCGCTGGAGTGGTTCACCACCTGGCACCGCGCGGAGCAACTGGTGTTCGACGTGGACGTCAGCGTAGGCCATGAAAGCGTCCAGCCCCGGCTGCAGGCGCCGTCCGACGCCACGCCCGATGCGCCCGGCACGCCCGACGGGCAAGATCCGCTGGCCCGTGCCCAGGCGCTCGTGGCCGAGCTCTCGGCCGAACTGGCCAGGCTGCGCGGCCCGCGCTTGTAACGGGCGCGCTTCAACCTGGGGCCGCCCATGCCCAGCACCCGCCCCATGAGAACGAAGAACCCGGCCAATAGGATCCGGGGCCCCAGGAACAGGCGGCCGGCATCGCTGACTTCCTCGACCGAATGCCACGCCTGCGCGCTCATCGGGTATTCGGCCCGCAGCAGCACGGGCGGCGCATCGGGCGGCAGAGGCAGCAGATGCAGGCGCAGCGATCTCCCGCGGCGGCTGCGCCGCAGCAATGAATGTCCTCGCCGGTCAGCGGTTCTTCCGTGACTTGCAAGGTTGCGCTCATGCGTGCATTGCGCCACGGGCGCGCTCAATAGGTCCCATAGGGAACCTCCACGGCCAAGGGTTTGCCTCCCTGGGCCGGACGCAGCGCATAGATATGCACCACGCCGTCGTCGCTGGCCAGCGGCTCGTCCTGGCGCTCCACGGTGTAGCGCTGGCCGTCGAACTCCAGCGTGCGCGGCGCGACCGCCCGGGCCTGGGCCGGCAACAGCAAGCCGCCCAGTTCATCGGCCATGTCCGGGAATTCGTAGTCGAGCAAGTCCTCATCCGCGCGCAGCCGCTGCACGCGGGGCCGATACGGCGCGGCGTCCAGGTTCCAGCCGTTGACCAGATCGGTGATCCACGGACCCGGAATGCCATAGGTACCGTCCAGCTCGGCCTCGCCGATCTCCGGTCCGACCACGACCAGGCAGCACACGGTCTTGCCGGCCCCGCGATCGTAGACCGCCCACTTGCTGCCCGCGGCGGCCACTTCGGGCAGCATGGAGAAGCGATATTGCTGATGGAACTGGGCGTCGGACACCTCGCGCCAGGCGCCGACGATGGGCGGCCGCGCCGATGTCGATGCCGATGTCGAGCCGGGCGCGGGCTGCTGCGCCTGGCAGGCCAGCGTCATCGCGATCCCCGCGATCAGGGTTGCGGTTTTGAGCGGTAAACGGATCATTTCCTGTCCCTGGACGGATTGACGCGGCCCTAGCCCGGCAGCCTGCCCTTCTTGCGCGTCGCCCTCTCGGCCAGCCGCAGCGCCATATCCCGCTGGCGCTGCATCAGTTCGGCGATCTGCTCGGCGTAGAGGTCGGTGAGGTCGCCTCCCAGGGGTTCCGGATCGGCCATGTCATCGACCACCACGATCGTTCCCGCCTGGTCCACGCCCCAGATCCGGCTGCCGTCGCCCACGATCTTGAGCAGGGGCAGGATGCCGGGCAGACCGGCCTCGGCGAGCTGGCGCTGCTGCGCCGAGATGCTGGCCCATTCGGGCAACTCCGGCGCATCGATGCCCAGCAGCACCAGGCCGCGCCAGAAGGTCCAGGCGGGGCCGACCTCGAACTCCTTCGCGTGCGGCCAGGCTTCCTCGCGCGCCATCACGCACAGGCCGTTGGTGCGCTGGCAGAAGGCCGTGAACGCCGCCGGCAGCGGAAAGCCGACCGCGGCCTCCAGCTTGGCGATCGATTCCGCGCCAGGCGCGGGCGCGGCCACGACCTCGAAATACTGGGTATCCACGGGATCCAGGATCTCCCAGATGCGTTCGTGAAACTGTTCGGGGGTCATGGTCATGCAGTCTTCCTGAAGCTAAGAAAAATCCCGGCCCGCCGCAAAGGCGGAAACCGTGAAGGCGCATCACTATATCCTTGAATGCGGCGCCCCGGCGGACGCGCCATGACGCGCCGGCAAAGCCCGCGGGCCCGCCGCGCAGGCCCGCCTCCGCGGCGGGAACCCGGAAAAGAAGAATGGACGCGGCGCCGCCCGGCAGGCCGCTACGCAGCCAGCTGCCGCGCCAGGGCCTTGCGGTCCACCTTGCCCACCGCGTTCTCCGGCAGGCGCTCCACCCACAGCACGTCGCGGGGCACGTAGATCCGGCCCAGGCGCGCCAGCACCTCGGCCTGGATGGCCGCGGCGTCGGGCGCCGCGTCGCCGACGCGCTGCACGAAGATCACCGGCACTTCGCCCAGGTCCTCGTCCGGCGCGCCCACGACGCAACAGGCCGCCACGCCCGGCAGGCCGGTGACGACGCCTTCGACCAGCGCGGGCGAGATGTTCTCCCCGCCGCGGATGATGACGTCCTTGATGCGGCCGGTAATGCTCAGGTAGCCCTCTGCGTCGAACCGTCCAAGGTCGCCCGTGCGCAACAGCGACGGCGCGCCCTCGCCGCCTTCCACGCCCAGGTATCCCAGCATCAGGCTGTCGCCCGCGATGCAGATCTCGCCCTCGCCGCCCGGCATGGCTTCGGCGCCGTCGGGCAGCCTCAGGGTCACGCGCTGCCCCGCCAGCACCGTGCCCACCGAGCCGACTCGGCGCGCGCCGGGCGGATTCATCGTCGAGGTGCAGGTGGCTTCGGAAAGCCCGTAGGACACGACCAGCGGGCAGCCCAGGAAGGCCTCGATGCGCCGGTGCAGCGCTTCCGTGATCGGGGCCGAACCGCAGCGCGCGAAGCGCAGGCCCGCAAGGCTGTCCCGATCGAATTCCAGCTCCAGCATGCGGGCATACATGGTGGGCACGCCCGTGATGATGGTGGGCCGGAACGCGCGCAGCAGGCCGGGCATGTCATCGGCGCGGAAGCGGCCCGCCAGCGCCACGCTGGCCCCGGCCAGCAAGGGCGCGAAGATCTGGTTGTTCAGCGCATTGGTGTGATGCAGCGGCATCACGTGCAGCAGGCGGTCTTCCGGCGTCAGCCCCGTGTGCGCCAGCACGCCGCGGGCATTGTTCGCCAGGCCGCGATGGCTCAGGAGCACGCCCTTGGGGCTGCCCGTGCTGCCGGAGGTGAACAGCAGCAGGCCGGGGTCCTGGGGCGCCGCCCCGCCTGCGCCGCTCCAATCCGGCGGGCCCTGCGCGATGCGTTCCGCGTCCAGCCGGCGCGCCGGCGCCAGGCCGCTGGCCTGGGCGGTTCCGGCATTGGCTTCGTCGTAGAGCATCCATTCCAGGCCGACCGCCGCCACGCGCCTGGCGGTCTCGTCGGCGGCCAGCCGGGGCTCCAGCGGACACGGGCACGCGCCCGCCGTCATCACGCCCAGTATGGCCAGCACCTGCTCCAGCGAGCGCTCCATGGCGACCGCCACGTATGCGCCGCGCGCGACGCCGGCAGCCCGCAGGCCGCCCGCGACCCGCCCGACCCGGCGATGCAGGTCCTCGTAGGTCAGCGCTCCCTGCGCGGTCACGATGGCGGGGCGCGCCGCCCACTGCGGCTGGCTCCAGGCGCGCGCGCACGCCGCCGCCAGCGTGGCATCGACGATCGTCATGCCGGCCTCCTAGCGGAGCGCGACCGCGGCGTCGCGTTCGAACTGCCCGTCGGCATCGAGCTCGCGCAAGGCGCGGACCTCCGCGGCGGTGGGCGGCTCGGACGGCGCCGCGCCCGTGGCATCGAATTCGAAGCCCGTGCGCTCGCGCACCTCGGACAGGCTGGATTCCGGGTGCCACGACTGCAGGGCGAGCCGCCCGTCGCGCTTGACGAATACCGCGATGGGCGTCACCACGCCATGGAACCCGCCCCACGACGTCATGAAGTCCAGCTTGGGCACGAAGGTGCGGCGCGAATGCTCCGTGCGCCACGTGCAGGCGCGCCTGGCGGTCGGCAGCATCACCGCGCCGCCTCCGCCGCCCGGCAAGCGCACCTTGGGTTCGTGCCAGTTCCCGATGCAGGAATTGTTGGCGCAGCCCGCTCCATCTATCTGCGCCGCGCCCAGGAAGGTCAGGTCCATGCGGCCGCGGGTGCACAGATCGTAGAAGTCCTCGTTGGAGAAGATCGACGCGGTATGTTCCGCCAGCACCGGATCCGAGCTCGACAGCGGAATGTGCGAAGGCCGCGGGTTCACTCCCCCGGCCACGTTGATGTAGACGAAGTCCCAATCGTAGGCGCGCTTGGCCAGCAGGCAAGCCAGCATCGGCATGGTGGAATTCACGCCGCTGAACGTGATCTCGTCCGGCCGGATGAAACGCGCCAGGTTGGTCACGATGTAAGAAAAGCCCGACCATTGCTCAGCCATGATGCACCTCCCGCGCTTCGGGCGCCGCGGCCATGTGCGCCTGCAGATCGCCCTGCTTGTCCATGTATGCTTCCACCGCCGGATAATCGATGGCGTAATCGGGCCAGCAGGAGCCGGGCCACGCGCCTTGCGGCACCACCGCGTAGGCCTGGACCATGAAAAACGGGATCAGCGTGGATTCCGGGTTGGCTTCGAACACCGCGGTGTCGACGAGCTTCTCGGCCACCACCAGCACGCTGCCCGCGGCGCGCGACATGATGCGGTCCCAGTGCGCGGTGCCTTGCACGCGCACATTGCCCTGGGCATCCACCTCGGAGGCCTGGATCACGGCGAAGTCGGGCCGTATGGCCGGCACGACCCAGGTCTTCTGCCCGCTTCCGTAGGGATCGTCCAGGCATTTCCAGCCGTTGAGTTCGGGCAGCCCGCTGCCGTGCAGGCCTCCGCAAGGCTGGAACGGCACGCCGATAGCGGCGGCCCGAAGCCCCGCGGTCAGGCTGGCGCAGGCATGTTCCTCTAGTTCGATCTCGCGCCGCTCCACGGCCTTGCGGTACCAGGGCGCCAGGCCGAAATTCCCTTCCATCGCCACGATACCGGCGCGCACGCGGCGCAGCGCGCCCGCGCGGCACAGGATGTCCACGTCATAGCCCGGCGACTGCTTGACCAGTTCCAGGTCGCGCCGCCCCTGGCGGATCAGTTCGCGCACGAAGGCGAACGGCCCGCGGTGCAGGAAACTGCCGCCCAAGGCGATCGACGCGCCGTTGGGCACCAGCGCCGCCAGCTCCGCCAGCGAACACTGCTTGTTCTTCTGATTGAATCCCGATGCCATGTTGTCTCCTTTACTGCTTTGTCTTGCGCGGCTAGCGCGCCTGCAGATAGGCCGCCACGCGCGCCTTCAGGCCGGGCTGGGCGGCCGAGCGCACCAGGCGGGCCAGGTCGGCGTCCGGTGTTTCCGTCGACAGCGCTTCATACAACTGGACGCGGCTGGCGCAAGCGAGGGCGGACGCCGTTTCCAGCGCCTGCTGCTCGATGTCCGCCCATTCCTGCGCCTCGGCGAGCCGGCTGGCGAAGCCGTCGCGCAGTGCCTCTTCCGCGCCGAACGTGGCGGCCTGCTCCAGGACGGCGCGCGCGCGCTCCGCGCCCACCAGCGCGGCGAAGCGCCGCGTGCCCAGCACCAGGCCGAACTTCAGCCCCGGCATGCGGAACGTGGCGTCCGGCGCGCTCACGCGCCATTTGCAGGCGCCGAACAGGTCCACGCCCGCGCCGAAATTGCGGCCGTGCGCCAACGCCAGGGTCAGGCACGGCGAACCCGCCAGCCGCTGCAGCAGCATCTCGATGCGCACGAAACGCAGCAGCAGGTCGCCTTCACTCTGCGCCTGCCAATCGCCGAAGTCAAAGCCCGCGCTGAAATTCCTGCCTTCGCCCTTCAGCACGACGAGCCTCGCGCCCTCCGCCTCGGCCTCGTCCAGCGCGGCGATCAACGCCTCGACCAGATCGGCCGACAAGGCGTTCATTTTTTCGGGCCGCGCCAGCGTGAACACATGCCGTGCGCCCTGCTTGTCGATACGCAGCGCCCCGCTCATGCCGCCGCCCCTTTCTTGCCCGCGCGCAGCGCGCCCAGCACTTCGTCGTTGTGCTCGCCCAGCGCGGGCGGACGGCGGCGCAAGGCCGTCGTCTCGCCGTCGAAGCGCACCGGCAGGCCGAAGGTGCGAGTGCGCACGCCGTTCGGCAGCTCCACGGGCTGCACCCAGCCCATGTGCTCCACCTGCGGGTCGGCCAGCACTTCAGAATAGGTGTTGATCGGCGCGCAGGGCACGCCCGCCGCGCGGAAGCGCGCAAGCCAGGTCTGCGCGTCCTCGGCCTCGAAGATCGCCTCGAGGATCTCGCGCAGCGCAGTCTGGTTGCGCGCGCGCGAGATGGTGTCGGTGAAGCGGGAATCGGCCAGCAGGTCTTCGCGGCCGACGGTGGCGCATACGCTCTTCCACAGGGCCTGGTTGCCCGCCGCCATGCCGAAATAGCCGCCCTGGCAGCGGAAGGCCTGATAGGGCGCGTTGCGCGGGTGCGCCGAACCCAGCTTGACGGGATCCCGGCCGCTGCCGAAGAACTCCGAGGTCTGCAAGGCCGCGATGCCCAGCGTGGCGCCCAGCATCGGCACGTCGATGTGCGTGCCCTGCCCGCTTGCCTGCGCCGCGCGCAAGGCGGACGCAATGGCGAAGGCGCCATACAGGCCCGCCGAAAAATCCGCCACCGGCACGCCGCACTTCACCGGCTCTCCGCCGGCTTCGCCCGTCACGCTCATCAATCCGCTCATGGCCTGGATCGTCAGGTCGAAGCCGCCTTCCTGCGAACGCGGCCCCGACTGGCCATAGGCCGAGATCGAGCAATAGACCAGCTTGGGATTCACTTCGCGCAATTGCGCGTAGCCCAACCCCAGGCGATCCATCACGCCAGGCCGGTTGTTCTCGATCAGCACGTCCGCGGTGGACGCCAATTCGCGCGCCAGGGCCAGATCCCCGGGATCCTTCAGGTTCAGCGTCACCGAACGCTTGTTGCGGTTGAGGGACGCGAAGTTCTCGCTGTAGCCGTCGGAAATGGGCGGCCAGCTGCGCAGCGTATCGCCGCCTTCGGGGTTCTCGACCTTGATGACGTCGGCGCCCATATCCGCCAGCAGCATGCCGCAGAACGGGCCCGCCGCAACGTTGCAAATCTCCAGCACCGTGATGCCGGCAAGTGCCGAACTGGGTGTCATGTCTGACCTCTCGTTATGAAAATTCAATATTTGGGACTCGAAAAATATTATAAGAGCGGACATCCAGGCAGTGGCATCATGCCGCTCTGGCGAGCGAATCCTAGTGCAATCCCTAGGTTCATCGCTTAATTGTTGACCAGCATATCACCGTGTGGAATTCTACGTAAACCATTTATTGATACATACATCCTAAAATTTAGGATTTTCAAAACGACGGCAGCCGCCCTGCGCATGCCGGCACCGACAGCCCCAAGGAGACTCCCATGAAAAAGTTGTGGCGCATTGCCCTGGCGGGCGCGGTCCTGGCGCTGGCGGCCGGCCCCGCCGCGGCCGATCCCTGGCCCGCGAAACCCGTGCGCATGGTCGTGCCGTTCCCGCCCGGCGGCGCGACGGACGCCGCCGCGCGCATTTATGCGCAGCACCTGGGAGACTATCTGGGCCAGAGCGTGGTGGTGGAGAACAAGGCCGGCGCCGGCGGCGAGATCGGCGCGGAATTCGTGGCCAAATCGCCGGCCGACGGCTACACGCTGCTGATGGGCGCCGTAGGCAGCCACGCGATACATGCCGCCATGCCCGACAAGCCGGGCTATGACTTCGGCACCGCCTTCGTCGGCGTGTCCATGGCCACCAGCATGCCCATGGCCGTGGCGGTGAACAGCAGCCGGATCCCGGCCAAGAATGTCCAGGAGCTCATCGCGCTGGCCAAGAGCAAGCCCGGCAGCATCACCTACGGATCGGCGGGGCCAGGAACGTCCCAGCACATGGCGGGCGAACGCTTCCAGGTCGCGACCGGCATCCGCCTCATGCACGTGCCGTACCGCGGCAGCGGCCCGGCCATCACCGATTTGCTGGGCGGCCAGATCGACATGGTCATCGAAACGCTGCCCGCGCTGCTGCCGCAGCTGGCCAGCGGCAAGATCCGGCTGCTGGGCGTCACCACCGCCACGCGCGCCACGGCGCTGCCCGATCTGCCCACCCTGATAGAACAAGGCGTCAAGGACTACTCGGTCGCGACGACCTACGCGCTGCTGGCGCCGGCCGGCACCCCGCCCGCCGTAGTGGACAAGCTCTCTGCCGGAATGCAGAAGGCCGCCGCCATGCCCTCGGTGCAGCAGGCCGCGCTGAAGCTGGGCGCCGACGCCGTGGCCACTTCGCCCGCCGACACCAGCCGCGTGCTCAAGCAGGAAGTTTCCCGGTGGGCCGAAGTCGTGCGGCTGTCGGCTGCCCAATGAGGGCGCCTCAAGCGGCGCCCCCGCCGTCCGGCGCGGACCTGGCCATCGTGGGCGGCGGCTCGGTGGCCGTCAGCTTTCTCTACCAATTCCTGCTCTCCCTGGATCCCGCCGCCCGCCGCCCTCTCGTCATCCGCCTGTTCGAACCGCAACCCGAGCCGGGCCCCGGCGGCGCCTACCAGGACGATCTTTCCAGCAACCTGCTCAATATCCCCGCCGGCAATATGTCGGCACTGGCCGACCATCGGCTGGACTTCGTGGAGTGGCTGAGCGCGCAGGATTCCGAGTGGCTGCGCGCGCAGGGCGCGGACACGATCGCTGCCTCGGAGTTCCTGCCTCGCCCTCTGTTCGGCGCCTACCTGCGCGCGGTCTATGCGCGGGCCCGCGACCTGGCCCGCGCGCTGGGCGTCACGCTCGCTCACACGCGAAGCCGGGTGCGGCGCATGGCGCCCCTGCCTGGCGGCGGCGTATGCATCGAGCCCGACCAGGGGGAGTCCTGCACCGCGCGCTATGCGGCGTTGTGCAACGGCAACCTGCCCTCGCAGGCATTCCCGGCGCTGCGGGACGCGCCCGGCTATTTCAACAGCCCCTATCCCGTGCGCGCGCTGGCCGGCGGCATCGCGCCGGACGCCGCCGTCTGCATCGTCGGCACGAGCCTGAGCGCCGTGGATGCCGTGGCCGCCCTGCAGCAGGCCGAGCATCGTGGCCCGATTCTGTGCGTCTCCCGCAATGGCCGCCTGCCCTCCGTGCGCAGTCCCCACAACCGCCCGCCGGAGAGTCTGCGGCAACTCAGCCGCGACGGCGCGATCCGGCTTGCCGCGAAGCATGGCGGCGCGCTGTCCGTGGACGTAATCGCCGCCGCGCTCAAGAATGAGGTCCTGGCGCTGGGCGGCAGCCTGGACACGGACGATGTGTTCGGCCTGGGGGGCAATGCGCGGCAGGCGCTGGACGAAGAGATCAGCAGGTCCGCGCAGGCGGCCCGGCCGTGGCAGGCCGTGGCGGCCGCGACCAACGCCGCCGTGGACCAGATCTGGCACCTGATGCCCGACGCGCAACGCAGCCGGTTCCAGTCGCAATGGCGCTCGCTGTGGATGGCGCGGCGCGCCACCTTCCCCATGCGCAATGCGCTGAAGCTCCAGGACCTGTTCCGGACCGGCCAGTTGCAGGTCGGCGCCGGCTACCTGGACAGCCGGCACGACGGCGCAAGCGGGCTGTTCCACACCCGCGTGCGCGGCGCTTGCGGCAAAACCGCCACGCACTCCAGCCGCTACCTGGTCAACGCCACCAGCTTCTCGGTGGACGCGCTGCGCACGGAAGATCCGCTGGTGTCCACGCTGCTGCGTGAGGGGCATGCAATGCCCGATCCGCACGGCGGCCTGGCGCTGGACTACGGCACGGGCTGCCTGAAGAATGCGCGCGGCGAGATCCAGCCCGCCATATCGGTCTTGGGCAGCCTCGCCAGCGGCACGTACTTCTGGACCACGTCCATGGACGTCAACGCGCGGCTCGCCCGCGATCAGGCGCGCCGCATCGCCGAGGCCATGGCGCGGCCGGCCCTCCTTCCGGCATGAGCGCTAGCCCAGGAAGCCCCTGCGGTAGCCCATCCCTTGTGAAATGGACTGCGCGCAGGCCGATACCGCTGGCGCCAACTGCTTCATCCGGGCCGCGCTCAAGCGGTCCAGCGGACCGGATATGCCCACCGCGGCCACGGGCTGGTCCAGGCTGTTGAACACGGTCACGGCCAGCCCGCCCACCCCTTCGCGCCACTCGCCCCGGTTGACCGCGTAGCCGGCGCGGGCGATCTTGCGCAGCTCGTCCTTCAGCAACGGCATGGAGACGATGGTCGAAGGCGTGTGGCGCAGCAGCTTGTCGGCATAGCGCTCGACATAGCCGTCGGCCTGGTAGGCCAGCAAGGCCTTGCCGGTGGCCACGGCATAGGCGGGAGCCCGCCCCCCCACCATGGAATAGGCGCGTATCGGCTGCGGGCTGTCGATCTTGTCGATGTAGACCACGTCGAAACCGTCCAGCACAGACAGGTGCACGGTTTCGCCGGTCTGGTCCGCCAGGGCGCGCATGAATGGCGCGGCCAGCTTGCGTACGTCCAGTTGCGCCAGCTGGCGGGCCGCGAGCTCGAACAGGCGCACGGCGCCGCGATAGCCGCCGCCGTCATCGTCCTTGATCACGTAGCCGGCGTGTATCAGCGTCTGCAGGGTGCGGTGGGTATTGCTGCGGGTCAGCCCTACCCGGGCCGCCAGCGCGTCGATGGTGCGCGGCGGATTGTCCACGTCGGTCACCGCCTCCAACACCATCAGGCCCTTGAGCAGCGTCTTGTCCATGGTTTTTTCCTAATATTTAGGACGGAAACATAGCACGAGACGCCGTGCGCGAACAGGTTTTCGCGCGGCGCTAGGCGAGGGCCGCCCGCAGCGCTTCCGAACGGTCCCACAGATTCGGCACGCTAGGCGAGGAGTAGCCCGACACGAACGGCTTGGCCTGCCCCGTGGCGGGATCATAGACATGGCGCGACACGGCGCCGATATTGCCGCCGTACATGTGCACGCTGATGGATACGCGGTCCGCGTGCGCATTGGAGACGCGATGGATGTCCCCTTCGGCCGGCGACAGGCGCTCCACGTCGCCCGGCTGAAGCGTCGTGGCGGCGCCATCCGGCAGGATGCGGCCCGCCGGGTCTCGGACGTAGCGCTGGTTCACCTCGGCGCCCCGCAACATCCCCACATAGCCCCACACTTCGTGATCGTGCACGGGCGTGGACTGCCCCGGCCCCCAGACGAAGCTCACCAGCGAAAACCGCTCCAGCGGATCGCAGTGCAGCAGGTATTGCTGGTAGTACTGCGGATGCGGCGCGGTACAGGCCTCGGGCAGCCAGTCATCGTGCCGCACCAGGTCGGCGAATGCGGCTTCGAGCGCCGCGCTCTGCTCCAGCGAGGCCGGCGAGGCCAACCGCGTCGCGGTGGCGATGAAACGGCGCAGCCGGTCCAGGCCGGCGGGCGATTCGGGCATTGCGTTTCTCCAAGGCGGATCGGAATCCCAGATTGAAAAAGCAGTATCCACCATTCGGGACGGATGCGCATCCATGGCCCTGCGGCCGGCCCGGTCATCGTCCCGGGCTATTCTTGAGGCCCGGGCCGGGGCATGGCGCGTATCGGACTTTCCTCACGACAGATCATGAAGCATCCCTACCAAGACATTCCCGCCACGCTGGCGCGCGCGCTGCAAGCGGCGCGCCGGGTGGTCGTATTTACCGGGGCCGGCGTCTCCGCGGAAAGCGGCATCGCGACCTTCCGGGATGCGCTCACCGGCCTGTGGTCCCGCTTCGACGCACAGGCTCTTGCCACGCCCGAGGCGTTCCGCTCCCACCCCGACATCGTCTGGGGCTGGTACGAATGGCGGCGCGCCCAGGTGCTGCGCGCCCAGCCGAACGCCGCGCATCGCGCCATTGCCCGGCTGGCGCGCCACGTGCCCGAGCTCGCCGTCGTCACGCAGAATGTGGACGACCTGCACGAACGGGCAGGCAGCGTTGGCGTCGCGCACCTGCATGGCAGCCTGCATGCGCCGCGCTGCTCCGCTTGCGACGCGCCTCACGCCTTTGCCGACGGCACGCCCCGCGAACCGGAGGAAGGGCGGCGCATCGACCCGCCCGCATGCATGCGTTGCGGCGCGCCGGTCAGGCCGGGCGTCGTGTGGTTCGGCGAAAGTCTGCCCGCCGATGCCTGGGAGGCCGCCATCCGCGCCGCGGAGCAATGCGACCTGCTGCTGAGCATCGGCACCTCGGCGCGGGTCTACCCGGCCGCCGAGCTTCCGCAGCGCGCGCTGGCCGCGGGCGCGACCGTGGCGCAGATCAATCCCGCCGCCACGCCGCTGGATGCGCGCGCCCATCACAACCTGCGCGGCGCGGCCGCCGAGATCATGCCCAGGCTGCTCGCCAGCGCGGGGTTCGAACCGCCCGAAAATCCTTAGCACACCGCCGTCCACGCGTCTCGCGGCGTGAAGATTCGTGAGGATGCCGGACGCTCGTGTCGCGCGGTATCCACGCTGTCCGCGGTGCCAGGGGAAACCCCAAATCCCTCCGTGCGTGCTGCGGGATACAGTGACGCAATAGCTTATTGGCCATGGAGGCCGCCATTCCGTTTTCCTGGAGACTTCCCGACGTGTTCGTTCGTTCGCCAGACGGTGTCCTGCACCGGGTGGTGCGCCACGCCACGACCACGGAAACCATCGCCAAGCTCGAAAGCATGCCCAGCAATTACCATCTGGATTGCGAATGCATGCTCGACAACGGCGAAACGCTCTCCTGGATCGGCAACGACCAGTACCGCCAATTGAATGGCGGCGCGATCTTCACCGCCGAATCCGTCGTCACCACGCCTCGCGGCGAACCCCGCAAAAGCGGCGCCCCGAAGACAGGCGTGCGCGACACACGCAGGAAACCTGCCCCGCGCAAGAAACTTGCCGCGGGTCAAGGCCACGTACCATTAGCTGTCGTCAATCTGAAAACCGGCAACGACTGGAGCCTGATACGCGCGTGGCGCGAGCATCTCAATATCAGCACCGCTGATATGGCTGCCCGGCTAGGCGTCGACCACTCCATCTATATCGAACTGGAACGGCCGCGCCCGCGGCCCCGGCAGGCCATCCTGGACCGCGTGTCGGAAGCCCTGGGCGTCACTCCCGAACAGCTCGATGATTCATTGTTAGGAGGACATTTTCATTGAACCGGCGCCGGAACATCAAACTTCCCGCCTGGCGCTCTGAAATGCTCCAATGACTTTGGCGCCGCATACATAATGACCCGCGCATGGAGGTATGAATATGCTCGGCACAGCAAGACGACTTACCGACGTCCTCGCAACCGCCCCGGACGGCACGCTGTATCGCATTGAACGCTTTGTGTCGGATCCCGACGCGTACTCCGCGCTGGGAACGTCCCGCTTCGACCCGAAAACCCACTGCGTGTGCCGTACCAGCGCGGGCGACAAGGTCGCATGGCTGGGCGGTCAGGCCTATCAGCTGCTGAAAAGCGGCACGGCATTGACGGCGGTGGACCGACGCCGGCAGTAAATGGCATCCAAAACAAAAAGCGGCTTGATGATTCGTCATCAAGCCGCTTTTTTTTCGCGGGAACCACGGCAATGCCGCAATTCGCAAATGAGGTTGGCGCGCCCGGCAGGATTCGAACCTACGACCCCCTGGTTCGTAGCCAGGTACTCTATCCAGCTGAGCTACGGGCGCCCCGAAAGAGGCGTGTTTATAGCATGAAAAAAGCGCGAAGCGCAAATCGGGAGGCGGCCAAATGCCCCTTCCGGCGTGGCCGGCCTCTCGTTTGCGCCAGATCAAGGAGGGGCGCCCGGCCTGCGCAGTACGCTGGAGGTGTCCGCGGCGGATCCGTCCCGGCGCGGACCAGACATCAGGCATTCAGCATGGCCAAGAAGTTCCCCCTGCATCCCAAGCACCCCGAGCGCATCTGCTGGGGATGCGACCGCTATTGCCCCACCGACTCGCTTGCCTGCGGCAACGGCTCGGGCCGCACCATGCATCCCGCCGAACTGCTGGGCGAGGATTGGTACACGGTCGGAGACTGGGGCTTCGACGACGACGACGAAGCGCAGCCCCGGGACGGCGGCGCGAAGCCGCGGCCAGCGCCCTGATCCCGCGCCGCCGCGCCCCCCTTCCCCATTTTTCCGCTATCGCGCCCCACGAACGGGCGGGCGCCCGGCCGCGCGCGCCATTCGAGCGTTGGCGTGAAATGAGTGGTGGCCGCTATCACTTGTCTTTAGGCTGAGCCTTCCCGACCGTTGCACGAACTCCTTCTGTTTTCGACGCGGGGGATTTCCAAATCGGAAGCGGTATTCCGCGCGGAGTCAAAACTGGGAGAAAGCGGAAGAAATAGTCCAAAAAACCTAGTTCACGCATCCGCTTTCGCAAAACTTAAACATTAAAAAAATAATTGGATTTTTGTGCAAACTGGACAGATTATGCATTCCACGAGCGGGGATTCCTTTTGCACGAAAGCCCTCGGCGCGACGCCTGCAGCCGGGATTACTTGTCCCTATTTCCATCCAAAGGAAATTGCATGAAGATCAAAAAATCGTTGCGCGCATTTTTTCTGGGTGTCTCGACCGCAGTGCTGGCAGCCGGATGCTCCACCGCCCCGCCGGCGCAGGAATCAGGATTCCTTTCCGACTACTCGATCCTGCGCCAGGAACCCGCTCCTGGCGGCGGCACCCGCCTGGTTTACTTGAACTCCGCGTTCACCCCGGCCCGCTACCACGCGGTGTGGCTCGATCCCGTCGTGTATTACCCGGAGCCCCAACCCTCCGCGGATGTCTCGATGGAAACCCTGACGCAGATCCGCAATGCGGTCAACGAGACGCTGCGGCGCAAGATCGGCGAACAGGTAAGGCTGGTCGACCGGGCCGGTCCCGGCGTGGCCCGGGTGAGCATCGCGCTCACGGCGATCGGAACCCGGACGCAATCCCTGGAAGCCTACCAGTACATACCCATTGCCCTGGTCATGACCGGCGCCAAGGCCGCCCTGGAAGGAGGCATGCCGCGCGATGCGACGGTCGCCATCGAATCCCGGGTCACGGACAGCATGTCCGGCAACCTGCTGTACGCCTCCGTCCGCGGAGGCACCGGCGAACGGGTCGCGAACGCCACGCAAGGCAGCGGCGGCGTCCAATTGTCCAAGCTGCAGCCGCTGATCGACGAATGGACCACCGGAGCCGCCCGGGAAATCCGGAAATACGTTCAGTAAAGACAATGCGGCGGACGGCAATGCCGCCCGCGCACCAACAGGCACGACGGAGAATCGACAGCCCGTCCAGATTGCCGCGGTCCAATTAGCTCGAAAAAAAATCGTTTTGTTTGAAGCCTCTCGTGAACTTCAGAACATGTCTTAATGGAGCGATAACAATGAAGCTAACACGTCGCAAATTCAATGCAGCCAGCCTTGGCCTGCTCGCGGCCGGCGCCCTGGGAGGGCGCACCCAAGCGGCAGACGGTTTGGTGGCGGACCTGCCGGAAGGCAACGAACAGTTCGCGCTGGCCACCGACGCCTATATTTACGCCTATCCCCTCGTGACGATGGAAATGACCCGGAGGGTCATAACCAATGTCGCCGAACCGAAAGGAACGCGGGCGCCGATGGGGCATCTCATCAAATTGCGCCACTATCCGGATGCCAAGTTCCGCGACGTGACCGCGCCCAATGCCGATACCCTCTACACCACCGCGTTCTTCGACGTGGGCGATGAACCCTGGGTGGTGAGCCTGCCTGACCTGCATGACCGCTATGCCCTCTTCCCGATGCTGGACGGCTGGACGACGGTGTTCGACGTGCCGGGAAAGCGCACCACCGGCACCGGCCAGCAGACCTTCGTGGTGACCGGCCCCAAGTGGGAGGGATCGATCCCGCAGGGCATGGCCCAATACAAATCCCCTACCAGCATCGTCTGGCTGCTGGGCCGCATTTACTGCGCCGGCACGCCGGAAGACTATGCCGAAGTCCATAAGCTGCAGGACAGCGTGAAGCTCTGTCCGCTCAGCGCATGGGGAAAGGACTGGACTCCGCCCCCGGGCAAGGCCGATCCGGCCATCGACATGAAAACGTCCGTGCGCGACCAGGTCAACAAGATGGACGCGGTGGAGTTCTTCACGCTGTTTTCCGAGCTGCTGAAGAGAAACCCGCCGAACGCGGCGGACGCGCCCATGGTGGAGAAACTGGCTTCGATAGGCATCGTTCCCGGCCAGGACTTCGACAAGACCAAGCTCGACCCCGCCCTCGTAAAGCGCATCCCGCAAGTCGGCTTCGGCAGGATCATGACGCACTTCAAGGCCAGCGACGGCGACATCCAGGACATCGATGGCTGGGGGTTCACGACGAAGACCGGAATCTACGGCACCAACTACATCCAGCGAGCCCTGATCACCGCGATCGGCCTGGGCGCCAACCGCCCGCAGGATGCCATCTATCCCACGTCCCTGAAGTCGGATAGCGGCGCCGTCAAGCGCGCCTACAACGGTTCCGAGAAATACGTGCTGACTTTCAAGAAAGGGCTTACGCCTCCCGTTTCCGGATTCTGGTCCCTGACCATGTACGACGCGGCCTATTTCTTCGTCGACAACCCGCTGAATCGGTACTCCATCAGCGCCCGCCAGCCATTGAAGGCGAAGCCGGACGGCTCGATCGATCTGCTCATACAGCATGAATCCCCCGGCCCCGAGCTGGAATCGAACTGGCTGCCGGCGCCCAAGGGGCCGTTCATCCTGATGATGCGCCTCTATTGGCCCAACGAAAGCGATCCGTCGATCATCAACGGCTCGTGGACGATACCTCCCGTAAGAAGGGTGAGCTGACACCGGGATTGCGCCGCCGGCGCCAGGCTGGACTTGCGCTCATGGGGGCGCGATGGATCCGATTCATCGCGCCTCCCCCTGGGGAGGGTTTGCGATGAAAAAGAAAATCACGGGCTGCCTGGTCTGCGGCCTGCTTTATGCCGGCTCGGGCCTCGCCGCCGAGCCGGGCGCCGTTGCGTCCACGGACGCGCAGGGCTCGGACGAATGGGAGTTTGCAATCACTCCCTATTTCTGGGCGGCGGGGCTTTCGGGAAAAGTATCCCAACCCCGCCTGCCGGTAATCGACCTGGACGCGGGCTTCGACAAACTGTTCGACAACCTCGACTTCGGAGCCATGCTGATCGGGGATGCGCGCAAAGGCCGCTACAGCATTTTCGGCGATCTGATCTACACCAAGATCGGCACGCAGGGAGACACCCCGCGCGGCATCCTGGCGAGCAGCGCCGACGTGAAGACCTCGACCTTCGCCGGCCTGCTGGGGGTGGGCTATAACGTCCTCGAAAACTCGCCGCACCGGCTGGACGTCGTCGCGGGCCTGCGAGTCTGGTCTGTCGACACCGACATTACGCTGAAGGGCGCGCGCCTGAACGGCAGGACGAACAGCGACGGCTCCACCTGGGTGGATGGCCTGGTGGGCGTGCGTGGCAACTACGTCCTGAGTCCCAGCTTCTACCTCACCGGCTGGGGCCTGATCGGCGCGGGCGGCGCGGAGGCGGATTGGGACCTGGGACTTGGCCTGGGCTACAACATCAGCAAGAACGTCTCGGCCGCCCTGGGCTACCGCGCCGTGGGCGTGGACTACAGCAAAGGAAGCTTCAAATACGACGCCGTGCTGCAAGGCCCGATGGTCGGCCTGACGATCCGCTTCTAGGAACTGCCGCGCCGCCAGGGCACCGGCGGCGCGGCGCGCAAGGCCGCCGTCAAACGCGGCGCAAAACAAAAAGGCCTTCGATGCGAGATCAAAGGCCTTTCCATTTTCTTTGCTGTATTGGCCAAGTCCGTATGGAACTTGGCGCGCCCGGCAGGATTCGAACCTACGACCCCCTGGTTCGTAGCCAGGTACTCTATCCAGCTGAGCTACGGGCGCTCCGGCAAAGAGGCAAAATTATATCAGAAAAATCTTGCCGTTCTACTTTCTCGGTACTGCTTGGTTTTGCTTGCTTGGTTTTGCTTGATCTCTTGACGTCGATCAGTTGGCGCGCCCGGCAGGATTCGAACCTACGACCCCCTGGTTCGTAGCCAGGTACTCTATCCAGCTGAGCTACGGG
>NZ_JBLZXF010000048.1:0-21870 GCF_050285585.1 Achromobacter sp. | reverse complement strand
ATCCGAGGACGGAAGGACGCGTTCGGGAACGACAGGCCAGGCGCCATTTTGCGTGGCTCGCGCGGTGGGGGCAAGTTGCCGCGGCTCGCTGCATGAAACGCCGCTTGACGTTCCGCGCTGCTATAAATTAAAATGAAATTTAACTAATCAAAATGAAATTAGAAAGAAAGGACAAGGAGACAGGAATGGCCAAAAGCGTGAGGCTGGGAGCCGGTTCCGGGTTCTGGGGAGATGCCCAGGATCCCGCCGAGGAATTGCTGGAGCGAGGGAATCTGGATTACCTCTGCTTCGACTATCTGGCTGAGCTGACGATGGCGCTGCTGCAGCGGCAAAAGCTCAAGCGGCCCGACACGGGCTACGTGCCGGACGCGGTGCAGACCATGATCAATCTGTTGCCGCGCGCGACCGCAGCGGGCACGAAGCTGATCTCCAACGGCGGTGGCGTGAACCCGCGCGCGGCCGCCCGGCGCATCGCCGAAGGCGCGCGCCAGGCCGGACTCGCCGGTGCGCGGATCGCCCTGGTCGAGGGCGACGACATGCTGGACAAGCTCGATGGCCTGATGGGGCAGGGGATCTCCCTGCGCAACATGGATACGGGCGACGACGATTTCGCGGCGATCCGTGACCGGGTCGTGTGCGCCAACGTCTACACCGATAGCTCCGGCATCGTCGAAGGCCTGGAGGGCGGCGCCGACGTAGTGATCGCCGGCCGGGTGTCGGACAACGCCCTGTACGTCGGGCCGCTGGCGCATGAGTTCGGTTGGCTCCGCGACGCGCAGCACACGGACCGTTTTGCCGCGGCTGTGACGCTGGGCCACATCGTCGAGTGCGCGGCGGGATGCTCGGGCGGCATGTCCTCGCGCTTTGCCGACATGCCGCACATGGGCCGCGCCGGTTTTCCCATCCTGGAGGTGGGAGAGGACGCCGAGGCCATCGTGACCAAGCTGCCAGGGACCGGCGGCCGCATCGACCAGTGGACGGTCAAAGAGCATCTGGTCTACGAGGTGGGCGATCCGCGCCGCTACCTCATGCCGGACGCCGTGGCCGACTTCACGTCCCTGCGGCTGGCGGACGATGGCATGGACCGCGTGCGCGTCAGCGGTGTGCGCGGAGAAGTCGCGCCGGACCTCTGGAAGCTGGTGGTCGGGTACCAGGACGGCTGGATAGGCGAAACCATGGCCTTCTTCCCTTGGCCCTATGCCTATGACCGCGCCGTCAAGGCGCGCGAGACCCTGCTCGAACGGTTCGAGCGCATGGGCCTGGCAGCGGACCAGATCCACTTCGATTTCATCGGCCTCAATACCTTGCATGGGCCAGCGGCCGCTTTTCCGGGCCGGGAACGGGCCAATGAACTGCCCGAAGTGGGTTTGCGCTGCGCGGTGCGGACCCGTAGCGCGGAAGAGGCCGAAAAGGTACGCAGGGCGGGCACGAACCTCTGGATCATGGGGCCGGGCGGCACGTCCTTCGGCACGCCGATGAAGCCGCGGCCCGTTATCTCCCTGTGGCCGACGCTGATTCCGCGCGACGCCGTCGTGCAGACGACCGAAATCCTGGTGGCCTGAGGAGAGCCCTGATGACCCTACAAGTGAAAGATATCGCCTATGTCCGCTCCGGCGACAAGGGAGACGTGTGCAGCGTCGGCCTGGTAGCCCGCGGCCCCGTCGAATACGCGCGCCTGCGGGCCAGCGTCACGCCCGCCGACGTCAAGGCACTGTATGGGGACTGGGTCCGGGGGGAGGTCGAGTGCCATCCCATGGACAACATCGGCGCCCTGGTCGTGATCATGCGCCATGCGCTGGGCGGCGGCGCGACCCGCACCTTGCGGCTGGACCAGACCGGGAAGTCGTTGGGGCATGCCCTGCTGCGCTTGCCGGTGCGCGAACCGCGCTGATCTTCCGCAACCCCTACCCTGGCGGTATCCCACACATGGCTATTCTTCCATCCCGTTCCTGGTCGGGCAGTCCGGAGTTCGTCGCGAACGTCCAGGCATATGAGCAATTGCGCGCCCCGTTGATCGCGGCGCAAGAGCGCGTGGCGGCCGGCGGCGGCGAGCGCGCGCGCCAGGCTCACCTGGCGCGCGGCAAACTGCTGCCGCGCGAGCGAGTCAATACCTTGCTGGATCCCGGCACGCCATTCCTGGAAGTGGGCCAATACGTGGCCGAGGGCGCGTACGAGGGCCAATCGCCCGGCGCCGGAATCATCACGGGCGTGGGCGTGGTGGCCGGGCGGGCCTGCATGGTTATGGCCAACGATGCGACGGTCAAGGGCGGAACCTATTACCCGCTGACTATTAAGAAGCAGCTGCGCGCGCAGGCCATCGCCCGCGAGAACGGCCTGCCTTGCATCTATCTAGTGGATTCGGGCGGCGCCTATCTGCCTTTGCAGGGCGACATCTTTCCGGACGAACAGCACTTCGGCAAGATCTTCCGCAACATCGCCGAGATGTCCGCCCTGGGCCTGAAGCAGGTCGCGGCGGTGTTGGGCGCATGCACCGCGGGCGGCGCCTACATTCCCGCGATGTGCGACGAGACGGTGATCGTCGACCAGGCCGGCATGATCTACCTGGGCGGCCCTCAGCTGGTCCAGGCGGCCACGGGTGAAGTGGTCGACGCCCAGGCTCTCGGGGGCGCGGACGTGCACACCCGCCTGTCGGGCGTGGCAGATCATTTCGCGCACGACGAGCGGCATGCGCTCGAACTGGTGCGCGGCATTGTGGGCCGTTGCGAGGCGGCCGCCCTTGCGCCGCCCGTCCGCGAGTGTCGGCCCCCGCGCTACGATCCGGCCGAGTTGCCCGGCCTTGTCCCCGCCAATCCCAAACAGCCGATTCCGATGCGCGACGTGCTGGCGCGCTTGCTGGACGGCAGCGAACTGCTGCCGTACCGCGAGCGCTACGGCACTACCCTGATCTGCGGCACGGGCGCCATCGGCGGCTACCCCGTGGGCGTGCTCGCCAACGACGGCGTGCTGTTCGGCCAGAGCGCGCAGAAGGCCGCCAACTTCATCGAGTTGTGCTGCCAGGAAGACATCCCGCTGGTGTTCCTGCACAACATCAGCGGCTTCATGGTCGGCGTGCAGTATGAGCAGGGTGGGATCGCCAAGGACGGCGCCAAGATGGTCAATGCCGTGGCTACCGCCCGGGTTCCCAAGTTCAGCGTCATCGTCGGCGGCAGCTATGGAGCGGGCGCGTATGCGATGTGCGGCCGCGCGTTCGGCCCGCGGCTCATGGCCATGTGGCCCAACGCCAGGACTTCGGTCATGGGCGGAGAACAGGCCGCCACCGTGCTGGCGCTCGTGCGCGCCGAACAGCTTGCCCGCCAGGGCAAGCACTTCGGTCCGGAAGAGGCCGAAGCCTTCAAGGCGCCGGTCCGCGATACCTATGGCGCGGAAAGCACGGCCCTGCACGCGGCGTCCCGCCTGTGGGTGGACAGTGTGATCGAACCCGCCGACACGCGGGCCTGGCTGACGCTGGGCCTGGCCCTGGCGGCGGGCGGACCGAAAGAATCCACGCGCTTTGGCGTGTTCCGGATGTAGCCATGTTCAAAAGAATCCTCATTGCGAACCGGGGCGAGATCGCCTGCCGTATTGCGCGCACCTGCCGGCGCCTGGGCGTGGAGTACGTGGCGGTGTACTCGCTGGCGGATGCGGACGCTGCGCACCTGCGCGGGGCGGTCCGCGCGGTACTGCTGGGCGCGGGCGCCGCCGCCGAAAGCTATCTGAATGTCGCGAAGCTGCTCCAGGCCGCCCGCGAAACGGCATGCGAGGCGGTCCATCCGGGCTACGGCTTTCTCTCCGAAAACAGCGATTTCGCGGGGGCCGTGGAGGCGGCGGGCATGGCCTTCATCGGTCCGGCGCCCGCGACCATCGCGGCGCTGGGGGACAAGGCCCGGGCGAAGGCGTTGATGCGCGCGGCCGGGGTGCCGGTCGTGCCCGGAACCGACGACGCCAGCGACGATCCCGCCGACATCGCGGCCTTGGCGCGCGCCATTGAACTTCCTATCTTGCTCAAGCCGTCCGCCGGGGGCGGCGGCAAGGGTATGCAGATCATCACTCGGCATGATGATCTGCCGCGGATCATCGAGTCGGCCATCCGAGTGGCCCGCAACAGTTTCGGCGATGGGCGGATGATCGTGGAGCGGTACATCGAGGAACCTCGCCACATCGAGGTCCAGGTGTTCGGCGATGGTCGCGGCAATGTGGTGCACCTGTATGAGCGCGAATGCTCGCTGCAGCGCCGGCACCAGAAAGTCATCGAGGAAGCGCCGGCGCCGCGCCTGCCCGAGCAGGCACGCCAGCGGTTGCTGGAAGCGGCCGTACAAGGCGCCCGAAGCTTGAACTACCGCAACGCCGGAACCTTCGAGTTCATCGTGGACCGGGATTTCAACAGCTACTTCCTGGAGGTGAACACGCGCCTGCAGGTCGAGCATCCGGTCACCGAGGCGGTCACGGGGCTGGACCTGGTCGAGTGGCAACTGCGCGTGGCGGCAGGGCAGGATCTACCACTGGCGCAGTCCGACATTGCGTGCCGCGGGCATGCCGTCGAGGCCCGGATCTACGCCGAAGACCCAGCCAACGACTTCCGCCCCGCGCCCGGGACCGTGACGCGCGCACGCTGGCCCGTCGGCCTGCGGGTCGACGCCGGCCTGGACGGCTGTGGCGAAGTGCCGCCCTTCTACGATCCCATGGTGGCCAAGATCATCGCCAGCGCCGTCGATCGTCCTGCCGCGCTGGCCGCGTTGAAGGCGGGCCTGGGCCGGACGGCGCTGCTGGGCGTGACCAGCAACGTCGGCTACCTGTTGCGCCTGCTCGACGATCCGGCCGTGCAGGCGGGCGAAGTCCACACGCGCTATCTGGATGAGCGCAAGGCGTTGCAAATGCCATGCAGCCGCGGGGCGGCCACGGCGGTAGGGGCCGCGCTATCCCTGCCAGCGCGGGCGCACCGCGCTTCGCCCTGGCTCGCCGGCACGCCTTGGGGGGCGGCGGACCGGCGCTTCCTCGACCCGGGGGCGCCTTTCGGGGCCGTGCATTTCGTGCTGGATGCCGAGCCCGCCTGGGCTGCGCTGCGGGAAATCGAAAAGGGCAACGTCCGGGCGAATCACGAAGGGAAAAGCTGGAGCGTGTCGAGCGATGACGACGGCGCGGGCGGTAGCGTCGACGGGTGGCGCTGGGACGCCTGCCCGGCGGAGGATGGCTGGCATCTGCAGGTGGCGGGCGACCACTACACCTTGCGGCCGATTCCGCAGGGACGCGACGGCAGCGCCCAGGCGGCTGGCGCCGCGACGGCGCCGATGTCCGGCGTCATCGCGGCCGTGGCGGTGCGGCAGGGGGATCGCGTGCGGCCCGGAGACATTCTGGCCGTTATCGAAGCCATGAAGATGGAGTATTCGATCGTGGCCGATGTCGAGGGCTCCGTGGCGTTTCTGCGCTATGGGCCTGGCGACAGCGTGCGCGAGGGCGAGCTCATCGCCGATATCGTCCAGGATGACGCGGCGTTGGCCGATGTTCCTGAATCCATCGATGAACCGACCATTTCGTCCGGCATCAGCCGCTAGCACCGAGACCACTATGCAGAAACCGTTGAGCCATATCCGCGTCCTGGACCTCTCCCGCATTCTGGCCGGCCCTTGGGCCACGCAGAACCTGGCCGACCTGGGCGCCGAGGTCATCAAGGTGGAGAAGCCGGGAGTCGGCGACGATACGCGACAGATGGGGCCGCCCTTTCTCAAGGACCGCGGCACCGGCATGGATGGAGATGCCGCCTATTTCATGAGCTGCAACCGCGGCAAGAAATCCCTGGCCATCGATTTCTCCCATCCGCGGGGCCAGGAAATCGTGCGCGAGCTGGCGCGCAATGCGGACGTGTTCGTCGAGAACTACAAGGTTGGCGCATTGAAAAGATATGGCCTGGACTACGCGGCGCTGCGCGAGATCAATCCGCAGCTTGTTTATTGTTCGGTGACCGGCTTCGGACAGACGGGTCCCTACAAGGACCGCGCCGGCTACGACTACCTGATACAGGGAATGGGCGGCCTGATGAGCGTGACGGGTGAGCGCGACGAGCTGCCCGGCGGCGGCCCCCAACGCGCGGGCGTCGCGGTGGCCGATCTGTTGGCGGGCATGTACGCGACCACCGCTATCCTTGCCGCCTTGCAGCACCGCGATCGTGGCCGTGGCGGGCAGCACATCGACATCAGCCTGCTGGACTGCATGGTGGGTTCGCTGGTGAACCAATCGATGAACTTCCTGGTCAGCGGCCAGGTGCCCCGGCGCATGGGCAGCGGCCATCCCAATATCGCGCCGTACGCCGTCTATCCGGCTGCCGACGGCCATCTGGTTCTGGCCGTGGGCAACGACACTCAATTCCGGCGTTTGTGCCAGGCGGTGGGGCAGCCGGAAGTCGGTACCGACCCGCGTTTCGCCACCATCTCCGCCCGCGTGCTCAACCGGGCGGAACTGGATGCCTGGCTGGTGCCGGTGACGCGTTCGCGCGCCCTGGCCGACTGGACCGCTCTGCTGGAGCGGGCCCAAGTCCCCGGCGGGCCCATCAACGGCATGGATCAGGTCTTCGCCGACGAGCAGGTGATCGCGCGCGGCATGCGGGCCGAACTGGAGCATCCGGTCTACGGCCCGGTGCCAACCGTGCGTAATCCAATCCGCTTTTCAGAAACCCCACTGGAGCCCGCCGGCGCGCCGCCCGCGTTGGGACAGCACAACGAAGAGGTCCTGCGGTCATTGGGAATCGAGCCGGACCACCTGGCCGAGCTGCGCCAGGCTGGCGTGATCTGACAGGAACGCCAAACCCCCTACAACCAGGAGAAGACAGTATGCGTAGATCGATCAATGTGGACGAGAACGGGCTGGAGGTGTTGGGCCTGGGCTTTTACTGGAACGACGTGGAGCCGGGCTACCGCTACCGCACCTTGGGTCGGACCATCACCGAGGCCGACATCACCTTATTCATCGGCACAGTGGGCATGGTGGAGGAAATGTTCACCAATCTGGACTACATCGCTTCGCAATCGGTCATCGGTTCTCGCCCCGCACCCGGATCGCTCGTGTTCTGCATCGCGGAAGGACTGCTGATGCAGAGCACCATGCAGCGAACGGGCATGGCGTTCATGGAGGCGGATGTCAAGGTTCTCCGGCCCACCAACGCCGGCGACACGGTCCACGTCGAGTGCGAAGTCGTCGAGGCCCGGGCCACCAGCAAGCCCGATCGCGGCTTGGTGCGCACCGCCAACCGGGTGGTGAACCAGCGCGGAGACGTCGTGTTGACCTACAACCCCTTGCGCATGGTCAAGACCAGGCCGCAGGAATGAACCGCGTTTTTTTGTCGAGGGACGCCCAGACGGCCCCGATCCACTCTAGGAGACGATGATGAGATTTTCCCTGTTTACGGGTTTGATGGCGCTGACAGTATGCGTACACGGCGCGCAGGCGGCCCCGGCTTCTGCCTATCCGGAAAAGCCGATTACGGTGGTCGTGCCCTTTGCCGCGGGCAGTCCGACCGACGCGGTGGCGCGGGTACTGTCCGATTCGCTGTCCAAGCGTTTGGGCCAACCGCTGATCGTGCAGAACCGACCCGGCGCCACCGGCATGATAGGCAGCGAATATGTGGCCCGCGCTCAAGCCGACGGCTACACCCTCCTGTTCGGGACCAACACCACCCAGGTCGCGAACAAGTACTTCTTCAAGAACATCTCCTATGACGGCTTGAAGGATTTCGCGCCGGTCGCCATCGTCGGCGGGGTTCCGCACGCGCTCGTGGTCAACCCTTCGGTGCCGGTGAATTCCGTGGCGGAGCTCATCGCCTACGCCAAGGCGAACCCGGGGAAACTCTCGTTTCCCTACGCCAACAGCACCACGCGCATCACGGGGAGCACCTTCCGTGTGATGACGCATACCGATATCTCGGAGATCCCGTACAAGGCCTATGGCCAGGCCGTGTCCGAGCTGCTCGGCGGCCAGACGCAGATGATGTTCATCGATTTTTCCACAGGCCTGGCCTACATGACTTCGGGCAAGCTCAAGCCCTTGGCCATCACGCCGGCGCGATCGGAAAAACTCCCCGGCGTGCCCGCCATGAAGGAGGCCCTGCCGGGATTCGAGATCGGGAATTGGAACGGGTTGTTCGCGCCCGCGGGAACGCCTCCCGACGTCGTAGAAAAGCTCAACCGGGAAATTACGGGCGCGCTCGCGCAGCCGGAGGTTCGCAAGCAGATCGATGGCGTAGGCTACGAGCTGCTGCCGCCCATGGCGCCCCAGGCCTTCGGCAAGTACATCGCCGAGGAGAGCGCGCACTATGGCAAGCTGACCCGGGAAGCGGGCATCAAGCCCGAATGAAAACCGGGCCGCGCGCCGGTCCGGCGCGCGGCCCGCAGTCTGACCGTCCTGATTCCCATTGACTTGCGAGCCCGCCCAGCATCATGAAAAAAAACGACGCCCCAGTTCTGTATTCCGTGCAAGATGGCATCGCCACGATATGCATAGACCGCCCTGCCCAACGCAATGCACTGTCCATCGCCATCTGCGAGCGCCTGTTGGACCTGTGGGACGAGGTTGAGCGCGACGACGCCGTGCGCGTGGTGATCCTGACCTCTGCCGACTGCGGGGTTTTCTCGGCCGGCATGGACCTGAAGGAGGCTGCCCAGGTGCGCGCCGATTCCGGCAAGGACATGCTGCAGATGCTCCGCGATCCGTTTCACCAGCGCATGCGCCGCGTGCCCAAGCCCATCATCGCCGCCATGACGGGGCATTTCACCGCCGGCGGCATGGTCCTGGCCGCCAACAGCGATATCCGGGTCGGGCTGCGGGACACGCTGGGCGGCATTTCCGAGGCCAAGGTGGGGAGAGGGTCTCCCTGGGGAGTGCCCATGTTGTGGATGTTGCCGCAGCCCTTCATGCTGGAGCTGATGCTCACCGGCGAAATGCACCCGATCGAGCGTTTTCACCAATTGGGCTTCGTTAACTACGTCGAAGCCACGGCCGACGCGGTGCGCGCCCGCGCGCAGTCGATCGCGCGCACGATCGCCGGCAATGCGCCGCTTACCGTGTGGGCCGCCAAGAAGAGTGTCGGGGCGGCCATGGACCTGGGATGCGAGCGCGGCCTGGAGGCGGCGTGCCGCTATCACGAGCGCGTGTACTCCAGCGCCGACGCGATCGAAGGGCCGCTGGCCTTTGCCGAGAAGCGCGTGCCGCGGTGGATAGGAGCATAGCCATGGCCTCCGAGCCGGATTTCGTGCGGCGCGACGATGACGATGGCGTCGTCACGCTCAGTCTCTGCCATCCCGACACCTTGAACCGCTTCTCCGACGGTTCACAGTTTCAGGAACTGGCAAGCCACGTGAGGCGAGTCAATGCCGATCCCTCGGCCCGTGTGCTGATCGTCACCGGCGTAGGCAAGGCCTTCTGCGCCGGCGGAGACCTGCGCCAGATGGCGCAACGAGAGGGCTTTTCGGCCGGCGACGTCGCCCAGGTGCAGGCGCGCTACCGCGAGACCGTGCACCAATTGCCCGCCGCGCTGGCGGAAATCGAGATTCCGACCATCGCCGCCGTGAATGGCCCGGCCTACGGGGCGGGCTGCGATCTGGCCTGTTTCTGCGATATCCGCATCGCCGCGCGCAGTGCGCGCTTCTCGGTGAGTTTTGCCCGGCTGGGTATCGTGGCGGGCGACGGCGGGGCCTGGATGTTGCCGCGGCTGGTTGGTCGCTCCAAGGCCATGGAGCTGGCTTTTACGGCCGAGCCCATCGATGCCCAGGAAGCCTGGCGCATCGGGCTGGTCTCGGAGGTGGTATGCGATGAGTCGTTGGCCGGCCGCGCCGGCGACCTGGCGCGCCGCATCGCGCGTCATCCCGCCCAGGCGTTGCGCATGCACAAGCGCCTGCTGCGAGATGCGGAGCAGCACACCCTGGCGACGCACCTGGACGTCGTGGCCGCGTTCCAGGCCATCGCCCACGCGTCGGACGAGCATTTGCGGGCGGTGCGTGACGCGGTAGAAGCCCTGGACCGGGCCCGCTAGGCGTCCTCTTCGGCCGCAAGCGCGACGCGCTGCGCCACGGCAAGCAAGGCGGGCGCTACCTGGTCACGCAGAATGGCTTCGGTGACATCGCCGCCGACGGCCATTGCGGCCAGCACGAACTCCGAGCCCGGCTTCACCGGCGTGGCGATCGACGCGGTCTGGGTGGCGACGGGCGCGGCGACATGGCACCAGCCCGTCGCGTCGAGCTCGCGAAAAGCGACCTGGACGTCGGCGAGCTGGCGAGAGGTGCCTGGGGGCATCTCGCCTTCGATCTGGCTGAGCAACTCCTGGCGCTGGTCCTGCGGCCGTCCCCAGAGATAGGCGCGTCCGGAGGCCGAGCTGGCCATGGGAAATCGCGCGCCGCTGGTCAGCCCCAGCTGCACGCGGCCGGCGGGTACGCAATGCTCGACCACCAGCATGTGCAGCCGGTCACGCGTGCTCAGGGTGACGTGGACGCCGAAGCGCTGCGACAACTCTCGCATGAGCGGGCGCGCAGCCTGGCTCGCGGCCAGGCCTTTCCTGGCCGCGCGTCCCAGCGCCAGGCAGGCGGCGTGGGGCTCGTAGCTGTCGTTGCCCGTGGCTTGCAGGAAATGGTGGGACAACAGCGTCTGGACAAGTTTTTCGGTAGTCGGGCGAGACAGGTCGAGTTTACGGGCGATGTCCGCCAGCGACAGCTTGCGGTGGCGCAGGTCGAACAGGCGCAGCACTTCCAGGCCGCGCCGCAGCGAATCCACTTGCGCATCGTCGCGGGGCGCGCCGGGTGTAAGTTGGCGAGTCCGTACCATGATCATTCCGTCTGCATGTTGCTGAGTTCGGCTTCGAGCCTGGCCTTGAGGGCCAGCAGGTCCGGGATCACCGCCTGTTTGAGCCGCGGCAGTTCCAGGGAGTTCGACGGCGCAGCGCAGCCCAGCGCATAGGTATGCGGCCCTTCCGGCGTGTCGACGACCACCGCGGCGCCGTTGGTTCCGGCCTCCAGGGTGCCGGCCGCGATGCAATAGCCGTCGCTCGCCATTTGGGATACCGCGGCAGGGACTTCGCGGTCGAGCAACTCCCAGGCTTGAGGGTCGGCGGCGCTGAGTTTGTCCATGAAGGCGGCGCGCTCGGCGTCGCTCATGGCGCCGATCAAAGCCCGGCCCAGGGCCGAACGGTCCATGCGCAGGCGCGAGCCGGCCCGCACGCGCAACGTGAACAGCATGTCCCGGCTATGCGCGACTTCGTTGCAGACCATGCTGCTGGCGTCGGGCGACGCTAGCACGACCGAGACCTGGTGCTGGTCCGCGAACTGCTGCATCAGCGGGCGTGCGAGCATGACGAAGTCGCGATTCGAGGCCGCGATGAAACCGAGGGCGAGCACGGCCGTGCCCAGACGGTAGGCGGCCCGGCGGGCCGAATACTGCAGGTACTCCGCCTCCAGCAGGTTGGCGGTAAGACGCGACACAGTCGGCTTGGGCAGGCCGGTGAGCGCGGCGATCTCGGAATTGCTCAACCAATCGTTGTTCGGCTCGAACGCCGAAAGAATGGTCAGCCCGCGCGACAGCACCCGCACTTCGCGAATGCCCGGCTTTACGGAGGACGGATCAACGGACGTGTTCATCGAGTCTCAAAATGAAATTAGACTCGATTCTACAGGCAAGCCCGCAGGAAATGAGGCGCGCCCGATCCGTGTCCGGGCGCGCCCGCCCGACGCCGCGAGGCGCCGCTGCCGCTAGTCCTGGAAGACCTTGCCGGCGGTCAGGTTTCGTAGTCCAACACGATGAGCTGTTGGCCGAGCGCCATGACCTTCTGCTTCAGCGGCGCGTGGACCGGCGATTGCTGGTAGCGACCATGGGCGGCGGCGTCGATGAAGTCTGCCACGAAAGCATGGGAGTAGGAGCGGGCGCGGTCCGACGCGTTGGCGACGAAGCGCAGGTCGATTATGCCGGGAAGCGCCTCCTTGATGGCCCGGCATTGGTCGACGATATCCTTATGGTCTCGCGCGGAAAGCGGGGCCTTGAAGCTGAGCATCACGATATGGCGAAACATGGTGGCTCCGTTGGGGCGCGCCGGCCGTCGGCCGGATTCAAGAAATGGTCAAGCCGCCGTCGACGGCAAGAATGTGACCGGTGGTGGACCGGGACTCGTCGCTGGCCAGGTACAGCGCCGCGTGGGCGATGTCCTCGGGCTGCACCAGGCCGAACAGCTGGCCTTCCAAGGATTTGCTCGTGACGCCATCATCCTTCAGCAGTTTGAGCACGCGCTCGGTAGCGGTCGCGCCCGGCGCGACTGCGTTGACGCGGATCCGGTGGCGGGCATACTCCACCGCCATGGAGCGGGTCAGCGCGCTGACCGCGCCCTTGGCGGCCGTGTAAGCGTCCTTGCCGTGGGTGCCGATCAGGGCGAATATCGATGTGCTATTGATGACCGAGCCGCCATGGCCCGCGTCCATCATCGCCTGGATGCCGTAACGGCATCCCAGCCAGGTGCCGAACAGGTCCAGCTTCATCTTGGACCAGAACTCCTCGAACGGCGTGTCGGTCACGCGGCTGTCTCGGACGGTGGAGCCTCCGGCATTGTTGTAGAGCACGTCGAAGCGCCCGAATTCCGCAACGGTCTGGCTGACCGCTTTTTCCACGCTGTCGGGTTCGGTGACGTCGGTCTGCAGGAGGCGGGCGCGGCTGCCGGTGTGCGCGTGCACCAGGGCGACCGTTTCCTCGCCCGCGGCGGCGTCGCGCTCGGCGATGACGACTTGCGCGCCTTCCTGGGCGAATAGCAATGCGCTGGCGCGGCCGATGCCGGCGCCGCCGCCCGTGATAAAGGCGACCTTTCCTTCGAGTCTGTGCATGGTTTCCTCAGGAACAACGGAAAAAGGGATGGCGCGTCGCGCCGCCGGCAATCAAATACCCAGGTAGGCCTTGCGCACCGCCTCGCTGCGGGCGAGTTCAGAGGCCAGGCCCTGAAGCTGGATCTCGCCGCGTTCCAGAATGAAGGCGTGGGTGGCGATCTCCAACGCCATTTCGGCATTCTGTTCGACCAGCATCACGTCCACGCCTTCCGCCGCGATGTCCTGGATGATCTGCGCGATGGTGTCGACGATGGCCGGGGCAAGCCCGATCGTGGGTTCGTCGAGCAGCAATAGCCGTGGTCGGGCCATCAGGGCGCGTCCGACCGCGACCATCTGCTGCTGGCCGCCGCTGAGGCTGCCCGCTGGAGACTTGAGCCGGCTCTTCAGGGCGGGGAAGCGTTCCAGCACGCCGGCCATTCCCTCCCGGATGGCGTGCCGGCTCTTTTCCCGATAGGCCCCAAGCTCCAGGTTCTCGCCCACGGTCATCGCCTTGAACAGGCGCCGTCCTTCCGGCACCAGGACCAGGCCGCGCGCCACGAGCGCGTCCGGCGCCATCCCGGTGACGTCTTCGCCAAGGAAGCGGACGCGGCCGCAAGAGGGGGCGACCAGGCCGGTCAAGGCCTTCATGATGGTCGATTTGCCGGCGCCGTTGGAGCCGACGATGGTGGAGATGGAACCTCGCCGCACCGTGAAGTTTGCCGCGCTGACCGCGGGCACGATGCCGTACATCACCGAGAGGTCCTCGACTTCGAGCACATTGCCGTCATTGTTCATGCCGTTTCCCCAAATAGGCCGAAATCACGCGCGGATCCCGTTGTATCTCGGCGGGACTTCCGGTGGCCAGAAACACGCCGTAATCCAGCACCACGATGCGGTCGCAAATGTCCATGACGGCCTTCATGTTGTGCTCGACCAGCAGTATCGAAACGCCGTGGTCCTCGCGCATCCTGCGGAAGATGGCCAGCACCGAGGCGGCTTCGGTCTGATTGAGGCCGGTCAGGGGTTCGTCCAGGCAGAGCAGCTTGGGCCGGGCGGCGAACGCGATCGCAATGCTGACCAGCCGCTGCAGTCCGTGGGAAAGGTTGCCGGCGATCTCGTCGAGCACGTCGCCCAGCCCCATCAACGCCGCCGTTTCACGCACCCGTGCGTCGCGTTCGGCCTTGCTGCGGATCATCGCGAAAGTGCCCACGACGATGTTGTCGTAGACGCTCATGTCGCGCAGCATGCTGTCGTGTTGGAAGGTCCGGACCAGGCCCTGGCGGGAGATCCGGGCAGCGCTCTGGCCGGTGATGTCCCGGCCCAGGAAGCTCAACCTGCCGCCTGACGGCTTGTAATAACCGCTGACCACGTTGAAGGTGGTGCTTTTGCCGGCGCCATTGGGGCCGATGAGGCCCAGGATTTCGCCCTGGCGCACTTCGAAGCTCAATTCCTTGACCGCCACCAGCCCGCCGAAACGGCGGCTCATCCCGTCGACTTTGAGTAGTACTTGGTTTTCCATGGGGGCCTCAGGCTTGGGATTTCGCCGCGCCCGCCAGCCTGGGCGCGCGCTTGTCGAGGTAGCGGCCCAGCCCGATCAGTCCGCCCGGCAGCAACAGCACCGAGATGACGATGGCCGCGCCGTAGAAGATGTGCTCGTAGGGGCCGAAGCTCAAGGCAAACTGTCCCAGCAAGGTCAGCACGATGGCGCCGACCACCGCGCCCAGGATGTGTGATTCGCCGCCGACCTTCAGATAGGCCAGGGCGTACACGGCGAGCAGGAAGCCGAAGTCGCCGGGGCTGATCACGTTGTTCGAGAAGGCCAGCAGGGCGCCGGCGATGCCGGCCACGAACGAAGAAACCGCCAGGCAAAGCACCTTGGCCAAATGCACGTTGATGCCCACGGTTTCGACGATGGCGTCGTTGTTGCGTATGGCCACCAGCACTTTGCCGAAATCGGACTTCTCGATGAACCAGAGCGTCCACAGCAGCAGCACTACCACCCCGACGACGACGGCAGGGAGGTAGCCGTCGAGGTAGGCGGGCGGAAAGATTCCGACCATGCCGGAGCTTCCGCCGATCGCCTCGGTCTTGGTGTAGATCATGCGTATCACTTCCGTGAAAGCGAAGCTGATGAGCATGAAGTAGGGGCCCTTGGCGCGCAGGGTGATATAGCCGAAGACCAGGCTGATCAGTCCTGCGAAGACGGCGCTGGCGGCCAGCGCGAGCAGGAAGGGCCAATGCAGCGATACGGTTCCGACGCCCGCCATATAGGCGCCGAGGCCGACGAAGCCGGCCACGGCGAAGTTGAGCTCGCCGATCAAGGTGACGAAACGGAAGCTGGCCGTGATCAATACGTTGATGGCCAGCCACAGGACCAGGCTGGCGGTGAGGCCGCCGCCCTGGAGCAGGATGCCGGCCAGCAGCACCAGGCCGGCCGACGCGATTGCGGGAGCGAGTAGCGGTTTAGCCATTTCCGAGAATCCCCTTCGGGCGAACGAGTAGTACAAACATGGTCAGGGCGAACATCGTGATCGTGGCCCAGGTGGGATCGAAGTAATAGCCGCCCAGGCTCTCGATCACGGCAATCAGCAGGCTGCCGAGGATCGCGCCCGGAATGCTGCCCAGCCCGCCGATCACGATCGCGATGAAGCCGCGGATGAGATAGTCGCTGCCGATGATGGGGCTGGAAACCGTTACGGGTGAGAGCAGCACGGCCGCGATCGCGGCGAGCGCGGTGGCGATGAAAAAGCCGGCAAGGGCGATCCGGCGGTAGGGAATGCCCTGCAGCATCGCCGCTTCGTGGTCTTCCGAAACCGCGCGCAAGGCCTTGCCCAGGCGGCTGGAAACAATGGTCCAGCACATAAGCGCGGCCACCAGCAGCGCGCAGCACGTGATGATCAACCGCTGGATGGTGATGTAGGCGCCCATGATGTTCACGGTGCCTTCGACCAGCGCGGGCAGCTTGTTCGGAACGCCGCCGAAGGCTTCCAGGAAAATGCCCTGGAGCAGGAGCGAGAGGCCGACCGACACCACGAAGGATCCGGTCATGTCGCGCTGGAACCGCTGCAGGGCGAACTTGTAGATCAGTCCTCCCAGCAGCAGCGTCACGGCGATTCCCAGCGCGCCGCCCAGCGCATAAGACACGACCAGCGGCAATTGGGCGCTCGCGAGCAGCGGAACCGTCACGCCCATGACCAGCAAGGGCAGCGTGAAGAACTCCCCGTGCGCGAAGTTGACGATCCGCATGACGCCGAAGATCAGCGTCAGGCCCAGCGAGAACAGTATGTATGCCGCGGCGATCTGCATACTGTTCGTGATCAATTGCATGTAGACGTCCAACTTGTCTCCCCCCGACTCGTAACCGTCCGGTGTGTTGTTTACTTGCCTGCGGCCAGGCGTTGCTGGAGCTCTTGCGGAACCACGCGCTCCACTTCGACCAGCTTGCCGTCCTGGATCTGCGTGATCATGACCGGGACGAGCAGCTGCTGGGGCGAGCCGTAAGTGGCTTCGCCGCCGAACGCGGTCTTGCCGTAGGAGGTGTCGAAAACGATCTTGGGCAGGACTTTCAGGATCTCGGCGGGCTCGATGCTCTGCGCCGCCTCCATGCCCGCCTTTAGGGCGTAGACGGAGTCGTAGGGCGCCAGCTGCAGCGGATTGAGCGATTCGCCGACAGCCTTCTTCATCCCCTCGTTGAGTTCGCGCTGCTTGCTGGTTGCCTGGGCGCCGGCATAATCGCCCGAGAAGCCCATGTAGACGCCATCGGCCGCCTTGCCGCCGATGTCCACGAGTTGCGCCGCGCCGGTGCCGACCGGCTGCACCTTTACGCCGTCCCAACCCAGCACAGCCAGCTCCCGGAACAGGACGCCCGCATCCGCGGGAGGGGAGACGCCCAGGTCGATGACGTCCGGCTTGGCCGCCGCCAGCTTCTGCGCGATGGGCTGGAACTGGGTGGTGCCGCGTTCGTACCAGTTGACGGAGACTACCTTGACGCCCAGTTTCTCCCAGGCCTGCTGCGCGACCGGCTCGGTTTCCTTGCCGGTGGCATCGTTGGGGTTGAGCATGGCGACGGTCTTGATCGAGGCGTGCTTGCCCTTGACGTAGGCGTACAGCGGCTCCAGGATCTCGAACGGCGTCGCGGACTGGGTCAGGGTGTAGGGCTTGGTCGGCCCCTTGACGGTCTTGCCCCAGGCCGACGTGAACAGAATGACGTGGTTGCGCTCGGTCAGCGATTGCAGCGCCAGGATGGGCGCGGTGCCGATGCTGCCGACGACGTAGCGCGACTTGTCGCGGTTTACGATGTTCTGCGCGACCTTGGTGCCTTCGGCGGCGTTGTACTTGTTATCGTACGCGCGGACCTCGAATTTGTAGGTGGTGCCGCCGATCTTCACGCCGCCCGCGTCGTTGATTTCCCGGGCGGCCTGCTTGGCGGTCCATTCCTGTCCCAGCCCCCAGGTCGCTGCGGCGCCCGACATCGGCGCCGACACGCCGAGTATCAAGGTTTTGGATTCCTGCGCGTGGGCGCTGCCCGACAGCAGGGAGGCCGCCGTCAACGATGCCGCGGCGAGAACGCTGTTGAGGTTCTTCATCCTGTTATCTCCGTATTTATAGGTGTAGTGGTTTGCCGGCGTGGGCCGGCTGGTACCGGAAGTCCGGTATGTCGTTATGCCGGGCCGGATACCAGCCCGGCGCGGGTCCAGCGGGTGGCGGCGGCGCCGCCGCCTTCGTCCACATAGCGCGAGACTTGCTTAAGCAGCCCGAGGTCGAGGCTGGCCAGTTCGCCCAGCGCCTGGGCCAGGTGCAGGTCCTTGCCGACAATGCGGTGGATGGCTGCAAAGGCCTCTTCGGTCGGGGCCCAGGCGCGGTACTGCGCCCGTCCCACGGCCGCGTCCGCCGTCAGGAAGTTCTTCCCGGTGCTGACATCCAGGATGGGCGCAAGGGTTTCGAAGGGCAGTCCATGCGCCTGCGCCAGTTCGATGGCCTCGGCGGTCAGGAACATATTGGCCACGCACAGCATGTTGTTGATGATCTTGGCGACCGCGGCCGAGCCCAGCGCGCCGCAATGGAAAATGCGCGTTCCCATTGCGCGCATCAGCGTCTGCGTCTGTTGGAGGTCGACGGGGTTGCCGCCCAGCATGATGGTGAGCGTGCCTTCCCGCGCGCCGATGATGCCGCCGCTGACGGGCGCGTCGAGCAGGCGCGCGCCCGCCGCGGCCAGCGGCGCCTCCAGCGCGCGCAGCGTTGCTGGCAGGGTAGTGCTCATCATGCATATGATGGGACGCCGGCCGGCAGGAATGGCGCCGGCCAGCCCGCGCTCGCCGAGCAGCGCGCCCGTGATCTGCGCGTCATTGGCGAGCAGCACGATGATCGCGTCCGCCGCGGCGCAGTCCGTCACATCGGCGGTGGCGGGGATGCCGATGCGCGAAAAGCCCTCGCGCACCGCGGGATCGAGATCGCAGACCATGACGTCGAAACCGGCGCGCGCCACGCAGAGCGCCATTGGGCCGCCCATGTTTCCAGCGCCGACGAAGGCCACCGTTTTGATTGGTTCCATGCGCGCCGCTCCGCCTAGATGGCGATGTCCAGATCGAACTTCGGCGCGCGCCGCTCCTGCAGCGCGCTCACGCCCTCGCGCGCCTCGGGGCTGCCGAAACCCATGAATTCCAGGGCCAGGGAAGTGTCGAAGATGGGGCCGGCCTGGCGCAGCCAGTTGTTCAGCGCGTACTTGGTCCACCGTAGCGCGGCCGGCGCGCCCGCCGCGAGTTTCCCCGCGATCTCCAGCGCCTTGTCCTGGAGCGCGTCGTCGTCGACGCACAAGGAGACGAGGCCCAGGGCTTCGGCCTGCTCGCCGTTCACCGGTTCGCACAACATCAGGTGGTATTTGGCCTTGGCCATGCCGCAGAGCAAGGGCCAGATGATGGCAGCATGGTCGCCCGCGGCCACGCCCAGCTTGGTGTGTCCATCCACGATGCGAGCGGACCTGGCCGCGATCGAGATGTCGGCCAGCAAGGCCGCTACCAGGCCCGCGCCGACCGCCGGGCCGTGAATCGCGGAAACGATGGGTTTGGAACAGTTGATGAGGTTGTAGACGAGGTCGCGGGCTTCGCGCCAGACGCGGGCCCTGGCCTTGAAATCGTCATTGATCTCTTCCAGCATGCGGAAGTCGCCGCCGGCCGAGAAAGCCCGTCCTGCGCCGCGTATGATCACCGCGCTGACGTCCGGATCGGTGTCGATCTCGCGCCAGACCTCCGCCAGTTCGGCGTGGCCCCGCGAATCCAGCGAATTCATGCGCTCGGGATTGTTCAGCGTCAGGCGCAGGACGCGTTCCAGGGGACGGTCGAATTCGATCGCCGTGTAATGCTTATAACGGTGGCTTTCAGTCATTCTCGACTCCAACTCCATACACGTGATTTGGCGGGCGTTTTCGGCGGCACGAGCGCTGCTGCTCGGTGCGGGAACGCGTGCTTGTGTGCAACTGCTGGCGCAATTGTGCGATCCGCATTCGCTTTATCAAAGGTCACCGTTGCACCCTTACTGTGCGCTGATGCACAATGAGCCATGGATAAGCACCCTGAATGGAACGACCTGAGAGTTTTCCTTGCCGTGGCCCGGCTCGGAACCATCTCCGATGCTGGAGAGAAGCTCGGCATCGAGCACTCCACGGTGTCGCGGCGCATCGACAGGCTGGAGGCTACCTTGCGGGTGGTGCTGTTCGACCGTCGCCGTAGCGGCTACTCCCTGACGGACGCCGGCCATGCATTGATCCCCCACGCCGAGAGGATGGAAAGCGCGCTGCTGGCTGCCGTCGAGGAGAGCCTGGAGGTCGCGGACTTCATCAAGGGCAATGTGCGAGTGGGCACGCCGGAGGCATTCGGCATACACGTGCTTGCGCCGGGCATGGCCCAGCTGCGCCAGAAGCATCCGGGGCTGCGCATCGAGTTGATGGCCCAGCCCCAGTTTCCCAGCCTCGTGACGCGCGAGGTCGAAATCCTGGTCACGCTCGATCCGCCGGAGATGGGTCGGTACAAGGTCGCCAGGCTCGCGCAGATCGACTACTTCCTGTACTGCTCGCCCGGCTACCGGAAGAGCCATCCTCCGATCCGCGAACTCGGCGACCTCGCCGAGCACGATTTCGTGGACTACATCCATGATGGCTCGGTCAGCGAGCGCTATCGCGTGCTGGAAGAACTGGTCGCCGAACCCAAGCGCTGCTTCACCTCAAACAGCGTGCTGGCACAGCGCTCGGCCGCCGCCGCCGGACTCGGGCTGGTGCTGCTCACACCCTATGTCGCCAATATCCGGAGCGGCGACCTGATCAGTGTTTTTCCCGACAAGCCGCTCATCACGCGCAGCCTGTGGATCGCGGCGCCCGAAGACCTGCTGAGAATCAAGCGCTACCAGTTCGCCTGGCGCTTCATCCGCGAGCAAGTCGAATCACAACCGGCGCTTTTCCACCCGCCCGCTTGAGTGCTGTGCAGAATTGCACAATAAGGTTGCGCCGAATCCATTGTTCCGGCTTGCTCGAATCCCTAGTATCTGAGGCGTTGGTACGCACTCAACCCCCTTACTTCGGTTAGAGAATGAGAAAGATATACGGAGATGTGGCCGGCGCCCTGGACGGGGTGATCACGGACGGCCAAACCATAGCCGTGGGAGGCTTCGGCCTTTGCGGCATACCCTCGGCGTTGATAGCCGGGATGCGCGCAAGCGGCGTCGGCGATCTCACCTGCATCAGCAACAACGCCGGCGTCGATGACTTTGGATTGGGGCTGCTGCTGCAGTCGCGCCAGATCAAGCGCATGATCGCCTCGTACGTGGGCGAGAACAAGGAGTTCGAAAGACAGTACCTGAGCGGTGAGTTGGAGCTGGAATTCAACCCGCAAGGGACGCTGGCCGAGCGCCTGCGGGCGGGCGGGGCGGGAATCCCGGCATTTTTTACAAGAACGGGTGTGGGCACCGTGGTCGAGGAAGGCAAGGAGACCCGGCAGTTCGGCGGCCAGACTTACATCATGGAGCTGGCGCTGCGCGCGGACGTCTCGCTGGTGAAGGCCAAACGCGCAGACCGGTCCGGCAATCTCGTCTTCGCGCGAACCGCGCGCAATTTCAATCCCGACGTGGCGATGGCAGGCGCGGTAACGATAGCCGAGGTGGAGGAGCTGGTGGACGAGGGAGAGATCGATCCCGATGACGTGCACCTGCCGGGCATCTTCGTCGATCGCATCGTCGTCGTTCCCAACCCGGAGAAGCGGGTCGAGCGCAAGAGTTTCCGTTCACGGCCCCAGTAAGGAGAATGCGCGATGGCTTGGACACATGAACAGATGGCGGCGCGCGCGGCGCGGGAACTGCGCGACGGCGACTACGTGAACCTGGGCATAGGGCTGCCCACCAAAGTGGTGCAGTACGTGCCCGCCGATATGCAGGTCTGGCTTCAATCGGAGAACGGGCTGATCGGCATCGGACCGCCTCCGTACGAGGATGAAATCGACCCCGATCTTATCGACGCCGCCAAGCAGACGGTGACGATGGCGCCCGGCGCATCGATCTGTTCCTCGTCCATGTCGTTCGCCATGATCCGGGGCGGGCACATGGATCTCACCATCCTGGGAGCGATGCAGGTCAGCGCGCAGGGCGATCTGGCGAACTGGATGATTCCGGGGAAGATGGTCAAGGGCATGGGAGGCGCCATGGATCTGGTCGGGGGCGCTCGCCGGGTGATCGTGCTTATGGAGCACAACACGCGCGATGGCGGCATGAAGATCATGGAACAGTGCTCGCTGCCGCTGACCGGCAGGGGCGTGGTGCACCGGATCATCTCCGACCTCGCGGTAATGGACGTCACGGGCGAAGGCCTGGTCGTGCAGGAGTTGGCGCCCGGCGTCTCGCGGGACGCGTTGCGGGAGAAGACGGCGGCGCCGCTCGCTTTTGCCGCCGTGTGACGGCCCTGGCCGACTCCGGCCCCGGATAGCAGCCGGGCAGCCGGGGCCGCGCGCCGCGCTAGAAGCGCGGATTCTTGCCGAACGGGACTTCGTCCTCGGTCGGCGGTTCGAAGGTGGCGGTG
>NZ_JBLZXF010000047.1:0-25011 GCF_050285585.1 Achromobacter sp. | reverse complement strand
TCGCAGATGGACGAGGTGACGCAGCAGAACGCGGCGCTGGTGGAAGAGGCGGCGGCGGCCGCGGGCTCGCTGCAGGAACAGGCGCAGCGCCTGGCCGAAGCGGTGGCCGTCTTCAAGATCAACGCGGGCGAAGTGATCGAGGTGCCGGCCCACCGCCTGTCCTCGGTACGCTCGCCGGATGATGGCGCGCAGCTGCAGGCGCCCGATGCGCTTGCGCTTGGGCACTGAGGACCGCCGTGGCAACTTCGGCATACGCGCCGCCGTCGATTCCGGTGGACCGCCAATTCGATTTTCGCGACGCCGATTTTTCGCGCGTGCGCAAGATGATCCATGCGCACGCCGGCATTTCGCTCGGCACGCACAAGCGTGAAATGGTCTACAGCAGGCTGGCGCGGCGCCTGCGTGCGCTCGGCCTGCAGGATTTCGGCAGCTACCTGGACCAGCTCGAGAACGAGCCGGGCGCGGCCGAATGGGAAGATTTCGTCAACGCGCTGACCACCAACCTCACCGCGTTCTTCCGGGAATCGCACCATTTCCCGATACTGGCCGATTTCGCCAGGCGGCGAGGCGGGCCGGTATCGGTGTGGTGCTGCGCCGCTTCCACCGGAGAAGAGCCGTACTCCATCGCCATGACGCTGGTCGAGGCGCTGGGCCCGCGCGCGGGATCGAGCACGGTGCTGGCCACCGATATCGACACCAACGTGCTGGCCAGGGCGCGCGCCGCGGTCTATCCCCAGGAACGCGTGGAAAAGATGGAGGGCGAGCGCCTCAGGCGCTTTTTCCTGAAGGGCCGGGGCGCCAATGCGGGGCAGGTGAGAGTGCGTCCGGAGATCGTGGACATGGTGCGCTACGAGACCTTGAACCTGTTGTCGCCGGCCTGGCAGATCAACGAGAAGTTCGACGTGATCTTCTGCCGCAATGTAATGATTTATTTCGATAAACCCACCCAGGCGAAGATTCTGGAGCGCTTCGTGCCGCTGCTCAAACCCGGCGGGCTGCTGTTTGCGGGCCACTCCGAGAACTTCACCTACATCAGCCGGGACTTCCGTCTGCGCGGGCAGACGGTCTACGAATGTGTAGGCAGGGCCTGAACGGGGCAGCAACAATGAAAAAAATAAGCGTTTTGTGTGTGGACGATTCCGCGTTGGTGCGCGGATTGATGACCGAGATCATCAATAGCCAGCCCGACATGGAAGTGGTCGCGACGGCGCCGGACCCCCTGGTGGCACGGGAGCTGATCAAGCGGCACAATCCGGACGTGCTGACGCTGGACGTGGAAATGCCCCGCATGGACGGGCTGGATTTCCTGGAAAAGCTGATGCGGCTGCGGCCGATGCCGGTGGTGATGGTGTCGTCGCTGACGGAGCGTGGCGGAGAAATCACGCTGCGCGCGCTGGAGCTGGGCGCGATCGATTTCGTGACCAAGCCCAAGCTTGGCATCCGCGACGGCCTGCTCGAATACACGGAAATCATCGCGGACAAGATCCGCGCGGCGTCTCGCGCCAAGCTGCGCGCGCCCACGCCGCATTCCGCCCAGGCCGCGCCCGCGCCGATGCTGCGCCGGCCGCTGGCCAGTTCGGAAAAGCTGGTGATCGTCGGGGCGTCCACGGGCGGAACCGAGGCCATCCGCGAGGTCCTGCAGCCGCTGCCGCCGGACAGCCCGGCGATCCTGATCACCCAGCACATGCCTGCGGGTTTCACTCGTTCCTTTGCGCAACGGCTGGACGCGCTGTGCGCCGTCACGGTGCGCGAGGCCGTGCATGGAGACCGGGTGCTGCCGGGCCACGTATACCTGGCGCCGGGCGGAGAGACGCACATGCGCCTGGGCCGCAGCGGGGCCAACTATGTGATCGAACTGGAAGCCAGCGAGCCGGTGAACCGCCACCGTCCGTCGGTGGACGTCCTGTTCAACTCCGCGGCCGTCGCCGCCGGCAAGAACGCCATCGGCGTCATCCTGACCGGCATGGGCAAGGACGGCGCCGCCGGCATGCTGGCGATGCGCCGCGCCGGGGCGCACACGATCGCGCAGGACGAGGCCAGTTGTGTGGTTTTCGGCATGCCCCGCGAGGCGATCGCCATCGGCGCCGCGGATGAAGTGGTTTCGTTGTCCGCGATGAGCGAACGCATTCTGACTCGCCTGGGCGACCGTGGCCACCGCGTCTGACGCGGGCCGACGATCGTTCCCAAGCACATTTTTTCTGGAGTAGAAGATGGTAGACAAGGGCATAAAGATTCTGGTGGTGGATGATTTCCCCACCATGCGGCGCATCATCCGCAACCTGCTCAAGGAGCTGGGCTTCGAGAACGTGGATGAGGCCGAAGACGGCGCCATCGGGCTGGAAAAGCTGCGCAACGGCGGCTTCCAGTTCGTCGTGTCCGACTGGAACATGCCGAATCTCGACGGGCTCGAAATGCTCAAGCAGATCCGCGCCGACGCCTCGCTGGCGTCGCTGCCGGTCCTGATGGTGACGGCCGAGGCCAAGAAAGAGAACATCGTCGCGGCGGCCCAGGCCGGCGCCAACGGTTACGTGGTCAAGCCTTTCACCGCGGCGACGCTGGAAGAGAAGCTCACCAAGATCTTCGAGAAAATCGCTGGCTGAGGCGCGCAATGAGCACGACGGAAAATGTTGATCCGGCGGATTCCCCCGACCTGATACACCGCATCGCATCGCTGACGCGCATGCTGCGCGACAGCATGCGCGAGCTTGGCCTGGACCAGGCGATCAAGGACGCGGCCACCGCCATCCCGGACGCCCGGGACCGCCTGCGCTACGTGGCGCAGATGACCGAGCAGGCCGCCAACCGCGTGCTGAACGCGACCGAGCAGGCCGGCCCGCTCCAGGACAAGCTGTCGCGCTCCGCGCAGGCGCTGGATACGCGCTGGCAGCAATGGTACGACCAGCCCCTGGAGCTGCCGGAGGCGCGCGAACTGGTGAAGGACACGCGCGCGTACCTGCAGGACGTGCCGAAGCAGGCGCAACAGACCCAGTCGCATTTGATGGAAATCATCATGGCGCAGGATTTCCAGGACCTGACGGGACAGGTCATCATGCGCATGATGGACGTGGTGGGCGCGATCGAACGCGAGCTGCTGCAGGTCCTGCTCGACAACGTGCCGCAGGAGCGCCGCGAGGAGGCCAACAGCCTGCTCAACGGCCCGCAGATCAGCCCGCAGGGCAAGGCCGACGTGGTCACCAGCCAGGATCAGGTCGACGACCTGCTGGCCAGCCTGGGCTTCTAGGCCGCGCGGGCGGCGCCGGCGGATATGCCCTCCGGCGGCGCGCCCCTGCATGGACGTAATCCCTAAGGGCGCAATCCGCGCCCGGCCGATAGACTTCCCGCCATAAGAATCGGGGCCTCGCAGCACGAGACAGGCGCAACGCGCGCCAGGCAACGGATGCCCATAGAAGGCGATCCGGGCCAGCACAAGGAGGTTCATCTTGGCCAGATCCGTATTCCGCCTGGGCGGCATGTGGGGACTCTTGCGCCGCCTCAATCGGGGCGACGCCATGCTGTCGGAACGCGCCCTGTCGATCAGCCCGGCCGCCTGGCCGTTGCACCGCTTCCTGGGGCAGATCCGCCGGCGCATCATCACCGTCCGGCAATCCAGCATCGAAATCGCGCTGAACGCGGCGCGGACTCAGTACCAGGCGGGGCGCTGCTCGCAGCTGGCCCAGGAACAGGCCCGCGCCGCCCAGGCGCTGGCCGCGAGCGGCACGCAGATCGAGGCGCTGTCGGCATCGACCTCGAACCACGCCCGCGAGATCGCGCAGGTATCCGGACACAATCTCCAGGCGGCGGAGCAGGCGCTGGCGGAGCTGTCCGAGGTCAAGCTGCGCGTCGACCGCATGACGCGCGAAATGGCTGCCTTCAGCGAGGTGGTCGGGCAATTGAGCACGCGTGCCCGTTCGGTGGGCGACACCAGCAAACTGATCAAGGACATCGCCTTGCAGACGCAGCTGCTGGCGCTGAACGCGGGCGTGGAGGCGGCCAGGGCGGGGGACGCAGGACGCGGCTTCGCGGTGGTGGCCAGCGAGGTCGGCCGGCTGGCCGAGCGCGTGAATTCCGCCACCGGCGACATCGCCCGGCATAGCGGCGAAATGCTGGAGCTGGTCGAGAGCACCGAACGCCAGACCGGCAGCCTGCGCGACGACGTCGACGCCTCGGGCCAGGTCCTGGACAGGACCTGCTCCGATTTCCAGCGTTTCGTGGACGACTTCGGCAACATGAACCGGCAGGTGGCCGAGGTGGTGCAGGCGATCGGCGAGGTCGACGCCACCAATCACGACATGAGCCAGGAAGTGGGGCGCATCGCCGCGCTCAGCGCGGACGTGCTGCAGCGCATGGGCAGCATGTCCGGCGAGATCGACCGCATCCGCCGCCAGACCGAAAGCGTGCAGGAGGTGCTGGCCGACATGCGCGCCGGCAATACGGCATTCGACGGGCTGTCGGACGCGCTCGAGGCCTTCCGGGATGCGGCCGCCAGCCTGCTGGAAGGGGCCAGGAAGGGCGGGGCCGACGTATTCGACCGCCATTACCGGCGCATTCCGGGCAGCGAGCCGCCGCGCTATCACACGGCGTACGACCGCGAGATCGAAGGGCCCCTGACCCGTTTGCTGGACCAGGTGCTGGCGTCGGTGCCGGGCGGGATCTATACGATCCTGGTGGACAACCGGGGCTATGCGCCGGCGCACAACAGCCAGTTTTCCCACGAGCCGACCGGCATTGCGGCGCAGGACATCGTGCGGGTGCGGCACAAGCGGATCTTCGACGATCCCGTGGGCGCCCGGCTGGCCGCCAATACCGGCGCGGCGCTGTTCCAGACCTATTCGCGCGACACCGGCGAAATCGTCAACGACATTTCCCTTCCCGTTTATTTAGGGCCGGAGCACTGGGGCGCGGTGCGGATCGGCCTGGACTACGAACGCTTCCAGGCGGCGCTGGAGGCGGGCGGCGCGGGCCATCGGGCGGTTCCCGCGGCCGGCTGACGCGGCGGAGGGATACGGCGCGCGGGGCGTTCCCGCCCGGGCGGCGCAGGCGGGGCCGGGACGCATCCAGGAATAGCGCCGCTTTCCCCCCGTTTCTTGGCTTATCGCCAAACCCCGGGGCCTCCTAGAATCTCGGCGGGCAGCTCGCAATCCCAGAATCCGCGAGCCGCAACGACACCGCAGAGCATGGCCGAAGAAAGCGACCTCGAAAAAACCGAAGCCGCCTCTCCCAGGCGCCTGGAAAAGGCGCGCGAGGAGGGGCAGATTGCGCGTTCCCGCGAGCTGGGCACGTTCATGATGCTGGCCGCCGGCGTCGGGGCGATCTGGGCGGGCGGGTCCTCGCTCTACCGGTCCTTGAGCGGCGTGCTGCGCAACGGACTGGGCTTCGACCAGCGCGTCGTCGCCGATCCCGGCGTGATGGTCGAACGGGCGGTGGACGGCTTCGGCCAGATCCTGCTGGTGCTGCTGCCGATCTTCGGGCTGCTGGCCGTGGTCGCGGTCCTGTCCAGCGTGCTGCTGGGCGGCATCGTCATCTCGGGCAAGCCCCTGCAGTTCAATTTTTCCAAGCTCAGCCCGGTGTCGGGCCTGAAGCGGATGTTTTCGTCGCAGACCGTGGTGGAACTGATCAAGGCGCTGGCCAAGGCCGCGCTGGTGGGCGGCGTGGCCGTCTGGGTGATCTGGAGCTACCACGACGACATGCTGAGCCTGATGCACGTCGCGCCATCGGCCGCGCTCACCAAGGCCCTTACGCTGGTGGCGATGTGCTGCGCCTTCATCGTATCGTCCCTGCTGATCGTCGTGCTGCTGGACGTGCCCTGGCAGATCTGGAGCCACCTGAAGAAGCTGCGCATGTCCAAGGAAGACGTGCGCCAGGAACACAAGGAAAGCGAAGGGGACCCGCACGTGAAGGCGCGCATCCGCCAGCAGCAGCGCCAGGCGGCGCGGCGCCGGATGATGTCGGAAGTGCCCAAGGCGGACGTGGTCGTGACCAACCCGACCCATTACGCGGTGGCGCTGAAGTACGACGAGGACAAGCACGGGGCGCCGCGGGTGCTGGCCAAGGGCACAGGCCTGATCGCGGCCAAGATCCGCGAGCTGGCGGCGGAGCACCGTATCCCGACACTGGAGGCGCCGCCGCTGGCGCGCGCCCTGCATCAACACGTCGAGCTGGGGAAGGAAATCCCGGCCGAGCTATATACCGCGGTGGCAGAAGTGCTGGCGTGGGTCTTCCAGCTGCGCTCCTGGCGATCGGGATGGGGGGCCGAACCGGAGGCCCCGACCCGGCTGGCCGTGCCGGCCGAGCTGGACCCGCAGGCCAACACCGCAGCACAAGGAGTTTAAGGAATGAGCGCTTTGCTCACCATGTTGAAGAGTGGCGGAGCCACGCACGCGCGGCTGCTGGCCGGTCCGATCCTGATCGTGATGGTGCTGGGCATGATGGTGCTGCCCCTGCCCACGTTCCTGCTGGACCTGCTGTTTACCTTCAATATCGCGTTGTCCGTGATGATCCTGCTGGTGGCCATGTTCACGCGCAAGCCGCTGGACTTCGCCGCCTTCCCGGCCGTCCTGCTGTTCGCCACGCTGCTGCGCCTGTCGCTGAACGTGGCGTCGACCCGCGTGGTGCTGCTCCATGGCCACACCGGCCCGGACGCGGCGGGCAAGGTCATCGAAGCCTTCGGCCACTTCCTGGTGGGCGGCAATTTCGCCGTCGGGATCATCGTCTTCGTGATCCTGACCATCATCAACTTCATCGTCATCACCAAGGGCGCCGGGCGTATCGCGGAAGTGGGCGCGCGTTTCACGCTGGACGCCATGCCCGGCAAGCAGATGGCGATCGACGCGGACCTGAACGCCGGCCTGATCGGCGAAGACGAGGCGCGCAAGCGCCGCGCGGAAGTGGCGCAGGAGTCGGATTTCTTCGGCTCCATGGACGGCGCCAGCAAGTTCGTGCGCGGCGACGCCATCGCCGGCCTGCTCATCATGGCGATCAACATCATCGGCGGCCTGATCGTGGGCGTGGCGCAGCACGACATGTCGATGAGCGAATCGGGCCGCGTCTATACGCTGCTGACCATCGGCGACGGCCTCGTCGCCCAGATCCCGGCCCTGGTGATCTCCACCGCGGCGGGCGTGGTCGTGTCGCGCGTTTCCACCGACCAGGACATCGGCCAGCAGATCATCAGCCAGCTGTTCTCCAATCCCAGCGTGCTGTTCCTGACCGCCGGCATCATCGGCATCATGGGGCTGATCCCCAACATGCCGCACATCGCCTTCCTGACGCTGGCCGGCGCGCTGGCCTGGGGCGGCTGGCTGCTGCACAAGCGCCGGAGCGCCGCGGCCGCCGCCGCGGCGGAGGTGCCGCCGCAGGCGATCACCCAGGCGCAGGCCGCCGCGGCCGAGGCCAGCTGGGACGACGTTTCCATGGTGGACCAGCTCGGCCTGGAAGTGGGCTATCGCCTGATACCGCTGGTGGACCATGCCCAGAACGGCGAGCTCTTGCACCGCATCCGCAGCCTGCGCAAGAAGTTCGCGCAGGACGTGGGCTTCCTGCCGCCGGTCGTGCATATCCGCGACAACCTGGAGCTCAAGCCCAACGATTACCGCATCCTGCTGTCTGGCGTGGAAGTGGGGCATGGCGTGGCGATGCCCGGCCAATGGCTGGCCATCGACCCGGGCGGCGTGACCATGCAGATCAAGGGCACCCCCACCACCGATCCGGCCTTCGGCCTGCCCGCGCTGTGGATCGACGGCAGCCTGCGCGACCAGGCGCAGGTGGCGGGGTACACGGTGGTGGACGCGGGCACGGTGGTCGCGACGCACTTGAACCACTTGATGCATCGCCATGGCTCGAACCTGCTGGGCCGCCAGGAAGTCCAGCAGCTGCTGGACCGCATCGGCCGCGACGCGCCCAAGCTGATCGAAGACCTGGTGCCCAAGACCCTGTCTCTCACGGTGTTGCAGAAGGTGCTGCAGGGCCTGCTGTCGGAGGAGGTGCCGATCCGCGACATGCGGACCATTATCGACACGCTGTCCGAGCACGGACCGCGCCTGGCGGCGCAGGCCGCGGGCTCCGGCAGCCAGCCCGACATCAACGAGCTGATCGCGCTGACGCGCCGCTCGCTGGGCCGCGCCATTACGCAGCAATGGTTCCCGGGCGACGGCGAGTTGCGGGTCATCGGCCTGGACGTGAAGCTCGAGCGCGTGCTGTCGCAGGCCATGACGACCAGCGGCGGCCTGGAGCCGGGACTGGCCGACACGCTGCTGCGGGAAACGCAGGCGGCCGTCGAACGGCAGGAATCGCAGGGCAATGCCCCGGTGCTGCTGGTGTCGCCGGTCCTGCGCGCGCCGCTGTCGCGCTTCCTGCGGCATCACCTGCCGCAGCTGGGCGTGTTGTCGAATACGGAAATACCCGATGAGCGCATGGTCCGCGTGACCGCGCTGATCGGCGGAGGCAATGGGGCATGAAGATAAGCCGTTTCTTTGGGATCAACAGCCGCGAAGTGATGCGCCAGGTGCGCCAGGTCCTCGGGCCGGACGCGCTGATCGTTTCGAACCGCAGCGTCGATGGCGGCGTGGAGGTGCTGGCCACCGTGGATGGCGCTTTCGACGATGCGCCCGCGCAGACGCCGCCGCGCGATCCTTCCGCGCCTCCCGCCGCGTCGGCAGGGAGGCCGGCATCGGCTCCCGCGATGCCGGCCATGCCCGCAGCGCCCGCCGCGCCCCCGCCGCCGTCCGGCTATATGACGCCCACGCGTTCGATCGCCGCCTATCAGTCGGCCTACGCCGCGCCGGCGCAGGCGCAAGAGGCCGCGCCCGCGCCGATCGCCGCCGCGCCTGCGCGCGCGGAGCCTCCGGCCATGGCGCCGGCGCCCCGGCCCATGGCGGCCCCTCCGGCGCCGGCCGCGACGACCGCAGCGCCGCCGGCCGCGCCCGCGCCGGCCTACGCGCCGGCCGCGGCGGCGCCGTCCATGGCCCGTATGCCGGACGCGCCGCTGCGCCAGTCCCCGGCCATGCCGCAGACGGCCTTGCCGGGCGATGCCGCCGCCGGCCTGCAGGACGCGATCAGCGCCTTGCGCGGCGCCCTGGAAAGCCGCATGGACGGCCTGCTCTGGGGCGGCCGCCAAGGCCCGGGCCGCGAGCCCGCCGCCGCCGCGCTGTTCCGCAGCCTGCTGGACGCCGGCTTCAGCACGAAACTGGTGCGCACGCTGGTCGAGCGCCTGCCCGAGGGGATGACGCCGGAAGCCGCCCAGGCGTGGGCGCGCAACGAGCTGGTGACGCACCTGCCCGTGCTGCGCTCCGAAGACGAGTTCCTGGGCGGCGGCGTGTATGCGCTGGTTGGTCCGACCGGCGTCGGCAAGACGACGACCCTGGCGAAGCTGGCGGCCCGCTGCGTCGCCCGCGAAGGCCGCGAGCAGGTCGCCATGCTGACCACCGACAATTTCCGGATCGGCGCACTGGAACAGTTGCAGATCTACGGCCGCCTGATGGGCGTGCCCGCCCATTCGGTGCGCGATGCGGGCGAGCTGCGCCGCATCCTGGCGGAACTCGGCAATCGCAAGATCGTGCTGATCGATACCACCGGCATCAGTCAGCGCGACCGCCTGGTGGCCGAGCAGGCGGCGATGCTGTGCAATGCGGGCAAGCCCGTGCGCCGGCTGCTGGTGCTGAACGCCGCCAGCCAGGGCGATACGCTGGACGAGGTGGCCCATGCCTACCGCAATGGCGTGGGCGAGGACGTGGCCGGCTGCATCATCACCAAGCTGGACGAGGCCACCCGCCTGGGCGCGGCCCTGGACACGGCTATCCGCCACCGGCTGCCGATCCACTACGTGTCGGTCGGGCAGAAGGTGCCCGAGCACATGGAGCTGGCCCGGGCGGACGCGCTGATAGACCGCACGTTCTCGATGGTGGAAAGGGCGCGCGCGCTCTACACCCCCAGCGAGGCCGACCTGGCGTCGCTGCTGCCATCTTCCCGGGATGCCGAGAGCGGGGATCCGGCGCGCCGCCGGCAACTGCTGGCCTCCGCCATCCTGCGCCCGCAGGGCGGGGCGGGCTCGATCGAGGCCGCGCAGAACCTGGACGACACCATCGCTTGGCTGGAAAGCGATGCCGCCTGCGTCCAGGCGCGCGCGTCCTGGCGCGAGTACGTGGGCGGCGGCGGCAGCCTGGCGGCGTTGGGCGAAGAGCCGCTGGCGATGGTGCGCCGCGAGTTCTCGGCAAGCTGCAACAGGCATCTGCTGGCCGTGCACGGCAAGGCCGGGATGAAGGGAGAGGGCCTGCCGGGCGGGACGCTATTGAGCACGCTGTTGATGAGCGACCGGGGCGCGGCCCTTGCCGCTCCCGCCCAGCAGCTGGCGCTGCCGCACGGAACCCTGTCGTCGTTCGCGCCGGCGGAGCCGGCCCAGCCCGACGCGGCCCTCGCGCTGGAGGCCCGCGTGGGCTGGCTGGGCGGAAAGCTGGAACGCCTGCCGGTCGTGCATCTTCTGGAGGCGGGCACGTCCGCGATCTGGCCGTCCCTGAACGGACGGGGCGTTTCCTGGGTGGCGCGCAGCGCCGGCGGCCAGCGCGTGATCCAGGACGAATGCCCCACCAACCTGAATGCGGTGGGCAAGAGCGTGGGCTACCTGCCGGTGGGCCAGCCCGGCGATATGCCGGGGCTGTTCATCGTCAAGAACGGCAAGCGGGTGCCGCTGGCGCTCTGGGCCTCGGGCACGGAAGTCTCGCTGCCCGGCCGGGGGGAAAGCGCGCCGGTCCGGCTGGTCTGCGCCCGCCTGATCGACACGGTCAGCGGCGAGGTGGCCGGGCAGCTGTTCGGCATGACCAACCTGCCGGCCTCCCAGGCGGACGCGGGCACCGTGGCGCGCTGGCTGGTGCTGCAGGACGAGGCCAAGGCCGGGTTCCGCTACATGGCCACCGCATGGCAAGCCCTGCCGGCCGTCGATGGCGCCCATGCGCTGGCGCGCCAGGCCCTGATCGCCGGCCAGATGGGCGCCGCCTGCTGGCAGCTGGCGCACACCGCGGCCGCGGAAGTCGTGCGGGGCCCCTTGTCGGGCATCATGGGAACGGACCGCAAGCTGTCCGGCCGCGTGCTGCCCGTGGCCCTGCTGAAAATGTATGCGATGCTGGAAATGACGGACGCGTAGGATGGGTGTAGCGCGAGGTCATCTCCCCAAGAACCCGGACGCCCAACGCGCGCAACCCATGCGGCCGCAAGAGCGTGTTTGGGGGCGATGCATGGCGCTGTCTGCCCACGGCAGCATGGGTTGCGCGCGCTGGATAGCCGCTTTCTAGCTTAAGAACTCTCGCGCTACACCCATCCTACGGGCTGCTTGCGTCAGCCCGCGACGATGGGCTTGCGCCCCGGCGCGCTGCGGGCGCCGCGGCCGCGCGCGTCGTAGGTGGCGGGCGAGCCCGCCGCGCCCAGGTTGCGCAGGGCGTCCAGCGATTGCTGGGTGTAGCGCAGATGCACGTCGATCAGGGCGCCGTTGCGCAGGTTGATCTCATTGGCGGATGCGGACTTCGTCAGCAGCGCCTGCCAGACGCCGGCCAACTGGGGGTGCAGCGCGGCGGCCTGTTCGGTGCCGGAATGTCCGCTGGGCAGGCCGATCTCGGCGAGCAGGGTGTCGCGAGTCTGGCTCAGGTCCACGAGCTTGCGGGCCACGCTGCTTTTGCGTTCAGTGATTTCCTGCAGCGCGCCCACGTTCCCCGGCCCCACCAGCACTTCGGTCTCTTCTTCCAGGATGGCGGAGAACTCTGTGATCAGGGCGTCTTCCTGCCTCATGCAGGATTGCAGGGAGTCGACGGTGTTCGTGGTCATGCTGCTGCTCGGGTCGGAGAGTTGCGGGGCTTACTTCAGCAGGTCGCGGGCGCTGGCGATCAGGCTGTCCGCGATGCGGCCGGTATCGATCTTGAGCTGGCCCGAGGCGATCGCCGCGCGGATGGCGGCAACGCGCTCGACATTGATGTCGTTCGAGCCGTCCTGCAGCGCCAGCATCTTGCGCGACGCCGAGCTCAGCGCCACCTGCGAACTGCTGGAGCCGTTGGCGCTGCCGGCGCCATAGGCCTGGGCGACCGCGGATTCTGGGCGGGAGCCGATGGCGTCCGCCGAGAGGGGGCGGTTGGTGGTTGAATTGATCTTCAAGATTATCTCCGCAGGGCGTCCAGGGTCGATTGTGCGACGGATCCGCCTACTTTATGTCTCTGTAACGACAGGGCCGGAAGGAACTTTAGGGTAGGCGGGCCATTGGCGCAACGCGATATGTAACAACCTCTACAGTTGTATTTCCACCAGGCCGGCATTGCGCACGACGCCGCTGACCACCTGGCCGCTGGCGGTGCGCACCTGCACCGTGGCGCCCGGGGCGGCATTGTCCAGCGCCTGCCCCTCGCTGCTGACCACGAAGCCGGCGCCGCGCGCGTTGATGCGCACATTGGTGCCCCGCAGTACCGACTGGGCGTTGCGCAGGGACGATCCGCGCACCGGCTGGCCGGCGTTGATCCGGTAGGCGGCGGTCATGCCGACCACCGTCTGCGGATTGGTGATGGCGCCGGGCGGCAGGGCGACCAGGTCGCCGTCCCGGGGCGCCAGATCGTTCGGCGTCAGCGCCTGGCCGGCCGCGATCATCCGCGAGGCCACGTAGTACTGCCCGGGCACGCTGACCGTTGCCTGCACGTAGGTGGTCCAGGGTTTCGGCGCATTGCAGCGCACCCCGACGGTCATGCGCGAGCGCAGCCTCATGCCGGACGGCAGAAATGGGGACATGGCGTCGCAAGGCGTCAGGCGTTCGGCCCGCGGAGGATCGATGGCGATCGACGGCTGGCCGGGCAGGCTGGCCAACTGCTCCTGCAGGTAGGCCTGCGCGGCAAGCGCGATCGCCTCGGATGGCTGGGCCGCGGCCTCCTGGGCCTGCGCGGCCGCCAGGGGCAGCAGCAGGGCGGCCAGGCTGGCGGCGCGCGCGCGGAGTCGTCTTGCGGAGGTTTTCATGATGGATGAATTGTAGAAGTCCGCCGCGCTTGGCAATACGTGAATTGGATGAGAAATGACGGGTTATTTGGCTGATTGTGGCGGCGCCCGCGCCCCTATGATGCCGTCATCCAATGGGATAACGGTGCGTCCGGGATCCCGTGTTCATCCGAATTGCAATGCAGGAAGGCGCCACGATGCTAGACAGGCTTAACGAAGATTTCAGGTTCTTCCAGCAGTCCCTGGGGCTGCGCGCTCAGCGCCAGGAAGTGCTGTCGTCGAACATCGCCAACGCCGACACCCCCAACTACAAGGCCCGCGATTTCGACTTCAAGACGGCGATGGCCAACGCCATGGAAGGCACCATGCGCCTGCCGGATACCTCGCTGTCGTTGACGTCCGCCCGCCACATCCCGGCCAAGGCCGTGTCGCAGGGCCCCACCGAACTCCTGTACCGCCTGCCGTACCAGCCCAGCATGGACGGCAATACGGTGGACATGGATATCGAGCGCGTGCAATTCGCCGATAACACCTTGCACTACCAGAGCACCATGCAGCTGCTGTCGGGCCGTATCCGGACCATGATGGCCGCAATCCAGGATTGATTACTGAACGGAGCGGCAGGCTATGTCCTTGTTGAGCATTTTTGATATCGCCGGTTCGGCGCTGAGCGCGCAATCGCAGCGCATGAACGTCGCGGCCAGCAACATGGCCAACGCCGAAAGCGTGGTCGGCCCGGACGGCCAGCCTTACCGTGCCCGCCAGGTCGTGTTCCAGGTCAACCCGCCCGCCGGCCAGGCCCTGGGGCAGGAGATCGGGGGAGTGCGGGTGGCTGGCGTGGTCCAGGACCAGTCTCCGCTGAAGCAGGTGTACGACCCGCAGCATCCGCTGGCCGACGCCCAGGGCTACGTCAGCATGCCCAACGTGGACCCCGTGGCGGAAACGGTCAACATGATCGCGGCCTCGCGTTCCTATCAGGCGAACGTGGAAGTGCTCAACACCGCCAAGGCGCTGATGCAGAAAACGCTGACCATCGGCCAGTCCTAACTCTTGAACAAGTGAATCCATGACCACTGTCGACCAAACCACGAGCCAGACCGGCCTGGGACTTGCACAGACCGGCGCCTATTCCAGCAATACCGCGCAAGGCCTGCAGGATCAGTTCCTGAAGCTGCTGGTGACCCAGCTGCAGAACCAGGACCCGCTGAACCCGATGCAGAACGCCGAGCTGACGTCGCAGCTCGCGCAGATCTCCACCGTGGAAGGCATCAACAACCTGAAGAACACGATGCTGGCCATCAGCGGCCAGATCGACGTGTCGCAGTCGATGAACGCGGTGGCGATGATCGGCAAGGGCGTGCTGATTCCCGGCTCCAAGATCAAGGTCGGCGTGGATGGCGAGAATGCCGCCGAGCGCGTGGTCACGCCCTACGGCCTGGATCTGCAGGCGGACGCCGCCAAGGTCCAGGTCCGTATCGCCGATGCGAATGGCGCGGTGGTGCGCACCATCGAAATGGGCGAACAGTCGACCGGCGTCTACACGCTGAGCTGGGATGGCAAGAACGACAGCGGCGTGCCGCTGGAGCCGGGCGCCTACACCGTGTCCGTCCTGGCCACGGACGCCGACGGCAAGAAGGTGAACTCGGAAGTGCTGAGCTACGGTCTGGTCAAGAGCGTGGCGTATTCCACCAATGGCCTGCGCCTGGACCTGGGCCTGGACGGCCAGACCAGCATGCTGGACGTGCGCAAGGTGATCGGCGCCTGAAGCGGGCGCGGCGAATCGGTGCCGGCGCACGCGCGGCGGCTTCAATCAGTTTAAGGATTAGCGAGAGAAAACATGGGCTTCGGACAAGGATTGAGCGGCTTGAACGCCGCGGCGCAGAACCTGGACGTCATCGGCAACAACATCGCCAACTCGGGCACCGTCGGCTTCAAGTCGTCGACCGCCTCGTTCGCGGACGTCTATGCGAGTTCGCGCGTCGGCCTGGGCGTGAAGGTCGCGGCCATCAACCAGCGCTTCACCGTGGGCACGGTGAACGGCGGCGGCGGTGAATACGACATCGCGATCGACGGCGCCAAGGGCATGTTCCGCGTCACCGACCAGAGCGGCTCGGTCATGTACACCCGCAACGGCGAGTTCCTCGTCGACAAGAACAACTTCATCGTGAACGCCCAGGGCTACCGCCTGACCGGCTACCCGGCCGGCGCCGTCGGCGCGAACCCGGTGGAACTGCAACTGCCCATGGCCAACGTGGCGCCGAAGGCGACTTCCACGGCCACGACGGTGGCGAACCTGGATGCGAACGCCAAGGTGATTTATCTGACGGATACGGAGACGTCGCCGGAGGTCAACGGTTCTGTGACGATGACCGGCACCACGCCGCCGTCGCCCGCTACCACCTACGAATTCAAGCGCGATGCAGCCGGCGACATTGTCTGGGTGAACCAGCCTCCGGCCGGCGACTACGGCACGGCGCCCAACGTGATCACCATCGACGGCACCGGCGCGGTCACCGCTGGCGATCTTGCACAGGTGCCCGGCTACAAGAACTACACCGCCGCCGTGGTGGAGCTGGCCAAGCCTTTCGATCCGACCGTATCGAGCAGCTACACCAACGCCTCGCCCATGACCGTATACGACTCCCTGGGCAACTCGCACCAGGTGATGCAGTACTTCGTCAAGCGCCCCGCGAGCGGCGCCGGCAGCGAATACGACGTCTACTACACCATGGACGGCAAGGCCATGGCGCCGACCACGGAAGCCGGCGGTGTCTGGGGCAACCCCACCAAGCTGAATTTCAACAATGCGGGCAACCTGACCAGCGCTCCGATCGTCAACCTGAGCGTGGCTCAGCCCGGCGGCGACACGACGCCGGCCGACCCGCTGAACATCGCCCTGGACTACACCGGCACCACGCAGTACGGCAGCAGCTACAAGCTGGTGGCCAAGCCCGACGGCTACACGTCCGGCGAGTTCAGCGGCATCAATATCGGCGGCGACGGCAGCCTGGTGGCCAGCTACACCAACGGCGAAACGCAGGTCGTGGGCACGATCGTGCTGGCGGACTTCTCCAACCTGCAGGGCCTGCAGCCGGTGGGCAACAACGCCTGGACCGAAACGGCGGCCTCGGGCCAGCCCATCCTGGGCCAGCCCGGCACCAACGGCCTGTCCCGGGTGGTGGGCCAGGCGACGGAAGCCTCCAACGTGGACATGAGCAAGGAGCTGGTCAACATGATCATTGCCCAGCGCACCTATCAGGCCAACTCGCAGACCATCAAGACCCAGGACGAGATCATGCAAGTCCTGATGAACCTCAAATAAAGGCCCACCCCCGAAGCGCCGTAGGCGCTTCTGGCGCATATTCGACGACGATGGCGATGGAATAGGAAATGGATCGGATTATTTACACCGCGATGAACGGCGCGGCGCGTATCACGGAGCATCAGGCCGCGTTGAGCAACAACATGGCCAACGTGAACACGCCTGGCTTTCGCGAGCAGATCGCGCTGTACCGATCCGTCCCGGTGGCGGACGGGGTGAGCCTGCCCACGCGCGTGTCGACGGTTGCGTCCACGCCGGGCAACAGCTTCCAGATGGGCACGATGCAGACCACCGGCCGCGACCTGGACGTGGCCCTGTCCAGCGAGCGCGGCTGGCTGGCCGTGCAGACACCGCAAGGCGAGGCCTACACCCGCGCCGGCAGCCTGCAGGTGGGCGTCAACGGCCTGCTGCAGACGTCGCTGGGCCAGCCGGTGCTGTCGGACCAGGGCGGCGTTATCGACGTGCCCGACCAGGCGGCGCTGACGATCACCTCGGACGGCACCATCACCGCCATTGGCGCAGGCGATGCGCCGAACAATATCCTGAACCTGGGCCGGCTCAAGCTGGTCGACCCGCCGAAGGAGCAGCTGGTGCATGGCGACGACGGCGTATTCCGCCGGGCCCCGGTGAATGGCCAGCCCGCGCCTCCCATGCCTGCCGATCCCAGCCTGCGCCTGCTGGCGGGCGTGCTGGAAGGCAGCAACACCAATCCGATGGCGGCGATGGTCGGCATGATCGCGAACGCCCGCCGTTTCGAGCAGCAGATGCAGGTGATCCAGCAGTCGGACCGCAACGCCGAGCGCGCCAACGGCATTCTGTCGATAAGCGCTTGATTCGGCGGCTGATTTAAAACCTTTTTTCGCGCGCGGCCGGGCCGCGGCACCAGGAGTACTTCATCATGATGCGTTCGCTGTGGATCGCCAAGACGGGCCTGGAAGGTCAGCAGACCTCCATGGACGTGATTTCCAACAACCTGGCCAACGTCTCCACCAACGGGTTCAAGCGCGGCCGCGCCGTGTTCCAGGACCTGATGTACCAGACGCTGCGCCAGCCCGGCGCCCAGGTCGGGGACGCCACCCAATTGCCCTCCGGCCTGCAGCTGGGCACGGGCGCGCGCGTGGCCGCGACCGAGCGCATCCACACCGCGGGCAACCTGAACAACACCGGCAGCGAGATGGATATCGCCATCAACGGCCGGGGCTTCCTGCAGATCGAGTTGCCCGACGGCACCCAGGCCTATACCCGCGACGGGTCGCTGCAGCGCGACCAGAACGGCCAGCTGACCACGGTCAGCGGCTACGTGATCCAGCCGCCGATCAACGTGCCCGACAACGCCTTGTCGATCACCATCGGCAACGACGGCATGGTGTCGGTGACGCAGCCGGGCGCCGCTGGCGTCAACGTCCAGATCGGGCAGCTGCAGATCGCCACCTTCATCAATCCGACCGGCCTGCAGAGCATCGGCGAGAACCTGTACCTGGAAACCGATGCGTCGGGGCCCGCCAACCTGCTGCAGCCGGGCGTGGATGGCGCGGGTTCCATCATGCAGAACTACGTCGAAACCTCGAACGTCAACGTCGCCGAGGAGCTGGTCAACATGATCACGACCCAGCGCGCCTACGAAATGAACAGCAAGGCCGTCAAGACCTCGGACGAAATGCTGGCCCGCCTGACCCAACTGTGATGTCCATGTCTGTCCTGCGCCTGGTAACGAGTGCGGCCCTGGCCTTGCTGATGGCCGGCTGCGCCATGATTCCGCCCGAGCCCATCGTGACCGGGCCGACGACGGCCGTGCCGCCGGCGCCGCCCATGCCCTCGGCGCAGCCGACCGGCTCGATCTACCAGCCCACGACCTACGGCAACTATCCGCTGTTCGAGGACCGCCGCCCGCGCAACGTGGGAGATATCGTCACCATCGTGCTCAACGAAAAGACGAACGCCTCCAAGAACGTCGCCACGAACACGAATCGCAGCGGAAGCGCTTCGCTGGGCATCGCCGCCGCGCCGTCCTTCATGGACAGCTGGGCCAACGCCAACCTGAACACGGACGCCAAGGGCGGCAACGTGTCGCAGGGCAAGGGCGACAGCACCGCCAACAACGCCTTCACCGGCACGATCACCACGACGGTGGTGGGCGTCATGTCCAACGGCAACCTGCAGGTGGCGGGCGAAAAGCAGATCGCCATCAACCGCGGCAGCGAGTACGTGCGTTTCTCCGGCGTCGTGGATCCGCGCTCCATTACCGGCACCAACACGGTATCGTCCACGCAGGTGGCCGACGCCCGCATTGAATACCGCAGCAAGGGCGTCATGGACGAAGTCCAGACCATGGGCTGGCTGCAGCGCTTCTTCCTGATGGCATCGCCGTTCTGAATATGAAGGATAGGTCCACCCCCGGGGCGCTGTGCGCCTCCCCCTCGAGGGGGCATGCCTACGGACCGGCGAAGCCGGCTTCGTGGCATTTCGATGATGCCGCGCACGCTTTTTGCATGGGCGCCTTGGACAATTGATATGAAACATGCTGTCTTCCTCTTTCGCGCGCTGGCGCGCGTCTGCGTAGCCGCCAGCCTGCTGGCGGGCGCCGGCGCCGCGCACGCCGAGCGCCTCAAGGACCTGGCCTCGATCCAGGGCGTGCGGGGCAACCAGCTGATCGGCTACGGTCTGGTCGTGGGCCTGGACGGCAGCGGCGACCAGGTGCGCCAGACGCCGTTCACGCAGCAAAGCCTGACCAACATGCTGTCGCAGCTGGGCATCACGGTGCCCGCGGGCAGCAATATGCAATTGAAGAACGTGGCGGCCGTCATGGTCACGGCGACCCTGCCGGCGTTCGCCCGGCCCGGCCAGACGCTGGACGTGGTGGTGTCCTCCATGGGCAACGCCAAGAGCCTGCGCGGGGGCACCTTGCTGATGACGCCGCTCAAGGGCGCCGACAGCCAGGTCTACGCCATCGCCCAGGGCAACATCCTGGTGGGCGGCGCGGGAGCTTCCGCGGGCGGCTCCAGCGTGCAGATCAACCAATTGAACGGGGGCCGCATCAGCGCGGGCGCCATCGTCGAGCGCTCGGTGCCCACGACGTTCTCGCGCGACGGCTACATTCACGTGGAGCTGAACAACACGGATTTCGGCACCGCGCAGAACGTGGTCGCGGCGTTGAACAAGAAGTTCGGCCAGGGCACGGCCACGGCCCTGGACGGCCGTGTCGTGCAGGTGCGCACCCCCATGGAGCAGGCGTCTCAGGCGCGCTTCCTGTCGATGGTGGAGGACCTGCAGGTCGCCCGCGCGCCCACGGTGGCCAAGGTGATCATCAACGCCCGCACCGGCTCGGTGGTGATGAACCGCACGGTCATGATCGAAGAGGCGGCCGTGGCGCATGGCAATCTTTCGGTGATCATCAACCGCCAGAACCAGGTATCCCAGCCCGACACGCCGTTCACCGAAGGGCAGACGGTGGTGGTGCCGAACACCCAGATCGAAGTGCGGCAGGAAAATGGCGCCCTGCAGCGCGTGAGCACCAGCGCCAACCTGGCTGACGTGGTCAAGGGCCTGAACGCCCTGGGCGCCACGCCTCAGGACCTGCTGTCGATCCTGCAGGCCATGAAGTCCGCGGGCGCGCTGCGCGCAGAACTGGAAATCATCTGACGGCGATGGCATACGGCAACGAGGTGGCGCGCGGCGCCCAGCGGCAGGATTCGGTCTTCGACATGGGGCGTCTGTCGGACCTGAAGCGCGACGTCAAGAAGGACCCGGCGGGCACGGAGCAGCAGAAGCAGGTCGCCAAGCAGTTCGAGGCGCTGTTCCTGCAGATGATGCTCAAGCGCATGCGCGAGGCTACGCCAAAGGAAGGCCTGTTCGACTCGCAGCAGACGCAGATGCTGCAATCGATGGCCGACGAGCAGCTGGCGCTGCACCTGGCCACGCCGGGCATCGGGCTTTCGCAAGCCATCCTGGCCCAGATGCAGGAAGGCAAGCCCGGCGACGTGTCCCCGGACGCCATCAGGCAGATCGGGCAGGGCGGCGACCTGGATTTCCGCACCGGCGGCTCGCGCGAGGTGTCGGCGCTGCTGAACGTGATGCGCAACAACCGCGCCAGCGACCGGGCCCTGGCCGCCGCCGAGGGCGCGCCCGAACACGTCGTCGACTTCGTGTCGAGGATGGCGCGCGCGGCCAATCTCGCGGCGCAGGAAAGCGGCGTGCCGGCCCGCCTGATCATGGGCCAGGCGGCGCTGGAATCCGGCTGGGGCAAGCGCGAGATCAAGTATGCGGACGGCAGCACCAGCTACAACCTCTTCGGCATCAAGGCGGGCGCCAGCTGGAAGGGCAAGGTCGTCAACGTGCTCACGACCGAATACGAGGACGGCGTGGCCAAAAAGGTGACGCAGCCTTTCCGCGCCTACGCCTCTTACGAGGAATCGTTCGCGGATTACGCCCGCTTGATCGGCAACAGCCCGCGCTATGAAAGCGTGACGCAGGCCCGCAACGAGGTCGAGGCGGCGCGCCGGATCCAGGACGCGGGCTACGCGACCGACCCGCAGTACGCCCAGAAGCTGATCGGCGTCATGAGCCAGCTGCGGGGCGCGGCCTCCAAGGTGGAAATTTCTCGCCAGATGTTGGAAGGACTCTAAATTCGGACCATCTCCTGCCGTTAATGGAGTATCCAGTCATATCGCTTGCGGTTAAATACGGGGCATTGTCAGCATGAATTTGTACAAAACGGCATTGGGCGGGCTGAACGCGGCTCAGGCAGGCCTGGCAACCACCAGTCATAACATCAACAACGCGACGACGGTCGGTTACAACCGTCAGCGCGTCATGGTTTCCACCGCCGGCGCCCAGGCGACGAGCAACGGCTACATCGGCCGGGGCGTGCAGGTGGACACCGTCGTGCGCAGCTACGACAGCTTCCTGTACAAGCAGCTCGTCGGCGCGCAAGGCAGCGGCGCCCAGCTTCAGGCCCAGCTGGACCAGGTTTCCCAGGTCAACAACCTGTTCGCGGACCGCACGGTCGGCATCGCGCCGGCCCTGAACAATTTCTTCACCAGCATGAATACCGTGGCCAGCAAGCCCGCGGATCCGGCGGCCCGCGCCGACCTGCTGGGCAAGGCCAACAGCCTGGCCACGCAGATCCGCTCGGCCTACACCGAAATGCAGAATCAGCGCGAAGGCCTGAATACGCAGATCACGACGACGGTGGAGCAGGTCAATAGCTACCTGGCCCGTATCGACGACCTGAACAAGCAGATCTCGCTGGCCACCGGCAAGGCCGGCGGCAGCCCCCCGAACGATCTGCTCGACCAGCGCGACCAGGCGGTGATGGAGCTGAACCAGCTGGTCGGTATCACGACCTACGAGCAGGGCGACAAGATCAGTATCTCGCTCGCCGGCGGCGGCCAGGCGCTGCTGTCCGGAGAAACCATCTATCCCCTGCAGGCCGTGGCCTCCGCCAAGGACGCGGGCCGCACGGTGCTGGCCTACACCCTCCCGGCCGGCTCGGGCAAGACGGTGGCCGTCGAGCTTAACGACAGCGAAGTCACCGGCGGCAAGCTGGGCGGCCTGCTGCAGTTCCGCAGCGCTTCACTGGACGTGCTGCAGAACCAGCTGGGCCAGATGGCGGTCGGCCTGGCGCTGTCGTTCAATGAGCAGCACAACAAAGGGCTGGACCAGAACGGCAATCAAGGCACCGATTTCTTCAGCGTCGCTTCGCCCGAAGGCGTGCCCAATACACAGAATAAGAGCAACGCGCAGATTTCGGGCGAGTTCACCGACCCGGCGAACATTAATGCCAAGGATTACGAGATCTCGTTCGACGGCACGAACTACCAGGTCGTGCGCCTGCCTGAAGGCACGCGGGTCTACAACGGCCCCGCCACCGGCACGCCGCCCAATGCCACCCTGGACTTGAGCAACGAGATGGGCGTGACGCTGACGATCGACGTGCCGCCCCAGGCGGGCGACAAGTGGTCGCTGTCGCCCACTCGCAACGCCGCCCGTGACATCGACGTGCTGATCACCGATCCGGACAAGATCGCCGCCGCCGACATGGAGGGAGGCGATGCCAACGGCAAGAACGCGCTCAAGCTCGCGCAGCTGGAAAACGCCAAGGTGCTGGGCCACGGCACCATGAGCACCACCGACATGTTCGCGCAGGTCGTGAACACCGTGGGCGTGCAGACCGCGCAGGTCAAGGCGGCTGCCACCGCGCAGGTGAACCTGATCAAGCAGACGGCGGCCGCCCAGCAGTCGGTGTCGGGCGTCAACCTGAACGAAGAGTACGTCAGTCTTTCGCTGTATCAAGAGCAGTACCAGGCCAGCGCCCGCATCATCGATGTGGCCAGCACCATTTTCGACACGCTGCTGGGCCTGCGCGGCTGATCGGACCGTTGACTTGTGATGACTAAAAAGATTTTCGGAGCTGCACCATGCGCCTGAGCACCACGATGATGTACACGAACGGCCTGAGCGGCGTTCTCGCTCAGGAATCCGACATGAATCGCCTGGTCGAGCAGATCGGCAGCGGGCGCAAGAACCTGACTCCCGCTGACGATCCATTGGCGGCGGCGCTGGCTATTGGCGTTGCGCAGACGCAGAGCATGAACTCGGCGTATGCCATGAACCGCCAGACGGCCAACACGAATCTCGGCCAGGAAAGCAACACCCTGGACGCGGTGACGAACGCGCTGCAAGAAGCGCGCACCCGCATCGTCCAGGCGGGCGGCGTATTGTCCGACACCGACCGGCAGGCGCTGTCCACGGCTCTCAAAAGCACGCGCGAAGCATTGCTGGGTTTGGCGAACGCGACGGACGGAAACGGCCAGTATCTGTTCTCGGGGAACGACGGCAACGTCATGCCGTATTCCAAGGACGCGTCGGGCAAGATCGTCTATAGCGGGTCGACCGGCGAGCGGACTATCCAGGTCGACCAGAGCCGGCAGCTTTCCACCAGCGATCTGGGCAAGGACATTTTCGGCCGCGCCAATCCCGGGTCGCAGGCCTACGTATCTTCCGCTCCCAGCTCCAACACCGGCACGGCGGAGTTCGGCGCTGCCTCGGTGACCCCGGGCAGCCCGAATCTGGGCAAGAATTTCTCGGTGGAGTTCGTCGCCGACCCTGTGTCCGGCGGCATGGGCTACCGCGTCACCACAACCGATGCCGACGGCAGCAATCCCGTCACCGTTCCGGACCCCGCGCAACCTCCGACGCCCTATGTCGAGGGGGCGACGATCGATTTCGGCGGTGTTTCCGTGGCGATCAAGGGCACTCCCGCCGCGGGCGACGTGATCAATGTCGAGAGCATCCAGTCGGCGGATATGGACGTGTTCGCCACATTGGATAACCTGATCGCCGCCCTGGATGCGCCCAGCGCCGGGGATCCCGTCGCCACGGCGCGTCTCAACAACGAACTGGCGACCGCCAACAAGAAGCTGGCGAATATCTACGACAACGTGTTGACGGTGAATGCCTCGGTCGGCGCTCGGATGAACGAGCTGGAAGCACTGGATGCTACCGGAACGCAGAAGGGGCTGTCGTACGCCAAATCTCTGTCGGATTTGGAAGACCTGGACTATTACCAAGGCGCGAGCCAGCTTGCGTTGCGCCAGGTCGCGCTGCAGGCGGCGTCGGCCGCATTCATGACCATTCAGGGTTCGAGTCTGTTTAGCCGCAAATAAAGGCGGTGCAGTTCCAGGCCGCGCCCGCGGGCACGGCAATTAGCGCACTTGCGGACGCCGCCGGCCCAGGGCCGGGGCGTCCGTGGTTGCGTGCACGGTAGGAAAAATCGGTTCACGTCGCTCAACGCTCGGATATTTCATGCTTGTCAATTTGAAAGTTCGCACCTGCCTCATCCTGGTGTTAATGCTCTTCACGGGCGCCATGTTCGTCTCCAACGGCGTGGCGTGGATGGGGCTGAACTCCAGCAACGAGAAGCTGGAGCAGGTCAACAGCGCCTACTCGACTCAAGCGACGCAGTTGAATCGGGCCTACAGCCTGTTCCTGCGCGGGCGGCTGTTGCTGGCCACCTCCCTGATGGACATGCAGCAGGGCAAGACCGAGCAGGCGACTTCCCAGGCCCGTCGCGCGGAAGGTTTGATGCAGGAAGGGGCCAAGGCGCTCGACGCCTACCGCAAGGCGCCGCGCCTGCCGGGTTCGGAAGCGGTCAACGGCAAGCTGGAGAGCGCGTACAAGGAGTTCGATGGCTTGTTCAAGCGCCAGGCGCAGGCGCTGTCGTCCATGGCGATACAAGAATATCTGGACCTGAACGACGCCGGCAGCGCGGCGAACACCGCGTTGCGCGAGGCGGTGGGCGGCGTCCTGGACTTCGTGGATGCCAGCACCGATGAACTGGTCGTGCAGGCCGGAGTCGCCCACGGCGTATCGCGCACCGTCACCATTGTCATGCTGGCGATCTCCCTGGCGCTGGCCCTCGGGTGCTGGCTGTTCATCAGCCGCACCGTGCTGCGTCCGTTGCAGGAAGCCGGCAATCATTTCGAGAAAATCTCCGCTGGCGACTTCACCGGCCGCATCGAGGTGCGCAGCACCAACGAAATCGGCCATTTGTTCGCGGCGATCAAGCGCATGCAGGAAAGCCTGACCCGCACGGTGGCCTCGGTGCGCCGCGGGGTGGAAGAGATCAACGTGGGTTCGCGGGAGATCTCCGCGGGCAACGCCGACCTGTCGAGCCGGACGGAACAGCAGGCGGCCTCGCTGGAAGAGACCGCGGCCTCGATGGAGGAGCTGGCCTCGAC
>NZ_JBLZXF010000046.1:0-25876 GCF_050285585.1 Achromobacter sp. | reverse complement strand
CTGCTGCAGGAATCCACCCAGATCGCGCTGGACAACGTGCCGCTGATCCCGCTGCACTTCGAAAGCAGCATCTGGGCTTTCCGCAAGGGCATCACCTACGAAGGCCGCCGCGACCAGTACACGCTGGCCACCTCGGTCACGCCCGACCAGAAGTGATCAGGTCCGCCTGAACAAAAAACGGCTGCCTCACGCAGCCGTTTTTTCTTGGGCGGCAGCAAGCGCACGCAGCGCGCGCAGCGTGGGGGTTCCCCCCCCCTCCCCCCCCGCTCTATGCCGCCGCCCCTCCCTGCAGCGCCCGGTCCAGTTCGCTGGCCAGCAGTTCGACGAAGGCCTCCGCCGCCGGCGGCAGCACCCGGCCCGGCATCACCTGGATCTGCAAGGTGCGCGATTGCAGCTCGGCGTTGGAAATCGGCACGGCGATCAGTTCGTCGCGCCGCAGGCTCCAGGCGACCGAGATATAGCCGCTGAGCATGATGGCGTCCGAGCCGAACACGAAGCCGTGCAGGGGCGAGGAATCGTTGCAGGTCAGCGCCGGCTCCAGTTGCACCGACTCCAGGGCGCAGCCCATTTCGAAAAGCTGCCGCGTGGTGGTGCCGGGCCCCGTCAGCGCCAGCGGATACTGGCTGAGGTCCTGCAGGCTGACGCTGGCGCGGCCGGCCAGGGGGTGGTCGGCCGCCATCACCGCATGCACCGGCGCGCGGCGCGAATAGCGTGGGCTGACGCCGCTGATACGTTCGGCGATGAAAGCCATGCCCAGCTCCACGCTGCCTTCGGCCACCCGGCGGCTGACCTCGGCCGGCGAGCCGACGTGCAGGTCGAAGCGGATGTTCGGCCAATCGCGCCGGAAGCGCGCCATCACCGAGGGCAGGAAAATCCGCGCCACGCCCTCGACGGACGCCACCCGGATCTCGTTGCGCGCGGTGCCCTTGGCGGCCGCGATCTCCTGGAGCACCGACTCGGCCTCGAGCATGGTGCGCCGGGCATGCGCCAGCAACAGCTGGCCCGCCTCGCTCAAGACCATGCCGCGAGCCGTGCGCTCGAACAGGGGCGCGCCGGCCTCTTCCTCCAGCTTGGCGATCTGCCGGCTGATGGCCGAGACCGCCACGTGCAGTCGCTCGGAAGCGCCGCTCAGGCTGCCCGCCTGGGCAACTTCCAGAAAATACTTCAAGGCAATGCCGTGCACGTCCTACCCTCGTGGCCTGCGTGGATCGATGAAGCAAGCCTTGCCGTTTTTGCAAAGCTCCAGATAAATATTCTAATTGTAGAGAAAGCTGCCAAGCTCCTAGAATTCGCCAAATACTCGAAGGCGGCGCACCCTTGATGCGCCCCAGAAATAAGGGAAAACCCGTGTTCGCAGCCATTTCCAGCGCCCGCCGCGCCGCGGCGCACACGCTTGCCGGCGCCTAGCCGCCGTCCACGCGTCATCGCCTATACAATCCCGTCGCCTCATCGGAGTCCCCATGCCCACGCCCGCCCCCGCGTCCCTCCCGCGCCCTTTTCTTCTCGCCTGTCCGGACTTGTCGGCCGAGCGCGTGGGCAACACGGATACGCCCGGCGTCTGGCATTTCGACTCGGGCGCGCCGGGCAAGCGGGTCATGCTGAGCGCCCTGATCCACGGCAACGAACTCTGCGGAGCCTGGGCCTTGAAAGAGGCGCTGGGGGCCGGCCTGCGACCGCGCCGCGGCTCGTTGACGCTGGCGTTCTGCAATCTGGCTGCCTTCGACCGCTTCGATGCGGCCAACTACGCTCCCGCGCGCTTCGTCGATGAAGACATGAACCGCGTCTGGAGCGAGGACAAGCTGGGCGCGCCGGCCAGCCAGGAGCGCCGCCGGGCGGCCGAGCTCCGCCGATGGGTGGAACAGGCCGACTGGCTGCTGGATTTCCATTCGATGAGCAATTCCGACGTGCCGCTGCAGCTGACCGGCCTGGAACAGCGCAATATCGACCTGGCCCTGGCGCTGGGCAATCCCGCCACCATCATTGCCGACGCCGGCCACGCGGCGGGCGTGCGCATGCGCGACTACGGGCGCTTCGGCGAATCCGGCGACAACGGTACCCGCTCCCTGCTGATTGAATGCGGCTTCCATGGCGCGCCGCAAGCGCGCGACGTGGCCATCGACCAGATGGCGCGTTTCCTCGTGGCGGCCGGCGCCGTGGACCATGGCGACCTGCCCGCGGCCTGGTTCGCCTCCTCCGCCCCCTCGCAGCGCGCCCTGCGGGTCACGCACGCAATCGCCGCCAAGAGCGCAGACTTCCGCTTCGCCGAGCCCTGGAAGGGCCTGGAAACGCTGGCCGCGGCCGGCACCGTGATCGGCTGGTCCGAAGGCGAGCCCATCGTCACCCCCTATGACGACTGCGTGCTGATCATGCCCTCCACCGCCAATCTGCGGGCCGGCGTCACCGTCGTCCGGCTGGCCCAGGCCATCGGCTGACGGTCTCGGGGCGCCCGCGCAGCGGGCCGCCGCCATACAAGAATCGAGACAGCAAGGGAAAAACCATGTCCGCCAAGACGTTCTATCGCAGCATCCTCGCCGCCTGTACGCTGGCCGCCTGCGCGCCCGCGGCCCTGGCCCAGGACGCGTCCGCCACCTTGAAGATCGGCCTGTCCTCCGAGCCGACCTCGATGGACCCGCACTACCACCAGGCCACGCCCAACGACGCGATGACCTCGCACCTGTTCGAGACGCTGGTGGGGCAGGACGCCAAGATGAACCTGATTCCCCGGCTGGCCACGGCCTGGAAGCCGGTGGACGACACAACCTGGGAGTTCACGCTGCGCGACGGCGTCAAATTCTCCAACGGCCAGCCCTTCACGCCGCAGGACGTCATCTTCACCTTCTGCCGCGTGATGAACAACGAGCAGTCCATCGGCGGCTCGTACCCCGCCGTGGTCCAGAAGTTCGCCGACGTGCAGGTGCGCGACGGAAACAAGCTGGTGATCAAGACCCGCCGCCCCTACCCGCTGCTGCCCAACGACCTGACCCGCATGTCCATGCTGTGGAACGGCATCGTGGAGCATGGCCCCATCCGTTTCGACCTGACGAACAAATGCGGCGTGACCGGCGCCTGGCCCACCGTGGCCGATTTCAATACCGGCCGCGACGTGATCGGCACCGGGCCGTACACGCTGAAGTCCTACGTCAAGGGCACGGGCATCGAGCTGACGCGCAACGACGCCTACTGGGGCGACAAGCCGGCCTGGGCCAGCGTCAAGCTGGTTCCGGTGCCCGCGGCCGGCCCGCGCCTGACCGGCCTGCTCGCGGGCGACTTCGACCTGATCGAAAATCCCGCGGCGCGCGACGTGAAGCGCATTTCCGAAACCCCCGGCTTCGGCTACGTCCTCACGCCCTCGGTGCGCGTCGTATATTTCCAGTTCGACGTGGCGCGCAGCCCCAGCCCCACCGTCAAGGCGCCCGACGGCAAGAATCCGCTGCAGGACGTGCGCGTGCGCCGCGCGATTTCCATGGCGATCGACCGCAAGACCATTGCGGCCCGCATCATGGACGGCGCGGCCACCCCCGCCAACCAGTTCCTGCCCGACGGCATGTTCGGCACCCTGCCCCATCCGCCGGAACTGAAGTACGACCCCGAAGGCGCCAGGAAGCTGCTGGCCGAGGCCGGTTACCCGAACGGATTCGAACTGACCGTCTCGTCCACCAACGACCGCTACATCAACGACGCCCAGATCTCGCAGGCGGTGGCGCAATACCTGTCGCGCGTAGGCATCAAGACCACCGTGGACGCCATGACGCGCTCCGTGTATTTCCCCAAGCGGGCCAAGCGCGAATTCAGCTTCGCCATGGGCGGCTGGTCCTCCGAAACCGGCGAAGCCTCGTCTTTCCTACAATACTGGGTTACCGCGTTCGACAAGGAGCACGGCCTGGGCACCAGCAACTACGGGGGTTATGACAACCCCGAGTTCGACCGTGTGTTCAAGCGCGCCATCGTCACCGTGGATCCGGCTGAGCGGGCCAAGCTGCTGCAAGCGTCCCTGACCCTTGCGCTGGCCGACCTGCCCAGCATTCCCCTGCATTTCGAAAGCAGCATCTGGGCGTTCCGCAAAGGGCTGACGTACGAAGGCCGGGCAGACCAGTACACCCTGGCCATGTCGGCCAAGCCCGCCAGGTAAGCATCCGGCGCCCGCAACCTCTTCTGAGCCCACCAAGGAAATCATCACGTGGCCTTGTTCATTCTACGCAGACTGATCCAGAGTCTGTTCGTGCTGCTGGCCGTTTCGGTCGTGGTCTTCTTCGCGGTCTATGCCGTGGGCGATCCGATCGAACTGCTGGTCAGCCCCGAAGCCAGCCAGGCCGCACGCGAGGCGATGATCGCCCGCCTGGGCCTGGACCTGCCGGTATGGCAGCAGTACACAGGGTTCCTGTGGCGCGCGCTGCACGGCGACCTGGGCACCTCGTTCGTGCACGGCATTCCGGCCATCGAGCTGATCGTGCAGCGCATCCCCGCCACGTTCGAACTGGTGGTCGTGGCCATCCTGCTGACCTGTGTCTTCGGCATTCCGCTGGGGCTGATCGCGGGCCTGTACCGCGACCAGCCCCTGGGCCGCGGCATCATGGCGTCCTCGGTGCTGGGCTTTTCCCTGCCGAACTTCTGGCAGGGCATGATGCTGATCCTCCTCTTCGCCGTGTGGCTGGGCTGGCTGCCCGCCACCGGCCGCGGCGACACGGTCACCGTGCTGGGCGTGCGGCTTTCCATCCTGACCGCCGACGGCTGGTCGCACCTGATCATGCCCGCCATCAACCTGGCGCTGGCCAACATCGCGCTGGTGCTGCGCCTGACCGCCTCCGGCGTGGTGGAGGCCCGCAGCCAGGACTACGTGAAATTCGCCCGCGCCAAGGGCGTGAAGCCCGGACGCATCGTGCGTCGCCACATCCTGCGCAACATCCTGATCCCCGTGGTCACCGTCATCGGCATGGAGTTCGGCACCCTCATCGCCTACTCCACCATCACCGAGACCGTGTTCGCGTGGCCGGGCATGGGCAAGCTGCTCATCGACAGCGTCTACCAGCTCGACCGCCCCGTCGTCGTGGCCTACGTGATGCTGGTCACCCTGATCTTCGTGATCATCAACCTGGTCGTGGACATCCTGTACGCCACGCTCGATCCGCGCGTGCAGCTCGTGACTCCCGCTCAATAATCCGCCATGTCTCAATCTCCCAATCCCGGCCGCACCCGCACCGTCCAGCCCCTGGCCGAGACGCCGCGGCGCGCCGCCATCCTGAAGAAGCTGCACGCGCGCCCCACGGTGCGCGGCTCCGCCATCGCCCTGGCCATCCTGATCATCCTGGTGGTCTTCGCGCCGTACTTCGCGCCGCAGAACCCGTACGACCTCGCCAACCTCTCGCTGATGGACGGCCGCCTGGCGCCGCGCCAGGCGCTGATGGACGGCAGCATCGCCTGGCTCGGCACCGACGACCAGGGCCGCGACATGCTCAGCGCCATCCTGTATGGCCTGCGCATCAGCCTGATGGTGGGGCTGTCCGCCGTGGTGCTCGCCACCGCCGTGGGCGGGACCATCGGCCTGGTGGCCGCCTATGTGGGCGGCGTGGTCGACACGGTGCTGATGCGCATCGTGGACTTCATCCTGGGCTTCCCCACCATCCTGGTGGCGCTGGTGCTGCTGGTCGTGCTGGGGCGCGGGGTCGACAAGGTGATCCTCGCGCTGGTGCTGGTGCAGTGGGGCCACTACGCGCGCATCATGCGCAGCCGGGCCCTGCAGGAGCGCCGCAAGGAATACGTGGAAGCCGCCGCCAACCTGGGCTTCCCGGCCTGGCGCATCATGCTGTTCCATCTGCTGCCCAACTGCCTGGGCCCGGTCATGGTCTTCGCCACCATCCAGATCGCAACCGCCATCGCACTGGAAGCGACGCTGTCGTTCCTGGGCGTGGGCGTGCCCATCACCGAACCCTCGCTGGGCCTGTTGATCTCCAACGGCTTCCAGTACCTGCTGTCGGGCGACTACTGGATCAGCCTGTTCCCCGGCATTGCCCTGCTGGTGCTGATCCTCTCCATCAACATCGTGGGCGACCGCCTGCGCGAAAGCCTGGACCCGAAGCGATGAGGCCCACCCCCGAAGCGCTGCGCGCCTCCCCCCTCAAGGGGGCTTGCCTGCGGACCGGCCAAGCCGGCTCCGCGGCATCCCAATCGGGCGGCGCACGTTGCAAACGCTGCTGGCGGCGTAATGGACGAATGAAATGAGCGAAACACTACTTGAGGTGCGTGGCCTGCGCACCGCATTCCATACCGAAGCCGGCGCCTGGCTGGCGGTCGACGGCGTCGACCTGACCGTGCGCCGCGGCGAGATCGTCGGCCTGGTCGGCGAGTCCGGCTCCGGCAAGTCCGTCACGGGATTCTCGCTGCTGGGCCTGATCGACCCGCCCGGGGAAATCGTGGACGGCGAAGTGAAATTCAAGGGCGCGGACCTGCGCAAGCTGAGCGAAGAGCAGATGCGCCAGCTGCGCGGCGACCGTATCGCCATGATCTTCCAGGACCCTCTCATGACGCTCAATCCGGTGCTGCGCATCGGCGAGCAGATGATGGAAGCCATCCTCACCCACGAAGACGTGCCGCGCGCCGAAGCCGAAGCGCGTTGCCGCGAGGCGCTGGCCATGGTTGGCATTCCTTCGCCCGAAAAGCGCCTGAAGAGTTATCCCCACGAATTCTCCGGCGGCATGCGCCAGCGCGTGGCGATCGCGATCGCCATGCTGAACAAGCCCGACCTGATCATCTGCGATGAGCCCACGACGGCGCTGGACGTCACCATCCAGGGCCAGATCCTCTACCGCATGCAGGAGATCTGCCGCGAACACAACACGGCGCTGATCTGGATCACCCACGATCTGGGCGTGGTGGCCGAACTGGCCGACCGCGTGGCCGTGATGTACGCCGGCCGCATCGTCGAAAGCGGTCCTGTCGACCAGGTGCTGGACGCCCCCCGCCACCCCTATACCAGGGGTCTGCTCGACTCGATGCCCGGCGCCACGCAGCCCGGCGCGCGCCTGCACCAGATCAACGGCATGGCGCCCAGCCTGGCGGGCCGCCCCGTGGGCTGTGCGTTCCGTCCGCGCTGCTCCCATGCGGTCACGCGCTGCACCGAGCAAGCCCCCTCCATCACCACCGAAGGCCCGCGCAGCTACCGCTGCTACGTGCCGATTGCCCGCGAGGCCCAGTCAGCATGAGCCAAGCCGATACTCCCGTCATCGAGCTCAAGAATGTCCACAAGCGCTTCGAGCAGCGTCCCGACCTGGCCCAGCGCATCCTGGCCCTGACGGGCCGCCCGATCGACCGCCGCACCGTGTACGCGGTCAACGGCGTCGACCTTTCCATCAAGCGCGGCGAAGTGCTGGGCCTGGTCGGCGAATCCGGCTGCGGCAAGTCCACGCTGGGCCGCGTCGTGGCCGGCCTGCACCGCCAGACCGAAGGCGAACTGCTGTACCAGGGCCGGGACGCCCGCCAGTTGCGCGGCGCCGACAAGCTGGCGTACACGCTGGGCGTGCAGATGATCTTCCAGGACCCGCAGGCCTCGCTCAATCCGCGCCAGCGCCTGCGCCAGATCCTGGGCGAATCCCTCAAGGTCCACAAGCTGGCTCCCCCCGCCGACATTCCCGCGCGCATCGACCGCGCGCTCACGGAGGTGGGGCTGGACACCGAGTACCGCGACCGCTTCCCGCACCAGGTTTCCGGTGGCCAGCGCCAGCGCATCGGCATCGCCCGCGCCTTGATGGTGTCCCCCAAGTTCCTGGTCTGCGACGAGCCCGTGGCCGCGCTCGACGTGTCCATCCAGGCGCAGGTGATCAACCTGTTCATGGACCTGCGCGAGCAGCACGGCTTCACCTATCTGTTCATCAGCCACGACCTGGGCGTGGTCAAGCACATCTCGGATCGCGTCGCGATCATGTATCTGGGCAAGATCGTCGAGATCTCCACCTCGGCCGAGATCTTCGCGCACGCCAACCACCCCTATACCCAGGCCTTGATGGCCGAAGTGCCGGACGTGGGCCGCCGTGGCCGCAAATTCACGCCGATCAAGGGCGAGATCCCCTCGCCGCTGAATCCGCCGCCCGGCTGTACCTTCAATCCCCGCTGCCCCCATGCCATGCCCCGCTGCCGGGAACAGGCGCCGGAGCTGAAAGAAATCTCGGCAGGCCACTGGTCGGCCTGCCACCTGAACGAGGCGAATGCCTGATGAAACCCTCCGAAATGTCCAACGTCGACCGCATCGCCATCGAGCTGGGCCACGCCGGCCGCAACGCCATCCCGTATGTGGACGAGGACCGCAATTCCGACCGCCCCTTCAAGCTGCAGACGTACCGCCCCTACGGCTACACGCCCGACCGGCCCGTCGTCATCGTGCAGCACGGCGTGCTGCGCAACGGGGATGAATACCGCGATTTCTGGGTGGAAGCCGCGGACAAGCACAAACTGCTGATCGTGGCGCTGACCTTCTCCAACGAGATCTGGCCCGGCGTGGAAAGCTACAACAACGGCCGCGTGTTCTCGGCCGGCGGCAATCCGCGCCACGTCGACGGCTGGACCTACGCGCTGGTGGGCCGGGTCATCAAGGACCTGATCGCCGCCGAGATTACCGACGGCCAGAACGTATACCTGTTCGGCCACTCGGCGGGCGGCCAGTTCGTGCACCGCCTGATGAGCAGCCAGTCGCACGCGCCCTTCAAGGCCGTGGCCGCGGGCAATCCCGGCTGGTACACCCTGCCGACCTTCGACCACCCCTTCCCCGAAGGCATGGACGGGGTCGGCTTGACGGAAGACCACCTGGTCAAGCTCCTGGCCTACCCGATGACCATCCTGGCGGGCGACCAGGACATCGCCACCGATGACCCCAATCTGCCGTCCGAGCCCGCCGCCATGCGTCAGGGCCCGCACCGCTTTGCGCGCGCCCGGAACTACTTCGAGTTCGGGCGCAAGGAAGCGGAGCGCCGCGGCGTGCCGTTCGGCTGGAAGCTGCAGGTCGTGCCCGGCATCGGTCACGACGGCCGCGCCATGTCGGCGGTGTGCGCCAGCATCTGGTTCGACGGCAAGATGCCCGATGAAGCCGAGCTGGCCCGCCTGGCCGGCCAGCAGGTCGCCTGACCGATCCCACTTTTCCGTTGCACGAATCCGCTACCGCCATGTCCAATACCCAGAGCACTGAACAGATCGTCGCCGGCATCAAGAGCTGGCTGCAATGCGAATCGCCCTCGAACTTCCCCGAAGGCATCGCCGCCATGGCGCGCATCATCGCCGACTACGCCGCAGCCGCCGGCCTGACGGTGGAGCTGTCGTCGCTGGGTCCGGCCACGGGCCCGCTGCTGTACGCGACCAACCGCGCCCCCGGCGATACGCGCCCGGGGATCCTGATCCTGGCGCACATGGACACTGTGCACCCTGTGGGCACATTGCTCGAGAATCCGGTGCGCATCGAAGGCGACCGCCTCTACGGTCCCGGCGGCTACGACATGAAGGCCGGCATCTACCTGGCGCTGACGGCCCTGTCCGGCCTGGCCCGCCCCGGCGCGACCCGTCTGCCGGTGGATTTCCTGGTGGTGCCCGACGAAGAGACCGGCAGCCACGCCTCGCGCGCGCACATCGAACGCTTCGCCGCCAATGCCAAATACGCGCTGGTCTGCGAGCCGGCCCGCCCCAACGGGGGCAAGTGCGTCACGGCCCGCAAGGGCACCGGCATGCTGAACCTGAACGTCAAGGGCCGTCCGGCCCACGCCGGCATGCAGCACGAGAAGGGCCGCAGCGCCATTCGCGAAATGGCGCACCAGGTGCTGGCGCTGGAAGCCATGACCGATTACGAGCGCGGCATCACCGTCAGCGTCGGCACGATCGCGGGCGGCACCGTCACCAACACCGTGCCGGCGCTGTGCCGCTGCGTCGTGGACTTCCGCGTCCCCGACATGGGCGCCGCCCAGGACGTGCTGCGCCGCATGCGCGAACTGTGCGCGGTGGGCCCGGACGTCGAACTGGACATCGACGTGGAACTGAACCGCCCGCCGATGGTGAAGACCGAAGCCGCCGCGCAGTTGCTGGCGCTGGTGCAGGGCTACGCGGAACGCGCGGGCTTCCTGCTGGAGGACGCGCCGATGACCGGCGGCGGCAGCGACGCCAACTTCACCTCCGCCATGGGGATTCCCACGCTGGACGGACTGGGAGCCGACGGCGACGGCGCGCACACCTTGAATGAATACGTGCTGGTCTCGACACTGGAGCAGCGCCTCAAGTTCTGGGAATTGCTGCTGCGGGAATTGGCCTGACAGACCTCCGCGCCTGAGTGTCCCCCCTGGCACAGCGCCCCGGCGGCGGGCGCGGGCCGCTGCTGGCGCCCGCATTCGCCGTGCTCGCGCTTGCGCTGGCGCCCGAGGGCGCCAGCGCCGCCTGCGCGCGCGCAACGCCCCAGGCCTGCGATCCCGGCGGCGGCGCTCCAGCCGGTCCGCCCGCGCCCGTCCCGCCGCAGGGCGGGTTCGTCGCGATCGACAACTGGCAGCTGCTGGAAGGCAGCGGCGCCATGGCGCGCATCAAGCAACGCACCACGGGCGCCTACGGCGGCGGTGAGCTCGATGCCGGCGCCGGTTGGCGCCTGGGCGGCGCGCTGGGCGCCACCCGCAGCCGGATCCGGATCGACGCGCTCGCCGCCAAGGCGGCGGTCGACAGCTATAGCGCCACCGTCTACGGAAAGCGCGCTTGCGTCGCCGGCGCCGGGAAACTGAACCTGCTGGTCGCCGCGTCCTACGCCTGGCACGACATGGACACGACGCGCCATTTCGATGTGCCGGGCATATCCCAGACCCTGGAGGCGGACGTGAGCGCCAACACGGTGCTGGCCTTCACCGAGCTTGGCTATGAACTGGCGCTATCGCAGCGCGCCAGCCTGGAGCCGTTCGCCGGCCTGGCCTTCCGCGACGTGCGCACGCGCGGTTTTTCGGAGACAGGCGGATCGGCCGCGATCGACGCCGAGGGCGGACGGGTGGTCCAGACCACGACGACGCTGGGACTGCGCGGGCAGGCCGGCGTGTCGCTGGGGCCGGCGGCGGGCCGCGTGCACGCGCTGCTGGGCTGGCGCCGCGCCTTTGGCGACGTGGCGCCCGAAACCACGCTGGCGCTCGACGGCGGCGGCGTGCTGACGGTGGCCGGCGCCCCGCTCGCGCGCAGCGCGGCCTTGGCCGGACTGGGCGCCGAACTGGCGCTATCGCGCTCGGCGGCCATCGGGCTGGCCTATGGGGGCCAGTACGGCGGCGGCATGCGCGAACACATGGCGTCGCTGAGCTTGCGCTGGGCTTTCGGCAGCCTCTGACCGCGCCGCCGCCCGCATCGGGCACGCGCGCTTTTCGCCTAGAATTATTCCCCCCAGACCGCGCTCTCGTCCCGTCATCATGTCCGATTCCCCCATGCCCATCAGCGCCATCGCCTATGGCATCGCCACGCTGGCCGCCGACGGCAGCATCCTGGACACCTGGTATCCCCGTCCATCGCTCGCCGACAACTCCCCCGCCACCGGCACCCGTCACCTGACGCCGGAAGAAGCCCGCGCCGCGCTCGGCGAGCACGTGTCGACCTCCCTCGTCCGGGACACCCGCCGCAAAGTGGACATCGTGGCCGTGCGTACCGCCATCGCGTCGCTGGACGAGCCGCCGGCGGACGCGCATGACGCCTACCTGCGCCTGCACCTGCTCAGCCACCGGCTGATCCGCCCGCACGACGCCAACCTGGATGGCCTGTTCAACGTGCTGTCCAACGTGGCGTGGACGTCCGCGGGGCCCTGCGCGGTCGACCAGGTGGATGCCCTGCGCTGGCAGTTGCGCGCATCCGGCCAGGTGCTGGAGATCCGGGGCGTGGACAAGATTCCCCGCATGACCGATTACGTCGTGCCCGGCGGCGTGCGCATCGCCGATACGGCGCGCGTGCGGCTGGGCGCGCACCTCTCGCCCGGCACCACGGTACTGCACGAAGGCTTCTGCAATTTCAACGCGGGCACGCTGGGCGCCTCGATGGTCGAGGGCCGCATCAGCGCAGGGGTCATCGTGGGCGACGGCAGCGACATCGGCGGCGGCGCATCCATCATGGGCACCATGTCAGGCGGGGGCAAGCAGGTGGTTTCCATCGGCAAGCGCTGCCTGCTTGGCGCGAATTCCGGCATCGGCATTTCGCTGGGCGACGATTGCGTGGTGGAGGCCGGCTGCTACATCACCGCGGGAACGCGCGTGCTGACGCCGGAGGGCGCGGTGGTGAAAGCAACCTCGCTGGCGGGCCAGCACGGGCTGCTGTTTCGCCGCAACTCGCAGACCGGCGCCGTGGAGTGCCTGGTGCGCACCGCCGCCTGGGGCACGCTGAATCCCGATCTGCATACGGGACACTGACTCCGCGGCGCGGGACTACCCTGCTCAGGCGTATTCCGCCGTCCGTCCCAACTGGTCGTAGACCAGGTTCACGAACAGGTCGGAGCTGAGCAGGCGCGCCGCCGGGCACGAAAAGACGGTATTGCCGTCCTCGTCCTGCAGACTGATCGTCTCCGTCCAGCGGTTCAGGTCGATGCGCTTGAGCGATTCGTACGGCCATGTGGCGCCGCCCAGGTGCAGGCCTTCGGCAGACAGGGCCAGCTCCTGCGTTTCCACGTCCGGGAAGCCGCCGCTGCGGATATAGCGGAACGCGACCCGCGCGCCGTCCGCGATCGCCGCTTCCAGCACGGGCAGACGCTGCGCGACGTAGCGCGAGCGGAACGCGTCCATCAACTTGCTGAATTCGCCGACCTCGGCAGGCACCCGGGTCCAGCCGCGCGCCGCGTGGGTGCGGTAGGCAAAACTATCGATCAGGCCGCAGGCCGCATCCGGCCCCGCGGCGAACAGGCAAAGGTCCTGGATGTCTGCAAATGCGGTGTAAGTGCGCGCGTCGCCCTGTCGGCAGACAACGCCATGCTCATGCAACTCAAAGCAATCCGGGGCGCTCCCCGTGTGGTTAAACACCGCCAGCGCGATAGAGGCCTGCGGGGTTTTGCTATCGGTCATGCAACTTCCTTATTGGAATTAGGGTGCTTTCGCGGCCCAGGACGTCGCAAAGTCATGCGATCCGTATTCTCCCTCATATGAGAGATACGTGCTTGATGCCCCTATTTTCCAGCGTCTTCCGGCCTTCGAGGCGGACTCACGCTCCCGGCGGCACCGGCGCGAACGGATAGTGCGCGATCTGCCCGTGCCCCGCGATGATGGCGGTGGCTTCGGGCACTTCCTCCCAGGCCCCGGGCATCTCGCTCAAGGGTTCGGACAGCAGCAGGAAAGCATCGTCGTCCAGCGCCGCGATCTGTGGATTGTCGGGATACAACTGGCGCAGATGGCGCACGCAGGTGTTGTGGAACAGCGTGCGCGAGTCCGTCTCGCTGGAATAGCGCACGGCGATCAGGCGCTGGCCGTCCAGCGCGCAGACGGTCATGTTGATGGGATGCGCCACCCCATGCCGTCTGCCCGTCTCTTCCACCGCGCCCACCATGCGGGCCAGCGCCGCCAGCGGGTCTTCCTCCAGGCCGAAGCTGAGCGCCAGCAGGAACATCACCTCGGAATCCGTCGATCCCTCCAGGGAGCCGAAATACGCGGGCGCGATCATCAGCATCAGATCGCGCCTGAGCAGCGGGTAGTCGCGGATGACGCCGTTGTGCACGAACAGCCACTGCCCGTGGCGGAACGGATGGCAGTTGGTCTCCTGCGCGGGCGTGTCGGTGGCGGCGCGGATGTGCGCCACGAACAGCGGCGCATGGATCGCGCGCGCCGCCTCGCGCAGATTGCGGTCGTTCCAGGCGGGATGCACGCTGCGGTAGCGAAATGGCGGCTCCAGCGGCTGGCCCTCATGCTGCCGGCCGTACCAACCCAGGCCGAATCCATCCCCGTTGGTGGTGGTGGCGCCCAGGCGCGCGTGCAGGCTCTGGTCGATCAGGGAGTGCTTGGCCTTGAAAAGCACGCTCTCCATCTGGATGGGACTACCGCTATAGGCTAGCCAACGGCACATGACGCGCTCCTTCTTTCCGGCGTGGATCCCGCGCGCAAACCGCGGAATGCGCGCTCCAGTGTAGAAGCAGCCCGCGACGTTCCACAAGCGCCCCGCCGGCGGCTGCGCAGCCAGCCGGCCCCTATTTCTTCAGCAGCGCCTTCAGCATGGCCATGCGCTCTTTCGGATTCATGGCGGCGGTGGCCTCGTCCTCCTGGATGCGGACATCGCCCAGGCCCATTTCCTCGATGAAGCGGGACGGCTCGCGCACCAGGTCCTCGCGCGCGCGGCGGCGGCGCTTGCACCAGCTCAGGTTCAGGCTGCGCTGCGCGCGCGTGATGCCCACGTACATCAGCCGGCGCTCTTCCTGGATGCGCGTGGCCAGGTTCTCCGCCGCGCGCGCCGGATCGCCGACTTCGTCGTCCTTGCCCAGGTGCGGCAGCAGGCCTTCCTCGACGCCCGCCAGGTATACGTGCGGATACTCCAGCCCCTTGGACGCGTGCAGCGTGGACATCTTCACCGCGTCGGGCTCTTCTTCCTCGCCACGTTCCAGCATGGTGACCAACGCCACGTGCTGAACCAGGTCGAAGAGCGTCATGTCGTCTTCTTCGGCCTTGCGCTTGAGCCAGCCGGTCAGCTCCTGCACGTTCTGCCAGCGCGTCTGCGCGGGCCGTTCCTCGAACAGTTCGTACAGATGGCGCTCGTACTGGATGGCCTCCAGCAGGTCGTCCAGGATCACGCCCGCGGGTTCGGCGGGCGCGGCGTCCTTGCCCGAGGCCGCGCCCCGCCCGGCGCGCCACTGCATGCGGCGGATGAACTCGGCAAACGTCCGCAGCGGCTCCAGCTGGCGCGGCGCGAGCAGGCTTTCCAGGCCGGTTTCGGCCACCGCCGCCAGCAGCGACAGCTCCCGGGTGGCGGCATACTGCCCCAGCACCTGCAGCGTGGCCTGCCCGATGCCGCGCTTGGGCGTGGTCGCCGCGCGGATGAACGCGGGGTCGTCATCGTCATTGGCAAGCAGGCGCAGATAGGCCAGCACGTCGCGCACTTCCGCCTTGTCGAAAAAGCTCTGGCCGCCCGAGATCGTGTACGGGATCTTGAGGTTGCGCAGCGCCTGCTCCAGGATGCGGGACTGGTGATTGCTGCGGTAGAGGATGGCGAAATCCTTCCATTGCGCCTGGCGTTCGAAGCGGGCAGCCGACACCTTCATCGCGATGGATTCCGCCTCGTGCTCCTCGCCATCCATCGCCGAGACCAGGATGGGCTCGCCCACGCCCAGATCGGACCACAGCTTCTTGTCGAACAGCTTGGGATTCTTCTCGATCACCTGGTTCGCGGCGGCGAGGATGCGCTGGACCGAGCGGTAGTTCTGCTCCAGCTTGATGAGCTTGATGTTGGGATAGTCGGTCGTCAGCTTGGCCAGGTTCTCGATGGTCGCGCCGCGCCAGGCGTAGATGGCCTGGTCGTCGTCGCCCACCGCCGTGAACATGGCGCGCGGCCCCGTCAGCAGCTGCACCAGCCGGTATTGGCACACGTTGGTGTCCTGGTATTCGTCCACCAGCAGGTAGCGCACGCGGTTCTGCCAGCGGGTGCGCACCTCTTCGTTGTTGGCCAGCAAGAGGGCGGGAATGCGGATCAGGTCGTCGAAATCCACGGCCTGGTAGGCCGCCAGCGTGGCCGCATAGCTGCGGTACACGTTGGCCGCCTCCACGTCGCCCGGCGTGATGGCCTCGCGCGCCGCGTCGTCCGGCTCCATCAGCGCGTTCTTCCACAAGGAGATGATGCCCTGCACGTGGCGCAGCCGCGCCTTGTCGGTAGTGCCCAGCAGCTCCTGGATGATGGCCATGGCGTCGTCGGCGTCCAGGATGGAGAACGTGGGCTTCAGCCCGGCATTGCGCGCCTCTTCGCGCAGCATCTTCACGCCCAGCGAATGGAAGGTGCTGATGATCAGGCCCTTGGACAGCTTGCGGTCCACCAGGGTCTTCACGCGCTCGTCCATTTCGCGCGCGGCCTTGTTGGTAAAGGTCAGCGCCACCACGTTGCGGCCCATGTAGCCGCATTCACGCAGGAGGTACGCGATCTTCTGCGTGATCACCCGCGTCTTGCCGCTGCCGGCGCCGGCCAGCACCAGGCAGGGGCCGTCCAGGTAAAGCACCGCTTCCTTCTGAGCGGGGTTCATGCCTTGGCCAATCGGTTCGCTTGCGGACATTTGAGTCGGATAGTCATGCATCGCGACGGCCGCAATGGAGGCGCGGCCGGCAAGCACGGGGCTTGCGGCCGCCCGTCAGCGGGCCGGTAATGCGCGAGAAAAAGGGGACGGGTGCAGCCGCCGCAGCGGGCCTGCCGCGCCAGCGCGATAGAGGAGAAAGATCATAGAACAATCGAGCCGAAGGCGCATGGGCGCCCTTCAGATCTCCAGCGGGTCGACTTCCAGCTGCCAGCGCACGCGGGCCTCGTTGGCCAGGTACGGCAGATGGTGCGACCACGACGCCAGGAATGCCTGCAGGGCCGGGCGGCTGCTGCTTTCGGCCAGCAACTGCGCGCGCTCGATATTGGCCACGCGAACCACGCGCAAGGGGACGGGGTCGTACAGCATGATCGCGTCCAGGCCCGGGAAATCGGCCTTCCATTCCCCCTCGGGCAATGCCCGCGCCCGCTCCAGGAACTCCTGGGCTACCTTCAGTTCACGCGCCTCCGCGGTGAGCAGCGCCTGGTAGACGAAAGGCGGCAAGCCGGTGCTTTCGCGCTCGTGCAGGGCATGGCGGGCAAAGCCCGCGTAATCGTGCCGCAGCAGCGCCTGGTAGACCGGCTGCTCGGGGTAGTTGGTCTGGATCAGGACCTCGCCGTTGCCCTGGTGCCGGCCCGCGCGGCCGGCCACCTGCATCAACTGCGCGAACAGGCGTTCCGGCGCGCGGAAATCATGGGCGAACAGCATCGAATCCGCGTTCAGCACCCCCACTAGTCCAAGCCGCGCGAAATCGTGGCCCTTGGCCACCATCTGCGTGCCCACCAGGATGTCCACCTCGCCGGCGTGCACCGACGCGAACAGCGCCTCGGCACTGCCCTTCTTGCGCGTGCTGTCCGCATCGATGCGCAGGATGCGGGCGTCCGGAAAGAGGTCGGCCAGGTGCTCCTCCACGCGCTGCGTGCCGCGTCCCATGGGCGCCAGGTCCTGGTCGCCGCATTCGGGGCAGGCGCGCGGCACCGGCGCCTGGTAGCCGCAATGATGGCATTGCAGGCGATGGCCGCGGCCGTCGGTGCGGTGCAGGACGGTGAACGCGGTGCAGCGCGGGCAATTGCTCACCCAGGCGCAGGACTGGCAATGCAGCACCGGGGAATAGCCGCGCCGGTTCAGGAAGATCAACGACTGTTCCTTGCGTTCCAGTCGCTGGCCGATGGCGTCCAGCAGCTGCGGCGACATCCCCTGCTTCAGTTGCAACCGCCGTGTGTCCACCAGGCTCACGGAGGGCAGGCTGCTGGCGCGGGCGCGCCCCGGCAGGCTCAGCCGCAGGTAGCGGCCGCGCTCGGCGTGCTGCCAGGTTTCCAGCGACGGCGTGGCGGATCCGAGCACCACGGGAATGCCCAGGTCATGCGCGCGCCACACGGCAAGGTCGCGCGCCGAGTAGCGCAGGCCGTCCTGCTGTTTGTACGAAGCGTCGTGCTCTTCGTCCACCACGATCAGACCCAGTTCGCCCATGGGAGCGAAGATCGACATGCGGGTGCCCAGCAGCATGCGCGCCTGGCCGCGCTGGGCGCGGGTCCAGGCCTGCAGGCGTTCGCCGTCGGACAGGCCGCTATGCATGACGGCCAGCCCGTCCGGCCCGACCAGCGCTTCCAGGCGCGCGCGCAGCGCGGCTTCCAGCTGGGGGGTCAGGTTGATCTCGGGCACCATCAGCAGCACCTGGCGCCCGGCGGCCAGCACCTTCTCGGCCGCCTGCAGATACACCTCGGTCTTGCCGCTGCCCGTCACGCCATGCAGCAGCACCGGCTTGAACCCGTCCAGGGCGCCGATGGTATCCACGGCCTCGCGTTGCGCGTCATTGAGCGCCGGGGGCTCGTCGGCGGCGGCCGGCGCGCGCGCGGTCTTGCGCTTGCGCCCGTCCATCCTGGCCACCGGCCCGCCCGCCGAACGCTTGCCTTGATAGGCAGCGGGCTTGCGCAGCGGCGGCGGCAGCGTGGGCAACATTACCTCGCCCAGCGGCCGCTGGTAGTAGTCCGCGGCGAAGCGGGCCAGGCGCAGCCAGCCTTCGTCGAAGGGCGGCAGGTCATCCAATACCTCTTCGATCGGACGGATCTGCTTCGGGTCGTAGGAAGGTTCGGCCGGGTTATCCACCACGACGCCGATGAGCTTGCGGCGCCCGAAAGGGACGATGACCCGCAGGCCCACCGCGACCGGCGCGTCGCTCCGATAGTCGAAGGGGCCCGGCAAGGGCACGTCCAGCGCCACCCGCACCCAGCAGACTGCCGGGAGAGTCATGGTCGCCTGCGCTTCAGACATGGGGGCTTGGATGGTGCATAGGGGAGGATGAGCCTGGCTGACGCTCCCCTGGCCCGTCCCCTCCTGTGGATAACTTTGGGGAAAAGGCTGGAGCAACGTCGAAAATTGGAATAAGGCAAGATTTCGCGAACATATGAAATCTTGTTGGAAATCCATGTTTTATCTTGAAAAACAACAACTTATGAAGTCTTTCAAGATTGTAAACTAGCTTCTAAAGGGTTTTCCCCGAGAGCAATCTTGCTGTGCACAAGTGCGCGCTGCTTCGGCCCTGAGGGCCGAAGCGTTCACTTACTTACCCCCGCAGCGAACGGCTGTGTTGGTGGACTTCATCGACCAATTCGGCTACGGCTTCCGGCGGAGTGAAACGGGAAATGCCATGCCCCAGATTGAAGACGTGGCCGCCCTTGCCCACCGGGCCGAAGGCGTCCAGCACCCGCCGGGCTTCCGCGCGGATGGCGGCGGCGCCCCCGAACAAGGCCATCGGATCCAGGTTGCCCTGGAAGGCCACGGAGTCGCCCGTGCGGCGGCGCGCGGCGGCCAGATCCACCGTCCAGTCCAGGCCGACGGCATCGCAGCCGCAGGCGGCGATCTCTTCCAGCCATTGGCCGCCGCCCTTGGTGAACACGATGACCGGCACGCGCCGGCCTTCGTTTTCGCGCTTCAGGCCTGCCACGACCTTCCTGGTGTAGGCCAGCGAGAATTGCTGGAACAGGCCATCGGCCAGCACGCCGCCCCAGCTGTCGAACAGCATCACGGCTTGCGCGCCGGCGGCGATCTGCGCGTTCAGGTATTGCAGCGTGGCCTCGGCGTTGATTTCCAGGATGCGGTGCAGCAGGTCGGGCCGCGCGTACAGCATGGTCTTGATCAGGCGGTAGTCGTCGCTGCCCTGGCCTTCGACCATATAGCAGGCGATCGTCCAGGGGCTGCCGGCGAAGCCGATCAGCGGCACCTTGCCGTCCAGTTCGCGCCGGATCACGCCCACGGCGTCGAAAACATAGCGCAGCTTGTCCATGTCCGGCACCGCCAGGCGCGCCACGTCTTCCTCCGTGCGCACCGGGCGGGCGAAGCGCGGGCCCTCGCCCTCGGCGAAGTCCAGCCCCAGGCCCATGGCGTGCGGCACGGTCAGGATGTCGGAGAACAGGATGGCCGCGTCCAGATCGAAACGCTCCAGCGGCTGCAGCGTGACTTCCGCGGCATAGTCCGGGTTCTGAGCGAGGCCCATGAAAGAACCCGCGCGGGCCCGCGTCTGGCGGTACTCGGGCAGGTAGCGTCCCGCCTGGCGCATCAGCCAGATGGGGGTGTAGGGCACGGGCTCGCGCAGCAGCGAGCGCAAGAACACATCGTTCTTCAAGACGGAAGCAGACACGACTATCCTCGATGATCGGAAGCCGTGATTTTACTTCCCCTGGCTGACAAGGCGCGGCGGCCTGCCCAGGCGGACTTGCCCGGGCGCAAGCCGGACGCTTTTGGCGGACCTGCCCGGCGCCGTGCGCCGCGCCGGTATCAGTCTTCGCGCTCCTGAGCGGCCTGCCGGTACGGAGCCGCCTCGATGCCGTGTTTGCGCATCAGCGCCCAGAACGCCCGCCGATGCTTGCTGCAGGCGCGGGCCGCCTGCGCGACGTTGCCGCCATGCCGCGACAACGCCAGGCGGATGTAGTCGCGCTCGAAGCCGTCGACCACCCGGGCCTTGGCCGTGCGGAAGGATTCCTGCATGCTGCGGTGATGCGGGTTGCGCAGGTGGGACAAGGCCTGCTCGACCACGTCCGCCGCCACCCGAGGCCGGGACGGGACTGGTTGCCAGAGGCCGTCGGCGGCCGCCGGCCGAGCCGTTGCGGGATAGCTCGCCGGGGGCTCCCGCAGGCTTGCCTGCCGCGCGTCGCGCCACGAGGCCGGCTTGGCCAGGCGGCCGAGCCGCACGCGCATGGTTTCCTGGCACACAGGCTGCATCATGAAATCCCGGGCGCCCAGGCTCAGCAGGTCTTCGATGGCGGGCGCCTTTACGTCGTGGACAAGAAGGAGGACCGGCGTGCTCAGCGCATCGCCGGCCTGCTGCAGGGCCATCCGGGTCCAGGCGAGCGATGCAGGCGCCACGGGCAGGATGCAGGCATCGTAGCGTTTCAGCGCTACCGCCAGCCGCCCGAGCGCGCGCACGTCCGGGCCTTCCGGCGTCGCGGGCTCCTGGGGCGCCGGCGCGGCGAGCGCGTGGCGCTGGGGGTTCAGGGACACCAGGTGCAGCCGCAGGCGCGTCTTGCCGACGGGATGCCGCCCGACCCAGTCGCGCATGGCCCCTTCCTGGCCTGGCGCCAGCAGGACCCCGCAATCCAGAACGTCTCGCACACGAGCCTCCTATGCTTGATGGAACCAAGCCGAAGGCTACTGGCCAGGCGTGCCGCGCGGCTATTCGTACTGAACGCATTGCGGTCGCCCTCCGCGACGCGCACGCGCCCGGCGCAATGAAAAAAGCGGCCCCGGGGGGCCGCTTTCTTTGGATCCGGGGCGCGCCCCGGACGAGCAATGCGCCGCTTAGTGCGTACGGCCGCCTTGGCGCAGCTTGCGCGCCGCGATGGCTTGCGCAGCCAGCATGGCGAGCTCGGCTTCGACGACGGCGATGTCCGCCTTGTCCTTGGCGTTCGCCAGGGCCTCTTCGGCCTTCTGGCGCGCTTCCAAGGCGCGGGCTTCGTCCAGGTCGGCTGCACGGATGGCCGTATCGGCCAGAACCGTGACGCTGCCCGGTTGCACTTCCAGAATGCCACCGGCGACGAAGACGTTTTCCTCGCCCTGGTCGGCGCGAACGATCTTGACCGTTCCGGGGCGGATGCGCGAGATCAGCGGGGTGTGGCCGGGCAGAATGCCCAGCTCGCCCGACTCGCCAGGCAGAACCACGAACTTCGCCTCACCGGAGAAGATCGCTTCCTCTGCGCTGACCACATCGACATGCAGGGTAGCCATAGTGGATCCTTATTGCAGTTTCTTGGCCTTCTCGAAGGCCTCGTCGATCGTGCCGACCATGTAGAAGGCCTGCTCGGGCAGCGAATCGCATTCGCCGTTGACGATCATCTTGAAGCCGCGGATGGTTTCGGCCAGCGGCACGTACTTGCCGGGCGAACCGGTGAACACTTCGGCCACGTGGAACGGCTGGGACAGGAAACGCTGGATCTTACGAGCGCGGGCCACGGCCTGCTTGTCTTCCGGCGACAGTTCGTCCATGCCCAGAATCGCGATGATGTCGCGCAGTTCCTTGTAGCGCTGCAGCGTCTGCTGCACGCCACGAGCCACGGCGTAGTGCTCTTCGCCCACGACTTGCGGGTCGAGCTGGCGGCTGGACGAGTCCAGCGGGTCCACGGCCGGGTAGATACCCAGGGCGGCGATGTCACGCGACAGCACGACGGTCGAGTCCAAGTGCTGGAAGGTCGTGGCGGGCGACGGGTCGGTCAAGTCGTCAGCAGGCACGTACACGGCCTGGATCGAGGTGATCGAGCCGGTCTTGGTCGAGGTGATGCGCTCTTGCAGAACGCCCATTTCCTCGGCCAGCGTGGGCTGGTAGCCCACCGCCGACGGCATACGGCCCAGCAGAGCGGACACTTCGGTACCGGCCAGGGTGTAGCGGTAGATGTTGTCGACGAAGAACAGGATGTCGCGGCCTTCGTCGCGGAACTTCTCGGCCATCGTCAGGCCGGTCAGCGCCACGCGCAGACGGTTGCCCGGGGGTTCGTTCATCTGACCGAACACCATCGCAACCTTGTCCAGAACGTTCGACTCTTCCATTTCGTGGTAGAAGTCGTTGCCTTCACGGGTACGCTCACCCACGCCGGCAAACACCGACAAACCGCTGTGCTGCTTGGCGATGTTGTTGATGAGTTCCATCATGTTCACGGTCTTGCCCACGCCGGCGCCGCCGAACAGGCCGACCTTGCCGCCCTTGGCGAACGGGCAGACCAGGTCAATAACCTTGATGCCGGTTTCCAGCAGTTCCACCGACGGCGACAGTTCGTCGAAACGGGGAGCCGGCTGGTGAATGCCACGCTTTTCTTCGTGCTGGATCGGGCCGGCTTCGTCGATGGGACGACCCAGCACGTCCATGATGCGGCCCAGCGTGCCGGTGCCGACGGGCACCGAGATCGGGGCGCCCGTGCCGGCGACCTTCATGCCGCGGCGCAGACCGTCGCTGGAGCCCAGCGCAATGGTACGCACCACGCCGTCGCCCAGCTGTTGCTGCACTTCCAGCGTCAGACCCTTTTCGGCGAACGAGGAACCCTCGTCGGCCAGAGTAAGCGCTTCGTAGATCTTGGGCATGTGATCGCGGGGGAACTGAATATCCACCACGGCGCCGATGCACTGAACGATGGTTCCGTTGCTCATGTCGATTCCTTGATATTTTGACGGGATACTGCCCGGTTTACACCGCGGCAGCGCCCCCTACGATTTCCGAAATTTCCTTGGTGATCGCGGCCTGACGGGTCTTGTTGTAGACCAGCTGCAGATCGCCGATGACCTTCTTGGCGTTGTCCGACGCCGCCTTCATGGCGACCATCCGGGCCGACTGCTCCGAAGCCATGTTCTCGGCCACGGCTTGGTACAGCAGGCCTTCAACGTAACGCTGCAGCAGGTCGTCGATCACGCTACGGGCGTCGGGTTCGTAGATGTAATCCCAGCTGTATTCCGACTTCACTTCCGAGGTCTTGGCCAGGCTCTCGGCGCCCGTCTGGTACGGATCTTCCAAACCACTGGCCAGGGGCAGCAGACGCAGGAACAGCGGCTCCTGCTTCATCGTGTTGACGAAGCGGGTCGAAGCCACGTACAGCGCGTCGATGCGGCCTTCCAGGTAGGCGTCCAGCTGCACCTTGATCGCGCCCAGCAGGCGGTCCAGTTGCGGCTTGTCGCCCAGTTGCACTTCCTGGGAAACCAGTTTGGCGCCGATACGGGTCAGCACACCCACGCCCTTGTTGCCGAAAGCGGTCGCTTGCACGGCGATGCCGTCTTTCTCGAACTCTTTCAGCTTGCCCAACATCACGCGGGTGATGTTGGTGTTCAAGCCGCCGCACAAACCCTTGTCGGTCGTCACCATGACCACGCCGACCGCCTTGATTTCGCGTTCGACCAGGTACGGGTGGCTGTACTCGGGATTGGCCTGCATCAGGTGCGCAGCAATCTCGCGCACCTTGGTGGCGTACGGACGGCCTGCACGCATCCGCTCCTGCGCCTTGCGCATCTTGGATGCGGCGACCATTTCCATCGCCTTGGTGATCTTGCGCGTGTTTTGCACGCTCTTGATCTTGGTTCGGATTTCCTTAATTCCGGGCATTGCGCTTTCCTGTGAAGACTGGCCGATGGGTTCCGCTCGCGCCTCAACCATCCGGGAAGGATGGGTGAGGCGCCTGGGACGCCTAACCCATCACTTTCTTAAAAAGCACCGTGCTTCTTGAATTCCTGAACGGCGGCGGCCAGTTCGGCCTCGTCGTCCTTGGACAGTTCCTTGGTGTCTTCGATGCGCTGGATCAGAGCAGCGTGCTTGCTCTTGAGCTGATCCTTCAGCGACTTCTCGAACGACAGCACTTGGGCCACGTCCACGTCATCCAGGTAGCCGTTGTTGACCGTGTACAGCGTGACGGCCAGTTCCCACACTTGCAGCGGCTGGTATTGCGGCTGCTTGAGCAGTTCGACCACGCGCTTGCCGCGCTCGAGCTGGCGACGGGTGGCGTCGTCCAGGTCGGAGGCGAACTGCGCGAAGGCGGCCAGTTCACGGTACTGCGCCAGGTCGGTACGGATACCGCCGGACAGCTTCTTGACGACCTTGGTCTGGGCAGCGCCACCGACGCGCGACACCGAGATACCGGCGTTGATTGCGGGGCGGACACCGGCGTTGAACAGGTCGGTTTCCAGGAAGATCTGGCCGTCGGTGATCGAGATCACGTTGGTCGGAACGAAGGCCGACACGTCGCCGGCCTGCGTTTCGATGATCGGCAGCGCGGTCAGCGAGCCGGTCTTGCCCTTGACGGCGCCGTTGGTGAACTTCTCGACGTACTCTTCGTTGACGCGAGCGGCACGCTCCAGCAGGCGCGAGTGCAGGTAGAACACGTCGCCCGGGTAGGCTTCGCGGCCCGGCGGACGGCGCAGCAGCAGCGAGACCTGGCGGTAGGCCCAGGCTTGCTTGGTCAGGTCGTCATAGACGATCAGGGCGTCTTCGCCGCGATCGCGGAAGTATTCGCCCATCGTGCAGCCGGCGTAGGCGGCCAGGTACTGCATGGCGGCCGAGTCGGAGGCCGAGGCGGCCACGACGATGGTGTATTCCATGGCGCCGTGCTCTTCGAGCTTGCGCACCACGTTGTTGATGGTCGATGCCTTCTGGCCGATGGCGACGTACACGCAGGTGACGTCCTTGCCCTTCTGGCTGATGATGGTGTCGACGGCGACGGCGGTCTTGCCGGTCTGGCGGTCACCGATGATCAGTTCGCGCTGGCCGCGGCCGATCGGAACCATCGAGTCGATCGCCTTGACACCGGTCTGCAGAGGTTGCGACACCGAGCGGCGGGCGATGACGCCGGGGGCCACTTTCTCGATGATGTCGGTTTCCTTGGCGTTGATCGGGCCCTTGCCGTCGATCGGCAGACCCAGCGTGTTCACCACGCGGCCACGCAGTTCGGGGCCGACCGGCACTTCCAGAATGCGGCCGGTCGTCTTGACCTGGTCGCCTTCCGACACGCCGGTGTAGTCGCCCAGAATCACGGCGCCGACGGAGTCGCGCTCGAGGTTCAGTGCCAGACCGAAAACATTGTTGGGGAACTCGAGCATTTCGCCCTGCATCACGTCGGACAAGCCGTGGATGCGGGTAATACCGTCGGTCACGGAGACGACGGTACCTTGGGTACGAACATCAGTCGAAGCGCCCAGGCCCTCGATGCGGCTCTTGAGCAGTTCGCTGATCTCGGAGGGATTGAGTTGCATATTGACTCCTGGAATCCTGTTAGTTGCCTTAAGCGGCGAGCTGATCGCGCATGCGGGCCAACTGGGCTTGTACGGAAGTATCGAGCACTTGGTCACCGACGGCCACGCGCACGCCGCCAATCAGCGACGGATCGACGGTGACGCTGGGCTTGAGCTTGAGACCGAATTTTTGTTCGAGCGCGGCAACCAGTTCTTGGACCTGGGCATCGCTCATCTCGAACGCGCTGGTGATTTCCGCCTGCGCCGTGCCGTCGTGTTGATTCCGCAGCGCCGCGAATTGCGTGGCGATGTCCGGCAGCAGCAGCAGCCGGTCGTTCTCGACCAGCAACGCGATGAAATTGCGGGCGGCTTGAGGCAGTTCGGCCTTGATCAGGCCGGAAAACAGCTCGACGCGCTGCTTGTCGCCCAGACGCGGATCGGCCATGGCCTCGCGCACGTCGGGGTTGG
>NZ_JBLZXF010000045.1:0-27493 GCF_050285585.1 Achromobacter sp. | reverse complement strand
ATCACCGGCTTGGAGGCCAGCGCGCCGATGTTGCCCAGCCCCAGCACCGCCGTGCCGTTGGTGATCACCCCCACCAGGTTGCCGCGCGCCGTGTAGCGGAACACGTTGGCCGGGTCGGCCACGATCTCCTCACAGGCCGCCGCCACGCCGGGCGAGTACGCCAGCGCCAGGTCGCGCTGGTTCGTGAGTTGCTTGGTCGGCATGACCGAGATTTTGCCGGGGCGGCCGTGCTCGTGGTATTCAAGGGCGGCGTTGCGAAAGTTGGCATCCATATGGGCGGCTACTTGCTAGAGTGTGAGACACGGAAAGGGGGGAATTCTATTCCGATGGCGGGCGCCGCGATACCTCGGCGACGCCCTTCCCGCCCCTGGCCGTCATGACCGTTCCATCTTAGCGCCAGCTTACAAATTGTCGCTATTCCATTTTTCGGAACAGGGGAAAACGGCCGTCCGGATCGAACAGTGCTTTCACGCGTGAATCCAGCCTGGTCGTGGCCAGCCCGGGGGGTTGCGCGGCGGGAGCCAGTTGCGGCGCGGGCGCGGCGTCCGCAAGCGTGACGCTCTGCACCCAGGCCAGCGTGCCGCCATGGCCCAGCAGCAGGTGCGCCAGGTTGACGGTGGCGGGCGCCCCGGGTTTCAGGGCATCCAGGCGGTAGCGCCCCAGCCAGCGCTCCCCGTCCCGCGTGGCAAAGGCATCGCCGCCGGACGCCAGCTGGAACAGCGCGGGCACCAGGCGCTGAACGGTGACGGAACGCAGGGGCTGGACGTCGGCTTCGCCGAAGGGCCCCAGCGTTTCCTCGACGCCGTCGGCCAGCATCGCCTCGACCGCCAGCACGCCCGAGTCCGCGCACCGCCCGGCTCGCCAGCGGGCGGGAGCGGCCAGCCATTCGGCAAGCGTGATCGCGCCAGGCTGGTCCGCGAACTGGCGCAAGCCGGCCTGCGCCAGCGCCGCCAGCGGCACGCCGGGCTGGGCGCGCCAGCGCGGAGCGTCGCCGGACAGGCGGACCAGGCCCGACATCGCGGATGGATCCACCCGCAGGACAGGGCCCGGGGCCGCCTCGAACGGGCCCTCGGCCCCCTCCAGCGCCAACGCCACGCGGTACTCGGCGCACAGGACCCGCGCGTGCGTCACATCGGCGTCCCGCGTCGGGACGAGCACCGCGCGGGGGCCGTCCCCGCCGCTTTCCCCCAGGTCGCGGACCGCGCCCTGGCACAGCAGTCCGAGGCGCTGCAGGAACGCCGCCCAAGGGGTTTGGGCCGGCCGGCGGCCCAGGAGGAAAGCGCGCCGGGATGGCTGCATGACTACAATTCCTTTTTCGCTACAAGATGCCTTCGAGAATCCAATGCCCCGCCTTGCCACACGCACCAACGATTTCCTGACCTTCCAGGTAATGGAACTTTTCAAGCAGGCGCAAGCGCTGCAGGCGGCAGGCAAGGACATCATCAGCCTGGGCATCGGCGAACCGGACTTTACCGCGCCCCCCCAGGTCGTGGAAGCGCTGGAGCGCGCCGCCCGCGCCGGGCAGAGCGGCTACAGCCCGTCCGCGGGCCTGACCCCGCTGCGCGAAGCCATCGCCGGGTTCTACCATGAACAGTTCGGCGCCCGCGTCGATCCGTCCCGGGTCATCGTGACCGCGGGGGCCTCCGGCGCCCTGACGCTGGCCTGCGCCGCGCTGGTCAACAGCGGCGGCGAGGTGCTGATGCCCGACCCCTCCTACCCCGCCAACAGCAATTTCGTGCTGGCCGCGGGCGGCGTGCCCCGCTTGATCCCCAGCTCGGCGGAAAAGCGCTTCCAGCTGTCCGCCCAGGACGTCGCCCGACACTGGACGCCGGCCACCCAGGGCGTGCTGGTCGCCTCGCCCAGCAACCCGACCGGCACCTCCATCGACCACGGCGAGCTGGCCGAGCTGCTGGCGCAGGTCCGCGCCCGCGACGGCTTCGCCATCGTCGACGAGATCTACCTGGGCCTGTCCTATGAAGGGCAGCCGCGCTCGGCGCTGACGCTGGACGACGACGTCATCGTCATCAACAGCTTCTCGAAGTATTTCCACATGACGGGCTGGCGCCTGGGATGGATGATCGTGCCCCAGGACATGGTGGCGCCGGTGGAGAAGATCGCGGCCAGCCTGGCGATCTGCGCGCCCACGCTGGCCCAGCATGCCGCGCTGGCCTGCTTCTCGGCCAGCGCGATGAAGACCTTCGAGCATCGCCGCGAGGCCTTCAAGCAGCGCCGCGACTATCTGCTGCCGGAATTCGAACGCCTGGGAATACAGGTGCCCGTCAAGCCGGACGGCGCGTTCTACATCTACGCCGACATCGCCAGCCTGGGCATGGACAGCGCCGCGTTTTCGCAGCGCCTGCTGCTGGAGGCGGGCGTGGCCGCGGTGCCCGGCCTGGATTTCGGCCCGGCCCACGGCAGCCACACCATGCGCTTTTCCTATGCGACGGGGCTGGACCGCCTCGAAGAGGCGGTCGACCGCATGGGCCGCCTGCTGCAGCGGTAAGGGACCGCCACGGGCAAGCGATTTCATGGGGAATCAGTCGCGGGCCAGCGCGATCCCCGAGGCCAGCGCCAGGCGGCGGCGTTCGGCTTGCACCTTGGCGCCGTAGCCGTTGTCGTCCGGCCCGGTGGAACCGACGTAACAGGCCAGGCCGCCGTCCACGGAACCGCGGCGGTTGATGCAGTCGCGCAGGATCGTGGTGCCCACGCCGATATTGGCGGCGGGATCCAGCGCGGTCTTGCCCACGGCGTCGAACTTGTCCTGGTGCACGCTCGTCATGACCTGCATCAGGCCCTGGGCCCCCACATGGCTTTCCGCCAGGGGGTTGTAGCGGGATTCGATGGCGATCACGGCCAGGACCAGCAGCGGATCCAGCTGCTTTTCGCGGCTGACCTTGTATACCGTGTTCAGAAGCGGACCGGTCGCGTCATAGGCGACCTTGTACTTGCGCGAGATATAGTTGCGCAAGGCCTCCGCCTGGGGGCCGGTGGCCACGGACGCAACAGGCTTCTTGGGCGGCGGCGCGACGCGGGCAGGCCCCAGCATGCCGGTGGCATTGCTGGCGGGAGCCGTGGGGATGGCCATTGCAATGGCCGACGACATGTCGGCATTCAGGTCGGTACCCGTGTCGAGATCGGTGCCGGCTTGCATGGACGAAGGCGCGAGGGCGGTCAACAAGGCTTTGTGCACTTGCAATGCCTGGTCGCGCAGCCCAGGCAGGGCGAATCCCATGCTTACCGTCACAATGACCGCAATGCCCAGATAAACGGAGCAGATGCGCAGGGATTCGGCAAGATATTGGTGCACTCCTTGGGCCATGCCTCTGAACAGGCTGGCCACTGACGCATCGGGCATAAAACCTCCTGCGTAAAAAAGAGGGAGTCAATGTTAACCTCTCTTTCTCCCCAAAATGTAACCAAATCGCCGGGATCTGTAGTGAAATACCGCGACCTTAGAGACTTCCTCGCCCAACTCGAACGCATGGGCGACCTCAAACGCATCGCCCCGGCGGTGTCCACCCGGCTGGAAATGACCGAGATTTCCGACCGCGTCCTGCGGGCGGAAGGCCCCGCCCTGCTGTTCGAAAATGCCCAGCACGACGGCCAGCCGGCCCAGATGCCGGTGCTGACCAATCTGTTCGGCACGCCCGCGCGCGTGGCCCGCGGCATGGGCGCCGACGACGTCGGCGCGCTGCGCGACATCGGCGAACTGCTGGCCTCGCTGCGCGAACCGGAGGCCCCCAAGGGCCTGCGCGACGCGCTGGCCAAGGTATCGATGCTGAAATCGGCGCTGTGGGACATGAGCCCCAAGAACGTCAAAAGCCCGGCCTGCCAGGAAATCGTGTGGGAAGGCAAGGATGTGGACCTGACCCGCCTGCCGATCCAGACCTGCTGGCCGGGCGACGTGGCACCCTTGCTGACCTGGGGCCTGGTGATCACCCGCGGCCCCAACGCCCGCCGGCAGAACCTGGGCATCTACCGCCAGCAGCTGCTCGGGCCCAACAAGCTGATCATGCGCTGGCTGTCGCACCGCGGCGGCGCGCTGGATTTCCGCGACCACGCGATCGCGCATCCCGGCACGCCCTTCCCGGTGGCCGTCGCCCTGGGCGCGGATCCGGCCACCACGCTGGGCGCGGTCACCCCGGTGCCCGACAGCCTGTCCGAATACCAGTTCGCCGGCCTGCTGCGGGGTTCGCGCACGGAGGTGGCGCAGGCGCTGGGCAGCAACCTGTCCGTGCCCGCCTGGGCCGAAATCGTGCTGGAGGGCCATCTGCTGCCGTCATCCGACCCGCGGGCCATCGCCCCCGCGGTGCCCGAGGGCATCAACCCGCCGCCCAATACCGATTACGAAATGGCGCTGGAAGGCCCCTACGGCGACCACACCGGCTACTACAACGAGCAGGACTGGTTTCCCGTCTTCACGGTCGAACGGATCACGATGCGGCGCAACCCCATCTACCATTCCACCTACACGGGCAAGCCGCCAGACGAGCCGGCCGTGCTCGGCGTGGCGCTCAACGAGGTCTTCGTTCCCCTGCTGCGTCGCCAGTTGCCCGAGATCGTGGACTTCTACCTGCCGCCCGAAGGCTGCAGCTACCGTCTGGCCGTCGTATCCATCCGCAAGCAATACGCCGGGCACGCCAAGCGCGTCATGTTCGGCCTGTGGAGCATCCTGCGGCAGTTCATGTACACCAAGTTCATCGTGGTGGTGGACGAAGACATCAACCCGCGCGACTGGAAGGAAGTGGTGTGGGCGATGACCACCCGCATGGATCCGGTGCGCGACACGCTGCTGGTGGAGAACACGCCCATCGATTATCTGGATTTCGCCTCGCCGGTGTCCGGGCTGGGCGGCAAGATGGGCATGGACGCCACCAATAAATGGCCGGGCGAGACGAACCGGGAATGGGGCACGCCCATCACGATGGACGCCGAGGTCAGGCAGCGCGTGGATGCGCTGTGGGGGCAACTGGGCCTGTAGGCCGCGCCCGGCGCCGAGGCAGAAAAAAACCGCCCCAAGGGCGGTTTGTTTTCCGGCGCGGCTCAGCGCGGCTCGTGATCGCCCCCGCCATCGTGGCGGGCGCCCTGCCAGGCCTTGAACAACTGCCAGCCGACGAACGCGCCGCCGGCGATTTTCAAGAACTTGGACCGCTTGCCGCCCCGCATGATCATGGCGGACAGGGACGAGCTGACGATGGGATAGCGCCGCGCGATGCTGATTGCCTGCAAGGCCCAGCGCGAAGCGCTGCCCGACGCGAGCCCGGGCAGCAGCCCCTTGATGAGCGACGCCGGCTCCAGCTTGCGGCCCGCGGAGGCGATGCTTTGCGCCAGCGATTCGCGCTCGATGGCGGCGCGGGCGCGCAGCAGTTCGATACGCACGGCCCGGTCGACGGTGGGAGACCTTTTCGCCATGCTTCAGCCCTCCTCTCGCCGGCGGGCCAGCGCCTCGTCGTCGTCGTTCTGCGCATCGCGCACCCTGTCCAGCAGCTCCGCGTCGCGCGCCAATTCTTCAAGCGTGGCGGAAAACGGCGGCGCGCCGTAGACCAGGCCATGCCGCAGCATCAGCAGCAGCACCACCCCGACGATGCCGTAGAAAGCCGCCAGCAGGCCGAGCGCCAGGTAGCGGTCTTCGGTGGGCCAGAAGGCCACCGCCACCGTGACGGTGAAGACCAGCACGGCCAGCGTCAGGAAGAGCAAGGCAGCAAACGCCATGCCCAGGAGTTTGAGCAGGCGCGCCTTTTCGTCCGCGGCTTCGAGGGCCAGGAGTTCCAGTCGCGTGCGCAGCAGCCCGACCAGGCTGGACGCGATGCCGAATACGGATTTTCGTAGACCCATGGCGAATGGACGCCGGGCGGAAGACGGGTTGCGTCGTCCGCCCGGAAGTCCTGCCCTGTCAGCGGCGGCTGATCAGCAAGCCGAGCAGCAGGCCGGTCACGCCTGCAATGCCGATGGCTTGCCAGGGATTGTCATGCACGTAGTCGTCGGTCGCGCGGGCGGCCTTGCGGCCGCGCTCCAGCACAGCGTCCTGCGCCTCGTACAGGGCCTCGCGCGTGCGCTTCAGGGAAGTCAGGGCGCGATCGCGCAATTCGTTGGCCTTGTCGCCGGTGCTGCTGGCGGCTTCGCGCAGCAGGCTTTCGGCATCGTTCAGGCTGCTCTTGACACTGTCGATGAGTTTTTCTTTTGCGACGTCTTCGGATTTTCTCGTGGCCATTTCTTGAGCTCCTGTTGTGTGTCCATGACGGAATCATCATACCAGCCGCCATTCTTGCGGAATGACGCGCTTGCTACCGCGTGCTACTTGATTTGCGTAATCTCAACGGCCGACTTGACGCCGCCCTGGTCGATGTCCTGCTTCATGACGAGGTTGACCGCCGGGCAGTACCAGTCCGTCACGGTGGTGTTCATGCCTGGGATGGGAATGGTCAGGCCCTGGAAGGTCGCCATGGTGGGATCCGAATTGCGCGTATAGGTGATCGGATGGCAGGCCTGCTTGCCCAGCGCGGTATTCAGGGAAGTCTTCTGCCCCACCGTCTTTTCGCCGATGCGCACCGTCGTGCTGGGCTGGCCGCCCACCGGGGCCTCCTTGCCGATCTTCAGGCGGAACGAGGAACCGGGCAGTTTCTGGCCGTCGCTGAGCTTGCCGTCATAGGCGAAAAGCCCCAGCATGCGAAGGTCGAACTGCCCCTCGGACGGCCGCGGCGCCTCGCCCGCGGTGGCGTAGCGCAGGAAGCTGGCCTGGCCGCCCTTGACGGTCATGAGGTAATCCAGCTTGGACTTGCCCGGCGGCAGCCCGGCGTAGCTGAACTTGGCGACGCCCTGGACGCGCGCGCGGCAGTTGTCTCCGTTTGTCTTGGTGACCTCGGCGAAGGTCAGGTCGGCGCCCAGCGCCAGGTTGCCCGTACCGGTCAGCTGCACCGCGCCGCCGTCGTGCATGAATTGGGCGTCGCACACGCCGGCCTGCGCCGCCGGGACGGCCCCCAGCGCGCCCGCCGCCAAAACAAGGGATGCCATTTTTCGCATCGTTACAGCCGCTCCATGAATCCAGAAAAAACCGCCCGCTCCAGGCGGACGGCGGATGGTGGCTTGATACTACACCGGTTGGCGCCGCCGGCGTATGTCGGAACGTGTCGGAGGCGGCCCCGCCCTGGCCGGCCCAAGGCCGGGCCCGCCAAATAATTTCCAGGCATATGGAACAAAGAAATCAAAAGTTGTGGGGATGAAGGCCCGTCCCTATGATCGAACGATATTTTCCCGGGTGGACCCGAGGCTGGCACCGATGAAGCTTTTTCCGATTTTTGCCGATCTGAAGGACCGGCTCGTCCTGGTGGTGGGCGGCGGCGCGGTCGCCGAACGCAAGACGCTCGCCCTGCTGGAAGCCTCGGCCGCCGTCGTCGTCGGCGCGCCGGAACTCACGCCGGCCCTGGCCGCGCTGGCCGCCGAGGGCCGCATCCGCCACCGCGCGGGCCGGTTCGACCCCGCCTGGCTGGACGAGGCCTGGCTGGTCGTCGCCGCCACCGACGACCGGGACGCCAACGCCGCGGTTTCCGAGGCCGCCCAGGCCCGGCGCGTCTTCAGCAATGTGGTGGACGATCCGGAACTGTCTTCCTTCCAGGTGCCGTCCATCGTCGACCGCTCCCCGGTCATCGTCGCGATCTCTTCCTCGGGCGTGGCCCCCGTGCTGGCGCGCCGGGTCCGGGAACGCATCGAATCCCTGTTCGACCACACCCTGGGCCAACTGGCCGGGCTGGCGGCCCGCTACCGCAAGCCCATCCGGGCGAGCCACCCCGACCTGGGCGCGCGCCGCCGCTTCTACGATTGGCTGCTGGACGGCCCGGTGGCCGGGTTCCTGCGCCAGCAGCGGCCCGCCCAGGCAGAGGAGGCGTTGGCCGCCGCCCTGGAGGCGCCGCTTGCGCCGGCCGAAGGCAGCGTGGTGCTGGTCGGCGCCGGCCCGGGCGACCCAGGGTTGCTGACGCTCAAGGCCTTGCGGGCGCTGAACGAGGCCGACGTGATCCTGCACGACCGCCTGGTGAGCGACGAAGTCATGTCGCTGGCCCGCCGCGACGCCGAGCGCGTGCCGGTAGGCAAGCTGCCGGGCGAAAACCATCATGCCACACAGGCGCGCATCCACGCGCTGCTGGTGGAGCATGCGCGCGCGGGCCGCCGCGTCGTGCGGCTGAAGGGCGGCGACGCCTTCATCTTCGGCCGCGGCGGCGAAGAGCTGGAGCATCTGCGCGCGCACGGCGTGCGCTATGAGGTGATTCCGGGCATTACGGCCGCCCTCGCCTGTGCCGCCTACGCCGGCATCCCGCTGACGCACCGGGAACACGCCCAGTCCGTGCGCCTGATCACCGCGCACTGCCGCGAGGACGAAGACAACCTGGACTGGCCCGCGCTGGCGCGTGAAAGGCAGACCCTGGCCTTCTATATGGGCGTGGGGCAGCTGGATCTGCTCACCCAGCGCCTGCTGCGCCACGGCCGCTCGGCGGACACGCCGTTCGCGCTGATCGAAAATGGCAGCCGGCCGGAGCAGCGGGTGCTCTCCGGAACGCTGGAACGGCTGCCGGCGCTGGCGGCCGAACACGCTATCCGCTCCCCCGCCCTGCTGATCGTGGGCGAGGTCGCGGGGCTGGCGCCGCAACTGCGGTGGTTCGGCGAGCATCTCGACGGCCAGCTGCAAAACGTGGCGGCGTGAGGGGTGCGCCCGCAACCCATTGCTTGCCGTCTTACTCCGTTTTCTGAGTCGTGCCGAAGATGCGGTCGCCGGCGTCGCCCAGGCCCGGCATGATGTAGCCGTGCTCGTTCAGGCCGTCGTCGATGGAGGCCGTGTAGATATGGACGTCCGGGTGCTTGGCCAGCACGGTGTCGATGCCGACCGGGGCGGCCACCAGCACCAGCGCGCGGATTTCCTTGCAGCCGGCCTTCTTGAGCAGGTCGATCGCGGCCACCATCGAGCCGCCGGTGGCCAGCATCGGATCGACGATCAGCGCCAGCCGCTGGTCCAGTTCGCCCACTAGGCGCTCCAGGTAGGTGTGCGCTTCCAGCGTCTCTTCGTTGCGGGCCACGCCCACCACGCTGACCTTGGCGCCGGGAATCAGGCTGAGCACGCCGTCCAGCATGCCGATGCCCGCTCGCAGGATGGGCACCACGGTGACCTTCTTGCCGGCGATCTTCTCGACTTCCACCGGGCCGCACCAGCCCTCGACGGTTGCGGGAGCCAGCGGCAAGTCCTTGGACGCCTCGTAGGTGAGCAACGCGCCGACTTCCTGGGACAGCTCGCGGAAGCTCTTGGTGCTCAGGTCGGCGCGGCGCATGATCCCGAGCTTGTGGCGGATCAGCGGATGGCGGATTTCATGCACGGGCATGTGCGTAACACTCCAGAATATTGATGGACAGGATTTTCGCCCCAGGCGGAACCGCAATGGCGCGGCGCATCTGCGTCGCCCGCCGTCGAGCCGCATCTGGGAATCGTAACCGGGTTTGGGGCCTGTGCGAGCGTCCTTTCGGCGCCGACCGGCCCGGGGCGGGAATGATGGATTCTTCTATTGTTCAGCGAGCCATGCGATGAGCGCGTCGTCGAAGGCCCGGACGGCGCCGGCCTGTTCATGGTTCACGATGCTGACCACCACGTAGCGCTTGCCGCTGGCGCCCAGCACGTATCCGGCGATCGCGCGCACGTCGCGCAGCGACCCCGTCTTCAGGTGGGCCATGCCCGCGGTGCCGTTGCCCTTGAGGCGGCGGCGCACGGTGCCGTCCACCCCGGCGATCGCGAAGGAGGAAATGTACTCGGGCATGACGGGCGAGTTCCAGGCCAGGGTCAGCATCGACGCCAGGCTATCGGCGGACACCCGCGCGTCGCGCGACAGGCCGGCCCCGTTGTCGATGACCAGCTCGGGCATGTCCAGGCCCTGCTTGGCCAGCAGCCCCTTGGCCACGGCCTCGCTGCTGGACACGGTGGCCGGCCGCCGGCCGCGTTCGGCGCCCAGGGTCAGCAGCAGGGTGCGGGCCATGACGTTGTTGCTGCGCTTGTTGATCTGGCGGATGGCTTCGGACAGTGTCGGCGAATCGTGGGAGGCCAGGACGACGGCGTCGGGCGGCACCATGCCGGACTTGACCTGCCCCTTGAACGTGCCCCCCAGCTCCTTCCAAAGCATGCGGAACACTTCCGTGGCGTAGTCCGGCTGCGAGAGCGCCAGGCGGTACAGGCTGAATTCGCCGCAGGACCCGGCCACCTTGCCGTTCACGCGGATGGTCACGCCCTGCTGAGTGATCACCGGATCGGTCGTCACCACGGGCGGGCCCGGGCAACGGACATCGCTCCATTCGACGCGGCCTTCGATCCTCAGCCCCGGCAGCGGCGGATCGATCAGGGGAACCCATTTATTGGCGACGGGATCCGGCGTGAACAGCAGGCGCAAGGCGCCGAAACCGACCATCAGCGCGTCCGGGCTGGCGTTGTATGCGCGGTCGGGCGCGCCGTCGAAGGCGCCCGGATCGGTCGCGACCTGGCCGAAGATGCTGCGGTCGATGACCAGGTCGTTGATCTGCTTGACGCCCTTCAGGCGCAATTCCCGCAGCAGCACCCAGAGATCCTGCAGCAGGAACTGGGGATCGCCGCCGGCCTTCAGGTACAGCGGGCCGGCCAGCGCGCCCTTGGCGTCGGGCCGCGCGCCGGGCGCCGTCATGAATTCGGTGCGCCAGACGTAGTTGGGCCCCAGCTCGGAAAGCGCGGCCCAGGTCGTCACCAGCTTCATGACGGACGCGGGATTGCGGGCTTCCTTGGCATTGAGCGCCGCCATGCGCGGGCCGCCCACCTCCTGCACCACCAGGGACAGGGAACTGTCGGGCAGCTTGGTCGCCTTCCAGGCGTTCACCACGTCGGGAGGCAGGCCAGGCACCTGGGCGCTGGCTGCGCCCGCGGCGAGGACCAGCAGCCCTCCCGCCAGCCACCGCTTCAGCCCGCCCTTACGCTCGTTCGCTTGTCCCGTCATGCCACGCCCACCCAGTTGCTCGTCCAGCAAAACCGAGAGCATACAAAACCTGCGACATTTGCGGGCGTGGCGCGGGGGCCTGCCTACCGCGTTTTTATTTTTGCAGCTTCCATTTGCCGGAGGCCACGGTCGCCATTACCAGCGCGCGCTCATCCAGTCCGTTGTGATCCGTGGGACTCATCGTGACCACGCCGGTCGCCGTGGGCAGGTCCTTGACGTTTTCCAGCGCGTCGCGCAGCGCCGCCCTGAATTCGGGCGTGCCGGGCTTGGCCTTTTTCAGCGCCACGGGAATCGCCTGCTGCAGCAACAGCCCGACGTCCCAGGTGTAGGCGGCAAACAGGGACACGCTGCCCGGGCCGTTGGCGGCCTCGTATTTCTTGGCGAAGGCCTGGGCCGTGGCCTTGACGGGATTGTCGTCGGGCAGCAGGTCCGCCACCATCACCGGCCCCACCGGCACCCAGGCGCCGTCGCAGGCCGCGCCGCAAACGCGCAGGAAATCGTTGTTGGCCACGCCATGATTGAAATAGATCTTGCCCTGGTAGCCGCGCTCGCGCAGGGCCCGCGCCGGCATGGCGGCCGGCGTGCCCGAAGCCCCGACCACCACGGCGTCGGGCTTCGCGCCCACGAGCTTCAGGGTCTGGGCCACGGCCGATGTGTCCGTGGGCGCGAAGCTCTCCTTGCCCGCCACCTCGATGCCATGCTTCTTGGCCGCCTTCTCGACTTCTACCCAGAAGGTCTCGCCCAGCGCATTGTTGAAGCCGATGAAACCCAGTTTCTTCACGCCGTTGGCCGCCGCATGACGCGCGATGCCTTCGGCCATGAGGGAATCCGAGTGCGGGGTCTTGAATATCCACCGCCGCTTGTCGTCCACCGGATCGATCAGCCGGGCCGACGACGCCAGCGTGATCACCGGCGTGGCGCCGGTGGCCACCGTGTCCAGCATGGCCATCGTATTGGGCGTGGTGGTGGAACCGACGATCAGGTCCACCTGGTTCTCCGAGATCAGCTTGTGGGAATTGCTGACGGCCCGGGTGGTGTCGGAGGCGTCGTCCAGCACCACGTATTCGACCTTGACTCCGCCGATCTCGGTGGGCAGCAGGCTGATGGTGTTGCGTTCGGGTATGCCCAGGGACGCCTGGGGACCGGTCGTGGACAGGGTCGCCCCTATCTTCACTTGGGCCAGCGCGGGCGCGGCGCCCAGGGCCAGCAGGGCCGCCAGCGCGGCGGATGTCAGGGTGCGGCGAGGGGTCATGCGCAGTCTCCTTTGGTGGGCGGATATCGTTATGCGTTGCGCCGATCCGCCACGGCGTGGAACTCGGTTATACGGCGGGAACGTCCTTCGGAGCCACGCCCGACAAGGGCATGGCCTCCTCCATCAGGCGCTGCATGGAATCCAGCACCAGGTCCTGCGGCATGAGCCCGAAGTTGTGCAGGCTCATGACGTGGTCCAGCCCCATTTCGGCCAGGCGCGCAAGCTTGCCGGCCACCGTCCGGGGCGACCCGAACAGCGAGAGGCCGCTGGCGATGATGTCGTCGTACACCTGCTTGCGGGCGTACAGACGGGTATCCACATAGAGGTCGAATGCCCGGGACGCGCGCTCGCGGGCCTTTTCGTCCGTCGGCGCCACGTGCGTGTGCAGGGCCACGGCGGCCATGCCGGCGGCGTCCTCGATGCCCGCCTCGGCCAGCCCGCGGCGGTAGTCCTGCATCATTTGGCCGATTTCCTCGAAATCGTCCACCGCGGCATAGGGCACGAACAGCATGCGGCGGCCCTGGCGGCCGACGTGATAGGCCGCCTCGCGGCGCAGGATCGCGACGTACAGGGGCACGGGATCCTGCACCGGCTGCACGTTCAGGCGCACCCCGCGGATCGTGTTGAACCTGCCTTCGTGGGTAACCCGCTCTCCTTGCAGCAGGCGCTCGACTAGCATCAGGTTCTCATCGAAACGCTCGCGCTTGGCGGCGGGGTCCACGCCATAGCCATCGAACTCGTGCTTCAGGTAGCCCGACCCCACGCCCAACGCCAGCCTGCCTTGTGAAAGCTGGTCCACCAAGGCATAGTTTTCCGCCACCGTGAGGGGATTGTGGAAGGTCAGGATGGAGATGGCGGTGCCCAGCCGCAGCCGGCTCGTCTGCTGGGAAAGCGCCGCCAGGAAGACGGCCGGATTCGGCACCGCGCCGTACTCGTGGAAATGGTGCTCCGCCACCCAGAACGTGTCGTAACCCAGCTGCTCGGCCCGGCGCGCCTGCGCCAGGACCTGGCTGTACAGCTGGCCGAGCGTGCGCGGCTGGGACGGATAGTGGTCCTGGACCGAGAAGATGGACATCTTCATGGCTTGTCTCCGGATTTGTCCGCGTCCCGCGGTTGATGTATTTTTTAGTGATACACGTATTCTAATAAGAGACAAATCGATGTCAACAAACAGCAGCACGGGAATCCAGTCCGCCGAAATCGCCCTCGACGTGCTGACTCGGCTGGCCGATCTGGGCGGCGCCCTGTCCGTATCGGAACTGGGACGCAGCCTGGACATGCCGCGTGCCAAGGTGCACCGCTATCTTGTATCGCTCGAACGGCGCGGCTATGTGGAGCAGGATCCCGCCAGCGCCCGCTACCGCCTTGGCCCGCAGGCGCTCCATACGGGACTGGCGGCGCTGGCCGAGGTGGATTTCGTGAAGCAGGCGGCGGGCAGCCTGGACGGCCTGAGCGCGGCCATCGGCCAAACGGTATTCATTTCGGTCTGGGGCCAGCACGGTCCCACGATCGTGCAATGGCGCGACGCGCGCCTGCCGGTGACCGTCAATGTGCGGGTGGGCTCGGTGCTGCCCCTGCTCAATAGCGCCACTGGCCGCGTCTATGCCGCCTGGCTGCCCGAAGCCCTGGTCCTGCCCAGGGCGCTGTCGGAATGGGACGCGCTGCTGGGCCGGGATGCCGACGCGGCCCGGCGCCAGGACGCGGCCCGGGCGCTGGACGCCGCGGAGCCGCCCGGCGATCCCGCCGCCGCCCTGCGCCGGCAATGGCAGGCCACCCGCCAGCGCGGCTACGCCAGCGTCAGCGGCCACCTGCTGCACGCCATCGACTCGGCCGCGGTGCCCGTGCTGGATGCCCAGGGCCAGCTGGCGGGCGCCATTACCGGCCTGGGGCTGCATGGAGCGTTCGACCTGGCGCCGGAGGGCGAGCCGGTACGGGCGCTCGTCGCGGCGGCGGCTGACTGCTCGCGCCGGCTGGGGTGGAATCCCGCGGCTTGAAGGGGCCGCGGCGAAGCGCCCCGCCCGCGGCCACGCCGCGGCCAGGAACCGGCCGCTTTACAATACCGGGTTGCCCCGGGCTCGCCCGGCTCGCTTTCATACTCATTTCGCCGCCCTTTTCCGGACGGATACCCGCGTGACCCAGTCCCTCACCGTTTCCGATTTCAACTACGAACTGCCGCCTGAGCTCATCGCCCAGACGCCGGCCGCCGAACGCACGGGCAGCCGCCTGCTGCACCTGGACCGCGCCGGCCAACTGCACGACCGGCAGTTCGCCGACCTGGCCGCGCTGCTGCGCCCGCACGACCTGCTGGTCTTCAACGACACCCGCGTCATCAAGGCGCGCCTGAACGGCCACAAGATCACGGGCGGAAAGGTCGAGGTGCTGGTCGAGCGCATCACCGAACCCGACCGCGTCCTGGCCCACGTGCGCGCCAGCAAATCGCCCGGCGCCGGCATGGTGCTGCGCCTGGCGGACGCGTTCGAGGCCACGGTGCTGGGCCGCGAAGGCGAACTCTTCGACATCCGCTTCCCCGGCCCCGTGCTGGAACTGCTGGACGCCCACGGAGCGACGCCGCTGCCCCCCTACATCACCCACCAGGCCGACGCCGGCGACGACGAGCGCTACCAGACGGTCTACGCCCGCGAACCGGGCGCCGTGGCGGCCCCTACCGCCGGCCTGCATTTCGACCAGCCCACGCTGGACCGGCTGGACGCCCTCGGCGTGGCGCGCGCCTTCGTCACCCTGCACGTGGGCGCGGGCACCTTCCAGCCCGTGCGGGTGGACAACCTGGCCGATCACGTCATGCACGCCGAGTGGTTCACCGTGCCCCAGGCGACGGTGGACGCGATCGCCGCCGCCCGCGGCCGGGGCGGCCGGGTCATTGCCGTCGGCACGACCAGCGTGCGCGCCCTGGAATCCGCCGCCGCCCAGACCGAGGGGCGCACGGCGCCCGGCCTGCCGCTGGCCGCCGCCCAGGGCGACACCCGCCTGTTCATCACCCCCGGATACCCGTACCGCGTCATCGACGCCCTGGTCACCAACTTCCACCTGCCCCAGTCGACCCTGCTGATGCTGGTGTCGGCGCTGGCCGGCGTCGAACCGATACGCCGCGCCTACGCCCACGCCGTCGCCGAGCGCTATCGCTTCTTCAGCTATGGCGACGCCATGTTTATCGAGTCCCCCGCACCATGACCGGACTGAACTTCGAACTGCTCGCCACCGATGGCGGCGCCCGCCGCGGCCGTATCACGCTGAATCATGGCGTGGTCGAGACGCCCATTTTCATGCCCGTGGGCACGTACGGCAGCGTCAAGGCCATGCTGCCGCACGAACTCAAGGAGATCGGCTCGCAGATCGTGCTGGGCAACACCTTCCACCTGTGGCTGCGCCCGGGCACGGAAATCATGGAAAAGCACGGCGGCCTGCACGGTTTCATGCAATGGGACAAGCCCATCCTGACGGACTCGGGCGGCTTCCAGGTATTCAGCCTGCAGGGCATGCGCAAGATCACCGAGGAAGGCGTGAAGTTCGCCTCCCCGATCGACGGCGCGCGCCTGTTCCTGACGCCGGAAGAGTCCATGCGCATCCAGCGCTCGCTGAACTCCGACATCGTCATGGTGTTCGACGAATGCACGCCCTATGAAATCGACGGGCGGCCCGCCACCGTCGAGGAGGCCGCCCGCTCGATGCGCATGTCGCTGCGCTGGGCGCGCCGCTCGCGCGAGGAATTCGACCGCCTGGGCAATCCCAACGCCCTCTTCGGCATCGTCCAGGGCGGCATGTACGAATCGCTGCGCGATGAATCCCTGGCCGGGCTGCAGGACATCGGTTTCCACGGCTACGCCATCGGCGGCCTGTCGGTCGGCGAGCCCAAGGAAGACATGATGCGCATCCTGGCGCACGTGACGCCCAAGCTGCCGGCGCAGGCGCCCCGCTACCTGATGGGCGTGGGCACGCCCGAAGACCTGGTCGAAGGCGTCTCCCGCGGCGTGGACATGTTCGACTGCGTCATGCCCACCCGCAACGCCCGCAACGGCTGGCTGTTCACCCGCTTTGGCGACGTCAAGATCCGCAACGCCAAGTACCGCGACGACACCCGCCCGCTGGACCCGAGCTGCGGTTGCCACACCTGCGCGACCTTCTCCCGGGCGTACCTGCACCACCTGCAGCGGGCCAACGAGATCACCGGGGCGCGCCTGAATACCCTGCACAACCTGCATTTCTATCTGACCATCATGAAGGAAATGCGGGAAGCCATCGCCGAGGGCCGCTTCGACGCCTGGCGCGCCCAGTTCGCCGCCGACCGCAAGCGGGGGGTGGATTAGAATTTCAGAAGTCCGCCGGCCCAGGGGCCACGTCCCTGCCGCGCCGGCAATCCGCGATGCGCGCGCACCGGCGGGCGGCGGAACCTATATACAATAGTCGGCTTGCCCTATCCATGGCTCGCGCGGGGATGGGCGCAGAAAAACATAAACACGACCCTCCAAACAAACTAAACGCAGGAGAATTCAATGTCCGTTATCGATACCGCCAGCCTCGTCGTGGCCCAGGCCGCCCCTGAAGGCAATGCGCTGATGGGCATGCTGCCCATCATCCTGATGTTCGTGATCCTCTATTTCCTGATGATCCGTCCCCAGATGAAGCGCCAGAAGGAACACCGCAATCTGCTCGCCGCCCTGGCCAAGGGCGATGAAGTGGTCACCGCCGGCGGCATGCTCGGCAAGGTCACCAAGGTCAACGACAGCTATGTCACGGTGGAAGTCTCGGAACTGGCCGACAAGCCCGTCGAAGTGATCATGCAGAAGTCCTCGGTCTCGACCGTGCTGCCCAAGGGAACCATCAAGGCCCTGTAAGCGTCCCAACGGAGCCCTGATCGGGCTCTTGCGCTTGATGGCTCCTCCCGCCGCCCGCCGCGCCTGCCGCTCGGGCGGCCCTTTTATCACTCTCACATGAAGTAGCCGGCAATGAACCGCTATCCTCTCTGGAAGTACATTACGGTCCTGATCGCGGTCATCATTGGCCTGCTGTATACGCTTCCGAACTTCTACGGCGAATCCCCCGCCGTCCAGGTTTCCAGCGCCAAGGCCACCGTGAAGGTGGATACCGCCATGCTGGGCCGGGTCGAGCAGGTGCTGGCCGACGCCAAGATTCCCAATGAAGGGGTCTACTACGAACAAAACGGCACGCTCGGCACCGTGCGCGCCCGCTTCACCTCGACCGACCTGCAACTGCAGGCCCGTGACCTTCTCGACAGATCCCTCAACACCGTCGCCGGCGACCCCCATTACACGGTCGCGCTGAACCTGCTGCCCGCCTCGCCCTCCTGGATGCGCGCCATGGGCTGGTTCGCGCCCAAGCCGATGTATCTGGGCCTGGACCTGCGCGGCGGCGTGCACTTCCTGCTGCAAGTGGACATGCAGGGCGCCCTGACCGCCCGCTACGATTCCCTCGCCGCCGACGTCCGCTCGGTGCTGCGCGACCAGAAGGTCAACGTGGCCGGCGTCGAACGCTCGGGCCTGGGCATCGCCGCCACCTTCGCCAACACGGCCGACCGCGACCGCGCCATCTCCACCCTGCGCAGCCGCCTGCCCGACCTGGAGTTCGCCGAGCGCGAGGAAAACGGCAAGCCCCTGCTGATGGGCGCCCTGAATCCCGCCGCCGTGACCCGCGTGCAGGATTCCGCGCTGAAGCAGAACATCAACACGCTGCACAACCGCATCAATGAACTGGGCGTGGCCGAACCGGTCATCCAGCAGCAAGGCTCCGACCGCATCGTGGTCCAGCTGCCCGGCGTGCAGGACGTGGCCAAGGCCAAGGAACTGCTGGGCCGCACGGCCACGCTGGAAATCCGCATGGTCGACGACTCCCCCGCCGCGCAGGCCGCGCTGCTGGGCGGCACCGTGCCTTTCGGCCTCGAACGCTACAACGACCGCGACGGCCGTCCGATCCTGGTTCGCCGCCAGGTCATCCTGACCGGCGAAAACCTGCAGGACGCCCAGCCCGGCCGCGACTCGCAGACCCAGCAGGCCGCCGTACACCTGACGCTGGACTCCAAGGGCGCCCGCATCTTCCGCGACGTGACCCGCGACAACGTCGGCAAGCGCATGGCCATCCTGCTGTTCGAGAACGGCAAGGGCGAAGTGGTCACGGCCCCTGTCATCCGCAGCGAAATCGCCGGCGGGCAGGTGCAGATCTCCGGCAGCATGAGCTCCGAGGAAGCCGCCGACACCGCGCTGCTGCTGCGCGCCGGCGCGCTGGCCGCTCCGATGTCCATCATCGAGGAACGCACCATCGGCCCGAGCCTGGGCGCCGACAACATTTCGAAGGGCTTCCATTCGACGCTGTACGGCTTTCTTGCCATCGCGGCGTTCATCATCCTGTACTACCACCTGTTCGGCGTGTTCTCGACGATCGGCCTGACCTTGAACGTGCTGCTGCTGCTGGCGCTGCTGTCCATGCTGCAAGCCACGCTGACGCTGCCCGGCATCGCGGCCATCGCGCTGACGCTGGGCATGGCGATCGACTCGAACGTGCTGATCAACGAGCGCATACGGGAAGAGCTGCGGGCGGGCGCCTCGCCGCAACAGGCCATCCACCACGGCTTCGAACGCGCCTGGGGCACGATTCTCGACTCGAACCTCACGACGCTGATCGTGGGTCTGGCGCTGCTGGCCTTCGGCTCGGGCCCGATCCGGGGCTTCGCCGTGGTGCACTGCCTGGGCATCCTGACCTCGATGTTCTCGTCGGTGGTGGGCGTGCGCGCGCTGGCCAACCTGTACTACGGCCGCAAGAAGAAGCTCACGACGATCTCCATCGGTGAAGTCTGGAAACCGAAGACCAACTGAACATCCGCGCGGGCGGCACGGCCGCCCGCCACCGATAAAGCCGAAGGCGAAAAATGGAATTTTTCCGTATTCACCGCACCATCCCGTTCATGCGCCACGCGCTGGTGCTGAACATCATCAGCCTCGTCACCTTCGTGGCGGCGGTCTTCTTCATCCTCACGCGCGGCTTTCACCTGTCGATCGAATTCACCGGCGGCACGGTCATGGAAGTCAACTACGCCCAGACGGCGCAGCTTGAAAACGTGCGCGGCGTCGTCTCGAAGCTGGGCTACACCGACTTCCAGGTGCAGAACTTCGGCACCTCGCACGACGTCATGATCCGCCTGCCCCTGCAGGAAGGCCAGACGTCGGCCACCCAGAGCGAAACCGTCATGGCCGCGCTGAAAGCCGCCGATTCCGGCGTCGAATTGCGCCGCGTGGAGTTCGTGGGCCCGCAGGTGGGCCAGGAGCTGCTGCACAACGGCCTGATGGCGCTGCTGGTCGTGGTCATCGGCATCATGGTGTACCTGGGCTTTCGCTTCGAATGGAAGTTCGCCGTCGCCGGCGTGATCGCCAACCTGCACGACGTGGTGATCATCCTGGGCTTCTTCGCCTTCTTCCAGTGGGAGTTCTCGCTGTCGGTGCTGGCGGGGGTGCTTGCGGTGCTGGGCTACTCCGTCAACGAATCCGTGGTCATCATGGACCGGATCCGCGAGAACTTCCGCAAGTACCGCAAGGCGGACGTGCAGGAGGTCATCAACAGCGCCATCACGCAAACGATCTCGCGGACCATCATCACGCACGGCTCGACCCAGATGATGGTGCTGGCGATGCTGTTCTTCGGCGGCCCCACCCTGCATTACTTCGCCATGGCCCTGACCATCGGCATCTGGTTCGGCATCTATTCGTCGGTGTTCGTCGCCGCCGCGCTGGCCATGTGGATGGGCGTCAAGCGCGAAGACCTGATCAAGACCGTCAAGAAGGAAGGCGAGGAAGGCGAAGCCGCCTGATCCTCTCCGCGCACAAAACCCGCCGCATCCGGCGGGTTTTTTTTGCCGCTCCGCGCGCGCCGCTTGCCAAACACATAAGTATTCGCTAATGTGTTCGCATGCTCGAAAACGACATCTTCAAGGCGCTGGCCGATCCCACCCGCCGCGCCATCTTCGAAAAGCTGGCCGCCGGCGGCATGAACGCCAGCGCGCTGCGCGCGGGCATGGAGATCAGCCAGCCGGCCATGTCCCAGCATCTTTCGGTGCTCCGCAAGGCGCGCCTGGTGCGCGAGGAAAAACAAGGCCGCTTCGTGAACTACGAAATCGACCCCGACGGCCTGGCGCTTATCGCCGGATGGCTGGCGAAGTACCGCGCTTACTGGCCCGCCCGCGTCGACGCCCTGAACGCCCTGCTCAAGGACATGGACCAATGAAGCCAACCGCCTCCGAAGACCTGCCGCAAGACATCGTGCTCGAATACGAGCTCGACGCGCCGCCGGAAAAAGTCTGGCGCGCGATCAGCATTCCCGAATTCCGTGAACAGTGGCTGCCCGAGCGCGCGCTGGCCAGCGCCGAACCCGAAGGCTCGACGCCCGCCGAGGAAGTCCGCTACCGGATGCGCGACGACGAACCGCCCTTTCTCGAAAGCCTGGTCACGTTCCAGCTGCGGCCGGCCCCAGGCGGGCGCACCATGCTCCGGATCATCCATGCGCTGGCCGACGCGCGCCTCGAATGCGCCGCAAACGACGCCGGCCCCTTCCTCATGCGCGCGGCCTGAATCCAGGCCGAACGCAACGCATCCACACACGGGAGATAGTCCATGCAGGACGTCATGCAATACGTGCCGATGGTCGTCGAGCAGTCCGGCCGGGGAGAACGGTCCTTCGACATTTACTCGCGGCTGCTGCGCGATCGCATCATTTTCCTGAACGGCGAGGTCAACGACGCCGTGTCGGCCCTGGTCTGCGCGCAGCTGCTGTTCCTGGAATCCGAAAACCCCACCAAGCCGATCCATCTGTACATCAACTCGCCCGGCGGCGTGATCACCAGCGGCCTGGCCATGTACGACACCATGCAGTACATCACCGCTCCCGTGCACACGCTATGCATGGGCACCGCCCGTTCCATGGGGTCGTTCCTGCTCATGGCGGGCGAGCCGGGCGAACGCTGCGCGCTGGCCAACGCCAGCATCCACGTGCACCAGCCCCTGGGCGGCTTCCAGGGCCAGGCATCCGACGTCCTCATCCACGCCGAGGAGATCCGGCGGACCAAGGACCGGGTCACCCGGGTGTATGCGCAACACTGCGGCCGCAGCTACGAAGAGGTCGAGCGCACGCTGGACCGGGACCGCTACATGACCGCCGAGGAAGCGCTGGAGTGGGGGCTGATAGACAAGGTGCTCAAACGGCGGGAGTTCGGCTGCTGATCCGAGGCGTCCTGCTGGGCTACCATAGCCAGATCATGAAACTCGCCATCGATCACCTCGTCATCGCCGCGCCCGATCTCGCCAGCGGCACCGGATATGTCGCCGGGTTGCTCGGCATCGCGCCCTCCGGCGGCGGCGCCCATCCCCGCATGGGCACCCACAACCGGGTCCTGGGCCTGGCCGGCGGCATCTATCTGGAAGTGATCTCCATCGACCCGAACGCCGAGGCTCCCGCGCGGCCGCGCTGGTTCGGGCTGGACCAGCCGGCCATGCGCGCCCGCCTGGAGCAGGGTCCCTTCCTGGCCCACTGGGCCGCCAGGGTGGAGGCGCCGCTGGATCTCACCCGCATGCAGGCCGAACACCCTGAACGCCTTGCCCCTGCCATCCCCATGTCGCGCGGCGACCTGCGCTGGCGGCTGACGGTGCCGGAGGACGGCAGCCTGCCCGCCTGGCGCGAGGCCGGCCATGCCGCCGGCGACGGCCTGCTGCCCACGCTGATCCAATGGGACGTGCCGGACTCTCCCGGCGTCAGCCTGGCGCGCCAGGACCTGGCCCTGGTCCAGCTCTCGGGCAGCCATCCCCAGGCGGGACTGCTGCGCCAGGGGCTGGCCTGGCTGGGCGCCGACCACCTGATCCACGTCGAACAGGCCGACGGCCCGCCCCGCCTCAGCGCGCGCATAGAAACGGCGCAGGGCGTGAAGATCCTGACCTGACCCACGCGCAAACCATCCCCACATCCGGAGACCCATCCATGCCCGCCCCCCGCAAGCGATTCGACGAAGACCCCTACCTGGACCGTTGCGACGCCACCGTGGTCGCCGTCGGCCCCGAAGGCATCGAACTCGATGAAACGGTCTGTTATGCGCGCAGCGGCGGGCAGGCGGGCGACAGCGGCACGCTGACGCTGGCCGACGGCCGCGTGCTGGCCCTGGCGGACACGCTGTACGCGGACGACCGCCAGCGCATCCTGCACGTGCCGGACGGCGACGCGCTGCCCCAGGTCGGCGAACGCGTATCGGTGGCCATAGACTGGCCGCGCCGCCATCGGCTCATGCGGCTGCACACCTGCCTGCACCTGCTCGGTTCCCTGGTGCCCGCGCCGGTGACCGGCTGCAATATCTCGCCCGACTCCGCGCGCATCGACTTCGACCTGCCCGAGTCCACGCTGGACAAGGCCGATCTGACCGAACGCCTGAACGCGCTGATCGGCTCGGGCCTCGGCGTGAGCATCGATTGCATCACGCCGGAGCAATTGGCGGCGGAACCGGATTTGGTGCGCACGGTGGGGGCCGCTCCGCCCGCTGGCACCCGCAGCATCCGCATCGTCGAAATTCCCGGCGTGGACCGCCAGCCCTGCGGCGGCACGCACGTGGCCAACACGGGCGAGATCGGCGCCGTGGTCGTTACCAAGATCGAAAAGAAAAGCCGCAGCAACCGGCGCGTGGTGGTGAACTTCGCCTGAGGGCGAAAGGCCCCGGCATCAGCCGCCCGAAGACCGCCGCCACCATTTCCACGGCGCGCGCAGCGGCCACTGGTACCTGGCGTCCAGCACGCGCGGCGCCAGCACGTGGCCGATCAGCACCGCAATGCCTGCGGCGGTCATCACGTCGGACAGGTAGTGGTCCAGGTTGACCAGGCGGCTCACGGCGACCAGCGCCGCCAGCAGCAGGAAGACCCAGCGCCAGCGAGGCGCCAGGATGCCCAGCACCACGGCCACGGCGAACGCCGCGTAGGTATGGCTGGACGGGAATGAATTGAAAAGCTGCGCGCGGGAAAAGGACTCGCCCAGCCCGTAGACGCCCTTCTCGAAGAAAAGCTCCGGGCGCGCCCGCGCCACCGAGCGCTTCAGCACCAGCACGACCAGCCCGCCCACCGCCATGGTGGAGAGCATCAGCAGGCTGCCGCGCGCCATGCTCGCATAGCTCATGCGCACCGGGTTGCGCCAGCCGCGGGCCAGCCCGACCAGCCCGATGACGTAAAACGCCAGGGCCACGGCGATGTAGCTGCCGCTTTCTCCCAGCTCGCCGACCCATTCGAACGACTCGTTCACGCCTTCGGTCACCGACTGCTTGATCCAGATGGCCAGGGGCAGGTCTACCCAGAGCGCGCAGGCTCCGGCGGCCAGGGCCAGCGCGCAGCCCAGCAGCAGCCAGGTCCATGGCGAAAAGGGATTGCGGAAGCGTTCCGCCGGCAGCGCGCCCGTCGCGGCGTCGATCGCGGGAGCGGCTACCGGAGGCGTCAGGGGATTGGAGTTCATCGGTGCCGCGTCAGGGAAATGATAAATATTACTGGAATCTGAAAGCCAGCTTGATAGTTATCGTAACGGCCGCGGCGGGCAAGGCCAAGAAACAAATTCACGCAAGCGTTAAAATTCGCGGTTTCCCACCTTCCTGCCCCCGGGATCTACACCCGTCACGGCGACCATCATGCAAGAAATTTCCCTCAAGCGCGCGGACGCCCAGCGCGACGGCGCGAACGCCCCCCTTCCGGCCCCCGGCGCCGGCTCCCCCCGCAAGCTGTACATCCGCACCTTCGGCTGCCAGATGAACGAATACGATTCGGACAAGATGGCCGACGTGCTGCGCGGCGACCAGGGGCTGGAGCTGACCAACGATCCGGAAGAAGCCGACGTCATCCTGTTCAACACCTGTTCGGTGCGCGAGAAGGCGCAGGAAAAAGTCTTCTCCGACCTGGGCCGCGTGCAGCACCTGAAGAAGACCAATCCCAACCTGGTGATCGGCGTGGGCGGCTGCGTGGCCAGCCAGGAGGGCGAAGCCATCGTCAAGCGCGCGCCCTACGTGGACGTGGTGTTCGGCCCGCAGACGCTGCACCGCCTGCCCGAGCTGATCCAGCGCCGCCGCGAAGAAGGCCGCTCGCAGGTCGACATCAGCTTTCCCGAGATCGAGAAGTTCGACAACATGCCGCCGCCGCGCGTGGACGGCGCCACGGCCTTCGTCTCGATCATGGAAGGCTGCAGCAAATACTGCAGCTTCTGCGTCGTGCCCTATACGCGCGGCGAGGAAGTCTCGCGTCCCTTCGAGGACGTGCTGGTCGAAGTGGCCGACCTGGCCGACCAGGGCGTGAAGGAAGTCACCTTGCTGGGCCAGAACGTGAACGCCTATCGCGGGCGCATGGCCGATACCGGCGAGATCGCCGACTTCGCCATGCTGCTGGAGTACGTGCACGAAATCCCGGGCATCGAGCGCATCCGCTACACCACCTCGCATCCCAAGGAAATGACCCAGCGCATGGTGGACGCCTATGCCCGCCTGCCCAAGCTGGTGTCGTTCCTGCACCTGCCGGTCCAGGCCGGCAGCGACCGCGTCCTGGCCGCCATGAAGCGCGGCTACACCACGCTGGAATTCAAGTCCGTCGTGCGCCGGCTGCGCGCCGCCCGCCCCGACCTGACGCTGTCCTCCGATTTCATCGTGGGCTTTCCCGGCGAAACCGAGGAAGACTTCGAAAAAACCATGAAGCTGATCGAGGACGTCGGCTTCGACACCTCGTTCTCGTTCGTCTATTCGCGCCGTCCGGGCACGCCCGCCGCCGACCTGCACGACGACACGCCGCAGGACGTGAAGCTGCGCCGCCTGCAACGGCTGCAGGCGCTGATCAACGCGCAGGCCGCGGCGATCGCCCGCAACATGATCGGCACGCGCCAGCGCCTGCTGGTGGAAGGCCCCTCGCGCCGCGACCCGAACGAACTGATGGGCCGCACCGAGAACAACCGCATCGTGAACTTCGCCGCGCCCGCGCGGCTCATCGGACAAATGGTCGACGTCATCATCACCGAAGCGCATACCAATTCGCTGCGCGCGCGGGTCGCCGACGTGGACCGCGTTTCCCCAGAGGCCGAATGACCACACCCCGCTCCCGCGCCCGGCGCAGCATGCCCTCCGTCGTCGTCCTTGACGGCGACAATACCCACCTGGCCAATCTCTGCGGCCCGCTGGACGAGAACCTTCGCCAGCTGGCCGACGGCATGAACGTCAAGCTCTCGCGCCGCGGCAGCCGGGTCACCATCGAGGGCGAGCTGGCCGAGCTGGCCGCCCGGGTGCTGCGCCGCTTCCATGAGCAGGCCGTGCACCGCGCCCTGTCGGTCGACGATATCCAGCTGGGGCTCGTCGAGATCGGCGTCGGCCGGCAGGAAGAGGAACTGAAAGAAGATCTGTCCCAGGAAATGGACCCGCTGCCCGCGCTGGACGACGAAAGCGACGGCATCGCCCTGCGCACCAAGCGCAGCGACCTGCGCCCCCGCACGCCCCGCCAGCGCGACTACCTGAACAACATCCTCAAGCACGACATCACCTTCGGTGTCGGGCCCGCCGGCACCGGCAAGACCTGGCTGGCCGTGGCCTGCGCCATCGACGCCATGGAGCGCGATACCGTGCAGCGCCTGGTGCTGACGCGCCCCGCGGTGGAGGCCGGCGAGCGCCTGGGCTTCCTGCCCGGCGACCTGGCCCAGAAGGTCGATCCGTACCTGCGGCCGCTGTATGACGCGCTGTACGACCTGATGGGCTTCGAGAAGGTGCAGCGCCTGTTCGAAAAGCAGACGATCGAGATCGCTCCGCTGGCCTACATGCGCGGCCGCACGCTGAACCATGCCTTCGTCATCCTGGACGAAGCGCAGAACACCACGCCGGAACAGATGAAAATGTTCCTGACGCGGATCGGCTTCGGCAGCAAGGCCGTCATCACCGGCGACCCCTCGCAGGTGGACCTGCCGCGCGGCCAGGACAGCGGCCTGGCGCACGCGGTGAAGGTGCTGCACGACGTGCAGGGCATCGCCACCACCCGATTCACCAGCCGAGACGTGGTGCGCCATCCCCTGGTCGCCCGCATCGTCGACGCCTACGACCGCGCCTCCGAAAATGAAGCCTGACCTGTCCCTGTCCGTCCAGTATGGCGTGCAGGAAGACCGCCTCCCGCGCTGGCGCCTGCGCCGCTGGGCCGAACGCGCGCTGGCCGGCGCGGCCGAGGACGGCCTCGTGGCGTTTTCCGCCGCCGAACTCAGCCTGCGCCTGGTCGGCGCGGCCGAGGGCCGGCGCCTGAACCGCGACTTCCGCGGCCGCGACTACGCCACCAACGTGCTCACGTTCGAATACGGGGTGGATCCGCTGGGCGTGGCGCGCGGCGACATCGTCATGTGCGTGCCGGTGCTGGCGCGCGAGGCCCGCGAACAGCGCAAGGCGCTGCTGGACCACGCCGCCCACCTGACCATCCATGGCGTGCTGCACTCGCTGGGCTACGACCACATCAAGGCCCGCGACGCAAAACGCATGGAAGCGCTCGAAACCTCGCTGCTGTCCGCGATGGGAATCGCCGATCCCTACGTTGCGCCCTAGCCCGCCCCCCTCGGGTCAACCCTGAGAAATTGCCGATAATTGGCGCTCAGCAAGGCGCAGATGGCAGCGGTTACCCTCATTTTGGGCGCCGGCGTTACAAATCGGAAGCCAGTATCGGTTATGCTGGCTCCTCCATAACTTGTCCTTCCGGACGATGTCTGACCCTTATCCTGCCCCCGAAGCGACGCCTGCTCGCTCAGCCAAACCCGCCACAAAATCCCTTCTAGACCGCCTGCTTTCCCTCGTGCGCCGCGAGCCCGAGGACCGCGAAGGCATCAAAGCCGTTCTGGAAGCCGCGCACGACCGCCAGCTGCTCGACGCGGAGTCCTACAAAATGATCAAGGGCGCGCTGGCCGTGTCCGAGGGCACCGTGGGCGACATCATGGTCCCGCGCTCCCGCATGGATCTGCTCGACGTCACGCAACCCATCCCGAACCTCGTGGCCTCGGTGATCGAGACCGCGCATTCGCGCTTCCCCGTCTACGAAGGCGACCGCGACAACATCATCGGCATCCTGCTGGCCAAGGACCTGCTGCGCTGCATGCTGGAACCCGGCATCGAAGTGCGCACGCTGGTCCGGCCGGCCGTGTTCATTCCCGAATCCAAGCGCCTGAACGTGCTGCTGCACGAGTTCCGCGCCAGCCGCAACCACCAGGCCATCGTCATCGACGA
>NZ_JBLZXF010000044.1:0-27597 GCF_050285585.1 Achromobacter sp. | reverse complement strand
ACACCCACGCATCATAAAAAAACAATCAAGGCTTATATAAATGCCGCCTGCCCGCGCACGATCCTACATACGCCGTTTGGGCTAGCACTTTGGTTTGCCGCCAGGCTTACTCGTCGATAGGTAAACCCAACAGGTCGAGCGCCGCGCCGAAAGCATCGGGGCCCGAGCAAAGGAAAACCGCCACGTCGCCGGGATTCATATTTTCCAGGACTTGGTCGATTTGTTCTTGCGCATTATCAACATCGTCGACATTCGTAGCGTGTATATCCGCTCCCGCGTCGACCTTGGCGCGCGGCACGATGTCTGCGATCGCATTCAGATCGGTCACGCCCACAACCACGTAGACGCTTATGCTTTCGCCATCCAGCGTGGTGTGCAGCTCGACGCCGCCCGCCACGTCGGCCACCTGCCGACTCACTATTTCCATGATCCATCTTCCTAAATTCGCGGGCAAGGCCCGCCTGGGCAAGCACCTCGCAGGTGCACACGCACGCCCAGGCGCGACTATAACAGCCTTGGACTAATGCTTCTTGACATTCGGTCCAAGTGACGGGCGGGCCGCGCCCGACGTCGCCGCGACGCTGCGGCTGCGCACCCCGGCCGCGGCCAAGGCGCCCAGCAACGGCTTCTGCGCGGCCAGGAAGGCCTCTTTTTCATCCCCCGCCAGCTTGCAGATGAACATCTGCGCCAACAGCTGCGTCCGCCGCGCCTTGCGGTTGCCGGCTTCCTGGGCCAGCCACTCGCCGACCCAGGCGGCGGCCTCTTCGGCCTTGCCCTGCAGCTTGACGTGTCCCAGCAAGTCGAACACGGTCACGCCGTTGATAAGGCCGTTGTCGTCGCGCGCAAGAAATAGCTTGGCGGCCTGGCCGGAGTAGCCGGGGACCACCGCCAGGCAATCGCGTTCTGCGGGTTTCTTCATGGTTTCTGCATCTGTCGTTTATCGAGAATCCAGGACTGTAACCCGGCCGCCAGCTGTCGCGCCGCCGACATCGAACTCTGCTATCGTCGGCCTATTCTTTCCCAACATGGTGAACATCATGCAACGCGATTTCGATCTGGTCGTGACGATCCTGGGCGCCCTGCGCGACGCGCCGGGCCCCAACCTGAGCACGCACGACATCAAGAACGCGGCCCTGGCGCCGCACCCCGAAGAACAGGGCCTGCAGTTGATCGCGCACCACCTGGACCTCCTGGAGGATGCCGGCCTGGTCAAGCAGGTGAGCGAAACCGCCGCGAATGCCGGCGCAACGCGCTGGCGCATCACCTGGAAGGGCTATGACGCCCTGGAGCAGGATGAGGAGGACGACGAGGACGACGAGGATTTCGACGCGGAAGAATGACGCGCCGCGCGGCTCAGCGGCGCCGCAGGATGCGCCGCGTGAGCAGCGAGGCCGCGGTGCCGATGACCAGGCTGAACATGAAGGCCGCTATCGACAGCATCACCGATAGATCGTTGAAGCCGCCGCGGCGCGACAGCACGAACACCGCGACGCACACCGCCGCCGCAAGCGCGGCGACGCCCGCCAGCACGTGCTTGACGGAACTCAGGCGGCCGCAGAGCGCGCCGCCGGCCAGCGCCGCCGCCACCACCGCGGCCATGGACCAGAACAGATATTCGTACTGCATGCGAACGATCTCCCCCGAAGGCATTCAGGCGCTCGCATTATAGGCGCGGGCCATGAAGCGGCGCCGGCGCGCCGCCCTCCCCGCGCGAATCAGAAGCGGAAGCTGTAGCCGATGTTCGCGGTCACTTCCTGGCTGACGCTCGCGCCGCGGCCGTACTGCAGATCGACGAAAGCCCGGTGGCGTCCCGACGCCACCGCCACCCCGCCTCCCATCTGCCAGCGGTTGCCGGGCAGCGCCACATCGTAGGTGGAATCGCCGAAGCCCACGGTATCGTCGTGCGAGAACTGCTTCAGGTACGACACCCTGGCGTAGGGTTGCAAGGTGCCGCCGCCCGACAATTCGATGTCGCGCCCGGCGCGCAGCCCCGCCCGGCCTTCGATCGACGTCTGGCTGCTGCGGCTATAGATGCCCTGAAGCTGCGGCTCGACGAACCAGCGGTCCGCCAGGCGCCAGTGATAGCCGAGCTCCACGCTGCCGCTGTAGGTCGTGTGCGACACGCCGTCGGTGTAGGTGCCTCGGTCCAGGGGCAGGTCGAACCTAACGTCCTGGTCGATCCTGCCGACCTTGTTCACGACATCGACATACAGGCCGTTGTCGTGCACGTACGACAGATAGATGCCCGCGTAGCGGCTATCGATCTTTCCACGGGTACCGTACTGTCCATCCTGCTCGGATTGGGACAGGCCGGCGAAGGCGCCGAGATAGACCTTGGCCGAGTTGGCGGTCCAGGCGTAATCGGCGCCCACGGAGATGGCGCTCGCATCCTGGTTGAACGGGCTGGCGTTGGCCGTTTCCACCTTGTAGTTGCTGCTCGTGCCCCGCACCCACACGCCCCCCTTGTCCGGCATGTTGCGCAGTTCGCCCTGGCGCTGACCCACCGTGCCGAGCTCGGTATCGAGCAGCAGGATGGACGCGGTTTGCGCCAGCGCCACGGCATTGGCGCCGCGGGCCTCGGCTTCTTTTTTGTATGCCTCCACGGCCCTGCGCCGAGCCTCCAGCGCGGCCTCCAAGGCCGCCTGCTGCGCGGCCCGCTGGGCGGCGCGCTGCTGGGCGGCCTTCTGGGCCGGCGTCAGCGACGCGGCGGAGGCATTCAGCCCCGGAGCTAGGCAGGCGGTCGCCAGCGCCAGGACCGCGGCGCGCTTGGAGAAAGGAAAGGCAGACAAGGGCCGCATGGGCCTTGCCGTGTGGGAGGGCTGTTCGAAGGTCATACGGCGTCCTGCAGGGTTCACGGTTTCTACTTTCTATACAAAATACAATTCAAATTGTACGAAGAGGACCGAAACCCGAGACGCGGATATGAGCCATATCTTGGCCGCTATTTCATTGCTAAGTAACTGGGATATCGAAGGAATTTCGTGATATGACCTGGCGGACCGCGCCATTTCCGAGCGACGCCGCCATGAAGCCAGGCCATATTCTTGAAAACTTTGGCTACTTGATCACCACTGTAAGGGTCTATATGTTTCTTGATGAAACATATCAGACCAGGGCAACCACGCTGATTTCCACCAGCGCCCCATAGTGCAGTTCGCGGGTAGGCACGATTGCGCGCGCCGGGCGATGGTCGCCGAAACACTGCTCGTAGGCCTGGTTGACCTCGTCCCAGAGGCCCACGTCGGGGATGTACACCGTGACGCTGGCCACGGCCGCCAGAGATGAGCCGGCGGCTTCCAGGATCGCCTGCACGCTGCGCAGCGCCTCGCGGGCCTGGGCGGCCGCGCCGCCGGCCAGCGCGGGCCGCTCGCCGGGCGCAGCGGGCGGCAGGAATCCCAACTGCCCCGAGACGAATACGAAGCCATTGGCGCGCACCGCCTGCGAATAGTGGCCGGCGGGCGGCGTCGCCTTCTGCGTATGAATCATTTCCATGAGTGCGTCCTCGAAAAGCGTGCCTACCAGCCGCGGAAACGTTCCCAGCGCGCCACGACCTGCGGCGAACCGGGACGCACGACCTCATAGGCGTCGTGCTGGGCGCAGGTCGCGCAGGCGTGGTTGGGCACGATCCGCAGCTTCGCGCCCAGCGGCAGATCGGGCAAGGCGGCGCCGCTGCCGGGGCGCACCTTGATGATGCCCTGCTCCTGGTTGGTCTCGGCCAGCAGCACGTCGGGATAGACCTTGCCATCCGCATCGCAGACCAGCCCGTACAGTTGATCCACCCGCTGCTTTGCGGTGCCGCGGTCCCGCGACATGGCCATCCATCCCGCGTCCACCAGTATCCAGCCCTTGTCTGGCTGATGCCCGATCACGGTCGTCAATACCGTGGCGGCGATGTCATCCACCGCGCATACGCCCAGGCCCGCCATCACGAGGTCGAAAAAGACGTACACGCCGGCGCGGACTTCCGTCACGCCCTCCAGGCTGCGCGCGAAATGGGCCGTGGGCGTGGAACCCACGCTGACCACGGGGCACGGAAGCCCGGCCTCGCGGATAGCCTGCGCGCAGCGGACGGCGGCCATGCGTTCCTGCTCGGCCATGTCCGCAATCGCCTCGACGCTATCGCAGCCATACGATTCGCCGGCATGCGTCATGACGCCCCGCAGGCACGCGCCCTCTTCGTGCAGCGCGCGCGCGATGGCCAGCAATTGCCGCGTGTTGCCCGGCTGGACGCCCGCGCGGTGACCGTCGCAATCGATTTCGATCAAGGCGGGAATGGCGTCGCCGGCTTCACGGGCCCGGCGGGCCACGGCACGCGCCGCTTCAATGCTGTCGACCACCACGGTGAGATCGACGCCGCGCCGGCGCAGCGCCAGCACGCGATCCAGCTTCGCGGGCGAGATCCCGACGGCATAAAGCAGGTCCGTGACGCCGGCCGCGGCGAACTGCTCGGCCTCCTGCAGCGTCGAGACGGCAGCGGGACCCTGCGGCGAGGCCATGAGCCGGCGCGCCACTTCGATGGACTTGGGCGTCTTCAGGTGGGGGCGCAATTGCACGCCGTGCCCCGCCATCATGGCGTTCAGCCGTTCGATATTGCGCGTCATGCGCGTCTCGTCGAGCAACAGGCATGGCGTATCCAGGGTGTCCACGGTGGACGGGGCGGTAGCTTGGGTCATGAAAGCCTCGGTATGGAATCGAAAAGGCGCAGGGACGGCCCGGCGCCGGCATGAACGGAGTATGGCGCGGCGACGGCGCGGCGTGTTTAATGAAGGCTTAATCATCAATTAATGCCTGCCTGAATGATTACCACCGACGACCTGCGTTTCTTCCTGAGCCTGGCGGTTACCCGCTCGCTGGCGGAGGCGGCCCGCGCGCTGGACGTAACGCCGCCGGCCGTCACGCAACGGCTGCACGCGCTGGAAAAGCGGCTGGGCGTAAGACTGGTCAACCGGTCGGGACGCGGCACGGCGCTGACCGACGAAGGCCGGCTGCTGGCGCTGCGGGCGGAACAGATCTGCGGCGAGCTGGGCAACCTGGCGGACGAACTGGCGGGCCGGCGGGGCGTGGTGGCGGGACACCTGCGCGTCGTTGCGCCGCTGGGCTTCGGCCAGCGCTATGTCGCGGGGCTGGTCGCGGAATTCCGCCAGCACAGCGAAAACGTCACGGCCAGCCTCACCCTGTCCGACGGCCCGCCACGGCTGGCCGCCGACGACTGGGACGTCATGGTGCATATCGGCGAGCTGCGCGATTCCACGCTGGTCGCCTACCCGTTGGCGCCCAATCGCAGGATCCTGTGCGCGTCCCCCGCCTACCTGGCGCGGCGCGGGGCGCCCGCCAAGCCGGAAGACCTGCGGGGGCATGATTGCATTGCCTTGCGCGAAAACGACGAGGACGTCACCTTGTGGCGGTTCAAACAGGGCCGCGGACCCGCCGTCGGCGTGCGCGTTTCGCCGGTGCTGTCGAGCAACGCCGGAGAAACCGCCGTGGAATGGGCGCTGGCGGGGCACGGCATCATCGTGCGCTCGGAATGGGACGTGGCGGCGCACGTGCGCGCGCGCCGGCTGGTGCCGCTGCTGGCCGGCTGGAGCCTGCCGCAGGCGAACGTGGTGGCCCTGGTCAAGTCGCGGCAGGACCTTCCCGCCCGGACCGCGGGGTTCCTGGCCCACCTGCGCGCCGCGTTCTCCACGCCGCCCTGGCGCGACAGGCCCTAGCGCCCGCGGACGCCGGGACGGCAACGCGGCCGGCCCGTGTTCAGCAGTCCAGCATGGCCTCTGCTTCGATCTCGATCAGCCATTCAGGCAGGGACAGCCCGCTGACGATGATCCAGGACGAAGGCGGCGGATCCTTCTTGAAACGGTCGCGCAGCGCCTGGGCGATCACTTCCTGGTCCTCCCGCGCCGACTCGCAGATATAGATGCGCAGCATGATCACCTGCGCCAGCGTGCCGCCCGCGGCGGCGAGCACGCGCTCGACGTTGTCCAGCGCGGCCTCGGTCTGCTCCTGCAGTCCGGGGCCCACCGTGCGCGCGTCGGCATCGACGCCCACCTGCCCCGACAAGAGCATGCGGCGCTGCCCCGTCACGATGACGGCCTGGCTGAACCCGTATTGCACGGAGTCGAATACGCTATCGGGATTGACGACGGTCCTGGACATTGACTGCTCCTGAAGGTGGGCCGGACCCGCCATTCTATCCGCGCGCCGCGTCAGGCGCCCACGCGCGCGCTCCGGGGGCCGCGGGCCGCCGGCAGGGCGGCCAGCAGCACCACCGCCCCCGCGCCCACGGCCGTCCAGAAGCCCGCCCGCACACCGTGATGGTCGACCACCCAGCCGGCCAGCGCCGCCCCCGCCGCCACGCCCGCGCCCAAGCCGGTTACCAGCCAGGTCAGCCCTTCGGTCAGGCGGTTGCCGGGCACATTGCTTTCCACCAGGGCCATGGCGATGATCATCGTCGGCGCAAACGACAGGCCCGCCAGCAACACGCCCAGCGACAACCCCAGCAGATCGCTCACCAGCAGCAAGGGAACGGTCGTGAAGCCCGTCACGGCGGCCGCGGCCACCAGCAGGCGCGTCAACGGCGTCTGGAATTTCAGCACGCCGAACACCAGGCCCGCCACGCAGGAGCCCAGGGCGTAGGCGGACAGCACGAGGCTTGCTCCGGCGGGCATGTCCTGCTGCCGGGCGAACGCCACGCTCAGCACGTCGATGGTGCCCACGATCACGCCCATGGCGGCCATCATCGCCAGCAGGGACCGCATGAGGGGTATGCGCAGCACCGAGGCCTCGCGGCCCTGCTCGCGGGCCCGCACCGCGGGCGCCGTGGCCCGCTGCAGGACGAAGGCGGCAACCCCGACCGCGAGCAGCAAGGCGGCCGTCAACGGGCCGGCCTCGGGGAAAAACAGGACGCTCAGGCCCACGGACAGAGGCGGCCCGACGATGAAACTGAGTTCGTCCGCAACCGATTCCAGCGCATAGGCCGTGCGCAGCTGCGGCTTGTCGCGAAAGATCTCCGTCCACCGCGCCCGTATCATCGCGGGCATGCTCGGCAGGCAGCCCGCCAGCGCGGCGCAGACGAACAAGGTCCAGTCCGGCGCCTGCCACCGGACGCAGGCGGCCAGGCCGGCCAGCCCCAGGACGCACAGCCCCGCCGCCACGGGCAGCACCCTGCCCTGGCCATGCCGGTCGACCAGGCGCGAAATCCGAGGCGCAAGCAGGGCCGTGGCCAGCGCGAAGGTTGCGGCGACGGCGCCCGCCAATGCGTAGGCGCCGCGCACCGCCGACAGCATCGTGATGATGCCGATCCCTATCATCGGCAGGGGCAGGCGCGCGATCGCGCCGGCCAGCACGAAACCGGTGGCGCCTGGCGCATTGAACAGCTCTCGGTACGGATTGGACACCGGAAACCTTTGAATCGTGTGGACAGCGAGATCGTATTCACATACATTGCGTATGTCAATTTACCTACGTCTTGTATGTTCCAGGAGAACAAGATGGCCCGCTCCCGCGCCGAGATGATCGAAGCCACCCGCGCAAAACTGCTGGCGGCGGCCCGCCAGGCGTTCCGGCAGGAGGGTTACGCGGCGACATCCATGGACGACCTTACCGGGGCGGCCGGCCTGACCCGCGGCGCGCTGTACCACCACTTCGGCGGCAAGCAGGGCCTGCTCGCCGCGGTCGTGGAACAGATGGACGGCGAAATGGATGCTCGCCTGGAGGCAATCTCGACGCGCGCGCCCGATGCCTGGACGGCCTTCCGCGAACGCTGCCGCGCCTATCTCCAGATGGCGGCCGAACCCGAAATCCGGCGCATCGTGCTGCAGGATGCACGGGCCGTGCTGGGCCCCGCCCCCGATGCCGCGCAGCAACGGTGCCTGGCGTCGCTGGGCGCGCTGCTTAGGCGGATGATGGACGAAAATGCGATAGAACCGGCAGCGCCGCAAGCGCTTGCCCGGCTGGTCAACGGCAGCCTGTCCGAAAGCGCCTTCTGGATCGCGGAGGATCCCGCCGACGAAGCGCGGCTGCCCCAGGCGCTGCACGCGCTGGACCTGCTGCTGCGCGGCCTGCGGCGGGGTTGAACGGGCCGCTTGGCCGCGGCGGGCCCGGAATCCGCCAAAGGCGGTATGGAAGCGTCCGGGCGCATTTGCTACGCTGGGCCTACCTGAGAGGGTCCCGCCCATGAACAACAGAATCCGCGTGCTGTGCGTCCAGCCATCGTCGTTCTCGGCGCGTTTCGCGTTCCTCACGGTCGCCCTGCGATGGTCGCTCGGCGCAACGCCCCGCCCCGCCCGGCTCCTGATCGGGCCGCACGATCTCGAACCCGTAGGCTCCGAGGCCGAGTTCTGGCGCTTTGCCCTGCGCCATGTCTTTTCAAGCCGGTCGATCCTCGTCACCCGCGGCGATCGCTGGGACGTTACGGCCTCGGTGGACGGCGACGAGGTCCGGGCGTTCGGGCGCAAGTTCGCCCTGCGCCACTGCCTGTTCTGAACCTCCCCGCTCCCGGGAACCCTATGCTTCGGACCGGCGTTTGTGCTGGTACATTGCCATTTCTTCGGCGGTCCATCGACGCCGCGCCTCCTCCTGGCAACAGGTGCGGAAGACCAGCGCCCCCACCTCCAGGAAGCGCTTGATGTCAGCGTCCGTCAGCTTGGCCTGCACTTGAATCAGGCAGTCCGCATAGGCGGAGAGAATTCCATCCCAGTGGTCGTATCTGCCCGGCGCGACGGGCTGTGTGATCATGCGCGCCATCATTTCACTGTGATCCATGCTCTGTCCCTCTCGGACGCCTCGCCCTTGCCATGAGCGACGGCGTTCAGGGCGCCCAGCAGCAAGCGGCGTTCCCGGGACGGCTCCGAACCGCCCGCTGGCTGGCCGAGGGCTAACGCGGCGGCGGGCGCGAGGACGGGCCGTCCTGTGCGCGGCCGCGCAGCAGCGCGTCGGGATAGGCCTGCAGGTAATCGGCCAGCTCGCGCAGCGACCTGGCGGCGCGCGACAACTCCTGCAACGCCGTGCCCGCGCTGGCCGGCAGATCGGCGTCGGGATTCAGCACGCCTCCGACCGCGGCCAGCGACTTGCTGGCCTGCTTCAGCATGGCCTGGGCTTCGGGCGCCACGCGCGTATCCAGCCGCTTCATCAGGCTGGCCGTGCCGCGCAGCAGGTTGTTCAGCTCGTTGCCCAGCGCCTCGAAAGGCACCCGGTCCAGCTTGACCAGGATGCTGTTGACCTGCTGCTGCAACTGGTCGAGGTTGTTCGGCACGGTCGGAATGGTGGGCGTCTCCTCCATCTTGAACGACACCGGCTTCGCATCCGGGAATACCGCCATCGCGACATACAGCTGGCCGGTCAGCAGGTTGCCGATCCGCAACTGCGCCCGCAGGCCGTGTTCGATCATCGCGGTCAACAGTTTTCCGCTGGGATGCTCCAGGGACGCGCCCGAGTATTCCTTGATTTCGCCCATCGTCTTGGCGCCCAGGCGCTCGAGATAGAGCGTGGCCCCGACCACGGCATAGAACTGGTTGGTCGTCCGGTCCAGCTCCAGCCCGATGGAGTCCACCTGGCCGATGGAAACCCCGTAGCTGTCGATGGGGGCCCCTACCGTCAGGCCTCGGACCGATTGATCGAAGCGCATGCGGATGTGCAGCGGCACGCCGTCCGGTTGGGCGCGGGCGGCGCTCTCGGATGGAAAAATGGGGAATTCCGCGTCGGCCTTGGCGGCCACGCGCTCCCGCTGCTCGATCGTATCGAACGCGACGCCGCCGACGATTACCGAAAGCAGCGACTGCGATCGCATCTGCAACCCTCGGGCGTCGACGCTGAAATCCACGCCGCTGGCATTCCAGAAGCGCGTCGCGGCATTGACGTAGCCATCGTTGGGAGCGTCGATGAAAACCTGCACGTCGACCCCCTGCCCGGTGCTGTCCAGGTGATAGCCCACCACCTGCCCCACCGGAATCCGCCTGAAGTACACCGGCGATCCGACATCGAGCGAGCCCAGGTCCCGGGCTTTCAGCGTAAAGCGCTTGCCTGCCCGGTCCTGGGTGACTTCGGGCGGAATCTCCAGGCCGGTGAAGGAAGACTTGGTCGCGAAGCGCGCGCCTTCCTTGCCGTGGAGGTCGGCCGGATCCATGCCGATGTAGGCGCCGGACAACAAGGTGCCCAGGCCCGACACGCCGCTCAGGGTCAGGCGGGGCCGCACCACCCAGAAACGGGTGCCTTCCCGCAGAAGATTGCCCGCCTCCTTGTCGATCCGTATCGTCACGATGACGCCGGAGCGGTCGGGATTGAGCGCCACACGCTCCACGAGGCCGACGTTGACCTCCTTGTAGCGCACCTGCGTCTTGCCGGCCTCCAGGCCTTCGGCTGTCTGGAAACTGATGGTGGCCGTGGGGCCGGCCTCCATCCAGACGCGCACCACCAGGAAAAGCCCGCCCAGGGCCGCAATGATCGGCACCAGCCAGATCCACGACAGGCGGCGCCCCTTGCGCCTTGCGGCGGACCCAGGGGCGGAGGCAGGGCCAGATTCAGGCATAGCGGACGTCCTCTGTTGTATCCATGCAGACGCGAGGGCAAGATCCTGGCAAAGAATCGCGCCCCCCCGGCCCGCGCGCAAGTAAGGGGAATCCCGAGGTTGCCGCGCGGCACGCCCGGCAGAACCCCGCGTTCCCGGGTAGGATATGCGTCCCAAAAAGCAGGAAATACCCGTGACTATCGAAATCCGCCCCGCCGCGCCTTCGGATGCGGCCCAGATCCATGCATTCATCACCGAGCTTGCCGTGTACGAGCGCGCGGCCCACGAGGTGATCGCCAGCGCCGACGACGTCCGGCGCACGCTGTTCGCCGAGGGCGCGCCCGCCAGGGCGCTGATGTGCCTGCTGGACGGCAAGGCCATCGGCTACGCGGTCTATTTCTACAGCTACTCGACCTGGCTCGGCAAGAACGGCATCTATCTGGAAGACTTGTACGTCACGCCCGAGCATCGCGGCATCGGCGCCGGACGCGATCTGCTGCGCCACCTGGCGCAGGAAGCCGTGGCCAACGGCTGCGGGCGGCTGGAATGGAGCGTGCTGGATTGGAACACGCCCGCCATCGACTTCTACAAATCGATCGGGGCGCTCGCGCAGGATGAATGGGTGCGCTACCGCCTCGCCGGAGACGCCTTGCGGAACTTCGCGCAAGGCCGGCGCTGAGGATCCGAGGCGGCCGGGTCAGAACTCCGGCAGGTCGAACAGCGTATGCAAGGTGGAACTGGGGACAGGCACTGACGCGAGGTGCTCGCGCCCGTCATCGTCGACCAGTACACGCACGGGGCGCGACGCCACGCTCATGCCGTCCAGGCTGATGGCCGTTTCGACCTCGGCGCCGTCCTTGATCAGTTCGATGACCTCGGACGCCGCCGCCGTCACCGGCTCGGTGACCCAGCCCGGCACGCCGCGCTCGGCCTGCCCCCAGCGCACATAGGCGACATGCCCGCTGACGGGCTCTTTTCGAACGGCGACGATCACATACAAAGACATCCAGTCCCCCGGTTGCGGACCCTCTCAAGGCTCCTTTCGCTCTCAGCAAACCTCAGGCCTGGATCGTATAACAACTTGATGCGGCCATCATGACCGCCGCGTTCAGGGCTCGATGTCGATCGGGGCAAAGGACTTCACCAAGTCGTCCAGCCTCTTGAGCTGGGTGAGGAAAGGCTCCAGTTTGTCCAGCGGCAAGGCGCTGGGGCCGTCGCACTTCGCGTTCTTGGGATCGGGGTGGGCTTCGAGGAACAGGCCCGCCAGCCCCACCGCCATGCCGGCGCGGGCCAGTTCGGCCACCTGTTCGCGGCGGCCGCCCGACGCGGCATCCAGCGCCGAACGCTGCTGCAAGGCGTGCGTCACGTCGAAAATCAGCGGACGGTTGCCGGACACCTTCTTCATCACGCCGAACCCCAGCATGTCCACGACCAGGTTGTCATAGCCGAAGCAGGTGCCCCGGTCGCACAGGATCAGCTTGCCGTTGCCGGCCTCGGTGAACTTCTCGACGATGTTCAACACCTGGGTCGGGCTGAGGAACTGGGGCTTCTTGATGTTGATCACGCGCTGCGTCTTTGCCAGCGCCACCACCAGGTCGGTCTGCCGGGCCAGGAAGGCGGGAAGCTGCAGGATGTCGACGACCTCGGCCACCGGGGCGGCCTGCCAGGGCTCGTGCACGTCGGTAATGACCGGCACGCCGAAGGTCTTCTTGACCTCTTCGAAGATCCGCATGCCCTCTTCCAGCCCCGGACCGCGGTAGGAATGGATGGAGGAACGGTTGGCCTTGTCGAAGGACGCCTTGAAGACGTAGGGGATTCCCAGCTTGCTCGTCACGCGCTGGTATTCCTCGCAGGCGCGCAGGGCCAGGTCCCGGGATTCCAGCACATTGATGCCGCCGAACAGCACGAAGGGCCGATCGTTCGCGCAGCTGATCGAGGGAGTGATAACGACTTCTGGGGCGGTCATGACGGGTGAATCCTGTAGAAATGAAGCAGGTGATAGTCCGTAATGTACAACCTGCCCCGCCCGCCCATCACGTTCCGGGGACAGCCAGCCCGGCTCAACGGCTTGAAAGCATGCGGCGCAGCACGCCGTCGCGCAGGAAGTAATGATGGAAAAGCCCGGCCAGCGCGTGCAGGAGCGCCAGCACGACGATCGTCCACGCCACGGTATCGTGCAGCCCGCCGATGAAGCGGCGTTGCTCGCGATCGATGGGAATCAGGGTGGGCACGTCGAACAGGCCGAAAAAGGCGAACGGCTCGCCCTGCGCCCAGCGGAACAGGAAGCCCAGCACGATCTGCGCGGCCATCAGCGCATACAGCAACGCGTGCATGCCTGTGCTGGCGACGCGCCGCCAGCCGCCCGCGGCCGGCGGCAAGCGCCTGCCCGCGCTCAGACGCCAGACGGCGCGCAGCACGAACACGGCGGCGAACACCAGGCCGAACGAAATGTGCAGCGACTGCAGCAGGCGCCGCGTCGGGGTGCCGCGCGGCAGGAAACTCCAGGTTTCGGCCAGCGCGAACAACCCCACGACCAGCAAGGCGGTCAGCCAGTGGAGCGCAATGGTGGCCCGGTCATAGTGGGCGAGATCAGCCGGCGCCGCGGCGGAGGAAGATGGGGTCACAGGCTGCGCTCATGGTCTGGAATACGGTCTGCAAGCGTATTGAGATCAGACTTACGGCGTCCTGATTGCCTCCCGGGAGGTCAGGCGTTGCCGGTATCGGACGTCCAGCTCGCGGAAAAGGTCTGGGGAAGCAGGCTCAGGCTGCCCACCAGTTTTTCCACGCGCTCGTCCTCCTGGCGCATCGAATAGACCACCGCGGTCACTTCCGAGCGGCCGCCGTCCCGCTGCTGGCTTTCCACGCCGCGCAGGCGCAGGCTGTGCCTGGCGAGGGAATTCAGCAGTTCCGCCCGCATCAGCGCTTCGTCCGCCGAGGCGCAGGTCAGGGCGATGTTGTAGTAGCGCTCTTCCGTTTCCGCCTCGGGCACGTAGCGGTCCACCAGCCTGGCGCCGCCCCGCAGCACCACGTTCGTCACCAGGATCAAGGCGGTTACCGCGCCCGACTCGGCCAGGAATCCGTAGCCCGCCAGCACGCCGACCGCGCCGGTGGCCCAGATGGTGGCGGCGGCGCTGAGCCCGCGGATGGTCAGGCCGTCGCGCATGATCAGGCCCGCGCCCAGGAAGCCGATGCCCGTCACGACCTGGCTGCCCAGGCGCATATCGTTGCTGGCGTCCAGCAGCGCAGGCAAGGCGGTGTAGGCGGCCGCGCCCAGGGCGACCAGCGCGTGCGTGACGACGCCCGCGTAATTCTGCCGCCACTGGCGCTCGAGGCCGACGGCGGCGCCCAGCAGCATGGCGAGCGTAAGGTGGATGGCGATGGAAAACTCATTCATTGGGGCTACTTGCTTCTTGTTCTTCCCGGGAGGGGCCGGCGGGCCAACATCGGAGGAATCGGCCCGGCCCTATTATCGCCCGCTCCCGGAGCCCCGGGTGCCCGCCCTACTCCTGCGAGGAGTCGCTCACCAGCCGGTAGGCGATGGCGCCGATGATCGCGCCGACGATAGGCGCGACCCAGAACAGCCACAATTGCTCCAGCGCCCAGCCTCCCACGAACAGCGCGGGGCCGGTGGAACGGGCCGGATTGACCGACGTATTCGTGACCGGGATGCTGACCAAATGGATGAGGGTGAGCGCAAGGCCGATCGGGATTGCCGCGAAACCGGCGGGCGCGCGCTTGCTGGTGGCGCCCAGGATCACGAACAGGAAGCCCGCGGTCATGACGATTTCCGACACCAGCGCGGACGCCATCGAATACTTGCCCGGCGAATACTCGCCGTAGCCGTTGGCCGCGAAATGGCTGGCCTTGAGATCGAAGCCCAGCTTGCCGCTGGCGATGCACGCCAGCACCGCGGCCGCCGCGATCGCGCCCAGCACCTGCGCAATCACGTAGGGCGCGATTTCCTTGGCGGGAAAACGTCCGCCCGCCACCAGGCCGACCGTGACGGCCGGATTGAAGTGCCCCCCCGAGATGTGTCCCACCGCGAACGCCATGGTCAGCACCGTCAGGCCGAAAGCCAGGGCCACGCCCGCGAACCCGATCCCCAGGTCCGGGAAGCCCGCCGCCAGCACCGCGGCTCCGCAGCCGCCCAGTACCAGCCAGAATGTGCCAAAGAACTCCGCGCCGCAACGCTTCGATAGCGAGTACATTTCCACTCCCCAAAAAACGAAAACCCAACGGTATCGCGACGCGGGAACGGCAACGTTAAAGCAATGCAAATCTTGACATTTCTTGTGCGCGGCCAGGCGCCGGCGTCCCTGCCTCCGGCAAGATAACGTCGCCGGCCCGCCGCCGGGATCGTCCGGATGGCTTAGCGCCCGTCCACCCTAAGGCCTGAGCTGCTTCGGATCCAGGCTCCACAGGGCGTGATCGCTGGTCGACACTCCCACCGCGCCGTGCCGCATGGCCGCGCCCACGTCGGCTTCGTTGCAGACGAAGCCCGAGGCAACGATGGGCGGCAGGGCTTTCAGGTCCTGCGGGGCCATGTGCGCAAGCATCGCCGCGGGCATCAGCTGCACCAGGTTGGGATCGCTCTGCTCCAGCGCCTTCACGCTGCGGGGCCAGGTCGAACGGTCGGTGACGAAGACCTTCTGCATGGTCACCATGCCCGCGCGGTTGGCCCGCTGGATGGTCGCCACCCGGGTGGACACCAGGCTGGCCACGCCGATATCGGCCAGGTACTCGACGCCGCCCTTGTCCTGCGACAGGCCTTCGCAGCTGTCGATATTGACGATGGCGAACTTCCCCGCCCGGTTCAGCGCGGAGATCACCGGAGCAAGCTTGCGCAGCTCCACATTGGCGACGATGCCGATCTCGGCGACGCTGCCGACGAAGGTGTTGATCTGCTCAACCCCGTACAGCGTCGCAATGACCGGGTGGCGCGCCAGGCATGCCCCGAATGATCTGTCCATGGTTATCGCTTGCCCTGGTCGTGGGAGAGCTCGTCGCTCAGGCCGAGCTTTCCTGGGTTGAGGATGTTCTGCGGGTCCAGCGTGCGCTTGAGCGTGCGCAGCACCTGGAATCCGCTGCCCAGCGACGCTGCCATGTACGGCGCGCGCAACAGGCCGACGCCGTGGTGGTGGCTGAGAGCCGCATTGTATTTAATCAGCACCGCGTTGGCGGCGTCCCAGGCCTGGCGGTACCACTTGGCGCGGTTCTCCACCTCCACCTCGCCGCGCAGCGAAAAATACAGGCAGGCGCCGTCGACGTAGGCGTGCGATTGGTGCGCCGAGCCGGCCAGCGTGCCCGGCACCGCGTTGATGGCGCTCACCACTTCGTCGTAGATCGCCGGCAGATCGCTCCAGCGGCCCGCCATTTCCAGCGTGTCGGCGACGAAACCCGGGCTGCGCTTGAAGCCTTCGGCGCTCTTGCCGGTGAGATAGCGCGTATCCAGCCACCGTTCGAAGATCGCCGCGCCGTCGAGCTTCTCGCCCAGTTCCTCGCATACGCCTTCGCTGATCTCCATGACCGCGTCCACGATCTGGCGCGCGCCTTCGTCGGCAACCAGCAGCACATTGAGATCCGGACGGTTGAACTGCACGCCGCTTTCCAATTCGTCGTACAGGCGCAGCGCCGCCGGATTCGCGCCGCGCTGCATGATTTCACGGCAGGCATCCAGCCCGATGGCGAAGGTCTTGAAGCCATAGGCGATGGCGCGGCCATAGTCCGGCAGCCGATGCAGCTTCAGGCGCACGCGCACGATGACGCCCAAGGTGCCCTCCGAACCGATGAATATCTGCTGCAGGTCCGATCCCAGCGCGGCGCGCGAATACCCCCCGACCGTGACCAGGCTGCCGTCGGCCAGCACTACGTCCATGCCGAACACCATGTCCTCGATCTTGCCGTAGCGGGTGGACAGCTGCCCCGCGCCGCGGCAGGCGACCCAGCCGCCCACCGTGCTGATGCCGAACGATGACGGCCAGTGCCCCATCGTCAGGCCGTACTCGCCCTGGATGGTCTGCTCGAACACATCGCCGAACATGCCGGCCTCGACTTCCACGATCTGGCTTTCGCGGTCCACGCCGATCAGCCTGTTCAGCTGGCAGACGTCCAGCACGATGCCGCCGCGCACGGGCAACGCCGCGCCCGTCACGTTGCTGCGGCCCGCCGACACGGTCACCGGTATCGCGGCTGCGTTCGCGATGCGCATCACTGCCTGCACCTGCTCGACCGTGGACACCCTGACGATGACCGCCTGCGGCGTCGCGGGCCTGCCGGCGGTCTCCGTCATCATCGAGCCCGCCCACCAGTCGCGGGTCCAGGCGACCACGTCCGCCGTGGCGGTCAGCACCTCGTCCGACACGGCGCGCAGGGCCTGCACGCGCTCGGCGGACACGCTCACCGGATCGCGCTGCAGGCCGGCTTCGGTTCCCGCCTGGGCCACTGTCGCGGCGTAGGCCGGCGGCGTGTGCGCGCCGACCACGTATTTGCCGCGGTTGTAGCCGCGCTTGATGGCTTCTTTACTGATCATTTACTGGTCTCCCATGAGTATGGACTTTTCATGCTTGATGGCGGCGAGGTAGTCGCTGACCTGCCGCGCGATAAGGTCTTCCGGCAATCCGAGCTCGGCCTGCAGTATCTGGCCGACCCGCGCGGCCGCGCGGGCCGACGCGTCGCGCGCCATCAGGCGCGCCCGCATGCGGCGCGACAGCACGTCTTCGACGCTGCCGGCCAGTTCGTGCCGCGCCGCATAGACGACCTCCGCCTCGGTGTAGGGCAAGCCCTCGACGATGGGCGTCTGCAGCGCTGGCGCCTGCTCCATGATGTCGCTGACGAAACGCGCCTCGGTGCCGTAGCGCTCGCCCAGATGCGCAGACAGGCCGCCCGAGGCCACGATGGCCTGCGGGTCGTAGCCCGCGGCGCCCAGCAGATAGGCGCGGCGGGTCTGGCACTTGCCGGTCTTGCCGATGACCTGCTGCGCGGCGTCGATCGTCTGCTCCGCCATGTGGCGCGATGTCGTGAGCTTGCCGCCGACGACCGTGACCAGGCCGTCCTCCGCCACGCGTATGACGTGGTTGCGCTTGATCTCCAGGGTCTTTCCCCCTGGCGGCGCGACCAGCGGCCGGCACCCGGCGATGCTGCCCACGGCGTCCTCGGGGCGCAGGTCCACCTTCAACGCGGACCGGGCGCCCTCCAGCAGGAAATCCAGCTCGCGGCGCGTGCAGTGCACGTCGTCCAGATCGCCTTCGTAGTCTTCATCCGTGGTGCCCAGGTACGACAGGTTGCCCCAACGCGTGATGGTGGCGCGGCGGCTGCGGCCGGGAACGGGAATGGTCACGGTGCAATCGTTGCGCACCTTCAGCCACGGCACGGCCACGTGCACGCCCTTGGCCGGGCGCACGTGCAGCGCCGAGGCGTCGCCCTGCTTCGCGCCGTTCCAATCGCGCAGCCACACGCCCGTCGCCATGACGACCACCCCGGCGCGCGCGCGTATCTCGCGCTGGCCGGCCTGGATGACGACGCCATCGACCTTGCCATGTTCGTTGCGCGTGATTTCCACGGCCTTGGCGTGGTTGACGACGGCCGCGCCATGGAAGGCGGCGGTGCGCGCGACGGCCAGCGTCAAGCGCGCGTCGTCCACGCGCGCATCGAAATACAGGAAGCCGCCCAGCAGCCCCTCTTCCCTGAAGGTCGGGCAATGCGACAGCACCTCGGCCGGCGTCAGCTTCTGGTGCAGGATGCCCTCGCGCCAGCCGCCCGCCACGTCGTAGGTCCACAGCAGGCTTTCAAATGCCTTGGACAGGCGCTTGTCGAACACGCCATCCTTTTCCAGGATCGGGAAAAGGAACGGCAGCCGCTGCACCAGGTGGCGGGCATTGCGGCGCAAGCGCTGGCGTTCGTGCAGCGAATGGCGCACGAGGCCGAGATTGCCCTGCTCGATGTAGCGCAGGCCGCCGTGCACCATCTTCGAGGATTTGGAAGACGTGCCCGAGGCGAAATCGTCTTTCTCGATGACGGCAGCGCGGTATCCGCGCAGGCTCGCGTCCAGCGCCGCGTAGACGCCCGTGATGCCGCCTCCGACGATGATGATGTCGAAATGCTCGGATTCCAGCCGGTCCAGCTGTTCCTGCCGATTCAGGCGCAAGGGTTCGGTGCGGGTCATTTCAGCCCGGTCCTTCCTGGGCTTTCTCGATAGCCACCCGATCATTTTTCCAAGACCTCCTCTTTTTCCTGCTTGAATTGCCCCGCGTGTTCCAGCTCCGACGCGACGCGCGAATGCCACAGCCCGCGCCGCCGCGCTCTTTCGGCCTCGTCCAGCAGCGGCTCGAATACCGCGTCGGTCACCGTCGTCGTGCGCGCCTCCTGCAGCGAGTCCCACAGCAGGCCCGACGATCCGGCCAGGAACGCCGCGCCGCGCAGGCTCGCGCGGTCGGCCTCCTGCATGCGGCGAATGGGAATGCCGATCAGGTCCGCCTGGATCTGCAGGAGCGCATCGCTGCCGGAGAGCCCTCCGCCCACGACCAGCTCGCGCACGCGCACGCCGGACACTTCCTCGTCGGCCTCGATGCAGCTGGCGACCGAATGCGCGATGCCTTCCAGGATGGCGTAGGCCACCTCGGCCTGCGTGGTGGCCATCGACACCCCCGTCAGCGACGCGCGCGCGGCGGCTTCCATCCTGGGGACGCGCAAGCCCGTCAGGGCCGGCACGAAAGTCACCCCGCGCGACGAATCGACGGTGGCCGCCAGCGCGCTGATCTCGCGCGCATCCTTGAACCACTTCAGCTTTTCGCAGACCCAGTTCAGCGCGGAGCCGGTCGTCGCGACGAAAGTCTCGACGGCGAAATGCGAAACGCCGCCCTGGCGGCGCGCCGTCATCGTCAGCGACCCCTCGAACCGGCCGGAATTCACCGGCGGCTCGGGACCGATGATGAGGTCGACGAAGCTGCCCGTGCCGTGCACGCACATGGCCTGCCCCCGGTCCAGGCAGCCCAGCCCGACGGCGCCCGCGTGCTGGTCGCCCGCGGAGGCCAGGATCGGCACGTCGATGCCCAGCACGTCTTTACGCGTGCGCCCGAAGTCGTCGGCGTCCTGGCGCAGGCCCGGCAGCAGCTCTGCGGGAAAGCCCAGCGTCGCCAGCCAATCCAGGTAGTAGCGGTGCCCGGCCAGCACATAGGCGCCGGCGGACGTGGCGTTGGTGGGGGTCGTGACGCATGCGCGCCGCTGCGAGAAATGCCACAGCAGCCAGCTGTCGACGGTGCCGAAAGCGAGGCGCCGCTCGCGCCAGGCGTCGGCCACCTGCGGCGTCTCCAGGAGGTGGTGCGCGGCCCAGAGATAGAGCGAACGCACCCCCACCGGGCGCCCCACGTGCGCCAGCAGGGATTGGTCCCATTGCGGCGCCAGGCGGTCCAGTTCGTCCACGTAGCGCGTGTCCTGCCACACCATGGCCGGCACCAGCGCCCGGCCGCTGCGCGTGTCCCACAACACGGCGGTCGCGCGCTGCGTGGCGATGGCCAGCGCGACGATCCGCTGCCCCTCCCGCTGCGACCGCGCGATCGCGCCGCGGCATACCTCGACCGTCTTCTCCAGGATGACGTCGGCGTCCTGCTCGACCACGCCGGGCCGGGGCGTCTGCACCTGCAAGGGCACATACTCGAGGCAAGAGACGTGGCCGTCGGCCGACACCGTCGCCGCGCGGGTGCCGGAGGTGCCCTCGTCTATGGCCAGAATCACGTTATCTGTCGTCATCGCGCGGCTTTTCCGATAGCGGGGTCCAGGGTGGACGGCGCCGCGTCGTCCTTGAATTGCGGGGCGCCGGCCTCGGTATCCGGGTTGATGGTGGTGCGCGTCGGATCCCACCGGATCACGAAGCAGATGATGCTGGCCACCAGGGGAACGATCGACAGGATCAGGAATGTCTTTTCCAGGCCGTAGTTCTCGCGGAAGATGGGAAACACCAGCAACCCGACCGCCGCGCCGATGGAGCCCAGCGCGCCGATGATGCCGTTCGCGCCGGCGCGCAGCTCTCCGCGGAAAGACAGCGACGACAGGCTCTTGCCGTTGGCGCCCGGGCCGCCCGAGTGGAACAGGATGAACAGCGACGGCACGACGACCGCCAGCCACAGGGGCATCCTGCCGTGGAAGGTGCCCAGGATCAGCAGCATCAGGAACACGGCGGCGAACCCGAAGGCCGAGGCGCGCCGCAGGCCGAGCTTGCGGCCGACATAAGGCGACAGAAAGCCGCCGAAGATACCGAAGACGTTGAACACCAGCGCGCCGATCGTCGCGTAGACGAAATCCTTGCCGAACAGCGCCGCGCTGATCAGGGGCAGGTACCAGCCCACGGCGAAGTACTGGATCGATTGGCCGATCTGCACGGTGGCGGCCAGTATCGTGCGGGGCAGGTATACGCCGCGGAAGATCAGCAGCACATTGGCCAGGCCGCGCCGCGCCTGGTTCATGACCGGCACGCGCTCCTCGACGGGCGCGGCGGCGAAGCTCTGCCCGTAGATGCGGGTCATCGCCGCGGCCGCTTCCACGACGCGCTCCTTGCGGGCGAGCCAGATGGGGCTTTCCACCATGTACGTCAGCTGCAGCACGAGGATGACGATGGCGAAGATGGCGGTGGCCGCGACCGAGTAGCGCCAGATCGAATCGCCCACGTCCCACGAGAAAAACAGCAGCGCCAGCAGCAGGTTCGTGCACACGGCCGTGTACCACATGCCCTGCCAGGTATTCAGGCGGCTCTTGAGCTTGACCGGCGTGAACTCCGCCAGGACCGCCATCGCGATGGCGAAGTCGATGCCATAGGCGGCGCCCACGAAGAAGCGGCCCGCGAGAATGACCTCGAACGACGGCGCAAACACCACGAGCACGGCGCCGATCACGGCCAGCAGCTTGGCGATGATCAACGGCCGGATGCGGCCCCACCGGTCAGCCATCCACCCGCCGATCGGGTTGAAGGCGATCGCGACCCAGGAGGCGAACGACGTCATCAGCGCGACCTGCTTCGCCGTGAGCGCCAGGTCGCGCGTCATCGGGCCCAGGCCCGCGCTCAGCGCCGAGTTCGCGAATGCGTCGAGAAACAATCCGCCCAGCGCGAGCCACCAGATGAGGCCTGCCTTGCCCGCGATGCCCGGGCGCGAATCGATGAAGGCGATGACATCGTCGATGCCACGTATTTTGACGGTCGATGATTGCACTGTTGTCTCCTCTTGGAATTATTTCTGTAAGAGGTCGACGCAACGTGCACGCGATAAAAGACCATCTTACAGATGGTCTTTTATCTAGATCTGTGCGGTGACTTTATGGACTATCGCAGGGAGTGTCAAGGAGGAAAAACACCAAGACTCCACCGCCCCTGAAGAACGCGTCCGCCGCCCCCGCCCGCGCATCGGCTTGCAATATATATTTAAACAGGCACACTACGGCCCATTCGAACAGTACGGCCCTGCCACGCAGGGCCACATCCGGCCGGCCGCGCACAGCCCGCGGCCGCGTCCGCGGTAGGAGTGCGCGCGGTGTCTGATGTCCAGGACATGAATCCTCTTCATCAAAACAAGCGGGTGCCGTCTATCCATGACGCAGCACGGCCCGCTGCCGCCTTGCCGTCCGCCTCCGCCCCGCACAACATCCCAAGCGCGATTGCGTCCGCCGCCATGCGGTAGCGACTAGCCGCGGCCGTTCCCTGCGGAACCGGCCGTCCGGCTCTCCCTCCCCCTCTTTGCCCGTTTCCTGTCTTTCGCGGCCGAATGCGCCGCGAGGACTTTCTTCGTGCGGACCCGTCAAGAGGCCGACACACCCATCGACCGACTCAAGGAGCGTCACATGCGGTTAATCACCGACCAGGAACTCAGCACCATGTCCACCGAAAGCAAGCGCCGCCGGCACCAGGAACTGGATCGCAAGCTTGTCGTCGCCAGCCAGCGCGGCTGGTCGTGCGCGCACCGGATAGAGGCGAGCCGCGCCAAGGTGCACGCCGCCATCCAGCGGGATATCGAGCAAGGCCGCGATACGCAGGTCCGGACGGAAAAGCGGCGGGGACGAGGCGCGAACCGCGCATCGAACTAAGCCGGCCGGCCCGGATGGGAGCGCGGCGGCTGGCCGCAGATCGTGTTCCCGTCCGGGCCGCCGCTCGACCAGCGCTCCACGTCCCGGATCAGGTATTGCAGGAACTGCGCGTAGGCCCGGTCCAGCGCCCGTATCCAGGCGGCGTTGTCGTGCCTGGCGCAAGAGGCGCGCACGGCACAGTTCAGCGTTTCGGCCAGATGGCCGATCGTCGCGCCCGACATCCGGAAACAGATGGGGGCTTGGCAGGAATGCCGATGGGCGTGGCGCAGCGCATTGTCGCGCGCTTCCGCCGTGGCCTGGGTATCGGCCACGTCCCGCAGCAACGCATTCAGCATTTCGCACCAGTCGGCCAGCAGTTCATGCACGGCTCACCTCGCAAGGAACGCGAATGGACAGTCAGTTTCCGGGTGTGTGCAGCACGGCGAATCCGGGCACGTCCCCGTCCGCGGGGAGCGCCAGTTGCAGCTAACGCATGGGCGCCGCCCGATCAGGCTGGCGCCGGCGGCCTGCCCGCGATCACGCCATGGGGGGCCGAAGAGCGCGACGATATAGCAAAAAGGGCTTGTTTCGCACTGGCGTATACCCTAAACGGCGGGGTGCGGCGCAATGATTCGACATGCAGACCCGATCCGAAAAGAAATCCACGGCCGTCGGCAGGCCGGAGCGAACGGAACGCCTCCATCTCCGCCTAGAACATCATCCTGAAACCCGCGGTGGCGGTAACGACATAGCTGCCGGAGAAATCGACATCGGCATCGACCTCGCCGTATAGGGCATAGCGGGATCCCCAGCCGTAATTGGCCCCCACTCCCAGGCTGCCCCAGGTGCGCGACATGCGGCTGGCTACCGGCACTCCGGAAACCTCTATCCGCGTCCCATCCAGGAATTCATGCTTCAGGTTGACGGCGCCATAGAGGCTCGATCCCTGGTCTGCGCCGGCCGCGCGCCAATCCGGCCTGTAGTCCAGCGCGATGCCGACGCGGCCCAGCAAGCTGTCGCCCTTGGCGTCTTCGACGCGCGCGCCGAATTTGTCGCTGAAGCGGTCGAAGCGGGTCGATGCATACGTCAGCTGCGCCTGCGGGACCAGGGCCAGCCCCTCCCGCAATCCGAAAGCCTTGCCCGCCTCGATGGCAAGTCCGTAGCTGTGCGCCTTGCGGCCATTCTCCAGCTTGCCCGCCGATCGCGAGTTCAGGCTGCTGTCGAACCACGTCGCCTGGGCCTGGGTGTCGATGTAGACGCCGTCCCTGCCGTACCAGGTGAGCGTCGGCGTCAGGCCATAGGCGGTGGTATCGATCGTGCCGTTGCCATACGCCGACGACACGCGCGTGTCGGCCTTGCCGTAGTGCACGGCCAACCCGCCCACCAGGCGGGAACCGCCTTGCTCGCCGGCCAGGATACGGTCGACGCCGAATTGCGCCTTCCAGCTGTCGATGTCCTGGCGTTCGCCGGTGGTGGAAGCGGAAGGATCGAGCCGGCCCGTCGCGCCCTCCACGCGGCTCCATATGCCGTTGCGGCCGGCGTCCGCCGGGTCATACAGGCGATTGCCGACCCGCTGGCGCAAGGTGGGAAGCTTGCTCAAGTGAAGCAGTGTGTTGGCGTAGGCTTCATAGACCGGCACGCCCGGCTGATAGAGCAGAGGCTGGCCGGCGTCCGGCGAACCGCCTGTGTCTTGCGGCGGACCGGGATCGGTCAGGGACGACCTCAGATACCAACCGCCGTCGGCGGGATCCTGCTGCAGCACATAGCCATAGGCGCCGGCCACCAGCGCCGGACGCCCGTCGATGACGTAATCGCCGTTGGCCAGGTTGAATTGGCCCGCCGAGACCCCATTGACCTGCACGACCCGAATGCCCCGCTGGGTCAACGCGCCAGCGCCTCCCATGTTCTTCACCGTGACCGGTGTCGTGCCGGAGCTGGCGCCGGTGATCACCAGCTTATCGGTCGGCGAATCGTCGGCGCCAAGCTGCGTGCGGATTTCCAGGCCGCCGCCCTGGGCCGCATAGTCGCCGGCGATCGTCAGGGTGCCGAAGCCGCTGCGCGGGCCGGGCGCGATGACTCCCTTGTTGACCGTCGAGCCGACCCGTCCCGTGCCGGTCATCCGCGCCCCCGCAAGCACATTCACGGGCCCGCCCAGGATGCCATCGACCTGCAGCGTGCCGGCCTGGATATCGGTGTTGCCCGTGAACGCCGAGCTGTCGCCCGAAAGCGTCAGCGTCCCCGCCCCCAGCTTGTTCAGGCTGGACGTACCCGAAAAGGCCGTCGCCACGCCCACTTCATGGGCATTCGTGTCAAACCAGGCGCCGCCGCCTCCCACCGCCTGCGTGGCGAAGCCCTTCAGGAAGTCGGTCTCATTGCGGTTGGCGCGCAGGATGCCGCCGTCCAGGTTGAGCGCCGCGTTGCCCGGGCCCTTGATGACGGAACCTGTTTCGAGCACGCCGCGGCCGCTGGCGTCGCCGGTCAGGTTCAGCGTTCCGGAGGAGCCGCTTTCGAGGGCGATCCAGGCGTCTCTGGCGACGCCCACCAAGCCGCCTTTGGCGATCGTCAGCACGCCGTCGCCGCCTGAGCCGATTTGGATGCGGTCGGACGCCGTGAGCGTCGACGTCTCGGCCGTCCCGCTGGACACGGTCACCGTGCCGACGCCTCCCGGATTCATCCCGATGTAGATCGATGCCGCGGAAGCCGGCCCGCTCGGCCCTTGTGTATGAACGGTCGCGCCGTCCTGGATATTCAGGTCCCCAGTGCCCTCGAAACCGACGTAGATATTGTTCAGCGGGTCCCAGAGGGTTTGCGGGCCCGATACCGTAACGCGTCCATCGCTGCCGGCGAGCCAGCCGATCATGCCCTGGCCGCTATGCACGGCGCCGCCATTGTCGATCCGCAGCGTTCCGCTGCCGCTCGCGCCGACCTGGAATGAGTAGACCGTGGAAAGTTGCCAGACTGACCCGATACCGGAAACGGTTACGTTTCCGGTGCTGCCGCCATCGACGCCGATAGCGGCGGACTGTCCTTGCGCCAAAGCCCCGTCGAGCACCCAGAGCGTGCCATTGCTGCCCGATCCACTGCCGATATGGACCGGCGCCTGACTCGTCCAGGTCGACGCCGCGCCGCCGGCGTCACGGCCCGTCACCGTCAAGGTACCGACTCCGCCATTGGAATTGCCGACCACACCCCAATCGTTGACCACCGTGCCGCCGGCGCCGATGGTCAACGTCCCGGTGGACGAATCTCCGACGATCAGGTCACCCCCGACCACCCAGTGAGGACTCTGAATCCCGGACGAAACATCGCCCACACCAACGACGGATTGGGCATACGCGGAATAGCTGCAGTTCGCCGCATACAAAAGGAAAATCGCCTGGCTTACCCGCCCCGCGCGATGACAATTCCTGCCGACCATGACGACTCCTCACCAAGTAGAGGCGAAATATATAGGGTCAATACGGCACCGTACACGGATTTTTAATAGGGGTTTACGCACAGGCCGCAGGAGCGCCGTCGCGTAGAAGGCGGAACGCCGCCGGACATCCCTACTGGCAAAACCGGCGGGCGGCCCGGGGCCGAAGACTGCGAATTATTGCTGTTTTGCAGTCAACCGGCGCCCAGCGGCCCCGCCAAACCGTTGATTTGAAAGGCTTTGAATCGGCCCATCAACGATTCTCAATAAGTTGGTGCGAAGGAGGGGACTCGAACCCCTACACCTGTTACGGCGTCAGGACCTAAACCTGGTGCGTCTACCAATTTCGCCACCTTCGCAAAGCCAAGCCCGCTATTGTAGCTTGCTTGTTAAAATCTTGCGTCATGAATCCGCGCCTCGATGCCCTACACCCCTACCCGTTCGAAAAACTGCGGGCCTTGCTGGCTTCGGCCGCCCAGCAGCCGGACGGCCTGACGCCTATCAATTTGTCGATCGGCGAGCCCAAGCACGCCGCGCCGGAGCGCATCGGGCAGGCGATCCGCGACAATCTCGCCGGCCTGTCCGTCTATCCGTCCACCAAGGGCGATCCGGCCCTGCGCCGGGCGATCTCGGCGTGGCTGGCGCGCCGCTACAGCATACCGGCGCCCGACCCCGAAACCCAGGTACTGCCGGCGCTGGGCTCGCGCGAGGCGCTGTTCGCCTTCACGCAGACGGTGATCGACCCGTCCGCGGGGTCGGTCGTGATCTGCCCAAATCCTTTTTATCAGATATACGAAGGCGCCGCCTTGCTGGCCGGCGCCACGCCCTATTTCGTGAATGCCGATCCGGTGCGCAATTTCGGCAGCGACTGGGGCCAGGTCCCGGCGGGCGTCTGGAAGAAGGCGCGCATGGTATTCGTGTGCTCGCCGGGCAATCCGGCCGGCAACGTGATGTCGCTGGAGGAATGGAAGACGCTCTTCGAGCTTTCCGACCGCCACGGCTTCGTGATCGTCTCCGACGAGTGCTATTCCGAGATCTACCTGGACGAAGGCAATCCTCCGCTGGGCGGCCTGCAGGCGGCGCGCCGCCTGGGCCGGGACGACTACCGCAATCTGGTGGCCTTCTCCAGCCTGTCCAAGCGTTCCAACGTGCCCGGCCTGCGTTCCGGCTTCGTCGCGGGCGACGCCGCGCTGATCGGCCGTTTCCTGCTGTACCGTACGTATCATGGCAGCGCGATGAGCCCGCTCGTCTCCGCGGCGAGCATCGCCGCCTGGACGGACGAAGCGCACGTGAAAGACAACCGCCGCCTGTACCGCGAGAAGTTCGACGCCGTGGTGCCCATCCTGCAGAACGTGCTCGACGTCTCCCGTCCGCAAGCCTCGTTCTACCTGTGGGCGGCCACGCCGGGCTCGGACACGGCGTTCGCGCGCGACCTTTACGGCCGGACTGGTGTTACCGTGCTGCCGGGCAGTTTCCTGGCGCGGGAGGCGCACGGCGTGAATCCGGGCCAGGGCCGCATCCGCATTGCCTTGGTGGCGCCTTTGGCTGACTGCGTGCAGGCAGCCGAGCGCATCGCCCATTTTGTGCATACTTCTGTTTGATCAACCCTTAAAAGCTGAGCCGCTATGACTCTCGACCT
>NZ_JBLZXF010000043.1:0-31918 GCF_050285585.1 Achromobacter sp. | reverse complement strand
GCGTCTTCGACCTCGAACCAGTCAAACGCCGCGCTCATGCCGTCGCGCAAGCTGGCGTAGATCTTCTTGAGGCTGACCACCTGGGCGGGCTGGATGGATTCCAGACGACGCTGGATGCGCTTCTCGATGTGATCCTTGCTGACACCGAAGGGCGCGAAGGCGTCGATCATCTTCTGCATGGCCTCTGGGCTGGTGTCAGCCTTGGACTTCAGCGTGATTTCGGCCTGTTCCATGGCCGCGTCGATCACGTCGCCCGGGACGATGGCCAGGATGCAGGCGCGCACGCGGCGCTGAGCCATGTTCGACATCAGCTCGTAGATGTCGCGCTCGTCCTTGATCGGGTAGCCGCCTTTCTTGGTGTCTCGCCAGTGGCGCACCTGGAACTGCAACTGGCGGCGCGTGCGGGATTGCAGGTCGAACGCGAAGGCCTCGACCTCGCTGTACGTCACGCCATCCGTGCCGCGGCCGCGCGCGACCTCCCGGAAGCCGAATTCCATGTTCCCCCAGTTCTGAGCGATGGTTTCGGCAGACCGGATGCTGGGGCCGTCCACTTCGCTGCCGCCGCGGCTGAATTGGTATTTCGCCACTTCGGCCAAGCGCGGACGGGTGAAGGCGTTCAGGATGTTGTCCATGGCCTGCACCTGGTCGCGGGGGAATTGCTGGGCCATCAGCAGCTTGGCCTGCACTTCGGCGACGCCGCGGGCTTGGTCGCTGACGGCCAGCGCGCTGCTGGCGTCGTTGCGCGGGGCGACTGCGAACGGGTTTTGTACGTGGTCGTTCATGTGAACCTCGGGAATCAGAGCGCCCAGGCGGGCAGGGATACGGTTTCAATGGCGGTGGAATAGCCCGGCCAATCGTTGGCGGCCAGGCAACGGGCATAGGTCTCCAGGTCCTGGCGATACAGCGCGCGGCCGGCGTCTAGCCCCTGGTCGTCCAGCATCACGGCACTGGCCGCATAGGGCCATTCCGTCTCGACCGCCACGAAAACGAAGGCCAGCACTTCCAGGCCGCTGGCGCGCGCGAAGCCATCGCTGTAGAACGCGTCCTGCACGTGGTAGCGCTTGCGGGCGATCTGGCGCGCGAACTCGGCCGGGCTGGCGTCGCTGTAGGTCTTGACGTCGAGCAGGATCACGCCGTTGTCGCCGGCGGGGTGCACCCAGTCAGGGCGGCAGCGGCACAGCACGCCGGTGTCGGGGTCGATCCAGTAGGCGGACACCTCAGGGCGGCCGGCGTCCAGCGCCTCGGCCACGTCCGGCAGGCGGCGCACGCTCTCGGCTTGGCGCAAGGCCGTCTCGCGCTGAGCGTGCGTGATGATCGTGCGGCCGGCGCTGCTTTCGCTCCACGCGCGCCACCACTCCATCGCCTCCACGCTTTCCGGGCTGGGCTTCTTGGCATTCCACTGGGCCTCGGTGGGCCGGCGCGGCGCATCCGCAGGCAGCACGGCGTAGCGCTTGTCGAACTCGGCCGGCTCCAGGATGGCGCAGTGCGCGAGCTGGCCTTCCAGCTGGCCGGCGCGCTCCTTCTCGGGCGGCCGGGCTGGATCCAGATGCAGGGCATAGAACGTGGCCGGCGAGCGCGCCACGTGGTCCAGGCCGGTCTTGCTGATGCCGGCGCCGCCGTGATACGCCTCAATGTCCTGGCCGTCGATCGTGCACGGCGCGTCGATCAGGGCGACGGGTTCGGTGATGGCGTTCATGCTTCGGACTCCGGCACGCCAGACCGAATGCGCAGCTCGCGGATCGTGTCGGCGGTGAATTGGCTGTCCGGCGTGTGGCCGAACCATTCGCAAGCGGCGACGACGCCATACGCGCGGATGACGTTCTCGAAGGCGTCATTCGGGACGCGCTCGTCAACGGGCGGAATCTCGCCGGGGCCGCCGTGGGGGATGCGGTGCATGGTCATTCCTTCGCGACGACCACGGTCTTGCCGCAGCCTTCGCAGGTGGGGTAGGGGGTGGACTGGCTGTCCAGCGTCGGGCCCAGCACGCAGGCCATGAGGACGCCGGCGGCCAGGGAGGCGGTGCCGATCAGCAGGTCGCCGTGGGTGCGCAGGAGGCGGCGGATCATTGGGCACCTCGCGCACGGATCATCTCGTCGGCGTAACACCAGTTCCAGCGGACGATGCGCTGCACGCAATCCGTTTCGCCGTCGATCCAGCCGAAATCCTCCGGCGCGGCAGGGGCATGCGTCGCGAAGAAGTCGCGCAGGGTCATGCCCGTGGAGCTGTAATCCGGATCGTCATAGTGGGCGTTGCGAGTCGGATAGGCAGGCCCGCCGTCGTTGATCGTGCTCATTGCTGCTCTCCCTTGGCCTTGGCGATGGCGGCGCGGGCGGCGTCCTTGGCCGCGTCTTCCGCGGCTTCGATCTGCTGCAGCAGTCGCTCGTGCGTATCAGGGTCAACGTCGCTCAGTGCGAGCTGGGCATAAGCAGCATCGGCCTGGGCCCGCTTCTGCAGCGCCTCCAGCAGCTCCGGCGCGGCGGCGACCTTGCGGCCGTTCTGGGCGCGCACGTCGCAGCCAAAGCCGCTGCCGGTGTCTCTGACCCACGGCCCGGGCGTGTGTTTCGTCGTCATTCGTCTCTCCAGCAGCGCGCCATCAAGGCGTCGCCGATCAGGGCAATTGCATAAAGGGCGCACAGGCCCCACACGGCGTAGGCCATCATTTGCGGCTCGCCGGCAGTTCGAACGACACGTCCAGCTGCCGGTCCTGGTCCTCGATCGCGTCGGCCAGGTTCTCTACGTAGTGCGCGCTGGCGCCGTCCATGAACTTGCTGAACAGCTCGCCGATCCGGCCGAACGTGTCGCCGTGCGCGTAGGCCCTCGCCACCGCGTCGAAGGCGTCGACCAAGTCCTGCTTGCCGATGCTGTCCTCGTAGACGGCATGCGCGGCCAGCTGGCGGTTCTCGCCGGCTACGCAGTAGCGGACGACCTCATGCATGCCGTCACGCAGCGCCATGCGCACATCCCAGGTCAGGTCCATGCGCAATTCCTGCGCGGAGGTAAGACGGATTTCGGGGCGGGCGTTCATGATCAGTTCCGCCCTTCGTGTTCGGCCTGGCGCGCCATTTCCTGGTAGTGCACCAGCGTGGCGAAACGGCGGAACTCGTCGGCCCAGCCGGTACGGATGCGCTTGCGGTTGTTCGCGTCGCCGTGCTCCCAGGCCGCGGCCAGCGTGCGGATGAACGTGTCGCCCGTGCGGCTCATTTCGAGCACGGCCCGCTCGTCGGTCACAGGCGGGTAGGGCAGTTGGGGAGCGGGCGGGGCCTTGGCGTCCATCCAGTTCGGAGCCTTGGCGCGAGCCTCCAGCAAGTGGTCAGCAGCGATCAGGGCTTCCGTGGCGGAGGCAATGGCTTCTGCGGCGTGCTGCTGGCCATCTTCCACGGCGGCAACCAGAACGGCGCGCACAGTGTCCTCGAAGAGGTATTTCATGGTTTTCTCCTTGCCCCGGCACCCGGGGCGGGGTGGGGGGGGGTTAGGCGGGCAGGGTCGTCTTGGCGACGATCTGGCTGGCCAGGGATTCACACTCGTCAACGCAGTAGGGCAGGTCGCGCATCACGCCCGTGCTGCCGCCATGGGAGCGGTCGCCAGAGTGCGCGCAGTCGAAACCGAACCACCACAGAGCGGAAGGCGCCGGGTAATCGGCGGTGCCATTCGAGTAGGTAATGCCGCCGTGAACGTCAAACACGACTTCAGGCGACTGCATGCGGTGTTCATCGCCGGCGGCGCAAAGCAGCGCCAAGGGGCTGCGCTTGCCAATCGTTTCGCCTTCGGCCGGCCGCATCAGCGCAACGCAGGGCTGGCTGTACCGGATACCGAACAACGGATGTCCTGCCGGCACGCCCACGTAACCGCAGCGGTGCGAATCGCGCACCCAGATGACCACGGCGCGCAGGCCTGCTTCAGTGGTCCAGTCCTTCTCGACGTCGTAGCTCACTCTGTTCTCCCTGGTTGCTCACCGGGTGGTGAGGCTTTTAAATCACCATTTGGTGATGTGTTGGGAGAAGATTACCAAATGGTAATTGGCGGAGCAATACCAAATGGTAATTTAATTTGTAACGGGCAAAAAAAAACCGCCCGTAGGCGGTTGAACTGCGTGGATGCTGACTATCGGCAATTCACGTTATAGAAGTTGCCGAGCTGCTGGCCTGTGCAGTTCACGGCCGGCGCGCGCGGGTTGGCGATAGCCTGTCCCATATAGATGGCGGATAAGGCCTGCGACAGCCTCGCGCTTTCGGCGGCCTCGCGTCGTTGGATAGCGTCTTCTTCAAGGGTAATTTGGCGATTGACCCAAGACGTCACCTGCGCGCCAACGTACATTTGCGCGTCGGCCATCTGTTCGGCGGTGATCTTGCCTGCGTCTCTGGCCCTTGCAATAGGCATCATGATTGCGGCGCCGGAGACGATCGCCTCTTGAAAGATCGGGCTCTTTAGGCCGTAGCCGTATTCGCTCATCTTCTGGTAAGCCTGGGCGAACGACTGTTCGCCGGCCAGCGCGGCGTTGTTCTGACGTTGCAGCTCCGCAACTGCCGCGTCCCACTGGGTCTTGCGGTCTGCCTGCCGCTGCTGAGCCGCGCAACCGGCCAGGGTGGCCACGAACACCGCGATGAGCATCAGTCGTTTCATAACCATTTCCCCCTCCTTAGACAGGAACGAATTTCCCAATCACCACTCCGCAGATCGTAGCGCGACCATTCACCTTGATCACCTTTTCGGGCCAGTCCGGGTTCAACGGCCGCAGGAACATTTCACCATCCTCGATGATGAGTTGCTTGAACGTTGCGCGCTCTTCATCGTCCAGGCGGACTACGACGTGCTTGCCACTGTAGGCCTCGCGCGCCGGGTCGACAAAGATGATGTCGCCGTCCTGAAACTTCTTCTCCATGCTCACGCCCTGCACCCTCAGCGCAAAGGTATTCGGGCCGTGCGCCACCGGGCACGGTAGCCATTCGTCAGCGTCGGTGGGCTGGAAGTTGTCGCATATTTCAGCCCATGCGCCTGCTTGCACCCAGGAAATCACTGGTACCAACCCCCTTATCTCCGGCCCCGCGCTGATGTTGTCTCCGCTCACGCCGGCGCCCAGCGGACTTCCTTCGTCCGTCTGTTCGAGGTACCGAAGTGGCATGCCCACCGCTTCTTCCAGGTTGCGCGCCTTCCGGCTGCCGAAGGATTTGGTCTTCAGCAATCCGGAAATCTCGCCCTGGTTCAGGCCGTGTCGCGCGACGAACGCAGCCATGTTCGGGAAATGGCTGTCGATCCACTTCCGAAGCTGGCGGCGTCGGTTCGCGACTTCTTTGTCTGCGGCGTTGTTCATGCGCGGCATTGTCTATTACCGAAAGATAAATCACCAAAAGGTGTTGACATGACATTACCAAATGGTAAAGTCGCGACATGCGCACCGAAAACGAAATCCCCACCCGAGTCCCCGTCGAGCCACTGTTGCAGTGGCTCCGGGATACCCCGAAAGCCGATGCGGAGGCCCGCTGTGCTGCCCGCGGCACGTCTGTTGGCTACCTGCGGCAGATCGCCTATGGCTACAAGGTCGCCGGGCTGATCGGCGCCGACATCGAGCTGATAACGGAAGGGAAGTGTCGGCGGCAGGACCTGCGCCCGAACGACTTCGCGCGGTATTGGCCCGAGCTCGCCGACGCGGCCCAGCAGGAGGCGGCGTAGATGAAGACCGCCGAGCAGCGTCTCGAAGAACTGGAGACGGTGGTGGCCGCGCTGACGATCCTGTCGACTTGCGCCATGGCCGCGGCTGTTGGCGACGATGCCGTGCCATTGATTCGAACCGTGGCCGAGAAATCGCCGGATCTGCCCGACGAAGTTCGCAAGATGCTGCGCCGCATCGCCGACGCGGCTGAAGGGCGCCAGAAATGACCCCATCAATGCACCGTCGCGCCGACGCGGTCGTCGGTGGCCCAGGCCATGCGGTCGCGCTCATTGCACAGCTCACGGAACAGGTCCATCACCGCGGCTTCGCTCGGGTCCACGAAGGTCCGGCGCGCGATGTCCTGGGCGTGGTTCAGCAATTTCTCGGTTTCCGTCACCTCTTATCCCTCGCTCTTTGTTCATAAGGAAGTACTCGATGAGCACGCAACCAGTATCTGCCGACAAGCAGGAAAGCACCCGCAAGATCGGCGCAAGGTATTTGGCCGAGGTATTGCAGCGGCTTGCATTGACCACGCAGGACCGTGCAGCGTCTTGCATGGGCATGGACGCCAGCACGCTCAGCCGCTTCAAGGCGGAGCACCTGGAGCGCGCCTGCCAGCTGTTGGCCGCTGTTGGGCTGCAGGTCGCGGCGGCTGATGCCGTCGTCGTGAGCAGGGACGACCTGCAAGCGCTCAAGCGTATGGCCTACAAATACCTGCAGGCCGAGATCGAATCGGAAGAGCGGGACTGACATGCGCCAGCGCCTGCACAACCCCCGCACCTTCTTGCTGATCGGCGCGAGCCAGCAGGCCGCCGCGCAGACGTTCCTGGCCAACCTGCCGCTGGATGCCGACGAGCCGCTGGAAGTGGTCGTGCGCGAGCGCGTCAAGCCGCGCAAGATGAGCCAGAACGCCCTGATGTGGGTCGGCCCGCTGTCCGACATCGCTGAGCAGGCCTGGGTGAACGGCAAGCGCTTCACCGCCGAGGCTTGGCATGAACACTTCAAGCGTGAATTCCTGCCCGAAGAGTACGACCCCGAGCTGTGCCAGGAAGGCTACGTGAAGTGGCAGATCACCCCGCGCGGCGACCGCGCGCTGGTGGGCAGCACCACCATGCTGACCGTGAAGGGCATGGCGCAGTACCTGACCCAGGTGGAAGCCGCCGGCGCCGAGCTGGGCGTCGAATTCCGCGCGCGCGAGGCCCGGCCATGAAAAAAGCCGAGATTTCGGCAGGCGGTCTGCGCAACAGTTCTCTCATGAGATCTGCGCCCCTGACCCGCAAGACCCCGCTCAAGGCCTCTACGGGCCTGCAGCGCACCCCATTCAAGCGCCGCGCGCCGAAGAAGCGCCCCGGCCACGAACCGAAGTACCTGGCCGCGTGCCGTGGCGAGCGCTGCTACCTGCAATTCGCCGGGTGCTGCAGCTACGAAGGCGACCCAACGGTCGTGCCTGCCCACCAGAACCAGGGGAAGGGCACCGGGCTGAAGGTCCATGACCGTTTTTCCGTTCCCGCCTGCCACTTCTGCCACGCGCTCTACGACCAGAGCGGGATCGACCGAGAAACCAAGCGCGCCACCTTCGACTGGGCATACACCCGGTGGGAGCCTGCGCGCGCCGAGAAGATGGGCGCCCAATGAGCTATGACGTGATGAAGGCCTGCCGGCCCCTGCAGATGCCTTCCTCGCCGAAGGCGGTGTTGATGGCACTGGCCGACTATGCCGACGAGGCCGGCTCGGCTTGGCCGTCGATTCCGACGCTGTGCGAGTACACGTGCCTGTCCGAGCGCACCGTTCATGCCGCCATCAAGTGGCTGGAACAGGCCAAGGTCGTGACCGCCGACCGGTCGAACGGACGGCACACGACCTATGTTGTGGATGCGAATTCCTTTCAACAACCCCCGCAGCAGCTGCACCCCCGCAATATTTGCACCCCCGCAAATCCCGCAGTCACCCCCGCAGCTGTTGCGGTGGTACCCCCGCAAATCCCGCAGTCACCCCCGCAGCAGCTGCGGTCTAACAACCAAGAACCACCAAAGGAACAACCAGGAACCACCAATAAGCCCGCGCCTGTCCGCCCGATCCCCAAACGTCCAAACCTGGCCGACCTGGACCTGCCGGACTGGCTGCCACGCGAGGCCTGGGTGGACTGGGTGCACCACCGGATCGCCGTGAAGGCTCCGATGACCGAGCGCGCGGCCACGATGGCCATCAGCCACCTCGCCAAGCTGCGAGCCGGCGGCAATGACCCGGTGGCGGTGATCGAGCAGAGCGTGCGCAGCGGGAAGTGGACCGACCTGTACCCCCTGCGCGATCAGCGCGGCGGCTTCGGCATGCCCATGGCCCGCCAGGCCGCTGCAGAGGCGGAGCACCAGAGATTTCTGCAACTGACCAGCGGCGGAGGCATGTGATGCAGCCCAACGATAACGACGCATTTGGCAAGCGCCTGGCGGGCGTCTTCGAGGTGTACAACCGCACGCGGCCGTCAGCCGAGGCTATGGCCGTCTGGTGGCGGATTCTGCAACCGTTCCCTCTGGACGCCGTAAGTCGCGCCCTGGGAACGTACACGCGCACCGAACCGAAGTTTCCGCCGACGCCGGCCCAGATCCTGGAGTTGCTGGGGCAGGGCGCCGGAGACAGCCGGCTGACGGCTGATGAGGCTTGGCCTGTGGCGTTGGCGTCCCAGGATGAAGCCGAAACCGTCGTCTGGACCGACGAAATCGCCCAGGCGTTTGCTGCCTGCCGGCCGGTCCTCGATGCCGGCGACGACGTGGGCGCGCGCATGGCATTCCGCGCGGCCTACGAGCGGCTGGTGGCGGCCGCCAGGATGGAGGGCAAGCCTGCCGCCTGGTCCGTGTCCCTCGGGTTCAACGCTGAGCGTCGCGCCGTGGCGCTGGAGCGCGCCGTGCACCTCGGCCAACTGTCGGCGCCGGCCATCGAACACCTCCTGCCGGCTCCGGCCGACGTAACCCCAGATGACCAGGCCGCGGCCGAGAACATCGCCCGTCTCAAGCAGATGTTGGCCAACGCCATGAGCCCAGCCGAGAAGCGCGCGAAGCAGCGCGAGCAGCTGGCGGCGGCCGAGCGGGAGCGCCTGGACAGGCTCAAGGCACAGGCCTCCGCCAAAGTCGAACAACTGCAGAAAGGAGCAGCCGCATGAAAGAGCCCGTTCACGTCGCCGATGACATGAAGGACTTCATGTCTGACCTGCGCCAGAGGGTTGATTACCCAATGGTTCCGGCGGCCTGGTCCGCTGACCTCGCGGTCAAGTTCTCCAATATCCGCCGCGCGTACCGCGAGTTCCAAGCGCGGGTGGATGTCGGTCTGGAAAGCTGGTTCGGCGAGAACCAGTACGCGGTTGGCGACTGGGTCCTGATCTTTTCGCCGATTGAGCAGGAGGCCTGGTACCACATCCGCCGTGCCGGCCTACCCATGTGGCCGCAATTGCCCGTGGCGGGGTTCTTCCTGGACTTCGGCAACCCCATCGCCAAGGTAGCGTTGGAGTGCGACGGCGCCAAGTTCCACGACGCCCGCAAGGATGCCGCGCGCGACCGGAAGCTGGCCGCGCTCGGGTGGACGATCTACCGCGTCCCCGGGTGGCAATGCATGCGCGATGTGGAGCTCCCCGACGGATACGAATACCTGGAGCGAGAGGACCGGCTCCTTGCTCGCCAGGAAGCGCGCGCCCAGACCCTCCTGCCGGTGATTGAGCAACTGGCCTCCCATTTCCCCCGCAAGGACCACGACGCATGACCCTACCCAACCTCACCCAATCCGCCGACGTGGCGCTGGATCCGATGGCCGGCACGCTGCTGCAGACCGGGCGCATTGTTTTCGCTCCCGATTTCCGCAGCATGCCCAGCGTGCCGGCGCCGACTCCGTGCCATTGCATCGGGCCGCAGCCGGGAGAGAAGCTTTGCCCCTGCGCGCTCCGTGCGGCGTCGGACACCTTCGCGCGCGCGGTAGGCGTTCCCGACCCCCGGGCGCGGGGTGGTGCTGAAAAGGCCCCCAATGCCTTGCCACGCCGCGCCAATGCTGGATCTACCCTGGTGCCGCAGCCGGGCGTGAACGTCAACATCCTGGCGCTGGACCTGGGCACGAAGTTGGGCTGGGCGATGCTGCCGCGCGGCGGCCAGATCACCCACGGCACCGAGTCGTTCGCGCCACGCAAGTCCTGGTCGCCCGGGCAGCGGTGGCAGCGGTTCCGCTCGTTCCTGCACGAGGTGGTGGCGCGCCACAACGTTCACGTCATCGCCTACGAGGACGTCAAGCGCCACGTCGGCACCGACGCCGCGCACGCCTACGGCGCCTTCCTGGCCCTCACCGAACTGGTCGCCGACAGCCACAGGGTGCGGCTGGTACCGGTGGGCGTGGGCACGATCAAGAAGCATTGGACGGGGAAGGGCAACGCCGACAAGGGCGCCATGCTGGCTCAGGCCCGCGCCCGCGGCTTCCGCCCCGAGACCGACAACGACGCCGACGCCCTGGCCATCCTGCACTGGGCGGTGGATCAGGAGCGCAAAGCATGAAGATCCGCGCCATCCGCCGCCGTCAGGCACGCCTTTCGCGCGGCGAGCCGGGCTATCTGGACCGGTATCTGAATCGCGCCGACCGGCGCTATGTCGACGCTTGCATGGCGCAACTGCAACAGGCGGCTCGCAAGGTGACCAAGTTCTTTTCCCAATGGGACTACCCCAAGAGGTCGTCATGAACAAACCCCACATCAAGCTCCTTGGTGGCGTGTGGCGCTGCCAGGACGGTGACGCTATGGCCACCGGGCAGACGCCGCGCGACTGCTACACGCGCTGGCTCGCCGCCGCCATCAAGGTCGCATTCCAGCGTGGCGGACAGGCCGACGCCGTTGTGCCGCTGCCCAAGCCGAAGCGCCAGCCCGCGCAGCGCCGGCCGCAGAAGCCCAAGGCGCTCGACGGCCTGGATATCCCGGTCTTCGTCGCCGCGCCGCGCACCAGCAACGTCCTGGCGCGCCCGGCGCTCAGCCTGTCGTCCGTCGGCCTGCGCCTGAACAGCGAGCGCGCGCTGGCGGCCCAGCCGAAAACGCCCTCGCTCTCGGGCGGGCGGCGGGGAGGGGAGTGACAATGGAAAATCCGTTCCGCGAGACGCTGGAAGACCTCCTGACGATCTGGTATCACTGGACCGCCGCGCAGCGCCCGCACCTGGGCAACGCCCGCTGCTCCCCCATGTTCCGCGACGCCCGCCCGGCGGCGGGGAATGTCCACGACGATGACGACGAGGTCGCCACCAGGCTGCGCGCCTTCAAGGCCCGGGCCATAGACCACCTCATCGACAGGCTGCCGCGCTGGGAGCATCGGGTGTCCGTCGAGCTGCATGTGGCCAACCGGATCGGGCCGCGCATCTGGCGCAATGCCCGCCTGACGCCCGAGCAGCTGGCCGAGTACTGGGAGGAAGCCCGCTACCTGCTGGGAGCCGGGTGCATCGATGCCGGCCTGCTGGAGGAAGCGGACCTCCACCCCTGCGTCACGCGTGGGCTTGCACATCGCGAAATTCGGCAGTAGCATTGCGCCAAGTCTGGAAAAGTGCGCCCGCAACCGAGAGGTTGGCGGGCGTTTTTCGTTGCAGCCCTCGTTCTCTGGTGGTCCCAGAGGCGGGGGCTTTTTCATTGGAGCCGCTGGGATGCCGAACGGCAGGGAATACACCGACGAGGAAGCGCTGGATCTGGCCCTGGCCGTCTGCGCGGATATCTCGGCCGGTATGTCGTGCGTGAAAGCCTGCCGCAAGAAGGGCCGGCCCGCGCGATCCACGTTCATGCTGTGGGTGAAGACCAACCACATGGGCATCCAGCCGCTGTACGAGGCGGCGCTCAAGGACCGCGCGCACACCTTCGCCGAAGAGATGATCGAAATCGCCGACGGTGTGAAGGGCGGCACGGCCGACCAGATCCGCGCGGCCGACCTGCGGATCTCCACCCGGAAATGGAACGCCGCGCGCATGGAGCCAACCGTCTACGGCGAGCGCGTGCGCCAGGAACACACCGGCGCCAACGGCGCGCCGATCCAGACCGAGTCCATCGTCAACGTCGAGGCCGGGGAAGCCTACCTCCGGATGATCAATGGCGGCCACGGCAACGCTTGACTGGTTCGACTTCCGGGCGCCCGACTATGACCGGGTGTACCGGCTGAGGTCTGAGCGCCTGGCGGCCCTGCGTGCCGATCCCGGCTTGCTGGCGGGCGTGAAAGAGTTCTACAAGACGCACCCGGCCGAGTTCGTCAACGACTGGGGCATGACCTTCGACCCGCGCAACGCGGAAATCGGTCTGCCCACCATCATCCCGTTCGTGCTGTTCCCCAAGCAGGCGGAATTCGTCGAGTTCTGCTATCGGAAATGGAAGGGCCGCGAGGACGGCCTGGCCGAGAAGTCCCGTGACATGGGCGTCTCCTGGCTGTGCGTGGGCTTCGCTGTCTGGATGTGGACGTTCTACAAGGGCGCGGTGGCCGGCTTCGGCAGCCGCAAGGAAGAGTATGTCGACAAGCTGGGTGACCCGAAGTCCCTTTTCTGGAAGGTCCGCCAGTTCATCGCGCTGCTGCCGGTCGAGTTCCGGCCGGTCGGCTACAACGAGACGCGCGACGCGCTGCATATGCGCATTTCCAACCCGGAGAACGGCGCGGTGATCGTGGGCGAGGCCGGCGACAACATCGGCCGGGGAAACCGGACCTCGATCTATTTCAAGGACGAATCGGCCTTCTACGAGCGGGCCGAGGCCATCGACGCCGCCCTGTCGCAGACGTCCAACTGCAAGATCGACGTGTCCACGCCCAACGGCAACGGCGGCCCGTTCTACCGCAAGCGCTTTGGCGGCAAGATCGAGGTCTTCACGTTCAACTGGCGCGACGACCCGCGCAAAGATGATGCCTGGTATCGCCAGCAGTGTGAGAAGAATGACCCCGTCATCGTCGCCCAGGAAATCGACATCAACTACGACGCCTCCGTGACCAATTCCTGGATCCCGGGCGAAACCGTGAACCAGGCGATGGGGCGCGGCCCGGCGGACGTGGAAGCGGTGGGCGGCCTGCGCGTCGGTATCGACGTGGCGCGCTTCGGCGGCGACAAGTCCGTGATCACCTTCCGCCGCGGCCGCGTGCTGATCAAGCAGGAAGTCCGCGCGGGGCTGGACACCGAGCAGCTGGCCGCTCTGGCCAAGACCGAAATCGATGCCTACCGCACGAAGCCGGAGCAGATTGCCGTGGACACCATCGGGATCGGCGCCGGCGTGGCGGACAAGCTGCGCGTCTGGTACGGCGACCTGGTGGCTGACGTCAACAGCTCCCTACGGCTATCGGACGGGCAGAACTACAACCTGCGCGCCTTCATGTGGCGCCAGATGAAGGAATGGGTGGCCGCCGGCGCATCCGTCCCCAACGACGGCGACCTGAAAGCCGAGCTCACCGCCCTGCGCTACTCCTACCGCGGCGGCGAACTCCTGATCGAATCCAAAGACGACGCGAAGAAACGCGGCATCAAGTCGCCTGACCGCGCTGACTCCCTGGCGCTCACCTTCGCCATTCCCGGCAGCGCTGCATTCAGCCAGCCGATCAACTATCCGTCCCTCGGAACCTTCTGATGCCCAAGCTAGACGACGCCGAATTCGAGAAGATCCTGGACAGCCAGATCAACGAGGCCGCCAGCTGGCAGGAAGAGCATTTCAGCCAGGATCGGGAGCGCAACTACAAGGCCTACCTGGGCGAAGCCGCGCCGGCGCCCGAGGGCCGCTCGCAGGCCGTCTCCTGGGACGTCTTCGAGACCATCGAATCCGCGCTGCCCGACTTGATCGAAATCCTGTGCGGTGGCGACACCGTGGCCGCCTTCGAGCCGGTGGGCGAAGAGGATGAGGCGTTCTCCGAGCAGGCCACGGATTACATCAACTACATCGCGCTGAAGCAAAACCCGGGCTTTCTGATCTTCAACACGTGGATCAAGGACGCGCTGCTGTCCAAGATCGGCGTGGTGCGAGCCTACTGGGCCACGACAGAAAAGGTCGTGACCCGCGACTATACCGGTCTGGATGCCGACCAGCTGACCATGCTGATGGGCCAGGAAGGGGCGGAGGTCACGGCCCAGTCGAGCCAAGACGACCCGCAGGACGTGGAGCAGCGCCAGCGCATCGCCGGGTCCTTGAACGTCATGGCTCCCGATCAGCGCATGGCGGCAGCCGTCTACCTGCAATCGCCCGTGCGGCAGCTCTACGACGTCACCATCAAATGCACGCGCAAGAAGTCGCGCACCTACATCGACAACGTCCAGCCCGAGAATTTCATCATCAGCGCCCGGGCCAAGACCCTGGCCGCGGCGGACATCGTGGGCGAGATGAAGGCCCTGACCCGGTCGGATATGCGCGAACTGGGCTACCCAGAGGCCAAGGTCAAGACGGTCCAGTCGTTCGACGTCGTCGCGGACCAGACCCAAGGCATCGCCCAGACCGCCAGCGACGAAACGGCGGACCCGACCGTCGGTGAGGACTCACCGGACGACGCGACCGAGCCGGTGCTGGTGTTCGATGGCTTCATCCGCCTGGACTACGACGGCGACGGCATCTCCGAGTGGCGCCGCGTCGTGCGTGGCAGCAATGCAACGCTGGTCAACGAGGAAGCCGAGGGCCACGACTTCGCCGTCATGTCGCCCATCCTGATCCCGCACCGCCTGATTGGCATGGCGCTGGCGGACCCGGTCCTGCCGCTGCAGCAGTCCAGCACCACCATGCTGCGCCAATACACCGACAGCCTGGTCCTGGCCAACAACCCGCGCACGGCCGTCCTGGACGGGCAGGTCAACCTGGACGACCTGCTGAACAACCGCATCGGCGGCATCGTCCGCGTCAAGGCGCTCGGCGCGGCGGCTCCGTTGCAAACCGCCAACGTCGCAGACTCGGCCCTCCAGGGCATCGAGTTCAACGACAGCAAGCGCGAGGCCCGCACGGGCATTACCCGCTACAACCAGGGCCTGGACGCCGACACGCTGAACAAGACCGCCACGGGCGTGACGAAGATCATGTCGGCCGGCGACGCGCGCAAGAAGATGATGGCGCGCATCATGGCCGAGACGGGCATCAAGGACCTTTTCCGCCTGCTGCTGCGGATCGTCACCGACAACCAGGACAAGGCCGCCACCTATCGCCTGCGCGGCGAATGGGTGCGAGTCGACCCCTCGCCCTGGAACCCCGAAATGGACGTCACCATCGAGCCGGGGCAGGGCACGGGTGACAAGTCCCAGACCGTCCAGACGCTCCAGGGCGTGCTGGAGGCGCAGAAGGAAGCCCTGGCCGCCGGCCTGCCGCTGGTGGACACCAAGAAGATCTACAACACGCTGGACGCGATCCTGAAGGCCGCGGGGATCAAGGGCACCAGCAAGTATTTCAACGACCCCGACCAGACGCCGCCTGGGCAGCCGCAGGGCACGCCGCAAGGACAGGACGGCGAGCCCAACGCCGACGCCCTAGCGCAGGCCCAGGTAAAGGCCGCCGAACTGGACCTGCAGGGCAAGCAGTTGCAGATCGCGGCCAACATGCAGGCCAAGCAGGCTGACGTCGAAATCGAGAGGGTGAAGCTGCAACAGGCTCAGGTCCAGCTGGCCATCAAGGAGCGGGAGCTGGCCATCAAGGAAGCGGAATTGCAGATCAAGCAGCAGGATCTGCGGCTGAAGGCTGCCAAGGACGCCGCCGACACCGAACTGAAGGCCCGCGAGCAGGACCGCAAGGACATCGAAACCGCCGCCGGCTTGGTGGCCCCCGTGGGGATCCCCGTATGAGCGAGCTGACCAACGAGCAGCACCAGGCCCTGGACCGCGCGAACCGCGCCGCGGCCATAACGCAGGATCCTCTGCTGGTGGGCGCCGTTGCCCAGCTGGAAGAGGACCTTTTCGAGGTCTGGAAGGACCCCAAGCTGACCCCCGAGCAGCGCGAAGAGTTGCACCGCATGCAGAAGACCCTGACCCGATTCGTGGGTGTGCTGGATGCCTATGTCGTGGGCGGCGCAGAGGCGCGCCATATCCTGGGGCTGCCCGCCCCTGAGAAGTCGTTTTTTCAACGCATCAAGGAGCTGATCCATGGCCAAGAAGGCTGAACCCCCGAAGAAGGATGCGCCGGCGCACGAAGACGCCGCGGCGCCCGTCATGCTGCCCACCGAAGTCCCGGAAACGCCCGTCACCTCGGCGCCGGCCGAACAGGCTCCCGCTGTGCCCGCGGTAACCGCCTCGGATGATCCCCCGGCGCCGGAGGCTCCCGCAATCGACGCTCTGCCGGTATTCATCCGCAAGCACGAAGACGCCGCGGCGCGGCGCGGTGCCGAGCGTGGCGAGCAGATCGTGGTGGTGGAAGTCAGCCATCCGGGTGCCGGTGAAGCGGCTGCCGTCTTCCCGGGCCGAGACGGCGGTATCCGCCTGTCCCGCGGCGATGCCGGCGCGGTCTACAGCGATGGTTCGAAACACATCACGCCGTGAACCTTTTTCGGGCCTGCTGCCAGCCCCCTGATGGCAGCCGTAAGAAAGACCAACCGAATAGCCGCCATGCGCGGCTTTTTTGTTGCTCGGAGTCAAACCTTATAGGGATATGAACCATGTCTGATTTCACCCTGGAAAGCCTTGCCGCCACTTTGTCCGCCGATCCGGAAACGGAAGAGGCACGCGACGACGAAAACGCCCAACCCGAAAGGGAGGCGCAAAGCGTCGAGCAGGACGACGACGGCGAGGAGCAGGAAACCGCTGGTGGCGAGGACGCCGAATCGGAGGAATCCGAGGAAGGCGAGGACGATCAACCGGACTCGGAATCGTCGCAGGACCCCGTGCACAAGTGGAAAACTGCCGATGGCACCGAGTTCGAGGTTCCGGAGAGCGATCTTCGGGCGGGTTACATGCGCAATCAGGACTACACGCAGAAAACCCAGGCCTTGGCCAAGGATCGTGAGCAGGCGGAAGGCGAAATCCAGAAGCGAGCTCAGCAGTCCGTCCAGACCATGAACCTGTACGGCGAAAAGATCGGCGAATTGCACATGGCGCGCGCCGTCGTGGCGAATCTGGAGTCTGCCTTGCAGCAGACCAACCGCGAAGATGACCCCGCCCGGTACGCCTTGATGCAGTCCGACCTGTCCAACGCCCGCCAGCAGGCTCAGAACCTGGCGGCGACGCTCTCGCAAGCGAACCAGCTTATGCAGGCCCAGCAGGCCGAGCAGACGAAGAAGGCGCAAGGCGAAACCGCCAAGCTCCTGGCCGCCGAAATGCCGGATTTCGACGCCCGCCTGCCCGTGTGGAACAAGCACGCGACCGAAACCTACGGCTTTTCCCCCGATGAGCTGTCCCAGGTGACCGATCCGCGCATCTTCCGCCTTCTGGACGACGCCACCCGGTTTCGTGACCTGCAGAACCGCAAGCCCGAGGCGGTGAAAAAGGCCCAGGCCGCGCCCGCGAAGCCCGCGCGCCAGACCCGGTCCGTTTCTCCGTCCAACATCGACAAGGCGATCAAGCGCCATGCGGCACAACGGGACGTGAATTCCCTCGCCGCGGTGCTGGCCGCCGCACAAAGGAACTGAAATCATGGCCAAACTCGCAAACTCGTTCGCGACCTTCGACGCCGTCGGCGACAAGGAAGAAGTGGACGACCAGATCTACCGCACCAGCCCCGAGGAAACGCCGTTCATCTCGGCCATCGGTCGCGGCAAAGCCACCTCCACGAACCCGGAATGGCAAACCGACGCCCTCGAAGCCCCCACCAACAACAAGGTGGTCCAGGGCAACGAGCCGACTCCGGCCGCGCTCACCCCCACGGTGATGCTCAGCAACCGCACCCAGATCTCGGAGAAGACCTACGCGGTCACCGAGACCCAGGAAGCGGTCGGAAAGAATGGCCGGTCGTCGGAAGTGGCGTACCAAGACGCCAAGAAGATGCTCGAAGTCAAGCGGGACATTGAGTTCGCGGCGTTGCAGAACTCCACGGCCATCGCGGCGGCCGCGGCCACGGCGCCCCAGTCGCGCGGCGTGCTGGGCTTCATCTACGGCAACACCAGCTTCGGCGCGGGCGGCGCGGACCCGGATCCGGCCAACAACACCGCCCAGACCGATGGCACGCAGCGTGCGTTCACCGAAGCGCTGCTGAACGACGCCGCCACCAAGGCCTGGAACAGCGGCGCCAAGGCCAACCTGTCGCTGTACATCCCGTCCTCGCAGCGTGCCGTGTTCTCGGGCTTCGATGTGAACTCCACCAAGTTCACGCTCACCAAGGACACGACGCTGAACGCGACCATCGACGTTTACCGCGGCGACTTCGGCACCTACAAGGTGGTGAACAGCCGCTACCAGCGTCAGCGCGAGGTCTTCGGCATCGATACCGCCACGTGGCGCCAGCGGATCCTGCGCCCGATGAAAGCCATTGACCTGGCCAAGACGGGCGACAACCGCAAGCGCATGGTGAACACCGAATGGACGCTGCAATGCACGGCGCCGCTCGGCAACTTCGCCATCCGTGATCTGACCTAACCGCCACAGCCAAGGAGACGGCCCGGGGAAACCCGGGCCCAATACCCATGCCCAGTAAAGAAACGATTACCCAAGAGGCTCTCAAGTCCCTGCTGGACTATTGCCCCGATACAGGGGTCTTTCGCTGGAAGGAGAAGGCGGGTCGACGCGTCATGGTGGGGTCTCCGGCCGGCACAGTGGCGAAGAAGGGCTACGTGCGGATCATCATTCGTGGGCGAAATTATGCGGCCCATCGCCTTGCTTTCCTCTACATGCAAGGGGCATGGCCGGAGGAGCAGGTGGACCACATCAACCGGGTCACGTCGGACAACCGATGGGCGAATCTGCGGCCGGTGAGCAACCGCCAGAATCAGTTCAACAAAGGAATCGTCGAAGGTGTGCTTCGTCGAACTGGGGTTCTTTGGAACAAGCAGAAAAGGAAGTGGCGAGCTTCCATACGGTCTGATCGGGTGCTGAAGCATCTCGGCTACTTCGATGACTTCGATTTGGCTGTAAAGGCGCGGGAGTCCGCCGAGCATAAGTACTTCGCAATCGGGTGAGCACATGAGCGCACGAATTCTGACTGCCGAACGGGGCAGAGTGACCCGGTTCTTGGAGGCCGACGGCCGCTATGGGATCGAGACGACGGCCGATGTGGAGCCGATCCTGGAGCATGCCAAGGCGCTGCACAACGAAGGGCGGCAGCATGCCCCGAACGGTGACCAGCACCTGGCCCGCATCCCGATCGTGGTGCTGAACGCCTGGGCGCAGCGCCGCGGAGTCACCTATTCGGACGTCATGAACGACGTTCGCCTGCTTGAAGAGTTCCTACGCGACCCGGCGAATGGCGATTTCCGAGTGCACAAGGGTGAGATATGAGCTTCGCCAATTCGGATGAGCTGATCTCGGCCGTGGGCCGCTGGATCAAGCGTAAGGACCTGGCCACCGTCGTTCCGGACTTCATCACGCTCTTCGAGGCCCGCGTGAACCGCGTGCTGCGCACGTCCTGGCAGCGGCAGTTCGCCAAGGACCTGCCCGTCGTCGACGGCGTGGCGACGATGCCGCCGGATTGGCTGGAGGCGATTTCGGTGGATGATGGTACCGCGGGGCTTCGCTTCATGACCACGCTGCAGTTCGGCCCCACGCAGGTGAACAGTGGCTTCTACGCCATCGAGGGCGGCACCTTCCGGGTATCGGGAAACACCGGGACGCTGAACGTCCGCTACTACTCCAAGATCCCGCCGCTGGGCGCGCTGAACGCATCCAACTGGCTGCTGATGAACCACCCGGACGCCTACCTCTTCGGTGCGCTGACCGAGGCCGAACCCTATCTGGTCAACGACGCCCGCATGGACCTGTGGAAGTCGCGCGGCGACACCGCGATCCAGGCAATTCAACTTGCGGACGACCAGGCGCGATTCGCCGGCGCCCCGCTCGAAATCGCAACCCCGAGGTAACTATGGCCGTCGAGAACACCACCAACATCGCGGGCCTGGACGACACGCTGCCCGCGGGCACGGACACGAAGTCGGAAGGCGACAATCACCTACGGCTGCTCAAGACGGTGCTGAAGCACGTTTTTGCAGGATTCCCTGGCGAGGTGCTGCTGGCGGCGGCGGAGGCGCAAGGCGCGACGGTCAACGATTACGTGCTGACGGTAGCGCCGGCGCCTACGGCCTACGCGGCCAACACGGCAGTAGTGTTCCGCGCGAACCATGCGAACACCGGCGCCGCCACGCTCAAGGTCGGTTCGCTCGCCGCCAAGTCCTTGGTGAACCCCGAGGGAACGCCCTTGCGGGCAAACGCCATCACGGCCACCACCTGGGTCCTGGCCATCTACGACGGCACGAGTTTCCGCCTCATGGGTGGCGGCAACAGCCAGGCAATCTACGACTACGCCAACCAGCTGGCATTCCAGGCGGCGCTGCCCAACCAGGCGGGCAACGATCGCAAGTTTCTCCGGACGGACGGGTCGAACGCTTCCTGGCAGGACGCGCTGCCGGTATACGCGCCCGGGAACGAACCGCTGACCGACATCGGTGACATTCTGGTATCTGGCCTGGGCATCAAGCGTTTCGTGTATGGGCTCTATACGTTGAGCGAACTTCCCACGAAGTACCGCCAGGGAGGCAAGCTTACGCACACGACGAATACAGTCACCGCCGCAGCGGGCTGCTGGCGCGATGTGGGCGACGAGCTGGACATCGTGCTAGCGACGTCCATGACGAAGACCTTGCAGACCTCTGGGGCATGGGCGGCAGGTGACAACGCGAACGGCATTTTTACCGGCGTGCGGGCAAACAGCACCTGGTATCACCTGTTCGTCATCCGAAACGATGCCACCGGCGCGGTGGATCTGGGCTTCGATACCTCGGTGACCGCTGCTAACCGTCCGGCTGGATGGACCGCCTACCGCCGGCTCGGCGCGGTGTTCACCACGGCTACCGGCAATATTTTCTCCTTCGTGAATTTTGGCCGGCGCTTCACCTACAACTCGCCAGCGTCCGACCTCGTCAATGCGGGGCTGGGTAACTTGAACCAGACTGCGATAACGGTCACGGTACCGGTCGGCATCCAAACCCTCGCCCTTCTTATCGCCTCCGTCCTTCCGCCCTCCGCCGCAACTGTCAGCGTCGGAATCTCATCGCCAGGGCTCGTGAGCACAACAAGCTCGCTGCTCGCCACCGGAGGGAATGCCTCGATCGCTGAAGTTTCCCGCGTAACCAGCACCACGCGCGGAATCGCCATTCAAGCCAACATCAACACCTTCGCATCCGGCCTGTATATCTTCACGACTGGCTACGAAGACTTCCTGGACGACTGAAATGCCCTACATCGATCCGACTGGCGTTAACCCCGGCTGGTCCCTAGAAGCGCAGCTGGGCCTTGGCTTGACCAAATGGGTGGATGACGTTGCCACCGGCAAGGCGCTGGGCCAATTGCGCGCCGAAAAGGAGGCGGAGATCAACGCGGCATACGAGGCGGCTACGGCGGCGCTGGCGCTCGGCTATCCCGAGTCGGAGCGCGAGACGTGGCCGGTTCAGATCATGGAATCGGCGGCCGTCCTCGCTGGTGAGGAGGTCGATACGCCATGGATCGACGCCGCGGCCGTCGCGCGCGGCATCAGCCGCGACCAGCTGGCCATCAAGATCCGAGACATGGACGTGCTGTACCGCCAGATCAGCGGCGCACTCACTGGCAAGCGCCAGGCCCTGCGCGACTTGGTGCAGGCTGCGCAGACTCCCGAAGCTATCGCCGCGGTGGTTTGGGGCTAAGCCATGTCGATGATCCCTTTTCGGAGCATGGGCGCCGGCCTGAACTTGGACGGCTTCCCCCATGAGCTGGCTCCGCAGGAATGGTCTGGAGGCCGCAACATCCGATTCCGCGACGGCTACGCCGAGAAGTCCCAAGGCGAGGCGCGCGTGCACGGGGACCTGCTGGCGGCGCCTTACGGCCTGTTCCCGATGCAGGGAATCCTGGGCCGCTACTGGGTATATGCTGGGCTGGACAAGCTCTGCGCGGTCCAGAACGAAACGCACACGGACATTACGCGGACCTCGGGCCCGTACACGGGCACGGCTGCCAATCGCTGGAATGGTGGCGTGCTTTCGGGCGTGCTGGTGGTAAACAATGGGGTAGACGTGCCCCAGTACTGGGGCGGCGACCCTAGCGTGAAAGCGGCCGATCTGCCGGCATGGCCGGCGACGTTGCGCACCAAGATCCTGCGGCCGTTCCGAAATTTCATCTTCGCGCTGAACAACACCGACAACGGCAACAAGATGCCGTACAGCGTCCGGTGGTCGCATCCTGCTGACCCTGGCACGCTGCCGATCTCCTACGACCTGGCGGACCCGACCAAGGATGCCGGCCAGTTCGACCTGGCAGACACGGATGACCGGATTGTCGACGGTGTGCCGCTGGGCGAGCGTCTCATCGTCTACAAGGAAAACAGCATCTGGGCGCTGGACTACGTCGGCGCGCCCTACATCTGGAGCCGCAAGCCGATCGACAAAACGGTAGGTGCGCTGGGGCAGGATTGCGTCGTCGCTCATCCGCTCGGGCATGCCATTCTGACCCAGGGCGACGTCGTGAACTTCGACGGCGCCAGCACCACGTCCATCGCTGACGGGCGCGTGCGCCGATGGCTGTTCAACAACCTGAACGCCGACCGATACCAGCGGTCGTTCGCCGTGCCCAACATCCGCCGCAACGAAGCATGGTTCTGCGTCCCGCAGACGGGGTCCGACTGGCCTGATACGGCGCTGATCTGGAACTGGAAGGACGGTACCTGGGCGATACGCGACCTTGCGCAGGCATCGGCTGGTGCGTCGGGCACCATAGTCTACGGCCTGGGGAACTCCTGGAACGCCGATCTGGAGCCTTGGGACACCGACGACACCACCTGGAACCAGTACGAGTTCACGCAGGCAACGCCGCGGCTAATCTTGGCGTCCGCCGTCAATAGCAAGCTGGTGCTGATGGATTCCAGCAAGACGTCGGAAGGTCAGCCGATGGTCTCGCGCGTGGAAAAGACGGGTATGTCCTTCGATGCTCCGGAGCGGATCAAGTATTGCAAGGGCGTGCGCCCGCGCATCGAGGCACAGCAGGGCACGCAGATCAACATCTATCTGGGCTCGCAGGAAGACCTGGACGGCCCGATTACGTGGGAGCAGCCCGTCGTGTTCACTGTGGGCACGGACCTGTCGGCCGACATTGAAGTGTCGGGGCGTTACCTGGCCGTCCGCTTCGAATCCACCGGCATCGTTTCCTGGCGCATGAAGCAGTTCGACATGGACGTCACCGTCCTTGGGGGCTACTGATGGCCTACGAAACCGGTAACGCGCCCTCGGAGTATTCGGCGCTGTTTTTACAGCAGGAGCTGGACAAGATCCGGGAAGCCCTGAACGGGCCGCAACCTTTCGCGTTCCTGGAGAAACAGGCGGTTGCGCCTGCAAAGCCGCGCGAGGGAATGATCGTGTTGGCCTGGGGCGCGCCGTACTGGAACCCTGGCGCCGGCGCGGGCTATTACGGATATCTGGGAGGCGCATGGACCAAGCTCTGATCACCATTGAGGGCATTCAGTCCGACGACGTCGCCGCGGCGTGGCCCACGGTGGCGGGTTGGATCCGCGACGCGCTGGAGGCAGGGCACTCCCTGGAGTCGATCGACGACGTGCGCGAGCAGATCGAGGCGCGCGACTACCAGCTATGGGTGGTGAACGATCCCGGGCCGGTGGCGGCCTTCGTGACGCGCATCGCCACCGGGGAGCTCGGCTCGGCGCTCGTCGCGGTCTGCTTGGGCGGGCGCGGCATGGAGCACTGGCTCTTTGCGGTGGAAGACGTCATTTCGAACTTTGCCCGCGCCAAAGGCTGCAAGAGGGTCTGCCTGCATGGGCGGCGCGGCTGGGCGCGGCAGTTGGCCAGCTACGGCTGGGCAGAAGAATCGGTCAACGTAACAAAGGAACTGTAATGGGCAAAGGCGGCAATAGCGGCACCCAGACCACGAAATCGGAACCCTGGAAGGGCGTTGTCCCCTACCTGACGGGCAGCGGCGGCACGACCACCCGGACGCTGCGGCCGGGCGCGGTGCCGATCTCGACCAGCGGCGGCGGATGGGTCTACGACGGTAACGGCGAGTCCACGAACAAATACTGGGATCCGGGCACGCCGCAGTATGCGGACAGCGACTACATCACCACGACCACCGGCGGCATCCCGGGGATCTACGGCGAGGCGGCCCGGCTCTACCAGGAAGGCGCCTGGACGCCTGAGATGCAGGGCGTGACGGATGAATGGCTTGCCGCGCTGCAGGGTCGCTCCGGCGTGGACCCGAAGTACGCACAGAGCGTGCTGGACATGGGGAGCAGCCTACTTTCCGGCGAAGGTTCGCAGCTAGATCTGGTGAAGGCGCGCGCGGCGCAGGGCGCGCTGGATCCCACCGCGGCGCTGCAGCAGCTACTGTCCGGCCAGGTCAACAACCCCTATCTGGATGAGCAGATCGCGGCGCTGGGTAAAGACCTGTCCAGCAATTTCATGGAAAACGTGGCGCCTGGCCTGCGCTCCGGCGCGGTGGCGGCAGGCGGGTTCGGCGGATCGCGTCAAGGCATCGTTGAAGGGCTGGGCACGCAGGGCGTCAGCGACGCGCTGGCGACGGCTGGAGCGAACCTGCGCGGCACGGCATTCGAAAACGCCCAGAACCGCATGCAGCAGGTCGCCACGGGCCTGAACGAGCAGGCGGCGACGGTGGGGCAGAACAACATCAACAACAAGCTGAATTTCGCGAACCTGGGCGCCAACCTGATCGGCCAGGGCTCGACAATGAAAACGGCCAATGATGCCGCCGAGGATGCGCGGCGCCAGCAAATCCTCGCGCTCCTGGGTGCGGGCAACGACTACAACTGGGGCAAGCTTGGAAACTACGCGTCGATCGTGCAGCCTGGCGCCGGCGTCGGCGGCACCACCACGGCATCCGGCCCCGGGGGGAACCCGATCATGGGCGCCGCGGGCGGCGGCTTGGCCGGCTATGGGATCGCGAGCATGTTGAACCTGTCCACGCCGTGGGGCATTGGCATTGGCGCGGGCCTCGGCCTGCTCGGCTCGCTGTAGGAGGCGGCAATGGCACTTGGAACGATGAACCCGAACCTCGCCCAGTCGCTGGCGGCGGCTGGCCAGCAGGCAGAGCAGGCGCGCCGCGCGCGCGAGGCGATGTTGCAGCAATCGGGCCAGGCCCCGCAGCCCTCGCTAGGTGATCTGGGGATGCGGCTGGCCATGGCGTCCATGGGCCCGGGCGGTGGCGCTGGCGCGGCGCTCGGCGGCGCTGAGGCGCCCGGCGTAGACGCCGGCGGCACACTCGGCCCGTTCATGCAGACGCCGGGCGGTCTCGGTGGCCTCGGTGGCGCGCCCGCGGCCGCCGCCGGGCCCATGGCGGTTCAGCCCGGCCCAGCGACCGCTGGCCAGGGCGGCCTGGGTGGTCTTGGCGGTCAGGGCGCCGACCAGATCACCGCCGCGCCGTGGATGCGCATGCCCGGCAGCGCTCCGAACAACCAGTTGCTGGCCGCGCTGCTGGGCGTGCGCCGATAAGGGGTAGGAAATGGGACCTTTCGACTACCAGAATGATGGCCTGCTGGGTGGTGCTTCCAATCCGGCGGCCCAGGGCCTGCTTGCCGCTGGGCTGGGCCTGCTGGCCGGCTCGCGCGGCGGGAACGCGGCGGCGGCGCTCGGCACAAGCGGGCTGGCCGGCCTGCAGGCGTTCCAGCAGGCGCAATCCGCGGGCGACATGCGCGCCTACCGCCAGGCGCAGATCCGCAAAATCGAGCAGGACACGGAGAAAAACAGCCGGATCATGGCCGCGCTGGGACGCATCACCGGCGGCGGTACGATGCTCGCCCCGGGCGGCGCGCCAGCGGACTCCCCGGGCGCTGCTGGGCCGCTTCTGGCCGGCGCAGTCCCCGCGGGCAGCCCTGGCTTGCTCGGCGGCGCGGCGCCGGCTGGTGGCGGCGCAGGTGGCGGCGGTGCTGGCTTCAACCTGACGCTGCCGGACGTAATCGCGCTGAAGGCCATGGGCGGCCCGGACCTGTTCGAAGCCTACAAGTACGCCACCGACGGTATCAAGCGCGAGGCCGGCGCGAGCTACCGGAACCCGCTCACGGGCGCCATGGAGTACACGCCCAGGGTCGGCGAAGGCATGGAGCTCGTCTATGGCGCCAACGGCCCCATGGTGCGCGCGATCCCTGGCTACACCGCGTCGAACGCCGCCGCCAAGGGCGCCGAAGCTGACGCGCAGGCGCGCGCGAACGCGGGCTATGACCTGGTCGATGTGCCGGACGGGCGTGGCGGCTCGGTCAAGATGTCGCGCGCCGATGCCCTCCAGCGGCTCGGTGGCACGCCGCCGCCTGGGCAGAACGCGCGCGGCGCGCCGGCCCCGGGGGATCGATTCGGACGCACCTCCAGTTCAGCCGACCAGGCTTTCGAGAAGTCGTTGGCGGAGGCGTCCGCAGAGACCTACAACACGATGCAGAAAGCCGGCCTGAATGCCGACAAGCAAATTGCTTCCTACCAGCGCATCGGCACGCTGCTGGACGGCTTCAGCGGCAGCAGCCTGTCCGGTGTGGGGATGTCGGGCGCGAAACTGCTGAACGCCATCGGGCTGGAAGTTGATCCTAATTTGGGAGCGAAGGAAGCTGCCGTTGCGATCGGCAACCAGCTGGCCCTGCAACTGCGTGATCCTGCCAACGGCGGGGGCATGCCTGGCGCAATGTCGGACGCCGACCGGAACTTCCTGATGCAGTCCGTTCCCGGCCTGAACCAGACCGATGAAGGCCGCAAGCAGCTTATCAACTATCAGGTGCGCGTCCTGGAGCGCAACAAGGATATCGCGCAGTTCTCGCGCAAGTGGCGCCAGAAGTACGGCCGGCTCGATTCGCTGGACCCGACCGGCCAGGATTTCGGCTCGGCTCTGGCCGCGTGGACGGCCGCCAATCCCCTGTTCGGAGGTCAATGATGGCGAAGCCGCAGCAGTTCGTGCAGCAGTACGGCGCCCTTGCCGACACGGTCGGCGGCCAGCTGGGCGTGGATCCTTCCATCCTGCTGGGACAGTGGGGCCTTGAAACCGGCTGGGGCCGCAGCGTGATCCCGGGCACCAACAACTTGGGCAACATCAAGGGCCCGGGCGTCGCGGCGGTCGACAACATGACGGGCAGCAACGACGAGTACCGCGCCTACGGCACGCCCGAGCAATTCGGCGAGGATTTCGCCGGCCTGCTGGGTCGCCGGTACCAGGGCGCCATGAACGCCGGGCAAAATGCCCAGCAGTACGCCGAGGCGCTGAAGGCGGGCGGCTACGCGGAAGACCCGGACTACGTGCGCAAGCTGGTCGCGGCGACGGAGACGGTGCGCGGGCTGGGAGGTATCGGCGGGGCCATGGATCGGCTTGCCGGCGCGATCTTCCCGTCTGCGGAGGCGGCAGGCAGTGACGACATCTTCGGCGGCGCCAAGACCGCAGTGGCACGCCCGGCAGCGGCGGGCCCGGCGGTGGACGACATCTTCGGCGGCGCGCGAACTGCCGCGCCGCCGGCGGCTCCCAGAACCTCGCCCGCGGCGCCCGCCAGCGGCGCCCGGACGACGACCAGCCGAGGCGATGACGGCGTGCTGCGCGTGGAAATGGGCGGCGCGGCACCAGCTCCCGCGCCGGCGCCGGCGGCAGCGCGCGGCTTCTTCGACGGGCTGGGCTCTCCATCCGAATGGGCGCGCCAGGCCGGCCTTACCGCGCGCTACGGCCTGGAAGGACTGGGTCAGGCCGCGCAGCTGGTTACCGAGCCGCTGCGGCAGTACGTGGTCAACCCGGCCGCCGAGCTGGTGGGCCTGCCGCCAGCGACGTCGTCCGGCAGCACGATGGCCTCGCTGGCCGATACCCTGGGCCTGCCTTCTCCCGAGACGCGGCAGGAACGCATTGTGGGTGACGCCGCGCGGCTGATGGCCGGCAGCGGCGGCATGACGGGCCTGCTTGGCGCGGCCAGCGGCGGCGCGCAGGCGGCGGGTGGCCTGTTGCCCACGGCCAGCACCACCGGCCTCGGGCAGAATGTCGCTGCCGGCCTGGCGGCGAACCCGGGCACGCAGTTGGGCTCAGCGACTGGCGCCGGCCTGTTGGGCGGCACCGCGCGCGAGAACGGCGCCGGCGCGCTGGGCCAGTTCGGCGCATCCATGGCCGGCGGTCTGCTCGGCGGCGGCGCGGTCATGGCTGGCAGCAGCCTCGCGGACAGCGCACGCAATGTGGCCTCTCGTCTCAGCACGCGGCCGGCGGACCTGGATATCCGCTTCAACAACCTGATGGACGAGGCGGGCGTCGACCTGTCGACGCTGCCCAAGGAGGTCGCGCGGGGCCTTCGCGCCGAGATGGAATCGTCCCTGCGCACGGGCCGCGAGCTGCGGCCGGACGCCGTGCGGCGCCTGGCAGACTTTCGCGCCGTGGGCGCCACGCCGACGCGCGGCTCCATTACGCTGGATCCGGTGCATCTCACGCGCGAACAGAACCTGGCCAAGATCGCGGCGAACAGCGCCGACGACCAGCTGGCCGGCCTGCCGCGCATGCAGAACCAGAACAACGCGACGCTGATCAACCGGCTGAACGAATCTGGCGCGGCCCGCGCGCCGGAGGCGATCGAGGCCGGAGAGGCTGCCATCGGCGCGCTGTCGCGCAACCTGGATGCCCAGCGCGCCAACGTCAATGCCCTGTATTCCCGCGCGCGCGACAGCGCCGGCCGCAGCTTTCCGCTGGACGGTGCCTCGTTCACCAATCGCGTGGGTAAGGCCCTGGACGACAACCTGCTGGGCGGCGCGCTGCCGGCTGACGTCCGCAACCACCTGAACCGCATCGCGCAAGGCGATGTCCCGTTCACGGTCGATTACGCGGAACAGCTGAAGACCGCCATGGGCAAGTTGCAGCGCGCGACCTCTGACGGGCAGGTCAGGATGGCCCTGGGCGTGGTGCGGAACGAGCTGGACAATACCCCGGTGCTGGGCCTCGGGCAGCAGACGGGCGCCGCCGGCGCGCGCGCGGTGAACCACGGGAACCTGCCGGCGGCGCCCAATGCGCCGCAGCTGGGCGAAGAGGCCATTGCGGCATTCAACCAGGCGCGGGCCGCCAATCGCGCCATGATGCGGGGCGTGGAGGCCAGCCCGGCCCTGAAAGCGGTATTTGAAGGGACCGCGACGCCTGACCAATTCGTCAACCGGTACATCCTGGGCAAGAACGCCAGCGCGGCGGACGTGGCGGCGCTGCGCCGCGGCCTGGGCGACAACCCGGCGGCCGTCGGCGCCGTGAGGGACCATCTGGTCGACTACCTGAAGGGCAAGGCGCTGAACGGCGCGGCGGACGAGGTGGGCAAGTTCAGCTCGTCGGCCTACAACAAGGCGCTGGACGCCATCGGCGGGCGCAAGCTGGCGCAGTTCTTCAGCCCTGAGGAAATTGCGCAGCTGCGCGCGATCGGCCGCGTGGGAAGCTACATGCAGGCCCAGCCCGTCGGCGCGGCGGTGAACAACAGCAACTCGGGCGCGCTGCTGGCTGGCCGCGGGTACGACTTCCTGAAGTCGGTGGTGGGCAAGATCCCGCTGGGCGACGCCGCACTGCTGACGCCGCTGCGCAACATCGAAATCTCGCTGCGCCAGCGCGGCGCGCAAAACGTGCTGCCGGGCCTGCTTGCGGAAGGGGTGAAGCGGCAGACGCCGATCAGCGGGCCGTTCCTGCTGCCCGGGGCGGCTGCCGTGGGCGGCCTACTTGCGGCGCCAGGCGTCAATGGCCCCTAGGATGAGGGCCGCCGCCAGATATCCGAGAAGAATGGGATCGAAGTTCATGCGCCGATTCTACGATCAATCCGCCGCCGCAAGGCGGCTTTTTCATGCCCGGAGCTTCCAGAAATGAGCAAGTTCGAACTGTCCAAGCGCAGTCTGTCCCGCCTCGCGGGCGTGCATCCCGATCTGGTCGAAGTGGTAAAGCTGGCTATCCAGCGCACGCCCGTGGATTTCACGGTGGTGGAGAGCGTGCGCACTGTCGCGCAGCAGCGCGAGTATGTCGCCAAGGGCGCCAGCCAGACGATGAACAGCTATCACCTGCCGCAGGCGGACGGGCTCGGGCATGCCGTCGATCTGGCGCCGCTGGAGGGCGGGGCGATCCCTTGGGACGACTGGTCCAAGTTCAAGGATCTATCCGACGTCGTGAAGGCGTGCGCTGCCGAGCTGGGCGTGCCGGTGGAGTGGGGCGGCGACTGGAAGACGTTCAAGGACGGCCCGCATTTCCAAATCCCGCGCGAATGGAAGAAGCGCGTAGGCGCGGAGGCGTGATGCAGCTACCCGAAGAATTCGCCGGGGGTGGCATCGGCGGCTGGATAGGGGCCATCGCTGCAACGATCGTCGGCGGCGGTCTCATGCTGCGGCGGTGGCTTTCCAAGGATTCGGTGGAGCGGGCGGGAGACGAGGCACGCGTCGAAGTTATCGACATGCTCACGACGCAGCTCGCCGCCGCCAACGCGCGCGCAGATATGTTCGCCAAGGAGCGCAACGACGCCTACCGGGAGGTGGCGGACCTGCGCGAGAAGGTGGCCCGGCTCGAAACGCGAATGGAGCACATGCAGGCCAGACTGGAGATGATCAATGCCAATCCGAATCCGTGAAGCCATCGACCGCATCTACCGCAAGCACCCGCGCGCGGTCAGCCTCATCGAGGGATGGGTGCTGATGTTCCTGGTTGTGGGTGGCAGCTTCGCCATCGGGCAGGCCGTGGGGCTCTCTCGGGCGGACGTTCAGGTCGCGAACCTATCAGCGGCGCATCAGGCCGAGCAGCAACGCCTGATGGACATCAACCGTCAGATCATGCTGATCATCCAGGAGCGTCTGCCCGCCATCGCCAGCTCGACCGAGCAGGCGGCCGAGAAGGTCGAGCGCGCTGCGGACGCGGCGCACGGTGCTATCAAAGCCGCCAAGGGCGCCGCGTCGAAGGCGGGGACGGCCGCCAACAAGGCCACAGCGGCGGCGAAGTCGGCCAGCACCGCGGTCAAGAGGGTGGAAGAAGTCCTGACCCCACCGCCAGCGGCGCCGGGCCGTGTTCCCGAATGGTTGAACACACCATGATCGCCGCCGCTATCAAGACGCTGGCCGGCTGGAAGGGCTACGCCGCGGTGGCCGTGGTCGGGGCGGCGCTGGTGGCGGGCGTCGTTCTGGAGCGTCATCGGTACGGCGCCAGCCAGTACCGGGCCGGCGGTGACGCTCGCCAGGCAGAAATCGAGAAGCGCCAGGCTGCCATCGAGCGCGCCTGGCAGGAGGAAAGAGATCGTGCTGATGCTGAACACCGCGGCGCCGTCTTGGCGCGGCAGCGAACCGAAGCCAGGCTGGCTCATGCTGAGCGTGATCGTGATGCCGCTTTTGCTCGGGTTGGGGGGCTGCGCAAGCAGCTTGACGCCCGGAACGCCGAGGCATCCGACGCCGGCGGCCGACCTGATGGCGCCAGCCCCGACTGGATCGGCCTATTTGGAGAGTGTCTCGGCCGAGCTGAAAGCCTTGGACGCCGACTTGGCGAGGTGGGAAAAGACGCTGCAGGATGGGCTGACCAGGTGAACGGCCTGCAGGGGTACATCCGCAGCTTGCAGACCGCCCCGCGCTAGTCCGCCCAATCCTCGCTGAGCGCCCGCGCGCCACGCTCCAGGATGAACGTCGCTCGGTATGTCGTGGGCACCGCGCCGCGGTCGATTATCAGCAGGCCGTCGCGCTCGCCGGCGGCCAGCACGTCCTGCAGCTTGCGGCCCAGTTCCAGGCCGAACGCGGCTTGCAGGCGCCCCAGCGGCAGGTAGTCGCCGTTCTTCACGTCGCCCAGCGCCCGCAGCGCGCGCGCCCACAGTTCCCGCACGGGCGGGGTATTGATGTAGTCGGTCATGCTTTCTCCGCCCGCCGCGCCAGCCAGAACCAGTGGCTGAACTTGCCGCGCCGGGCCTTCTGCTTGCGGAAGAACAGCCGGACCCGGCCGGCATGGCCAGCGTCGATGGCGACCTCGTACTCCCGATCCTCGGCGGTCCCAGCCGGCGGCAGCGTTTTCATGGCCTCGGCGATGTAGAGGCCGGGCACCTGTTCCAGAATTCCGTTGTCTTCCATGGCCGTGAGAATACACCTCGGCCAATATTTCCCCCACCAGCAGAAAAGCAAAAGGCCCCTTTCGGGGCCTCTGCAAAGCACGTAAGTGCTTGAAATACTTGGCGGAGAGGGTGGGATTCGAACCCACGGTACGGGGATACCGTACGCCTGATTTCGAGTCAGGTACATT
>NZ_JBLZXF010000042.1:3297-35974 GCF_050285585.1 Achromobacter sp. | reverse complement strand
CGCTTGGTCATGATCAGCGTCATGAACGTGATCACCATGCCGAAGCCAAGCAGGGTCAATAGCATGAGGGTTATCTCCGACTCGTCGTTGTTATGCGATGCCTCCGGCGGGGGAGGCAGGACCGCAAGACTAGGAACAAAAGCTGTCGACAACCTGTCGTTTTTTCCAGTAGCAGGCGAGCGTAGCGGAGCGCGGCGTGGGGGCTCCTTCCGCCGCCGTGCCGTCCCAAGGCGGAAGCGCCCCCTTGGGGCGCAGCAAGCGAGCGTAGCGAGCGCGGCGTGGGGGCAACACACCCCCCCCATGCGACAATTCCCTTATGCGCATACTGGTGATCGAAGACGACGAGGACCTGGCCGACGCCATCGTGCGCCGGCTGCGCCGGCTCGGCCATGCCGTGGATGCCCAGAGCGACGGCCTCGGCGCCGACGGAGTCCTGCAATACGAAACCTTCGACCTCGTCATCCTGGACATCGGCCTGCCCCGCATGTCTGGCTTCGACATCCTGCACCGCCTGCGCGACCGGGGCAGCAAGACGCCCGTGCTGGCGCTGACGGCCCGTATCGACATCGAAGACCGCGTCCACGCCCTGGATACCGGGGCGGACGACTACCTTGCCAAGCCCTTCGATTTCCGCGAACTGGAAGCCCGCTGCCGCGCCCTGCTGCGCCGGCCGAGCGCCCAGGCCACGGGGGTGCTGCGCTTCGGCGACCTGGTCATCGACAGCGCCGCGCGCCAGGTCACCCTGGCCGGCCAGCGCGTCGATCTCCCCAAGCGCGAATACAGCCTGCTGGAAATCCTGCTGGCGGGCATGAACCGCGCCGTTAGCAAGGCTGAAATCGCCAGCAAGCTGTTCGCCTTCGACGACGACGCCGCCCCCAACGCCATCGAGGTCTACATCGCGCGGCTGCGCCGCAAACTGGAAGGCTCGCCCCTGCGCATCGAAACGCAGCGCGGCACCGGCTACCTGCTCACGGCCGCCGACGACGCGGCCGAGCGCTCCGATACGCCCTGACCGTGCAGCACGGCCGCATTTCCGTCCGCCGCCGCCTGCTGGCCACGCTGCTCGCCCTGTTCGCGGCCGCGCTGGCGGCGCTCTACCTGCTGGTGCGCGGCTATGCCCACCAGACCGCCGACACCACCTACGACCAGCTCCTGCGCGCGTCGGTGCTGTCGATCGCGGACAGCCTGCAGCTGGTGCAGGGGGAATGGCGCATGGACATGCCCTACGCGTCGCTGGCGCTACTGGAACAGGCGCCGCGCGACCGCGTGTTCTACCGTGTCACCGCCGCCGACGGCGAACTGGTCTCGGGCTACGCGGACCTGCCTTCGCCGCCCGGGCGCGGCGAAGCCGGCCCCGCGGATACGCCGCGCCTGTTCGAGGCCCGTTACCAGGACGAGCCCGTGCGCATCGCCTGGATGGAGCGCAAGATCGCCGGCCCGCGCGATGCCGAAACGGCCGTCATCGAGGTCGCCCAGACGCGCGAAGCCCGCAACGCGCTGGCGCAAGGGATACTCTGGAAAGGCACGCTGGCCCTGATCGGCTTCGCCGCCGCGGCGCTGGCGCTCGCCTACTGGGGCCTGCAGCGCTCGCTCTCGCCCATCCGGCGCATCGAACGCGAACTGGCCGGCCGCAGCGCGTCGGATCTGCATCCCATTGCGGCGCCCGTGCCCGAGGAGCTCGACACCCTGGTGCACGCCCTGGACGGTTTCATGTCGCGGCTCTCGGAGAACCTGGACACGCTGCGCCTCTTCATCGCCGAAGCCGCCCACCAGCTGCGCACGCCGCTGGCCGCCCTGCACGCCCAGATGGAGGTGGCGCTGGACGAGGAAGATCCCGCCGAGCAGCGCCGCAGCCTGCTGGCGGTATTGCGCAACGCCGGGAAGCTTTCGCGCCTGGTCAACCAGCTGCTGAGCGACGCCAGCGTCATCCATCGCAGCAACGTCAGGCAATTCCAGCCGGTCGACCTGGCCGAGCTGCTCGGCCAGGCGCTGTACGACACCGTTCCGCAAGCCGATCCCCAGCCCGATGTCCGCCTGCGCCTGCCCGATGCCGGCGCCGCGAACCCGCCGCGCGTCATGGGCGACAGCCTGATGCTGCGCGAAGCCTTCAAGAATCTCATCGACAACGCCTTGCGCCACGGCGCCACGGAGGACGGCCACATCGACGTGCGGCTGGAACCGGAAGGGCGGGACTGGCGCATCACGGTATCCGACCAGGGCCCCGGCATCCCGCCCGCGCTGGCAAACACGGCCTTCGAGCGCTTTGCCCGCGGCCCCAATCCGCGCGCGCCGGGAGCCGGCCTGGGGTTGTCCATCATCAAGCGCGTCGTCGATATCCACCAGGGCCGGCTGGCCCTGAGCAACCGCGTGGGCGGCGGCCTGGAAGCCGTGATCACGCTGCCGGGGATCCCGCATGATGCGTAAGGCCTTCTCCGCCCTGCGCCGGTTCGCCGCCGCGGCCGCGCTGCTCCTGCCCATCGCCGGCCCGTGCGCCGAAACCAGCGGCAGCGGGCTGGCGCTGGGCCCCGCGGGCAGCAAGAATGTGCTCGTCGTGCACGCTTCCAACAGCGTGCAGGTGTTCCGCGGCGTGCTGGAGGATTTCAGCAGGCTGAACCCCGCCATCCGCCTGGAGTACACCGAGCTGTCCACCCAAGACCTGTACGCGCAGGCGGTGGCGCGCGCCTGGCAGGCGCCCGCCGCCAAGGCCGGCCCGGACATCATCATCAGCAGCGCCATGGACCTGCAGACCAAGCTGGTCAACGACGGCTATGCGCAGGCGCACGTCTCGCCCGCGACCCTCGCCCTGCCCGGCTGGGCCAACTGGCGCGACGAAGTCTTCAGCATCGGCACCGATCCCATCGTCATGGTCTACAACACGGACAGGCTCGATGCGGCGCGCGCACCGCGCACGCGGCGCGAACTGCTGTCCCTGCTCCAGGCGCCCGGCCAGCCGCTGGCCGGGGCCATCTCCACCTATGACGTCGAGGGCAGCGGCATCGGCTATCTGGCCGCCACTCAGGACACGCGCCTGGACAGCATGGCCGGCGCGCTCCTGGCCGCCCTCGGCCGCAACGGAGTCACGGTCCATGAGTCGACGGAACACGCCCTGGACCGGCTCGAACGCGGCGAAATCACCCTGGCCTACAACCTGCTGGAATCCTATACGCGGCACCGCATTGCCCGGGGCGCCCCGCTCGCCATCATCTACCCCCAGGACTACACGCTGATGCTGTCGCGCTCGGCCATCATTCCGCGGCAGGCGCCGCGCGCGGACCTGGGCGCGCTGTTTCTCGACTACCTGCTGTCCCCACGGGGACAGGAGATGGTCTCGGAGCAGTCCGGCATGCGGCCGGTGAGCGCCTCGGTCATCGCCGCCGCCGGCGTGCGCCCCGTCGGCCTGGGCGTGGGCCTGCTGGTCTACCTGGATCCGCTGAAGAAAAAGCACTTCCTGGACCTCTGGCGCGCGGCGATCCAGCCAGCCGCCAAGGATGTAACCGGCCTTCCGGCCGCGGGCGGCCCCGGCCCCGGCGGCGCGGTTGATTGAAACAATCCGGTGCGGGCGCACCAGATCGGCGCCGGCGGCCGGCCGGCAGCACCCCGCGGGGCCCGCGATTTTGCTCCGGGGCACGGATTTGCGAGGATAATTTCCCATGGGATCCGCGGCGGCCGGCAGCCACCCGCGCGGAACTGCCCGACCCCGCCGCGCGCACGAACCCTCGCCGCGCGCCGCTCCCCCCGACGAGGCCGGAGCCGTCCACAACAATCTGCGATGCGCGGCAGCGGCTGCTGCCTGAACCAGAGCCGGAGGCACCAAATGGCCCAGCACCCGATTGCGGTCCGGCGGGCCACCGAGGCCGTCAGCCACCTTGCCGACCCCGATCCGCCGTGGCAAGACATCCTGCGCACCGCGCGCGACATGGTGGGCGCCGACAGCGGCACGCTCATCGTCTTCGACGCGCGGCACAACCTCTTGAACCTGTCCGCCATCGGCTTCTCGGAAGCCTGCGCCGCGGACTATCAGAATCACTACTACCGCTGCGACGTCCTCGAACGGGATTCCCGGCTGTCGCCTTGCGGAACGTGGCTGGACACCGCCACGATGTATGCGCGAGGACAGCTTCAGCGCACCGAGTTCTATACGGACTTCATGGTCAAGCACCGCATGGCGCAGATCCTGTCGCTGGTCGTCGAATCGAACGCCGTGATGCATGCGGCCGTCGGCTTCCAGCGCTCGACGGTCGACGCCAGGGCCAGCGACCGGCTGCAGTCCGGCGCCTATGCCGGCTACTTCCGCGCGCTGCGCAAGCAGTTGGCGCGGCGCGAAAGCATGCTCGCCATCGGATGGCGATCCATCGAAAGCGCGTTCACCGACGTCGGCGAGGCGGTCCTGCTGATCAGCAAGGACGCCATGGTCGACAAGATGTCCACGCTCGCCGCGCGCTACCTGGACGATGGAAATGGATGGCACGTGCGTGGCGGACGGCTGCGCCACGCCGACGGCAAGCTGCAGGCGCTGTTCGAGTCGCACTGCCTGGCCGTCGCGCGGGACGGACAGGGGCGCTCGCTGGCTTCGGCCTCCGGCTGGGGCGAACTGTTCTGGCTCGACATCAGCATGGCGCCCGAGGCGCTCAACCTCATTGGCGGACGCATGCTGCTGCTGCGCATGCGGCGCAAGAGCGCATTCGCTCCCCCGAATATCGACAGGCTGGAATCCGTGTTCGCCATCACCCGCGCGGAAGCGGCCGTGCTGGCGGGGCTGGCCACCGGGCACAGCGTGGACGAAGTGGCCATGCTGCGCAACGCCTCGGTGCTGACGGTGCGCAAACAGGTCGCGTCCCTCCTCCGCAAAATGGAGTGCAGCCGCCAGTCCGAACTGGTCAGACTGGCCTCGTTGCTGTAGCCGGCCATCCCGGGCATGGCAAGAGCCGTCAAGGACGGATCGTCAGGGCCGGCCGCTGTTGCGCGGTTTTTTTACCTTGTTCGATTTCGGCCACACCATCCGTCTTGTAACAGGCGACCACCCGCCCCAGGCGCAGTACTCTGGTGTCAGGAACTTCCCCCTGGAGCTTCTTGAGCGCTACTGGCTCCAGGAGATTCCCGCCTCTCTCCAGCAGGATCGCCTTCTCCTGCTGGCCATTCAAGAACAACGCCTTCACGACCGAAAACTCACTCAGCGTTTTTTCGTTCGACGTCAACTCACAACGGTCGGCCGGCGCCGCGTCAAATTCAAAAACCGCGGCGCTGAGAGCGATCCGACCAAACTTGGCGACTGTCCATGTACTGGCGCTGAACGCGACGATGCAACTGATGAAAGTGCAGAGCAAGAGGATCCTCAACCCCCACCTCCTTGCCTCCTGCTTCAAATAGATTCTTTCATTCCAGTCGTCACACCCACGAAAAATACACCTGACCGATTTCCACGCGCCGGTTGCGCCCCGCTTTGCCTTCTTGCTCGAACTTCCCAATGCGACCAGGAATATCACTTCGAACACGATTGCCGCGAAGGCCAACAACACGGCCACAAAAAAAACCGCAAAGAACCCGGTTGCTGCGGCATGCGCCATCGACGCATTTCTAGCGTCCGCTCTGATAATTTCCCCTACCCATAATGCGCCGTAGCCTTTGGCCAAGAAGGTTGCAACGATAGGCACAACGAACAGGAGGATCTTCATCAAGACATCCGCCCAGATCTTCTTGGAATCCAACAATCTCACGATCAGCGAAGCAGACAGCCCCAACACGACAATCACATACCCGATCAAGACCAGAGACGTAAAGAGCAGCGCTGAATAGGTGTAGAGCAATCTAAGAAGGAAAAGGAATCCGAAAGCATACAAACCAGAGAACGTGTAGCTTCGGGCCGCACTGATTGGCTCCAGCTTCCTCATCAGAACTCTGGCAAAAAACAACGAAAACCGTCTCGTGACGTTGACGGCCAGTCGGCACACCCAAGGCACAACGACGATGCTTCCCCAGATGAACACTGCAATCGCGAGCGGCGCAGTCAATAAGCCCAAGATCGTCAACATAGGCACACCTGATTGATTGGGGAGTCGGATCTTAGTCTGACACCATTATTCGTCGGCGGGCTGGAATCCGTGTTCGCCCTCACCACGCGCAAGCGGCCTGGCTTTCCCTTCAGGGCTCGCGTCTTCCTCGCCGGCAGCGAGCGTACTTCATTTTGGGTATGCGCCGCCGGCCGGCTACGCCCTACGATGGATCCGAAGGCATGAAGCCAGGGGGAGGCCGTGCCGGTCGCGCAGCTGTCCTTGCCCAAGACTGCCCTGCCGTGAGTCCAAGGACACCGGGCCCAATGCTGCGTTCATTCTTGCCATCGAGGAGCACTTCATGAAGACCGCCCTATTGTTCCGCGCCGCCGTGCCTGCCGCCCTTGCGGCCGCCGCCCTGCTGTCCGGCCCGGCAAGCGCGCAACTGTCCGCCAGCCCGCCCGACACCAACACCACGGTTACCCGCGAGGACGTCGCGCGCGACCTGGCCGCCTGGAAGCAGGCCGGCCTGGAAAACAACTGGAGCAGCGAAAACACGCCGGACGTGAACAGTCCGGAATATCTCGCGAGCTACAAGAAGTACGTGGATACGGTAAAACCCGTTGCGGCGCCCCCGGTCCGGACCCAGTGACGAAATCCCCGGCAGGCGCGCATATGCCATTGCGCGGCGCGCGGGAATGGGCTCGGGCCTGCTCTCCCGCGCCTGACGGCGCCTCAGCCGCGCCTGCCTTCCCCGGCCGGCGCGGCCCCCCGTTCGCTTCCCGGCGTGCGGCCATAGCGCGCGCGGTACGCGCGGTTGAACGTCGTCATCCAGCAGGGGCGCAAGATCGCCGACGGCCTGCCCCAGCAGGTCGCCAACGACCCGCTGGTGGTGCGGGCCTATCTCGGGGAGGCCGCGGCATGATGCTGGAGATACGGCAACTGGACGCGGGCTACGGCGACGTGCAGGTCCTGCGCGGCGTGGACATGCACGTCGGAGAAGGCGAGGTCGTGAGCCTGGTCGGCGCCAACGGCGCCGGCAAGAGCACGCTGATCCGCACGGTCATGGGCTCCCTGCCCGCGCTCTCCGGCGAGATCCGCTTCATGGGCGAGCGCATCAGCGGCCTGCCCGCCCATCTGGTCGCCCGCCTGGGCATGGCCCAGGTGATGGAGGGCCGGCGCCTGTTCGGCCACATGGACGTCGAGGACAATCTGCGGGTCGGCGCCGACGTGCTGCGCGACAAGCGCCGCAGCCGCGAGAACCTGGATTGGGTCTACCAGCTGTTCCCGCGCCTGCGCGAACGCCGCCGCCAGCTCGCCCGCTCGTTCAGCGGCGGCGAACAGCAGATGCTGGCCATCGGCCGCGCCCTCATGACCTCGCCCAGGCTGCTGCTGCTCGATGAGCCTTCGCTCGGGCTCGCGCCCATCATGGTCAAGGACATCTTCGATAAGCTGCCGCTCATCAACGCGCGCGGCATCACCATCCTGCTGGTGGAGCAGGACGTGCACCGCTCGCTAAGCATGGCGGAGCGCGGCTACGTGCTGGAACACGGCGAAATCGTCATGTCCGGACGCGGCGCCGACCTGCTTGCCGACGAGGGCCTGCGCCGCGCCTACCTGGGGGTGTGACCGGCCAGCGCGCCGCGCCGTCAGAAGGTCACCTTGACCGACGGCGCGCTGCGCTGGGCCTCGCCGTGGAACACCGCTTCGATATTGTTGCCGTCCGGATCCAGCACGAAGGCGCCGTAATAGCCCGGATGGTAGTCCCGGAAGCCGGGCGCGCCATTGTCCTTGCCGCCGTTGGCCATCGCGGCCTGGTAGAACGCGTTCACCATCGCCTGGTCGCGCGCCTGGAACGCCAGATGGTGACGGCCCGTCAATTGTCCCAGCGCCGCCTTGCTGTCCGCCGTTGACACGAACAGTTCGTCCGCCCAGAAGAAATCGTCGCCCGTGCCGCCCATCGGCACCTCCAGGGCATCGAATACCGCCTGGTAGAACCGCTGGCTGGCGGCCAGGTCCCGCACCACCAGTTGAATGTGATCGATCAGCCGGCCACGATGGATTTCATGGGTCTGCATGAGGGGCTCCTGTCAGGGGGGAGCTTTTGAATATAACGCCGCAGCGTGGCCTGCCCGCTGAGGGATGACCGCAACAAATCTAAAAAATATTTTGGAATAAATATTCACAAATTGCTATTCGTCTATCAAAATCTAGCGTGCGCGGCTCTTCGCGCTCCCCTGCCCGAGGATCTACCCATGCGCACCGCAAGCCGCTTGCTGGAAGACTCGTATCGCCGGACCGACCGCGCCATGCTGCCGCTGCTCTGGTTGCTGTTCATCGTAGGCCTGTGCATGGCGCCGCAATACGGCCGTTGGGCCGCCGCCATCACGGCCGGCCTGCTGGCGGCGGGAATTCCCACGCTGCTGATCCTCTGGCGCCCCGGCGCCCTGACCACCCGTCTCACCGTCGCCTGTGGATTGATGGTCCTGGCCGCGCTCCATATCCACCTGATGTCGGGCCAGACCGAAATCCACTTCGGCATCTTCGTCCTGCTCTCCCTGCTCCTTGCCTACCGGGACTGGCGGACCATCCTGTGCGGGGCCGTGGTGATCGCAGTGCATCACCTTTCCTTCAACTATCTCCAGCAATGGGGATATGGCGCGCTCTGCTTTACCGAACCCAGCCTGGGCATGGTGCTGCTGCACGCCGCCTATGTGGTGGTGCAGGCCGCCGCCCTGGGCTGGCTGGCCTGGAAGATGGAGCGCGCCGGCATCGCCGCCGAAGAGCTGGCCCGGCTCAGCGCGCATATCGGGCGCGAGCCCGGGGTGTTCGACCTGCGGTTCGGCGGCCTGAGCATGAACAGCGGCCTGGCCCGCAGCTTCAAGACCACCATGGACGCCGTGCACCGGACCCTGAGCGAAGTGCGGACCACGGCCTCTACGCTTTCCGCCTCATCCCACGAAATGATGCAGGGCAACCTGCAGCTCGAAGAGCGTTCGCGCACGCAGGCCGAGTCGCTGGCGCGGACCGCGGCGTCCATGCGCGCCCTGGCCGCCAATGTCCATGACAACGCCGCCCATGCGCAGCAGGCCCGGCAACTGACCGATCAGGCGCGCCAGATCGCCGGCACGGGCAGCACGGCCGTCGCCGGCGTCGCGGCCACCATGGGGGAAATCCAGCAGGAAGCACAGAAGATTTCGGAAATCACCGGGCTGATCGATAGCATTGCGTTTCAGACGAACATCCTGGCCTTGAACGCGGCGGTGGAGGCGGCTCGCGCGGGCGAGAGCGGCCGGGGCTTCGCCGTCGTGGCGACCGAGGTCCGGGCGCTGGCTCAGCGCAGCGCCGGCGCCGCGCGCGAGATCCGCTCCCTGATCGATGGCTCGCTGGAAAAGACCAGCAACGGCTCCCTCCAGGCGGACGCCGCCTCGGACGTGATCCGCGAAGTCGTGTCCAGCATAGACCGGGTCGCGGGCATCGTGGGCCAGATCGGCGACGCGGGCCGGGCGCAAAGCACGGATATCGAAGAGGTCAATCAGGCCGTCGATAAGATGGACGAACTGACCCGGCAGACCGCGGCCCGCGTCGCGGAAGCCGCGAGCGCGTCCAGGGGCCTGCAATTCCAGGCGACGCAGTTACTGCAAGCCGTCGGGGTCTTCCGCCTGCAGAGCAGCCAACCGGCCGAGCAATCCACCGAACCCGGGCAGCTTGCCCGCTCCCGCCCGGCCACGCTGGCGCTGCAGGGGATCTGAAGCCGCACCGCTTCGCTTCCCCAAACAGGGGTTCCCAACCGGCGTCGGAATCGCGGAAAACGCCGCCGCGGTCGATTGGAGTGCCCGCGGCTGGCGACGTGAGAGGGCGGCACGGCGCTTGCCGGGCTACCAGGTCAGGTAGAACATTGCCTTCGCCAGCACCACGATGGCCACCATGTGGCAGAACACGCTGATGTGCAGCCGCCGCTGCAACTCGCCGGTCAGGCGCTTGCGCTTCCCCATCACCAGGGCGGTGACCACGTGCGCCAGCACGCTCACGGCCAGGGCGATCTTGAGGGTCAGGAGAATGCCGAACGACGAGCTGCCCGGACTGGTCAGCGCGCCGCGGTACTGCCAGGCCAGGCCCAGGCCGGCCAGGTAGAGCACCAGCACGGCCAAGGGAACCACGGAGCGCACGCGCGGGCCGAGCTGCGCGCCCAGTGCCTTGCGCACGTCGGGAGGCAGGCGCCGGTGCACGGGCTCCAGGAACAGCACCTCGAAGGTCACGGTGCCGACGAAGACGAAGGCGGCCAGCAAGTGCAGGATGAGCAGCAAGGGATAGGTATTCATGGCAGGAAGACTCCCTCTATTGCCCGCGATTGTCTCATCCCGGCGCGCGCCCCCGGGATGAGATTCGTCAAGCCGGCCCTGGCGGCCCGCCGCCTAGAACCGGTAGGCTACCCCCGCGCTGAAGGAACGCCCGTTGCCGGGCAGGAAAATCGGCATGGCGGGCGTGGCCGTGTTGCGGATGGCATAGCTGCTGGCGTAGGTCTTGTCGGTGAGGTTGTCGGCCTGCAGGTATCCGCTCCAGTGCGCGTCATGCTCGTAGGCCACCTTGAAGCCCAGCAGCGCGTAGGCGTTCTGCTGGGTGCCCGGCGCGTTCGCATGGTTGGTCTCTGTGTCGCTCATCAGCCAGCGCAGGTTCGGGCCGAAGCGCCAGCCGCCCAGGCGGTACATCACTTCGGCGCTGAGCAGATGGCGCGGCACGCCGGCGATGCGGTTGCCCTGGTATTCGCCGCTGCGGAAGCGGAAGTCGCTGAAGGTGTAGGCGATGCGGTAGTCGAACAGACCGGCGCCGGGCGCGGGCAGGCTGCCGTTGAGGCCGGCCTCGATGCCCTGGTGGCGCGTGCGGCCAGCGTAGTTGTAGGTGCCGGCCGGGGTGCCGTTGGCGTTGGTAACGGACATGAGCTCGTCTTCGACGTTGCTGCGGTAGAGCGACAAGGTCCAGTTCAGGTCGCGCCCCGCGACGTTGAAGCTGCCGTCTCCGCCGATCTCGTAGGTGAGCGCGCGCTGCAGGTCGAGCTTGCTCATGGAGGTGACGGCGCTGGCGGGGTTCATGGGCGCGGGCACTTCGCCGTTGACGATTTCCCAGAAGGTGGGCGCCTCGTTGCTGCGGCTGACGTTGGCGTACCAGCGCTGCGTCGCAGCGGGTTGCCAGATGATGCCTCCGCGCGGCGTGGCGTAGTTCCAGTCCTGGTCCAGGGTCTTGCCGATATTGCGCTCGCGGGCGTCGCGCACAGCCTGGGTGTATTTCAGGTCGCCGACCAGGCTGAGCTGCTCGGTGACGTGCCAGTCCACGCCCACCAGGGCGCTGCGGTTCTCCGCCTTGAGGTCGTAGGCGCCGAAGCGCTGCAGCCGGCTGCCGTCGGCGGGACGGATGGCGTAGAGATCGCGGTCCATGTCGCTGCGCTGCCAGTCCAGGGCCACGCGGTAGTCCACACTGCCCGCCTTGCCGGCCAGCTGCCACGCGAGGCCGTAGGTGTTGGCGTCGGTGACGTTGGCGACCTGCGGATTGGTGAAGTCGTCGTTGGTGCGCTGCCAGTAGATGCCGGCCGTCTGGTTCAAGGCATCCGTGCCCCAGTAGCTGCGGTTCGCGATGCGGAACTGGCGGGTGTCGCGGTGGGGATCGCGCTCGTAGACGTTGTTGGCCAGGTCCTGCGGCGTAGTCCCGTCGCCCAGCACGCTGCGCGGATCCTCGTACATGCGGGCCTTGGGGATGGGCTGGGGAATATCGAACTTGAGATCGGTGTAGGACAGATAGGTGCGGTTCTCGAACGTGCCGCGGCGAAAGCCCAGGTTGCCCTGGAAGCTGGAACGCTCGGACGAAGAATGGTGGCGGTAGCCGTCGGACTTGTCGTATCCGAAGCTGAAGCGGCCATCCAGGCGATCATCCTCGAACCCTTTGGAGAGCGTCAGGTTGCGCGTTCCGAAACTGCCGCCGCCCAGGCGGATGACGTCGCTCTGGACACCCGTGAGGGATTGGAAGTCCACCTCGCCGCCCAGCGTGCTGGCGCCGGGCGACAGCGCGTTGGCGCCGCGCCGCACCGTGACCAGGCCGGCGTTGCGCGGTTCGAGCAGGCTGATGATGAACGAGCCGTCCGCGTCATTGAGCGGGAGGCCGTCCTGCATGAGTAGGATGCCGCGGCTCAAGGGGTTGCTCTGGATGCCGGAACCCCGGATGTTCAGCCGCGGCTGGTCCAGGCCGCCGAAGAACTCCTGCACGATGATGCCGGGCTGATAGTCCAGCGCGTCGCGCAGTGTGATCAGGCGCACCTCCTGCTGGGGCTGGATCAGGTTGGTGCCGCCGGGCACGGCCTGCAGTTCTGTCTGGGCCTGGCGGGGGCCGGGATCCAGGGCGCGCGTCAGGGACTCGCCGGACACCACCACGGGAGCCAGCGAAGGCACGGCCTGCGAGGCCGGCGCCTGCACGGTGGGCTGGGCATGAGCCGAGGACAGGCCGAGGGCGCCGAAGGCGAGGCTGGACGCCAGTTGGCGCAGGACGGGGGACGTCATGGGAGTGCTTCCACGGAAAACGAGAAATGGGCTGGACGAAGAGCCGGAGGCGCGCCGGCCTGTCTACCAGGACAGATGGAACATGGTCTTGGCCAGCAACACGATGCCGACCATGTGACAGAACACGCTGATGTGCACCCGCCTGCGCAGCGCGGCGTGCAGGCGCTGGCGGCGCGCCAGCGTCATGGCGGTGACGACGTGCGCCAGCACGCTCGCGGCCAGTGCGATCTTGATCGACAGCAGCAGGCCCAGCGGCGAACCCGCGGGACTGGCAAGCGCGGCGCGGTACTGCCAGGCCATGCCCAGGCCGGCCAGGTACAGCACCAGCACCGCCCACGGCACGACGGCGCGCACGCGCGGCCCGAGCTGGCCGCCCAGGGCCTTGCGCACCTCGACGGGCAGGCGCTTCTGCACGGGCTCCAGGAACAGCACCTCGAACGTGACAGTGCCGACGAAGACGAAAGCGGCAAACAGATGCAGGATGAGCAAGAACGGATACGTGTTCATGACGATGCTCCGGTATCGGGAAACAGGAATCGGGACGCGCCTCGGGCCGGACCGGCGGCCGCCAGGAGCAGCTCGCGCAGGTGTTCCGCGCCGCCCCGGCCGCCGCCCGGCGGGCCGTCCAGCGCGATCGGCGTGACGCGCTCCCGGTCGACCATGACGCAACGGTCGACCAGCCCCAGCAGTTCCTCGGGGTCGTGGCTGATGCACAGCAAGGCCGCGCCGCTGCGGGCCAGTTCCTCGCCGCAGCACGCGGCGAGCTGGCGGCGCAAGGCCGGATCGAGCGCGCTGAAGGGCTCGTCCAGCATCAGCAGGTCGGGGGCCATGGCCAGCGCGCGGGCCAAGGCGACGCGCTGCGCCATGCCGCCCGACAGTTCGCCGGGCCAGGACTGCATGGCGCCGTCCAGGCCGACGCGGGCCAGCCAGCGGGCTGCCAGGGTTCGCGCCTCGGCGGGCGGATGCCCGGCGCCCCGCAAGGGCAGGACGACGTTGTCCAGCGCATGACGCCAGGGCAGCAGGCGGGGCTCCTGGAACATCAGCACCGGCAGCCGGAAGCCGTTGCGCAGCGTGCCGCCGCTGGGGCGCGCCAGTCCGGCGGCCAGGCGCAGCAAGCTGCTCTTGCCGGCGCCGCTGGGGCCGATCAGGCCCAGGCGCTCTCCCGGCCGCAGGCACAGGTCTACATCCCGCAGCACCGTGCTCGCGCCATAGCGCAGGGACAGGGATTGCATTTCAAGCATGGCTGGGCTCCATCCATCGGCCCAGCCGGCGCTGCAGCGGCTGCAGGAAAGCGAACTCCAGCAAAGCCACCAGGCCCAGGATCAGCAGCACCCAGGCGAACAATTCAGCGGTATCGAACGTGCTGCGGGCATTGGCCAGGGCATAGCCCACGCCGTTCTCCGCGCCCAGCACTTCGGCCATCACCACCAGCCGCACGCCGCCGCAAGCGGCGATCAGCAGGGCCGCCAGGAGCGGCGCGCTGAGCGCCGGCAGATACAGGTGGCGCAGACGCAGCCACGGGCCGTAGCGGTATACGTGGGTCATCTCGATCAGCTTGCGGTCCACGTGCAGCATGCCTTTGACGGTGTTGACGTACATGCCGGGCGCCATCATCAGCGTGGTGATGAAAATCACCATGGGCGAGCCCAGGCCGAACCACAACATGGCCAGCACCACGACCACGACCGGCGGCATGGCCATCAGCAGCCAGCGCAAGGGCTCGACCAGCCCGCGCAGGCGCGCGCTGTGCCCGGCCAGCACGCCCAGCGCGAAACCGATGGACGCGCCCGCCAGCACGCCCACGCCGATGCGCATCAGGCTGACGCCCGCGTTGGCGAAGAACTCGGGGCTGCGCACCAACGGGCCGATGGCGCGCAGCGCCTCCCAGGGCGTGGCCATCAATAGCGGGCCGAGCTGGCGCGCGGCCACATGCCAGGCCAACAGAATCAGCAGCACGCCGGCGGCGCTCCAGGCGCGCGAAGTGCGCGTCGGCGCGGCGAGAACGGGGCCCCGCCCCTGGTCCGATCCGCTCATGACGCGTAGAACCCGGCGGGCGGCAGGCTGCCGCCGATGGCCTGCGGATAGCGGTCGGCCAACAGGCGATACAAGGCCTCCAGTTCAGGACGCGCTTGCTGCGCGCTGCGGCTCTCCAGCCGGGTGCCGCGGATCGCGGTCTCGATGGCGGGCTGGGGCAGATGCGGCAGGTGCTCGCGCACCAGCGCCGCGCACTCGGCGGGATGCTCGACGCACCAGCGCGCGGACGCGGCGTACGCCTGGTTCACGGCGCTGCAGAGCGCGGCGTCGTCCGCCACGCGGGCGGCAGCCATGACGCCGGCCTGCGGCAACGAGGGCTGCGCGGGAAAGGCGCCGCGCCAGGCCTGCTCCAGGCTCTGGCCGCGATGAAGCGCGGGCGCGCCCGCGGTCTGTCCGGCGCGCCACAGCAGCAGCGACGCCATGGGCTCGACCAGCAGCGCCTGCGCGGCCTGGCCATTGAGCATCAACGCGATGGCGTCCTGGCCGTCGCGGGTGCGGCGCAGCCTCACCGGCCCCAGGCCTCGCGCGGCCTGCGCTTCCAGCAAGGTATCCAGCAGCACCGCCGGCAGGTCGCGCTGGAACGGCACCACCAGTTCGCGGCCGGCCAGGTCCTCGAAGGTGCGCACGGCTGGATCGCGGCTGACCAGCCACAGGATGCCCCACACCGAAATGTTCAGCAGGCGCACCGGCATGCCGCGGTTGTGCAGCAGGGCCGGCAGCGTGCACGGCGCGGCGCTGAAGTCCAGTTCCCCGTTGACCAGCAACGTGCGCAGTTGGTCGGGGGTCTGCCACAGGCGGAAGCGCAAGCTGTCCGCGTGCTCCGCCAGGGCGCCGGTGGCCACCATGTGCATCAGGGGATAGCTGACCACGGCGCCGGGGCCGGCCAGCGTCAGCACGTCATGGCGGCGCGGCGCCGCCGCGCGGGCGGCAGGCAGGCCGGGCAGCAGGGCCGCCATCAGGGCGGCGGCGCAATAGCGGCGGCGGGCGGGAGAATCTTTCATTGAATTTCAAATAAGAATTGTTATCGTTTAAGATTCTCCCATTCACGCTGAAAGACCCAGAATGACAAATATCAATCTGCCCGGGCCGGTCCCGGCCGCCCTGCTGGCCGCGCATCCGCTGCTGCGGGACCTGCCGCCCGGCATGGCCCCGGAAGTGGCCGCGGACCTGCTGCGCGGCGCCAGCCCGCTGCGCGCCGAGGCCGGGCAAGTCCTGTTCGGCGAGGGCGACGAGGCTTTCCACTACCTGCTGATCGAAAGCGGGCAGGCCGAAGTCATGCGCTATGGCTACAACGGCGACGAACGCGTGTTCCGCGTCTTCGAGCCGGGCCAGCTGATGGCCGAGGCGGCCATGTTCATGCCCCATGGCCGCTATCCGATGCAGGCGCGCGCCCGCAGCGCGCTGCTGGGCTGGCGGCTGAGCCGACGCCAGTTGCACGACGCGTGCCGGCGCTGGCCCGATCTGGCCCTCGGGCTGCTGGCCGCGCTCAGCAAAAGCCTGTACGACCAGGTGAACAAAGTGGACTGGATGACGTCCAGTTCGGCGCCCGAACGGCTGGCCAACTACCTGATGGACCTGCACGCGCGCCAGGGCGACACGGTGACCCTGCCGCTGAACCAGCGCCAGCTTGCCGCCCACCTGGGCATCCGCGCCGAAACGTTGAGCCGCCTGCTCAACGAGTGGCAGACGCAGGGCTACATCAACGGCAAGCGCCGTGAATGGGCGGTCCAGGATCCGGCCCACCTGGCCAGGCTGGCGACGACGGCCAGGCGGCCGTTCTGACTCGCGGGGCGCCAATGACTTTTGTCATCGGCGCGTTCACCCGCCGCGCAGGACAATGCCCGCAACGCCGTTTCCCGCCCCGCCATGTCCCAGCCCTCCCCCGCCCCGTCCGACCCGACCTCCCCGCCGATCGCCGAGGAAGACATCCGCCGGCTGGTGCACCGCTTCTACGCGCAAGTGCGCCGAGACGACACGCTGGGCCCGATCTTCAACGCCCGGGTCGCGGACTGGGACCATCACCTGGAGATGCTTTGCGACTTCTGGTCGTCGCTGCTGCTGGGCACGCGCCGGTTCAAGGGCGCGCCCATCCCCGCGCATGCGCGCATTCCGGATCTGTCCTGGCTGCTGTTCCAGCGCTGGCTGGCCCTGTTCCACGGCGTCACCGCCGGGCTCGGGCACCCCGAACTGCAGGCGCGGGCCGACGCCATGTCCGAACGGATCGCGGCCAAGCTATGGGATGTGTGGCAGCACCGACAGACGCTTGCGCGCCTGCCCGACACGCTGCCTGAAGGCGTGCGCCCCTATCGGGAGAGTCCCGTGTTCACGCCCGACAATCTGCCGGCCGGATTGCGCGCCGCGCATACGACCAGGGACGGAACCTGGGGGCTATTGAAAGTGCACGCCGGCGTCCTGCGCTACACCCTGGACGACCCGCCGCACACCGAAGTGGTGCTGGCGGCCGGGCAGCAAGTGGTGATCGAACCGGGCGTGCGCCACCACGTGGCGTTCGAACTGCCGGGCAGTTTCCGGATCACGTTCTGCCGGGCCGGGGACGCCAGCCTGCCCGCCCCGCCCGGCGCCTGAGACGCTTACTTCTTCTTGCCCGAGGCGTCCTGCTCCACCACCATGTCCAGCACGTACACCTTCGAAGGCGCGTCGGCGGGCGGATTCTTCCAGTCGTATTGCTTCACGCGCAGCACGGTGCGCACGCCGTCCCGGTGCTCATAGCCCTCGATGGACTGATACAGCGGATGCCACTTGTCCTTGGCGGGCTGCTGGATGCCGGCATCGTTGTAGCGGCGTTCGCGCACCATCAGGCATTGATAGCCCGGAATCATGGGATGGCTGCACTCGGCCTTCTTCGCGGCGACTTCCAGGAACATGATCTGGCCGGCGCTGCCGTAGAGCGTTTCCGGCGTCGGCTCGCCGACGAACGTCAGGATGCTGCCGTCCTTGGCCGCCAGTTCCAGCGAGGGCTCGGCGGCATCGCCGGCGAGCGTGGCGCGCAATTCGCCCTTGATGCGCTGGCCGATCTCGGCATCCAGCTGCATCAGGCTCTGTTCGCATGCCTTCATCGTGGAGGCAAGGTTGTCGACGCGCAGCACGCCGTCCTTGTAGGTATATCCGCCGAACTGCGCATTGCAGCCGCCGCGGATGTTCAAGGCGTCTTCGGTGAAGGCCAGGCGCAAGGGGTGCTCGATCCCGGCCTGGAGCGCGGCGATGGACTTGCCCGAGGCATCGGTGGCGGAGGCCAGGCGCCAGTAGTAGGCGGACAGGCTCAGCTGGCTGGCGGGCGTAGTGGCGGCGGGAGTAGGCATGGAGGACGATCCTTCGCGAGGAGAGGAAGCCGGGGCGCAAGCTTGGAGCAAGGCGGCGCATACGGACGCAAGGAGGATGGTTTTTTTCATGATTGGGTCCTTTCAGCCGGATGGCACTGATGAAAAGCGGCATTCTACGTCCGGGGTATGGACGAATCGGCCGCGCAGGCACCCAGACCGTTTCAAAACCTTGCAGCGCATGCGGCCGCCGAAACGCGGCTGCGCGCCTCGCGCAAACCCGCGTCCCGCTGCGGCCCCGAACGCGCGGGAACGCGCCTGAGCCCCCCGCCGCCTAGCGGCCGGCGATTACAGACTGACACGATACCCGCAAAATCCTGCATTTCTTGGCGAACGGGTTTCATCCCGCCCGCAGTATTCCCGCTTCTTCCCGAATCGCGCCCCGCGCCGCGAGGCTGGACACCGCCATGCCGACTCGCGCCTCGGCGTCCGCCAGGGTCCGCGATATGCCCAGCAACCGGCAGACGGACTTGATGACGTCGGCCTTCGACGTGTTGCCGGTCATGGCCAGCACATGCAGCACGCCGTTGCCCAGTTCTTCCAGGCAAACCTCGTCTATCCTGCGGCGCGTGGCCTCGTCCTCGCCCGCGCCCCGAAAGCCTTTCCATTCACCGGGATCGGCGCCGTCGGGCCAATAGAACGTGGCTCCGCTCTCATCCGCATGCGCGGCCTGCGCCGGCGTCAAACTCCGCAGCCTTTCCACGATTCTGGCGCCGGTGCGCTCCAGGCCCCAGGCTCGCGCCACTTTACGGTGCAGGACCGCCTCCGCTATCGGCCCCTCGATGTCGATGGCCAGGCGCAACTGCGCGGCCAGGCTATCGTTGCTGGCGCGCAGGTGGAATGCCTCGGCATCGCCGCCCTCCAGTTCGGCCAGTCGATAGGTCTCCCGCCCTTCCGCTCCTGGAACCGTCGCGGCGCTTTCCGCCGCCGCGCCCTCTTCGGTGATGATCACGAATTCGACCGGCGCATCCCCCTCGTCGACGGCCTCCGGCTCGGCGTCGGCCGCGACTTCGGGCACAACCTCGGGCTCATCGTCGGGCCCGCGCTCCAGCTCGGCATTCAAGCGCGCCAGCAGCTTTTCCACTTCCCGCTCGGGATTGATCCACCAATCCGTGGACCACACCCGGTGCAGCCTCCAGCCCAGGCCTTCCAGCACCACTTGCCGCAACCGGTCCCGATCGCGCGCGGTGGCGCCGGAGTGATAGGCCCGGCCGTCGCATTCGATGCCGAGCAGGTAGCGGCCCGGAGCCCGCGGATCCACCACGCCCATGTCGATGCGATAGCCCGAGCACCCGACTTGCGGATGCACGGTCCAACCGCGTTCGCGCAGGATCTTGATGACCTCCGCCTCGAACGGGCTGTCCGGCTCCCGCCCGGTGGGCAGCGATTGCTGCACCAGGGCGCGCGGCCCCTTGAGCGCGAAGTCCAGATAGTGCTTCAGGTCCCGCACGCCGGCGGCGCGCACCCGCGACAGGTCGATCTGCTCCGGCAGCAAGGTGCTGTAGATCACCACGCCTTCCCTGGCTCGCGAGATCGCGACGTTCAGGCGGCGATGCCCGCCTTCCCCGTTCAAGGGGCCGAAGTTCATGGTCATCTTGCCCCCGGCATCGGGACCGTACGTGATCGAGAAGTAGATGATGTCGCGCTCGTCGCCCTGCACGTTCTCCAGGTTCTTGATGAATAGCGGCTCGCGCGACTGGGCCGAGATCGCCTTGTCGAGCGCGGCGTTGGCGCGGCGGCGGGCATCCAGCAAGGTCTCGATCAGCGACTGCTGGGGCTGGTTGAAGGTCACCACGCCCAGCGTCTTGCGGCGGCGGGCGGGATCCAGGTAGTGCTGTTCGATGCCCTGCACGATGGCTTGCGCCTCGGCGCGGTTCGTGCGGCTGCCGCCGCGGTCGTAGACGCCGGCGACCCTTTCCAGCCGCACGGCCACGTCGTCGGTGACCGGCGACGGGAAGGTGATCAACTGCGAATCGTAGTAGGTGACGTTGCTGAAGGTGATCAGGCTTTCGTGCTTGCTGCGGTAGTGCCATTGCAGCCGCAGGCGGTTCATGTCGGCGCCCAGGCATTCGTCGAGGATGCTCTCCAGATCCGCGACCTGGCCGTCGTCGTCGGCGCCATCTTCCTCGCTGGTGGATTTGCTGAAGAAGCTGGTGGGCGGCAGCTGCTTGGTGTCGCCCACGACCACCAGTTGCTGGCCGCGGGCGATGGCGCCCACGGAGTCCCAGACCGGAATCTGCGATGCCTCGTCGAAGACCACCACGTCGAACTGCGAATGGCCGGCATCCAGGTACTGGGCCACCGACAGCGGCGACATCAACAGACAGGGCTTGAGCTTCGGCAGCAGCGTCGGCAGACGCTGCATCAGCTGGCGCACGGGCACGTGGCGGGCCTTTTTCTGCAGCTCGCGGCGCAGCAGGCCCAGTTCGCTGTCGGGGCTGACCAGGACGCCGTTGCCCGCGGGCACCTTGCCGGCCAGCGTGGCCGCGATGTAGGCCGAAGTCAGTTGCTGGTAGCGGTCGTCCGCCAGCCTGAACTCGCGGATCTTGCGCTCGTGGTCGGCACTGGAGAAGGACCGCAGCACGGGAGACTGGTCGATGATCTTCTTCACCCACCAATTGCGGTAGCTGTACTCGAAGTGCGCCTCTACCTGCTCCAACGGAATGCCGCCCTGCTCCAGCGTGGCCACCAGCCCCTGCAGCTGCGATTGCACGGCCTGCCCGCGGGCCTGGCGCCAGATGCACCAGGGCATCAGCAACTGCCTGTGATGGCGCCAATCGGCGAGGACGCCCCGGATACGCTCCAGCGCGCCGCCGGCCTCCGCGGCGCCCGCCAGCGCCTGGGTGGGCTTGGCCAGGGCCTCGACCTCGGCCAGCCTGTCCCGCAGTTCGCGCCACGCGTCCCGGTAATCGAGCAGGCTCTTGCCCAGCGCCGCCTCGGGTTGCAGGAAGCTCCTGTTCTCGCCCACCAGCGTCTGCAAGCGGCTGCGCAGCTCGGCGGCGCGAGCGGGGTCTCCCGCGGCCAGGGCGACGGCGTCCGCATAACGCTGCGCCCATTGCTCATGGCCCCGCACGGCCTCCCAGTCCGTGGACAGGCCCGCATAGCCCTCTTGCAGCAACCGCTGCGCGTCGGCTTTCAAGGCGGACAGTTCATGGTCTTCCGCGTTGACCCGGGCCAACGGTTCCAGCACGGCGGCGATGGCGGCGTCGTCCGGCCGCCGGCCATCGCCGCGATAAGCCGCCAGCCGCTTGCGCATGCCGCGCTTGGCCAAGGCGGACTTGGGCCACCATGCCGCGCCCGCCGCCAGCCATTCCGCCTTGAGCGCATTGGCGTCCAACTGCGCCAGTTCCGCATTCCACTGCGTTCCCACCCGCTCCCATTGCGCGTTGCGCTCCAGGCCATGGCGAACCATGGCCTGCACCTGAAAGCGCGCGGCGGGGTCATGCGCTTGCGCGGCAAGGCCCGCCGGCACGCGCGGCGCCGCCAGCAGCGCATCGATCAAGCGGTCCAGCCTGCCGTAGGCATCGAGGCTCAGGCCGGCGGCGGCCAAGCCCAGCCCCTCGCCCGCCGCGACGGCCCGCGCCTGAAATCCGGAGACCGCCTGGTCCAGCGCCTGCGCCGCCGCCAGCAGGGCATCCTGCCAGCTCGGGCTCCAATCGGTCATGCCGACGTGAGCCAAGGGGTGGCCGACCAGCTCGCCCAGTTCCCCGGAGAGCGTGGCGATGCGCCTGGCGGTTTCGCGCAGCTGCGACAGTTCCTTGCGGCCGTGGGCCTGCGCGTCCGGCCAGGACATCGGCGAGGGCTCCCGCCCGGCGTGCTGGATGCAGGTGCCGATGGCGTCGAAGACCGTCAGGCCGTTGGGGTGCTCGGCGTGCAGCGCGTCTACCAGCCCGTTCAGTTCCTGGCGCAGCGCGCCCAGGCGCTCGGCCTCGCGGGCCCAGTCGTCGCTGCCGCGCTGGCCGCCGTGGTCCAGGGCCTTGCCCAGTTGCAGCAATACCTCCGACTTGCGGGCCTTGGAGGAATGCAGCTCCAGGCAGAACGGCCCCAGTCCGATGCTGGCCAGGCGACGATGCACCACCTCCAGCGCGGCCATCTTCTCGGATACGAACAACACGGTCTTGCCGCGCGCCAGCAAGTGGGCGATCAGGTTGGTGATGGTCTGGCTCTTGCCGGTGCCCGGCGGCCCCTCCAGCACCAGATCGCGGCCGGCATCGACGGCGCAGATGGCCTTCAACTGGGACGAATCGGATAGCAGCGGGGTCAGCAGGTCTTCGGGCCTGTGGCTCTCGTCCAGGCGATCGTAGCGCTCCTCGCCGCCTTCTTTCGCGAAGGCCTGGCCCGGATGCTCGATCAGATGACGGACGACCCGGTTCTCCTTGAGCTGCGCGCTGCGGTCCTGCAAGTCCTTCCACATCAGGTACTTGGTGAAGGAGAAGATGCCGAGGTGGACCTGTTCCAGCACTTCCCAGCCCGCGATCTCGCGCACGGCCAGGCGGAAGGCCTGCAGCACGCGCGCCACGTCCACGCCCTTGTCGTCGGAGGGCAGCGCCGCATCCAGGCCGGGAATGCGCAACTCGTAGTTGTTGCGCAGCATCTGCAGCAACGTGGGATTGATGATGGTCTCGTCGTCGTGGCGGACCAGCCGGAAGCCGCTGCGGACCGACTGCCGCTGCAGCGACACGGGCACGAGGATCAGCGGGGCCAGGTGGGCGCTCTCGGCGCCGGGGCTCTCCGTCCAGCGCAACATGCCCATGGCCAGGTACAGCGTGTTGGCCCCGCCCTCTTCGAGACCGGTGCGCGCCGCGCCGAAAATGGCCAGCAGGTTGGCGTCCAGCGCGTCTTGCGGAACGCGGGCAATCAGTTCCTTGTTGGACAGCGCGTCCAGCGCCATGTCGTCCAGCGGCGCGCGGCCGCCCCGGCTCTCGTGCACCTCCGCCATGCGCGGGTCGCCGCCCTCCATCAGCGCCGGCAAGGGCCGGATGCGGAATTCGCTGCCATCGGCAATGGCATCCTCCAGGCGGCCGAGGTCGGGCGCCGCCAGCGGCAAGGTCGATTTGGTGTTCTTGAAATTCAGCAGGCGGTTGCGCAGCGTCAGGTCGAGCAGGCGCGACTTCCATTTGGCCAGGCGACCTTCCGGCGTGTCGTCGGCGGGCTCCAGGCTGATGACGAACTCCGGATCCAAGGGCGGCAGTTCCGGCGTAGGCTCGATCGCAGCGGGGAGCTCGGCCTCGTCGGCCTCCCCTGGCGCCACCGGCGCCGCGCGCGACGGCAGCGGCTTGATCTGGAGTTCGCGCGCGCGATGCACGTCGATGGCGTAGCGGAAGCTGTCCGCCTCGCGCAGATGCGCCGCGCCCTGCTCCATGGCCAGGCGCAGCGACGGCCGATGGTTCGGATGCTGCGCGATGCCCGTGGTTTCGAACACCAGCAGCTCGCCACTGTCCACGCGCTTGCGCACCGCCTGCACATCGTCGGTCAATGGATCGGCGAAGCAGGCCTGGTGCAGCCACACGCCCACCCAGGCGTGCCCGTCCTTCATCAGGATCACCGGACGCAACCCCGCCTGTTCCAGGCAGGAGGAGAACAGCATCGCCAAGTCCAGGCAGGTGGCCACGCGGGCCTCCAGGATCCGGTCCGGCGTGCGGATCTTCTGTCCGTCCACCCCGAAGGACGCGGGCGGCTCGGCGTAATGCAGGCTCTCGGCGGCCAGGGTGCTGTAGACGGCGGACACCTGTTTCCAGACCACGTCGCGGCTCCTGGACTGGTAGCCGTTCATCTGCAGATCGTCGTGCTCACCGCGCAACAGCCTGGCGGCCTTGCCGATCAGCACGTCCACGGCCGGATTGTTCGGCATCGAGAAGGCGGCCAGCAATTCGGGCAGGGCGCGCGTGCCCGCCCATTGATCGTAGGCCAGCACCGTCACCGGCTGCGCCGCGCGGGCCAGCTCGCGATCGCCGGACTGCACCACCACATTGATGCTGGCGCGCACCGCCTCCTGCAGGTCCGCGACATAGGCATGATCGGGCGTCAGGTCCAGCGGCGCGTTGCGGCGCGTCTCGCCAGGCTGCAGGCGGTCGAACCGCAGGGTGACGCCCTGCGCGAACGCCGGATTGCAGCTCACCCGCAGCTCCACCGCCTCAAACGTCTGCGACGACCGGTTGGTCAGGCGCAGCGAGCGGACGACGGGCACCGAGTTCTCCAGCGACGCATAGCCCAGCGTCGGGTCGGCCTCGATGTCGATGGCAATGGGCGTATCAGGCCCCGCGGCATGTGCCGCCCCCTCCTGGATCGCCGGCAATTCCAGGTCTAGTCGCTTGTCCATCCATTTCTCTCGGTTCGATTCATCGCCGGCCCGCACGCGCAGGCTCCGCCGGAGCGCCCGCCCCGTCTCTGATTGCGAATTCTAAGACGCCGGATCGCATTTCCGCTGACCGGACATATTGCGATTTCGGACAGGCCCTCCCGGGCCCGGGCCATATTGAATCGGATGGACCGGCCGCGCCCGGATTAAATCGCAGCTCCCTGCCGGCCATTCGCGGATCGCGGCGAGCCGGGAATGGCGAAAACATTTTTTCCCGATTTCGCTTACATTTCCTGCTTTCAATATATTTTTATTACAAAAAAAAACAATAATGCGACAGGGTGTTGCGACACAACGTGTCGCAGGCGTTCCCTAAACTCCCCTCGTCGATAACCCACCGCCGAACGAAAATGCCTGTTGAAAATACGCGCCGCGCCAGTGCCAAAGGGGAAAAACTGGCGCAACGCCTCTCTCACATACTCGCGCTGCTGCATCAGGGCGACGCGATAGATAAGCATCAGCTCGCCCTCGACTTCCAGGTCGACGTGCGCACGATCGAGCGCGACTTGGGCGAACGGCTGTTACATATTGCGGAACGCAACGGCGACGGACGGTGGCAACTCACCCATGCCGCCCGCAGCACCGTGCCGGCGCGCAACCTGAACGACTACGCCCAATTGGCCGGCACGCAATATCTGTTTCCCGATCCCAGCCTGCGCTTCCTGCTTGAACAGCTGCAAACACCGGCGGCGAAACGCGCCGTGCATGTGCAACCCGCCGCGCAGGAAGACCTGCGGGGCCGGAACACGGCATTTTCCCAGTTGCAGCAGGCCATTCAGGCGCAGCACGAGTGCCGTTTTGAATACAAGGACAAACCCCGGCGGGTCCAGCCCTATCGGCTTATCCACAAGAACGGCATCTGGTATCTGGCTGCCACCGAGGATGGCCGGCTCAAGAATTTCAGCGTCAGCCGCATTGGCGCGCTGCACGTGGATGCAGGAAGCCGGTTTACCCCGGACCCCGCGCACCACGATTACATCAATAACAAGGACGACGTCTGGTTTACGCCGGACACCACGGAAGTCCTGCTTCGCGTTTCTCCGGAAGCCGCGCATTATTTCACCCGCCGCCCGCTATTGCCGCAGCAGTTGAATCGAACGGGCCCGGACGGCTCATTATTGGTCACGACCCAGATCAGCCATCCCCAGCAATTGCTGCCCCTGGTGCGTTACTGGCTGCCGCACGTGCGCATTTTGCAGCCGGCTGCCCTGCGCCATGCCTTGCTCGAAAGCCTGCAGGACGCCATTGCCTCATGGGAGCAGGAATGAAATTGATTGCATTCCTGATATTCCTGTTTCTCGTTTTTTCCGTGCTCTATGGCATTGCGGCGGGCGTTCAGGCGATAGCCCGAGGGATCGCCCGCCTCCGGCCCGGCAAGCGAGGCGACGGATCCGACACCCTCGCTTCGCCACGCCAGGACCGCAGCGCGCGCGCGGACGATGCGCCGCCCGCGAAATCCGGGACACCGCCAGCGGCATGCCGCCCGTGCATCGCCGAGCTCAATTCACTATTTGCCCTGCACCAATCCGGCGCTTTGACGCGAAGCGAGTTCGAGCGGCTCAAGCGCCATGTCCTGCAGGCGATTCCCTCGTAGCCCGATCTTGAATTCCCCAAGGAACATCAATGACCATCAATGACCAGAACGCTCCCGCGCCCGACGCCCGCGAAGATCGCAAGACGCGCGCCGAGCAAGAGATCGCGCGTGCCGGCATCGCGTTGTCGGCCGACGAGACCGTGAACCGGTTCGGCAGCGCGAACGCCGAATTCATCATCGGCTATCGCGGCGTGGATAACGAAACCGGCAAGGAGTTCGCCAAGGGGCTTGCCGATATCGCCAAGCACAGGGTCCATCCCGATCCGCTGGAAGGCGCCAAGAATATCAAGCAGCAGGCCGGCTATTCCGCCGAAGTCAGCGCGACCAGCCGCCGCAACGCCGAGGCCCATATCCAGCGGTCCAATATCCGCGTTTCTCGCAGCGACGACCTGCCCGAATACGGCAGGAACCACACCGTCGTCGACCTCGTCGAATTGCGCAACGGACAGATCATCGAAGGCTCGCAGGCGCAAATGAAGTTCGTCGGCAGCCGCGAAAAGCTGTTCGAGAGCATCGCCCGCGACGAGGGAGAATTCAAGCGATACCGCGGCGTGAAGCTTGAGTTGCCGTCGGAGCAATTCGAAGGACCCCAGGCGCTGCGGCAGCAAAGCCAGGCATTGCGCAAACAGGCGCAACAGGCCAGCGAGCAGGCCAAGTCGGCAAGTCAAAGGGGCGACCCCAGCGTTGCGCGGGAATACGAGAAGGCGGCCGCGAAGCACCAGCAAGAGGCCGCGAAACTCGATCGGCAAGCGATGGGCGCGAGGGAATTCTGCCAGGACCAGGCCGCCGCCCGCCGCGCCGCCGCCCAGAGGGCGGAGCAAGCCGGCAGACCGGAAGATGCGGCAAAACTCCGGCGCGAAGCCGCCAACTACGACCAGCTGGCCGACAACGTCAAGGACAGCGGCATGACGTCCGAATATGCCGTCTTCTGCCGCGAAAATCCGAAACTCGCCACCGCAATGGAAATCGCGCGCACCAGCCACCGCGCGGGCATGGAGGGCGCGAAGTTCGGGGCCATCATCGGCGGCTGCATCACGCTGCTGAAAAACTCGCTGGCGCTGGCCCAGGACGAGAAGACCGCCAAGGAAGCGCTGGTCGACATGGCAACCGACACCGCCAAGGCCGGCGCGATGGGCTACGCCACGGCGCTGGCCGGCGCGGCGATCAAGGGCGGCATGCAACAGTCCGGCAACCAGGCCTTGCGCACGCTCGCCAACACCAGCGCCCCGACGCTGGCGCTGAACGTCTGCCTGTCGCTGGGCCAGTCCGTGAAGCGGTACGTAACGGGCGAGATCAGCGAAGCGGAATTGTTGACGGAAGTGGGCGAAAAAGGCGCCGGCATGCTATCGAGCGGCATGATGGCCGCGCTGGGCCAGCTCGCCATCCCGATTCCCTTCGTTGGCGCGGCCATCGGCGGCATGATCGGCTACTCGCTCTCCACCCTCTTCTACCAAAGCGCCCTGGATGCGGCGACGGCGGCGGAAACCTCCCGCGTAAACCTGGAACGCGTGCGCGCCATCCAGGCCGCGGCCCGCGCCAGCATCGCCGAGCAACAGGAATCCGTGGACGCCTTCCTGCGCCAGGAGATGCCGCAACTGCGCCAGCAAGCCCTGCGGCTGCTTGCCGTGGTCGACACCCCGAATCCCGCGGACATCAATGCGTTTTCCGCCGCCATCGATGAATATGCGAGCCTGCTGGGCAAGCAACTTCAATTGCGTTCGATGGCGGAGTTCGACGACTTCATGGCATCCGATCAGCCCCTGAAGCTCTAAGCCTCGCCCCCCGTCACTCACCCTCATCAGAAACGAAAAATGCTGCTGAAACTTCTTTCCGATCACGACAGAAAAGATTTCATTGAAGTCGCGGAACTGCTGATTCTCGCCGACAAGCCCTTGCTCTGGGATGGCAAGCTGAAAGACGAAATCACGCCGCAAACCAATATCTCCAAGATTTCCATCAAGAAATCCAGCAGCGATGAAACGCTGCTGGAGGAAGCGAAGGCCGAGTGCCGTCTGGATACCCACCGATTCTTCGGCTCGGGCCAGCAGATCGAAGACCGCATCGTGGAGCGGCTGCGGACCTTTCCCCTGCACAAGATCGAAGAACCGGAAACCCGGCTCACGGTGGCTTCGGGCGTCCTGCGGGAAATCCTCAAGGGCAAGAAGTCGGAGATGCCCGCCGTCCCCAAGCTCATGCTCTTCGAACTGATGCTGCTGGCCCTCGCGGGCGGCCGGATATCCAACGTCGAATGGCGTCTGCTCAACGATTTCAAGCACCACTACCAGGTGGAAGACTACATCTTCGAGGATTTGCTGAAGCGCGCCGAGATCACGCAGCAGGAAATCAACAAGACCCTCTCCATCGTTCTCGAATAAGGAAGACAATCATGGCGGTTCCCATCATTCTGGGTGTAGTCGCGGCCGGTTCAGCCTTGTACGGCGTATACAAGGGCGTCAACGGCGCGATCGACCAAAACGATGCCAGCGGCATCAATAACGATGCCAAAACCATGGTCGACCAGGCGCGTAGCCTGGTCGCCACTCAGCGAGAAGCGACCAACGGCGTGCTGGAGGACTACGGCTCGCGCAAGCTGCGCGCCTTCAATGGCGTCATCGCCGACTTCATCGACACCTTCGGGCGCCTGAAGAACGTCGATATCATCGAAACGGCCGAACTCGACAAACTGCAGCAGGGCGACTTCTCGACCTTGTCGCTGGAAGACCTCCAAAAGGACTACCAGCTGCTGAAGGACGCCGGGCTGGGCGTCGGAGCAGGCCTGGGCGGCGGCGCGGCGGTGGCTTTCGGCGCCTACAACGGCACCATGCTGCTGGGCACGGCCAGCACGGGCACCGCCATCTCCACGCTGAGCGGCGCCGCGGCCACCAATGCCACGCTGGCCTGGCTGGGCGGTGGCGCCATCTCGGCGGGCGGAGGCGGAGTCGCCTTGGGCACCGCGGTGCTGGGCGGTCTGGTCGCCGGGCCAGCGCTGGCGATCTTCGGACATATCGTGGGCAACAAGGCGGAGGCCGCGCTGAATGATGCGCGCAGCAATCTGGAAAAGGCCAAGACCATCCGCGACGACGCCGCCCTGACGACCAAGAAGCTGAAGGCGATCCAGGAAGTCACGACCCTGGCCAACGGCACGTTCTCCAAGGTCAGCTCGCAACTGCGCCGCTCGGTGAGCGATCTCAGAAGCACGATCGACACCCACGGCGAAGACTACCAGGCGTACTCTTCCGATGCGCGTGAGACCGTGTTCCGCTCGGTCAAGTTCGCGCAGCTGATCAAGGCCATGATCGACACGCCCATCCTCCAACAGGACGGGCAGCTGGTCGAGACGACCAAGGCGCGCGTGCAGGATATCGGCCAGGCCGCTTCCGGCCAGTAGGCCGATTCAGAATCCGGATAGCCCCGCGCCTCGCCAGGCCGGGGCTCCGCCCTTCCCCATGTCCAGCTCCTGCTCGCCGACCGCCGATTCCGCCTTCCCCTGCCACCAATGCGGCCTGTGCTGCCAGAACGTGCATCTTTCCAGGGAAACGCAGTTTCTGGATCGCGGCGACGGCACCTGCCGCCACTACGCGTCCGACACCAGGACCTGCGCCATCTACGCGGACCGACCCGACATTTGCCGGGTCGACCGGATGTACGCGACGCGCTACGTCCGCCTGTACAGCTGGAGCGAATTCGTGGCATTGAACCTCCAGGCCTGCGCGGCGCTGGCCGCCCTGCCCGGCCCGGGCGGCCAGCCCGAGGGCAAGGCCGTCTTCCGCAAGTGAGGCTGGAAGACGGACTGAACCCTTCCCCGCGTCGCTAGCGACACACGCGGTAGGTCGGCTTGAGCTTGCTCAGGACCTCGGGCGCGCCGCTCTCCGACACCACCAGGGTGTGGCCCAGCGACATGGCGAGGTTGTTGGGCGTATCGATCAGGATGGCGTGCAGGAAGAGCACCATGCCGGGCTCGGCCAGCGTGCCGTTCTCGGCGAACAGCAGGGGCGGCACGTCCATCCAGCTGGGCCGGAAGGTCGCTCCCAGCGAATAGCCGCAAGCCGCCATGCGCGCATGGCCGTAGCCGTGCCGATCGAATACGCGACGGTGGGCCTGGTCGATATCGCCCAACGGGTTGCCCGCCAGCGCGGCGGCCGTCATTGCGGTCAGCGCCTCCAGCGTGATGTCGAACATGCGCTCCTGCCGCGGATCGTGCTTTCCGATGGCCACGGTCCGCATCAGGCAGGCGCAATAGTGCCGGTAGCTGGCGGCGAACTCCAGCGTCAGCTGGTCTTCGTCGTCCAGGTGCCGATAGCCCGTGGCGGTGCGCACCAGCAAGGCGCGATCGCCGGATCCGAGCACCGGGCCGCCCGGAGGCGGATCGCCGCCGCCGCGGAATTGCACCGCCGCCCCGGCCGCCGCGATATCGCCTTCGAACGCGCCCGGCCGCGCCGTCTCCAGCATGGCCAGCAGCGAGTCGTCGGCCAGGCTCGCGGCTTCGCGCACGTAGCGCAGTTCCGCTTCCGATTTCACCACCCGCAAGGCGCGCACCAGGTGCGAGGCGTCGACCAGCTTGCACCAGTCGGCCAGGCGGGCCTGCACGCGCGCATGGTTCTTGCCGACCAGGCCGAAGTTGTCGGTTTCCATGCCGACCCGCCTGCCGGCCAGCCCCAGTTCCTCCAGGATGGCCTTCAGGTCGATGCTCGGATCCGCGCCCTCGTTGTCGTACCAGATGCGGATGTCTTCGACGATGGAGGTGCGCTGGGCCTGGACCAGGTCGGGGCGGCGGGTCAGCAGGATGGGCGGCCGGTCGTCGGCGGTCAGGATCGTGCATTGGAAGAACACGTAGCCCGCCGTGTCGAATCCGGTCAGGTAGTAATGGCTTTCCTGGGCGAACAGCAACAAGGCATCCAGGTTTTCCGCCTGCATGCGCTTGCGCGCTTCCCGTATGCGGTCGAAAAACGTCTCGCGCGGAAAATGTAGCGCCATTGTGAGGTCTCCGGAGGTAAGTCGTTGTGGAAGAAGACGGTTCGACGTCAACGGCGCCGCTGCAGGGCCCGCGCGGCCAGCGGCAGCGCCACCGACACAAGAATGAGCAGGGTGGAGATCGCCGCGATGGCCGGATCCACTTCATCGCGCAGGGAATTGAACATGCGCTTGGTGAGCGTGGCGCTCGGGCCGCCGGCGATGAATAGCGCCACCACCACTTCGTCCAGCGAGGTGATGAAGGCCAGGATGGCCGCGGCCATCACCGAGAAGCGGATCTGCGGGAGCGTCACGTCGCGGAACGCCCGCAGCGGATGCGCCCCCAGGCTGCGCGCGGCCATCTCCTGGCTGAAATCGAAGCTGGCCAAGGCCGCGCTGACGGTAATGAACACCAGCGGCAGGGCCAGGCAGGTATGCGCCAGCACCAGCCCGAGCAGCGTGTTGTTGAGCCCCAGCCGCGCGTACAGCAGGAACACCCCTACCCCGCACAGGATGACCGGCAGTGCCAGCGGCAGCAGGAATACCAGCCGCAGCCAGCGCGCATGGCCTGCCGTCACGCGGGCCGCGGCGTAGGCGGCCGCCAGGCCCAGGGGCGTGGCCAGCGCCGTGGTGCCCACCGCCGCCCGCAGCGACACCCAGGTGGCCTCGCGCCACTCCAGGCTCTGGAAGTACTCCAGGTACCAGCGCAGCGACCAGGAAGCGGGCGGGAAGGTGAGGAAGCGCGAGTCCGAGAAGCTCATGGGGATCACCACCAGCGTGGGCGCCACCAGGAACAGCACGATGAGCGCGCAGAGGGGCGTCAGCCACCAGGGCGCGCGCGTATGGAACGAGTTCTGCATCGCCTTACCTCGCCAGGAGTTTTTCGAGGCCGAACAGGCGGCCCAGCAGCCAGATGAACAGCAGGGTCACGGCCAGCAGCACCACGCCCAGGGCGCTGGCGGCGCCCCAGTCGCCGTAGAGCGAGATGTTGCGTTCGATCTGCATGGACCACATGACCACCCGGCCGCCGCCCAGCACCGCCGGCGTGACGTAGAAGCCCAGGGACAACACGAAGACCAGCACCGAACCGGCGGCCAGCCCCGGCAGGGACAGGGGCAGGTAGACCTGGCGGAAAGCCTGCCCCGGCGTGGCGCCCAGGCTGGCCGCCGCCTGCATGTAGTCGGCGGCGATGGCGCGCATGCTGGCATAGAGCGGCAGCACCATGAAGGGCAGCATGATGTGGATCATCCCGATGGCGGTGCCGGTGAAGTTGTGGACCAGGCGCAGCGGCGCGTCGGTCAGGCCCAGGTCGGCCAGCCAGCCGTTGATGACCCCGCGCCGCTGCAGAAGAATCAGCCACGCGTAGGTGCGCACCAGAAGCGAAGTCCAGAACGGCAGCAATACGCAGAGCATCAGCAGCGCCGCCGCGCGCGCCGATACCCGCGCCATCAGATAGCACAGGGGATACGCCAGCAGCGCGCACACCGCCGTCACCAGCAGCGCGAGTTCGAAGGTCGTGCGGAAACTGTAGAGGAAGGCGCCGTGCCACAGGCGCTCGTAATTCGCGAAGGTCAGTCCGTCCGGGCCGATGACGGACAGGGCCGACAGCCACAGGATGGGGCCCAGCAGCACCATGGCCAGCAAGAGCAGCGCCGGCGCGGCCAGCAGCAGCAGGCGCCACTGGCCATGGCGCGCCCGCGCGGCGCGGGCAGCCTGGGCGCGCGGCAAGGTGGCGTCAGCGGCCATCGCGGGCCTCCTTGGGGATCAGCACGGTGTCTTCGACGTGCAGGGCCAGGGTCACTTTCTGGCCGGTCGCGATGCCCGACTCGCGGATCTGCGTGGGCCCCAGGCGCAGCGACACCTCCAGGCCG
>NZ_JBLZXF010000042.1:0-3197 GCF_050285585.1 Achromobacter sp. | reverse complement strand
GGGTCACTTTCTGGCCGGTCGCGATGCCCGACTCGCGGATCTGCGTGGGCCCCAGGCGCAGCGACACCTCCAGGCCGTCGTCCAGGCGCACGAAGAGGCGGGAGCTTTCGCCCTGGAAGACCGTATCCGCCACCACGCCGCTCAACAGATTGCAGGCCGGATCCGGCGCGGCGTCCGCCAGCATCAGGTTTTCCGGACGCAACATCAGCCATGCCTCGTCGCCCCCCGGCGCATCCTGCCCCGCGGGCAGCGCCAGCGGCCGACCGGCCACCAGGTGCCGGCCGCCCTCGCGCCTGACCGGCAGGAAATGCGATTCGCCGATGAAATCCGCCACGAAGCGCGTGGCGGGCCGCTGGTAGATGCGGCGCGCGCCGGCTATCTGCTCGATGCGGCCGCGGTTCATCACCGCGACGCGGTCCGACATGGTCAGCGCTTCGCGCTGATCATGCGTGACGTACACGGTCGTGACGCCCAGGCGGTCGTGCAGCTGGCGGATCTCGCGCTGCATCTGCTCGCGCAATTGCTTGTCCAGCGCCGAGAGCGGCTCGTCCATGAGCAGGATCGCGGGCTCGAAGACGATCGCTCGCGCCAGCGCCACCCGCTGGCGCTGCCCGCCGGACAGCTGGCTGACGCGCCGGTCGGCCACGTCCGGCAGGCGCACCAGTTCCAGCGCGCCGGCGACCCGCTCGCGGATCTCGGCCTTGGCGCATTTCCTGAGCCGCAAGGGATAGCCGATGTTCTCGCCCACGGTCATGTGAGGAAAGAGCGCGTAGCTCTGGAACACCATGCCGATGTCGCGCCGATGCGCGGGCTCGGACACCATGCTGCGGCCGCCGAACCGCAGGTCGCCGGCGTCGGGCTGCACGAAGCCGGCCAGCGCCATCAGCAGCGTAGTCTTGCCCGAGCCGGAAGGGCCCAGCAAGGTCAGGAACTCCCCGCTGCGCACCTCCAGGTCCACCTGGTCCAGCACTGTCTGCGCGCCATAAGCTTTGCACAGGCCCTCCGCCGCGATGGGCAGGCCTCGCTGTTTCGCATCCGTCATGGCCGTGTCCCCGCCTTCAGCGTTGCAGCATCAGATCGAAGCGCTTGGACATTGCGTCGTAGTTCTGCGCCCACCATTGCGTATCCAGCACCACGGCGCCCGCGCGGTTCTCCGGCGAGTTGGGCAGCCTGGCCGCCAGCTCCGGACTGATGATGCCGGTTTCATAGGCCTTTTCGTTGGCCGGGGCATAGTTGATCAGCGTGGACAGGCGCGCCTGCGTTTCGGGCTTGACGAGATAAGCCAGCACTTTCATCGCGGCTTCCTTGTTCTTCGCCCCTTTGGGAATCGCCAGGCAGTCGTACAGCACGATCTGCTGGTTCCACGAGAAGCCCATCCTCGGGTCTTCGGTGATCAGGTCCTGGATGCGTCCGTTCCAGATCCCGGACATGTCGACTTCCCCGTGCTGCATCAACTGCACGGATTCGGCGCCGGACCCCCACCATGCGCCCACGCTGGGTTTGAGTTCGGCCAGCTTGCGGAAGGCGCGATCGACGTCGGGCGGATAGATGTCCGAAGGCGCCACGCCGTCGGCCAGCAGCGCGGCCTCGATGTTGTAGAGCGGGGAACGCCTCAGGGAGCGCATGCCCGGGAATTCGCGCGTGTTCCAGAAGTCCTTCCAATTCTGGGGCGGCGCTCCCTTGAGGGCCTCCTTGTTCCAACTGATCACCACGCCGTACACCACGTCGGCGACCCAATAGTCCGACTTCATGTTGTCGGGAATGCCGGTCGTGTCGACGATGGCCGGGTCCAGCTTCTCCAGCAGGCCTTCCTTCTCCATCAAGGGGCAGGATTGGTTGCCCTGCTGCACGATGTCCCACGCGGGCTTGCCGGACGCGACCTGGGTGCGCACATCGGCCAGGCCGGACGTGGTGTCTTCCCTGATGGTCACGCCCAGCGCTTTTTCGGCGGGCGTGAACCAGGCTTCCCGCTGCGCCTTCTGGAACGAGCCGCCCCAGGACGCCAGGGTGATGCTGCCGCCATCGGCCTGCGCGCCGGCGGCCGCGCAAGCCAGGATCATGCCGCCCAATACCTTCGCCTTCATTGTGTTCCCCTTGAATCATGAATCGAGTTGGATGCCTATCGGGTCAATTCATATCTAAAAAATTCATATATGCTTTGAACCAAACAATATAAGCACGGCTTGTTTTCATGAGGACTATAGGGCGGCGAATCCGAAAACAACTGATTGAAATTCAATACATGAATTTTTTGAGTGAATACCCATGATCTCCGAACGCGACACTCCCGAGCCGCCCCTGCGGGCGATACGCGCATTCGAAGCGTTCGCCCAGCACGGCTCCATCGCCGACGCCGCCGCCGAGCTGAACATCACGCCGTCTGCCGTCAGCCATCAGCTCCATCTGCTGGAAAGCTACATCCAGACGCCGCTCACGATGCGCAAGGGCCGTTCGCTTTGTCTCACGGACGAAGGGCGCGATTACTACCGCTCGATCCACACGGCGTTCACCGTGTTGCGCAGCGCCACGCGCCAGGCGCAGGAACGCGCCACCCTGACCCAGGTCACCGTGGGCGTGACGGGCTTGCTGGGCACCGGCTGGCTGTTGCCGCGGCTGGGGCGCTTCATGCGGGAGCATCCGGACATCGGCATCAATGTGGTCTACGCCATGCACGGCACGTATCCGAGCGATTCGGCGGACCTGTCGATCCGTTTTGGCGCCGGCCGCTGGCCCGGCTGCCAGGCCACGCGCCTTCTGGCGGGCGCCGTGGTGCCGGTCTGCACGCCGGCCTTTGCCGATCGCCATGGGCCGTTCAAGCATCCGCGGGACCTGGCGCGGGCGCCGCTGGTGCACGACGGCGACCGCGCGCGCTGGGCGGCCTGGTTCGCGCAGGCGGGCGTGCGGCCGGAACGGCTGAACGGTCCACTGCTGGAGGATGCGCAACTCACGCTGGGCGCGGTCCTGGCGGACCTCGGCGTGGGGCTGCTGCGCCTGGCGCTGATTGAAGGGGAACTTGCCGCCGGCCACCTGACGCAGCCGTTCGAGCAGCGGCTGGACACGGGGCTGGACTACTACCTGTGCGTGCGCGAGGAAGACCCGTCCACGGAAGCCGCCACCCGCCTGGCCGAATGGATACTGGCCGAAAGCACCGCTATTTCCGCTGTTCCGACCGCCAGGCGCGCGGAGCGACCCCGACA
>NZ_JBLZXF010000041.1:0-37663 GCF_050285585.1 Achromobacter sp. | reverse complement strand
CAGGGCAACCTGGCCGAGCGCATCCGCGCCGCCGGCGCCGGCATCGGCGCGTTCTTCTCGCCCACCGGCTACGGCACGCCGCTGGCCGATGGCAAGGAAACCCGCGAAATCAACGGCCGCCAATACGTGCTGGAGTACCCGCTGCACGCCGATTACGCGCTCATCAAGGCCGAGCGCGGCGACCGCTGGGGCAACCTGGTCTACCGCAAGACGGCCCGCAACTTCGGTCCCATCATGGCCAGCGCCGCGCGCGTGGCCGTGGCCCAGGTGCGCGAAGTGGTCGAACTGGGCGAACTGGACCCCGAAACCGTCGTGACCCCCGGCATCTTCGTGAAGCGCGTCGTGCAGATCGACGCCCAACCGGCCGCCAAGGAGCAGCAATGAGCACCAAACTCACCCGCGACCAGATCGCCGCCCGCGTCGCGCAGGACATTCCCGAAGGCGCCTACGTGAACCTCGGCATCGGCCTGCCCACGCTCGTCGCCAACCACCTGCCCGCCGACCGCGAAGTCATCCTCCACACCGAGAACGGCATGCTGGGCATGGGTCCCGCGCCGGCCAAGGGCCAGGAGGACTATGACCTGATCAATGCCGGCAAGCAGCCCGTGACCGAGCTGCCAGGCTGCTCGTTCTTCCATCACGCCGATTCGTTCGCCATGATGCGCGGCGGCCACCTGGACATCTGCGTGCTGGGCGCCTTTCAAGTGTCGCAGCACGGCGACCTGGCCAACTGGCACACGGGCGCGCCCGACGCCATCCCCGCCGTGGGCGGCGCGATGGACCTGGCCATCGGCGCAAAGGACGTGTTCGTGATGATGGAACTGCAGACCCGCGAAGGCCAGAGCAAGCTGGTCGAGGCCTGCACCTACCCGTTGACCGGCGTGCGCTGCGTCTCGCGCGTGTATACGGACGTCGCCGTGTTCGACATCCGCGCCGACGGGGTCACCGTCATCGATATGTTCGGCGACACCACGGCCGACGAGCTGCTGCGCCTCACCGGCCTGCCGCTGAAATTTTCCCGCTGAGTTTTTTGCCGATACGCCGTCCGGGCGCGTGCCTGGGCGGCATCAAGGAGAGTCCATCATGTTGTTCATGGTTCAAATGCAGGTCAATCTTCCCGTCGACATGCCCGCCGACCGCGCCGACAAGCTGAAGGCCGACGAAAAGGCCCTGGCGCAGCAACTGCAGCGCGACGGCAAGTGGAAAAACCTCTGGCGCGTGGCCGGCCGCTACGCCAACGTCAGCATCTTCGACGTGGAAAGCAATGACGAGCTGCACACGCTGCTGTCCTCGCTGCCGCTGTTCCCGTATATGGATATCAACGTCACGGCGCTGGCGCGCCATCCCTCCGCGATCTGACAGGAGCCGTCCATGCCGTACATCATCGAGACCTTCGACAAGCCCGACCACCAGGAAGTCCGCCAGCGGCACCGCGCCGCCCACCTGGCGTTCCTGGATGCCAACAAGGGCCTGCTGCTGGCCTGCGGCGCCAAGCTGCAGGATGACGGCAAGGACGCCGGCGGCGGCCTGTACATCGTTGACCTGGACACGCGCGAAGCCGCGCAGCAGTTCATCGACGCCGACCCGTTCTCCAAGGCCGATCTGTTCGACCGCGTGACCATCACGCGCTGGCGCAAAGCCTACGTCGACGGCACCTGCCACCTGTAATGCCGACACGGCCGCCCCGGACGGCCGTTGCCTTATCCCCTAGGAATTCCCCAATGTCTTACGCCGATCTCAGCCAGGCACGGCTGTATTACGTCATCGATGGCCCCGCCGACGCGCCGGTGCTCGTGCTCTCCAATTCGCTGGGCACCTGCTCCGATATGTGGGCCCGCCAGATTCCCGAACTGAGCAAGCATTTCCGCGTACTGCGCTACGACACCCGCGGCCATGGCAAATCGTCGGTTCCCGAAGGCGAATACAGTTTCGAGCAGCTGGGCAACGACGTCGCGGAGCTGCTCGCGCACCTGAACATCGAACGCGCGCACTTCTGCGGCCTGTCGATGGGCGGCCCCACCGGCTTGTGGCTGGCGCTGGCGCGCCCCGAACTCGTGGGCAAGCTGATCCTGTGCAACACCGCCGCGCGGATCGGATCGGCCGAAGGCTGGAGCGCGCGCATCGCCGCGGTGGCCGAGCAAAAGCTGGAAAACATGGCGCCCACGCTCGTCGAGCGCTGGCTCACCGATGGCTACCGCGCCGCGGAGCCGGGCCTGACCCAGGTGCTGATCGACATGCTGCGCCGCACGCCGGACGCCGGTTACTCGGGCAATTGCGCCGCGCTGCGCGACGCCGATTTCCGCGAGCAGGTGGCCTCCATCACGGCGCCCACGCTGGTCATCAGCAGCACGCACGATCTCGCGGCCACGCCCGCGCAGGGCCGCGAGCTGGCGAACGCCATCCCCGGCGGCCGCTATCTGGAATTGAATACCTCCCACATCTCGAACTGGGAGCAACCGGAAGCCTTCACCCGCGCGGTCGTCGACTTCCTGACGGAGTGATCGCATGCAGCGCTGGAAACACCGGCCCGAAGGCTCCAACTGGGGCGACTTCGGGCCCGACGACCAACTCGGCCGCCTGAATCTCATCACGGAAGAACAGGTCCTGAAGGGAGCCCGCGAAATCCGCGCCGGCAAGACCTTCTGCCTGTCCCTGCCGCTGGACCTGCCCGGCGGCAACGTGCTCAACCCGCGCCGCCATCCGCCGCAGCTGAGCCCCACCCGCCTCGCGGACACGCCCTACCTGAATTTCCCGCTGCGCAACGTCAATCCGGACGCAGTGGACGTACTGAGCGACGACCAGGTGCTGCTGTCCATGCAGTACTCCACCCAATGGGATGCGCTTGCGCACGTGGGCGCGCTGTTCGATGCCGACGGCGACGGCCGCGCCGAGCTGCGCTACTACAACGGCTTCCAGGCCGGCGTGGACATCGTGGGGCCGGCCGACGGCGACCATACCGGCTGCGGCTGCAACAGCGGGGGCCCGTCCGCGGCGCTCAAGCTGGGCGTGGAGAACCTGGCCCAGAAAGGCATGCAGGGACGCGGCGTGCTGGTGGACCTGTTCCGCCACTACGGCCCCGGCCGCACGCTGATCGGCCATGCGGAACTGATGCACGTGCTGGAGACGGACGGCATTAGCGTCGAGCCCGGCGATATGCTGGTGCTGCGCACCGGCTACGCGGAAGCGGTCGTCGCCATGAACGGCAAGCCCGACGCCGAGGTGCTGCACCGCTACGGCGCGGCGCTGGACGGCACCGACGCCGCGCTGCTGCAATGGATCACCGATAGCGGCATTGCCGCCATCTGCGCCGACAACTACGCGGTGGAGGCCTACCCGGCGCGCGAGAAAAGCGGCCTGCGCGCCATGCTTCCCCTGCACCACCATTGCCTGTTCAAGCTGGGCCTGCCCCTGGCCGAACTGTGGTACCTGAAGGACCTGGCCGATTGGCTGCACGCCAATGGCCGCCACCACTTCATGCTGACGGCGCCTCCGCTGCGCCTGCCGCATGCCATCGGCTCGCCCGTGACACCGGTCGCGACGGTGTAGGCCCTAGCCCTTCAGGCAGGTGCTCATGAAGGTCTTGCGCTTGTCGCCGGTCAGCTTCTGCTCGCCGGCCTTCGCGTTGCAGTCCTTCATCTTCTGCTGCTGCGGCGTCAGCTGTTTGGCCGGCGCCGCGGCCTCGCCCTTCAGGCAACTGCTCATGTAGGCCTTGCGCTCATCGCCCTTCTTGCCTTCCGCGGACTTGTTGCAGTCGGCCATGCGCTGCTGTTGCGGCGTGGGCGTCTTGGCGGGAGCGGGCGTGGCGGCGGGGGTCTGGGCTAAAGCTGCCCCGGCGAAGCAGGCGGACAACAGGATGGCAGAAGCCAACTGGCTGGTACGGGAAAGCATGGTTCCTCCCTTGGGCGTCCGCGCGCCTGGAGTCTGGCGCAATGGCGGGCCGCACGATCCGCCGGCCAAATCGCCGGCCCGGTCATCATCGAACAAACCGGACGCCCGCGCAAGATCCCCGAAAGTCAAGAATCGCCAAGGCTTACGCCGCGCTGAAGCGGCGGCGCGAACGCCGCGGCCGCGCCCGGGAAGTCCGCGATTCCGCGATATTCCGATGTCCGCGCCGCATTCGGCGGTAAATTTGCGGCCAAGGCATGCAAGCTGTTACCCATTCATCCGTTTGACCCGTTGTGCCGGCGTCCGGAAAGGGGTGAGATAGGCAGGCCTGCCTACACGGGAGACCGCCATGAAATCCGTTCTTGCTTTCGCCCTGCTCGCCGGCCTGTCTTGCGCCGCCAGCGCGCAAGGCCCGGTCTATGGCGTCACGCTGGGCAACGTCCAGGCCGTGCGGGACGTCAATCAGAACGTGTCGGCCATCACCGGGCTGCTTGCCAACCAGTCCGCCCGCCCCATCAATAGCGTGCTGCTGACCTTCGTGCTGTATGACGAGCAGGGCCGGGAAATCGGCCGCGTGCGCGACGACGTATCCGGCCCGCTGGCGCCAGGCCAGATCAAGCAGATCCGGGCGGTGACGCCCCTGCGGTTCACCCGGGTCACGGCGCTCGACGTCAACGCCCGATAGCGGCGGAAAGAGGCGTTTCCCCCTTGGCGCGGGCCGGCCACAACGCCGCCAGCGCCAACAGCACGGCAATCAGCGCATAGGGCGCGCCCGGATCGGCGTCATAGACCAGCGTGCCGGCTAGCGGCCCGGCGATCATGCCCAGCCCATGCGCCGCCGCGACGGCGCCGGCCGTGGCGCCCTGCTCGTTCGCATTCACGGAATTGGCGGCCAGCGCGGTCACGGAGGGGAACACCCACCCCATGCCCGCCGCCGCGACGAAGTAGCCGGCCCACAGCGATGGTTGCCCCGCCGCGAACAGGACCGAACCGAAGCCGACGGCGGAGACGGCGCATCCGATGCGGATCAGCCGCTCCGGCGTCCAGCCCAGCCGGCGGACCAGCAACTGGGCCAGGATCAGCGCCACGCCGACCACCGTCAAGGCGATGCCGGCGGCGCGCGCCGCGGCCGCCGCATCCAGATGCAGCCGGTCCAGCGCGAAGAAGCCCACCACCACCTGCGCGACGGTAACGCTGAACATGGCCACGAAGGCCACCAGCAAGGGGCGGCGCAGGCGCGCATCGCCGGCCTTGAGGCCGGCCGCATCCGGCGCGGCGTGATGCTCGGCGCGCGGCAGCCAGCGCCACAAGACCCCCAGGGATATCAGGGGCAGCAGCGCCGTCACGAGAAGCGGCAGCGCCAGGCTGTGGACGGCAAGCGTTCCCGCCACGCCCGGCCCGGCGACCATGCCGATGCCGCTGGCGGCTCCCAGCGTCGCCAAGGCGCCCGCCCGCCGCTCCCTCGGCACGTGATCGGCGATCAACGCGGCTCCCGTGGCCGGCACCGCCGCATAGAAGCCTCCGGCCACGCCGCGCAACAGCACCACGCCCGCGAAGGCCAGCCAGACCGGCGGCGGATGGCGCAGGGCAACGATCACGAAAGCGCACAGGGCCGCATAGGACACCACGAAGCCCCCGAGACCCTGCAGAATGATGCGGCGGCGGCCCAGCCTGTCGCTGGCGGCGCCCCAGCGGCGGGCGAACAATGCCCACGCGGCGCCGCCCACCGTCACCGCCAGGCCCGCCTGCCACGGCGCCAGCCCCAGCATCCGCGATATCGGCCCGATCAGCGCCACGAAGGACATCATCGCCAACGTGCACGCGAAGGTCTCGAACATCAGCGGTTTCATGCTGAAAGCACCCGGCGCCCGCACCGGATCGTCGGAGTCGATATTCATGGGAGGCCCGCCATATAAATAATGATAATCATTATCATATATAGCGTATCGCCCGCCCCGCCCATGCCAAAAACCCTCACCGCCTCAGGGTCTAGCCCGGGGAACACCGGGCCAAGTATGGGAAAATTCCGCGTGTCGACTCGATGAAAAGGGGCTTCCAAACGAAGCCCCTTGTTGCGTGTGTCGGCGCGCCAGCATGCCTGGCTCCGCTACGAGGAAGAAAAGATCATGTTTCCAAAAAGACTCTCTGAAGGCTACCAATCATTCCTGCAAGGCCGCTTCCACGCGGAAAGCAGCCGATACCAGAAACTGGCCGAACTGGGGCAAAGCCCGGAAATCCTGATCATCGGATGCTGCGACTCCCGTGTCTCGCCCGAGGTCATCTTCGATGCCGGCCCCGGCGAAATGTTCGTGATCCGCAACGTCGCGAACCTGGTCCCGCCCTGTGATCCCGATTCCGAATCCTCCTACCACGGCACCAGCGCCGCCATCGAATTCGCGGTCAACGGCCTGAACGTCAAGCACATCGTCGTGCTGGGCCACGCCTCCTGCGGCGGCATCCGCTCCTTCTTCGACGACGCCAAGCCCCTCTCCAAGGGCGATTTCATCGGCAAGTGGATGTCGCAGATCGAACCCGTGGCCGAGCGCCTGGGCCCCGCCACCGGCGATCGCCAGGCCAATCTGAAGCGCCTCGAGCTGGCGACGGTGGAGCACAGCCTGAACAACCTGATGACGTTCCCGTCCATCCGCCGCCGCGTGCAGAAGGGCGAGCTGGAGCTGCACGGCACGTATTTCGGCGTGGCCACCGGCGTCCTGTTCCTGCGCGACCCCAAGACCGGCGAATTCAATCCCTGCCTGGAAACCGGCATCGTCAGCTAGGTGCGGCCGGCCAGGTGCGGGCCTCATACCCGGTAGGCCTGCGCCAGCCTTTCGTAATTGTTCTTCAGAATGATGCCCGCGTAGTAGACGTGCTCGCGCATCAGGTCTTCGGCGCGCGCGCCGTCGCGCGCGATGATCGCGCTGACGATGCGGTGATGGTCGTCGTGCGAGCGCAGGATGATCCCGTGGTCCTCCCACAGGATGATGCGGTCCGACGCGTAGGGGATGGCCTGCGCCTGCGTGGCGAAGCGCTTCACCCACGGATTGCCCGCCGCCTCCAGGATGCCGTTGTGCAGCGTGATGTTCACCTTCTGGTAGGGCAGATGGTCTTCGGGCAGCAACTCTCCCTTCGCCAGGATCCGGTCCCCGTCGTCCAGGCAATTCTTCAACACCGCCACCGCATCATGCGATAGCCCGCGCAAGGCGGCCTGCCGGCAGGCCAGCCCCTCCAGCGCGGCGCGCACCTCGTACGCGGCAACGATTTCCCCGATGTCATAGGCGCGGACCGTGTATCCGCGCTTGGGCAGATGCTCGAGCAAACCTTCGTTGCCCAGCGTCGCCAGCGCCGCGCGCACCGGCGTGCGCGACACGCCCAGCTTCTCGGCCAGCGGGATTTCTTCAAGACGGGCGCCAGGGTTGAACTTGCCATGCAGCACCCAGTCCCGCAGCGTATCGGTAACGTGTTGAGATAGCGTATCCATGTCTTCATTGTATACATGAAGAATACTTGCGCGACCTTGTCAAGCGCCCATCCTCTCGCTTTCCCTAGGACCATTGCCCTAAATCAAACGACGTTCAGGGTAAGCCCCTATACCTAGCCGCAACTCATGTATACATAATCGCAAAAAATTAGCGATAGCGGCCCTGCCACCCCCAGGCTTGCGGCGCGCCACCGAGGAGGCAGCATGTCCAATGTATCCACGCCCGCCGGATCCGGCGCGCTCCCCCGTCTCGCCCTGGTGACCGGCGGCGGCGGCGGCATCGGCGCCACCGTCTGCCGGGAACTGGCGCTGGCCGGCTTCCGCGTCGTGGTTTCGGACGTGGATGCCGGGCGCGCCGGCCGCGTAGCGGACGCGCTTGGCGCTCCGCACGCCGCCCATGCCTTCGACGTCAGCGACGAGGCCTCGGTCGAGCGCGCGTTCGACGAAATCGAGGCCCGGCATGGCCCGATCGCGGTCGTGGTCAGCGCGGCCGGCCTGCTGCTGTTCCAGGAGAACGGCGAACGCCCGTTGATCAGGGACACCACGCTGGACATCTGGGAACGCAGCTTCGCCGTCAACGCGCGCGGCGTCTTTCTGTGCGGACGCGCCTATCTGCGACGGCGTGAAGCCGCGCCGGTGGCCCACGGCCGCATCATCACCTTCACGTCGGTGGCCGCGCAGCTCGGCGGCTATCGATCCAGCGCGTCGTACATCGCCGCCAAGTCCGCCGTGCTGGGCCTGACCAAGGCCATGGCGCGCGAATCCGCGCACCTGGGCGTCACCGTCAACGGCATCGCGCCCGGCCTGATCGACACGGACATGCTGCGCAGCACGGTCACCAGCAGCGGCGCGCTCGCCGCAGCAGCCCAGGCGATTCCGCTGGGCCGCATCGGCACCGTTGACGACGTGGCCGCGGCCGTGCGCTTCCTGGCCTCCGAAGCGGCCGGCTACATCACCGGGAGCGTGATCGACGTGAACGGCGGCTACCGCATGCAGTAGGAAATTCCGGCGGCCCGCCCGCCTACGCAGCAAAGCGCCGCACCAATACAGGCGCGCATCCAGAAACGGGAGACAAAGCATGAATCAACGTAGTCGCTACGCGACGGCTGCCGCGCTGTGCGCGTGGGCCCTATCGACAGGCGCGCACGCGCAGCAGGAGCCGGGCGTCACCGACAAGACCATCAGGATCGGCATGTTCGCGCCCCTGTCGGGCAGCGGCATGGCCTATGGCTTCGACGTGGTGAACGCCGCCAAGATGTGGTACGCCAAGGTCAACAAGGAAGGCGGTGTGAACGGCAGGCAGATCGAGCTCGTCATCGAGGACGACCGCTGCAACGCCAACGACCTGGTCGCCGCGGTGAAGAAACTGAATGAACAGGACAAGGTATTCCTGCTCAACGGCGGGTCCTGCTCGGCCGCCGTGGTCGCCTCGCGCGAGTACATCGAACGCGAAAAAGTGCCGCTCGTCATGCTCAACGCCTCGGGCGACGGCGCGCTCTATCCGCCTTCCAAGTACATCTATGGCGCCTTCTCTATCTCGCAGCATGCGGTGGGCGGCTCGATGGTGCAGTTCGCCTCGGAACACCTGAAGGCCAAGAAGATCGGCTACATCAACCACGACGACGCCTACGGCGGCTGGAACCTGGAGGCCGCGCAGTCCCAGGCCAAGCAGCTCGGCGATCCGGTGCTGCAAGTGCAGTCGGTGAATCCGAACATCACCGACGTCACCGCCCCGATGCTGAAGATCCGCGCGGCCAATCCCGACGTGCTGCTGCTCACCACGTATGCCCGCCCCGCCGCGCTCATCATCAAGAAGGCGCAGGAACTGGGCTGGAACAAGCCCATCGTGCTGGCGGTCAACGGCACGGCCGACCTGAAGCAGCTGGTGGAGAACGTGGGCAACAAGGACGCGTTCAGGAATGTGTACATCCAGGATGTGCTGTCCGACCTGCCGGGCGGTCCCAAGCTGACCTGGGTGTACGACATGTATAAGCAGTCCTATCCCGACCTGGCCGCCAAGCCCGGCTACCCGCAGTCGTACATGCCCTATGGCCTGCCGCCCGCCATGGCGGTGGTGAACGCCCTGAAGGCCGCCGGCCCCCAGCCCACGCGCGAGAAGGTGCTGCAGGCGCTGGAAACGATGAAGTTCGACTCCGAGGTGATGGCCGGCCCGATCGAATTCGGCCCCGGCGACCGCGCCGCGCAGGAATCAGCCATCTACATCAAGTTCGACGGCACCAATATGTCGCTGGTGCCCGGCGCATTCAAGAGCACCTGGCAATACCAGAAGTAGAACCGCGGCCCGAAACAGGCCGGGCCCGCGCAGCGGCGCAGCGCTGCGCGGGCGGCCGGAGAACATCATGAGCTTTGCCGATATCTGGTTGTTCCTGCAGCAGGGGGTGCTGTCGGGACTGGTGACGGGCAGCGTGTACGCGCTGCTGGCCGTCGCCGTCGTCATTATTTTCAAGACCACCGACGTGCCCAATTTCGCCCAGGGCGAGATCTTCATGGTCGGCGGCTACATCGCCCTGTTCCTCACGCTGGTAATGGGCTGGCCGTACCTGGCCGTCATTCCGATCACGCTGATCGCGGTCGCCATCGTGTCGGGGCTGTTCCAGCGCGTCGTGATGGAACGCGTCATCGCCTCGAAGGGCGTGGGCGTGCAGATGGTGATCGCCACGCTGGGGCTGGCCTATGCGCTCAAGGGCATCGTGCGCCAGACCGGCCTGGGCGACACGCCGCGCTCGCTGCCGCCGCTGGCGCCCACCGACGCCGTCATCATCGGCGACGCGGTGCTGACCCGGCTGGACATGGTGATCTTCGCCGTCGCAGTAGGCGTGATGCTGCTGCTGTTCTTCATGTTCACCTATACCCGCGTCGGCCGCGCAATGCGAGCCGTCGGCATGAATCCGAAGGCGGCCCGACTGGTCGGCGTGAACCTGGCCCGCATCCGCATGATGGTGTGGGCGCTGTCCGGCCTGATCTCGGCCGTGGCCGCGCTGCTCATCACGCCCAAGATCCTCATCACGCCGGACATCGGCCACATCGCCATCCTGGCCTACGCAGCCGCCATCGTGGGAGGCATCACCAGCCTGCCCGGCGCCGTGGTGGGCGGATTCGTGATCGGCGTGGCCGAAAACCTGGTGGGGCTGTTCATCTCGACCAACGCCATCGTGGTCGCGCCGTTCGTCGCCATCATGGTGGTGCTGCTGCTGCGTCCCCAGGGCCTGTTGGGCGGAAAACTGCAGGTGAAGAAAGTATGAGCAACAAGATCGACCGCATTCTCCTGGCGCTGATGGCCGCCGTTCTCGTGGTCCTGCCCTTCGTGGCCAGCGGCTATGTCATCTATGTCGTCAACCTTCTGATGGTGTTCGTGGTGCTGGCGCTGGGCCTGCACGTGGTCATCGGCGAAACCGGCCAGTTCGCGCTGTCGCACGCCGCCTTCTATGGCGTGGGCATCTATACGGCCGGCCTCATCAACAACCTGTGGCACCCGCCATTCTTCCTCTCCATCGTCGCGGGCGGCCTGCTGGCCGCGGCGCTCGGCTATCTGATCGGCGCGCTGGCGCTGCGCATGCGCGACATCTACCTCGCCCTGTCGACCTTCGCCTTCGGCGAGGCGATGCAGTGGGTATTCCTGAACTGGCAGTCGGTCACCAACGGATCGAACGGCTTCCGGATCTCGCCCGCGACGCTGTTCGGCTACGAGCTGGCGTCGGACCTCAAGGCCTACCCCTTCGTCGTGCTGATCGCCGCGCTCCTGCTGGCCGTGACCATCGCCCTGTCGCGCTCTCAGCTCGGCTCGGCCTTCCGGGCCGTGCGGGAAAGCGACGTCGCGGCGCAGGCCATGGGCGTGAACATCAACGCCATCAAGCGCACGGCCTTCACCATTTCCGCCGCCTATGCCGGCATCGCGGGCGGGATGTACACGACCTTCGCGTCGTTCATCCACCCCGAGAGCCTCGGGTTCCAGACCACCATCCTGATCCTCACGATGGTGGTCGTGGGTGGCATCGGCTCCGTGCGCGGCGCCATCGCCGGCGCGATCGGCTTCGGCCTGATCTCCGAGCTGCTGCGCCAGGCCCTGTCTTTTCAGGAAATCATCTACGGCTTCATCCTGATGGGCTTCATGATGTTCGCGCCGAAAGGCCTGTTCGCCGGCCGCGACAGGCGGCGCCGCGCGCCCTCGCCCACGACGCCGCGCCGCGACGCCGACGCCGACGCCGACGCCGCCAAACCGACCCAAAGGAGCGCGGCATGAGCGCCCATCCCTATCTGGACGTCCAAGGGCTGACCGTGAAGTTCGGCGGACTTACCGCCATCAACGGCCTGTCCATGCAGGTGGAGCGCGGCCGCATCCACGCGCTGATCGGGCCCAACGGCGCCGGCAAGTCCACGACCTTCAACTGCATTTCGCGCTACTACCGTCCGAGCAGCGGCAGCATCCGCTTCGACGGCGCCGACATCACGAGGAAAAAGCCGCATGAAATGGCGGCCTTGGGCGTGGCGCGCACCTTCCAGAACCTGGAACTTTTCGGCGCGCTCAGCGTGCGCGAAAACGCCTTGCTCGGCACCTACGCCCACGGCGCGGACGCGCCGGGCAAGCTGCTGCGCCCGGCGGCGGCCGAAACGCGCGAACGCGTCGAGCACCTGCTGGAACGCGTGGGCCTGGCCGACTTCCTGGACACCCCGGCATGCAGCCTGGACTTCGGCCGCCAGAAAATGCTGGAACTGGCGCGCGCGCTGGCCATTTCTCCCAAGCTGTTGCTGCTGGACGAGCCCGCGGCCGGCCTGCGCAACCGTGAAATCGAGACGCTCGACCGGCTGCTGACGGAACTGTGCGAGCGAGACGGCATAACCGTGCTGCTGGTGGAGCACGTCATGCAATTGGTGATGTCGATCTCGGATCGCATCACCGTCATGTCCTTCGGCGAAAAGATCGCCGAGGGCACGCCCGCGGAGGTGCGCAGCAATCCCCGCGTGATCGAGGCCTATCTGGGCAAGGGAGCCGCCGGTGGCTGAAATTCTGCTTGAAGTCGACGCGGTATCTGCCGCCTACGGCAACATACGCGCCCTGCAGGACGTATCGCTGAAGGTTCCGCAAGGCGCGATCGTCGCGCTGCTGGGCGCCAATGGCGCGGGCAAGTCCACCACCCTGAACGTCGTTTCGCGGCTCGTCGCCGCTACCGCGGGCAGCGTCCGCTTCGCCGGCGAGGCCATCCACCGCCTGCCGGCGGACGCGGTCGTGGGCCGCGGCATCGTCCAGGTTCCGGAGGGCCGCGAGATCTTCCGCGAGATGAGCGTGCGCGAGAATCTCGAAATGGGCGCATACCTGCGCCACGACCGCGCTGCGGTCAGGCAGGACCTGGACATGGTCTGCGATACCTTCCCCCGCCTGCGCGAACGCTTCGAACAACGGGCCGCCACGCTCTCGGGCGGCGAACAGCAGATGCTGGCCACGGGCCGCGCCATGATGGCCCGTCCGCGGATGATCCTGCTGGACGAACCCTCGATGGGATTGTCGCCGCTGGTGGTCGAACAGATCTTCGACATCGTGTTGCGGCTCAACCGCGAACAGGGCATCACCATCCTCCTGGTGGAGCAGAACGTGAAGCTGGCGCTGTCGGTATCCAGCTATGCCTACATCCTGGAGAACGGCGAGATCGCGCTGGAGGGGGAATCCTCCGCGCTCGCCAGCGACGAAGGCGTGCAGCGCGCCTATCTCGGCGCCTAGCGCCACAAGGAAAAGCCATGATTCCGATGCAAGACAAGCGGGTCCTCGTCACGGGCGCCGGACGCGGCCTGGGCGCCACGATCGCGCAAGGCTTCGCCCGGCAGGGCGCCATGGTCATCGTTGCCGACGTGGACGCGGCGCTGGCCGCCAGCTCCGCGCTGGCCATCCGCGCCGCGGGAGGCCGGGCCAGCGACGCCGTGCTGGACGTGACCGACGCGCAGGCGGTGCGCGCCTTCGCCGCGGAATGCGCGGAGCGCCACGGCAATCTGGATGTGCTGGTCAACAACGCGGGCATCTCCGCGCGCGCGCCTTTCGACGATCCGCGCACGCCCGAGATCTGGGACCGCGTCATGCAGGTGAACCTGCAGGGCACTTTCAACGTCACCCATGCCTTCGTCGAACAGCTCAAGGCCACGCGGGGCGCCATCGTCAACCTGTGCTCCATCGTGGCCTATGGCTGCAGCATCTCCACCGCGGGCTACGTAGTGTCCAAGGGCGGCGTGCGCTCGTTCACGGAAGTGCTGGCGCGCGACCTGGCGCCTCACGGCGTGCGTGTGAACGCGGTGGCGCCGGGCTTGATGGAAACCGAGATGACCGCGGGCCAGCGCGCGCAGGCCCACGGCACCGACTGGTACATGCAGCGGGCGCCCATGGCGCGCGCGGGCCGGGCCGACGAAATCGTCGGCCCCGTGCTTTTCCTGGCCTCGGACCTGGCCAGCTATGTGAATGGCGTGGTGCTGCCCGTGGACGGCGGCTACCTCGCCGTATAAGGAGAGACCATGGATCTGGGTACGGCACTGGTCACCGGCGGCGCAAGCGGCATGGGGCTGGCTATCGTCGAGCGCCTGGCGCAGGACGGCTTCCGCGTCGTCATGGCGGACCGCAACGCGGAACTGGCGGAACGGGAATCGCGCGCGCTGCGGCTGCAGGGGCTGGCGGTGGAGCACCGCGTCGTCGACCTGGCGGACGAAGCGGCCACGCGCGCGCTGGTTCGCGAGCTTGGCGCCTTGAGCGCGCTGGTCAACAACGCGGGCGTGTTCGACGAACGCAGATTCTTCGACGTCGACAGCGGCGATTACCGCCGCGCCTTCGAGATCAACCTGCTGGCGGTGGCGACGCTCACGCAGGAAGCCGCGCTGCGCATGGCGCCGGGCGCCAAGATCGTGAACATCGCATCGCGCGCCTATCTGGGCGCGAAGAATCACCCCCATTACGTCGCCTCGAAAGCGGCGCTGGTGGGCTATACGCGCGCATCGGCCATGGAACTGGCGCCGCGCGGAATCCTGGTCAACGCCATCGCCCCCGGGCTCATCGACACGCCGCTGCTGCGCAACCTGACGCCCGAGCGCCTGGCCGCGCAACTGGCCCTGCAGCCCACCGGCCGCGCGGGCCAGCCGGGCGACGTCGCCAATGCCGTGTCCTTCCTGGCCGCGCCGCACATGGACTTCATCACCGGCCAGGTCATCTTCGTGGACGGCGGCAAGTCGCTGGGCGGATCGGGAGCATAAGCCGCATGGACAGCATCAAGTGGGACAAGGAAGTCGACGCGCTGATCGTCGGCGCGGGAGCGGGCGGCATGACCGCGGCGCTGACTGCGCACGAGGAAGGACTGGACGTGCTGCTGATCGAAAAAACCGGCCGCATCGGCGGCTCGACGGCGATTTCAGGCGGCGCGCTGTGGATTCCCCTGAACGCGCAGACGGAGGCCGCAGGCCATCCCGACAGCTTCGACAAGGTCTGGACTTACCTGGAACACACTGTCGGCGCCGCGGCTTCCGACGACATGAAGCGCGCCTATCTGGACGCCGGCCCGCGCATGATGGACTACCTGGCATCCCGCGGCCTGCTGCAGGCGGCCGCGCGCACCGCGTCTCCGGACTACTATCCCGACCGCCCCGGCGCCGCGATGGGCGGCCGCTCGCTGGACCCGGTGGAGTTCGACGGCCGCAAGCTGGGCCGCCGCTTCCGCGACCTGCGAGACCCCCTGAAAGAATTCACCGTGCTGGGCGGCATGATGGTCAACATCACCGACGTGCGCCACCTGCTGCGAGCCACCCGGTCCTTTTCCGCCTGGCGCCACAGCATGAAGCTCGTGCTGCGCTACGCGGCCGACCGGGCGCGCGGCTATCACCGGGGCACCCGGCTGCTGCTGGGCAACGCCCTGGCCGCGCAGCTCTTCCACGGCCTGCTCGCGCGCGGGGTCGAGTACTGGCTCCACACCCCCGTCCAGGGCCTGATCCGGGACGCCTCCGGCCGCGTGGCGGGCGCCGCCGTCACGCAGGCGGGCAAGGCGCTCAACATCCGCGCCCGGCGGGGCGTGGTGATGGCCACCGGCGGCTTTCCCTGGGACGCGGAACGCCGCGCCCGCGCCTATCCGCAGCCCACCGGCGACTGGTCCATGTCGCCGCAAGACAACACGGGCGACGGCATCCGCCTGTCCGAGCAGGCAGGCGCCGCGCTGGGCTCGGGCTATGCCAGTCCGGCGTTCTGGGCGCCCGTCTCGATCCTGGAGTCCCGCGACGGCCAGCGCCTGCGCTATCCGCACCTGGTCTGGGACCGCGCCAAGCCCGGCCTCATCGCAGTGAACGGCGCCGGCGAACGCTTCGTCAACGAATCGACCTCCTACCATGAGTTCGTGCAGGCCATGTACCGCAGCCACGAGACGGTGCCCAGCGTCCCGGCGTTCCTGATCTGCGACCAGCGCTTCATCGACACCTGGGGGCTGGGACTGGCGCTGCCCGGCGGCCGGCCGCGGCAGCATCTGATCGACCAGGGTTATCTGATTCAGGCGCCCACCCTGGCGGCGCTGGCGGACCGGCTCGGCGTGCCGGGCGACGCCCTGCAGGCCACGGTGCGCCGCTACAACTCGCATGCGGCCCAGGGCCGGGATCCCGATTTCGGCAAGGGCGGCACGGCCTACAACCGCTACCTGGGCGACCCGGACCATCAGCCCAACCCTTGCCTGGCGCCGCTCGCGGACGACGGCCCCTGCTACGCCGTCAAGGTGTACGCCGGCGACATCGGCACCGCCTGCGGCGTCGCGGCCAACGCGAACGCGCAGGCCCTGGACGCCAGCGGCACGCCGATCCCGGGCCTCTACGTCGCAGGCAACGACATGCAGTCCGTCATGGGCGGCGCCTATCCCGCCCCCGGCATCACGCTGGGCCCGGCCCTGACTTTCGGCTGGGTGGCTGGACAACACTTGGCCCATGCTCAACACTGACGCTTTCCACCGACAAGGATCCCCATGAAAATCTTCTTCTCGCCCGCCTCGCCCTTCGTCCGCAAATGCATGGTCATCGCCCATGAGCTCGGCCTGACCGACCGCATCGAAAAGCTGCCCAGCGCGGCTGGCCCGGTCGCCCGCGACCAGACCATCATCCCCAGCAATCCGCTGGGCCAGGTGCCTACCTTCATCACCGACGATGGCCAGGTTCTTTTCGACAGCCGCGTCGTCTGCGAATACCTGAACGAACTGGGCGGCGGCGCGCTTTTTCCGGCCGGCAAGGCGCGCTGGCAGGTGCTGACCGAACAGGCCATGGCCGACGGCATGCTGGGCGCGGCGCTGCTGGCCCGCTACGAAGCCGTGCTGCGGCCAGAGGAACTGCGCTGGGACGACTGGGTCCAGGGCCAGTTGGGCAAGGTGCGCGACGGCCTGGCCCTGATCGAGAAGAACGCGACCGCGCTGGCGGGCCGCCTGGACATCGGCACCATCACCATCGGCTGCGCGCTGGGCTACCTGGACTTCCGCTTCCCCGACCTGGACTGGCGCGCGACGCACCCGGCCGCCGCGGCCTGGTACGAAACATTCAGCCAGCGCCCCTCCATGCAGGCCACCAAACCCTGAGCCCCGTCGGGGGGCAGCAAGCGCGCGTAGCGCGCGCAGCGTGGGGGTTCCTCTGTTACATTGAACTCGTCACCCCGCTGGACCGGCCTGTCCGCAGGCCAAACCCGACAGGGAGCCCCGCATGAACATTGCCGCAGTCTCCGCCATCGCCCGCGTCGCCGCGCCCTATCCGGCGCGCGTTCCGATGCTGGACGAAACCCGCCCCGCCTGGGAGGCGGAGCGGGCCTCGGGAAGCGCCGCTGCCCGCCTGGCCGGACGCGGCGTTCCCGCCGCCTGGGAGGCCCAGCGCCTGGCCCGCGCGGGCCATGTTCCCCCCGCGGCCTCGGCCGGCGTCGCCGCCCCCGCGGTTATTGCCCGCGATGCCGCCGCGCATGCCGCCCCGCCGCAACCGGATCCGGACGCGCTGCGCAACCAATATGCCGATACGCGCATGCGCCGAGCCATTGCCGACTACGCCGCGCAACCGGATACGCCTGCGCAAGGCGCACGCAGCGCGAACGACTGGGGCACGATAGAGGGGCTGGCGCCGCTGCAGCCCTACCGCGTCGCCATGGGCAATCCTCAAGTGGAATTGCAGGCCGCGGCGGCCGTGAAGGCGGCCGGCCTGGGCATTCCCAAGGTCGCCAACATCGGCGCCACCGAGAACGCCACCGACAACGCCCGCTACCGGCCGGGCTTCACGCCCTGACCGCCGCCCGCGGGCCCGGCAGGACACGCGCATGAAAAAGCCCCTGCGCAGGGGCTTTTTCATCGGGTGCGGCGCGTCAGTGGAAGAATTCCGCGATCATCGTCGCGCCCAGGAAGGTGCCGGCATTGGCCGCCAGCGACACCACCACGATCTTCCAGCCCAGCTTGCGGAAGGCCGGCAGATCCTTCAGGATCGACAGGCCGGCCATGGCCAGGATCACCGTCGTGAACGGCAGGAAGTTCACCTTGCCGACCATTGCGATGATCTGGTCCGAGTACGGCAGCACGCCGGGGCAGCCCGCCGTCATGGCGATCAGCGACAGCACGAACACCGCCGGCAGCTTGGGCACCACGCGCAGCACCAGATCGGTGATGACGACCAGCAGGATGATGATGCCCATGCCCGGCAAGGCGTCGGCGAACGGCACGCCATAGCCCAGGCGGTTCCCCACCAGCGCGAACAGGCCGCATACGACGTAGGCGGTAAGGCGGTCGCCGAAGCCGAGCTTGGCGCCATGGGCCGGCACGTCTTCCGACACGCTGTTGTCCACGGCCGCCTCGGCCTTGCCGCGCGAGAAGCGGCCCAGCACGGGCTCCAGCTTGCCGTAAAGGAAGATGGTCGTCGGCAGCGAGATGAAGAGCGTGAAGTACACGCCCACCACCGTAGTCAGCAGGTTGGCGGCTGCGGCCAGCGCGGCCACCTGGTGCGCGACGTCGGGCGTCTGCTGCGAAGCGATAGCGCCCACGCCAGCGGCCATCATGCTGCCCGAGCCCACGCCGGCGCCCATGGCCAGCGATCGCGGATCGAAAATGTTCAGGCTGGTGATGAACCCGGCCATCAGCGCCACGAACAGCGCGCCGATCACGGTGCCCGTGATGTACTCGGCCATCACGCCGCGGCCTTCCGGCGAATTCATGCCGTAGCGCTCGCCGATGATGGCCAGGCTGGGCTCGCGGCCCACCGAGAAAGTGGCGCCGATGGCTTCGCGCTTGATGCCGAGCAGCAGCGCCAGCGGCAGGCCGATGGCCATGGTGCCGAAGAAATGCCCGAACTCCTGGAACACCAGGGCCCAGCCGGCTTCGCGCACTTGCGGCAAGGCGCCGCCCACCATCAGGCCCAGTTTGGCCAGGAACGGCAGCAGGGCGTATTGCAGATAGCCGCTGATGCGGGTCTGCATGGCGGTGTCGATCCCGACGCCCGCGGGCAGGCGCTGGCCGAACGCCGCCACCACGGCGCCGATGAAGATGGCCCACAGCATAGGCTGCAGAATGATCTTGCCCGGCCCCACCGTAAACGTGACGCTGCCGATCGCTTCGGAAATGATCACCACCAGCAGGATGGCGGCGAGCATGCGGACGCGGCCGGAAAGCGGCATGGAAGGCGCGGCCAGACTGGCGCTGGCGTGAGACATCGGATTCCCCTGATGAACGTGGATAGTCGTCGTGGCGGCGTATTGCGGGCCGGAAAGCCGGCAGCGCGCGCGGAAGGCCGATTTTCGCCGGGGGGCCGGCGAGCGAACCATGACAGGACAGGCGCATTAGCGTTGCGTAAAATGCAACAGACAAGCCTTTCCAGGGAAAATTTTGCATGATCTGGCATGAACCTAGGGTAAACCCCAGGCTCATGTGTGGATCTCCTGCCGCAGTCCCGTCACGGAGCCCCCGCCATGGACGAAAAACTGGACGCCCGACGCACGCATTACTTCATGCAGGTCATGAGCCGCGGTTCCGTGCGCGGCGCCGCCGAGGTGCTGGACATGGACCCGTCGGCCGTCAGCCGGGCGATCGCCGCGCTGGAGCGCGATTGCGGCATGGCCCTGTTCGAACGGCGCGGCCGCGGCGTGGTCCCCACCGACGCGGGCCACATCCTGGCCCGCTACGTCAAACGCCAGCAAAACATCCAGGAGAGCTTTTTTTCGGAGATCGACAGCCTGCGCAACGCCGAGCGGGGCCACATCGACCTGGTGCTGGGCGAAGGCTTCGTCGAGATGATGTTCGACCAGGTGCTGCCCGGCTATTGGCGCAGCCATCCGGAGGTCACGCTGGACATCGACGTGGCCCGCACCTCGGAAATCGTGCAGCGCATCGTCGACGACCGCGCCTATATAGGGCTGGTGTTCCAGCCGCCCAACGACGCCCGCCTCCGTACCCATTACGCGCGGCCCGAGCCGATCCGGGCCATCGTCCGTCAGGACCACCCGCTGACCCGCCTGCGCCGCCCCCTGCTGCTGACCGACCTGGCCGACTATCCCGGCGCGTCGATGCAGGAAGGATTCGGCGTGCGCCAGCATATCCAGGCCGCCGAGATCAGCGAGCAGGTGCGGTTGCGCAACGTGCTGACCACCTCGTCCTTCAAGGCGCTGTGGCAATTCGCCGCGGCGGGCATCGGCTATGCGCTGACGCCGCCCATCGCGGTCACCGCCGACATGCGCGCCCAGCGCCTGGCCAGCCTGCCGCTGGCCAATCCCATCCTCAACCAGGGCAGCCTGCAGGTGCTGAGCCGCGCCGGCCGCCATATCTCGCCCGCCGCGCGCGAACTGCTCGACCATATCGTGCGCGGCATCGGCGCTCCCGCCGCGCCGCCGCCTGATACGGTCGAGTAAACCGGATCTGCATCTGTTTTCCCGGCCCGCCCCGGCCTACAGTGCCCGCAACCGCCACGACGCCAGGAGGAAAAACATGCTCGGTTTCTTGCGCACGGTCAAATCCGTGCTGTGGGGATTCTTCGGCGTGCGGCGCGGCAAGGGCTACGATGCCGACATCGCCAACAACAAGCCGGCCCCGCTGATCCTGACCGGGCTGCTGATGGCGCTTTGCCTGGTGGTCATCCTGGTTTTGGCAGCCCGCTGGGCGGTGAACGCCGCGTTGTAGCGCGGAGGCAGCAGATGCCGGGTGCGCGCTCAAGAGGCAAATCGCCAATTGGGCGCCAAGCTTCGCAAAAACAGCCGCCCGAAAGCGGGGCAACGGTTTCCACAACAGATCGCTTGTTGTCAGCAACCGCCGCAAAAATAGCCGGCCCGCCGCCGGGCCGCCCCAAGGCGGGCCAGCCCCGTCGGGGGGCAGCAAGCGAGCGCAGTGAGTGCTGCGTGGGGGCCTAATTACCTTATTACCAGAATGACTTAGACGGTCGCGGCGGCTGCCTGTTACGGTTATGAATCCCCTACCTGGCGCGCGGCGCCAAGCGACCGCAGGGGCCCGGACCGAGAAGACTTCAAGGGCAGTGACATGTACGTGTATGACCCCGTCGACCAGCAGCTCGTCGAGCAGCGCGTGGCGCAGTTCGCCGACCAGACCCGCCGCTTTCTCGACGGCCAGCTGACCGAAGACGAATTCCGCGTTCTGCGGCTGCAGAACGGCTTGTATATCCAGCGCCACGCGCCCATGCTGCGCGTGGCCATCCCGTATGGCATGCTGGCGTCGCGCCAGCTGCGCACCCTGGCGCACATCGCGCGCAAATGGGATCGCGGCTACGGCCATTTCAGCACGCGCCAGAACATCCAGTTCAACTGGCCCAAGCTGGAAAACGTGCCGGACATCCTCGCCGAACTGGCCACCGTCCAGATGCACGCCATCCAGACCAGCGGCAACTGCATCCGCAACACCACCACCGACCATTTCGCCGGCGTCGCGCCGGACGAGCTCATCGATCCGCTGGTCTGGTGCGAGATCATCCGCCAGTGGTCCACGCTGCATCCCGAATTCGCCTTCCTGCCGCGCAAATTCAAGATCGCCGTCAGCGGCGCCGTCCAGGACCGCGCCGCCGTCGGCGTGCACGACATCGGTCTGCAGGCGGTCGAGCGCGACGGCAAGCTGGGTTTCCGCGTCTGGGTGGGCGGCGGCCTGGGCCGCACGCCCATCGTCGGCAAGCTGATCAACCCCTTCGTCGAATGGCAGGACCTCCTGACCTATCTGCAGGCCGCGCTGCGGGTCTACAACCTGCACGGCCGCCGCGACAACAAGTACAAGGCGCGCATCAAGATCCTCGTGAAGGACCTGACGCCGGAGGTCTACGCGCAGCAGGTCGACGAACAGTGGCAGCTCATCAAGGGCGGCCCCGACACCATCACCCAGGCGTTCGTCGACACGATCAAGGGCCGCTTCGTCTGGCCGCAGTACGACGCCGCCGCCGCGCAGGACGCCGACCATACCGCCGCGCTGGCGGCCGCCGACCCGCGCTTCGCCCGCTGGCTGCGCACCAATGTGCATCCGCACAAGGTGCCCGGCTACGCCGCCGTCACCGTGTCGCTGAAGGCCACCGGCGTGCCCCCGGGCGACGTCACGGCCGACCAGATGGACGCGGTGGCCGACCTGGCCGACGACTACGGCTTCGGCGAACTTCGCGTCTCGCACGAACAGAACCTGGTCCTGGCCGACGTCCGCCGCGCGCGCCTGCACGAACTCTGGACCAAACTGGAAGCGCTCAACCTGGCCACGCCCAACATCGGCCTGCTGACCAACATCATCGCCTGTCCGGGCGGGGACTTCTGCGCGCTGGCCAACGCCGTCTCCATTCCGGTCGCCGAAGCGATCCAGCGCCAGTTCGACAATCTCGACTATCTGTTCGAGATCGGCGAACTGGACCTGAATATCTCGGGCTGCATCAATTCCTGCGGCCATCACCACGTGGGCCATATCGGCATTCTCGGCGTCGACAAGGCGGGAGAGGAGTGGTACCAGGTCACGATCGGCGGCCGCCAGAACGGCGCGGCCAAGCCGTTGCCCGATATCGAATCGACGCGCGGCGGCGGCGCCGCGATCGGCCGCATCATCGGCCCCTCGTTCGCGCGCGACCAGGTCGCGGGCGTGGTCGACCGGCTGATCCGCACCTACCTGGGCCTGCGCGACAGCGAGGAAGAGCGATTCATCGACGTGGTGGACCGCGTCGGCATCGAACCCTTCAAGCAGGACGTCTATTCGGACCCTGCCTTCGCCAAACCCGCGCAACTCGCGGAGCCCGCCCATGCCTGATATCTACGCTCACGACGCCCCCGGCCCGCACCTGATCCGCAATGGACGGCTGGAAGCCGACACCTCGCGCCTCTTCACGCCCGAACCCGAAGTCGCCGCCGAAGGCCAGGTGCCCGGCGACGCGCCGGGCTGGGTCGTGCCGCTCTCCACCTGGAAGACCTCGCACGCGGCCCTGCGCCGCCATCGCCATCCGGTCGCGGTGCTGCTGGAACCCGACGCCGATCTGCGCGACCTGGCCGAACCCGATGGCACGCTCGATCCCGCCGGCATCGCCTTCATCGCCGTGGACTTCCCTGTCTACACCGACGGCCGCGGCTATTCGCTGGCGCAGCTGCTGCGCACGCGCTACCGGTGGCAGGGCGAGCTGCGCGCGGTCGGCGACGTGATGATCGACACCATCCACTACCAGGCTCGCGTGGGCTTCGACAGCTTCCTGGTCAAGCCCGGCCACGACCCGCACAAAGCCCTGGACGCCTTCAAGACCTTCACGGTCCATTACCAGAAGACGTACCGGGCGCCGCTGGCCGCGTAGCGTCCGGCAAGGCCCTAGAACGTGTGGACGGGCGCCAGCTGCGCGCGGATCAGGTCCGCGATGCTGCGCTGGCGCGGCGCCTGCATGCGGCCGATCAGGCTGGAAACGCTGACGGCCAAACGCGGATAGCCGCTGGCGTCGCATAGCGCCACTCCCACCCCCAGCACGCCGGGCACCGCGGCATTGCCCACCACGGACCAGCCGCGCCCGCGCGTGTTCTCCACCAGCCGGCGCATCTGCGCCACCGTCATGCCTCCATAGGCGCGCAACGCCTGCTCGTTCTGCGCCATGACTTCCTCGGCCTCGTCCGGCGGCAGCGCCGCCAGCAGGGCCAGCCCAGCGGCGCCCACCCCCAGCGGCTGGCGGTGCCCCACCGTCACGGCCAGCACCTGCACCGGATAGTTGCCCACCTCCCGGTGCAGGCATAGCGAATCGTTCCCCGCCCGGCAGATGAGGAAGGCGGAATCGCCGCTCACGTCGCTGATCTGGCGCAGCACGGGCCGCAGGCCGCGCACCGCCTGAGCGTGCGGATCGCCGGCCATCATTACGCCCAGCTCGGCCACGCGCCAGCGCGGCGCTTCCGACTCGCGCAGCGCATAGCCCTCCTGCACCAGCACGTCGAGATAGCGATAGACGGTGGACCGCTGCATGCCCGCCGCCCGCGCGATGTCCACGACGTGCATGCCGGCCGCGCCGGCCTCGCGCAGCACCCCAAGCACGCGCAGCCCCCGGCGCAGTACGCGCGGCCCCGCCGCTTCCGATTCTGGCTTGTTCAATTTCTGGACACGTTGCGTTGATGGAGGGTCTATCAAAGCCCAATATGAAGCGGGGCAGACGAAGATCTGTCCAAATATTAGACAAAACAGGACGGAGACAACAATGAAGACTCTCAGCAAGCGCTGGGCCGCCGCGGCGGCCCTGGCCACATTCCTCGCGGCCCCTGCCCTGGCGGCCCGGCCCTATCCCGATCGCCCCGTGACGTTGGTCGTGGGCTATGCCGCGGGCGGCGCCACCGACATCGTCGCCCGCCTGGTGGCGAAGTCGCTCTCGGAAGAACTGGGCCAGACCTTCGTCGTCGAGAACAAGACGGGGGCCAATAGCAATATCGGCGCGGAAATCGTCTCGCGCGCGGCGCCGGACGGCTACACGCTGTACGTGGGCTCCATCGCCAACACCATCAACCGCACGCTCTACAGCCAGTTGAACTACGACTTCGTGAAGGGATTCGAGCCCGTAGGCCTGCTGGCGACGATTCCGAACATCCTGGTGGTCAACCCGAAGCTGCCCGTCAAGACGGTGCAGGAATACGTCGCCTACGCGAAAGCGCATCCGGGCAAGCTGACCTGCGCCTCGTCCGGCAGCGGCTCTTCCATCCACCTGTCGTGCGAGCTGTTCAAGATGCAGACCGGCACCGACATCCTGCACGTGCCCTACCGTGGCAGCGGCCCCGCCGTGGCGGACCTGCTGGGCGGCCAGGTGGACTCGATGTTCGACAACCTGCCCTCGTCCCTGCCCCACGTGCAGGCCGGCAAGCTGCGCGCCATCGGCGTGACCTCGCCCCAGCGCCTGGATGCCGTCCCCGATACGCCCACGCTGGCGGAGTCCGGCCTGCCCGGCTTCGACGTGGAATCCTGGTTCGGCCTGGTGGCGCCCGCCGGCACCCCCAAACCGGTCATCGACCGCCTCAACCAGGCTCTGAACAAGGCGCTGGCCAGCCCGGCGCTGCAGGCCTCGTACAAGCAATCCGGCTTCTACGCCCCGCAACCGCCGAATTCGCCCGAATCGTTCGGCAAGAAGATCGCCAGCGAGATCGACAAATGGGGCGCCGTGGTCAAGAACGCCAATCTCAAAGCCAATTAAGCCCCGTCCACGCCCAAAGGAGCACAGGTGTACCCGATAGATTTCTTCTTCCGCGCCGCAGAGCAGCATCCGGACCACGTCGCGCTGGACGGCCCCGAGGGGCAGGTCACGTACGCGCGGCTGGCCGCCGAGGTCCGCGCGCTGGCGGCCGCGCTGCAGGACCTGGACCCGGAGCCGCAGACGCGCGTCGCGATCTGCGCCGGCAACTCCGCGCGCCACATCCTGGCGCTGCTGGCCGTGCTGGCCAGCGGCAAGGTCTGGGTGCCCCTGAACTACCGCAGCACCGAGCGCGAGATCGGGCGCATCCTGGACGCCACGGAACCCTCCATCGTGATCGCCGACGGCGTGGGCGCGCCGCTGGCGCCGGCGGCCCGGGCGCCGGCGGGCCGCCGGCACGTGCACCTGGAAGACGCGTCGGCGCCGCTGGCGCTGGACGCCCTGCTCGCCAGCCACGCCGGGCGCGCGCCTCGACGCCACGCGCTGCCGCGCGACGCCACCCAGGCCATCAAGTTCACCGGCGGCACCACCGGCCTGCCCAAGGGCGTAATGCAGCCGTACCATGCCTGGAACGCCGGCATCATCAACCAGATCGCCAGTTGGGAGCTCACGCACGAAGACCGGTATGTCGTGGCGGCGCCCATCACCCACGGCACGGGCACCTACCTGCTGCCCGTCCTGGCCCGGGGCGGCGCCCACCTGCTGCTGGACACCGTCAATCCGGCCAGCATCACGGCCGCCTTCCGCGAGCGCGGCGGCACCCTGAGCTTCATGCCGCCCACGCTGATCTACATGATCATGGCGCAGCCCGGCGTCTCGCGCGCCGACTTCCCGCGCCTGCGCAACCTGATCTACGGCGGCGCGCCCATGCCCGTGGAGAAAATAGACAAGGCGCGCGCCTTCTTCGGCCCGGTCCTGGGCACCACGTATGGCCAGACCGAAGCGCCGCAGATCGTCACCGTACTGCGGCCCGCCGACCTCGAGGCGCCGGAAAACCGCGCCTCGGTCGGGCGCGTCACCTGGCTGTCGGACGCCGCCATCATGGGGCCGGACGGCGCCCTGCTGCCGCGCGGCGAAATCGGCGAGGTGGTCGTGCAGGGCGACCTGGTGATGTCGGGCTACTGGCGCCTGCCCGACAAGACCGCCGAAACGGTGGTCGATGGCTGGCTGCATACCGGCGACACGGGCCTGATCGACGCCCGCGGCTACCTGTTCCTGAAAGACCGCCTGCGCGATGTCATCATCACTGGCGGCTTCAATATCTACCCCGTGGACGTGGAGAATGCCCTGTCCGCGCATCCCGCCATATATGAATGCTCGGTCTTCGGGCTGCCCGACGAGAAATGGGGCGAAGCCGTCCACGCGGCCGTGCAGTTCCATCCCGGCGCGCAGGCCAGCGAGGACGAGCTCAGGGCTCACGTGCGCGCGCTGCTCGGCCCCGTGGCCACGCCCAAGCAATTCCATATCCACGACAGTCTGCCCCGCTCCAGCGTGGGCAAGGTGTTGAAGAACGCCGTGCGCGACGCGGCCCTGAAGGAGACGACATGAAAACGCCCGAAACCCGCCTCTGCGCCCACCACCTCACCGGCATGTCCTACCGCGACGTCGACCTGGTCGAGGACCTGATCGGCAAGAAGACCTTCACCGAAGTCATGATCATGCAGATCCTGGGCCGTGAAGCGCGTCCTGTCGATCTGCGCATCGTGGACGCGGTGCTGGTCACGCTGATGGAGCATGGCATGACGCCCAGCGCCATCGCCACGCGCCTGATCTACATGAGCGCGCCCGAAAACCTGCAGGGCGCGGTCGCCTCCGGCCTGATGGCGGTGGGCAGCCGCTTCGTCGGCACCATGGAGAACTGCTCGCGCCTGCTGGACCGTATCCGCCAGGCGGCCGACGGCGAGGCCGAGGCCTTGGCGATCGCCCGCGAATTCCGCGAGTCGCGCCAGGCCCTGCCCGGTTTCGGCCACCATCTGCACAAGCCGGACGACCCGCGCTCGATCAAGCTGCTGGCGCTGGCCGAGGCCGAGCCGGACCTGCCGGGAGATTCGCTCAAGGCGCTGCGGCTGCTGGCGTCCGCGATCGACGCGACCTACGGCAAGCACATCACCATCAACGCCACCGGCGCGGTGGCCGCGCTGCTGAGCGAGATCGGCGTGCCCACCGACCTGATGCGCGGCTTCGCCGTCATCTCGCGCGCGGCCGGACTGGTGTCGCACGTGGCGGAAGAACAGCAAAGCCCCTCGGGCCGCTACATCTGGGAAACCATAGACCACGCCATTCCCTATGTCGGCGCGGGCAAGACGCACCAGCAGGGCGAAGGCCAGCCATGACGGCCGCCACCGATTCCCGGCTGGCCGGCAAGATCGTGCTGGTGGCCGGGGCCGGCTCCTCGGCGGCCGGCTGGAGCATCGGCAAGGCCAGCTGCGTGACGATGGCGCGCCAGGGCGCCGCGATCGTGGCGCTGGACGCCAGCCTGGAAGCCGCCGAGGACGCCGCCCACGAAGTCGAACAGGCGGGCGGCAGCGCCCTGCCGGTGCAGGCGGACGTCGCCGATCCCGAGGCCATGCGGGCCGCGGTGGATGCCGCCATGCGCCGCTACGGGCGCATCGACGTCCTGCAGGCCAATGCCGGCATCGGCAAGGTGGGCGGGCCGGAAGACATCGCGCTGGAAGACTGGGACCGCATCCAGCAGGTGAACGTGACCAGCCTGCTCATCGCCACGCGGCTGCTGGCGCCGCTCATGCGCGGACAGGGCGGCGGGGCCATCGTCACCGTATCGTCGGTGGCGGGCATCCGCTACACCGGGTATCCGCACCTGGCGTACAGCGTGAGCAAGGCGGCCGTGATCCATTTCGCCCGCATGGCCGCGCAGCAATACGCCGCCGACCGCATCCGCGTGAACACGGTGATCCCGGGCCTGATCGATACCCCGCGCGTGGCGCAGAACGTCGCGCGCATGTTCGATGCCGACGCCCGCGCCGCCAGCGCGGCGCGCGACAGGCAGGTGCCGATGGGCCGCATGGGCACGCCATGGGAAGTGGCGAACGCCGTGGCGTTCCTGGCCTCGGACGAGGCGTCCTACATTACCGGCACGGAACTGGTCGTGGACGGCGGCCTTACCGGCAAGTACGCATAACGCGCGGCAGGCCTACCAGGACGTCGAATAGGCGCCCGGGAATTGCTGGGCGACGAAAGCCTTCACCTCGTCGGATTGGTAGGCCTTGATGAAGCGCGCGATGCGCGGATCGTTCTTGTTGTCCTCGCGCGCGGCGATCACCACCGCGGCGAACGGGGCATCCTTGCTTTCCAGGGCCAGCGCGTCCTTGGCGGGCGACAGGCCGGCCGGAATCGCGTAGGCCGAGTTCACGGCGGCGGCGTCCACGTCCGACAGCGAGTGCGGCAGCTGGGCGGCCTCGATCTCGATGAACTTCAGGTTCTTCGGGTTCTGCGCCACGTCGAACAGCGATGCCGTCACGGTCACGCCGTCCTTCAGCGTAATCAGCTTGGCCGCCTGCAGCACGAGCAGCGCGCGCGCGCCGTTGGTCGGGTCGTTCGGAATGGCCACCTTGCCGCCCTGCGGCAGCTCGTCCAGCGACTTCAAGCGCCTGGAGTAGATACCCATCTGCTGCACCACGGCGGTCGCCACCGGCACCAGCTTGTAGCCGCGCGCCTTGTTCTGCGATTCCAGGAAAGGCTTGTGCTGATAGATGTTGAGGTCCAGTTCCTTGGCGTCCAGCGCCGCGTTCGGCTGGATGAAGTCGCTGAACTCCACCAGCTTCACCTTCAACCCGTCCTTGGCCGCCACCCGCTGCACCACTTCGCCGATCTGCGCGTGCGGGCCGACGGTAACGCCGACCTTCAGTTCGGCGTCCTGCGCCATGGCCTGGGTGCCGGCAAAGCCCGCCAGGGCGGTGAAAACGGCCAGGAAATGGCGTAAGCGCATACGAGTCTCGCAAAGTCGGTAAGAAAGACCACGAATTCTAGTAAGGGCGCTTCAAAACCGGAAGCGATGAATATTCATATTGATATGCTTATTTCCATATAAGGAGGCGCGCCATGACAAGCCCGCGGCATACGGACACAATACGGGCTTGCCGTTATCGATCGCCATCCCGTTATGTCCGCCACCACAGAACTCCATCCGCACGCACGCGCCCTGCTCGCCGACCACTACGCAGCAGTGGACGCCGACCTGCCCGCCCTGCTGGACCTGCTGTTCGCCCGCAGCGCCGGCGAAGACTGGCACAAGGCCGGCACCTTCAAGCATCATCTGCTGGGCGTCTACCGCACTCTGGCGCTCTGGAACCAGCCGCGCGAAGTCCGCCTGCTGGGGCTGTTCCATAGCGTCTATGGCAACGAATATGTGGATCTCACCCTGTTCGACCGCGAACGCGAGCGCAACACGCTGCGCGAGGCGCTGGGCGCCGAAGCCGAAGAATGGGTGAGCCTGTTCTGCGCCATGCCTCGCACGAAATTCGTCCAGGCCATTCTGCAAGGCCAGGGCGCGGGCCCGGACGGCCTGAAGCTGGAAGGCGCGGATGGCCAGGTCTATGCGCTTACCCCACGCCAGGTCGCCGCCTTCATCGTCGTATCGGCCGCCGACATCGGAGAACAATGGCACAGCTGGCAAGACGAGATCTTCGCGGGCTACCCGCAGCAGCAGCGCCGCGACCTCAAAGCGAACTGGGCTGCATCGCTGTGGCCCGGCCCGCTGAAGCCGCCGTCGAACATCCTGTCCATGCTGTCGCACCTGCTGGCGCCGCTGTCCCGCATGCCGGAGGGCACCGGCATTCCCGTCCCGCCCGCGTTCGACGGCTGCCGCGCCACGCTCAGCCCGGGCGACGAGGCCGCCGCCAGCGCCCTCTACTGGCAGGTCGTCACCCGCATGCATCCGATGACCGAAATGGACAGCGCGCGCCACCTGCTGGAAGCCGCGGTGGCGCACAACCCCTGGGTGGGCGAACCGCGCCTGCTACTGGCCCAGTTGGCCCTGACCGCCGGCGATTTCGACACCGCCCAGGCGCACGCCGCAGCCGGACTCGCGGCGCTGCAAGCGTGGGGCACCGCGTGGGACAAGCGCATCGAATGGGCGGGATGGATGGCCTGGGCGCGCATCGAACTGCAGAACGCCCGGGCCCGGCAATGGCCGGAAAACCTGGCCGCGCTTAACGGCTTGGGGTTGGTCCAGTAGAGGGAAAGGGGGCTTTTTGCCTTGGGGCGGCCCGGCGGCAAAATGCCCCCACGCCGCGCAGGCCGCGCCTGCTTGCTGCCCGGAGGGGCGCTATTTCATGCCTTCCCAGTGCGGGCCGGGCACCTCGATGTCGAAGAGCTCCAGCACGCGCGCCACGGTGTGGTCCACCATCTCTTCGATGGAGGCCGGGCGGTGGTAGAACGCGGGCAGCGGCGGGAACACGATGCCGCCCATCTCGGTCACGGCCGTCATGTTGCGCAGGTGCGCCAGATTGAAGGGCGTCTCGCGCACCATCATCACCAGGCGCCGGCGTTCCTTGAGCGTCACGTCGGCGGCACGCGTGATCAGGTTGTCCGAAAGGCCGTGGGCCACGGCCGCCAGCGTGCGCATGGAGCAAGGCACGATCACCATGCCCGCGGTCTGGAACGCGCCGCTGGCCAGGGTGGCCCCCACGTCGCGCACGCTGTGCACGCGGTCCGCCAGCGCATAGACGTCATGGCGGCTGACGTCCAGCTCATGCTTGATGTTCAGCACGCCGGACGCCGACACCACGAGATGCGTTTCCACATCGTCCACGCCGCGCAATGCCTGCAGCATGCGCACCGCGTAGAGCGCGCCGGTGGCGCCCGTGATGCCGATGACCAGTCGCCGCATGGACGGCTTAGGCCATGGCGCCGGATTGCTCCAGCAGGGTCTTCAGTTCGCCGGACTCATTCATCTCGTTCATGATGTCCGAACCGCCGACGAACTCGCCGGCCACGTACAGCTGGGGGATGGTGGGCCAGTTGGAGAATTCCTTGATGCCCTGGCGGACTTCGTCGTCCTCGAGCACGTTGACGGTGACCAGCTTCTTCACGCCACAGCCCTTCAGGATCTGGATGGCCTTGCCGGAAAAGCCGCATTGCGGGAATTGGGCGGTGCCCTTCATGAACAGCACGACGGGGTGCTGGGTCACGGTTTCGCGGATGAATTCTTGAACGTCGCTCATGGTGGTCTCTCGGACAGGCGTAGGGGAATACGCCAATTATAGGTACAGCGGAGAAAAGCGTTCGGATACCCCGGGCGCGGCCCCGGGAATCCCGTCAGCCAGGAAGCCGGCCGCCCGAAATCCGCTCGATGCCGGCCAGGTCCCGCCGGCTATGCACCGCTTCGAAGCCCGCCGCCGCCAGCAGTTCTCGGACGGCCTGCGCCTGGTCCCAGCCGTGTTCCATCCACAAGGCCCCGCCGCGCCTCAGGTGGCGGCCGGCCCCCCGCGCGATGCGGGCCAGGTCTTCCAGGCCGCCCGCGCCGTCGGTCAACGCGCCGCGCGGCTCGAAGCGCACGTCGCCCTGATCCAGGTGCGGATCGTCGCTAGCCACGTAGGGCGGGTTGGACACGATCAGGTCGAAACCCTCGCCCGGCGGCACGGCCTCGTACCAACTGCCCTCGACCAGCCGGACGGAGGCCGCCAGGTCCCAGGCGTTGGCGGCGGCGACGGCCAGCGCGGCCGCGCTCACGTCCGACGCCATCACGCGCGCATCGCGGCGCGCCAGGGCGATCGAAATCGCGATCGCCCCGCTGCCCGTGCCCAGGTCCAGCACGGCGGGCGCGGCCAAGCCCGCCAGGCATTCCAGCGCGGTCTCGACCAGCACCTCGGTGTCCGGGCGCGGGATCAGCACATCGGGGGTGACGCGGAAACGGTGGCCCATGAACTCGCGGTGGCCCAGCAGGTAGGCCATGGGTTCGCCCGACAGGCGCCGCTGCGCCAGGGACTCGTATGCCGCGGCCACCTCGGCCTGCAGCGGGTCGGTGTCGTGCGCCAGCAGCCAGGCGCGCGGCTTTCCCAGCACGTGCTCGAGCAGCATGCGCACCTCCAGCCGGGGCAGGCGCGCATCGAGCAGCAGGGTCTTGAGCTGGGGCGGCGTCATGGCGAAAACCCGGTCAGACGTCGTCGCCCAGCGCGGCCAACTGCTCGGCCTGGTGCTCGGCGATGAGCGCGCCGGTCAGTTCCTCCAGGTCGCCTTCCATGATCTGCTGCAGCTTGTACAGCGTCAGGTTGATGCGGTGGTCGGTCACGCGGCCCTGGGGGAAGTTGTAGGTGCGGATGCGTTCGGAACGGTCGCCCGAGCCGATCAGGCTCTTGCGCTCCGCGGCCTCCTTGCTCTGCCGCTCGCGCAGCTCCTTGTCCTTCAGACGGGCGGCCAGGACCTGCATCGCCTTGTCCTTGTTGCGGTGCTGGGAACGGTCGTCCTGGCACTCCACCACCAGTCCGGTCGGCAGGTGAGTAATGCGCACCGCCGAGTCGGTCTTGTTGATGTGCTGGCCGCCCGCGCCGCTGGCGCGGAATGTATCGATGCGCAGGTCGTTCGGATTGATGACGATGTCCGACATCTCGTCCGCTTCCGCCATGATGGCCACGGTGCAGGCCGAGGTATGGATGCGGCCCTGCGCCTCGGTGGCCGGAACGCGCTGCACGCGGTGCGCGCCCGACTCGAACTTCAGGCGCCCGTAGGCGCCATCGCCGTCGATGCGCGCGATCACTTCCTTGTAGCCGCCCAGCTCAGACGGGCTTTCCGACATCAGTTCCACGCGCCAGCCGCGCTGCTCCGCGTACCGCGAGTACATGCGCAACAGGTCGCCGGAGAACAGCGCGCTTTCGTCGCCGCCCGTGCCCGCGCGGATTTCCAAGAACACGCTGCGTCCGTCGTTGGGGTCGCGCGGCAGCAGCAGCACCTGCAACGCGGCTTCCAGCTCTTCCAGCCTGGCGCGCCCGGTCTTGATCTCGTCCTCGGCCATGGATTTCAGGTCGGGATCCGACAGCATCTCCTGGGCGGCCGCCAGATCCTCTTCGGTGCGGGCGAAGGCGGTGAACGCCTCGACCACGGGCTCCAGCTCGGCGCGTTCGCGCGAAAGCTTGCGGAAACGCTCCATATCGGACGCGGTCTCCGGTTCGGCGAGCATGGCGTCAACCTCGATGAGGCGGTGGCACAGGTGCTCCAACCGGCTGCGCATGGAAGATTTCATGGGGAATGACCAAAAAGAAAGCGGAAAAGCGGATAGCGGGCGCCCAAAAAACGAACGCCCGCCACAGAGGGCGGGACGTGGGGCAGCGTCGCTAACGGCGGGAGTCGCGGCCGGGGAACAGGCGCGGCATCCAGGCAAGCAGCTGCTTGCGGTCGTCGCCTTCGCTACGGTTCAGGGCCGCCAGCGGGCCGTGCAGGTATTTCTGCGTCAGGCCATGGGCCAGCTGCTCGAGCACGGCTTCGGGCGATTCGCCCCGCGCCAGCAGCTTGCGGGCGCGCTCCAGCTCGGCGCTGCGGACGTCTTCGGCGGCCTGGTGCAGGTCGCGGATGACGGGAACCACTTCGCGGGACTGCATCCAGTGCATGAAGCCCTGGACGCGGGTTTCGATGATGGCCTCGGCCTGCACCACGGCGGCGCGCCGGGCGTCGGTGCCGGTCTGCACCAGGCGGCCAAGGTCATCCACCGAATACAGATAGACGTCGTCCAGGCGGCCGACTTCGGGTTCGATGTCGCGCGGCACGGCCAGGTCGATCATGACCATCGGGCGGTGGCGGCGCAGGCGCGTGGCCCGCTCCACCATCCCCAGCCCGAGGATGGGCAGGGAGCTTGCCGTACAGGAAACGATGACGTCGAACTCGGACAGGCGATCCGTCAGGTCGGACAGCTTCATCGTGCTGGCCGAAAAACGGTTGGCCAGGATCTCGGCGCGCTCGGCGGTGCGGTTGGCGACCACCATGCTGCGCGGACGCTGCGCGGCGAAGTGCGTGGCGCACAACTCGATCATTTCGCCCGCGCCGATGAACAGCGTGCGGGCCTGGTCCAGGTTGCCGAACACGCGCTCGGCCAGCCGGACCGCGGCGGCGGCCATGGATACCGATTGCGCGCCGATGGCGGTCTGCGAACGCACTTCCTTGGCCACCGAGAAAGTGCGCTGGAACATCTGGTGCAGCAAGGTGCCCAGGGCCCCGGCTTCGCCGGCGGCGCGCACGGCGTCCTTCATCTGGCCCACGATCTGGGTTTCGCCCAGGACCATGGAATCCAGCCCGCTGGCCACGCGGAAAGCATGGCGCACGGCGTCGTCCTGGTGATGGCGGTACAGGTGCGGGCGCAGCGTGCCGGCGTCCAGGCGGTTGTGCTCAGCCAGCCAGGCGGGCAGTTGATCCGCCACGTGGCCGTCGGCCGCGCAATAGATTTCGGTCCGGTTACAGGTGGACAGGATCGCGGCTTCGCGCACGGAGCCGCCGAACGCCGACCGCAGGCCTTCCAGCGCGGGCTTTACCAGATCGACGGGCATGGACACGCGCTCGCGGACCGAAACCGGCGCGGACGTGTGATTCAGACCGAAGGCAAGGACAGCTACCGACATGGGGAAGGGACGGCAAGGCCATCCGCGCGTAAGCGTTAAGAACTGCCACCAACTACAACTGCGCCACAGGATAGCCCGTAGCGGCAGACCGCTAGTGATTATACCCCTCCGGGTTATCCCCAGGCCACCCCGGTGCCCGGCCACGGCCTGGGTCGCCCCCTTTCGTGCCATCCAGCCAACACTTGGGATCGGCGCTCGCGAAGAATCTCCGGGTTTTTCCACCCGGCTGGCGCAAGCCTCGAAAATTGTGTATAGTTGCGGACTTCATTGGCCTGGTAGCTCAGTCGGTAGAGCAGAGGATTGAAAATCCTTGTGTCGGTGGTTCGATTCCGCCCCAGGCCACCAGCATTACAAAGCCTCAGCGCTCGCAAGCGCGCTGGGGCTTTTCACATTCGCGTCTCACACTTTCTATCCTCCTCGGATTCCATGCCGCGCATGCGAGCCGGCGCGCGCCCCTTTCCCGCCCCTCGCTTTCCGCGATATCGTAAGACGCCGTTCCCGTAACGCCTGCCAGCCGCATTCCATCCACCGGAGCCGCGACATGCGCGCCCAAGCAAAAGCGCTTTTCGGCCTGATTGCCATGCTGGCCTGCCTGCTGGGCCCCGCGTTCGGGCAGACGGCCGCTCTGGCGCCGGCGGGCTCCGCCTCGCCCATTGCGCAAGCCCAGGCGATCCTGGTAGCGGAAATCCCGCTGCGCGCGGATACCGACCACCGCTACGCCGACGGCGTCATGGAGCGCATCTCCGAAGCGGATCCCGCCGACGCGCTCGCGCCTCGGCTGGAAGCGATTTCGCGATCCGTCGACGAAAAGCTCCAGCAATTCCAGCCGCCCCAATTGCGCACCCTGCCCATCATGCGGCTGGAAAGCCTGGAACGGCACTGGACGTTCGACGCGCGCCGTTTCGCGAACTGGCAAGAAGACATGCGGCAGGCGACTGCCGCCTACGCCGGCGATGCCGCCGAACTGGCGCGCCGCCGCGACGCATGGCTAGCCCTCAAGAGCGCCCCGGGCGCCGCCGATCTGCCGCCCGCCCTGACAGGCAGGGTGGACGCCGTCATCGCCCAGTTGGCCCGCGCCGAACAAGCCCTGTCCGTGCCGCTGGGCCGGCAGATCGCCCTCGGCCAGCGCGCCAATGCCGTCGAAGAGCGCATCCAGGCCGGGCGCCGGGCGGTTGCCGATGCCATCGGCTACATCGACTCCCGCCTGCTCGAGCTGGACGGGCCGCCGCTCTGGGCCGCCACCTTTGCGCCTACCGCCCGCGGCGATGCCATGGCCTATCTGCGCGCCAGCCTGGAGATGGAACTCGGCTTCGCCCGCCAGTATGCCGCCGCCGATACCGGCAACCAGCGCGCCTTGCACGCGCTGCAGGTCGTGCTGCTGCCGCTGCTGCTCTGGCTGGCCTGGCACAGCCGCCACGCAATCCGGGCCGGCGAAATGAGCGAGACGGCCGCGCGGGTACTGGGGCGCCCGCTGTCCGCGTGGCTGCTGCTGGCCATGATGGGCGTGCAGTTGCTGGAATCGGACGCGCCCCTGATCGTGCTGCAGATCGCGCTGCTGCTGGCGGTCGTGCCCGTGCTGCGCCTGCTGCCGCCAACTACGCGCGAACCACTCGACCTGTGGCCCTACGCGATCACCGGTCTTTACCTGGCGGAACGGCTGGGCATCTTCTTCCTCGCCAGCGAAGCACTGTACCGGCTGCACAATCTCGTCATCACCCTCCTCGCCCTCGCCACCGCGCTCTGGCTGCTGGCCCGCGCCAAGCGCCGCGGCGACGCCCAGGCGCCCGGCCGGCTGCGGCGGGTACTGCGCGTCAGTGCCTGGGGCGCGGTGGCGCTGCTGGCCCTGGCCGGCGTCGCCAACCTGGTCGGCAACCTGTCGATGGCCGAAATGCTGACCAGCGCGGTCATCAGCAGCGGCTACTTCGGCTTGATGCTCTACGCCGGCGTCACCATCATCGTCACCCTGCTGCAACTGATGCTCGCCCGGCCGGGCGTGTCGCGCTTCCGCCTCGCGCGCGAACATGCCCCGCCCCTGGTGCAGCTGCTGATCCGGCTGGTAACGGCCAGCGCGGTCGTGGGATGGACGATTTACGCCATGGACCGCTTCCGGATCCTGCGCGCCACCTACGCCATCACGACGAAAGTCCTGTCGTACACGCTTGCGCTCGGCGACATCACCATCAGCCTGGGCAACATCCTGGTGTTCGCCATCTCGGTGCTGATCGCATTCTGGGCCGCGCGGGCAATCCGCCTCGTGCTGCACGACGAAGTGCTGGCGCGCATGCCGCTGCCGCGGGGCGTCGGCAACAGCATTGCCTCGCTCACCTATTACTCGGTGCTGCTGCTGGGCCTGGCGGTGGCCCTGTCGGCCGCGGGCGTCAAGACCAGCCAGCTGGCCATCGTGCTCGGAGCCTTGGGCGTGGGCATCGGTTTCGGCCTGCAGAACGTCGTCAACAACTTCGTCTCGGGACTGATCCTGATGTTCGAGCGCCCGATCCAGCCCGGTGACGCCGTGGACATCGGCGACACGTCCGGGCAGGTCCGGGAAATCGGCATGCGGGCCACGCGGATCCGCACATTCGAGGGCGCCGACGTGGTGGTGCCCAACGGCACCCTGCTGTCGGAAAAGCTGACCAACTGGACGATGCTCGACCGTAACCGCCGCATCGAGATCAACATCGGGCTGGCCTACGGCACGGACCCGGCAGCCGCCATCGCGCTGCTCACCGAGGCCGCCCGCAAGACATCGGGCGTCTCCCTGGAGCCCGCGCCGCTGGCGCTCTTCATGGGCTTCGGCCAAAGCACGCTGGACTTCAGCCTGCGCGCCTGGACACCCGACTTCGACCGCTGGATGGTCATCCGCAGCGAGCTGCTGTCGCGGATGTACCAGGCGCTGACCCAGGCGGGCATCGAAATTCCCTACCCGCAAAGGGACCTGCACCTGCGCAGCATCTCCGAGGACGCGAACGCCGCGCTCGAACAGGCTCGCCGGCGCGCCGCGCCCCCGGATCCCGCCGCCCCCGCATGAGGCGGATTTTGTGTATAGTTGCGGACTTCGTTGGCCTGGTAGCTCAGTCGGTAGAGCAGAGGATTGAAAATCCTTGTGTCGGTG
>NZ_JBLZXF010000040.1:0-39399 GCF_050285585.1 Achromobacter sp. | reverse complement strand
AAGCAAGCGCGGCATGCCGTTGCGCCGTATGCCCTCGCCCTGACCCTGGGCATCGTCCATTCCGCGGGCGCTCATGCTGAAGAGGAGAGAGATAAATCCGGGGGAGACGCTGAGATAAATCCGGGATACCGCGGGATGGGATGGGATTTATCGGGATGGAATTGCAAGGGCTTTACATTATTTGGCCGGGCAATTTAGCCCGGCCGCATCATCAATAACGGGAGCCGTCTTCGCGGCGGCGTGCAAGCAGCCCTGGCCTGTAGTGGCACTTGGTGCATATTGCGCCGGCACCGAGAATGTCGCTCTCGCTACCCCACGCATGTGCACAAAGCGCCTGCTCGTCAGTGGGGATCCGAACGAAATGCCGACCATCCTCTGTCAGCTTGAGACGATCGAAGTTCACGGGGTCGAGTCCGTCAGCAGGAGTGTTGTTAGGTAGAGAGTCCATAATTTCCTTGTGGCTCAGTGTTGGACCAGTGGTTCTCAAGGCGATTGCGTAGACCCGAACCGGGGCCGCACCGAAGTGCGGATGCACGATAGTCTTGATAGTGTACCCGCGCCACGGCAGCACCAGGTGCAGGTCAGCCATCATCTCTCCACGGGAGCTCCAGCCAACCGGATATGGGAGTGCCATAGGGCAGACGGATTTCCACCAAGGCCATGCAGGCCTGGGGCGCGGCATCCACCAGCCAGCGGACTTGCCAGGACCGAAGCCCGGTTACGCGCTGGCCGTCTTCTACCGTTGCGGGCGTCCAATGGCCCCACTCACTCCCCTCACGCCGCCGGCGCAGGCACGCTACCGCCTCCCCGGCTACAGGGGCGTTTGCGATATGGTGATAAAAGCGGTTCAGCGCTTCGTTGGGCGTAGCCCCTATGGCGTGGTGGAAGCCGTCCGTAATATGCCAATGAGCGGCGCCGAACCGATCGGGATCGCACTCGATTTCCAACTTTCCGGCGCGGGGCCAAGACTGACGCACGGCTACAGGGGCGCGCAGCTTGTACAGCAGGGCGCGCAGGTTCGCTTTCTCGCGTTCGGCAGTTTCCAGGCCGCTGCCGTTGTCGAATGGGCCACCAAGGAACGACCAGGCCGATGCGAAGACCTGCGCCTGTTCCATGATTGCTTCGATTTCTTGATCTACCGCCTGCGCGGCGTTGTTCGGGTTAGTCATTGGTCGGTTCCTTGGTGGTAGCACTACGCGAGCCATCAGCGGAGCAATCCCGGCATGCCGGTGGGCCATCGCTGCCGTTAAGCCCGAGTTCCGACACCGAAAGATGACAGCGGCTGCATACCGGTATCGAAGAGTTCGGGCTTTCCGGCACCCAGAAATGAAAGCCAGCCGCGGAGCGGCATGGATAGGTTTGCAGGCTGCCCAACGGGCGTGGGGTAGCCGTCATACATTCATCGCGAAGGTCGGCGTGCCGACCGCGGCTCGCCGGGTCCCTCGCTTCGAGCCAAACCAAGAAACCCAGAAGCAAGAACAACAAACCGCACAGAACGAGGAAAAAAAGCGAATTGCTTCCACACATTTCTACAGTCCCTCCGCCTGGCCGGGCTGGCCGTTTTCACCACGAGCCGCGCGGCTCGCACGTTGCTTTTCCACCCAACGCCGCTTTCGCTCGGCGGCTTTCGGGTGGTTCTGGTAGCACGCTTTGCACCAGGAATGAGGCACGCCTCTCGACAGAAAGAAAAAGTCTCCATCGGCCGGCCAAAACTCTTTGCACTGGGAACACTGAATTTCTATGCCCAGCTCAGTCTGAATGGATGCGCGTCGCAGTTTCGTCATGCCTTGCTGGCCTCCCGCTTCAACGTGAAGACCAGCGCCTCCCAAGCCTCCAACATCGGATCAAACGTGTTGCGCTGGTAGGCCAGATTCAGCTTGATCTCAATGTTCTTCCGAGTGGGCTGGTCGAGATCGAGCATGCGCGCTTGCTCGAGCATGCGTTCAATGCCCCCGCGCAGGAATCGAGTGGCCCATTTCTTCATGGACTCGATCGTGCGCTCCGCCTGGCGCCCATCAATCCATTGCAGCGCTTCGACGCCCGTAATGCGCTTCACGTATGCAGCCAGAGCCTCCTCTGAGGCGTTTTCGATTGCGCCAAGGTCGTGAAGCAGCAACCACAGCGCTCGGATCTTCTTGCTCGTGGCATGCAGATCAACCGGGCGGCTGGGCCGCGCCTTGAGCCGCACCTTGAAGCCAAAACGCTTGAAGTGGTCCAACGCCTGCTGCAGCTCGGCCGCACTCATCAGCGAGCACGAATCCTTCTTGCCGTCTGTCGCGGCCTGCAGCGCGGCCCGGTAGGTTTCGGTGTCGAGCTTCAACTCGCGGCGAGCGATGTGTACAAGACGTATCAGTCGCTGCCGTTCAGCACCGCGTGTGGTGGAGATCGCCATGCTATCCCCCGTGTCCAAGCATCAACGGCGCGGCATCCGCGCCCACACCCTCGTGCAACTGGACGTCGCGGCCGGCACGGACGCCAGCGGCATGATCGGCCCAGGTATGCCCCTGGTGCTTTACGTGCCGGGCACGCGGCGTAAACTGCTCCAGGCCCGGGTGATTCAACTGCACGTAGGCCAGCACTGCAGCCTCCTGCTCGTCCGTCCGCTCCACGCGTGAAACAAGTTGCCCGACGGCCAGCACCCACCCCTGGCAGAAAACATCAGCACGAGCGGTCTTGCTCTTCGGTCCGCAGCGCCTGAGGTTGTCCTTGATATGTCCCTTGCGCGCTTTCGCCATCAGCCGAAACAGCACCTGCAACGTGTACTGCGCGACATCGACTGCAGGCGAGCAGCCGATCAACAACCATGTCGAGTGACTGCCGAAGAAGCCGGACGAGGCGTGGAGAATCACCTCACACCCGAACGAGTCTGCAACCATCCCAGCCAGTCTCGCCTCGTGCCGGGTGGGCACGGTGGCCCCGGCTGGTACGGGCAGTTCCAAAGCACGTGCGGCCGATACTTCGAGCTCGGACAGGCCGTGCTCGCGCATCAGCGCCTGGGCCTGGCGCAAGGCCGCAGCGGCTTCGGCTGCAACTCCGGATTTTGCAAGTGCCAAACACTTCTGGATCTTGCGGAGAATGTCGTCTCTGTTCATAGCGGTGGATACTCATTCAAGGGGAAACGAAGGGGCCGGCGCTAGGCGCTCGCCCCCTCCTCGGAATCAAGACCTGGTAGTTGGGGCTGCGAGCGCCGCCGTGCCTCAGCCAACATGACGCGATAACGCTGGTACACGTACACGTAGCTCACGCCCAGATGGGCGGCGATTTCCGAGGCGTTTCCCCGGCGTAGGTGCTGCCAGATGTAGGTGTCATGCTCCAGTCGGACGTAGCCGCGATCCTTCGGGAAATAGAGGCTCTGGCCGCTGTAGTGACGGTGCACTAGGTCGACGAGCTCGTCGCCCTTCGTGGCGGCTTCCTCGGCCGTAATCTGGAGGCTGTCCATCAGGTAAACGCCGAAAATCTCGGCCATCTCCTGCAGCGTCTTGTGCCGGCGGCGAACGGAGGGGGGATCGTCGTAGTTGATGGGCATGGGTGGCTCCTGGCGCTTACCGGAACGTCCTGCCAAGCAAGGCGTTTCAGAAAGCGTGCTGTACACGGAAAGGTCAAAGGTGTCCGGGGTCGATCTGTAAGCCCGCCCGGCCAGGCCTGGACCGTCCGCGCATTTACCCGTGCGCGGCCCCCTGATCGCTTGGGGAAGGAGCGGGGTCATACATCCAGCGGGGCGATCTGGACCTTCGCCAAGGGGCGGATAGCGATCACCGGATAAAGCACCGTCCGGGGACCTTCGGAGAATTTCAGATCGATGTGGTCGCCGATTGCGATGGATTCGTTGAGCACCAGCTTTCCGTTCCAAGCGAACGCCTGAAACGGCCGGGTATCGACAATGCGCCCGGCCCTGATATCGAACTCCAGGAAGTCCTGGCCGGCGTCCGCGAGTTCCACTGTCATGCCGTCGATGGGGTTCGGGTCCATGTCACACCACCGCGATATCTAGGCTGATGGCCGTGTACTGGTCGGAATCACCGACCCGCTCGTAGAAGCGCACGTACGGCTTGCTGCTGGCCACGCTGACGCTATCGCTGATCGCTGCCATCGCGCGCTGCCAGCGATCGTCCTTGATGGGAAGGCGGCGCAGGCCCAGCACACGCGCCGTGTTGATCTCCCCCTCACGGTCGACCCGAAACGCATCGTTGACCAAGACCTTGATCTCGTCGCGAGCGCTCTCCGACCAGGATGTAATGCACTCGTCGATCAGGGACTTGGCCGCATGCAGACGTTCGTCGAAAACGAGACGGTCCTGGATCTGCAGCCTGATCATGCGACGGCCGTCGAAAGACGTGAGCGTGAGGTTTCCCTTGATGCTGCGGGACTTCACGCCATACTGCTCCAGGCTCGTCTCGCGAAAGGCTTCGATGTCGCTAAACGCCTGCGCCTTGAACGCAGCCAGGTCGGCACTCTTCGCCTTGGCCTGCGCGATCAGCATATTGATCGTTTGGTCGCGCAGCTTGTCAATGTCCGCGACCATCGCCTCCGGCACATAGGAGCCATCGGCCTTGAGACGAAATCCCGGCGGGATTTCGGGCTGGTCGGGGGCTTGGCCCTCGACGCCGAGGGACGCCCAGGCCGGGACGTCAGCGCTCACGGCATCACCCACGATGCTCGCGATCTGGGTCAGCGCCTCGTGCTTGGAAAGCGTGCTGCCTGACTCATAGTGGCGCACTAGCACCGCCTGGATCTTGTGGATCTTGTGGAGCGCCGTGGCGGCGGCGAACTGGCTTTGATTCATGGTTTCTCCTAGGCGGCGCCCAGCGCCGCGAGCTTCGAAAAAATGGCCTTGCACAGCAGGCCGATAGCGTTGGCCGCGCCCTCGTCGTCCCGAGCGCTCACGCCCTGCAGGTGGTAGATGACGGCGTGCGAAACCTCATGAGGCACGACCTCACGAAGATCGCTGCCGGCCAGAGGTATCGCAACGGTGCCGACCACCCGGTGCCCGTGAGGCGCCGGGTGGAAATACCCGTGAACCACCTTTCCCAAGGCGCGGCGCCGGCCTTCGCGGTATTCCGCGTCGACATCGACGACATGCGGCAGTACGCGGACGCGCAGCCGCACGCCTGCGGCGGCAACCTGAAAGACATGCAAGGCGCGGGCGCGTGCCATCTCAATGCCTCATGGCGCCGTCAGGCAGAAAGGATGCCTTCGTGCGTTCGATCGTCGCCGCGATGACCCGCTCAACCGTCTCTTGGTCACCACGCAACTGCGCATGCATGATCTCCGAGAGGATCCTGCCCATTTCGCTGTAGGCGGCGTCGAGCTTGCAATGCTCGAAGAACAGGTCCATCAGGTTCTTGTTCGCGATGAACAGCTGTTTGCGCAGCTCGTCGACCGATCCGAACGCGTTGGGATTGGCGACGGTGGGGCCGGCCTTAATTTCAACGGTCATGACGCACCTCGCCTCGACGCATAACCAGGCGGACGCCCAAGAACTGAGCAGTGATCCGGCCATCGGCATGGCAAGTGGACGCATCGCACAGCCCGCGAAGGTATTCCGGAGGCATGCCGTGCAAGTCGATCTGGAGGATGGAGGTGCCGCCATCCTCGGGAAACGGCTCTTCGTCGGTCACGGTCAGGCCAAGCGCACGCAGCGCACGCACCGCGGCGTTGGCGATGGCCAACCGCTCGATGCGGACCGGAGTGAAGAACCGCGGCCCGGTGGTGTTGTCGATTAGTTCCATTTCGTCTCCATCACGATGTCGGCGCTCACCGCGGGCGCGCCGTTTTCCGCTGCAAGGTTCATGGCCGCCGTCAGCAGGTTGTGCACCGCCAGCGGGTAGAGGAACGAGCGCTCGGTATGGCCGCGCGGCGTGGGCGGCGACAAACGCTCGCGCAAGGCCTGCAGGCCGTCAGCAGTGACCACCGTGGACAGTTCGACGCCCATCCGCTTGAGGCGGAATTTGAGGTAGTCCTCCAGATGCTCTCCCAGCGGTGGAAGGTTGATGATTTCGCAGCGCTGGACGACTTCGCGCACCGTGGGATCGCGCGGATCGAGCTTCTCTCCGAGTTCGTTCTGACCCAGCAAGATCACGCTCAGGAGGCGCGCAAATCCATCCTCCAGCTCAACAAACCGCTTCAGGTGGCGCAGGGTCGCTTTGGGGAGTGCGTGCGCCTCCTCGATGAGAACCACGTGCCGGACGCCGGTACGATGACTTTCGGCCAGGCGCTTCTCCAGCTGGCGATAACGAGCATCGCTGCTGGCGCGAAGGGGCTCGTGCGGTGCGATCGTGGCCATGATCGCTTCCAGAATCGCGCTGGCCTTCAGCGTCTTCCCCTTGACGTCGTCGGACTCCATTCCGACCACATACGGGCGGATGATCTGGATAGGCAGGTCGGCGCGCTGGACGCGTTCTTGCAGGTCGCGGCGCAAAGTGGTCTTGCCGGAGCCCGACTCACCGACGACCGCGACGAAGCCGCCGCGCTTGCAGGCGTCCATCAGCTGGGCGCGGGTGTACCGCAGCTGCTCATTGGTATAGAACTCGTCGGCGCTACCGACTTCCTCAAACGGGCTGGCGGGCAGCTTGAAATGGCGCAGCGTGTCGCGGTGTAGAATCTGCTTGCGAATCGACATGACATCGTCCTCATTGATGGTGGTGGGCTGTTGATCGGGCGCCACCGCACTGACCTGCGGTGGCGTTTCTTTTTCAAAGGCCACGGCGATCTGTGCATCGGTCGCGCCGTTGTCTTTCAAAAACTTGATGATGGTTTCGCGCAGCCGGTACTGGCGCGCCGCTCGCGGCCAGGTGCCGTAGTTGTTGAGCTGGGCGATCGTCGCCGGGCTGTAGCCAGCGACAGAGGCCAGAAGGCTTTGGGCCAGACCGAGGTCGGCCATGATCCGTTTGAGTTTCAGCGGTTGCTTCATCGCCCTTTCCTATGCGGCGCGCACGATGTGCACGATGGCGGGTTGATCGGATGCCGGCGCCATGCCTGCACGCAGGGCCTCAGCGGCAGCGTCGATGGAGTCAGCGGGAACACCGTTGGGGAACAGCGCCTGAAGGCGCGTGTAATGCTCTGGCGACCAGTCAGGGAACTCCGGTTTGAGTTGCTTGGCCGCTTGAATATGCGAGAGCGGCGGAAGCTGGATCGCGGGTGCGACCAGGTCGTGAGCGCGTCCCCTGCGAGGCATGGCGGTGGGCGCACTTTCCAAGGCCTTGTCGATATGGGCAAACGGATCGATACGCCCGCCGAAGGCCACGGTGCGCGCTTTGCGAGAGGCCTTCGCCTCGGCTTCCGTCGCCGCGCCCGTGGCCAACAGTTCGAGCTCCTTCGCATTCGCCTGCGCCGGCGTGTCCGCATGGCGAGCGTAGTTCGTGCCGATCACGGGAGCGTCGGCGACCATTCCGAAGTCGTCATAGGCAACGCGCTCGATCACGTGATAGGCCTCGTGGCCAGCGTCGTCGCTCATAACTACCTGGGCGGATTCCTGCGCCCATGGGTTCGTGCAGATCAGCAGCTTTTCGCCCACGCACACGCCCGGCACCGTGGCGACGTTGTAGTCCGCGCCGCGATAGCTGACGCGCAGATGGCTGGACACCACCCGGGACTCAGGGGCGCTGAGGGCGAGGGAGCGCAAGAGGTCTGCCGCAGGCGGAATCACCAACTGCTCGGGCGTGATGTGCAGCCAGGCCGAGTCTCGCGTGCGTCGAGTGCGCGTGTGGACGCGGGTGCCATTGAAGTATCGGCGCCAGCGGGTGGCAAGCGCGTTGATTTTCTCCAGGCTGTCGACATTGTCCGAAGGCAGTAGGCGAAGTGTCGACTCGAAGTCGCGCTCGGTAATGTCCTGGGCCTTTTCGACCTGCCCCTTCGCGCGAGGATTGCCGGGTTCGTTGATCTGCACGTGAACGCGCAGCGCCTTGCAGAGGTTCTTGAATATGGCGCTGGTGTTGGCCGAGCCAGGGTCGAGCATCACCATGGTCGGCACACCGTACATGGCCTCTCCGTCACGGCGGTGCATGGCGTCGATCATCACGTCGACCAGGTTGGCCGCATTCTCACCGCCGGTGACATAGCTCGCGTACAGCCAGCCGCTGGTGTGATCGGTGACCACATACCGCCACAGGGACTCATTGATCACGCGGATGACGTTGGCGGGCTTGTTCTTGTAGAACTCTTTGTGGTCCATGAATCGCAAGCCGTTGTCCTTGGTCGACTTGTCCTTGGTCGACGAGCGCGGCAGGTAGAAAAGTACGCACCGCGATGCATCAACCTGCCACACGTGGTTGGGATGCAGGCTGCGCAAACTCATGGCGGGCTCCGGGGCGAGCAGTTGTTCAGGGTGCAGCCGATAGGTGCGCAGGGCCTTGCGGATCGTGGATACCGACAGCGGAGACAGTTCGCCCGTGGCTGGATTCAGGCGCAGAGCTTCGATCATGCCGTTGGCACGCAGCACTTCCACGGCAGCATCGACGCTCTTGAGCATCTTGCCGTTCTTGCGCATGTGCTCCAGCAACACGGCAGCGATGAGCTTGGCCTCTTCAACCGGCAGCGCGGTCTTGCCAGCGTCTGCACGACGCTTGCGCGTTGGTTTGGTGACTAGGTCTCCCAGGCGCCGGTACAGCTTGGCCGGCGACATTTGCAGGCGCGTGGCCGCCTCGGCCACGATGGCGCTCTTGCGACCATGCGGGGCCTCACGCCACGCACGGGCGACCATTGCCAGTTCTTCCGCGATAACGGCGTTGGCGGGGGCTCCCATCCTCGTCCCCTTACTCGCCCTGCGTCCAGGCCGGCAACGTGTCGCTGTCGCCCTTGGGCAGTTCGAACTCGTTGAACAGGTCTTCGATGCGCTGTTGCAGGGCTCGCAGGCCCGAGGCAATCAGCGCAGTACCTTGCGTGCCGCCCTCACCAGCTGCGTTGTACGCGGCGCACAGCTTCTCCAAGCCCTCGGACAGCTTGCCGCTGATGGACGCCTCCAGACCGACGAGCTCGGCTTCAATCTCCGTGTGCAGCCCCACCAGCTGCTCGTTGGGCGTTTCAGCCTTGATACGGCGGCTCGCTGCGTCGCGCTCTTTCTTGAGCACGTCGATCTGGTCGTTCTTTTCCGAAAGCAGCTTCTCGTTGGCTTCCGCCTCGGCGCGTGCCTCGCGCAGCGTTTTGCGCAGTTCCGACACGGACATGTTGGCGACGTCATCGAGCGAGATGCCCGCGACGGTGCCGCCGTCGTTGAGTTCGGCGACCTGGTCGTCGTCGAGCACGAGGAGCTCGATAAGTTTCGACTTGTTACCAGCGGCCTCAATCAAATGGTGCGACGTCGCACCATTTGAGAACTTGAGCGCGGCCTGTTGCATCCGCTTGGCCAGGGTGTGATCGATGTTCAGGCGACCCAGGAATTCGCGCCATTCCCCGTGCGGGACGTGTTCGCGCACCACGATTAGGGCGCGGCCAGCGGCGAGCATCTCATCGGCGCTGCGTGCCAGGTGCGTGCGAATGACATGCTCATAGCGCGGCAGATCGAAAGGCAGGCCATCGCCGAACTGCTTGATCACGAGCGCGGAGCGCTCGGCTGCTTGGGCCTGATCGGCTTCGATGCCGGTTACCGGCTTTGCAGTGTCCTCGGCGACGGAGGAAAGATTCTTCGGACGGGCCATGGGGACTATCCTTTTATGGTGGCTTCGTGGATGGGAGTGACTTCGATGAGCTCCATGCGCAGCGCCTGGGGCTCGGAACTGTGCTTGGCGACCTCATCCAGCACGCGTCGGGCGATCGAGATGGCAACGTGCGCATCAGCCGTCGGGATGCGATTGACGCGGACGCGGCAATCTGATCGGCCGGCGATGTAGATATCGACGGTGCAGTGATGGTCGACCGGGGGGGCCTGGGTCACGACTGCGCCCCTGCGGCGATACGCTGGTTGATCTCGGTGATGCGGGAGGTCATGCGGGCGCAGTGGTCGACGTGGGCCTGCGCAATCTGGAGCATCGCCACGCCGTGCGCGTAGCGGCCGCTGTCGTACTTCACGACCAAGTCCTCGACCATCAGGGTCGCCAGCGCACGCGTGACGTTCGTCGGCGATTCGCCGGTCATCGCCGCGATCTCCTGGTTGGAAAGGCCAGTCAAGGTGTGGCCGCGCAATGCCTTCAAGATGCGTAGCACGCGCTGCGCGCTGTTGATGGGCGCTTCGTTCATATCGTGAACTCCGTAGTTGCGGGGATGAAGTGGCGGCCTTTGACGGGACGACGCTCGGCGATAAACGCGGCTTCGTCCAGTTGGCGCGCGAGCATATGCAAACGCTCCAACGTCAACTCGACGCCGTTGAACGGACCGCCGTCCAGGACGACCAGAGGACGGTTGTCGGCGGTGCGGGTGTAGGTGACGGCGACCTTCATGCCGCGGCCCGCCGCGCGACCGTGGACTTGAGGCGGCGGTTGATCCGCTTGGGCTGGGCATGGCCGGGCCACAGGACGGAAACGGGCTGGCCGATCAGATCGGCGATCGCGCGCTCGATGCGCGCAGACCGAGTGCGGCCGGAGATAACTTCGAAGACGGTCGTGGGTGCGACCTTCAGCTTGGCGGCCAGCGCAGTGGGCGTGGTGCCCTTCATACGAATCGAGGCCTTGATCAATTCAGGATGCATGGCGTCTGCTATCCTCGCGGGGTGTTGTTTTAAGGGTCAGGAACCGGGCGGGTTCTTGAGGCTCAATTGTTGTGCATTTAAATGCACAAGTCAAGGGGTGCTATCTGTGTCTTTTAATGCTCAAGAAGCCGGCGCCAGGCTCAAGCAAGAAAGGGAACGCCTCGGCTTGTCCCAGCAGCAGGCCGCCAACGCCGTAGGGATTCGCCGCGAAATGTGGGCGAAGTACGAGGGCGGTGCGGAACCGGGAGCGAAGACACTTGCCGGCATGTCTGCATGCGGCGTCGATATCCTGTACGTACTCACTGGAAACCGCAGCTTCACGCCGCCAGATCCGATAGCGCCTGAGCATCGCGCGCTGATCTCCGACTACGATGCGTGTTCATCCAAAGACCGAGAGGCGTTGCGTCGCACCGCAGCGGCAATGGCGCTGGGTGGAGGTGTGGGCCACGCTCCGACCAAGGTACGCAAGATCGACATCTTTATTGAAGAATCATCCGGTCCTGTCGCAAAAAAATTGAAGCAGCGCGATACGGTGATAAGTGTGGGGAGGAAGAAGAAATGAGCGTCGCGATTAAGCTGGCCAGCCTCGTAGTTCATCGAGTGCGAAAACTTCGTGTCTCCATCGAGGCGCCCGGACCACTTTCGACCTTAAAAAAAGCGCGACGGCTGCAATGTCAAGGTCAGGTGCTGGTTGGAGCTCTGTTGGCCACAGCCGCATTGCAAGCCGCTGCACAAGGCTGGACCATCACACCTGATACGGAGTTGGTTGAATACACCAAAAAGAAGGAAGCAGCCGAGACGCTGGCACGAGATGTTCGGAAAGAGGTGGAAGCTGCGCTTCCACTGCTGCGCGCCTATTGGCAGAATGGGCTTTCTCCAGCGGTGCCAGCGCAGGGCAAGAAGTTCGCCGCGTTGGTGCGGCGTGCTGACGAACTATCTGAGCCGTTTGGGCCGTTCGCGAGCTGCCGCGGGGTGGCCATATTCGCCCAGCAACTGTGGCAGAGCCACCTCGGAAGCCAGCTTAAAGCGGACGTGCTCTACAGCGCTTGGCAAGCCTACAGTGAGGGGCTGCGCGATTGCCAGTTGAGCATCGACGTCCCTCCCGCAGAAACCATTACTGTAGAGGGCCCGGCAGAACGCGGCGATGAGCTGCCGGCGAGTTGTCTAGTTGCTGGCAAAAACACGTGGACATGCCCTGCGTCGCTGCGATCCGCGATCGAAGCGGCAAACCAGAAAAGATAATAGGTTCTTGTTTGTAAAGTTTCGCGGTAAATCCGTTTAATAGCACCCCAGGCGCGAGGGCGGCACGATGCAGGTTCATTCTGCTTGCCGCCCTTTTATTCGTCCTGGAGTGCTGCCATGTCGTCTTCGCAAACGCGCGAACCCAACCCCCGCATCCCATTGTGGAACCGGCTGCCGCGCCTCACCACGTGGCTCATCATCGCCGCGTTGCTGGTCGCCGCGATCGGCATTGTTTCCCCCCAGCAGGTCCCCGTCGTCATCTACAAGCTGAACCTCGTCAGCCTGGCCGCCGCCGGTGGCTACTGGATCGACCGCGCGCTCTTTCCCTATGGTCGGCCGGACGGTTACCTGCTGCGTGATTGGCGATGCGGCCCGTGTATCGGGACACACCGCGTCGACTACCCCATCGCTGACGGCTACCATCATCTCTTCATGGTGGCGACTATCCGCCGTGCCGTCATCACGGCAGCGGTCATCGTGGCTGTGGCGCTGGGGCTGTAATGCGCCGCATGTTTCTTGGCTTTGGGCAGTTGCTCGCGCTGTTCGCAGCGAGCTGCACGGCGTTGCCCGCGCCGGCCGCCGATGTGCCCCGGATGGCGCACCAGTACCGAGCGGAACTGGTGCGTAATGCCCGTCTGGTTTGGGGCATGGATGCGCCTGTCGCGACGTTTGCGGCGCAAGTGCACCAGGAGAGCGGTTGGCGTCCCAACGCAGTGTCGATGGTCGGCGCCCAGGGGATGGCACAGTTCATGCCCGCTACGTCCGCATGGATCGCTGAGCTGTACCCCGAGCTGGCCTCCAACACGCCGTTCAACCCCTCGTGGGCGCTCCGTGCGCTAGTGACCTATGACCGGCATCTCTATGAGCGCATCCGGGCGCGTGATGCTTGTGAGCGCATGGCGATGACACTGTCGGCCTACAACGGCGGCCTGGGCTGGATCTCGCGCGACCAGAAACGAGCATCGAGTTCGGGACTCGACCCGCTCGTGTGGTGGAGGTCGGTCGAGACAGTCAATTCGGGCCGCTCTGCGGCCAACTGGCGCGAGAACCGGGGCTATCCCGATCGCATCATCCGCCGCCATCAACCAATCTACGTCGCCGCGGGCTGGGGCCCTGGAGCATGCCAATGAATCCGACCGTGCTGGGATGGGCGCTGACCATTTGCCTCGCCGCAGGAGGCGCTGGCTACTGGTATGGCGAATCGAAGGGACATGAGCGCGGGGTCCTCGAAACGCAATCGGCGCACGATTCGAGTCAGGTTGCCTCGCTGACGGATGACCTGCGCGAGGTACGTGCGAGCGTCGAAGAAGGCGCCGCGGTCAGCAAAGACGTGCGGACCGCGCTGAACGGTCTCGAACTGCAGAACAAGAACTCGAACACGGAGTTGAAAAATGCGATCGCGAAATCTCGCGTCCCTGGTGCTGTCGTGTGCCGCTTCGATGCTGACAGCATGCGGATTCTCGGCGCCGCGGCCGACCGTGCCGATGCACTTGCAGCCGGCGGTCTCGCTGCCGGCGGAACTCGCCGCGCGCTGCCAGCCGGTGATACGGCCGGTCGATGACACCGATGCCGCGGCGGCGCTCGCTCTCGAAGGCATGTACGGCCTTTACGGCGCCTGCGCAGCCAAGCACGTAGATACCGTGGACTACATCAACAAGCCAGCGGGGAAACGGTGAAGGTCGAACTGGAACTATGGCAGCTCATTTCGCTGCTGCTGTGCTTTATCGGAGCCTGTGCCGGTGCTGGGAGAGTGCTGTTGGCGCAGATCCTTCGGCACCTGGATCTTCGGTTCCAGGCACAGGACGCGGCGCGCTCGGCAGACCATCGGCAGGTCCAGGTCCGACTCGACAAACTTGAGGAGTCGGCCAAGGCCGAAGCCGGTGAATGGCAACGTCTCGAGCGCGAGGTCCTCGAGATGCAGCGGGACATCGCATTGAACTACGTCCGACGCGAGGACCACATCCGCGGCCAGAGCATCGTCGAAGCCAAACTCGACGGCCTGGCAGTGAAGATTGAGAACCTGCAGTTGCGGGGAGTTTTAGATGGGAAACCACATGCAAATTGACCTGGCCCGTGCCCGCCGCGAATCGCTTCGCTGGCTCATCCTGCTCACGCTGAACAATGCCCGTCCGATCGGGGCGTTTGAAGGGCCGATCTTGTCGGTCGCGCAATCCGAGTACCCGGATGCGACGCCGCTGGAGCTCCGTCGTGAGCTGGACTATCTATTCGACCGCGACCTGGTCAAGCTGGAAAAGCGCCCGGACGGCAAATGGTTCGCCGACCTGACGCGGTACGGCACCGACATCGCCGAGTACACGATCAACTGCGAGCCGGGAATCGCTCGCCCTGCCAAGTACTGGTAAGCCATGGCCGGAAAAAGCAGCATTCACCGTCTCCCTGAGGAGATCAAGGCGTACATCGAGGCGCAGCTGGCCACCGGTTGCCATACGCTCGACAGCCTGATTTCGGACCTGCGTGAGCAATTCCCGGCCGAAGCCAATGCCGGGCAGTTGCCCAGCCGCAGCGCCATCGGTCGCTACGGCCAGAAGCTCGAACGGCGTCTGGCGGCTATCCGCGCTAGCACCGAAGCGGCGAAACTGATCCGCGCCCACGCCGGTGATGAACTGGATGCGCGCAGCGAGGCGCTGACGGCGCTGGTGCAGACGGAACTCTTCGAGGCGATCATCGAACTGCAGGAGGCCGACGACACGGAGGATCCGGGTGCGCGCGTCGAGATGCTCAGCAAGGCGGCGAAGAACATCGCAACCCTTGCCCGCAGCTCCGTCAATCTGAAGCGCTTCCAGTCCGAGGCTGAAGAGGCCGGGCGTCGCAAGCTCCTGGCGCAGCAGGAAGCCAACCTGCAAGAGGTCGCCCGCGCTCGCGGCATGGACGCCGGCCAGGTCGACTTCTGGAGGCGTGAATTCCTGGGGATCAACGCATCATGAGCATCCTGAATCCCGTACCGCGCGAGCAGTTGGGCACGCGCTTCACCCACTACGGCTGGTTCTGCGGCCTGGTGCCGATATACGTGGGCAACATCCTTGATGAAGCGCCCCTGGTCGCCGAGCGCAACGGCATCCCGGAATGGACGTTTAGCCTGGTCGGGCATCTGTACTCGGCGTTTGCCTGGTGCGCTGCTCAACTGGCGCCGTACCGGGACATCAGCGTCCCCATCGTGATCACCGGCGCCATTGAACCTACGCAGGACGATTCCTGATGGGCGCCGTTATCCAGCCGCTCGCGTCAACGCTCCGGGTCCTCGAATGGGACGATCTCCCCGCGAGCGTCCGCTCGATCTCGGACAGCTTCAATCCGCTCGCAGATGGCATTCTGATGCTGCATCAGCGCCAAGTTGCCGCGCTTCGCGCATCGATCATCGCGATTCCGAAGGGCCGGCGCACTGGCATTACGTTCGGCACCATGCTGGACAAGACCCTGGTCGCTGCGGCGCGGAAGTCCGCCGGCGGCGACAACGTCTATTACATCGGCGACACGAAGGAAAAGGGCCTTGAAGCGATCGGCTACTGCGCCAAATTCGCGCGGGTCATCGCGCGCGCGCAGGGCGAAGGGGTGTCGGGCGTCGAAGAGTTCTTGTTCGAGGACCAGGACGAAGGTGGGCGAACCAAGCACATCACTGCCTACCGGATTCGGTTCTCGAGCGGCTTCCAAGTCTGTGCCCTGTCCAGCCGACCCGCAAACATCCGAGGCCTGCAGGGGCACGTCGTCATCGACGAAGCGGCCTTCCATCCCGACGTTCAAGGCGTGCTGGATGCGGCTACCGCACTGCTCATTTGGGGCGGCCAGATTACGATCATCAGCTCCCACAACGGCAAGAACAATCCCTTCGCCCAGTTGTGCCGGGACATTGAGGCAGGCCGCTATGGCGCGGATGCAGTCGTGGTGACGGTCACGTTTGACGACGCGGTCGCCAACGGTCTGTATGAGCGTGTGTGCTTCATGAAAGGCACCACGCCCACTGAAGGTGGAAAGAAGGAGTGGTACTCGAAGATCCGCAACGCCTACGGTGTGCGGAAGGCCGCCATGCGCGAAGAACTGGATGCGATCCCGCGCGACGGTAGCGGCGTGAGCTTGCCTGGCGTATGGATTGAAAATGCCATGCGGGAAGAGCGGCCGGTCCTGCGTTTGGCGCTGGACGATGACTTCGTACGAAAGTCCGAGGCGGAGCGCCGCTCCTTCGTCGAGGACTGGATCCGGCGCAATGTGGATCCTGTTCTGGTATCGCTTGACCCGAAGCTGCAGACGGTCTTCGCGCAGGACTTCGCGCGCCACCGGGACTTCTCGATCTTCGGCGCCGCACAGTTGGAATCGAACCTGCTCAGGCGCGTGCCGTTCATCATCGAAATGCACAAGGTTCCTACGCGACAGCAGGAGCAGATTATCTGGCACGTCATCGACAAGCTACCGCGCCGGTGCGGCGGCGCCATGGATGCCACGGGGTCGGGTGAGACGCTCGCGGAATACACCGCCGACAAGTTCGGCCATGACCACGTGCACCAGATCAAACTGAACCGCGCCTGGTATGGAACATGGATGCCCAAGCTGATCCAGGGCTTCGAGGACGGCATGATCGACTTGCCGCGCGACGTGAACGTGTCGGCGGATCTGCGCTCCATTGAAGATGTCGAGGGCATTCCGATGGTCGTGAAACTGCGTCGCAAGGATTTGAAAGATCCGGAGCTTGTCCGCCACGGCGACTCGGCCGTGATGCTGGCGTTGCTGTGGTTCGCCTCGCTCAATCTCTCGGCGCCGATCGATTACACCTCGGTACCGCGGCAAACCGCCCGGTGGGATTCGCTGCCGACCGAGATCGACGACGACACGCCTTGGGCGGGTGACGGCGCTTGGCGTGTGGCAATTCAAATTTCCGGCGTTTTGGGGCGTTTTTTTGGGGGGGTGGCTACGCTGACCCCAACTCGCCTCTGGAGGCCATTTATAAACGCTTGTAAACGGGTTCCTGTGGCTTCGGTCGGCCAGGGATCCCTCGCAGGTTTGGGTTGAGACCCGAAAGAGAGAGATTCATGGCTCAAATCGTTGATCAGTTCGGCCAGCCGATCGCCAGCGAACATCTGCAGGAACCGCAGACCGCACGCCTCGGCCATCTGCAGTCGGAATGGGAGAACCATCCAACGCGCGGCCTCACGCCGCCGAAGCTCGCTGAGATTCTGCAGCGCGCCGAAACCGGTGACATGACGGCGCAGCACGAAATGTTCGCCGACATGGAGGAAAAGGATGGACATCTCTTCAGCGTGATGCAGACGCGGCGCCTGACCGTCAGCCAGCTCGACTGGTCAGTCGAGCCGCCCGACAACGCGACGAAGGACGAGGCCAATGAAGCGGCGTTCGTCAACGAGGTGCTGCAGAGCCTCGAGATGGAGGACATCCTGTTCGACATGACCGATGCAATCGGCCACGGCTTTTCGGCGCTGGAGCTGGAATGGGGGATGCTGGAGAAGCGGCGCATGCCGGTTACGGCCACCTTTCGGCCGCAGGGATGGTTTCGTACGCCTACTTCGCCTGGCCTTGATCGGAATCAGCTGCGCTTGCGCGACAACAGCGCCGACGGCGAAGAACTGTGGCCGTTCGGCTGGCTGTTGCACACGCACCGCTCGCGCAGTGGGTACGTCTCCCGCACCGGGCTTTTCCGGGTGTTGGCGTGGCCGTGGCTCTTCAAGAATTTTGCGGTGCGCGACCTGGCCGAGTTCCTGGAGATCTATGGTCTGCCGTTGCGGCTGGGGACCTACAACCCGAACACGGCCGATGACAAGGCTCGGGCGACACTCTTGCGCGCCGTGATCGGCATTGGGCACGATGCGGCCGCCATCGTTCCTGAAGGTATGAAGATCGAGTTCAAGGAGGCGGCCAAGGGGGATTCCACGCCGTTCGACAGCATGATCGGCCTGATGGAGCGCACGACGAGCAAAGCGGTGTTGGGCGGAACGCTCACCAGCGGCGAAGGCGAGCATGGCACTCAGGCGCTGGGCAAGGTCCACAACGAGCTGCGGCACGACCTGAAGAAGTCCGATGCGCGCCAGCTCGCGAGTACGCTGACCCGTCAACTGATCTATCCCATCCTGGCCGTCAATGGTGGTCGAACGTCGCTGTACCGTTGCCCCCGAATGGTGCTCGACACCCAGCAGCCCGAAGACATCAAGCTGCTGGCTGACTCGCTGCCGAAGCTGGTGGATATGGGTATGCGCATCAGGGCCGACTGGGCGCACGCCAAGTTGAAGATCCCGATGGCCGACCAGAAGGATGAAATCCTGCAGCCGGTTTCGCCTGCCTTCGGCGGACTGGCCGCGCTGCGAGCTGGCGCCCGAGGCCAGCCTGGCACCGCGCGCCTGGCGCAGTTGAAGGCTACCACCGAGGATCCAGTCAGCTCCGCAGGCGACGCGATCGACGGGCTGGTCCAGGCCATGCTCGATGAATGGCAGGCGCAACCTGATCCGATTCAGCAGGCCATCCAGGACGCGCTGGAACGCAGCACATCACTCGAGGACTTCCAGGCAGCGGTGGAGCAGCGCCTCGCGGCCCTGGACTCCTCCGCGCTGGCGGATCTGCTCAGCCGCGGCACGCTCATCGCGCGGATGTGGGGAAATCTGACCAACGGCGGGCGCACCTGACATGGCGGGCATAGAACTGGAGCCGCTGCCGCCTCAGGAGGCCGTCGAGTTCTTTCGGCAGAAGGGCTATCGCATGGCGTTCGCCTGGCAGGACATGCCGGCGCAGGAGCATGCCGCCGCCTTCACCGTGGCGAAAGCGATGCAGATGGACGTGCTCAAGGACATCAGGGGCGCCGTGGACCGCGCGATCGCCGAGGGAACGACCTTTCCAGATTTCCGCCGGGCCTTGGGCCCGCTCCTGCAGGACAAGGGCTGGTGGGGCAAGCGCGAGATGGTCGACCCCGTGACGGGCGAAACGGTGAACGCCCAGCTCGGCAGTGACGCGAGGCTGCGCAAGATATTCGAAGTCAACCTGGGCACAGCATATTCCGAAGGCCAGTGGGAGCGAATCCAGCGCAACATCGAGCTCTTCCCGTACCTGCAATACCTTCGCAGTTCCAGCGAAAACCCGCGGCTGTCGCACGCGGCCTTTGCCGGCAAGGTCATGCGCGCGGATGATCCTTGGTGGCAGTCGCACATGCCGGTCAAGGAATGGGGCTGCAAGTGTGGGGTCCTGCAATTGACCGAACGCCAGGTCTCCCAGATGGGGCTGACGGTCTCCGAGGCGCCCGCGGAGCGGTACACCGAGTACACGAACACTCGCACCGGCGAAACGATGGACGTTCCCGTGGGGGTGCACCCGGCATTCAACTATCGGCCAGGCCTTCGCCGGCAGACGCTGGCCAAGAGCATGATGGACAAAGCCGATTCTGCGGCGGCGACGACCGCGGCCCGCGTGTTGGCCGATGGGGCGAGCCAGTGGGCGCCACTGGTCCAGGCCGAGTTCGACGAGTTCGTGGGGCGATACGCCGAGAGCGAGCGGCGGGAGGTCGGCCAGCGCCGCGTAGTGGGCGCCTTCTCCGTGGGTACGGTGCGGGCGCTGTTGCAGGCGGGCCAGCTGCAGGGACCCGACGCACGGGCAACAATCCACGTGGCGATGTCGAAGCTGCGTCATCTTCTCGGTGATGGGCGCTCCGCCCAACGCCAGGCCAAGGGCGCCGGCGCGGAATTCGTGGGCCAATTGCCTACCTTGCTGCGTCAGGTCGGCGAAGCCTGGCTGGACGGCCAGCGCGTGGTGCTGCTATGCACTTCTCCCGCTGATTCGCGCCGGGTCGTGAAGGTCGTCGTCGATCTGGCCGCGCAAGTGCGCGGCGTGGGCGTGGGCAACGCAGTGGTGTCGATGGAATTGATTGACCCGGCGTCGTTTACCCGCAAGGGGTTGACCAGGTTGGAATGAGGGACGCTGCGGTGAGACGGCACCCGCATCGATGTGCGGCACCCTCACATGCCATCCGGGTCTGAGCCCGTATTGGATCGGAAGCCGATTTTCCCGAAACTCGCAGCGTGTTCTCCCATCATAACGCGACCGCAAAAATGCGGTAAACCCGTTTAATAGAGCGGATTGGGGCCGGGCGGCAGACTGCCGTCTATGGCTAAACCCAAGTCCAACCCTCCCGTCCTCGCCGCGTTCGCCGTGCAGCTCAAACGCACGGACGACGATGGCGCTGTTCCCGAGCTGCACCTCCTGCCCGACGGCGATTTCAAGCCGCAGGCCGCGGAGGACGCCCGCCAGATGCCGAAGTCCGGAACCTACCGGCTAAACGCCAAGCTCGCCACGGGTGTGATCGCCCTTGCCAAGGCTTGCGAGAATGCGCTTCCCATCGACTACGAACACCAGACTCAGCGCGCCGCCGAAAACGGCCAACCCGCGCCAGCCGCTGGCTGGATGGATGGTGCCAAGCTCGTATACCGGCCTGGCGAAGGGCTGTTTGCCCAAGGTGTCGAGTGGACCGCGCGCGCCAAGCAGATGCTGGATGACGACGAGTACCGCTACCAAAGCGCCACTTTCCTTCATGACCCTGACACGGGCGATGTTCTGGCGCTGGTCGGCGCCGCGCTCACCAATCGCCCGGCACTGGACGGACTGACCAGCGCGCAGCTGGCGGCCCTCAGCGCCCAGTTCGCGCGCCAATTTCTCCCCCCTAACTCCGAGGACGACATGAACCCTCTGCTCAAAGCCCTGTTGGAAGGCCTCGGCCTGCCCGAAACCGCCACCGTCGAAGAGGGCACCGCCGCCCTGGCCACCCTCAAGGCGAAATCCGCCGAGCTCGTCGGTCTGAACGCGCAGATCGCGACGCTGAAAGCGGCAGCACCGGATCCCACGAAGTACGTCCCGATCGACACCGTCAACACGCTGAACGGCGAGCTGGCAACGCTGCGCGCCCAGATCGCCAACGGCGAACTCGACCAGGTCATCGACCAAGCCAAGGCTGAAGGAAAGATCGCGAGCGATGCCGTGGAAACCGCATGGCGTGGCATCGGCCGCGCGGACATGGCGCAACTGAAGGCCCTGGTCGCGGCCACCGCTGCCAACCCGGCGCTGGCCGGCCGGCGCCAGACCGAGGGCAAGAAGCCCGACCAGGTCGAGGGCGAACTGTCCTCGGCCGAGCTCGCGGTGTGCGATGCGATGGGCCTGAGCGTTGACCAGTTCAAGGCCAGCAAGAAGGCCATGGCCAACGGCTAACTCACCCAACTACCCACTTCACATCACTTCCAGGAACGCTCATGACCGCGCTGACCCAAGATCGAAATACGCTTCGCCGCGACGGTAACCAGATCGAGCCCCCCGTGGCCGCAGCCACCCGGATCTACGGCGGCTCGATCGTGTGCATCAACACCTCGGGCTACGCCGTGCCCGGCTCGACCTCGACCACCCTCAAGGTCGCGGGAGTGGCCGAGGATCGAGCCGACAACAGCGGCGGCGCGGCGGGTGACATCCGCGTGCGCCTGCGCAAGGGGCCGCATTGCTTCGCCAACAGCGTCTCGGCCGACCTCATCACCCTCGCCGACATCGGCAGCGCCTGCTACATCGTCGACGACCAGACGGTCGCGAAGACCTCGGGCGGCGACACCCGCAGCGTGGCCGGAAAGGTCTTCGACATCAACGCCGATGGCGTTTGGGTCGATTTCGCCTGATCGACCCGCCCAGCTACCCGCACTCGGAGAATCCGAACATGATCATCAATCACCAAAACCTGGCCATCCTCAACCAGGCCTTCAACGCCGCGTTCTCCTCGGGGCTGACGATGGCCCAACCCATGTGGCAGCAGCTCGCCATGCTGGTCCCCAGCACCACGGGCGAAGAAAAGTACGCCTGGCTGGGCGCCATCACCAAGTTTCGCGAATGGCTGGGTGAGCGCGTCTACCAAAACCTCAAGCAGTCGGACTACTCGGTCAAGAACAAAACCTGGGAGAACACGGTCTCCGTCAGCCGCGACATCATCGAGGACGATCAGTACGGCGTGTTCAAGCCGGTCGTCCAGCAGCTCGGCCAGGATGCGGCCACGCACCCCGACGAACTGGTCTTCGAGCTGCTGCAGGCCGGTTTCGCCACCCGGTGCTTCGACGGCCAGTACTTCTTCGACACGGATCACCCCGTGGGCCTGCCCGGCAAGGAAGTCAGCGTCAGCAATTTCCAGGGCGGCTCCGGCGCCGCTTGGTACCTGGTGGACACCACTAAGGTGATCAAGCCGATCATCTACCAGCGGCGCCGCCCCTATGCCTTCGTGGCCAAGACGAGCCTGACCGACGACAACGTGTTTTCGCGCAACGAGTTCGTGTGGGGCGCTGACGGCCGGAGCAACGTCGGCTACGGCCTGTGGCAGCTTGCGTACGCTTCCAAGGAGGGCCTGGACCTGCAGGCCTATGCCGATGCCCGCGCCGCAATGCAGAGCCAGAAGGCCGACAACGGCAAGCCGCTGGTGATCCGTGCTGCCGAGCTCTGGGTGCCGCCCTCGTTGGAGCAAGCCGCGCTGGAAGTCATCCAGGCCGATCGCCTGGCCAATGGCGCCAGCAACGTCATGCGCGGTACCGCCAAGGTCGTGGTCTGCCCGTACTTGACCTGAACGGCGATCCACGTCCGCGCCAACTGACCCAACCCGCTTCACCGGAGATTGCCCACATGGCTACCGCCAAACCCCGAGGCCGCCAGGCCACCGCAAAAACCGCCATCGTCAAGCCCGACGGCGCCAAGGCCTTGAAGGTCATCCCGAAGATCGACGGCTTTCGCCGCGCCGGCCGTGCCTTTGCCGGTGAGACGGTGATTCCGCTGTCCGAGCTGACCGACGAGCAGTTCGAGCAGCTCACCACCGAGCCGCAGCTGGTGACGATCCTTATCGATCTGCCGGACGCCCAGGAACAAAGCGAGACCGCCGCCTGATACACCCGCCAGCGACGGGCGTTGATCCCCATCCGTTGCGTCTGACGGATGGCGGGGAGCCGAACAGACGATACCGCCAACCTTTGCCGGGGCTGGGTAACGGGAAATTGGTTGTCTAGCCCCGGCAATTTCACGGTCTTTTCCATGTCCTACGCCACTGCCACCGAGTTGCTTGTTCGATTCGACGCCAACGAGATCGCGCAGCGTTCCGACCGTCTCATCCCGCGCCTGGTCACCGACGAGATGCTGCGCACCGCTGCGGCCGGCGGCGACCTGAGCGGCTTTACGGACGCCGAGCGTGAGGCGATCGCGCGGGCCATGGAAAAGGTCGGGCGCGCGCTCACCGATGCGCGCAACACGATCGACAGCTACATCGCAGGCCGATACACGCTGCCGCTGTCGCCGGTTCCTCAAGTCCTCACCCGCATCGCTTGTGAGCTGGCGCGCTACTACCTCTATGACGATCAGTTCACCGAGCCTGTCAAGCAACGCTATGACGCGAACATCAAGTTCCTTGTCGGCGTGGCATCCGGCGACGTGAAGCTCGGCGTCGATGCCGACTCGGGCGTGGAGCCCGCCGGTGGCGGGCAGGTTGCGCTCGTCACGTCCGGCCGGGTGTGGGATCGCCGAACTTCGGGAGGGTTTCTCTGATGGTCAAGGCTGCGATCCATTACGACGGCCAGCGCGCACTGGATGCCGCGCTCACGCGTCTGGCTGTGCTTGGTCGTTCCCCGCGGCCGATCTTCCAGGCGATCGCCAACTACGGCGAGAACTCCACGCGGCTTCGGTTCGAGAAACAGGCTGGCCCTGACGGTTCCGCTTGGAAGCCTAGCGGCCGTGCCCTGAAGGCCGGCGGCCAGACGCTGGTCAAGAGCCGCCGCTTGCTTCGCAGCATCACGAGCGTGTACGGCGGGAACTTCGCGGCATGGGGCAGCAATCTCCCGTACGCCCGCATTCACCAGCTGGGCGGCGACATAGAAAGAGCGGCCCGCTCCGTGCGCGTGCGGTTGCGTACGGATGCCCGCGGCAACCTGATGCGCCAAGCCAACAACCGGAACCTGGCGCGGTTTGCTCGAGACGGTCACAAGCGCGCGCGGGAATCGTGGCACGAGGTGGCCGCTTACAAGATCCGCATGCCCGCCCGGCCGTTCCTTGGCGTCAACCGCGAAGACCTATGGTCCATGGGCCGGCTGACGGTGCAGGTGATTCGCGCCGCGGAAGGAGGAGCTAGTGCTCGGTAAACATGAACTGGCGATCATCGCCGCCTTGAAGGCCCGCCCGGGGATTCAGCGCACCACTCGCACGGTGGGCAGCCTGCCGGCCGTGCCCGACGACAACAAGCTGCTGCAGCGCTACTTGGTGGATGCGCCGGCGCTGTATGTGACCGAGGGTGTGTTCCGCGTGGTCGATGACCTGGTGGTGCTTTCGTTCACGATCGGCATCGTCGTCAGCAACGTAGGTGGAAACACCCAAGCCCGTCTCGGCGACGGTGTTTCGGTGAGCGCAGACCAATTGCTCGCCCTCGTGGTGCGCGCTCTCCATGCGCGGCGCGTGGGGGATGCCGGCTGGAATGTTCGGCGGGCGGAATATCTGGAGCCCATCGATGTGTTCGAGGCCGCCGGTCTCACCGTGGTCGGTGTCTCGATCGAAAGCACGCCCATGACCCTTCCCGAGGACCCGGACGAGGTTGCGGATCTCGGCGACCTGCGCCATGTCCACCTCGACATGGACATCGCCCCGCATGCGACGAGCGCGGAGCACGAGAAGTGGCTCCAGGAACCGCCTGATCACAGCACCGACAGACCTGACCTGCAGGCTGATATTCCGCTGGCTGGCGCCGGCCCCAATGATTGATAACGAGGAACCCGTATGAAAACCGTCACCCTCAAGCCGGCCGTCGTCGATGGCCAAACGCTCAAGGTCCGCAAGCCCCAAGGCGGCTATCTCTCGGCCGAAGGCGAGCAGATCGTGCTCACCACGTACTGGCGGCGGCGCCGCGATGACGGAGACGTCATCGAGTTCCCCGCGGCCACGACGCACAAGCACAGCGCGGGCAAGGCCACCAAGACCGACGCTTCGTAACGATTAAGGAGCCGCCATGCCGGACAACATCATCTACAACACGATCCCGACCGATATCCGTACGCCGGGTCAGTACGTCGAGATCGATAACCTCAAGGCGCAGACCGGTCTGCCGTCGCTGACCCGCCGCATCCTGGTGATGGGCAACCTGCTGCCGTCCGCACAGGCTGAACCGCTGACCCTCTACCGCGTGAATAGCGGCGACGAAGGCGCCCGCCTTTTCGGCCGCGGCAGCGTGTTGCACGAAATGCTGCGCCTGGTGCGAAACGCCAATCGGACCAGCGACGTCTGGGCGATCGGCGTGGAGGACCTCTCGGCCGGCGTGGCGGCAACCAAGACGATCACCGTCACGGGGCCCGCGTCCACGGCCGGCACGATCGCCCTCTACATCAACGGCCAGAAGCTCTCCATCGGCGTGGCCGCCGGCGATGCGGCCTCTGTCATCGCGACCGCGATCGCGGCCGTCGTCAACGGATACGGCAATGGTCCTGTGACTGCTGCAGCGGCCGACGACGTGGTCACGCTGACCGCTCGGCACAAGGGGGCGTTCACCCAGGGCATTGGTGTCCTGGTGAACTTCTACGACGACGAGGTGCTGCCGTCTGGCCTGGTGCTGGATATCGCAGATGGCGTAGGAGGTACGGGCAATCCCGACGCCGCCGACGTGCTGGCCGCAATTTCCGACGAATGGTTTTACACCGTCATCACGCCCTGGAGCGACGCGGCGAATATGGCATTGTGCGAGGCCGAATTCGACAGCCGGTTCGGCGGCATGGATATGCGTACGGGGCATCTTTTCACGGGCATCGCCGGCACCCACGCCGCGCTCACGACCTATGGCTCGGCCCGCAACAACGAACACAGCACCTTCATCGGCGTGAAGAATCCGCCCCAGGCGCCGTACCTCTGGGGAGCCGTCCTGGCCGCCGTGTCCGAGTTCAGCGGCGCGATCGACCCGGCCAGGCCTCTGCAGACGCTCGAGCTGCCGGGGCTGCTCGCTCCGCGCCCGAAAGATCGGTTCCGGCGAGAGGAGCGCAACCTGCTGCTGCATGACGGTTGCAGCACGTTCACGGTTTCGCAAGATGGCATCGTCCAGATCGAGCGGGTGGTCACCACCTATCAGACCAACGCCTGGGGAATCGAAGACGATTCCTATCTGGATGTGGAGGCTGTGTGGACGGCGGACTACATGCGCTACGCCTTCCGCGTGGCCGTGGCGATTAACTTCCCGCGCCACAAGCTCGCTGACGACGGTACGGACTTCGATCCCTCGCAGCCGATCGCCACGCCCTCGATGATCGCGGGCGTGATCCTTGCGACGGGGAAAGATCTGGAGAAGGCCGGCCTGCTGGAGAACTTCGAGGAGTTCAAGAACGCGCTGCGCGTGGTGCGCAGCATGGCCGATCGCAACCGCGTCAACGCCGTCATCCCGCCTGACCTCGTGAACCAGTTCCGAGTGTTCGCGGGCAGCATTCAATTCATTCTGTAAGGAGTCCAGACCATGTCTCAGGTTACTGGTCGAGTGTTCATCAGCGTGGGCGGGCGCCGCCTGCGCAGCAAGCCGGGCGCCACGTTGGATATGGGCGGCGTGTCGCGCGCTCCCGTCACCAGCGACAGTGGCGTCGACGGGTACACCGAATCCACGGTGGCCCCGACGATCAACTGCACGATCAGCCACATGAACGGCGTCAGCATGGCCGACCTGGCCGCCATTCGCGACGAAACCATGCGGTTTCAGACGGACACGGGCATCGGCTACACGATCCGTGGCGCGTGGTGCGCCTCGCCGCCTGTGCTCGGTGGCGGCGGCGAGATCACGCTCGTCTTCAACGGCATCGAATGCATCGAAGGCTGACGCCGTTTTCGTAAACCCATTTCAAGGAACGCTATGCCCAACCCTTTGACCGTCATCAAGACCCTGCCCAAGCCGTGGATGGTGGGCGGAAAGCCCGTCACCGAAATCGAAATCCGGGAGCCGGAACTGGGCGACTCCCTCGAGGCCGAGAAAGAGGCCAATCCCGCCCTGCAGCCGACCGCCTTCCAGGTGGCCCTGGCCTGCGAGCTGCTCGTCCGCGCTGGCGACGATACCGGGCCGTTCGTGCCGGCCCAGTTCAAGAATCTCAAGGGCAAGCAATGGGCGGTCTTCCGTGAAGCCATGCAGGAGGCCGAACAACTGGGGGAAGGCTGACGCGCGGCCAGCAAGGCGCGCTTCTGCAAATCATGATCCTCGCGTCCCGTCTTGGCTGGAGTCGGGCTGAGATCCTGGCGCTTCCGGTATCGGAAGCGCAGTTCTATGTTGATCAACTGACGAAAAAGAGACCAGGTTCATGAGCGACTACATCGTTGGCGTCCGGGTCGACGGCGATACCGCCGGTTTGGCCAAGGCCGCGCAGGCGGCCAAGAAGGCTCTCGAGAGCATGGCCGTCGCAGGCGCCAAGGATCTGGACGGCATCGCAAAGGCGAGCAAGAAGACGGAGAGCTCGCTCGTCGCCATGGGTACTCGCACTCAGCGGGAATTTGCCCGCATGGCTCAAGCCCGGGAAACCCTGGGCATCCGCTCCGAGCACCGCATTCAGCAGGAGATCCTGCGTACGCAGGCTGCCTATCAGCGTCTTGCGTCCAGCGGCACGATGACCTGGCGCGAGCAACGCCGCGCGGCCGACCAGATGCGCGAGACGGTTGGCCGCCTGAATGCCGAGATGGGCGTCTATAGCAATCGCCAACGCGCGATCGCCGGCCTGCAGCGAGCGGGCATGATCGCTGCAGGCGTCACGGCAGGCATCGCCGTCGTTGCGCCGAAGGTCGGGCGGGCGTTCCAGTACGACGAGCAGCTGGCCCACATGGCCAATACCGCCTACGGCGATCCCTCGCTGAGCGCGGCAGAGGACCGAGCTCGCCGCTTCGCCGGCCGCCAGGAGATGGACAAGGCGATACGCGAGGCGATTCGGTATGGTGGCGGCACGAAGGAAAGCGCCTCCGCCACCCTCAACTCGCTGCTATCGTCTGGACGCTTCGAGGCCGGAGATTCGCTGACGATATTCAGGGAGGCAGTCCGGGCGGCTACTGCCAACCAAGCATCAGGAGACGACTTCGCGCAGATCGCGTTCGCCGCGAACGCAAGCATGGGGATCAAGCCCGAGGAGATGGCGAAGGCATTCGGCGCCGCAACCTATGCCGGCCAGAGCGGTGCATTCGAGATTCGGGATATGGCGAAGGCGCTGCCCGGGCAGTTCGCGGCCGCATCCAATATTGGCCTTTCTGGGCTCCCGGGTCTGGCGAAGCTCGCTGCGCTCAACCAAGCCTCTCGGCTCACGGCCGGCACGGCCGACCAGGCGGCCACTAATACGCAGAACCTGCTCGCCAAGATGGGGGCTCGGGATACCCGGACCAATTTCTCGGCGCTGGGCGTGAACTATGACAAGCGCCTTGCGGAGGGCCGGATGCGCGGGCTGGACGCGCTGGACGTGACTGCCGACATCATTGAAGAGCAGCTGAAGAAGAACAAGAATTATCAGTCTGCGCTAACCGCATACCGCAACTCGGCCGAGGGTAGCGATCGTCAAGACGCGCTGGGGTCGGTTATGAAGATCGCCCAGGGCAGCGTCGTGTCCAAGCTCTTCCCTGACCAGCAGGCGATGATGGCATTGGTCGGTTTCCTGGCAGACCGAGGGAACGTGAGCAAGATCGCCAGGGACTCGCTGCTGCATGGCACGGAGGCAGTCGAACGCAACATGTGGACGGTAGAGGACTCCCCCAGCTTTAAGCTCAGCCAAGCCAAGGAGGCCGCGGAGTTCGCGAACTACGACGCGATGATCAAGCTGGGGCCCGCGGTCTCCTCGGTTGCGGATGCGTTTGCGGAACTGGCTCGTACGTCCCCCGAGTTGGCGTCGGCCTTCAGCGGTGCCATCACGATCCTGCAGGGCCTCGCCGTCGCGGCTGGCGTTATTGGCCTGGGCGGCGCGGTAATGGGCGCAGGCAAGCTCGCGGGCGCCGGCGGCCTGGCCCGTGGAGGGTGGGCGGCCGGCGGGCGCGCCGCCGCGGGCGTTGCCCGTGCTGCCACGGGTGCCGCGGAAGTGGCGGCGGGCGCTGCCACCGCGGGCGGCCTGGTCTCGGGTGGCCTGTTGCTGGCCGCGCCCGCGCTGGGCGCGTACACGTACGACCAGATGACGGGAACAGAAGGCGGCCTGCGTGCGCGTATTGCGGACCGTGAGGCCAGGATCAGGGAGTTCGACGAGCTGCTCGCGGCGAAGCGCGATGCAGGCGATACCGCCACCTCCATCGGCCGAGTCCAGGCGGAGCGCGACGCGGTAGCCGCCTCGCGCGACGAGATGACGCGCCGCCTGGAGGAGCTCTTGGCCACCACAAAGATTGGCGGCGAGATCACGGTCAACGTGACCGCGGCGCCGGGCGTGCAGGCGCAAACCGATTTGCGCCCCAATGACGGCACGAAGATGACCGGCAACGTCGGTCGAACCAACGTGAACACGGACTGATATGGGCTGGCGTGAAGAACTTCGACGGGTAGACCATGCCAATGGATCCGGGGTGGGAGCCACCTTTCGCGGCGTGCCTTTTCGCACCACCGACTCGGACACCGGGATCGGTCGACGCAATGAGGTGCACGAGTATCCGGAACGGGATATCCCGTACGCAGACGATCTCGGGCGCCGCGCGCGCACGTTCCGCGTGGACGGCTACGTGGTCGGGGAAAACTATCTGCAGGAGCGCGACGCACTGATCGAGGCTCTGGAGGCATATGGGCCTGGCGAGCTCGTGCATCCGCGCTATGGCATGCTCAATGTTGCCGTCGTCGGCCAGGTCAGTATCCGGGAGTCCCATTCGGAAGGCGGCATTGCCCGCTTCTCCATCCTCTTCACCGAGGCGGGTGAGAACACTTTTCCCCAAGCGGCGTCGAGCACCCAGGACGGAGTTCATGACGCGGCCGATGCCCTGAATGAATCGGCCGTAGACCGCTTGGAGTCGATGCTTGATGTCTCCGGCGCAGCCGCTCTGGTTTCGGATGTGGTTGGCCGCGTGACGTCCACACTCAATACCATTCAACGCATCGTGAGCCTGAATGGCATCGTGGGGCTGGCCGGGGACATCGTCAACGGTGTTTCATCCATTTCCGATCGCATCTCTAGCCTCATCCGCACCCCGCAGAATCTCGCACTGCAGTTCAAGTCCTTGTTCCAGCAGTTGAGCCGGGCCATTAAGCGGCCGAAGTCCGCCTTGGCAGACCTTCGCAGCGAGTACGGATCGAACGATCGCGCTCCCTGGGCGGCATCGGCCGGGGCGCCGGTCACGCCAGTTCAACCCCTAGGCTCCACGGCCGCGCGGCGGGAGGTCAACGCGGCCGTCATGCAGGAGTTTGTTCGATCCCAGGTGATTTCCACGCAGGCACGCATCTTGACCGATGCCATTGAGGCAGAGGACATCGTGACAGCACAGGATGCCCTCGACCAGGCCGAAGTGATCCTTGAAGAAATCGACCACGAGCTCGAAGCCTACGACCCTCCGCCGGCGATGGCTGCTGCGCTCATTCGGCTGCGGGTCGCGATCGTGCGCGACGTGTCCGAGCAGGCCGATCGTCTTGCTCATCGCTCCGTCTTTACCACGCAGGCCTTGCTGCCGGCATTGGTAATTGCGCAGAGGGTGTACCAGGATGGGACGCGGGCCGACGAGCTCGTCGAACGCAACCAGGTTCGTCACCCGATGTTTGTACCGGCCGGCCAGTTGGAGGTATTGCGCTAATGGCTCAAGCTGAAAATCTGGTCACGCTGGTCGTCGGCGGCCAGGCCTACGGTGGCTGGAAGAGTATCGAAATCGAGCGCGGTATCGAGCAGCTCGCGGGCGAGTTTCAGTTGACGCTGACGCATCGCTGGCCAGGTGAAAATGCGCCAATCGGCCTGCGTGAGGGATTGCCCTGCGAAGTGAAAGCGGGTCGCGATCTGCTCATAACCGGCTACATCGACACGATCGATATCGACCTGGAAGCGCGCTCCTGCCGCCTCGAGGTGAGCGGGCGAGACAAAACGGGCGACCTCGTCGACTGCTCGGCCATCCACGGTGGCGGCCAATGGAAGAACGTGCCGCTTGAGCAGATCGTGCACGACATATGCAAGCCCTTCGGCATCGAAGTTCTGGTGGAAACCGATACGGGCGGCCCGATCGACAGCTTTGCGCTGGACGACGGGGAAAAGGCCTTTGATGCGATTGACCGCGCGGCGCGATCGAAGGCGGTGTTGGTTTCGAGCGCCCCGGCCGGGCAGCTGGTGCTCACGCGTGCCAGCGAGACGCTCATCGAGACCCAGCTCGTCGAAGGCTTGAACATCCTCCGGATCCGCGCACGCCATACTTGGGCTCGCCGTCACTCGCAGATCCTGGTGAAGGCGCAGGTTGCCGGCAACGACAACCAGTTCGGTGCGACGGCCGCACACATTGAGGGGAAGGCCGTCGATCCGGAGATCGACCGTTACCGTCCGCTGATTGTTCATTCTGAGCAGGGGCTAAGTGCGGCGGAGTCTCAGGAGCGTGCTGCCTGGGAGGTATCCACCCGCATGGGACGTGGAAAGCGGGCCCAGATATCCCTGGTGGGCTGGCGTACCGGCAAGGATGGCCAGGTCGGCGAGCTGTGGCGCCCCAACACCTTGGTGAGGGTGACCAGCCCGCGCATGTTCTTGGACCTGGACCTGTTGATCACCACCTGCCGGTATACCCTGGACGAGAAAAATGCCCGCCGTACCACGCTCACGGTGTGCAGGCCAGAAGCCTTTGATCTTGAGGGCGCATCGCCTCGCCGCCGGCGCAAGCGCCACAAGCACCGGCAGGATGACTCGCCCTGGGACCTTTCGGGGACGGGGCGGGCCCAATGAACATCTCCTCTTTGGTCAACCGTCTCCGGCTTTACGTCGCGCGCGCCCTAATCAGGCGTGTCGACGACAGCGGTGGGCTTCAGATCGTGCAGGTGGCCATCCAGGCCGGCGTTACGCGCGACAATGTCGAACGCTTCCAACAGTACGGTGTAACGTCTGTGCCGTATCCCGATGCTGAGTGCGTGACGTTGTCTGTTGGTGGGAACACCGACCACCAGATCGTTATCAACGTCGACGATCGCCGCTATCGGTTGCGTGGGTTGAGGACGGGCGAAGCCGCGCTGTACGATGACCTCGGCCAGATGGTGCACCTCACTCGGGACGGCATCGTCGTCCGAGGTGCAGGAAAGCCGATGCGGCTCACCGATACCAGCGGAATCGAGCTGGATTCCAACGTGCGGATAACCGGCAATTTTCGTGTTGACGGCGATACTGCGCTCTTGGGCGACAGCGCTACCCACCAGGGTGTGAACATCGGCCGCGAGCACAAGCATGACGGGGTTCAGACGGGCCCCGATCAGTCCGGCTTCCCCATCGCATAGCCGATTCGGTAAACCCGTTTAATGGAGAGCTTGTCCATGTTCCGCGAGACTGCGGAGCATGGACTTTGCCCTTTCCCTCGATCCCGATTCCGGCCTGCTCGACATGAGCCTCGACGGGCCCGACTTCACCAGCGAATCCACCCTGGTGACCGCGGTACTCCTGAGCCTTTGCACCGACCGTCTTGCGCAAGCGCACGAAGTCGCGCCTGGTCAAGATCGGCGTGGCTGGTGGGCCGACGCTTACGCCACTCCCCCGAATGACAGGTACGGCTGCCGCTGGTGGCTACTCGCCCGAGAGAAGCAGTTGCTGGAGACGGTACAGCGCGCACGGGGATATGCCCAGGAGGCCCTGGCCTGGATGGTCGAGGATGGCCTGGTCAACGCCGTTGGCGTGACCGCCTTTGTGCCGCGCATGGGGTGGCTCGTCCTGCTCATCACCCTTCCGCTCAATGGCGGTGACCGCCGGTATCGCTTTGAATGGAACGCCGCCACACAGGCGTGGCGCTTGGCCGGCGAATCGTTCCAGGTCAAGGAGGCATGACATGCCAGTTCCGCGCCCAACGCTGCCACAACTGATCGAGCAGTTGGCCTCTGAAATGCAGAGCCGGCTGCCGGGCGTCCTCGCGCGCGCTCGGCGCAGCCTGGCCGGCGTGCTGGTCCGCGTCTTTTCGGGGGGCCTCGACAGCCTGTACAAGTACCTGGAGCGGCTGATCCGGAACGCCTGGCCGGATCAATGCGACGAAGAAGAGCTGCCCAGTCACGGGGCACGGTGGGGCGTCACGCAGAAATTGGCCTCTCCCGCAACGGGCTCGCTCCTCGTTGCAGGCGAGGCAGGCACGCCGCTACCCGCAGGAACCGTCTTCCAGCGCGGCGACGGCGTCCGGTTCACTGTAGACGTGGGCGTAACGCTGAGCGCAGGCGGGGCGATCGTTGGAATCACAGCGGAGCAGGCTGGCCAGCTGGGCAATACGGCAAAGGACGCGCAGTTCACTCTGGCGAGCCCCGTGGATAGGATCAACAGCGTCGCGGTCGCATCCACGGAGATCTCCGGCGGGGCAGACATCGAGCGCGCCGAACCGTACCGAGCTCGAATTCTTGAGCGCATTCGCCGACCGCCGCATGGGGGCAGCCAGGATGATTATGTCGGCTGGGCCAAAGAGGTCCCCGGTGTAACGCGCGCCTGGTGCACGCCGAACGGCATGGGCGTCGGCACGGTTGCAGTCCGGTTTGTCCGTGACGACGATGACGATCCCATCCCCGATGCAGGCGAGATCGAAACCGTACGGCAGCACATCGAATCAGTGCGAACTGTGACGGCCGAGCTGTTCGTCCTGCCCATCGTGCCCCTGCCCATCAACTATGTGATCTCAGGTTTGGAGCCGGATACCGCCGAAGTGCGTGCGGCGATCATCGCCGAGCTGAAGGACATGCACACGCGCGACGCAATACCCGGTGGCACGATTCTTCGCACGCATATGAACGAGGCCATTTCGATTGCTGCAGGAGAGCACGACCACGTGCTGTCATCACCGGCGGGGAACGTGACGTGCCTGCCGGGTGAGCTGGCCACGTTCGGGGGGGTCTCATGGCTGGCCTGAATAGCCTTGCCGCTTGGCGCGAGGCGCTGCTGGCGCTGTTGCCCCCCAGCTTGATGCTCAATCGGCAAGCTGACGGGGTATTGGCACGGACTTTGGAAGCCGTTGGCGCGGCCCTGCGCGAGGTTGAGCGGATGGGCTTGTCCATGGTTGCGCAGTTCGACCCGCTGCAGGCGGACGAGCTGCTCGAAGACTGGGAGCAGCTTTACGCACTCCCCGACGAGTGCCTCGACGCCCCTGTCGGGAAGGAGCAACGCCGGCAACGGGTCAACATGAGACGGCTCATGCTCGGCGGGGCCAATCCGGAGTACTTCCGGCAAATCGCTATCAGTCTCGGCTATCCCGCGGCTCAGGTTGAGGAGTTCCGCCCCTTCCGCGCTACCAGCAAGTGCAGCGCGCCCATCAATCAAGGCGGTTGGCGCTTTGCCTTTCGCGTCAACGTCGTTGCGGCCGCCAACGTCGTCCAGGCCACGGCCACCAGCACGTGCACGGCCCCGCTGCGCGCCTGGGGCGATCCCGGGCTGCTGTGCTTGCTTTCCCGGTACAAGCCCGCGCACACCGTTGTGCTGGTCGGGTACGTCGATTCCCTCTGATTTCACTTTCTAGGTGCGCCATGCGTCGAATAGCAACTGCCACACGTCATCTGAACAAGTTCGGGCCCGGCCGGGACGGGTTTACCAATGGGGATCCGATCGCCGGGGTGGTGTCGACGGATCTCCAGGCCGAATGGTTCGACTCCGTCCAGGAGGAACTCGCTGCCGTGGTCGAGTTCGCGGGCAAGGAACTCGATCCGAACGACAACACCCAACTCGTGACGGCGATCCGGGAGCTGCTCTCCCTGCGCCCGCTGGTTCGGTCCATCACGGAATTGCCGGAGGAAGATGTTGGTCCGATCGTCGTTATGGAATGCAGCGAGGTCTGGACATGGTCCACGTCGGCGCACTTCATCGGCTATCGCTCGCCGTTGTGCGGCAGGCCCCTCGACGGCCACACAGTGGCGCCTTTGGCGAACGAGATTGATGCAGTGGGCGGGGCGCTGCCCAAAGCGGCGTACGCGCGGCTGTGGGGCTACGCCCAGGAGAACGGGCTGGTCGTCTCCCAGGCTACCTGGACGGCAAATGTCGGCGCGCACTTCTTCGTCGACGTGGACGCGAACACGTTCCGGGTGCCGGACCTACGCAACATGTTCCGCCGTTACACGGGAACTGACGCTGACACTGCAAATGCGCGGGCGCCGGGTTCGAGGCAGCGTGACGCCCTTCAGAACATCACCGGCGGGTTCAATGCACGCTACTCCTCGATCATTGGGGCAGGCGCGGGAGCCATCGTGGGGGTGGCGGTGGGCAGTCAAGATTCCGCAACGATGACCTCGCAAGGGCCGGCCTATGAATTCACTTTCAACGCAAGCCGAGTTGCCAGAACTTCGACGGAAACCCGTGCCACCAACACCGCATACCATCCTCGAATCCATGCTTGATGCCTCTTTCACTGCAAATGTCAGGGCAATCGGAAGCCGCCAAGCGCAGGGCGTCCAGAGTCTCCCCGTACGCGTGTATTCGGGCGCGGGGAGCGGTCAAGTTGCTGCGTTGAGCAGGACTCCACTTGTACAGGCCGGTCTGGCGGCGGCTGTCTACCACGGAGACGTGTATGACCCCACCCTCATGACTGGCCGAGGCTCGGTAGGAACCGGCGTGGAAACCCGTCCGCCGAACGTCGGGTACCACCCGCGCATTCATTCCTGATCTACGCATGGATTCTCGGATGGAAAGCAGTGTTGATCGGGCGGGTTTCCTTGCCACCGAAGAAGGCAAGGCCCTCGCCGTATGTCGGAATGCCCGATTCACCAAGGTAGATCTGGGACGATCCAACCCCGGTCCCCGAGGACGCCCAGGTTTTGGCTGCTTGTCGGAGTACGTTGGCATTGGTGTTGACGGCCTCGGATTGGCGGCTTCCCATGGCCCGCGCATTTGCAGTGACATGGACGCTATGCATGGATGCGCGGGTGATAAGCAGTATTGACCGGCCGGGTTTCCGCACCGCCGAATTGCTCGATATAGGTAGTAGCCTGGACCGAGTTGACGCCCGTATTCAGGCCGAACAGTCCGCCGCCGGAGGCCGGCGACGCCATCAGGTAGCCGTTGAGGGCATGGCGGTGACTTTTGATCTGGTCAAGTTGCCGCCCGCCCAGGGCCCGCGCATTTGCAGTGAAGGGGACGTCAAGCATGGATTCGGGGGTGGTAGGCGGTGCTTACCGGCCTCGTTTCGCTGCCGCCCGCCGAGGCCGTTGTCTGGGCGGCGGTGCCGTTGTATGGAACGTCCGCAGACTTCCACGACGACCCCGACCCGTTCAACGACGGGAGATTGGGCAGGCCGTGGCCATGGCTTCGCAGCTGGTCGGCCTTCCAGCTTCCCAGCGCCCGCGCATTTGCAGTGAAAGGGGCATCAAGCATGGATACGAGGATGGAAAGCCGTGTTCACGGGGCGGGTTTCAACGGACGATCTCGCGACTCTCGACGAGTCAAACACGAATCGCATCACCGGACCGGATCCCCCTGCAGTCACGGTGGAGGCGACCGGCGTCTGCTGCTGCTTATAGAACGCCCCGGACTCATCTGTGTAGTCGACGGTGTTGCGCACGCCGAACGTTCCGACAATTTTTTGGAGGGCGTCGAGTTGCCGCGAACCCAGCGCCCTTGCATTTGCAGTGACATGGACGCTAGGCATGGATTCTTGGATGAAACGCAACGTTCAAGGCACGGGTTTCTGTCGAGGTGCGGACCACCCTGCTGGTATCGAAGGACACGGCGTCTCCGTTCGTGATGGATGCGTCATGGGTCAACGGGGCGGAGTTGGTGGCTTCCGTCTTGCCATGGAGCTGAAAGGCACCGGTCGCGCCGATGAGCGCACCGAACGCATTGATGGACGAGCGTGCCTGGATGCGGCCGACGGCCTTCTGAGACGCATCGGCCTGGCGACCACCCAGGGCCCGCGCATTTGCAGTGTTAAACCCAACCAAAGGAGAGCCAAATGGCTACCAAGATCGTTTATCAGACCGACCCTGTCAGTCGCCTCTTCCTCTATGAAACCGTGGCCAACGAGCTTCCGCTCGCGCCGGGCTTCTTCAATATCCCCTTCGGGGCCTATGAAGACGCTCCGCCGGAGGCGCCCGCGGGCTATGCCGCGCAGCGCAACGAAGCCGGCATCGAGTGGGGCCTGGTTGAGGACCATCGAGAAGAATCGCTCTACCTGGTCGAGGGCGGCACGCCCTATGCGCTGGGTAGCGTCATTGAAATCGAGGGGGTATCGATGACCTATCCGGGCTGGGGAGAGATTCCGACTTGGCTGACGCAGGTCGTCCCGGATCCCGTACCGTCCGAGAGCGGTCCGGCAGGCGAGTAAAAGACGCGGCGGTGTATCCGGCGCGGGAACGCCGAATACACCCCGCACCAGCAGAGACGAGCTGCCAATGTGGCCAAGGCCGCGCCACCTGTGCACAGGCGCGACAAGGCTACCATTTTGAAATGGTTTTACAAAATGGCATCTCCTATCGTTCCATGGCTGGGCGGCAAACGCCGCCTTGCCGACCGGCTTCTGCCGTACTTTCCGCCTCACCAGTGCTACGTCGAACCCTTCGCTGGTGGGGCCGCCATGTTCTTTCTGCGCCCGATGCCGGCGGACGTCGAGGTCCTGAATGACGTCAATGGCGAGCTGATCAACCTCTATCGGGTCGTGAAGCATCACTTGGAGGAGTTCGTACGCCAATTCAAATGGGCGCTATCGAGCAGACAGGTCTTCAAGTGGCTCCAGATCACGCCCGAAGAGACCCTGACCGACATCCAGCGCGCGGCCAAGTTCTTTTATCTGCAGCATTCAGCCTTTGGGGGCCGCGTTGACGGCCAGTCCTATGGCACAGCGACGACAGCGCCACCTGGCCTCAACTTGCTGCGCATTGAAGAGAACCTCTCTGCTGCTCACCTGCGCCTGGCTAGCGCATACATCGAAAACCTGCCATGGCTGGAGTGCATCCGGCGCTACGATCGACCGCACACCTTTTTCTTTATGGACCCACCATACTGGGAAACCGAGGGCTACGGTGTCACGTTTGGCTGGGAGCAGTACGAACAGCTGGCCGTTGTGCTCGGCCGGCTCAAGGGGAAGGCGGTGGTGACTCTCAATGACCACCCCGCCATTCGTTCCTTATTCTCGGCATTCCCAATCGAGTCCACCGACATTACATATACGGTGGGCGTCGGCGCGGGGGCCCAGCGACGTGAGCTGGTGATATTCAGCTGGGATGTGCACGCTGAGCCCGCAGGCTTGGTGTGAAACCTGCCGCAAGCCGGGCGCGCTGTCGGCGCCCGAGCTCACTGCGGGCCATTTCCCTAGCTAGGTCACGCCCTGACGGGTGGTAGTAGCGTAGCAACATGCGAGTGTCTCGATGGCCGGTGACCTTGGCCAGCTTATGCATGTCGAAGATCTCCGCGAGGCGAGTTGTTGCTTCGTGCCGAAGGTCGTGCAGCCGAAGGTCGACGAAGTACTCTGGTCGCGGTGTGCGTCCGTAGCGTTTGCACAATGCCTCGTACTCGCGCCGGGCGCGTGCTCGCGCCCGGCCGAATGCTCGGGTAACCGACGACGGCGAAATGGAGAAGATCCGGCCCTTTGACGGCCGTCCAGTCAAGTAAACCTTCAACCATGCCAGCGCCCATGGCGTGAGGGGAACGGCGCGTCGTTGCCCGTTTTTGGTGTCGTCCAGGTAGACGACGCCGTGGACAAGGTCCATTCGTTCCCGCCTGGCGGTGACGACCAGCTCGGACCGGCGCATGCCGGATTCCGCTGCGAGCACCATGATGGTGGGCAATTCGGCCGATCGCGTGGCCCGGATCAACCACTCGATTTCACTGCGCGGGCATTCTGATTCGGGGACACCACGCAGCCGAATATTGTCATATAGCCGCCGCGTCCGGGCGTCATTGACAGCTGGGCGATCGACGAACTGCAAGGGATTGACCAACGTTCGGTACTTCCAGGTCTTGCGGGCCACTGTATATAGATGAGACAGGAGGGCCAGCCGGCGGACAACAGTTGCTGGCGCCAAGGTCTTCTGCCAGGCCGCAGCAATGTCGCTGATGTCCATGTCGGTAATTGAGGATAGACGGCGATTGGCCAATCGGGTGGCCTGCCATCGGCGGGCAATGGAGGCGTCAGTGGCTGCGCCTTTCTTCTGGGGGGAGATTTCGGCCAGGTAGCGGGCCAGAGAATCGGAGAGGGTCGGGGTAAGGTTTTGGGGGCGATGTTTCCAGCGGCTCATAGGAAAAAGAAAAAAAAGCCGTCAGACTCGCTCTTTTGTAATTTCTTTTCTCCTGATGTAAATCTGGCCTCGTGTATTTATCGCAGCTCAAAGCACGCAAATTTCGCGCGCCGCTTCATCATGCCCAGTCCGCCGCGGCGCCGCCGGGGGAGACGCAAGGCGTGGCCCAGTTGCCCGCCGTGACCGTCAACGCGACCTCGGTGGACGACACGCTGGAGCACCTGTCGGCGCCCGTGAA
>NZ_JBLZXF010000039.1:4676-39758 GCF_050285585.1 Achromobacter sp. | reverse complement strand
GGATGTGGTACTGACGCCCCGGCGCAGTCTGTTCCGACGCCCTCTCGTCGGCTACAGGGGCGCGCAGCTTGGACAGCTCTGTGCGCAGGCGTTCGATCTCGTCGGCGGCTTCGCGCTCCATCTGCACCACGCGGGCATTGCCGTGTTCAGCTTCGTCCAGATCAGCGTTGTCGCGCAGGCGCTGGGTGATGTCGTCTTGTTGGGTCATAGGATCAGTCCTTATATGCGGCGGCGAAGGCGAGGCCGGCAAATACCACGGCGAGGATGGAGCCGATGAAAAACGGCGTGCCCAAATCATGGTTGGTGTGTGCAGAGGCATACCCCGTGGCGTAGGAGGCGATAGAGGTTGCAGCGGCTACCGCTGCGGCGGTTGCTGGTTTCATGATTTGCTCCCCACGCCTTGGCCGCTCTGCTGGACGGCGAGTTGCCAGCAGACGGGTTTCTCGGCATCCAGGCGGCGAACCAGCCCCAGCTTCTCCAGGTGCAGGAGCCACGCCCGCACGGCGCCGCTGTGCTGGTGCTGGCTGGTGCCGAAGCGCGGACGCACCCTGTCGGCCACATCCCGGGTCAGAAGCGCGCCCGGGCCTGCCAGCGCGGCGAGAACCTTCCGTTCGTATTCGCTGAGTTCCATCACGCATCCCCCTTACGTTGGGCTGCAATGGCGTCGAGGGCCGACCCCGCTGTTTCGCGCCAGTTGGTGCCATGTTTCAGGTAATGGCCCAGCAGGAAGTGAATCGTCGCCGCCTGCTCGTGCTCGGACTTGCGCTTGATGTCCTGGCCGTCTGCCCGCAGCCTTGCCGCGATACCGCCACACCTGAAGTTCGGGCGGCCTAAGATTTCGATGAGGTCGGCGTTCAGGGGCGGCAGTGCATCCTGGGCATCGCCAGCAGCGGAAGCGGGGCGGCGCCAGAGCGCCTCCGGCTCTTCTCCGACCTCGCAATAGGCGCGCGCTTCGACCACATCGAAGAACAGCATGCACGGCGAGCCGTCCTCGTCCAGCGTGAGATAGGCCGCCGGCTTCTCCTCCACCGTGGATGCGCCAGGGGCGCCCGCGCGGATCGCCGCATTGTGCTTGGCGTTCTCTTCGCCAGTCCGGATGCCGGCGGCGTACATCTCCTGGTCGCGGGCGGTGTTGCCAGTGCGCGCCAGCGTGTCGTCCTGCTGGGCTATCTCCACCGGCTCCAGCGGGCCGGGCTCGTCCTGCGAAAGGCCGTGCTTGATCTCGAATTCGGTCATGTCAGGCTCCTTGGGTCTGCATGGCGTTCAGGCGCATGCGTGCGTAGTTCAGCTTGATGACGTCCAGCTTTCCCAGCAGGCCGTCGATGGTGTTCACGCCGACGCGGATGGGCGCCAGCTCGTAGTCGTGCAGGATCACGCCGCGGCAAGCCCGCTTCTCGACCTGGATGAGCGCGGCCGCGCCGCCGGTGATCAGGCGCGCTTCGTGGGCGTGGCGCTCGTCATGCTCCAGGGTGAGCTGCAGCAGGTTGAACGCCCGCGCCAGCGTGTGCCAGGCATCCTCTGTGGGAGCGTTGGCCAGGCAGGAGTAGGCCGTGTGCAGGCTCATGCCGAACTCGTCGCGCAGCGGGCCCATGACGGGCAGGCGCGGCACGATGGGCCGGTGGGCCTTGTTGCGGCGGGGCTTGCGGGCGTGGGTCATGGTCTTCTCGGTATATGGAGGCCGGGCACCGGCGGCGGTCGGATGGGGGAGGGAGTCCCGCCGCCGGGCCGGCTGTTGATCAGTCGTCGTTGCCACCCAGGCCCAGCGAGCCCTGCTTTTCGACGGCGGGCTTGACGCTGATGTCCACCTCGCCGCCCAGGACCTCGTACAGGCGCTTTATCTGCTCGCCGGTGGGGTTGCACTTCACCCGGAAGCCGTAGCGCGCGCTGCCGCCTTCCATCAGATCCACGCTGAAGTGGTCGACGTCGGCGGTTTCGAAGTCGATGTCCGACGCGCCGCCCAGGCCGAAGCCGATCACGACCTGCGCACCCTTGAGTTCGTGCTTCAGGCGCAGCGCGCCGATCAGGTCGCCGAACTTGCGTACGGTCAGCGCGTCGGCTGGGCTGCCTTCGAAGATCTCTTCCTGGTCAGGCGGCGTCTCTTCGCGGCGGTACAGCGCATCGCGCAGCACCGGGTGGAACATGGCCAGGTGGCCGTTGCTGGCCGTGAAGGCGATCTTCAGGTCCGCGCCGCCGACCTTCTCGTCGCCGTGGTTCTCGGGGCGCACATTCAGGTGTGCGAGCGTAACTTTCTGGCTTTCAAGGCTGAACATTCGTCAGTCTCCTTGGGTGCTACGTTGGGGAAAGGGTCAGGCGGCTTTGCGCCGCAGGGTGGTTTCGTACTCGTCGACCAGCGCGGCGAACGGCATCAGGTCGTCGACCAGCCGGTCTATGTAGTCGTCGTCGCGCTTGAACTCGCGCAGCCACAGTTGCTTTCCAATCGACGCCAAGGCGGGGCAGTACAGGCCCAGGTGCCACCAGGTGCGGCCCGTGATCCACATGCAGCCCTGCACCTGATCCATGACCTCACTGGGGTCGTTGTCGATGTGAAAGGCGCGCAGCTTGTCCGGCGCCAGGAAACACTTGTATTCGCTGCCGCCCTGGGCCTGGATCAGGCCGTCGGCGCTGGCGCCGAAGATGCGGTCATCGGTCAGCACGAAGCCGGCGCGCTCGACCAGCAGGCCGGTCTGCATCTCATGCTCCATACGGGCCTCTGGTTCCAGCTCGTGCCCGCGGCGCATGGCCCAGTTCTGGTAGCCCTCGTCCAGCGCCTGCCCGGCGATGCGCTCGACCGCCAGGCGGAAGGCGTAGTTCTTGGCCTCGTCGGAGAAGTCGCCCACCGGCAGGCCGGCCAGCGCACGCTCGACGCCCTCGGCGCGCGGCGCGGTCTTGTAGCCGGCCTTCGCCGCCGCCTCCTTGGTGTCCATGCCGGCCTTCACGTAGGCCACGTACAGCGCCTGGCGCTCGTCCAGCGCACCGACGCGCTTGCGGGCCACCGAGAACATGCTTGCGGTGATCACGCCGGCGCGCGCGGCATGCCATTCCTCGCTGCCCTGCTCGCAGTTGACGATTAGCATCATTCGCTCCTGTTGTAGTCGCGGCCGAAGCCGTCGTCTTCCGGCGCGGTGGTGGCCGGCGCTTCGTCGATGGTCTTGCCATCGTCCGGCGGCGTATGGGTGGGCACGGCCTCGCCGCGCAGTGCCGCGCCGCGCGCCGCCACTGCGTCCTTGAAAGCGTCATAGGCGCGCTTGTCGTATTTGCCGTTCTGGCTGGCTTCCTTGATTGCATCCAGGCCGCGCTTCCAAACCGCAGCCACAGCGTCGGCGTCGGCAGCGTTCTGTACCTGCTGCATCAGATATGCCAGCTTGTCGGGGTCGAACACCGGCACGCCGGAGGCCAGCGCAACACCCTCGCCGCCATCGGTGTTCAGATGGTGGATTGCCTCGTTCAGACGTTCCGTCTTGGGCCAGTATTTGTAGGCGCGCTTGACGACCGTCTTCTTGATCATCTCGCCCGGGTCGGTAAGCCACGGATTGGTCTTGGTGTTGTCCGCCTTGTAGGCCTTCCAGGCCTCCGAGCGGTCGCGGATCTCGTGGACTTCGTCGATGCTCATCGGCTCGGTGAGGTAGTCGCCGTCGGCAGTCTTGACAACCACATAGACGCCGACGACCGGGCCACGGTTCTTGGAGAATGGGTTGTAGCGGTGCTCCGGCTCCTGGTCGAAGCCGCGCATTTCGAAGGCGTCGTTTTCGTGCACGAGTCGGGCCTGGCCCCAGCGGATGGAGCCGGTGGCCACGGCCAGGTCCATGAGGCCGATATAGCTGACGTCCAGGCACACGCGCAGACTGCCTCGTACCTTGCGCGGCACCAGATAGGCCTGCTTTTTGGCTGGGTTCAGGCTGATGCCGATCGCTGCGATGTTGTTGACGGCATTCACCACGGCCTGGCGGTCGTTCATGGCGGCCTTCAGCAGGTAATCGCTTTGCTGGATTACCTGAATGGCAAAGCCGGCCTCGCTATCGAAGTTGATCGAGGTGTCCGTCAGCGCTGCAGTGAAGCTCGCCCGCGTGTTGTATATGTCGCTGGTGATGATTTCGAGGTTGTTGCTCACGTTCATTCCTTGGCGGCCACAGCGGTCTTGCCGCAGCCTTCGCAGGTGGGGTAGGGGGTGGACTGGCTGTCCAGCGTCGGGCCCAGCACGCAGGCCATGAGGATGCCGGCGGCCAGGGAGGCGGTGCCGATCAGCAGGTCGCCGTGGGCGCGCAGGAGGCGGCGGATCATTGGGCACCTCGCGCGGCCAGCATGGCGTCGGCCATCCGATAGGCCTCCCGTGCGATCTCGTCGTGCGACCAGCCGTGGTGCGTGTCCATCGCCCAGAACGCCGTCAGTTGCGCTTGCATGGCCTTGCCAGCAAAGTCGTCGCGCAGGGTCTTGCCCATGGCGTCGGGGCACGTGCTGCCTTCGTACTGCACGGGGAACGCCGGGCCGCCGTCGTTGATCTTGTTCATGTATTTCTCCGGTGGCGCGCCATCAAGGCGTCGCCGATCAATGCGATTGCGTAAAGGGCGCACAGGCCCCAGATGGCGGCGGCCATCATTTGCGCCGCCATTCGACGATCGCGTCATATAGGCACAGCGCACCGATCAGGAAGAAGACGATCACAGGTAGGCCTCCAGCTCGTCGAGGTCCATTTCCGCCAGCAGGTTGTTGGCGGTCTTTTCGATATGGGCTTCCAGCCTGTCCTGCAGGAACGCATGGATGCGCGGGCAGGACGCCGCCGCGAGGATCACCAGCGCGGCGCCGGCCTGGTTGTCGGCCAGCTCGTTCAATAAGCTCTCGCCCCAGATGCGGGCCGACAGGCCAAAGGCGCCGGCGGTCTGGTTGGACAAGCACGCGCGGACCGCGGCGACTGCAAAAGCGCGGGACACGGTGGGTGCGTCTTCGTCGTACTCGTTCGGCAGAGAGCCGGGCGGCGCGGTGCGGGTCGGGTCGTCGCGCAGCTGCTCGAAATGTTGGCGGGCGTTCATGTCAGTTCCTTGCGTCGCCGGCGGCGGTTTGCTGCTGCACGACCTGCGCGAGGTTGCCGTAGTGCGCGACGGGGTCGTCCGCCTCCTTGACGAAGGTGATCTTTACGTCATTGGCATCGCCCACGTGATCCCAGAGATAGCTGGGCAGCTCTTCGTACTTCGCCAGCACCAGCGCATCTTCTTTGGTGTCCGCGTGGACGGTGATGATCTGCTCGCTCGTGCGCGTCTCGGTTCGGCGCATCACGACCTGGAAAGCTTTGCGTTGCATGGATGTCTCCTTGCCCCGGCACCCGGGGCGGGTGGGGGTTAGGAGCGGGCCTGGGCAGCTTCGATGGCCGATTCGGCGATCCAGTCGGCCATTTGGGCCGGGTAGAAGCCGTTCCGCTGCCATTTGCCGAGGGTGGTGCTGATCAGATGGCAGTAGGCCTTCCCGTCGCGCCGAGCGCCAATCGAGGCGATGTGCCACGGCTTGCCGTCGTGCTGGATCTTGATGAGGTTGCCCATGCTGTTCTCCCTGATTGCTCACCGGGTGGTGAGGCGTTGGGAGAAATAATACTGATGTATTTTTCTTGGGTCAATACAAAAGTATTTTTATCAGCTAAATTTTTGCCCCGAGGCTGTCGGGGCGGTTTCAGGGACGGGCTACCCGGTCTTTCGTTCCGCTTCCACGCGAGAGACTTTCAGCTTCACCATGGCAAGGATGTCTTCCCTGTCGGCCTCCGGCAGCGCGGCATATTGTTCAGGGGTGATCCCAGGGAAGGGCCAGGCGCTGGTTGCCTCGCCCTTGCCGCTTTCAAGCCATTCCGGCCGGACGCCGAGGGCGGCAGCAATCTGAACTAGGTAGCGTGAAGAATCATTGCGGCCGGCTTCGATATGGCCGATCGTGCCCTGGGATAAGCCGATGCGCTTGGCCAAGTCCCCCTGGGTCATTTCCCGCGCTTTACGGGTGTCGCGTATACGGTCGCCGATTGTCGTCATGGATGGATTGTGCTGGCGTCAATTAATACATGGGTATTCATAAATTGCTTGCAGGAAAAATACATAAGTATTAGGATCGGCACTTATGGACACACGAACCGTCATTGCCGAACTGCGCGGCCTTGGGAAATCTCAGGCCGCCATCGCCGCCGAATGCGACTTGTCGCAAGGCGCCATTTCGCACATCGAGACCGGTAGGCGCAAAGACGTGCGCGCAAGCACGCATGAACGTCTGGTTGCTGCGCTCGAAAAGGCGAAAGCCGAGCTCGCGGAATCGGATCAAGGAGCTGCATAGATGGACGCCATTCTTCAACGCATTGCAGAGGATCTACAGGCGCGGGCCGAGCGGATCCGGTCGGAGCCGAGCCATGCGTGATCCTGATCTGAATGCGCCGTTACGCCACCACTTCGGTGGCGGCGGTGGCACGAACGCCCCGTACCAGCGGCTGGTCAGTTTAGTGAGCCAGGCGGCGGGGGCTGATCCGTTGGTGTGTTCGTCGCGATCAGTTCCGCCATTTTCTGGGACCACTCGGCTGGTATTAGGTACGCAAGCCAGCCGCGGCCCTGGTCTCGGATTTGAAGAATCACGCCTTGGCCACCCATATCGGCGGCGACAAACCACCGAGGATTCACCACTGTCGTCACTGGTTCCAAGAGGTTGGGGTCGTTGGCTACCGGCGGCGACATTCTTGCTCGGATTTCTGCTAGCGCTTCTTGCAGTTTTTCTAGATCGCTGGCTACGAGGACTTCCTTGATGCCTCCCACTTCCATTTCGACGTTCGATTCGTCCACCAGGTTGAATTTGAATTCGACGGCCATGCCTTGCCCCTCCCGTAAGGGTTTCGTGTGTGAGAACCGAAAGCATAGCCCGCAGGGGCAGGGCGCCCATTCAATGCACAGCCACGCCGACGCGGTCGTCCGTGGCCCAGGCCATGCGGTCGCGCTCATTGCACAGCTCACGGAACAGGTCCATCACCGCGGCCTCGCTCGGGTCAACGAAGGTCCGGCGCGCGATGTCCTGGGCGTGGTTCAGCAGCTTTTCGGTTTCGGTCAGTTTTTTCATGCCGCCAGTGTGCGCGGCCCCGCGTGGAACCGCACGCAGCTCTTTTTGAACAAGGATGTATCCACATGAACGCGCCTGCACCGGTGCAATTCCAGATGCAAAAGCCCTCCATGGAGCGCGCCTTTCGTCAGGCGCTGACCGATCCGAGCGTGCGCGCCGACGTGCGCGACAGGCTGGGCTGGGACGATTCCCAGGTGAGCCGCTTTCTGTCGGGCCAGATGGGCCTGACCATCGACAAGATCGATGCGGCGGTGGAGTGCCTGGCCATGGTGATCACCTCCCGCAAGTACCTGGACTTCCTCGCCTACGGCGCCCAGGTCGGCACGGCGTGCTACTGCGTGCGCGCCGGCATGGGCGAGTGCGGAACGAGGTAGACATGCGCCAGCGCCTGCACAACCCCCGCACCTTCTTGCTGATCGGCGCGAGCCAGCAGGCCGCCGCGCAGACGTTCCTGGCCAACCTGCCGCTGGATGCTGACGAGCCGCTGGAAGTGGTCATCCGCGAGCGCAAGAAGCCCCGCAGCGCCGCCCAGAACGCGTTCTCGCATGCTTGGTACGAAGAGATTGCCCGCGCGCTGCCGGAAGACGACGCGCTGGGCTGGAAGTGCTACTGCAAGCTGCACCACGGCGTGCCGATCCTGCGCGCCGAAGATGACGATTTCCGTCAGGCCTACGACGGCGCCATCAAGGGCCTGCCATACGAACGCAAGCTGCTGGCGATGCGTGTATTCCCGGTCACGTCCCGGATGAGCACGCGCCAGCTCACCAAATACGCCGATGCGGTGCGCGATGACTTTGCCGCGCGCGGCGTCCTTCTTGAAGTGGAGGCGCTCTGATGCGCGACTACGCCAAGATCGTCCCGACCTGGACGGATTTCAAAGGCCGCATTTGGCCTGAGGTTCAAAGCCAGAGACGTCTCAAATTCAAGTATCCGTCGCATGCCGCGTTGCGCGCGCACATTTTCCATCGGGACGGATTCGCGTGCGTCCGGTGCGAAGCGCGCGCGATTGAGGTTCCTGCGGACTATTCGGGCCGGGACACTCTGTTCACCAATACGTTCGTGAGCAGCGGAAACCGCGACATGCTGGTGCTTGACCATGTCCTGACCCTTCGGGCGGGGGGCCGCAACGTCATCGCGAATTTCCAGGCTCTCTGCGAGACATGCAATAAGCGCAAGCAGCGCGAAGACAAGGCCGCCATTGCTGGGGTAACGAAATGAGCAAGGAAACTACCACCGAGAAGACGCCCCAGTCACGACGCTATCGCAAGATTGCCGTGCGCATGTGGGGTGATGAGAAGTTCAACGCTTTGAGCGCTCTGCCGCCGTGTGGCCAGGGTCTATGGCTCTACCTGCTGACCGGGCCTCACACCAGCAACATCCCTGGTCTGTTCCGCGTCGGTCGCGCTGCGCTGGCTGAAGAGTTGGATTGGGAACTGGAAGACTTCGACAAAGCCTTCCAGGAAGCCTTAGACCAAGGCATGGTGAAAGCTGACTGGAAAGCCAAGGTTGTGTGGATTCCCAACGCCGTTTCCTACAACCTGCCGGAGTCGCCGAACGTGGTTGCGTCATGGGGTGCAGCCTGGGATTTGATCCCCGAATGCGACCTGAAACGCGAGGCGTTTGAAGTGCTGAAAGCCAGCATTCATGCGGTCTCAGAGGCTTACGGTAAGTCTTTCGATAAGGCTTTCTCGAAGCCTTCTGCTAAGCCTTCCCGTAAGACTATCGGTAATCAGGAGCAGGAACAGGAGCAGGAACAAGAACAGGATAAAACCAATCCCCCCCAACCCCCCGTGGCCGGGGGGTGCCCCGGAACCCTGACCGAAAAAAAGGCTCGGGTGAAGTCCGAACGCATGACCCTGAAAACCTTCCTGGACCGTTGCCGAACCTCGGGCGAGCGCCCGATCGGTGGCTACGAGCCGTTGCAGCACTACATCGCCGAGGCGAAGCTGCCGGTGGAATTCGTGAACCTGGCTTGGGCCGAGTTCAAACGGGACTTTGGGCCTGGCGGCAAGCGTGAGCGCAAGCAGCAAGCGCTGTGGCGCCGGCATTTCCAGAACTTCGTCGAGGGCAACTTCTACCGCCTCTGGTACGCCAAGCCGCAGGGTGACGGCATTGCCTACGAGCTGACGACGGTTGGCCTGCAGGCGCAGATGGCCCAGCAGACCCGGGAGGCCGCATGAACGCCCCGCATCCCTTGGCCGGCCTGGAAGCCGAGCAGCAACTTCTGAGCTGCCTGCTGGCGAGCTCCACCCACTTCGACCGCATCGGGCCGCTGCGCGCCGAGCACTTCTACGCCGCGCGCCACCAGGCGATTTTCCAGCAGATCGAGGCGCTGGTCGCGGGCGGCATCGAGCCCGACAGCCTGGCCGTGTACGACCGCCTGATGGCGCACGATCCGGAACACGCGGATCTGGCCTACCTGAGCAGCCTGCTGACCACGTTTTTCGGCGCGAACGTCGAGCACTACGTGAACGTGGTGATCGAGCGCAGCCGCCGCCGGCAGTTGGCGCAGCTCGGCGACCTGATGGCCCAGGCCGCCGCGACGGAGCTGGCCACGCCCGTAATCGACATCATCGACCGCGCGCAGGGCGAGCTGCAGGACATGCTGGCCGAGCGCCAGAGCGACGAGCCGGTGCACGTGGCCGACGACATGCAGGAGTTCCTGGACGACCTGGACCGCCGGAGCCGCGGGGAAGGGGAGCAGGCCATGTCCACGGGCTTCACGGATCTGGACGAACACATGGGCGGCGGCATCCGGCCGGGCAATCTCATCGTGGTGGCCGGCCGGCCGAAGATGGGCAAGACGGCGCTGGCGCTGAACATCGCGCGCAACGTGGCCGATCAGCACAAGGTACTGGTGCTGTCGATGGAAATGGGCCGCAAGGAGTTGCACGCGCGCAACGTGGCCGCCCTGGGGAAGATGCCGCTGGCGCACCTGGTGGATGCCAAGAAGATGCAGGGCAACGACTGGGCCCGGGCCACCGTCGGGAGTGAACTGCTGTCCGCCCTGGGCCTCTTCGTGCACAACCAGGGCGAGATGACCCTGGCGCAGGTGCGCGCCGCGGCCCGCGCGCAGCAGCGCAAGCATGGCCTGGACCTGCTGGTGATCGACTACCTGCAGCTTATGCGCGGCGACGGTGACACCCGCAACGCACAAATCGAGCAGATCACGCGCGGCTTGAAGGGCATGGCCATGTCCATGGGCATCGGGATCATTGTGCTGTCGCAGTTGAATCGCAACGTCGAGGCCCGGCCGAACAAGCGCCCGATGGCGTCCGACCTGCGCGACTCCGGCGCCATCGAGCAGGACTGCGACGCCGCGCTCTTCCTGTATCGGGACGAGGTCTACAACGAGGCCACCACCGACCGGGGCATCTGCGAAGTCAACGTCGGCCTGAACCGCCAGGGGCACCCCGGGCGCGTCGGCCTTTCCTTCATCGCCAACGAAAGCCGGTTCGAGAACCTTGCCGCCGGCTGGGAGTTCGGGCGCCCGCAAAAGCCGATCTATTCCGGAGGCTTGAGAGACTGATGGACCACCTGCACACCCTCGAATGGTCGCAGCGCCAGGGCCTGTTCCACATCCAGCCGCTCGCCAGCGCGCTGGAGAAGAATCAGGCCTCGTTCGCCTGCAACGCCAAGACCGATTACATCCCCGTCATCGTCGGCACCCGCGCCCAGTGCGAGGAGTTCGCCGACAAGATGCGCCACGTGCTGCACCGCCGCGCAGGAGCCGAAGCTTGAACACCACACCCAACCTCACCGACCCCTACGACCCGATGGCCGGCACGCTGGCGGGCAGCTACACGCGCGCGCACGTTTCGCCGTCTGTTCGCCTGATCCTGCCGTACCCGATCAGCGCGAACCGCTACTGGGCCAGCCGCACGGTCAAGCCGAAGGGCAAGCCGGCATTCACCAGCACCTACGTCACGACCGAGGCCAAGGCCTACAAGGCCTATGTGCAGCAGCTGGCTCTGGTGGCTGGCGTGCGCAAGCCGATCGCTGGCCGGGTGCGGGTCGAGTTCACCCTGTATCCGAACCGGCCGCAGGACTGGCAGAAGCGCATGCGCAAGGACGGCGCGGCCTGGGATGACACCGTGCAGTGCCTGGACCTGGACAACGCCCAGAAGGTCGTGCTGGACAGCCTGAAGGACGTAGTGTTCCAGGATGACGCCTGGGTGCGCGAGATCAGCGCCCGCCGGGCCGAGCCGGACGAGTTCGGCGCGCGGCTGGTGGCGGTCGTCACGCCGTTGGCCGTCGAGCAGCCGCAGACCGACCTCTTTGGCGCCGTGGCGCAGGAGCGCAAAGCATGAGCACCCACGAGCAGACCGCGCGCAACGCGGAAATCGTCCGGCGGCGCCTGGCGGGCGAGGCCACCGGCGCGCTGGCGCTGGAGTATCAGGTCACGGCCACGCGCATCGCGCAGTTGGTGCGCCGCCACCGGGAGAAGGCCGGCGAGATCCCGGCCAGGCCGCGCACCAAAGCACCTGCCAAGCGGGAGAAGCCAGCCGAGCGCATCCGGTCGCGCCTGCGCAAGGTCGAGCTGGGCCTGTGGCTGTGCGCCGGCGGGGGCCTTGAGCGCCGCGGCGAGACGCATTGGGAGGCATACAACCGCTGGCTGAAAGCGTCGGTGGCCGGCCACGTCGCCGCCCACTTCGCACCCTACGCGCCGCAGGCCACCGAGCCCGAGCAGCCCTACGCCGGGCCGGTCACCGTCGTGCCAGGCACCAAGGTGGCGCCGCGCGCGCTGACCATTCCGCCGGCCATGCGCTTCGCCATGGAGCGCGCCGGCCTGGCGCAGACGCGCCTGCTCACCCTGGGCGAGGCCTGACCATGGACCGCCTGCTCGACGTCGATGCTTTCCCCGTCGGTATGCGCGTTCTGACGCCTACCGGCCGGCTGGGCGTCGTCGTCGCGCACAAGGGCGCCGAATCCAAGGAGGACGCCCACGAGCGCTGTCTGGTCCGCTACCTGGACCGCGGCGGCCGCGACCGCGCCACCGTCTCCCTGATGCCCAGCCTTCTCAAGCCGGCGAGCGCCGGCCCGCAATTGGAATTCCCTTTCGAGGATCACGCAGCATATGGCCAAATCTCCGCTCACCCCTAAGGTTCAGCGCTTCATCGACGAGTACCTCATCGACCTGAACGGCGCGGCCGCCGCCAAGCGGGCGGGGTACAGCGCCAGGACGGCCAAGGAGATCGCTTACGAGCTGCTGGGTAAGCCTGCCGTCGCCGAAGCGATCACCGCCGCGAAGGCCGCGCGCGCCGCTCGGGTAGAGGTCGACCAGGATGCAATCCTGCGCAAGCTGCTGGCGGCGGTGCACACTGACCGCAACGGGCTGACCCAGTACCGCCGGATCTGCTGCCGGTACTGCCACGGCGAGGCCCACCGATACCAGCGCACCGCAGGGGAAATGGAGCGCGACCGCGCCGAGCACCGGGTGAAGCTGGCCGCCCACAAGGCCGACAAGAAGAAGCCCAACCCCGGGCGGTTCGACCCGCAGGGCGGTATCGGCTACCACAAGCTCCGCGACCCGCACCCTGATTGCCCGGAGTGCTTCGGCGAGGGAATCGGCGAGACGTTCGTCCAGGACACGCGCAACCTGACCCCCGAGCAGGCGGCGATCTTCGACGGCGTCGAGCAGACGCGCGAAGGCCTGCGCATCAAGACGTTCGACCTGGGCCGCGCCACCGAGCTGGTGATGCGCCACGCCGGCATGCTGCACGACAAGGTCGACCACACCACCAAGGGCGAGAAGCTGCCGGCCAACACCGGCCCGGCCGTCCTGAACGTGACGATCGGAAAATGAGCGCGCTCGACATCCACCTGCACCCGAAGCAGGGCCTGCTGCTGCAGAGCGTGGCAACGGAAATCCTGTTCGGCGGCGCGGCCGGCGGCGGCAAGTCCTTCGTGATGCGCGCCCTGGCCATCATCTGGTGCTCGATGATCCCCGGACTGCAGGTCTACCTGTTCCGCAGGACGCTGGACGACCTGATCAAGAACCACATCGAGGGGAGCCGGGGCTTTCGCGCGATGCTGGCGCCATGGGTGCTTACCGGGCGCGTCCAGATCATCGACTCTGAAATCCGGTTCTGGAACGGCTCCAAGATCTACCTCTGCCACTGCCAGCATGAAAAGGACCGGTTCAAGTACCTGGGCGCCGAAATTCACGTCCTGCTGATGGACGAGCTGACCACCTTCACCGACACCATCTACCGCTTCCTGCGCACGCGGGTGCGGATGACATCCGTGGATCTGCCGGCGGAGTATCGCGGCTGCTTCCCGCGGGTCTTGGCCGGGTCCAACCCCGGCAACGTCGGCCACGGCTGGGTCAAGGCGGCCTGGGGCCTAGGCAAAGACGGCGCCCACGAGCCTATGGAGATCTGGCGCACGCCGGACGAAGAGGGCGGCATGCTGCGGCAGTACGTGCCGGCGCTGCTGGAGGACAACCCGACCATGGCCCAGGACGATCCGACCTACCGCGCGCGCCTGCGCGGCCTGGGCTCGGCCGCCGTGGTGCGTGCATTCGAAAAAGGGGACTGGGACGCGGTGGCGGGGTCCTTCCTGGAAGGCGTGTTCGATCCCGACCGCCACATCATCAAGCCTTTCGCCATCCCGCACACCTGGAAGGTGTGGAAGGCGATGGACTGGGGCTTCGCCAAGCCCTACAGCGTGGGCTGGTGGGCGCTGTCGAACGATGGCGTTTTCTACCGCTGGCGCGAGTTGTACGGCTACGGCGGCAAGGCCAACGTGGGCAGCCGCGAGGAAGCCGCCGCCGTGGCCAGGCGCATCAAGGAAATCGAGACGCACGATGAGCGGCTCGGGTACGACTACCGCCACAACATCGCTGACTCAGCCATCTTCAGCGAGCAGGGCACCGAGAGCATTGCCCGCGCGTTCAGGCAGGGTGGTGTCCTCTGGCGGGAAGCTGCGAAGGGCGGCGGCTCACGGATCAACGGCGCACAGCGCATTGTCGACCTGCTGATGGCGGACCGGCTGAAGGTGTTCGACTCCTGCCGGCACTGGATCCGCACCGTTCCGCTGCTCATGCCAGACCAGAACCGCCTGGAAGACGTGGATACCTCGATGGAGGATCACGCCTGGGACGAGACCATGTATGCAACGGGCCCGATCCGTCGCGCGCCGGATGAGCAAGATCGACAAAAATCCCGCGACCCGGAGGAACAGACGCAGACTGATGCCCACGGAAATCACCGGATCCATGTGCAATGAACCCTGATGAACTGACCTCGCAGCCGGCCGCCGCAGGAGACCCCGCCGAGGCGCCGGCCGAGCTGAAAAAACCCGAATCCGACGAGCTGGCCAAAAGCTGGGCCAAGGCTATCGCGCGCGCGCGCAAGCACTGGGAGAAGGTGAACAAGCGAATCGCTCACAACCGGAAGAAGGTGGCCGGCTTCAACTGGGCGCGCGATCCTGGCACCCAGGAGTTCGTCGATCCTCGGGCGAATCTGATCTTCTCGACAGCACAGGCGACGCTGCCGAACATCTACGCCCGCAACCCGGATGTATCGGTCACGGGGGCCTGGCGGAATGGCGACGTGCGCCTGTTCTGCGAGACGCTCGAGACGATCCTGTCCAAGCAGATGCGCCGAGCGAAGCTCAAGAGCCGGATGAAAATGTCGGTGCTCAGCGCTCTGACCGAGTATTTCGGCGTCGTGAAGGTGACGTATCAACGCGACATCCGCACCGACCCCATCATCCGAGACCGGATGAACGACGCGCAGGACAACCTGGTGCAGCTCGAGGGGCTTATCCAGCAGCTGGAAGATCCCGACAACCGTAGCGAGGCCGAGCTGAAACGGCGCGAACTGGAGGATACTATCCGCGGCCTGGAGTCGAAAACCGAGATCGTTGCAGCGGAAGGCTTGGTCATCGATCGTGTGCTGTTCGACAACATGATCATCGACCCGGACGTGGTCGAGTTCGACGACTACGAGAACGCCAACTGGTTGGCCCAGGCCATCCCTATGCAACGTGGCGCCGCGGAGGCGCTGTACAAGGTGGACCTGAAAAGCGCCAAGGCTTTCAAAGGCGCGCGCGGCACGATGGGCGACGACAAGCCGGAGGCTGTGCAGCCGGCCGGAATCTTCGGCGGTGTGGGCCAGGCGGCGCCCGGAGGTGACGAGGAAACCATCTGCATCCTGGAGATCTGGGACAAGCGCACCCAGCTGGTGCACACCATGGCGGACGGCTGCGAGTTCTTCTGCCGTGAATCCTACGCAGTGGAGGCTGTGGGGCAGCGCTGGTATCCCTACTTCATCCTGCCATACGCGGTGTTGCCTGGCCAGTTCGTGGCGCCGTGCCTGGTCGACCTGACCGAGAAGCTCCAGAACGAACACAACGAGACCCGGGACAAGTTCGCAGCCCACCGCGAGATCAACAAGCCGGGGTGGATCGGCGACCGGGAATCGATCGACCAGAGGAATGTGACACGCTTCAAAGATTCCGTGCTGGGCGAGATAACGCTGGTGGACGCCGGTGACCGGGCGCTCAATCAGGTGATCATGCCCAAGCAGTCGATCCCGGTGAACCCTGCCGACTATGACACGGCGCCTATCCGGTTCGATTGGGAGCAGGTGACAGGCCTTCAGGATGCGGCGCGGTCAACGATCGTCCAGCCCAAGACGGCGACCGAGGCCAGCATCATGCAACAGTCGCTGTCTGGCCGCACCGCGGAGTTCCGCGACAAGCTGGAGGACTTGCTGCTGGAAGTGGACGAATATGCCGCCCAGATCCTTCTGCAGGAGCTGACGCCAGCGCAGGTCGAACGCTACACCGGACCCAACGATGTCGAGGAAACGATCGATCCGATGACGGGCGTGCCCATGCCTGTGGTGAAGCCGGCCTACGACTGGCCGCAGCTGAACCGGGATCAGATCTTCGACATGGTCGAGATCAACATCATTCCAGGCACGACGGGCGCGCCTGACAAGGCCCAGTCGCAGGAGATCTGGACCAGGGCGTTCCCCGTCGTGCAGCAACTGATCACGCAGATCATGCAGTGCGCCGCGCAAGGGATCGACTACTCGCCCCTGGAGGCGCTCCTGCGGGAGACGCTCAAGCGGTTCGACGACCGGATCGATGTGGATCAGTTCCTGCCGAAGCCGAGCGCGCCCGCCGCTCCGGCCGCTCCGCCTCAGGCCTCGCCCGGCATGCTGGGGGCCGTTGCCCCCGGTGGCCAGCAGCCGGCCGACGATCCCATGGCCGCCATCCAACAGGGTGGCGCTATCCCCGGCGCGCCCGGCCAGGCGCCCGCAATCCCCGCAGTAGCCCAGTAGGAGAGCATATGGACCCCGAAGAACTCGACAACCAAGGACAGGACCTGGAAACCCCGGACACCGGGGGCACGCCCGCGCCGGGCGGCGACGGCCAGGACGGCGAGGTCGTAGGATCGGCCACCGAAGCGCTGCTGGATTCGCTCAGCGCAGGCGGCGAGGCCGAGCAACAACAGCGTCAGCGAGACACGCTCGGCCGTTTCGTCGCGACCGACGCCGCACCGGCGACGCCCGGAGCCGCGCCGATCCAACCGCCGGCACTCGCGGCGAGCGCAGCCCCGGCCGCCACGGCCAAGCCTGCGGCGCCGCCATCTCCCGACCAAGAAGACGCGGAACTGCTCGCGGGCATCAAATCCGAGCGCGGCCGCGCGCGCGTGCAGCAGATCATCGAGGCGCGCAAGGAGGCCGAGGGCGAGGTGGCGGCCGTGCGCGAGTTGGTGCACGCCGCCGGCATGACGGCCGAGACGTTCAGCCAGCACATCGAATTCTCGCGCCTGGCCAACTCCAACGACCCTCGCGACCTGCAGCAGGCCGCCCAGATGCTGGAGCAGACGCGGGCCGATCTGTATCGGAAGCTTGGCCAGGACGCGCCGGGCGTTGACGCGCTGTCGGACTTCCCCGATCTGGCGCAGCAGGTGCAGAACCTGGCCATGCCGCGCGAGACGGCGCTCGAGGTGGCGAGGATGCGTCGCGAGCAGCAGGCCATCCAGGCGCAGCGCCAACAGGTCCAGCAGACCGAATTGGAGACTGCGCAGTTTCATCAGGCCGTCGCCAAGGCGCAGCAGTCGCTGGAGAGCTATGTCCAGACCCGGGCGCACGAGATTGACCACCCGGCTCGCATGAAGGCGCTGGAGACGTATTTCTCTGATCCGCGCAAGCTGCAGGAATTCGCGACCACCTACCAGCCGCACCAGTGGCCGAACGCCATTCGAATGCTCTACGACAACGTGCAGGTGGCCCAGCCGCGGCGTACGGGCCCGGCGCCGATCAGTAGTCGTGCGGCATCGCTCGGCCGGCCGGTGACCGCCGCTTCCCAGCAGCCGGAAGAGCGGATCATGAGCCTGATCGACAACATGGGGCTGTGACAGAAGACGGAAACGACAAAAATCCTTGACCAAAGCCGGTAGATCGCATACTGGCAGTGCCATGGGTGCTGTGGGGCAAGACGGCCCGGCCGGAATCGCGTTAGCTGGCACGCGCAACCAGCCCGGTCGGGCCCGTCTCCTGCAACACCCTCATACCGAATTTGTCGCTGTATCGCCGGGGTCGCGTCCGGTAGCGCCACCAGTCCCTTCAAGACGCAGTAAGCCGAGAATCGCGCGCGGCAGGAGAGGGCAGGAATACCAGTTTGGCGTCCTGGGCCGGTGTGGAAGTTGGCTTTTTGCAACTTTCATTCTTGGAGCGACAAATGCCCATTTCTCCCGCTGATCTGGCGGAACTGTCCAAGGTCTCCCTGGACGAGTATCTGCGAAACGAACCGGTCGACAACATCGGTACCGAGCACCCGCTGCTCAAACGCCTCATGGCCAAGCAAAAGCGCTTCCTGGGCGCCCGCTTGAACGTCGTCGAAAACGTCCGCAAGGGCTATGGCTCGAATTTCGGCTGGGCCTACGGCGAGGCGCCGGTGGTCTTCAACAAGCGCAACACCACCGAGCCGGCCGCCTTCCCCTGGAAGCGCTGCGTGGACGCGCTGTATCTGGACTATGACCGCCTGTACGGCAACGGCATCGAGGTCCGCGAAGGCGACCGCGGCGCCTACAAGCTGGAGCAGAACGAGAAGGTCCAGCTGGTGAACCTGCTGAACGAGCAGAACACCTCCCTGCGCCTCGGCTTCGAAGAAAAGCTGGACATCGACCTGCACCGCGACGGCACCAGTTCGGCCGACGCCGTTCCCGGCCTGGACGCGCTGATTTCTACCACGCCGGCGGTCGGCACTGTGGGCGGCATCGATGCGGCCACGCAGACCTACTGGCGGAACTTCGCCCAGACGGGTATCAGCACGGCCACGAAGGGCAACCTGGCCGAGGCCATGGAAGGCGGTCATCGCGCGTGCATCCGTAACGGCGGCACGCCAGACTTTTACCTGGCCGGCAGCGATTTCATCGACGCCTACCGCAAGGAGCTGACCATCACCAACAACGCCGAATCGGGTAGCGCCAAGAAGGTGGATGTGGGCGTGGGCACGGGCGTCAGCACCGGGCTGTACTTCAAGGGCGCCGAGATCCTGTGGGACCCGACCTTCAGCGAGCTGGACGCGCTGGATACGCCCACGGTTCCCTGGGAAAAGCGCTGCTACATGATCAACACCCGCCATCTGACCTATCGCAACGACGGCATGGACATCGTGCAGCCGACGCGCCCGCACGACATCCTGGCCCTGTACCTGATGGTCAAGCTGCGCGTGGTGCTGTCCACGGCCCGCCGCAACGCTCACGCGGTCTTCGCGATCGCCTAACCGGCCACCGGGCGGCCATCGCATGGCCGCCCGGGCCATTTCGCAGAGGAAACCATGTCCGAAACCCTGAAAATCAATGTCATCGCGGTCTTGGTGCGCCGCGACGCCCAGACCACGACGCAAACCACCGTCGCCCTGCACGAGGCTGGCCTGCTCCGCAGCATCTACGGCAAGGAGAACGTCACGGGAGCCGAAGTCGTCGCCCAGCGCGACATCGACCCCAACATCGAGCAGAACCGGCTGGTGGCGAAGTACGGCCCCGAACTCGTCGAAAAGGTGTTCGGCGACGAGGAAAGCGGACGGCTGCTGGAAGCGCTGAAGAAGGCCGCGGCGGACTCCAAGGCTGCCCAGGCCGCCGGCGACGGTAAGGCCGGGCGCGGCGGCCGATCGGGTGCTGCTGCCCCGGCCGCCGGCGACGGCGCGCCGCAGGAGTAAGCGGCCATGGCGCAGCCCCCAGCCTACAACCGGACCAAGGATTTCGGCGCCGACTACCCGGACCAGACCGACAACCAGGCCATTAACACGGAACTGGATGCCGTTTCGGCATCGGTGAATGGAATCCGGGCCAATCTGGCCCTGATCCAGCGGGACGACGGCGGGCTGCGCGATGGCATCGTGAGCAAGGACTCGCTGGCCCAGTCCCTCAAGGACGAGCTGTATGCCGAGTTCTCGGGCAACATCAATGACAGCGTGCTGGAGGCCCAGCAGGCTGCAGTGGAGGCGACGAACGCGGCGGCCGCGGCAAATGCAGACGCGTCCACGGCCTCGGCCGCGAAAGCGGATGCTCAAACGGCCGCGGCTAGCGCTCAAGTGAGCGCCGCATCCGCCAGTGGGAGCCAATCGGCCGCAGCGACTTCGGCCACTGCGGCGCAGAGTTCCGCCACCGCCGCGGCCAGTAGCGAGGCGAGTGCGTCCAGTTCGGAGGCGGCGGCAGCCTCGTCGGCGACGGCAGCCGCCACATCGGCGACTGGGGCGGCGGGCAGCGCGACGACCGCGACGGGCGCGGCGGCAACCGCGACTACCGCCAGGAACGATGCTCAGGCCGCAGCAACATCCGCGACAGGAAGCGCAACGGCGGCTGCCGGCAGCGCAACGCTGGCTCAGGACTGGGCGACCAAGACCAGCGGCCCTGTGGCGGGTGGGGAATATTCGGCCAAATACTACGCCGCCCAGGCGTTGGCGGCCGTCCAGGTTCTCCCACCGCTGCACAGGAGCGGCGGGAAGGTTTCTGCGACCACCACCGCAGCGACAGTTGGGGCCGGCGCGTGGCGCGACAGTATAAACGCGGTCGATATGCGGCTCGCGGCTCCTATATCCAAATTGTTGCAGGCGTCAGGGGCCTGGACGGCGGGGAACAACCAGAACGGTCTGTTCTCAGGCGCGAAGGCACCGAACACTTGGTATCACTTCTTCGTTATCCGCCGAGACAGCGATGGGTTAATCGACGCGGGTTTTGACACTTCCCTGACTGCGGCAAATCGCCCGGCGGGATGGTCGGCATATCGGCGTGTTTGGTCGGTTCTGACCACGGCAGCGGCTGATATTCGCGCATTTTTCCAATCGGGCGCGGAGTGCCTGTGGCAGACGCGATTTGATATCGCCAACGGGCTGAACGTCACTGGGGCGGATCAGCTTCTCTCCGTTCCAGTGCCGAGCGGTATGGCGGCGAGGGCATACCTGGGGTTGTCGGCGCAGCCGGTGGGATCCAGTACTGCGGTCTCGGTCTACACACCGGGGATGGCGTGGCAAACCGGAAACAATGGCTTTTATGACGTCATCGCCTCCACCACGTACACCCACGCAAATGCGAAGTATGTGCTGACCAACACTTCCGGCCAAATCGCCATCCGCAGCAACGTCGCCCAGACCGGCTTTCTGGCCCTGGCTGCAATCGGCTATGTCGACCCCTTCGAGGATTAGAGATGCCTTACATCCAACGAGACAGCGACGGCAGGATCGTGCAGGTTTGGGGGGAATACCCGCAGCCCGGGATTGCCGAAGAATGGATTGACCAAGTGCCCGAGGGCGCCTCGCCGGTGATCTCTGTCGTTTCGAGATATCGGGCCTTCGCCGCAATGCTTCAGGCCGGCGTTCTGGAGCAAGTCCGCGCTTGGGCCGCGGACCCGGCAACTGACCCGTTGCACCGGCTCGCCTTTGAAACGGCCACTGAGTTCCGGTCCGACAGTCCGGCGCTCATCGCTGGCGCGCAGGCCCTGGGCTGGACGTCGGTCGACCTGAAGAACCTGTTTCTCATCGCAGAAACGATCCAAATATAGGAGACATGATGGGTGAACCGACAAGCACCACCGCGGCGGTCTCGACCGTGTTCCTAACGACTGGCCTGGCGACTGCGCTGCCCGGGGTGGACGGCAACGCGCTGATCGGTGCGTTCGCCGGCGCCGTCGTGATGACCCTGAGCAGCAAGGAGACCAAGGTGCTGGCGAAGTTCTGCTATGCGCTGGTTTCGTTCATCGCGGGCTATCTGGCCGCGCCGGACGTGGTCAACCTGACGCCTATTCAGCAAACCGGCGCAGCGGCCTTCCTGGCATCGGCGTCCATCGTTGCGCTGGTACAGATCGGCATCGAGAAGATCCGTTCATTCGATGTCAACGCATTTTTCAACCGGAACCGGGGAGGGGGCTGAAATGCTCATCGTCTTCCATTCCATGACCGTGGCTGATCAGATCGTCGCAGCCATCGTGGTCCTGGCCAACTTGGCCACCGCCGCTCGCCTGTTCGGTTACCAGCGCCACGGCGCGCGATATCGCGTTTGGGCGGCAGTGCTGGCCTACCTGCTCATCATGTGTACCGGCGGCCAGGCCCTGGATGTGCTGTTCAACCAGGTGCCCGTCACCCTCTGGCAGGCCGGCGTGGCCGTCGTGCTGGCGGTGCTGGTGTACCGCGCGCGCGGCAACGTTGCCCGCATCGTGAGGCTGCAATCATGAGCCAAGCTCCGGAATACACCCGGCACAAAAATTTCCTGGACAACAACCCGGACCGTACGGACCACGGCGCGCTGAATCGGGAATTCGATGACGTCTCGGTGAGCATCAACGCGTTGCGCGTCAACCAGGCGCTACTACAGGCCGACGACGGCACGCTCAAGGCGGCCACGGTCGGCGTCGAGCAGTTGACGCCCGACGCACAGGCGAACCTGTCGCGGCCCGGCCCGCAGGGGGATCAAGGCGTCCAGGGTATCCAAGGGGTGCAAGGTGTGCAGGGCACGCAAGGCCCTGTCGGCGCCTCTTTCAACGCTGACGCGCGAGACATCGCCGCCAACCGCGGGGTCTACGACGCCCAGGGCAAGGGCTTCTCGTTCCTGGCCATAGACACCGGACTGTTGTCGTTCAAGCTCTCGGCGGCTTCGGGCGACTGGTCCGCTGGTTTCGTTTTCGGGAAGGGCGAGCAGGGCATCCAAGGCATCCAGGGCGTGCAAGGCGTCCGGGGATTGCAAGGCCTGCGTGGCATCCAGGGCATTCAAGGGATCCAGGGAATCCAAGGTATTCAGGGCAACCCGGGCGTGGTCGACTATTCCAAGGTCATCCGCAACGATGTCACAGCAGACCAGTCGCTGCAGGGCGCGCTATCCGCGCAGTCGTTCTCCGGCGCCATGAGCATCGCCGCGCCGCAGGTGGTCTTCACCGGCTATCAGTTCCGTCTGATCCCCGACAACTCTCGCCTGCGCCTGGACGATGGGCAGAACACGCCGACCTTGCAGTCGCTGCAGCTGGCCACGGTGGTCACCAATGGCACGGGCGCGGCCAACACAGGCGTCAAGCTGGCCAGCGGCGCCGACATCGGCACCCTGTTCGATCCGGCCGGCTCCGCCGCCGGCAAGCTGGCGTCTGTCGACACCACCGCCAAGACCGTCACGCTGACCGGCAAGACGACCCTCACGGCCACGTTGTCGCAGGTCGGCAACCAGGTCGTCCTCACTTTGAGCACCACATGACCACTATTTCCGATCGCTATCGAACGCTTGGCGAACTGCGGCGCCGGCTGCGCGCTCGTCTGGGCTTTGCCGTGCAGGGGCCGGCCGCCGACAACAACCGGGATGTTCTGAACGACTTCCTGCTTGAGGCCCACGAGTTCATCTTGTCCCATGTCGAGGTGTCGGTCATGCGCAAGAAGTGCGTGATCAAGACGTCGGCTGGGTCCTGGCGCTACGACTGGCACAACGATGACGAGGACGAAGACATCGACCCGTCTCGCGTCCTGTCAGTCTGGGTGGTGCGGGGGGATTCCTGGCGCGAGCAGCTCATCCAGGGGATCACCGAGCGTCAGCGCGAGCTCACGGACATGCGGGATGTGCCGGAGCGGTATGACACCCTGAACGGGCAAATGGAACTGTGGCCGATCCCGGGAGGCCAGTACGACGTCATCGTCGAATACACCCAGTCCATGGGCCGTTTCGAGCAGGACGCGGACCGCCCCAGCGTGCCGGGCCGTCTGGTCTTCCTGTACGCGCTGTCGAACGCCAAGGCGCACTACCGGCACCCCGACGCCCAGGTGGCGGGGCAGACCTTCAACCAGATGCTGGCGAAGTTCAAATCCGACCAGCACGAGAACCGGCGCTATGTCGCCGGCACGCCGGAGGAATGCGCGCCGCAGGTTGTGCGCACCGCCGACGGCGGCTTCATCCTGGGGCGATAGATGGCCGCGCGCTCAATCACTTTCGACAAGTTCGACCTCGGCATCGATCGGCGCAAGGGCGCCAGCGTTTCGGACGCCAACCGCCTGCTGGAGATGAAAAACGCCTATGTGACCACGGGCCTGGCCACGCAGAAGCGGCCGGGCCTGGTTAAGGTCACGACGCTGGAGCCGGGCACCGTCGGCCTGTTCGCCGCCCTGGGCAAGCTCAACACTTTCTACGGGCAGGGCACGGTGGTGCATGCCGATACTCGCTTCAAGGCCAACAAGGTGGCACACCCCAGCGGCGAGCGGCCGCTGAAGGATGTCTGGTTCGCTGACGTGTTCAACGCGTTCATCTACGCCTCGGTGGAGTATCAGGACGGCTCGGTCAAGCACCACTACTTGGACGGCACGGCGACCACCGCAGTTACCGACGCGAACTGCCCGCACAGCAAACCGGTGATCAAGACGGCATCGCGGATCTTCGCCGCCGGCGCCGACGGCTCGACGGTGCGCTATTGCGCGGCCAACAAGCCGCGGGACTGGACGGCCTCCAACGACGCCGGCTTCCTGCCGACCGGCTTGCAATTCAGCGGCGACCGAAATGCCAATGCGCTGGGCCTGTACCAGGCAAACCTGGCCGTGTTCGCCCGAGACGGCGCGCAGATCTGGGAGGTGCAGAACGTCGATCCGTCCACTATGAAGCTCGTCGACCGGGTGGAGAACGTCGGCACCAGCTACGCCAGAACCGTGCGCAACGTCTCCGGCGACCTGTATTTCCTGGCCGACTTCGGCTTTCGCTCGATCACCACGCTCCAGTACACCAACAACCTGGCCGACGTGGACGTCGGCAGCCCCATCGACTCCCTGGTGGTGCCCGACATCCGCCAGTCCAACGCCGTGCCGAAGGCCTTTTTCCACTACGGCACCGGCCAGTACATCTGCGTGATCGGCAGCATCCTTTATGTCTACTCGGTGTCGCGCACTGCCAAGATCGCGGCCTGGTCGCGCTACTACATCCCTTTCAGGGTCGACGCGTTTGCCGAACTCAATGGCGAGTTGTATTTCCGCAACGGCGATGACATCTACCGATTCACTGCGGATGCTCACGACGACGCGGGCACGCCTTTCGAGGTGCTGCTGCAGCTGCCGTATATGGATCTCAAGGCGCCGGGCCAGATGAAGCGCATCCTGGGTGCGGACATCGTGATGGAGGGGGAATGCACCTTCTCGGTGGCGTTCGACGTGCGCAACCCCGACGCCTATACCCCACCGGTGCGTGTGCGCGGCAATACGCGGCCGGCCGGCGTCATCCCGGTGGAGTGCAGCGGCACCGAGTTTTCACTGATCTTCCGCAACCTGTCCAGCAAGCCCTTCCGGCTGGACGCCGTGACCCTCTATTTCGAATCGCTGGGGGCCGTATGAGGTTGACGTTTATCCAAGGTGCGGAGGCGCTGGAGGCAGAATTCCCCCAGTTGCTGCCGATCTTCGAACGGCTGCCGGAAGTGCCGGAGTACCGCCCCGCTCAACTGCTCGATTTGGCTCGCCGCGGCGCCGCGCACATTGGCCGCATTGAGGACGACAGCGGGGCGCTGGTTGGCGCGATGGCCTTCGAGTTCATCTACTACCCGGGCGCGCTCGCCGTCAACATCATCGCGCTGGCTGGCGAACGGCTCGACGAGATCGCGGCCGATCTGTTCGGCAAGTTCAAGTATTTTTGCCGGCTCGCCGGCGCGGACATTGTGGAGGCGCGGTGCGGCGAGGCGATGAGCCGAATGCTCCAGCGCTATGGCTTTGGTAAGGCGTACAACGTGGTGCGCGCGGATCTAGGAGAGTGACATGTCAGGTGGCGGCGGTGGTGGTGACGGCGGGGCCCAGAAGATGGAAGACCAGCGCCAGCGGCGCGTGCAGGCTGCTGTTGACGCGATCAACGGCATCTTCTCCGGTCGAGGCAACTCGGTGGGCATCGGCGCCGCGTCTTCCTATGACCCGTCTCGAACCTATTATTTAGCCGACGGCTCACGTTTCGTGGCGCCGACGAGCAAGCAGGCGATCCAGGAATGGTCAGATTATCCCGGGTCCGGCGAAAGCACCGGATCCGCCGGCTTTACCACGCGCTATGTGGATGCGCCTGATCAGGCAGAAATCGACCGCCTGCTGCGCTCCGGCCAGCTCTTTACCGGTGTCGGAACGGCGAACGGTCAGGACCGCAGCGTCCTGTACAACCAGCAACGCAAGGCCGTGACCGATCTGAACCGCCGCGACGTCGACCGGCAGTTCCTGGACGCGGAGCGCGCCAACCGCTTCGGCCTGGCCCGCGCCGGCCTGTCGGGCGGCTCGGCCGACATCGACAGCAACGCCGAGCTGACGCGCCGCACGAATGAAGGCCTGATCAAGGCCGCCGGCATAGGCGACCAGGCTGCGGCCGACCTGCAGACGGCCGACGAGCGCAGCCGGCAGAACCTGATTTCCATGGCGCAGTCGGGTATCGACACCGGCCAGGCCGCCCAGATGGCGCTGTCCCAGTTGGACGCGAACTCGGCTAACGCCGCGTCCGCGCGTAGCGGTGCGACGGTGGGCAACCTGTTCGGCGATCTGGCGCAGGCCTACCTGTATGGCCAGCAGCAGCAGGGCGCGCGCGCCGGCGCGGCACCATACCAGCAGTGGATGCCGGGCACGAACGGAAACCCGCGCAACAGCTACCAAGGCTCGTAAGGAGCAGCCATGTTTGGAATCGCAGCTCTCATCGCCACGATCGCTGGCGCGGCCCTGCAGCAACAAGCGGCATCGGACGCTAGGCGCAATCAGCAGCGCCTGATCCAGGAGAACCTGATGCGCCAGCAAGGCTTCCAACGTGAGGCCGAGCAGGCCGCACTCGATCGCGCCAAGGATTTCGCGCCGGAAGTGCGCGAGGACAAGCAGAAGCAGCTGGAGCAGGAAGCGACTCAGCAGATGATCCAGCCGGTGGAGCAGGCCGCGCCAGCCATGCAAGATCAGTCGGCGGTGCAGGGCAACGTGTCCGCTGATTACACGGCTGGCCGCGCCAAGTCGCAGGCCGAGCAGCTGCGCAACGCCAACGCGCTGGCCAGCATTCTGGGAAAGATCACCGGCGCGGGCCGCCTGCGCCAGAACGAGGCGCTGGGCATGGCCGAAACGGGCCAGCTCATCGACCGACTGAAGAGTTTCTCGCGCGGGTCGCAAGGCGCGGCCGACATCGGGATTTCCCAAGCTGGCACGCCGAACGGCGGCGCGATGCTGGGAGGCGCAGCCTTGCAGGGGCTGGGTGCGCTTGGCATGTCCGGCGCGCTGGACGGCATCGGCAAGGGCGTGAAGGTGGGCAACGCTTGGACCGGCTTGGGCAATACCGCTACCAATGGCCAGGGCCTTTTTGTCGGTACTGGTCCCTTCCCGAAATGATGAGGTGAGGTATGAACGGCAATTTCGCGGCAGGCATGATCCCGGGTATGACCAACGCAATCAGGGCACTGGGCCTGGGCCAGAACGTGCGCGAGCAGGCTCAACTGCAGTCTGGGTTGATGTCTGCGCAGGCAGCCAAGGCTGGGCAGGATGCGATGGAGGGCGCCCGCCTGGCAGGCCTACGTCAGGATCCCAACTATCTGGCTGAACTGGATGCGATCCAGAAAGGGATCGGCACCTTGTTTAAGGGTGGCTTTGACGTCAACAAGGCCCCAGGCGGCGCGCTGGACCTGCAAAAGCTGGGCTGGAACCAGCAGGTGCTTGGCAATATTGGAAATCCCGGTATGGATCGCAGCAAGATCAACCAAGGCACTGCCGTCCTCGCCGGCAAGACTTACGAGCCGTTCGCGAACATCGGAAATACGGGTGTCGGGTATGACCAGGCTACTGGCCAGGGTGCTGTAATAGACTCTGGCTTGCGTGCCTTGTTCGGCGACAAGGAAGGCACGACGCCGTTGATGCGTAACTTGGCCGCGGCTGGGCTGCAGCCGGGGACGAAGCCCTATCAGGATGCCATGTTGGCAGGGACCAAGACCGGCACGACGGTGAACGTGGGTGGCGAAAGGGCATGGGACAACGAAAGCGCCAAGCTCTTCGCCAAACGGTACGACGATCTCACGACGCAGGCACAGTCTGCGCAGCAAATGATGGGCATGTACGACCTAGCAGAGCAGGCGCTGGCCTCTGGGGTGCGTACCGGCGTGGGTGGTGAAGCTGAACTCAACCTGCGCCGCTTCGCTCAGTCCATCGGGGTCGGCGATGCAGACAAGGTGGCCGGAGGGGAACTCGTGCGGGCGATCCAGAACCGCATGGCGCTTATCATGCGCTCCCCAGACAGTGGCATGGGCATGCCAGGCGCTGTGTCGGACCGTGACCTTGTTTTCCTGCGCGATGCGCAGATTGGCCTGGACCGGACGCCGGAAGGCAATCGCAAGATGTTGGCAGCGTTCCGAGCGCTTGAGCAGCGCAAAGTCGATGTTGCGCGCCTGGCCGACGAATACATCGCCGAGCATGGTCGACTGGACTTCGGCTTCAACCGTGCCGTGCGTGACTACGCCGCCGCAAATCCGCTGTTCAATGCGCCGGCCGCGGGCAGCACCGAGCCAGCGCAGCGCACGGTGACCCGCCGTGGCAAGGTCGATGGCAGGCCTGTCGTGCAGTACAGCGACGGCAGCATTGAATTCGTGGAGTAGGGCATGGCGACGATCGACGAACTCACCGCCTACACGAAAGACCAGCGCGTCCGGCGCTTTCTCGACGCCATCGGCAGCGCCGAGGGCACGGACACGCACGGCTACAGCACGGCGTTTGGTGGCGGAAAGCTCGAATCGCTTGCCGACCACCCGCGCCAGTTGCACGACTTCACGCAGACGGACGGCACGCCGAACAAGACCAGCGCCGCTGGCCGATATCAATTCTTGGAACCCACTTGGAACGACGTGGCGGGCAAACTCGGATTGAAGGATTTCGGACCCGAAAGCCAGGACATCGCCGCCGTGGAACTGCTGCGGCGCAATGGCGCGCTGCCCGCGGTGCTGGCCGGCGATTACGACACGGCCATCAAGAAATCCGGCGCCACTTGGGCTAGCCTGCCGTCCAGTCCCTATGCGCAGCCCAAGCGCTCGGCTGGCTTCATGGCCAACGCGCTGGACAAGGCCGCCGCCGCCATTTTCCCGTCGGCCCAGGCCGCGCCTGCGCCGGCCAAGATAGACCCCGCGACTGTGAAATGGGACGACGAAATCGACCCCGCCAGCGTGGTATGGGATGACGCGCCGCCCGCAGCGGTGTCGACGCCCAAGACCACCACTGAGATCGCGCCGGATGGCGTCATGACCGTGGGGATGGCGCAGGAGGACCCGACCGAAAGGGGCGCGCCGCCGCCAGAAGAGCGCGGCATGCTGTCGCGTCTCGGTCGCCAGGTGGGCCTGACCGCGCGCGCCGGTGTGACCGGGTTGACCGGGCTGTCTACGCTGGGCACGAATTCGGCCATCAAGGGCATCAACGCGCTTTTCGGCACCGACATTCCACTGGCAGACGTCAACGCCACTCTGTCCGCCATCGGCCTGCCCGAGCCCGAAAACGCCACCGAGCGCGTGGCACAGGATGCTGCTGGCGCTATGGCCGGGGCGGGCGGCGCGATGAAGATCGCGCAGAGCGTTACCAATCCGCTGGTCACGTCGCTCGGACAGCGCATCGCCAACGTCTTCACATCATCGCCGAAGACGCAATTCGCCACCGCCATGACCGGAGGTGCGTCTGCTGGCGCGGCTCGGGAAGGCGGCGCAGGGCCTGTTGGACAACTCATCGCGGGCATCGCCGGCGGCATGGGGCCGGCGCTTGCTAGTGCGGCAACCGCAGGAGCTATCCGGGGAGCTGTCCGGGGTGGCGAGGCGGGACGACAAACGGTTGCGAATAACGTGGAGGCATTCAAGGCTGCTGGCACCATGCCCACCGTTGGGCAGGCCACCGAGCGCCGGCTATGGCAAGGTGTCGAGGCTGGTTTGTCTCAGGCGCCAGGCGGGGCTGGTGTGATGGCCCGCAAAGCCGCCTCACAGACCGATGAAATCGCCGGCGCTGTGCAGAAAATCGTCGGCCGCCTGGCACCGCGCGCCGGTGCAGTAGAGGCCGGCGAATCCATCAGCAGCGGGCTGGAGGGTTTCAAGGCTGGGGTGAAGAACCTGCAGGGCCAGCTGTACGATCGGCTGGACGACTACCTGCCGGCGGCGTCGCCCATCACCGTGTCGCGCACCAAGGAAGCGCTGGCCGCGCTGAATTCCGACATCGACGGCGCGCCGGCGCTGAGCGCCATGTTCAAGAACGGCAAGATTCAGGGCGTCGAGCGCGCGCTGGCCTCCGACCTGAACACCACCACCACGGCCTACGGCGCGCAGGCGGCCCGCAAGACGTCGACGTTGCCGTACGAGTCGATCAAGAAGCTGCGCACGCTGGTGGGCAAGGAGATCGACAACCCCACCTTCGTGAGCGACGTGCCGCGCGACAAGTGGCGCGCGCTTTACGCGGCTCTTTCCGACGACCTGGGCGACGCCGCGCAGAAGGCCGGTCCCGATGCCTACGGCGCCTGGAAGTGGGCGAACAAGTTCAGCAAGGATCAACTGGGCAGGTTGGACGACCTGGCCGCCGTTGCCGGCAAGGACACGCCCGAGAAAATCTTCAATGCGGCGATGATGGGTACCGCCGACGGCGACACGATCCTGCAGCGCGTGGTGAGCGCACTGCCGAAGACGAACCGCCGTGATCTGGCCGCCGCGGTGGTAAAGCGCATGGGCCGTGCCACGGCGGGGAATCAGAACGAGACTGGCGACGTGTTCAGCTCGGCGACTTTCTTGTCGAACTGGAACCGCCTGTCGCCCGAGGCGCGCAGCACGCTGTTCGGGCGGATCGGGGAGACTGGCCTGACGGACGAGCTGATGAATTTGGCCAAGGTGGCCAGCAATATTCGAAGCGGATCGCGGTATCTTGCGAACCCGAGTGGGACGGCGCCGGCAATGGCTCGATTCGGGCTGCTGGGGTCAGGCATCACGGCGCTGGGCACTGGTCGATATGACGTGCTGGCAGCGGTCTTGGGAGCTCCGGTCGGTGCGAATTTACTCGCGCGACCGATGGTGAGTTCGCGATTCGTCAGCAATCTTGCGAAACCCACCGAGGTTAGCCAGCCGTATCTCAGTGGAGGCCTGCAAGTGCTCTTCGGTAATCGCGACTGACGGCATCAGCCGAATATTCGGAGCACGCCCTTTGCCAAGGGGACGAGCAGCCCTTCAATATATGCGTACCCGAATGCGGCCAGAATCAGGAGCGGGGCAATCAAGATGAAAAGGCCGACGATGATGAACCAAGTTTCTCCGGCCATTTTTCGAGCCCCGTCCTTGATCTCCTGCCCCCAATCCGCGAACACGCCGCGATCAGTCTCGGTCGCCTTCCAGATGCGCTGGAGAAAACTCATTCGTCGCCCTCCTCGGTGGTGTGGTTCAGTTTAATCTTGCCAGCGTCGTCGTCGCGCACGAACACTCGCTTCTTTGTGACCTCTGACTTTTCACGCTTGGGTTTTTCCGCCTTCGGGGCTGCACCGATGCCTTCCTTAGGCGCGTTGACGCCAGGAATTTTCGGTGTGCGTGGTCGGTTGATGTTCTCGGCTATCGTGGCCATGGCCTTCGTCAAGGCAGTTTCTCCGCTGCCAATCGGTCGAACCAGCACCGGCGGGTTTACGGCCTGGCGCTGCCTGCCGCCAGCTCGCCCCAGAGGAACTCCAACGACTTCGCTGACTGCATCCACAAATGCGTCGCCTCGGCGTTCCTCTCGGCCCGCTTCAGGGGAGTCGGCAGGTTCGTCATTGCCGATGAGGCCCATCTCCTCACCCATCTCTACGATGTCGCGGACGTGGTCGGCAGCATCTCGCATCTTGCCTTCAGCCATGCTGCGGCCGAAGTTCTGGATAAACCGCATTAGCGCTAGCGTCTCCGGGGACGAGTCCTGGACTCTCCCTGCAAGTTCGCCGATGTAGAACCCCATCAGTTGGATCAGGCGCTGGTGGCTCGCGATGACCGCATCTTTGTGGTCGAGCAAAGCGACAGTTGCTTGCAGGACAGGCTTGAGCTCAGCACCGTCGTCACGTGGCTGGAAGGAGTCTTCTACGCGGCCAATGATCTCCGCATTCATCGATTTTGAAGTTGCAGCGGCCTCTGCCTCCAGGCGGGCGTGGAGGTCCCTCGGGATGCGTAGGGTAATTCTGGTGTAGCGGTCGTCTTCCATCTTGCAATTACACCATTTTCGTGTCGTCAGGTCTTGACACGACAATCGTGTCGCACGATACTTTAGTCACCGACACGATTGTCGTGTCATTTTCAGGAGATTCCATGAAACCGGATTTGCCCCAAAAGGTAGTGGCATTTCGGGCGCCGCCTGATGTCCGCGCCTGGCTTGAAGAAAAGGCCCGTATCGAGTGCCGCACGATCAACTCGCAAGTGTCCTTGATCGTTCGCCTGGCCATGCAGGCCGACCAGCTGAAGCAGGAAACGCGTCAATGAGCGCGGAAAAGGAAAACGCCCCGGGAGGTGAGAGTCCCGAGGCGTTGAATTTGCGGTAGCCACTATTGCCATAGGTGAAACCACGTATGAAAAATACCACACAGGCCCCTGTGGGGCAAGGTTGTGTCGTTCTGACGCACCCCCGGTTCGACCGTCCGAAGGTCGAGAATCCGAAGCATCCCGGCCCCAAACGTGGCTGCTTGAGCTTCACGCGAGCGGCGTACAAACGCCGCGCTTTGCGGGCCGCTGTGAAGCGACTGCCGGAGGCTGTACCGTCGTTTGACCTGAACGATTGCATCCATCGCCTGGCTGACTACGTGCAGATCGTGTTCAAGGTTGATACTTCGGCGGCTTACCGCATTGCGGGTACTGCTGGCGGTGAGTTCATGCGCCAGAAGGCAGGGGGTGTGGCATGAGCAAGCTCATTGTTTCCGACTACCAGGGGGCCGCCGTCAGCTTCACGGACGAGGGATGGTTCAACGCTACCGACGCTGCGGCGCGATTCCAGAAGAACGCCGCAGAGTGGCTGAGGCTGCCGTCGACTGTTACGTACCTGCGCGCCTTGGAACGTAGATACGGGAAAATCCCATATGTAAAAACGAGCCGCGCTCGCGCTGATCGTGGCGGGGGAACCTGGATGCACCCGAAACTAGGTGTCCGCTTCGCTCAGTGGCTGGACGTCGATTTCGCCATCTGGTGCGACGAACAGATCGACCGCGTGCTGCGCGGCGATCAGGCTGACTGGCGCCGGATGCGCCACGAAGCTGCCGCGTCCTACAAGGTGATGGCCGACGCGTTGCAGTTGGTCCGTACCGATGCTGGGAAGGAGTCGGTGCCGTATCACTTCATGAACGAAGCCAAGCTCGTGAACTGGGCGCTGGCTGGGCACTTCCGTGGACTGGATCGTGATGCGCTGTCCAAGCCCGAGCTGGACTTGCTGGCAAAGTTGGAGATCCGCAACACCGTCTTGATAGCAACGGGCGTCGAGTACCAAGAGCGCAAGCGCAAGCTGTACGCCTACGCGGAAGCCTGGAAGATCGCCCATCCGGGCACCCTCAAGCTGGAGACTGTGTGATGGATATTCTGAAACTGAAGATCGTCGGCACGTCGCCCCTGATGATGCACAGCGACCGCTTGGCAAACCCTTTGCTGGCCGACACCAAAGCGCACAAGGCTTTGACCGGCAAGCGCAAGAAGACCGATGACGACCATCTTGCAATCGCCAAGTCCGAGTTCATCAGCGGCGCGTATTTCGACGCAAAAGAGGGCTTTTTCATTCCGGGGCAGAACTTCGACGCGACTTTCCTGGGCGGCGCCAAGCTCCAGAAGCTGGGCACACACTGGAAGCGCGGCGCGATCGTGATGACGGACAAGGCCAAGCTGTTGTTTGACGGCCCGCGCTCGCCGTCCGCGCTGTGGGACGATCCGCGCTTTGTGGACTGCCGCGGCGTGCGGGTTGGCACGGCCAAGGTGATGCGCTATCGCCCGATCTTCCTGGAATGGGCGACCGAGTTGGAATTGGCCTTCAACCCGGACGTGCTGAACCCGGAAGAGGCTCGCAAGGCGATCGAGGATGCCGGCGCGCTGATCGGTGTTTGCGAGTACCGTCCGCGGTTCGGGCGGTTCGCCGTCCAATTCGCGTGAGGTCGCCATGGAAGAATTGACTCTGTTTCCACAATGGCGCCAAGCGGTCAAGGATTTCCTGGATTCCGGCTACAAGCCGGGTGACGTGGTGACGCACGCATGGCTGGAGAACGCATTTGGGATGGACCCGGTTGGGTCGGATGCCCAATTGAGCGCGGCGGCGTTCCAGCAACGCCAGTTCGACTGGCTGCGCAACGTCGAGGCGTTCAAGACCGAACTGCTGGAGCGTCATCAGATTTTGCTGGTCAGCGTGCACGGGGCCGGGTATCGCTACGTGCCGCCGAGCGAGCAGACCGAGGTGGCCCAGGATCGTTTCGAGAAGGATGCCGCGCGGACGTATCGCAAGGCCGCTCTGGCGCTGAAGCACGTGCGGCTGGGAGAACTGTCCGATTCCGAGCGGCAGGCGAACACGGATGCGATCGCGCGACTGGCGATGCTGCGCGGGATGCACAAATCTCTGGAGTAGCGGCCGAGGCAAGGCTCCGCAAGCTTGGGTAAGGCAAGGCGAGGTAAGGCTGGACATGGGCTGTTTTCAGCGTCTGCGTTCTTCTCGGAGGGACGCAGACGATGCGAACTGCGAGGTTGGGTGTGGCCAGGTCGGGCGCGTCAAGGTTGGGCAAGGCGCGGTCTGGTTAGGTAAGGGCTGAAAACAGCGTCCAGCGCCTTCGTTGAGGGTGTTGGGCGATGCGTTTAGCATCATTTGGCGAGTCCCGTTTCGGTCGGCTATGGCTTGCCGAGGTGAGTCACCGCTTGATCTGGCTCGGTTCGGCTAGGCGCGGCCTGGCTTGGCAAGGCATGGGTAGTACAGCCCCTCTTCGGAGGGGCTTTTTCATGCCTTGACGAAAATCCATCAGCGCCAGGCCCGCGCCACAGAATGGCTCATCCCCATTGGAGCCATTCATGGACCTCAAGACGATCACCGAATCCGCCATCAACCCGGCGTTGGCGCTGCTGCCGGCGCGCATGGACACGCCGGCGGCGCGCGTGATGCTGCTGGCCATCGGCCTGCAAGAAAGCCGCTTCGTGCATCGGCGCCAGATCGGCGGACCGGCGCGCGGCTTCTGGCAGTTCGAGAAGGGCTCGCGCGCCAGCCGCGGTGGCGTGTGGGGCGTATTCCTGCATGCGGCGAGCAAGAACCACCTGGCGGCCTTGTGCAAGGCTCGCAGCGTGACTTGTGACCCGGACGCGATCTATGCCGCGCTGGAGTATGACGACGTGCTGGCGGCCGGCGTTGCGCGGTTGCTCCTGTGGACCGATCCGAAGGAGCTGCCGGCCGTCGGCGATGCGGACGCCGGCTGGTCGCTCTATCTGCGTACCTGGCGGCCGGGCAAGCCCAAGCCGGATAGCTGGCCGGACCTCTACCGCCAGGCCGCCGCCGAGGTGCAGCCGTGAACCCGTTCCTGCGCATGGCGCTGCCCTGGATCGGCGGCGCGGCGGTGGTGATGGTGCTGGGCGCGGGCGTGGTGCTGTACGG
>NZ_JBLZXF010000039.1:0-4576 GCF_050285585.1 Achromobacter sp. | reverse complement strand
CCAAAGGGGCGCGAAAAATATTAGCATCTGCTATATTTTGCTTGTTGTGAGGCAGTTTTCGTGCAATGCGGATCCCTCGGAACAGATCGGTATACCTATGAAAAAGCGTAGCAGAAAGGCTTTCTGGGGCGGTTTTTGGGGCGGCATAGCTGCTCCGCTGGCGCTGTTTTCTAACTACTCAGCGCCGACTGTCCAAGAACCTCAGATCAACCCCCTGTATCGCCCAGCGCGCTCGTCGAACGACGCGCTGCGCAGCGACGTGCGCCGCATCGGCGATGACTTCGGCCGTTCGATAGCGCGTCACAATGGCTCGCGGTAAGTCATCTCACCGCCCAAGTTCTGCCCCTTCGCCTCGTCCCGCTGGACAACCGCATGCCACGGAGGTGGTGCCGCGCCAGATGATGCAGGCGGAAATCCATCATGGGCCGCTGCCTCATCCAGAAGTGCTGCGCCAGTATGACCAGCTTTCCCCCGGGGCTGCAGATCGGATCATTACGATGGCCGAAGGCGAGGCGGAGCACCGCCGCCAGATGGAACGCCAGCAGCTCGAATCGGACGTAGCGCATCGCAAAACCCTGACCGCAATAGAGCAGCGCCGCATCGAAGGCGTTTTTTCTAGCGATAAGACCGGCCAGATTCTCGGCGCGGTGGTTTCGTGCATTGCTCTACTCGCGGCTGCAGCAACCGCCATTGTGGGCCTGATCTACGGCGTCACGTCCCGCTGGTACTGGGCCATTCCCGTCGCCCTGGTGTCGCTCCCTGTTCTTGGAATGGTTCAGGCGATCCGGCGAAGGGTCGAGCCTACGCGCGGTGAAAAAGCCGCGAGCAAGCCCAAATCTGACGCGTAATCGACCAAGCGCCTACTTCGGCGTCATGCCCTAGACCGCGTCCGCCCGCCGGGCCAGCCAGAACCAGTGCGAGTGTTTGGCGCGCTTGGCCTTTTGGCGCCGGAAGGTGATGCGCACCAGTCCGGCGTGGCCCGCGTCGATCTCGACCGTGTAGTGGTGATCCTCGGCGGTGGCCGCTGGCGGCAGGGTGAGGGCGGCCCGGGCCACATACTGGCCGGGGACCTGCTCCAGGATTCCGTTGTCGTCCATGGTCGTCTCCTATCAGGACGCGGCGCGTAGGGCCGCCAGGGCGTTGCGGGCGGTGCCAGCCGCCTCAACGTCGGCGCCGCGGCACGCCAGCAGGTGGTCGGCCCACAGCGCCAGCGCTTCGCGCCGCTCCTTCCAGTAGCTGTACTGGTCGTAGATTCCCTCCACGCCCTTGAGCTTGTGGTTCAGGCACATCTCCGATATGTCGCGGTCGACACCCAGGGCGCGCATGTGGGATTTCGCGGTCGATCGTAGGTCGTGGGGGGTGAAGGGCCGCACGTTGGGGCTGGCGTTTTTGAACCAGTAGCCGATGGCACCCCAGACGGCATCCTTGCCGACCGGGGCATCGCCACCGCCCTTACGCAGGCGCGCCACCGAGCGCGCCGGCACGATGTACCTGGAGTCCAGCGCCAGCGCGTCCAGCTCGCGGAACCATTCCACGACGGGCGGCGCCAGGGGGATATCCATGGCTGGCCCGGTCTTGGACGCCGGGATATGCCACAGGCCGGCGCCAAGGCGTTTCACCGTGTGCTGGTCGATGCGGATATGCTCGCGCAGCGCGGTGGTGAACTCGGACACCCGCACGCAGGTGGCCAGGATGATCCAGACGCTGAGCTGGTTCTGGCGGTTCATGCCGGCGGCGCGCATGACCACGGCCAGCTCGTTATCGGTCAGCATCAGGCGCACCTTGGCCTTGGGCCGCTTCCCGATCAGGGATTCCAGGCTGATGCCCATGGCGGGGTTGACCTGGATGATGTGCTGGCCGGCGGCGTGCTTGAACATCTCGCGGGTCACGATGTACAAGGCCTCGGTCTCGCGCCAGCCCGCGCCGCTGGCGAATCCGTCCTTCGTCTTGCGGATCAGGTCGATGACGTCGCCTGGCGCGACACCATCGACGGCACGGCCGCGCCAGTCCTTCCCTATCCGGCGCAGCTGGCGCTCGTACAGCTTCTGGCTGTTGGGCGCCAGGTGGCGCAGCACCTTGGCGCGGTAGTCGTCCGCCAGCCAATCGATGGTCTTGGCGGCGCGGGCCTTCTGCTTGGCTTCCCGCTTCTCGGCGGCCGGATCTTTGCCAGCGTCGATCATGGCGCGCAGCCGGCTGGCCTCCTTGCGCGCTTCAGCGAGGGTGATATCCGGGTAGTTGCCGATGGTGGCCTCGGCCCGCCGGCCGGGCATTCGGTAGCGCAGCACCCAGGCCGCGGTGCCCGCCTTGGATAGGGTGAAGGTCAGGCCGCCGCCGTCGGACTTGGCCAGCGGCGCGCCGGAGCGGATCCAGCTCTTGATCTGGACGTCGGTCAGCAGGCCCTGCAATACGCGCTTCGTCGCCATGGTTCCCTTAGGTTTTGGGTAGCTGGGCGGCTTGGCTACCCACCTAGCTACCCATTTTTCGTGAGCTGGGAGGATAACTCCTGAGAAGCCAGGAAAGAAAGCCGCAAGGATTTATGCGGCTTTCAGAGGGGCTGTGATAGGTGGTGAGAAGTCCAGAGCATCAGACCAAGATTATGTCGTATTTTTCCTGTGAATACGTGCTCTCGACTTCCAGCGACACCCGCTTGCCCACGAAGTCGCCCAGCATCGCCAAGTGCTGGCTTTCTTCCTCCAGGAACAGGTCCACCACGTCCTGCGACGCCAGGATGCGGAACTCCTTGGGATTGAACTGGCGCGCTTCGCGCAGGATTTCGCGCAGGATCTCGTAGCAGACCGTGCGCGGCGTGCGCACATTGCCGCGCGACTCGCACATGGGGCAGGGCTCGCACAACTGGTGCGCCAGCGAATCGCGGGTACGCTTGCGCGTCATCTCCACCAGGCCGAGTTGGGTGAAGCCGTTGACCGTCATACGGGTTCGGTCCCGCGCCAGCGCCTTCTTCAACTCGGCCAGCACGGTCTCGCGGTGCTCCTGTTCTTCCATGTCGATGAAATCCAGGATCACGATGCCGCCCAGATTGCGCAGCCGCAACTGGCGGGCGATCGCCTGCGCGGCCTCCAGGTTGGTCTTGAAGATCGTGTCGTCGAAGTTGCGGCCACCGACGAAACCGCCGGTATTGACGTCGACCGTGGTCAATGCCTCGGTCTGGTCGATGATCAGGTAGCCGCCCGACTTCAGGTCGACGCGGCGCGACAGCGCCCGCGCGATCTCCTCGTCGACATTGGCGGTATCGAACAGGGGGCGCTCGCCGCTGTAATGCTGGATGCGGTCGACCACCGAAGGCGTATAGACGCGGGCCCACTCCCGCATCGCCGCGGTGGTGGTGCGCGAATCCACCAGAATCGCGCCCGTGGTGGGCCCCACCATATCGCGCAGCACGCGCTGCGCCAGCGTCAGGTCCTGATGCAGCAGCGCGGGTGCCGCCTGGCTGCGCGCGGCTGCCTGCACGCTGGCCCACAGTTTGCGCAGGTATTCCAGGTCGGCGGCCAGTTCCTCGTCATTGGCGCCTTCGGCCTGCGTGCGTACGATGAAGCCGCCTTTCTCCTCGGGCGGCATCAGCGCCTGCAGGCGCTCGCGCAACTGGATGCGTTCGGACTCCGAGTCGATTTTCTGGGAAATGCCGATGTGCGGATCGTGCGGCAGGTACACCAGCATGCGGCCAGCCATGCTGATCTGCGTCGACAGGCGAGCGCCCTTGGTGCCCAGCGGGTCCTTGACCACTTGAACCATGATGGTCTGCCCCTCGAACAACAACTTTTCGATCGGCGTCGGAGTCAGGCCCTGGCTACGCTCGCCCCGGTTCTCGCGCAGATCCGCGATGTGGATGAAGGCGGCGCGCTCCAGACCGATATCGATAAAGGCGCTCTGCATCCCGGGCAGCACCCGCACCACCCGTCCCAGATAGATATTGCCAACGTGTCCGCGCTGGATGCTGCGCTCCACGTGCAGCTCCTGCACCGATCCCTGCTCGACCAGCGCGACGCGGGTCTCGAAGGGGGTGACGTTGATCAGGATATCTTCGCTCAACGCGATGGTTGGGGGCATGGGGGCATCTTCTCCAAGGTAAAGGCAGTGCGGCGCAAGGCGAATAGTAAACGTACCAAAGCGCCGGGCAAGCTGTTCGGCAGCCTCCGGGCCGGACGATCTATCTATATAGTAAATAGCGGACAGCGGCGGCCGCGCCGGGGGAGTACGCGCAACGACGCGTTCCGCAAGGAGGCGTGCACGGACAATCCTATCTATATAGAGAGACGCGCCGTTGGGCAAGTGCGTTGCAAGGGCCAAGGCGGCCGCCGCCACGGTCGCCGTACGCAAAATTCATCGGCGCTTTTGCTTCCGTGGCGTGCCAAGCCAAAATTCTGTGCTATAGTCTCGCTCCTTCGCAGTTCAAGCAGTTTTGTTGGGCGGCGAGGCAAGGCAAGTGCAACGGATCTGAAGGCTACGGCGATCGGATTTGTCGCAGGGCAGCAAGGCGGTGGGTCAGCAGTGATTCTCTCGAACCGGCAGTCGGCGAATTTTGCGTAAGTCGGTGCAAATCAGGCAGAAGCCAGTTGCA
>NZ_JBLZXF010000038.1:0-40304 GCF_050285585.1 Achromobacter sp. | reverse complement strand
GCGCTCAAGCCCGTGCTGGAACCGCTGGTCACGCCCGAGCTGTACCTGGGCATCCTGTTCCTGTGCTGCCTGCCCGCCACCGTGCAATCGGCCATCGCCTTCACTTCGATGGCCCGCGGCAACGTGCCCGCCGCCGTGTGCAGCGCGTCGGCCTCCAGCCTGCTGGGCATATTCCTGACGCCCCTGCTGGTGGGCACCGTGGTGGCCAACGCGGGCAGCGCGCCGGTTTCGTTCGATGCCGTCGTCAAGATCATGACGCAGCTGCTGCTGCCTTTCGTGCTGGGCCAGTTCGCGCGCCGCTGGATCGGCGCCTGGGTCCACAAGCGCAAGGCCATGCTGAAGTTCGTCGACCAGGGCTCCATCCTGCTGGTGGTGTACACGGCGTTCTCCGAGGCAATCAATGAAGGCCTGTGGAGCGCCACGCCCATCCCCGCCCTGCTCGGGCTGGTCGTGTGCTGCGCGGTGATCCTGGCGCTGGCGCTGGGCCTGTCCGCCCTGGCCGGCAAGGCGCTGGGATTCAACATCGAAGACCGCATCACGCTGCTGTTCTGCGGCTCGAAGAAAAGCCTGGCCAGCGGGATCCCGATGGCGCAGGTGCTGTTCGCCGGCCACGCCGTGGGCGCGATCGTGCTGCCGCTGATGCTGTTCCACCAGATCCAGCTGATGGTCTGCGGCGTGCTGGCCGCGCGCTACGGCAAGCGGCCCGAGGCCGAGGGCTGAACGCTGCGCCTGCTGGCGAAAAAAAACCGCGCCCGATGGCGCGGTATTTTTTTGCCGGATGCCCTCAGTACATGTCGCGCGGTTGCGCGCCCGAGAAATTCAGGAAGCGCGTGCTGGAACCCTGGAAAGTCAGGCGCACGGTGCCGATCGGACCGTTACGCTGCTTGCCGATGATGATTTCCGCAGTGCCCTTGTCCGGCGAGTCGGGGTTGTAGACCTCGTCGCGATAAATGAAGAGGATCACGTCCGCGTCCTGTTCGATGGCGCCGGATTCCCGCAGGTCGCTCATCACGGGCCGCTTGTTGGGACGCTGTTCCAGGCTTCGGTTCAGCTGCGACAGCGCGATCAGCGGGCAGTTGAGCTCCTTGGCCAGACCCTTGAGCGAACGGCTGATCTCCGACACTTCGGTGGCCCGGTTCTCGCCCGAGCCGTTGCCCGACATGAGCTGCAGGTAGTCGATGATGATCAGGCCGAGCTGGCCGCACTGGCGCGCCAGGCGGCGCGCGCGGGCGCGCACTTCCATCGGGCTGAGCGCGGGCGATTCGTCGATGTAGACCTGGGCGTCCTGCATCAGCTGCACCGCGTGGGTCACGCGCGGCCAGTCCTCGGCGATAAGCTTGCCGGTGCGCATGCGGTGCTGGTCCAGCAGGCCGACCGAGCCCAGCATACGCATCGCCAGCTGCACAGCGCCCATTTCCATCGAGAACACCGCCACGGGCAGCCCTTCCTCGATGGCGACGTGCTCGCCGATGTTCATGGAAAAAGAGGTCTTGCCCATGGACGGACGGCCGGCGACGATGATCAGGTCGCCGCCCTGCATGCCGGACGTCATCTTGTCCAGGTCGGTAAAGCCCGTGGGCACGCCCGTCACGTCGGACGTGCTTTCACGGTGGTAGAGCTCGTCGATGCGTTCGACTACCTGCGTCAGCAGCGGCTGGATCTCCTGGAAGCCGGCGGCGCCGCGCGCGCCTTCCTGGGCGATCTGGAATACCTTGGACTCGGCCTCGTCCAGCAGCTGGCGGGCTTCCTTGCCCTGCGGATTCATGGCGGCCGAGGAAATCTCGTCGGCGATGGAGACCAGCTTGCGCAGCATGGCGCGTTCGCGCACGATCTCGCCGTAGCGCCGGATGTTGGCGGCCGAAGGCGTGTTGTGCGCCAGCGCGTTCAGGTAGGCCAGGCCGCCCGAATCTTCGGCCTTTCCGGCGCTGACGAGCGACTCGTGGACCGTAATGACGTCGGCGGGGCGCGCCAGCCCGATCAGGCGGGCGATGTGGTGCCAGATGAGCCGGTGGTCGTGACGGTAGAAGTCTTCTTCGACCAGGACGTCGGCGATGCGGTCCCAGGCGGCGTTGTCGAGCAGCAGGCCGCCCAGGACCGACTGCTCCGCCTCGATGGAATGGGGAGGAACGCGCAGGTACTCGAGCTGGGGATCGGCAGGTGTGTTCATGGCTTCAATAGTAACGGCTGCAGGATGTCCGCAACGCGGAAGAACCCTTGGATATCGCGCGAAGGCACCCGCCCCAACACGGCGCGCAAGGGCGCGGCGGCGGAGCACAGGAGCCGCGCCAGGCGCGTGAGGCGGGCCTTGACCTCGGGATCCGGGTTGTGCTCGAAATAGACGTCGAGCGCCAGTTTACCCAGCGTCCGGGCCGCGTCGTCGGGCAGTTTCCGCAACGACGCCAGCGAGGCCAGCATCTGGAACAGATCATAGGCCTGGGCGAGCGGGCGCGACAGGGTCGAGCCGATATTCTCTTCGAAATCGATGCGCCACAGCTCGCCGTCCTGCAGCGTGACGTTCCGGATCTGCGCGCCGCCGTGCCACATGCCCCGGACATGGAAGGAAGCCAGGTCGGCCGCGGCCGCCCGGGCGAGCCAGAGCCTCGACGTCGTGTCTTCGTTGCGGATCAGGTCGGCCAGATCCTCGCCCACGTATTCGAGGACGAGCAGGCCCTGCTCCTGCCACCACACCTCGGGAACGCGGCAGCCGGCCTTGAGCAACTGCCCGAGCCGTTGCGATTCGTGCGCCAGGCCATTGCGCAGCAACACGCCTGGCCGCGGGAACTCACCCAGGAAAAGCTTGCACCCCATGCCCAGGAACAGCGCGCGCGCATAGCGCATGACATAGCTGACGCCCCGGCCGAGGCTGGGGCGGCGGCGCTTGATGATGCAGCGCACGCCGTCTATCGTCACATCCCGCACCGAGGGTTCGCGCGAGGCGTCCACGCTGTCGAGCCAGGCTCGCAAGCCGGGAGGGGCGTTGTGATGGACGGGTGGCTGGGTCAAGGAGGCCTCTGAGGAAATGCCGCGCCCGGTACAAGGCAAAAAAAAGCCGGCGCGCGGGCCGGCTTCTTTTCACTGCCGGTACCGGCTTAGGACAGTTCGCCTTCGACCAGGACCGTCACGTCGACCAGAACGTCGGCGTGCAGGGCAACCTGGATCGGGAACTCACCGACCGACTTCAGCTGGCCGGTGGGCATGCGCACCTGGGCCTTTTCGACGGCTTCGAAACCCGCCTTGCGCAGGCCGTCGGCGATGTCGGCGTTCGTGACCGAGCCGAACAGACGGCCGTCGACGCCAGCCTTCTGGACGACCTTCAGCTGGAAGCCGGACAGGCGCTCGCCCAGGGCTTGAGCGGCGGCCAGCTTTTCAGCCTGGGCCTTTTCCAGCTCGGCGCGGCGGGCTTCGAATTCCTTCATGGCGGCGTCGGTTGCGCGACGGGCCTTCTTCTGGGGGATCAGGAAGTTGCGGGCGTAGCCATCACGCACGCGGACGACTTCGCCGAGGTTACCCAGGTTGACGACTTTTTCGAGCAGAATAACTTGCATTTCAGTGCCCCGGATTAGTTGTGGTTGTCGGTGTAAGGCAACAGGGCCAGGAAGCGCGCGCGCTTGATGGCGGTGTCCAGCTGGCGCTGGTAGATTGCCTTGGTGCCGGTCAGGCGAGCCGGGATGATCTTGCCGTTTTCTTGCACGAAGTCGCGCAGGGTGTCCAGATCCTTGTAGTCGATCTCTTCGACGCCGGCTGCGGTGAAGCGGCAGAACTTACGACGCTTGAAGAGCGGGTTCTGCTGCGTGAATTTGCGTTTTTCTTTGCGTTTTCCGAAGAAAGCCATGATATGTGCCTCTTTGTTTGAGGGGGCCGGTTTTACCCGAATCGGGCCCGAATCCCCATAACCTATCCGTATTCAGAAGGCGCTCATCGCGCCACTTGCTCATTCCCTTCAGGCCACCACCGGATCGCGCCCTGCGCTGCCTCCGATCTTGCGCGCCTGCTGCAAATGCAGCTTGACCTTCACCGAGTCCTTGCGGGCGGGAGCCAGAAACCCCTGCACCTGCAATTCGGACCCTAACGCGGTGTCCTTCAACAGCAACGCCAGATCGCCCAATGCCACCGCCGCGATCGTCAATTCAACGCGGCGCGGAAGGCCGGCTTCAATGACTTCGGACTCGTGGGCCAGCAGCATTTCCAGCGCTGGCAGTCCGGCGGGAGTGTGGCGCAAAGGCTCGCATTCGATAACGCGGGCGCTGAGTTCCAGCTTGTTCATCCTGCCAGGCACCGAGGGGACAAAATGGGAAAGAGCTCTGCGTGAGCCCTGCTTACTCGGCCTGAGCCGCGGCCGCTTCCGCCGACGCCTTGCGGGCTTCTTCGCGCTCGACCGACTTCATCATGATCGAGGGCGCGGTCTGGGCCTTCTTGGTCTTGATGACCAGGTGGCGCAGCACGGCGTCGTTGTAGCGGAACGAGTGTTCCAGCTCATCCAGCGTGGCTTGGCCGCACTCGATGTTCAGGCAGACGTAGTGAGCCTTGACGAGCTTCTGGATCGGGTAGGCCAGTTGACGGCGACCCCAGTCTTCCAGGCGGTGAACCGAGCCGCCTTGGCCCGTGACCAGCGCTTGGTAACGCTCGACCATGGCGGGCACTTGCTCGCTTTGGTCGGGGTGAACGATAAACACCACTTCGTAGTGACGCATGAGTAAAACTCCTTGAGGATGTCTCGCTGGCCTGGCGTCCTGCATCCGCGCTTTCCATCACGGATGTTCACTGCGCACGGATTGCATGCGCAAAAACGGATGACGCCGGCCCGCAAGGGGCAGCCCGCTGCCCAAAAACCATGGGCGGTCGAGCAAGAAAGCTCTCGATTATCGCCGATCGGGCCGCTCGACGCAAGCCGCCCTGCCCTGAAAAATCAGGGACGGGCCGTCTCCGCGCCGGGATCCACGCCCGCGACGGCATCGGCCGGTCCGATTTCGCGGGGACGATTCACCACACTGACCATAACGTAACTGATGATCATGAGCAGGAACCAGGAGCCCAGCTTGGCGAAGGACACCCATTGCCAGCCTCCGGACTGACTCGGGTAGCGCCAGGCGTTGGCGAAGGTGCCGATGTTCTCGGCGAACCAGATGAACAACGCCACCAGGACGAACCCCAGCAGCAGGGGCATGCGGCGATAGTCGCGCCAGATCCGGAAGTACACCCACGTGCGGGCGAACAGCACGGCCGTCAGCGCGAAGAGGAGCAGCCTGAAATCCGCGATGAAATGGTGCGCGAAGAAATTCACGTAGATCAGCGCGGACAGGACCGCCGTGGCCGCCAGCGGCGGGTGCGCCCTGAATCGGAAGTCGAACAGGCGCCACACCCGCGCCAGGTAGCTGCCCACCGCCGCGTACATGAAGCCCGTGAACAGCGGCACGCCGCCGATGCGCAGCACGCTGGCCTCGGGATAGACCCAGGAACCGGCGGCCGTCTTGAACAGTTCCATTCCCGTGCCCACGACGTGGAACATCAGGATCACCCGAGCCTCGCTCCAGGTTTCCATGCGCAGCGCCAACAGCGCCGCCTGGAGGCCCAGCGCGGCCAGGGTCAGGAAATCGTAGCGGGCCAGGAACGCATCCTTGGGATACCACCAGTACGTGCCCAGGAGCAGCGCGCACATCAGGCCGCCGAAGAGGCAGGCCCAGGCCTGCTTTACGCCGAAGCGGAAGAATTCGTACAGCGCGACGCCGCAACGGCCGCGGCCGGCCAGATGACTGGCCAGCCGCGATTCCCAATCCTGCAGCCCGGCGATTAGCGGCCAGTCGCTGGCCGCCGGATGGCGCACGGAAAGCTCAGCCTTCCACGACGGCGTAGGCCGAGTGGTTGTGGATCGATTCGAAGTTCTCGGCTTCGACGCGATAGCGGGCGATGCCGGGGTGGGCGTTCAGGCGGGCCGCCACGTCGCGCACCAAGTCTTCGACGAACTTGGGGTTGTCGTAGGCGCGCTCGGTGACGTACTTTTCGTCGGGCCGCTTCAGCAGGCCCCAGAGCTCGCACGACCCTTCCTCTTCGATCAGGCGGATGACGCTGTCCATGCTGATGTCGCCATTCAGGATGGCCGAGACGGTAACGTGCGAACGCTGGTTGTGCGCGCCGTATTCGGAGATGGCCTTGGAACACGGACAGAGGCTGGTGACGGGCACCTGCACGACCAACTCGAACTCGACCTCTTCACCCTGGGCGCGGGCGATCCACTGGACTTCGTAGTCCAGGAGACTCTGCACGCCGGAGATCGGGGCGGACTTGTTGATGAAATACGGGAACGACGCCGTGATGTCCCCGCGCTCGGCATGCAGCAAGGGCAGCATGTCGGCCGCCATGGCGCGGAATAGGGCCGGCGTCATGGGCGTGCTGCGATACTTTTCCAGCAGGGCCACGAAACGGGACATGTGCGTCCCCTTTTCTTCGGGGGACAGCGCCACCGTCAGCGTCCAGTTGGCCACGGTGCCCTGGGGCGAACCGTCGCCGCTTTCAACCAGCATGGGGTGGCGCACGCCACGGATGCCCACGCGCTGGATTGGAATGTGCCGGGTGTCCGCCGAACTCTGGACGTCAGGCATCACGATGGCGGGGTCGATCGGAGAATTCATTTCGGCTTACCTGTCTAGGCGTTCGGTCGTGGATACGCGCGGGCCTAGGAATCTAAAAGAAGGGGGCCATTATCGCCCATACTCCGGCAATCGCCAGGGAAAACCCTTTCATTCGTAGGTTGGCGGGGCCGGAACACTGTGTTTCACCGACGCGGGCCGGGCCCGCTCAAGCGAGCAGATCGGCGTAGCGCGCGCGGATCGAACGCTCGATGCCCGCGGCGTCCAGGCCGATGCCGGCGAGCAGGGCCGATTGCTCGCCGTGGTCGATGAACTCGTCGGGCAGGCCCAGTTGCAACACCGGAATCTGCACGCCGGCCGCGGCCAGCGTTTCCAGCACGGCGCTGCCCGCTCCGCCCATGACGGACGCGTCTTCCAGCGTGACCAGCGCATCGTGCCGGGAGGCCAGGTCAAGCACCAGGTCGCGGTCGATCGGCTTGACGAAGCGCATGTCGGCCACGGTGGCGTCCAGCTTTTCGGCGGCCCCCAACGCGGCCTGCACCAGCGTGCCGAAGCCCAGGATGGCGATCCGGGCGCCTTCGCGGCGAACCACGCCGCGCCCGAGTTCCACGGTCTCCAGGCCGGGCGCTTCCGCCGCGCCGCAACCGGCGCCGCGCGGGTAGCGCACCGACGCCGGGCCGGGGTGCTGATAACAGGTGGAGAGCAGCAAGCGCGTTTCGTTTTCGTCCGACGGCGTGGCCACCACCATATTGGGCACGCAGCGCAGGAACGCGATGTCGTAGTTGCCGGCATGGGTGGCGCCGTCCGCGCCCACGATGCCGGCGCGGTCCAGCGCGAAGGTGACGTCCAGGTTCTGCAAGGCAACGTCGTGGATGAACTGGTCGTAGCCGCGCTGCAGGAACGTGGAGTAGATGGCGACCACGGGTTTCTGGCCTTCGCAGGCGATGCCGGCGGCGAAGGTCACCGCATGCTGTTCGGCGATGCCCACGTCGAAATACCGCTGCGGAAAGCGCTTTTCGAACTCCACCAGCCCGCTGCCCTCGCGCATGGCGGGGGTGATGCCGACCAGGCGCGTGTCCTGCTCGGCCATGTCGCACAGCCACTGGCCGAACACCTGGGTGAACGTGCGCTTGCCCGGCGCCTTGGATTGCTGGATGCCGATCGCGGGGTCGAATTTGCCCGGACCGTGATACAGGACCGGGTCCGCCTCGGCCAGCTTGTAGCCCTGCCCCTTGCGCGTCACCACGTGCAGGAACTGCAGGCCCTGCAGCGCCTTCAGGTTCTGCAGGGTGGGCACCAGCGCGTCCAGGTCATGCCCGTCGATGGGGCCGACGTAGTTGAAGCCGAATTCCTCGAACAGCGTGGCCGGCGTGACCATGCCCTTGGCATGCTCTTCGAAGCGGCGCGCCAGTTCCAGCACCGGCGGCACGTGCTGCAGCACCGCGCGGCCGACATTCTTGGCCGCCGCGTAGAAACGGCCCGACATCAGGCGGGCCAGATAACGGTTCAGCGCCCCCACCGGCGGCGAGATCGACATATCGTTGTCGTTCAGGATCACCAGCAAGTTGATATTGGGCGTGACGCCCGCGTTGTTCATGGCCTCGAACGCCATGCCGGCGGACATCGCGCCGTCGCCGATGACGGCGATATGCTGCCGCTGCACGCCGGCGTTGCGCGATGCGACCGCCATGCCGAGCGCGGCCGAGATAGAGGTCGAGGAGTGCGCCGTGCCGAAGGCGTCGTATTCGGACTCGCTGCGCTTCGGAAAGCCGGAAATCCCGCCCTGCTGCCGCAGCTGGGCCATGCCGGCGCGACGGCCGGTCAGGATCTTGTGGGGATAGGATTGATGGCCCACGTCCCAGACGATGCGGTCATGGGGCGTATCGAATACCTGGTGCAGGGCCAGCGTGAGTTCGACGGTGCCCAGGTTGGACGACAGATGCCCGCCCGTTTTGGATACCGATTCCAGCACAAAGCCTCGCAGCTCGTCCGCCAGCTTCTTCAGCTCGCGGCGATCCAGGCGCTTGAGGTCTGCCGGGGATTGAATGCGGTCCAATAAATCTGTCGTCATGCTTTTATATGGTTCGTTGGCCCGGCCTGCATCCAGCCCGGGCTTGTCTCGGCTCAACGGTCTCGGAGGACGATAAAGTCCGCCAGCTCGGCCAGGCGCGAGCCCGCCTCGCCCAGCGGGGCCAGCGCGGTCAGCGCGTCCTCGCGCAATTCCTCGGCAAACGCCCGCGCCTCGGACAAGCCCAGGAGCGATACGTACGTGGGTTTGTTCTCCGCCGCATCCTTGCCCGGCGTCTTGCCCAGGCTGGCGCTGTCGGCGGTCACGTCGAGGATGTCATCCACGACCTGGAACGCCAGGCCGATGGCCTGCGCGTAGGAATCCAGCGCCTGGCGCGCCGCCGAGCTGGCGCCGGCCACGATCCCGCCCAGGGCCACGCTGCAGGCGAGCATGGCGCCCGTCTTCATGCTGTGCATGGTCTGGAGCTCGTCGCGCGACAGCGACCGGCCCACGCTGAACAGATCGATGGCCTGGCCGCCCGCCATGCCCTGGCTGCCCGCGGCGCGCGCCAGCGACTGGGTCGCCTGCACGATCAGCGCGGGCGCGATGGGCATGGAGGCCAGCAGATCGAAGGCCAGCGGCTGCAGGGCGTCCCCCGCCAGCATGGCGGTGGCTTCGTCGAATTGCACGTGGGTGGTGGGCCGCCCCCGGCGCAGCGTATCGTCGTCCATGCACGGCAGGTCGTCGTGCACCAGGGAGTAGGCGTGGATCAGCTCCACCGCCGCGGCGGCGCGGTCCAGCGAGGCCTCGACGGCCAGGACGCTGCCGCTGACGGGGCAGGCCTGCCCCGCCGCATAGACCAGCGCGGCCCGCACCCGCTTGCCGCCGCCGAGCACGGCGTACCGCATGGCTTCGTGCAGGCGGGCGGGCAATGCGTCCGCGGGAGGCAGAAGATCGTCCAGGACCTCTTCGACGTGCCGCACGCGTCCTTGCAGCCACTCCGGAAAGGCGAGTTGAATTTGCTTCATCAGGTTTTTATTCGTCATCCAGCGCCGTCGGATCCAGCGGGCGCAGCAAGTCGCCTTCCAGGACCCTCACCTGCTGCTCAGCCTGCGCCAAGCGATCCTGGCAGACTCGCGTGAGCGCCACGCCGCGCCGGTAGGCCGCCAGCGATTGCTCGAGCGGCAACGATCCGTCTTCCATGGCCGCAACCAGCGATTCGAGTTCGGCCAGCGCCGTTTCGAAATCCTGGGGCAAGGGACGGTCATCGACCTGCGGGTCGGCTTGTGAGGGTTTGGCCAAACGGGTCTCCGAGGACGCTAGGGGTGGATCAATCCGTGAATTGTACGAGATACCCAGCCCCAGCCCCGAGGCGCCGCGCGTCTCAGGCGGGCGCCCCCGCCAGTCCCGCGATCGCCGCCCGCAGCGATGGCGCCACGCGCGCGCGCAACTCCGCCTCGGGCAGCAGGCTGGCCGGCCCTCCGCAGCTCATGACGAACACGCCCTCGCCCGTAACCGACGAGAACGGAACCGCGACCGCGTTGATCCCGGATTGCCATTCGCCGATGGCGAAGCAGCAGCCCGACTCCCGCAATTCCACGCGAGCGCGCTCGATGGCGGCCGCCTCGGGCGCGGCCTGGCCCAGGCGCGCCAGCGCGTCGTCGCAGGCGGGCACGGGCAGGCTGGCCAGGTAGGCCCTGCCCATGGCGCTGTCCAGGCTCGCGCGGTAGCCGACCGGCAGGCGCAGATAGAGCGCGGAGGAACCGTGGATCGCCTCGACATAGGTCATGGCGTCGCCGTCGAAAGCGCCCAGGGCGACGGCGCCGCCCGTGCCGCGGGCCAGTTCGGTCATGGACGCCTTGGCCAGTTCGCGCACTTCCAGGCCGGCCAGCAGGCCGAAGCCCAGCGCCAGCACCCCGTAGCCCGGCGAATACTTGCCCGTGTCCGGGTGGTAGCGCAGGTAGCCCAGCTCGGTCAGCGTGAAGGTGATGCGGCTGATCGTGGGCTTGGGCAGGCCGGTCAACCGGGCCAGATCCAGGTTGCCCAGCGCGGTGACGCCATGCCGGAAGCAGCGCAGCACGTCCAGGCCGCGCGCCAGCGCGGTAATGAAATCGGGCGAGTTGGCGCCCTCGCCCCCGCCGGCTGCGCGCTTGCGGCGCGCGGGCAGGCTCAGCTCGACCTTGCCGTCCGGCTTGGCGGCGGGGTGGACGATGCGCTTGGAGTCAGAAAAAGATTGCATTTCTATTCGCTTCGTTTTTATAGTTTATTTCGAATAACAAAATTAAATTCCATTATTCGGAATTTAAAGCATCCGTAGGGAACTTGGCAAGCACAAGGCCGGGCCCCACGACCCACACCGTACGCGACATCAAGGGGAACACATGATACGCACGAGCTTCAAACTGCTGGCCACCCTGCTTCTCGGCGCCGCCGCGCTGGGCGCCCAGGCCGATACCTATCCTTCCCGCCCGATCAAGGTCGTCTCGCCCTTCCCGGCCGGCGGCGCCACCGACGTGCTCACGCGCATGCTGGCCGAACGCATGGCCAAGACGCTGGGCCAGCCCATGATCGTCGAGAACAAGGCCGGCGCAGGCACCTCCATCGGAGCGGCGTTCGTCTCGCGCGAGGCGCCGGACGGCTACACCATCCTGATGGCCACCAACTCCACACTGGTCACGAACCGCTATCTGTACAAGGAACTGCCGTACGACCCGGACGGCTTCGCCCGCATCGGCATGGTGGGCGTGGGCCCGCTGGTCCTGCTGTCCAGCCCCAAGCGCCCCTTCAACAGCACGCAGGACATCGTCGCCTACGCCAAGCAGAACCCGGGCAAGCTGACTTTCGCCACCTTCGGGCCGGGCACCTCGTCCCACCTGGCCGGAGAGCTCTTCAAGAAGCGCGCCGGCATCGACATCCTGCACGTGCCTTTCAAGGGCGCGACCCAGGCCCTGCCCGCGCTCATCAGCGGCGACGTGGACCTGTTCTTCGACATGGTGGCCACCGGCATGCCCCAGGCCGACGCGGGCAAGGTGAAGGTGTTCGCCATCACCAGCCCCTCCCGCCTGGCCACGCTGCCCAAGCTGGAAACGCTGTCCGAGCAGGGCTACCCCTCGTTCGATCTGACCGCCTGGTTCAGCTTCGTCGCCCCCAAGGGCACGCCCGCCCCCGTCATGGAGAAACTGCAGCAGGCGCTGGCCGAAACGCTGCAGGACGAAGCGGTGAAGAAACGCATGCTGGACATGGGCATCGACCCGCGGTCGGGCACGCCGGCCGAATTGGACAAGCAGATCCAGACCGAACAGCCGATCGTTTCGCAACTGATCAAGCAGGCCAACATCGTCCTGCAGTAAGGTCCGGCCCGCTTCGTGACAAAACGTATGCAGGATGGTGTTAACAGGCCCTAACCCCTGGAAACACCCACCGCGCTCCCGGCTGCTATGGTGAAAAAAAGCACCAAGCCGGGAGTCCGATGCCGTACCTGGAAGAAAGATATGCGCGCCTGGACGCGGCGCGCTGGCTGGCGGCCTTGGCCGTCGTCCTGCTGCACAGCGCGGCCATGATCGTCAGCAACCCGGCCGCCTATGGCGGCGGAGCGTGGCTGGCCGCGAATCTCTACGATTCGGCGGCCCGTTGGTGCGTGCCCGTCTTCGTCATGGTCAGCGGCGCCCTGCTGCTGGATCCCGACAAGCCCCACGACGCCCGCCAGTTCTACAGCCGGCGGATGGCCCGGATCTGCGCCCCGCTCGTCTTCTGGACGCTTTTCTACCTGGCATGGCGCACCGCGCTGGACTGGTGGGACGATGGCCGCATCGATTTTTCGTTCTGGCCCCGCAAGGTCGTCCAGGGCGAGCCCTACTACCACCTTTGGTACCTGTACATGATCGTGGGGCTGTACCTGTTCGCCCCGCTCGCCCGGCTGCTCTATGCCCGCAGCACGCCCCGGGCGCGCGGACTGTGGGTCGTCGGCATCCTGGGCGTGGCGATCCTGGACGCCCTGTACCGCCGCGCGCTCGGGGCTCCGGCCGGCTTTTTCCTGACCTGGTTCCTTCCTTACCTGGGCTATTTCGTGGCCGGCCGCCTGATCTTCGACGGCCAGATGCGCGTGCCGCGCCCCGGCCTGATGCTGGCGGCCAGCGTGGCCGCGACCGCGCTGGGCGTCTACACGATGTCCAGCAACCGGACATTGGATACCTATTTCTATGACTATTTCAGCTTGACCGTGCCGTTCATGTCGCTGGCCGCGTTCCAGTGGATCGTTTCGTCGCAGCGCGTCCCGCGCCTGGCTCCGCTGGCGCCGCTGACCTTCGGCGTGTACCTGATCCATCCGCTGTTCCTGGATCTGGCGCGCCGTGCCGGCGCCATGACCGGCTCGCGCAGCGACGCGTGGACCGTGCCCCTGCTGGCCGCTACCGTCTTCACCCTGTCGGCGGCCAGCAGCTGGCTGCTGCGGCGGCATCCGGCCACTCGCAGACTCGTCTGAAAGGCCGAGTCCGGCGGGTGGAATCGGGGTTTCCGCGCCGGCCGCAACGGCTCAATCGCGGCTTCATGACGCTTCACGGATCTTCACGGGCGCGGGGGAAGGGCTTGGGGTACAATTCACGGCTTATTTGATCGGCCAGACACCGATTTTTCTTCGCGCCAGAACGGAATTCACCCGGCGGATTTCACTTGGCGGATTTGCCCAGCGGGATGCAACCGGCAACAGCCGGCTGATTCGGCCAAGCCCCCCAGGCCCGGCCGGACAGTTCCACCATGCACGCTGGGCAAGGCCACCACGCAAAGCTGCCTGGCAAAAGCTCAACCGTCCTGGCTTTTTTATCCGAGCGGAGGGAATCATGACCGACATCGGTCGGATGGCACACGTAGTGCCAGCTCGCACCCAGCTACCCGTCAGCGCATATTTTGACGAAGCCCTCTTTGCCCGCGAGCAAGAACTCATTTTCAGGCAATCCTCGCAATACGTCGGCCACCAGAAATTGGTGCCCGAAATCGGGGACTGGCGTACGCTGGTCCAGGAAAACGGAGGGCGCGTGCTGGTTCGCAACCAGCAAGGCGTCGAACTCATCTCAAATGTCTGCCGCCACCGGCAGGCATTGATGCTTGGCGGCGAGGCCGGCAACGTGGCCGGCAACTGCAACACGGCGGGCAACCTGAAGGCTACCGGCGGCAACATCGTGTGCCCGCTGCATCGTTGGACGTACAACAACCAGGGCGAGTTGTTGGGCGCGCCTCAGTTCGACACCACGCCCTGCATGAACCTGCAGAAGTTCCGCCTGCGCGATTGCCACGGCCTGCTGTTCGAAGGTCCGCGCGATCCGGCCTCCGACATGGCTCCGCTGTTCTCGCGTCCCGAATTCGATTTCGGCGACTACGTGCTGGACCACGTCGAAGTGCACCAGTGCAACTACAACTGGAAGACCTTCATCGAGGTCTATCTCGAGGACTACCACGTCGGTCCGTTCCATCCCGGCCTGGGTCGCTTCGTCACCTGCGACGACCTGACCTGGGAGTTCAACGACTGGTACAGCCTGCAGCGGGTCGGCGTGCACAATGCGCTGGCCCAGCCGGGCTCGGACGTCTACAAGCAATGGCATGACCGCCTGCTGGCGTTCCGCGAAGGCGACGCGCCCGATTTCGGCGCCGTGTGGGTCACGTATTTTCCCACCCACATGATCGAGCTCTATCCGCACGTGCTGGTGCTCTCCACGCTGTACCCGAAGAGCCCTCAGGAGACGGTGAACGTGGTCGAGTTCTACTACCCCGAGGAGATCGCGGCCTTCGAGCGCGAATTCGTCGAGGCGCAACGCGCCGCCTACATGGAAACGGCCATCGAGGACGACGAGATCGCCGAACGCATGGACGCCGGCCGCAAGGCCCTGATGCAGCGCGGCGTGAACGAAACCGGTCCCTACCAGTCGCCCATGGAAGACGGCATGCAGCACTTCCACGAATGGTACCGCCGCATCATGCAGGAGAAGCTCTGAAGCCCCTGGCTTGGGCGCCCCGCCCCGGCAAGAGAAAGGCCTCGCGAACGCGAGGCCTTTTTTCTTGCGGCACGAGCCTGGATCAGCGGCCGAGCGCCCCGGCCACGGTGCGCTCGCCGATGGCCAGCCCCACCGTCATGCCCACGCCCGAGTGCATGACCGCCACCGTCGTGGCCGCGTCGACCGGCATCACCGAGAACGGCGCCGGCCCGTGGGCGCCGTAGACGCCCTGCCAACGCTCCCGCACGCGCAGCCGCGCGCCCAGGGCCCGCGAAGCCAGGTCCAGCATCGCATCGTCGACCGCTTCGTCGTTGAACGGCGGGGCGTCCTGGCCATAGCGGTGCGAATCGCCGATGATCAGTTCGCCGTAGGGCGTGGGGCTGATCAGCAGGTGGATGCCGTTTTCCAGCAGCATCGGCGTGCGCGCCTGGATCACGTCGCGCAGCGCCAGCGCCGACGGCAGGTCCGAGAACGCGCCATAGTGCACGCAGGACAGGCCCGTGAGCAGGGGGCGGTCCAGCGCGATGGGATCCGTCTCGAAAGCGGCGCGCAGCATCTGCAGGCGCGTGACCTCCAGGTTCAGCGGCGCGAACAATTCGGGCATCAGGGTCAGGTAGTCATGGCCGGGGCATACGAACACGTGCCCGCCCTTGAACTCGCCGGCCGTGGTGCATACCCGCCCTCCTTCCACCGCGCGCGCCAGGGTGCCGGTGATGAAGACGACGCCCAGCGCTTGCGCCAGGTAGCGCGTGATGGCCGGCAGCGCCTCGCGCGAATAGATCTGCAGGTCGTCGTGCCCTTGCAGGGCCGCGCAATGGTGCGACAGCCTGCCGCCATACAGACGGGCAACGCCGCGGCTCGACAGCAGTTCGGCGCGATAGCCTTCCCGCTGCATGCGGACGTCGGCGAATTCCTGCAGCACGTCCGCCTCGTCGGCGTTGCGCGCCAGCACCAGCGCGCCGTTGGCCCGCACATGGAAGCCGGCCTTCGCCGCCAGGTCCAGCCACAACGCGCGGGCCTGCTGGGCATGCGACAACATCATGCCGGGCGCCTGGCCCGTTACGATGACCTGGCCAAAATTGCGGATCGTGGCGCCGTGCGCCTGACGGCTGCGCTCGATCACGGCCACGGACAGACCGCGCTTGGCGGCCGCCCAGGCGTGCGCGATGCCGAGCATGCCCGCGCCCACCACGACTACGTCGAAATTCTTCATAAAGGGTAGAGTCCCCCCCGACGCGCTGCGCTTCCCCCCCAAGGGGGAGCCGCTGCGAAGCGGCAAAGCCGGATCCGCGCGGCCCCGCTCGGCTGGCGGGAGGCGTGTCAACGCGACGGAGAAATCAAATGTGAAACGGAGCGACCACTTGGACAGCGCCCGGCCGGGCGCCGCCTTGCCCGCTTACTTCTTCTTCGGCTCCGACTTGCCGTCGTAGCGCTTGGTCCATTCGGCGATGATGCGTTCGCGGTTCGTGGCGGCCCACACGAAATCGTTCTTGATCATGCGCTTGGTCAGGTCGGACGGCAGGTTGGGATTGACCGTGGCGATGGAAGGGATCGCCAGCACCGCGAAGTTGGCCTTGTACAGCTCATTGGCCTCGCGGCTGGCCGAGAAGTCGGCCAGCTTGCGCGCGGCTTCCAGGTTCTTCGTGCCCTTCATGATGGCGGTCGCTTCCACTTCCCAGCCCAGGCCTTCCGACGGGAACACGGCTTCGACCGGCGCGCCGTCGGCCTTCAGCTTGGCGGCGCGGTAATCGAACGACACACCGATCGGGAATTCGCCGGCGGCGGCCATGTTGCAAGGCTTGGAGCCCGAGTGCGTGTACGAGCCGATGTTCTTGTGCAGGGCATCCATATAGGCCCAGCCCTTCTCTTCACCGAAGATCTGCAGCCAGGCGCTCACGTCCAGGAAGCCCGTGCCCGAGGAAGCCGGGTTGGGCATTACGATCTTGCCCGCGTACACCGGCTTGGTCAGGTCCTCCCAGGAGGCGGGCTTGGGCAGCTTCTGCTTTTCGGCCTCGATGGTATTGAAGCAGATGGCGGCGGCGTAGCCGTCCATGCCGACCCACGACGGCTCGGCCTTGGCGTCGCGCATGTTGGCGGCGATCTGGTCCAGGCCCTTGGGAGCGTAGGGCTGCAGCATGCCTTCCTTGTCCATCAGGCCGAGCGCCGTGCCGGCCAGGCCCCAGATCACGTCGGCCTTGGGGTTGTTCTTCTCGGCCAGCAGCTTGGCGGCGATGATGCCGGTGGAATCGCGGACCCACTGGATCCTGATGTCCGGATTGGCCTTCTCGAACGCGGCCTGGTAGACCTTGATCTGGTCGGCTTCGAGCGCGGTGTAGACGGTCAGGGTGGTCTCGGCGGACGCGGCGCCCATCACGCCCGTCAGGGCGGCGGTCAGTGCAAGCAGCTTGTAGCGATTCATGGAGTACTCCGTGGGTAAGCGGAAAAAAGGCTGAAGAGGGCCCCGGGGGCCGGCCGGGGCCGGTCCCGCATGCAATGGGGGAGATGTCGGCGGGCGGTTAAGGGCGCTGGCCCGCGGACAAGCGGGATTCGACGTCGGCAATCACGGCGGGCAGATCGGCGACGGTGTCGATCAGGTAGTGCGGGGCGGCGGGCGAAAGCTCGGCGCTGGCCCGGGAGCGCGCCTCCTGGCGCCCCGCCTCGTCCAGGCTGAGGTATTCGTCCAGCGTCAGGCCGGCGGCATTGCCGGAAAGCAGCAGGCCCACCGTCCACATGCCGGCGCGGCGCCCTTCCTCGATGCCCGGCGCGGTGTCGTCGACCTTGATGCAGGCCGCCACGTCCGACAGGCCCAGCTCCACGACGTTCTTCAGGGCCATCGCGGGCGCGGGACGGGCGCGCGGCACGTCGTCGCTGGCGACGATGCAATCGGGTTCCAGGCCCTCCGTGGCGGCGCGCTCGATCACGCGGCGCATGACGCTGCCGGGATAACCGGAGCAGGAGCCGATCTTCAGGCCGCGCTGGCGCAGCGCGCGCAGCAGTTCGGCCGCGCCGGGTATCGCCGCCGAATACTGGGCGACCTTTTCCAGCTGCATTGGCAGGAAGCGCTCATAGATGGCGGTCACGTCGTCGTCCGTGGGCAGGCGGCCGAACTGGGCCTGGTACTGGCTGGCGATGGCAGCCTGGTCGCACAGCGCGCGGATATGGTCCCACTTGCCCATGCCCATCGGGCCGCGAGCCTGCGCCAACGACACATCCATGCCGAACTGCGCGAACGCATCGACGAACACCTTGGTGGGCGCGAAGGAACCGAAATCGACCAGCGTTCCGGCCCAATCGAAGATCACCGCTTCCAGGCGGACAGGCAAAGGCGAAACAGTCATGAGGTCATCCTTCAAGAAAATGATCGGTCAATGGGCCGAGGGGCGGCGCCAGGCCTGGCTGCGCGCCACCAGCGCGCGGCTGGCCAAGTGGAGAACCAGCGCCGCGACGGCCGAACTGGCCATGATCACGGTGCACATGGCGGCGGCGGGGCCGATGAACCCGGCATCGTCCATGTTCAGCACCGCGACCGCGGCCAGCACCGTGGACGGGCTGTAGAGGAACACCACGGCCGACACCGTCGTCATGGCGGAAACGAACAGGTAGCGGGCGACGTCGAGCGCAGCCGGCAGGCACATCGGCAGCGTCACGCGCAGGAACGTCGTCAGGCGCGGCACCTTCAGCGATGCGGAGGCCGCTTCGAATTCGGGATCCAGCGCATTGAGCGCCGTGGAAGCCGTCAGGTGCGCGCTGGTGTAGAAGTGGACGACCGTGCACAAGACCAGCAGCGGCATGGTTCCGTACAGCACGTTCAGCGGGTTCATCGGGCTGTTGAAGAAGAAGATGTAGCCCAGGCCCAGCACCAGGCCGGGAACGGCCATGGGCATCAGCGCCAGCATGCCGAGCAGGCCGCGCAGGCCTCGCGTCGGCGCGCTGCGGGCGGGCACCTTCTCCATCATCCAGGCGCCGGTGAAGACCACGGCGGTGCCGACCAGGGCAGTGCAGAACGCCAGCTCCAGGCTATTGCGCCAGGCCAGCCAGCCGCCGCCATCCATATTGTCGAAATCATAGGAACGCAGCGACATGGACAGGTTGTAGGGCCACATCTTCACGAACGAGGCCCACACCGCCACCCCGATGATCAGCAGCAGGAACGCGGCCAGCACGCCGGCCAGCGCCAGGAACGCGGCGTCGCGGCGGCGGTTTTCGCCTGCGGCGTAGGGCTGGGCCCGGCCGCTCATCTGGGCGCCCTGCCGGGCGCGCAGCCGCCGGTCCAGGGCGAATGTCAGGATGGCGGGCACGAGCAAAAGGATGCCGATGGCCGCGCCCTTGGGAAAGTTCTGCTGCCCGACCACGGCCTTGTAGGCCTCCATCGCCAGCACGTTGTAATCGCCGCCCACGACCTTGGGCACGCCGAAGTCCGTCACCGTCAGCGTGAACACCACGCAGCACGCGGAGAACACGGCATAGCGGGTGCCCGGCAGGGTCACGGTCATGAACGTGCGCATGGGCCCTGCGCCCATGGCGCGGGCCGCGTCGTAGAGGCGGCCGTCGGCCAGGGCCAGGCCGGTCAGCAGGATCATGAGAGCGTGCGGGAAGGTATAGAACGCTTCGCCCGCGACGATGCCCCAGAAACCGTAGAGGGTCGCGCCGCCGGTCAGCCCCTTGAGCAGCCCTTGGTTGCCCAGCAGGTAGACCAGGGCGATGCCCGGCAGCAGCGACGGAGCGAGCAGCGGCAACAGGGCGACGGTGCGCAGCAGCCCCTTGCCCGGCAGGCGCGTGCGCGTCAGGCCGTAGGCGAAACCGTAGGCGCAGGGCACCACCAGCAACGTCGTCACGACGCCGACCGCCAGGCTGCGCCCGACCATGCCCAGGAAGCCGTCGCCGCCGATGATGCCAGCGACCACCGACAGGCCGGCCCAATCGCCGTTGCCATCGGTCACGGCCTTGGCAAGGATCGCCAGGAGCGGCAGCGCCAGGAACACCAGCAGGCACAGCGCCAGCACGCCCTGCCCCCCCGCGAGACCGGCGGCGCCGATCCAGGCGGGCAAGGGGCGGCGGCCCAGCGCCGGCGCCGGCGCGGCGACCGCGGCGGGCGCATTGGAGGCACGGATCATGGCCGGATCAAGCGTAGGCGCGTATCGCATGGCGCGGCAGCTCCACCCAGCAGCGGCTGGCGGCGTGAGGGCCCAGCAGGGCGTCTCCGATTTCAGGGGATACGATGGAATGCACGGTGGCGCCGGGCACGCCCTCCAGGCGCAGCGCCAGGCGGTAGCCCCGGCCCAGGAACACGCCGTCCAGCACGTCGGCCAGCATGGCGTTGGGCTGTTCCAGGCGCGCGGCGCTGACGCGCACGGCCTCCGGCCGCACGAAGAGCCTGCCGCTGCGGGCGTCCAGCGCCTCGTCCACGGCCAGTTCCTGGCGGCCCACGCGTGCGCGATGGGCGTCCACTCGCTCGAACGGCAGCCAGTTCGCCTCGCCCACGAAATCGGCGATGAAGGCCGAACCGGGCTGGCGGTAGAGTTCCCTGGGGGTGCCGTACTGTTCGATGACGCCGCCGTTCATGACGGCGATGCGATCGGCCATCACCATGGCCTCTTCCTGGTCATGCGTCACCATCAACGTGGTGATGGACAAGCGTTTTTGCAGCGCGCGCAGCTCGATGCGCAGGTGCTCGCGCACCCGGGCGTCCAGGGCGGACATGGGCTCGTCCAACAACAGCAGGGACGGAGAAGGCGCCAGCGCGCGGGCCAGCGCCACGCGCTGCTGCTGCCCGCCCGAGATCTGTCCCGGGTATTTTCCGGCCGCCCCCGCCAGGCCCACCAGGGTCAGCATTTCCTCGACGCGGCTGGCCACGTGGCTGCGATGGGCGCGCTTGCCGCTCAGCCCGTAGGCCACGTTCTGGGCCACCGTCAGGTTGGGGAACAGCGCGTAGGACTGGAACAGAATGCCGTAGTCGCGCGCTTGCGGCTCGGCATGCGAAATATCGCGGCCAGACAGCACGATCGTGCCGCTGTCCTGGCGCTCCAGGCCGGCGATGGCGCGCAGCAAGGTGGTCTTGCCGCAGCCCGAGGGGCCCAGCAGGCACACCAGCTCTCCGGCGCGGATGTCCAGCGAGACGTCCGACAGCGCGGTGTGGCTGCCAAACCGCTTCACGAGATGCCTGACAGAGAGAAATGCGTTATCGCGTTCGGCCATGGGGCCTCCGGTTTGGGAACGCACGCAGTATGGAAGGCGCGTATTGAGTGTTTATGACACTTCGCGCAAATGCAGTAATAAAAACATCAAATTATTTTGGTGTACTGGCGGTCTTGCGCATTGCGTCCATTTATCGCCCCCCCGAACACCGTGCTTGTCGCCGAACTCAAATCCTTCTATGCCGTGGCCCGCTGCGGCACCGTCACCAAGGCCGCCGCCCAGCTGGGCGTCAGCCAGCCCACGGTGACGGGGCAATTGCGCCAGCTGGAGTCGCGCTATGGCGTCGAGCTGTTCCACCGGCAGGGCCGCGGCATGCGGTTGTCGGACGCGGGCCACAGCCTGATGCCCATGGTGGAAAAGCTGGTTCAGCAGGAAACCGAGATCGACTTCCGCCTGCGCGACGCCAGCGACCTGCGCGAGGGCAACCTGAGGATCGGCGCCACCGGTCCCTACTACATCATGGATACGGTGCGCAGCTACAACCAGCGCTATCCGGGCATCGACCTGACCCTCGCCATCGGCAATTCGCAGAGCATGCTGCAGGCCCTGCACGATTACCGCATCGAGATTGCCACCTCGTCCTTTCTAATGGATGACAAGCATCTGTACCGGCGGATGATCGCGGCCGATCCCATCCGCGTGGTGACGCATCGCGACCACCCGCTGGCCCGCCGCGGCCAGGCGCGCCTGGCCGATCTGGCGGAGCACGCCCTGCTCCTGCGCGAACCCGGCTCCATGACGCGGCAGCTCACGGAAGATGCCCTGCAGGCGGCCGGCGTGGCGGTGCGGCGCACGCTGGAAATCGGCAGCCGGGAGTCCATCCGCCAAGCCATTCTGTGCGGGTTGGGAATCAGCCTGATCCCCTCGCGCGAAATCCCGTCGCACCCCGATCTGGCGGCCCTGGACATCCGGGGCGCCGACATCGTGATGCATGAATACCTGTATTGCCTGCGCGAGCGCCAACCGGTGCAGCTCATCGCGCGCTTTCTGGAGATGGCGCCGTCGGCGGGCTGACCTCGAACGGCCCCCGCCCGCCATCTCCTCTTTGCGGCCACTCTGGAGACGACCATGGCCTTGACCCTGCAAGATATCGAACAGATTTTCCTGGAGCGCGGACACCGCTCCTACCATGGCGAGTCCGTCAGCCATCTGCGGCATGCGCTGCAGACGGCGGCGCTCGCCGAACGCAATGGCGCCGGCCCTCACCTGATCACCGCATGCCTGCTGCACGACCTGGGCCACCTCATCGCCGACCGGCCGGGCACGCCGACCCTGCGCGGCATCGACGACAAGCACCAGTACTTCGTGCTGCCCTTCCTGCGCGGCCTGTTCAGTCCGGCGGTGCTGGACCCGATCCGCCTGCATGTGGAAGCCAAGCGCTACCTCTGCTATGTGGAACCGCAATATGAAGCGTGGCTGTCGGAGGATTCGAAGCGCAGCCTGGCGCTGCAGGGGGGGAGTTTCGATGCGGGCCAGGCGGTGGATTTCGCGAGCATGCCGGGCGCGCCGGACGCGATACGGCTGAGGCGCTGGGACGACATGGCCAAAGTGCCCGGGCTGGCGACGCCGTCCCTGGATCATTTCCTGGAAATCGCCGAGGGAGTCTCGGGACGGGTCAAGCTGGCCGCCGTCTGGTAGCGGCGGCCTGGCGCCGCGAAGGTCGCGGGGCTAGGCGCCCTTGGCCACCGGACGGGACGGGTCGCTGCACCACTCGCTCCAGGAGCCCGGGTACAGGCGCGAACCGGAAAGGCCGGCGATCTCCATCGACAGCAGATTGTGGCAGGCGGTGATGCCAGAGCCGCACTGGTGCACGATGGCCGCGGGATCGCGGCCGTCGAGCAGGCTGGCGAATTCCTCGCGCAACTGCCCGGCCGGCTTGAAGCGTCCGTCGGCCTGGAGGTTCTCCCCGTTGGGGCGGTTCAGCGCGCCGGGAATGTGGCCGGCGACGGGATCCATGGGCTCGACCTCGCCGCGGTAGCGGTTGGCCGCGCGCGCGTCGATCACGGTAAACGACGGGCGCGCAATGTTGTCCAGCACGGCCTGCGCGTCCACGGTGCCGGCCAGCGCGGCGCCAGGCTCGGCCGTCGTTTCCAGCCGGGCCGGCGCGGGCGCGGGCTCGGCCGTCGTGGGCAGCCCGGCGGCGACCCAGGCCTGCCAGCCGCCGTCCAGCACGGCCACCTGCCCATGCCCGAGCCAGCGCAGCATCCACCATAGATGCGCCGCGTACATGCCGCCGCTGGCGTCGTACGCCACGACCAGGGTCCGGGGCGTCACGCCGTGGGCGGCCATCAGCGCGCCGAACGCCTCGCGGGAAGGCAGAGGGTGCCGTCCGTTCGTGCCCGTGCGCGGAGCCGCCAGCTCGGTTTCGTGGTCCAGGTAGCGGGCGCCGGGAATGTGGCCGGCCTCGTAGGCCTGGCGGCCCGCCGCGTGGTTGGTCAGGTCGTGGCGCACATCGAACACGCGGACATCGGGCGAGTCCAGGCGCTCGGCCAGGTCGGCCGCGGAAATCAGTGTCATCGTCATTCGGTGTGCTCCTGTATGGAATGCGGAGGGCCGCGGGTCAAGCCGCCTTGGGGTCGCGCATAGTGCGCCACACCGACAGCAGGCCCGCGAAAATGATCAGGCCCATGCCGGCCCAGGCCAGGGCGTCGAGGTGGTCGCCCCACAGGCCCATGCCCAGCAGGGCCGCGAAAATAATGGTGCTGTACTGCAGGGCCGCGGTCAGCAGCGCGGAGCCCATGCCGAACGCCCGCGTCATGGCCAGCTGGCCGAACAGGCCCGCCACCCCCACGCCCACCAGCGAAAGATAGCCCGTCCAGTCGGCCAGGCCCCAGCCCTCGAAGGCCAGCCCGGCAAGGCTGGACACGCACACGGCCACGGAGAAGAACAGCACGGTGCGCCATTCGGGCTCGCCGATGCGGCCCAGCTGGCGGATCTGCATCATGGCGATGGCCGACATGGCGCCCGCCCCCATGCCCAGCAGCGCGGCCAGCCACTGGTCGTCGTTGATGCTGGGCCGCAATACGGCGATCACGCCCAGGAAGCCCAGCGCCACGGCCACGATGCGCACCGGGTCGCGCTGCGCGCCGCCCCAGCCCAGCATCCAGCAGGCGATGAAGAGCGGCGCCGTGTAGTTCAGGCTGGTGGCCGTGGCCAGGGGCAGGTGGGAAATGGCGAAAAAACCCAACCACATTGACGTGACGCCGGACAGGTTGCGCCACAGGTGCAGCCTCCAGCTGGTCGGGATGATGGACTGGCGGCCCGCGCGGGCCCAGATCAGCAGCAGGATGACCGACGGCAGGCCGCGGAACAGCACCACTTGCGGCAACGACGCGCCATGCTCGGTACCGAGCTTCACGAACGATCCCATGATGGCGAACATGGCGGACGCCAATAACATCCAGAGAGCCTGCATGGGGGATCTGCGCTAAGGGAAAGTGGGAGGGAATAGGGGAAAGCGATACTATACTCTCCGTCACCGGAGCGGTGCCGCCGGCTCGGGGAACTGGCGGGCCGCCGCCATGTCGAACTTCGGCAATTCCCGCTCGCAGAGGAACAAAAAAACATGAAACGCATCATCCTTTTCGTCATCACCAACCTGGCCGTCATGCTCGTGCTGTCGGCCACGCTGCGCATCCTGGGCGTAGACCGCTACATCACCGCCAACGGCCTGAACCTCAACGCCCTGCTGATCTTCTCGCTGGTGGTGGGCTTCACCGGCGCCATCATCTCCCTGCTGATCAGCAAGCCGATGGCCAAATGGAGCACGGGCGCGCAGGTGCTGGACCCGAACTCGCCCCGCAACCAGCGCGAGGCCTGGCTGGTCGACACCGTGCACCAGCTCGCCGACCGCGCCGGCATCGGCCGTCCGGAAGTCGCCATCTATGAAGGCGCCCCCAACGCCTTCGCCACGGGCGCGTTCAAGAACGACTCGCTGGTCGCCGTATCGACCGGCCTGCTGGAAAGCATGAGCGAAGAGGAAGTCGCCGCGGTGCTGGCCCACGAAGTGGCGCACGTCGCCAACGGCGACATGGTCACGCTGACCCTGATCCAGGGCGTGGTGAACACCTTCGTCGTATTCCTGGCCCGGGTGGTCGGCTACTTCATCGACCGCGCGGTGTTCAAGAACGAACGCGGCGTGGGCCCCGGCTACTACATCACGGTGCTGGTCTGTGAAATCATCTTCGGCGTCCTGGCCTCGATCATCGTCGCCTGGTTCTCGCGCCAGCGCGAATACCGCGCCGACGCGGGTTCGGCCCACCTGATGGGCGCCCGCGAACCGATGATCCGCGCCCTCGCCCGCCTGGGCGGCCTGGAACCCGGCGAACTGCCCAAGTCGTTCGAGGCCTCGGGCATTGCCGGCAAGGGCGGCATCGCCGCCATGTTCGCCTCGCACCCGCCGATTCCGGCCCGTATCGCCGCGCTGCAGAATGCGCGCGTGATCTAAGCCTCGCGGCCAGCAAAAAGCCCCTCCACGGAGGGGCTTTTTCTTGGCCGCCGCGCGCACGCCCTCAGCATTCGACGATGTTCACCGCCAGGCCGCCGCGCGCCGTTTCCTTGTACTTCGTCTTCATGTCGGCGCCGGTCTCGCGCATGGTCTTGATGACGGAGTCCAGCGATACATAGTGCTGGCCGTCGCCGCGCAGCGCCATGCGCGCCGCGTTTACGGCCTTGATGGACGCCATGGCGTTGCGCTCGATACAGGGAATCTGCACCAGGCCGCCCACCGGATCGCAGGTGAGGCCCAGGTTGTGCTCCATGCCGATCTCCGCCGCGTTCTCGACCTGCTCCACCGTGCCGCCCAGGGCCGCGGCCAGGCCGCCGGCCGCCATCGAACACGCCACCCCGACCTCGCCCTGGCAGCCGACCTCGGCGCCCGACAGCGAAGCGTTGTACTTGTACAGCAGCCCCACGGCCGCCGCCGTCAGCAGGAAATCCCGCACGCCATCGCGGTTGGATCCGGGCACGAAACGGTCGTAATAGTGCAGCACGGCCGGGATGATGCCCGCGGCGCCGTTGGTCGGCGCCGTGACCACCCGGCCGCCGGCTGCGTTCTCTTCGTTGACCGCCATGGCGTACAGATTGACCCAGTCCATGACCGACAAGGGGTCGGACAGGGTGCGCTCGGCGCGCTGCGTCAGGTTGCGGTAGAGCTCGGGCGCGCGGCGGCGCACGCGCAAGGGCCCGGGCAGTTCGCCGTCCGCTTCGGGGTAATTGATGCCGCAGCCGCGCGATACGCACTCCTGCATCACCTGCCAGATGCGGTCCAGGCCGGCATGCACCTCGGCCTCTTCCCGCCAGGTGAGTTCGTTCCTCATCATCAGCTGGGCTACCGACAGGCCGCTGTCGCGGCACATGGACAGCAGCTCGCGCCCCATCCTGAACGGATAGGGCAATTGGTCGTGCGCGGCGATGACCTGGCTGTTGGACGCACCCGCCGTCACGACGAAGCCGCCGCCCACCGACAGGTAGCGTGACTCGCGCAGCGGCTCGCCTTCGGCGTCAAACGCGTGAAACTTCATGCCGTTAGGATGCTCCGCCATGGCTTCGCGGCGGTAGAACATCATGTGTTCCCTTTCCACGAAGGGAACGGGGTAGCGCCCCAGCAGCGGCAATTGGCGGCTGGCCCGCACCGACGCGATCATCCCGGAAATGGCGGAGGGATCCACGGTGTCGGGGGCTTCGCCCATCAGGCCCAGCAGCACGCCCTTGTCGGTGCCGTGGCCCTTGCCCGTCGCGCCCAGCGACCCGTAGAGCTCGGCGCGCACGGCGGCCACGCGCGGCATGAGGCCGTCGCGCTCCAGGCCCTGCGCGAACAACAGGGCCGCCCGCATGGGCCCCACCGTATGGGAGCTAGACGGGCCTATGCCTATCTTGAACAGATCGAATACGGAAACCGCCACGCAAAACTCCAGTACATCTGACGAATGGTCAGGCAATGATACGCGCTGCCCATGACGCGCGCAGCAAAGCCCCCGGCGGGCGTATGCTGTATTGCGGGGACAGGTTCCCCTGCCCTGTCCCCGCATGCGATCATTACAGAATTATTTCTTGTCATAAAAAGAATGGAAACACGCCAGGATGTCCGGACTTATCACGCTGCTTGACTTCGCCGGCTACGTCGCCCTCCTGCTCTGGGGCGTGCACATGGTCCAAACGGGCGTGCAACGCGCTTTCGGGGCCGCGCTCGGCGCGGCGCTGGGCAGGGCGCTCGGCACCCGCTTGCGGGCCTTCGCCGCCGGCCTGGGCATCACCGCCGCGTTGCAGAGCAGCACCGCCACGGGCCTGATGATCACCGGCTTCGCGGCCGGCGGCGTCGTCAGCCTGGTGCCGGCGCTGTCCGCCATGCTGGGCGCCAACGTGGGCACCACGCTCATCGTCCAGCTGCTGTCGTTCGACCTGACCTCGCTCGCCCCGATCCTGATCCTGGCCGGCGTCTGGATGTTCCGCCGCTATCCGCCGGGGCGCACCCGCGACCTGGGCCGGGTGTTCATCGGCCTGGGGCTCCTGCTGCTGTCCCTGCACCAGCTGGTCGAACTGTTCCAGCCCTTCCAGACCGCGCCCATGCTGGGCATGATCCTGGAGGCGCTGTCCACCCAGCCGGTGGCCGCCGTGCTGCTGTCGGCCGCCTTCACGTGGGCGGCGCACTCCAGCGTGGCCGTGGTCGTGCTGGTGATGTCGCTGGCCACCCACCACATGGTGGCCCCGCACGTGGCGTTCGCGCTGGTTTTGGGCGCCAATCTGGGCACCGCCATCAACCCCATGATCGAGGGCGTCACCGGAGACGACCCCGCCGCTCGCCGGCTGCCGCTGGGCAACCTGCTTACCCGGGTGATCGGCGTGCTGGCCGGCCTGATCCTGCTGCCCTACCTGCAGCCGCTGATGAGCGACCTGGCGAACGATCCCGCCCGCGCAGTCGCCAATTTCCACACGCTGTTCAACGCCGTCATCGCGCTGGTGTTCCTGCCGTTGCTGACGCCCTACGCCGCCCTGCTCACCCGCTGGCTGCCGAAACGGGCCGATCCGAACGATCCGTCCCGTCCCCAATACCTGGACGAATGGGCCCACGACGTGCCCGCCGTCGCCCTGGGCAATGCCGCGCGCGAAGGCCTGCGCATGGCCGACATGCTGCAGACCCTGCTGCTGTATGCCCGCGCGGGCTTCAAGCGCGACAACCGCCACCGCATGGTGCAGGCGCGCCAGCTGGACAGCGCCCTGGACAAGCTGGAAAACGCCATCACGACCTACCTGGCCACGCTGGACCAGGAAAACATGACGCGCGAGGATCTGCAGCGCCTGGACGACATCCTGGCCTTCATCAGCAACGTCGGCCATGCGGGCGACATCGCCCACCACGGCCTGCTCGGCCACATCGCCAAGCTGCGCAAGCAGGGCTGGACCTTCTCGCCGGAACAGCGCGCGAACCTGGACGAAACGCTGGGCCAGCTCATCGCCAACCAGCGCACGGCCGCCGCCCTGTTCGTCAACGACGACCTGCGCCAGGCCCGCTCCCTGGCGGGGGAGAAGGCGCGCTTCCGCACGATAGAAACCACCGCCGCGGACACGCACCTGCAGAAGATCAAGGCCGGCGAGGTCGATGCCGCCGAAGTTGGCGCGCTCTACCTGGACATCCTGCGCGACATGAAGGGCATCAACTCCCACCTGGTAGGAGCCGCGGCGTATCCGCTGCTGGCGCGCCACGGAGAACTGCTCCCCAGCCGGCTGCGCGAAGCGGGGAATTGAGGCCCCCACGCCGCGCACGCTCCGCGCGCTTGCTGCCCCCCGAGGGGGCTGCCCGCCTTGAGGCGGCTCGGCGGCGGGCGGCCCCCGCGCCGCGCACGCTCCGCGCGCTTGCTGCCCCCCCGAGGGGGCTGTCCGCCTTGAGGCGGCTCGGCGGCGGGCGGCCCCCGCGCCGCGCCCGCTCCGCGCTTGCGCGCCCATCATGCCTTTCTGAGGGTGTTCCTGCCCTGAACGAAAAGGCCGACCATCGCTGGTCGGCCTTTTCATTCGTGGCCCATGCGCGGCCTACAGATAGCGCTTGAACCAATCCAGCATGCGCTGCCAGCCGTCCTTCGCCGCCTCGGCCTTGTAGCTGGGACGGTAGTCCGCCAGGAAGGCGTGGTCGGCTTCGGGGTACACCACGAATTCCGAACGCTTGGCGTTGTCATTGCCGGCGGCCAGCCTGGCCTTCATGGTTTCGACGTCGGCCAGCGGAATGCTGGCGTCCTTGGCGCCGTACAGGCCCAGGACCGGGGCGTGCAGTTCGTTGACCACGTCGAAGGCCACGCGCTTGATCAGGGGGCCGTGGCCCACGCTGAGCTTGCCGTACCAGGCCACGGCGGCCTTCACGTCCGCGTTGTGCGCCGCGTACATCCAGGTCAGGCGCCCGCCCCAGCAGAAGCCCGTCACCGCCACGCGCTTGGCGTCGCCGCCGTGCTCGACGGCCCAGGCCACGCTGGCGTCCAGGTCGGCGTACACCTGCTCGTCCGGTACCTTGCTGACCAGTTCCGAGATCAGCTTGGGAATATCGGTATAGGCCGAGGCGTCGCCCTGGCGTTCGTACAGGTTCGCGGCCACGGCAAGGTAGCCGGCCTTGGCCACCCGGCGGCACAAGTCCTTGATGTGCTCGTGCACGCCGAAGATCTCCTGCACCACGAGCACGATGGGCAGGTCACGCTTGCCTTCGGGCGCGGCGTAGTAGGCGTCGATCGATCCATCGGCCACGGGCAACCTGAAATCCCCGTGGACCAGCCCCTGGGTGTCCGTATGGATCACGGTGGGAGCGACATTGCCGGCTGCGGCGGAAAAACTCATGGAGAACTCCTGTGTTGGGTCGACAAGGCCGGATATCCTGGATCGCGCTAGTGCCGATGGCCATGCTCCGCGTGAGGCGCCGCCAGGCCCGCCTCCACGCCATGGTCATGCCCATGGTGCATCAGCGTCGTCACACTGTAGATCAGCGCCACGCCCACCCCGACCAGCAGCAACTGCGGGACGGCGTCGGACAGGGATACCCGCTCGTGCATCTGCGGCATCAGGTCGGCCACCGAGATATAGAGGAAGCTGCTGGCCGCAACCACCAGAATATACGGCACCCAACCCTGCGCCTGCTGCAGCACGAAGTACCCTATTATGCCGCCCACGGCTGAACACAAGCTGGTGAACAGGATCAGGGCGAAGGCGCGGCGGCGGGCCAGGCCCGCGTTGAGCAGCACGACGAAATCGCCAAGCTTGTGCGGCACTTCATGGATGATGATGGACGCGGCGGTCAGCACGCCGAGCAGCGGGTCCGTCAGGAAAGCCGCCGCCACCAGGACCCCGTCGCACAGGTTGTGCAGCGAACTGCCGATCAGGATCAGCATGCCGCCGCGCCCCGCCTCGTGGCGGTCGTGCCCCTTGTGGTGGTGGTGGCCGTCGCCCTCGTGATGGTGGCTGTGCCGCAGCAGCGCGATCTTCTCCAGCACGAAAAAGCCGATCAGGGACGCCAGCATCAGCCCGAAAAGCACGTGGGCGTCGGCCACGCCGGCCTCGAACGCTTCCGGCAGCAGATGCAGCAAAGCCACCGACAACAGCACCCCCACCGACAGGCTCACCATGTGGTGCAGGTATTGCGCGAAGACCTTGTAGGCCAGCCAGCTGGCGACAAGCACCGCGATGAGCCCGCCGGTAACGGTGGCGAGCAGGACCCAGAGCAGCAACATTTCGGGAGACGTCTATTAGGCGGGGAAGCGCAACATTATATTGTTGCAATCCCAAAAGCGGAAATGGGCCGCCCAGGGCGGCCCATCGAGCGGTCATCGAGAAGGCCTGCCCTAGTGGGCCTGCTCCCAGTTCTTGCCCATCCCCACTTCGGCGACGAGCGGCACGCGCAGGGTCGCCACGTCGCACATCAGGCCGGGCAGCGTGGCCTTGACCAGCTCCAGTTCCGCGTCCGGCGCTTCCAGCACCAGTTCGTCGTGCACCTGCATGATCATGCGCGTCTGCAGTTTTTCGGCCTCCAGCCAGTTCTGCACCGCAACCATGGCCATCTTGATCAGGTCGGCCGCCGTGCCCTGCATGGGCGCATTGATGGCTGCGCGTTCGGCCGCCTGGCGGCGCGGGCCCGAACCGCCTCGGATTTCCGGCAATTGCAGCCGGCGGCCGAAGACGGTTTCCACGTAGCCTTGCTCGCGCGCGCGCCGGCGCGTGTCGTCCATGTACATCGCCACGCCGGGATAACGCGCAAAGTACCGGTCGATGTAGGCTTGCGCGGCGTCGCGCGTGATGCCCAGGTTGGACGCCAGGCCGAACACCCCCATGCCGTAGATCAGGCCGAAGTTGATGGCCTTGGCAGCGCGGCGCTGCTCCGAGGAGACATCCGCAAGGGCCACGCCGAACACCTCCGACGCCGTGGCGCGGTGGATGTCCTCGCCCGCGGCAAAGGCGCGCTGCAGGTTGGCGTCGTCCGAGACGTGCGCCATGATGCGCAGCTCGATCTGCGAATAGTCGGCCGACAGCAGCATGCCCTGCTCGGCCACGAAGGCCTCGCGCACGCGACGCCCCGCCTCGGTGCGCACCGGGATGTTCTGCAGATTGGGATCGGACGAGGCCAGGCGCCCCGTGATCACCGCGGCCTGCGAATAATGCGTGTGCACGCGCCCCGTATCCGGATTGATCATGCGCGGCAGCTTGTCGGTGTACGTAGACTTCAGCTTGGACAGGCCGCGGTACTCCAGCAGGACCTGCGGCAGCGGGTAATCCTGGGCCAGCTTGCTCAGCACTTCCTCGTCGGTGGAAGGCGCGCCGCTGGCGGTCTTGCGCACCACCGGCAGCTCCATGCGGCCGAACAGGATCTCGCCCAGCTGCTTGGGGGAATTCAGGTTGAACGGCTGGCCCGCCAGTTCGTATGCCTTCTGTTCGAGCTGGAGCATTTCCTGGCCCAGCTTGTGGCTCTGCCGCCCCAGTTCCGCGGCATCCACCTTGACGCCGTTGCGCTCGATCGTGGTCAGCACCGCCGACACTTGCATTTCCAGCAGGTAGATGCGGTTCAGGCCCTCATCGGCCGCCACCATCGGGCGCAGCACCTGGTGCAATTGCAGGGTGAAATCCGCATCCTCGGCGGCATAGTGGCCGGCCTTGTCGACCGCCACCTCGTCAAAGCCGATCTGCTTGGCGCCCTTGCCGCAGAGGTCCTCGTAGGACACGCCGCTGCGGCCCAGGTAGCGCTGGGCCAGGTCGTTCAGGCCGACGCCGCGATGCGACTCCAGCACGTAGGCCTGCAGCATCGTGTCTTCGGTCACGCCGGCCAGCCGGATGCCTTCGTTGGCGAATACGTGCGTGTCGTACTTGGCATGATGCAGCAGCTTGGCGCGCGCGGCGTCCTCCAGCCACGGCTTCAGCCGCGCCAGCACCTCGTCCTTGGGCAGTTGGGCCGCGCCGTCCGGGCCGCGGTGCGCAACCGGGATGTAGCACGCCACGCCGGGCGCCACCGCCAGCGACATGCCCACCAGGCGGGCCTGCATTTCGTCCAGGGACGTGGTCTCGGTGTCCAGCGCGACCAGCGACGCTTCTTCCAGCCTTTCCATCCAGGCATCGAATGCCGGCCAATCCGAAAGGATCTGGTAGTCCAGTTCCGTGGGCGCGGCAGGCGCGTCGTGAGCGATGCGCGCGTCTCCGGCGGGCACGCGTTCGACGTCGCCGGTCAGCTCGCGCAGCCAGGTGCGAAAGCCGTAGCGCTCGTAGATTTCGGTCAGCGCCGCGTCGTCGCGCGGGCGCGGCGTCAGGTCGTCGACGCTATCGACGTGGCCGGCCAGGTCGCAATCGCATTTCACGGTCAGCAACTGGCGAGTGAGCGGAAATTTGGGGATGGCGTCGCGCAGGTTGTTGCCCGCGACGCCCTTCACCCCGTCCGCGCCTTCGACCAGCTTTTCGATGGAACCGAATTCCGTAATCCATTTGGCGGCCGTCTTCGGGCCCACCTTGGTCACGCCGGGGACGTTGTCCACCGTGTCGCCCACCAGCATCAGGTAATCGACGATGCGGTCGGGCGGAACGCCGAACTTGTTCACCACGCCGGACTCATCCAGCACTTCCCCGCTCATCGTATTGACCAGGGTGACGTGGCTGTTCACCAATTGCGCCAGGTCCTTGTCGCCGGTGGACACGATGGTGTGCACGTCGTGCTCGGCGGCCCGCTTGGCCAGGGTGCCGATCACGTCGTCGGCTTCGACCCCCTCGATGGCCAGCACCGGCCAGCCCAGCGCCCGCACCGCGCGATGGATCGGCTCGATCTGCGACGCCAGGGCCTCCGGCATGGGGGGACGGTGCGACTTGTACTCCGGGTAGATGTCGTCCCGGAAGGTCTTGCCGCGGGCATCGAAAATACATGCGGCATACTCTGCCTTATGATCAGATACAAGCTTGCGCAGCATATTCACCACGCCGTAGAGCGCACCCGTGGGTTCGCCTTGCGCGTTGCGCAAATCAGGCATAGCGTGGAAAGCGCGGTACAAGTAACTTGAACCGTCGACCAGTAATAAGGTTTTTTTCATGGTTACAAAGGCAGATATGGCAATAGCCGCGGAAACACCCGCCAACAAACAAATTCCGCTGATTATGTCAGAGATACGGACGGCGGCAGAAAAGCTCGCGAACATCGGGCCTGCGGTCAGTGTCTTCGGAAGTGCGCGAGTCAGCCGTAATTCCCCTCATTACGAAACCACCGTCGCGATCTCGGCCGCCCTGGCCGAAGCCGGATTCGCAGTAATCGCCGGTGGCGGTCCCGGCATCATGGAGGCAGCCAACAAGGGCGCGTTCGAAGCAGGCGGCACCAGCATCGGCCTGAACATCAGCCTGCCGCACGAAGCCCACAACAACGAATACCAGACCATCAGCCTTTCTTTCGAGTACTTTTTCTCCCGCAAGGCTACGTTCTTCATGCACAGCTTCGCCTATGTGGCGATGCCGGGCGGTTTCGGCACCCTGGATGAACTCTTCGAAGCGTTGACGCTCATCCAGACCGGCAAGGTCCCGCCCGCCCCTATCGTACTGGTGGGCAGCGAATACTGGTACGGCCTGGTCGATTGGCTGGGCAGCCAGGTGCTGGCCAATGGCATGATCGGCGCGCACGACCTGGATCTTTTCATCATCGAGGACGATCCGGTCAAGGTGGTGCGCAAGGTGGTGGAATTCCACACGAAGGTCAACTCGGACGCGCAATACGCGCCGTCCCTGCCGGCCTGAACCGGACAACGGCCATCCCCAAGGATGGCCGCCTCAACCTCGCATGAACCAGGGCGGCGCAGTGAAGTGCCGGCACGCGCAGCCTGGCAGCCCCCTTCTACCCCTTCCGCATGAACGACGGCAGCACATCCGGCGGAATCGGGCAGACATAGGGTTGCCCGCGCCGCGCTTGCGTCAGTTCGGCCTTGGCGCGTTCCAGTTCCTCCGGACGGGAGTACAGGTCGGCGGCGGTCGCCGCGATGATCTTGGCCGCGTGCACCATGCCCTTGTGCGCCATGGACATCTTGCCCTGGGCCACCATCTGCCAGGAATGGAAGGGCGTGCCGTAGGCGTAGCAGGCTCCCCAGCACTGGGCCGTGGGCGTGACCCAGCTCACGTCGCCCACGTCGGTGGACCCGTAGGTGATCTCGGTCTTGCCCGGATCGTAGGGCGCCACGCCCTGGAACAGCGGCGTGGGATTGCGCAGCACCGCGCCCAGGTTCTTGCCGGCGTTGTCGATGTCGTCTTCGGAGATCGCGTCCCACATGCGCAGCGCCGCCTGCTGCTCGCCTTCCGAGTAGGCCGGCCCCCGCAGCGCCTGCATGTTCGCGTACATGATCTGGTTGAGCACGCGGTTCGGGATGTAGTTCGAGCAGGCCTTATCGAAGACGATTTCAAGCTCGCAGCCCGTCATCAGCGCCGCGCCGCGCGCCACGTTCTGCACGCGCTCGTACAGTTCGGCCGCCTGGGAATTGATGGGCGCGCGCACCAGGTACAGCACTTCCGCCCGCGCCTGCACCACATTGGGAGAAATGCCGCCGCTGTTGGTCACCGCATAGTGCACCCGGGCATCCGGCACCATGTGCTCGCGCAGGTAGTTCACGCCGACGTTCATCAGTTCGACCGCGTCCAGCGCGCTACGGCCCAGGTGCGGCGAGTTCGCCGCGTGCGCGGCGATGCCGCGGAAGCGGAAATAGGCCTGGATGTTGGCCAGCGACGACTGGTGGAATATCCCCGTGTGAGAGGCCGGATGCCAGGTCAGCGCCGCGTCCAGGTCGTCGAACAGGCCCGCCCGCGCCATGAAGGTCTTGCCGGATCCGCCCTCTTCCGCCGGACAGCCGTAGAAACGGATGGTGCCGGGCAGCCCGTTGGCCTCTAGGAATTCCTTCACGGCCACCGCCGCGAAATGCGCGGCCGTGCCCAGCAAGTGGTGGCCGCAGCCGTGGCCATTGCCGTTCGGCGTTTCCGGCGAGGGCAAACAGGCGTACGCCCCGCTTTCCTGGCTCAGCCCGGACAGGGCGTCGTACTCGCCCAGGATGCCGATGACCGGGCCGCCGCTGCCGGCTTCGGCCACGAACGCGGTGGGAATGCCGGCGGCGTCCCGCGTAATGCGGAATCCGGCCTCTTCCAGCATCGCGATGTGCAGTTCGGCGGACTTGTGCTCGTCGTAGCGCAATTCCGCCAGGCTCCAGATGCGGTCGCTCAGATCCGCGTAACGCTCGCTGCGCGCGTCGATGAACGGCGCGAGTTTGTCGATGGCACCCATGGTTTCTCCAGTGGCTGGTGTCGTGTGAGCCGCGCGGGCCCGGCGGGAAAAGCCTATGCCTACTCGTCGAGCTTGATTCCGGCAGTTTCAATGATTTTCCGGTTGGCGGCCAGCGTCCGCGCAATGCGTTCGGCGAATGCCTGCGGTGTGCCCGCGTCGGGCTGCGCGCCCAAGGCCGCCAGGCGCTGCACCAGCGCGGGGTCGGCCAGCGCGCGGCCCGCGGCCTGGTTCAAGCGCTGCACGGTGGCGTCGGGCGTCCCCGCGGGCGCGACCAATCCGAACCAGGTCTGGCCCAGCGCGTTAAGTTGCGGATAACCCAGTTCCGCCAGGGTGGGCAGGTCCGGCCTATCCGCCAGCCGCGCCGGCGCGGACACGGCGATCGCGCGCAGCTTGCCGGCCTTGATCAGCGATTGCGCCGACGCGTACTGGTCCTGCTGCACCTGCACTTCCCCGCCCACCGCCGCGGTCAGGGCCGGTCCCATGCCGCGGTACGGCACGTGCAGCACGTCCACCTTCAGGTCGGCGTTCATGGCCGCCAGGTTCAGGTGCCCCAGCGAGCCCACGCCCGGCGAACCGAAGGAGTACTTGCCGGGATGCGCCCGCAGTTCAGCCAGGAACTGGGCGAAGTCCTGCGCCGGGAACGCCGGGTTCACCATCCACACCACAGGTACCGTCGCCACCGGGGCCACCGGTTTCAGTTGCGTTGCGGGATCCACCCGCCCGGTGCCATACAGCAGCGGATTGACGGCCATGGTGCTGACCGTCGCCATGCCCAGCGTATAGCCGTCCGCCTCGGCCCGCGCCACGGCTTCGGTGCCGATCAGGCCGCCGGCGCCGGCGCGGTTTTCCACCACCACGCTTTGGCCCAGCTCCTTGCGCAGGCCCTCGGCCACCGCGCGGGCGAGCACGTCCGTGGACCCTCCCGGCGCGAACGGCACGATGAGGCGCACCGGTTGGGACGGATATGCCCCCTGGGCGGCAGCCAGGGAACACGCGCCAGCAGTTAAGGCGCAAACGAAGGCATGCAGCAGGCGGTACTTCATGGACAAACCACTCCTTGGGGAAGAAGCTAGGGAAGGATTCGCTGCATTGTGGCCAGGGCATATCCTTATTTCAAATACATTAATGGATAGATATATTCAAGTTTTGAATATCTAGCACCCGCTTCATGGACGTCGCCCCTGCCACGCTTCTGGCCCGCCTGCTCGCGAAGGGCCGCCTGCGCCACCTCCAACTGCTCGCTGGCATCGCCGAACTCGGCAGCATCCAGCAGGCCGCTGGCCACATCGGCATGAGCCAGCCCGCGGCCACGCATGCGCTCGCCGATATCGAGGAACTGCTGGGCGTGCGCCTGTTCGAACGCCATGCGCGCGGTATGCGGCCCACGCGCAGCGGCCAGCTCATGGCGGAGTGCGCCCAGGGCATGCTGACGACCCTGCGGGCCTCCACTGACTCCGTCGCTGCCCTGCGCCGGGGCGCCACCGGCTACCTGCGGCTGGGCGCCATTCCGGCGGCCAGCGGCGGCCTGCTGGCCGAACGCCTGCCGGCCTACATGACCGCGCACCCGGAATTGCAAGTGGAAATCGTGGAAGGCAGCCGCGAACAACTGCTGCCGCAGGCGGCCAACGGCAGCCTCGACATGCTGCTGTGCCGACAGCCCGACGCCGTCCCCACGGGCCTGGAATTCGTGCCGTTGCAGCAGGACGAGGCCGTGATCGTGGCCGCGCCGGGCCATCCGCTGCTGAAGACGGACGCCGCGCCCACGCCAGCGGAGATCGCCCGCCAGCTCTGGATCGAACCGCGCCCCGAGTTGGCCATCCACGCGGTCTTCAAGGCATTCTTCGAGCACGCCGGCGTCGTTCCGCGCCTGTGCCGCCTGGCCAGCGCCGCCCCGCCCATGCCGCTGCTCATCGCCGTCATGCAGGCCCAGCAGGCGCTGGCGATGGCGCCGCTGACCCTGGCCAACTGGTACATACAGCGCGGGCATTTCCAGCGCCTGCGCATCGCCTCGCCGGGCTTGTTCCAGCCGATCGGGGCGCTCGTCCGCGATCGCGGCCCTGGCCGCGATTTCCTGGAATGGCTGAACCGCTAGGGTTCATCCGCACCGGGCCGCGCAGGCAGAAAGTGCTCGCACCGCGCTTCGCCCGCTTGCAGCCCGCGCAGGGGAGCGCATTTATCCTGCAAAAAAAAACCGCATCCCCAACAGGATGCGGCCTTGCCATCGCAGGCAAAGGGGCAAACGCCCCTTTCATCAAACGGCGGCTTCGCGAGCCGCGCGCTTGCGCTCGTTTTCGAGCAGGTAGCGCTTGCGCAGGCGGATCGACTTGGGCGTGATCTCCACCAGTTCGTCGTCATCGATGAACTCCACCGCGTATTCGAGCGACATCTGGATCGGCGGAACCAGGCGCACGGCTTCGTCGGTGCCCGAGGCGCGCACGTTGGTCAGCTGCTTGCCCTTGATGGGGTTCACGACCAGATCGTTGTCGCGGCTGTGGATGCCGATGATCATGCCTTCGTACAGCGCGTCGCCGGGGCTGACGAACATGCGGCCACGATCCTGCAGTTTCCACAGGGCGTAAGCCACGGCGTCGCCATGGTCCTGGCTGATCAGCACGCCGTTGCGGCGCTCGCCGATCGAACCTTCCTTGATGGGCGCGTATTCGTGGAAGATGTGGCTCATCAGGCCGGTGCCGCGCGTCAGCGTCAGGAACTCGTTCTGGAAACCGATCAGGCCGCGCGCCGGAATCAGGTATTCCAGGCGGGTGCGGCCGCGGCCGTCCGGCTGCATGTCCTGCAGATCGCCCTTGCGGCGGCCCAGTTCTTCCATCACGCCGCCCTGGTGGGCGTCTTCGACGTCGATGGTCAGGGATTCGAACGGTTCGCACTTCACGCCGTCGATCTCCTTGAACACCACGCGCGGACGCGACACAGCCAGCTCGTAGCCTTCGCGGCGCATCGTTTCCAGCAGGATGGTCAGGTGCAGTTCACCGCGGCCCGACACTTCGAACACCGTGTCGTCGCCCGTGTCGCGCACGCGCAGCGCCACGTTGGACTTCAGTTCGCGGTCCAGGCGGTCGCGCAGCTGGCGGCTGGTCACGAACTTGCCTTCGCGGCCGGCCAGCGGCGAGGTGTTCACCATGAAGTTCATGGTCAGGGTGGGCTCGTCGATGCGCAGCATCGGCAGTGCTTCCTGCGTCACCGGATCCGTCACCGTGCAGCCGATGCCCAGCTCCTCGATGCCGTTGATCAGCACGATGTCGCCAGCTTCGGCCTCATCCACGACCACCCGCTCCAGCCCGTGGAACTTCAGCACCTGGTTGATGCGGCCGCGGCCGCCCTGGCCTTCGGGACCGAACTTGTAGGCCACTTCCATGCCGGGACGCATGCGGCCGCGGTTGATGCGGCCCACGCCGATCTTGCCGACGTAGCTGTTGTAGTCCAGCGAGATGATCTGCATCTGGAGGGGACCGTTGGGATCGTCCTCGCGCTGCGGCACGTGTTCGAGGATGGCTTCGAACAGGGGACGCATGTCGCCTTCGCGCACGTCGGGATTCAGGCCGGCGTAACCCGACAGGCCCGAGGCGTACACCACCGGGAAGTCCAGCTGCTCGTCCGTGGCGCCCAGCTTGTCGAACAGGTCGAACGTCGAATTGATGACGAAATCGGTGCGGGCGCCCGGGCGGTCCACCTTGTTGACCACGACGATGGGCTTCAGGCCGAGGGCCAGCGCCTTGCGGGTCACGAAGATCGTCTGGGGCATGGGGCCTTCGACCGCGTCCACCAGCAGCAGCACGCCGTCGACCATGGACAGCACGCGCTCGACTTCGCCGCCGAAGTCCGCGTGTCCCGGAGTGTCGATGATGTTGATGTGCGTGCCTTGGTATTCAACGGCACAGTTCTTGGCCAGGATGGTGATCCCGCGCTCTTTTTCCAGGTCGTTCGAGTCCATGACCCGTTCGGTCAGCGCCTGGTTTTCGCGGAAGGTGCCGGATTGGCGCAGCAGCTGGTCGACCAGGGTGGTTTTACCGTGGTCGACGTGGGCGATGATGGCGACGTTGCGCAGGGCGCGAGTCATAGCTAGTCCTTTAAGGTCAGGTGGCGGGCAGCAAGCCCGCCGGCAATTCGTTCAATGCAAGCAATGCCTGCTTGGGGTCTGGCATGGCCTGCAAGGCTTCCAGCGCAACGGCGCGTTCCAGAGAGAAGGGCCCGACGTGCGTGCGCCGCAGCGCCGTCAGGTGGGCGTAACAGCCCAGCACGCGCCCGATGTCCTGGGCCAGAGTGCGGATGTATGTGCCTTTACTGCATGCCACATCGATCTCTGCCTGCGTTCCGCTCAGGGACAGCAGCTCGATGCGGTAAATCGTGACCTGGCGCGGCGGCCGCTCCAGCTCGATGCCGGCGCGCGCGTACTCGTACAAAGGCTTGCCGTCGCGCTTGAGCGCCGAGTACATCGGCGGGATCTGCTCGATCGTGCCCGAGAAACGTGACAGCGCTTCGCGCAGCGCCTGCTCGTCCACCGCAAAGCCCGGCTCCGCCGTGGACACGACGTTGCCGGTCAGGTCGCCGGAGTCGGTTTCCGACCCAAATTGCAGCGTAGCGCGATATGCCTTGTCGGCGTTGAGCATCGCGCCCGAAATTTTAGTTGCCTTGCCCATGCAGCACACCAGCAGGCCCGTGGCGAAGGGATCCAGGGTGCCCGTATGGCCGGCTTTCGCCGCGTCCATGGCACGTTTGGCGCGCTGCAACGCGTGGTTGCTCGACAAACCCACGGGTTTGTCGAGCAACAG
>NZ_JBLZXF010000037.1:0-40398 GCF_050285585.1 Achromobacter sp. | reverse complement strand
GACAAGCTGGGCGCGGCGCTGGGCGCTTCGCGCGCCGCGGTGGACGCGGGCTACGCGCCTAACGACTGGCAGGTCGGTCAGACCGGCAAGATCGTCGCGCCGCAGCTGTACGTGGCGGTCGGCATCTCGGGCGCCATCCAGCACCTGGCTGGCATGAAGGACTCCAAGGTCATCGTCGCGATCAACAAGGATCCGGAAGCGCCGATCTTCGGCGTGGCCGATTATGGCCTGGTCGGCGATCTGTTCCAGGTCGTGCCGGAACTGGCCGGGACTCTGTAATTCCCCGCCCGCTCCCACGAGAAACCGGCCTTCGGGCCGGTTTTTTCATTGGGGCGGGATTCCATTTTCACTATGTGGACCGGGTCCCGCACGCGCTGCGTCCGCAAAGACCCGCAACTTGCGTAGAGTGTCGACGACACCGATAGCCAGTGCCGTGGGACGATCGGACCACGCAAACATCTCTTGGGGCCAACGCGATGCACACTCCGGAAAGCTTGCCGTTCGTTATGATGCGCGGTGGAACGAGCAAAGGAATTTTCCTCCGGGAATCCGACGTTCCCGCTGACCGCGAATCGCTGACGGCCCTGTTGCTGGACATCTTTGGCAGCCCTGACCGCCGCCAAATCGATGGTTTGGGCGGAGCCGACAAACTGACCAGCAAGGCTGCCATCATGGGCCCGCCACGCCGCGAAGACAGCGACGTCAGCTACCTGTTCGGCCAGGTCGGAATCCTGGCCCCGGAAGTCGATTACAACCTGAACTGCGGCAACCTGACGGCTGCCGCCGGCGTATACGCGATTGAAAGCGGCCTGGTCGCTCCCCGGGACGGCCATACGCTGGTACGCGTCCACAACCTCAATACAGACCGGATTGTCCACGTCAGCGTACCGACAACGTCGACGCAGGTCATCACCCAGGGCGATCTGCAGATCGGCGGGGTTCCCGGACAGGGCGCGCCCATAGCGTTGGATTTCTCGCGAGCGGTCGGCGCGATCACCGGCCGGCTGCTGCCCTTCGGAGAAGCGCGGACGGAAATTGCCGTTCCAGACAGGGGAAACGTGACGGTATCCGTCGTGGATGGCGCGAACCTCGTCATTTACGCCCACGCCGAGTCCTTCGGGCTATCCGGCACGGAAGATCCACAGGCTATCGATAGCGATCCTGCGCTGCGCGCCCACATGGACGCATTGCGTCGCGAGGTCGCCATCCGCCTGGGATTGAGCGAATACTGGCACCAACGCAGCGCCCCATCCACGCCGATGCTGGTAATGCTGCAAAAGCCTCGCGATTACCATACGTGCACGACGGGCGAACTGATCAGCGCCGATCGCCTGGACCTCGTGTGCAGACAGTACGCCTCCGGCTCCGCCAGCAAGACGCTAGCCGGTACGGTCACCGTCACGACCGGCATGGCTTGCGGAATCGCCGGCAGCCTTCCCGCCCAACTCTGCGGCGAGCCCGGCCCGAGACGCTATACCTTCGGGCATCCAAGTGGCGTCATTCACGTAGATGCCAGCGTGACGCGGCGCGGCGACAGCTGGCATGTCGAACAGGCGGCCATACAACGAACCGCGAGGCGCATCGCGGAAGGACGTGTTTTCCTGCGCGGAACGCTCCCGTAATCGAGGGGAGGCGGGCGCATCAATGCGCTGCGCGGCGCATTGCTGGATACGGCAGCCACCGGGGCCCTGGCGCGGCGCATTGCGCCCTTGGGCTGGCACTTGCAGCGGCATGTCGAGGGCGCGCCGGGCTATCGCGCGCTTGCCCTCTTGGCGGAATTCCTGCTGGGAACCGCGCCGCAGCGCCTGCTCTGGGGCTCCGACTGGCCCCATCCCGGCTGGCGCGCGCGAGGCGCGGGTCGACAACCCCGCGCGTCTATATGGCTTTACCGACGCGCCGGCAAAAAAATAGCGATCGACAAGGCGAATCGCGCCCGCCCTACCCTTGCCCCGCGCCCATCATCGAGCGCGACAGGCGGCTGGCCGCGGCCAGGATCGACTCTTTATGTTCGAGCAGCACCGATTCCGTAAGACGAGAGAGCGGGCCTGAAATGCAGATCGCGCCCTGCAAGGTCCAGTTGATGCCATAGACCGGGGCGGAGATGCTCGACACCTCGGCGTCGCGTTCGCCCAGAGAAAGCATGTAGCCGGCGCGGCGTATCGATTCATAGGGCTCACCCTCCGCTCCGGAGAACGCGAGCAGGACCCGGCCCGGGCTGCCCAATTCCAGCGGCAGCGCGGCGCCGACGCGCACGTGGTGACGGATGGACTTGGGACCTTCGACACGCGCCATGCAGATGCGCTGCTTGCCCTCGCGCACGTAGAACGTCGCGCTTTCGCCGGTGGCGACCGACAGTTCGCGCAGCACCGGCTGCACCACCTCCACGATATTGAACGTGGCCTGGTAACAGGCGCCCAGCCAGCCAGCGGCGCGCGCCAGACGCCACGTGCCGTCCGGCCGTTGCGCCAGGTAGTCGTCCATCGCCAGCGTGCGCGCCAGCCTCAATACGGTGGAGCGGTGGCACCCGGTGCGCCGGCTCAGCTCCGCCAGGGTCAGGTGCGCGTCGTCCACGCCGAAAGCCTCGAGGATTTTCATCGCGCGGCGCACCGCCACCACGCCTTCTTCCGCAGGGGATTCGTCTGAATCCAGCGTCACATCATCGCTCATTGTACGGAACACGTTTCGTTGTACGAACTCGCATTGTATTCCTCGGAACACGCATCCACAATGCTCCCACCAAAAACAAAGATCGGAGACTAACCATGAAGCAGATCGCGCGCGTGCTGTCCGGCCTGGCCCTGATGTGCATGACCGCCCTGAGCGCGGCTCAGGATTACCCCAACAAGCCCATCCGCCTGATCGTTCCGTTCCCGCCTGGCGGCGGCACCGACGTACTGGCGCGGGAAGCCGCGATCAAGGTGGCGGCCAACACGGGCTGGAACATCGTCACGGAAAACCGGCCTGGATCGGGCGGCAATATCGGCGTGGACGCGGTGGCCAAGTCGGCGCCGGACGGCTATTCGCTGGTGCTGGGCCAGACCAGCAACCTCGCGATCAATCCCACCCTCTATGCCAAGCTGCCCTACGACCCCGAGAAAGACCTGACCGCCATCGGCCTGGTCGCCGATGCGCCGCTGGTGATCGTGGTGCCGGCCAACTCGCCGCTGAAGTCCTTCGACGACATGATCGCCGCAGCGAAGGCCAAGCCGGGCGTGCTGAACTTCGCCAGTTCGGGCAATGGCACGGTGGCGCACCTGGCCGCGGTGCAATTGCAGAACGCCGCGGGCATCAAGCTCACCCATATTCCCTACAAGGGCGCGGCACAAGCCTCCAACGACCTGATCGGCGGCCAGATCGACATGTACCTGTCGTCCGTGCCCACCCTCATCGGCCACGTGCGCAACGGCAAGATGCGGGCGCTGGCCGTGACCTCGGCGCAGCGCGTGCCGGACATGCCGGACGTGCCTACCGTCGCCGAACGCGGCTTTCCCGGCTTCGAAGCGGTGACGTGGTTCGGCCTGGCCGCGCCCGCGGGCACCCCGAAAGACATCGTGCAGCGCCTGAATGCCGAATTCAACAAGGCGCTGCAGACGAAGGACCTGAGCGTGAAGTACCAGGAGCAGGGCGCGCGCGTGCTCACCGGCACGCCGGAAGGATTCGCCAGGCTGATCCATGACGACCGCATCCGCTGGGGCAAGATCGTCAAGGATTCGGGCGCGAAGGTGGAGTGATCCGCCATGCGGGCCCGCTATCCCTATTCCAGCGGCGACGCGCGGCCGGCCGTCGCCGTCCCGGCCGGCGCGTGCGATTGCCACATCCACGCCTATGACGCCCGCTACCCGGCCGCCGCCGGCGCGAAGCTGCTGCCGCCGGACGCCTCGATGCCGCAGTACCGCGATATCCAGGCCCGGCTGGGGACGCAGCGCGCCGTACTGGTCACGCCATCGACCTATGGCGCCGACAACCGCGCCATGCTCGACGGCCTGGCGCAATTGGGCGAACAGGGGCGCGGCGTGGCGGTGATCGACGGCACCGAAAGCGATGCGCGGCTCCAGGCGCTGAGCGACGCCGGCGTGCGCGGCATCCGGCTCAATCTTTCGCTGGGCGTGACGAGCTCCGCCGATCAGATCCTGCCCTTGGCGGCGCGCATCGCCCCGCTGGGCTGGCACATGCAATTGCTGATGGCGCCGGATCACCTGGCCGCCATGGCGCCGGTGCTGTCCGGCCTGCCCGTACCGATCGTGTTCGACCACATGGCGCGCATCGCCCCGCATCAAGCCGGCGCGCATCCGGCCCATGCGCTCGCGCTGCGCCTGCTCGAACGCGGCCGCGCGTGGGTCAAGCTGTCCGGCGGCTACATCGTCAGCGCCCGGCGCTCCATTGAAGACGCCGCGCTCGACGCGCTGGCGCGCAGCTATCTCGACGCCAATCCCGAACGCGTCGTGTGGGGCAGCGACTGGCCCCACGCCTCCGCGTCGTCGGGTATGCAGCCCATGCCCGACGACGCGCGCCAGCTCGACCGGCTGGCCGACTGGACCGGCAGCGCCCGGCTGCGCCAGGTCCTCGTCCACAACCCGGCTGCCCTCTATGGCTTTCCGGCATGAACCGCACACCACGGAGACACCCCATGCAAGCCCCGCCCGCCTTCTCCCGCCGTAGCTTCCTCGCCGCAACCGCGGCACTGACCGCAAGCGCCGCCTTCGGCGTGCGCGCCGCGCAGGCGTGGCCCGCGGGCAAGACCATCACCTGGGTGGTGCCCTACCCGGCCGGCGGCAGCACCGATGTGCTGGGCCGCGCCATTGCGCAGCAACTCGACGCCTTGCTGTCGACTCGCGTGATCGTCGACAACCGCCCCGGCGCCACCGGCACCATCGGCGCGGCCCGCGTGGCCCGCGCGGACGCTGACGGCCTGACCCTGCTGGGCACGTCCATCGGGCCGCAGGCGATCGCGCCGCACGTCCTGGGCAAGCTGCCCTACGACCCCGTGGCCGATTTTGCGCCCGTGATCATGATCGGCACCATCCCGCATCTGCTGGTCGTGGGCAAGGCCCAGCCTTTCAGGACGGCGGCCGAACTGGTCGGGGCGGCGAGGCAAGCGCCAGGGAGCCTTGCCTACGCCTCGGGCGGCACCGGCACCATCCTGCACATGCAGGGCGAGCTCCTGCAGCAGAAGACCGGCGCGCGCTTCCTGCACGTTCCCTACAAGGGCGACACGCCAGCGCTGCAGGACACGCTGGCAGGCCAGGTCCAGTTCGCGTTCATTCCCGCCGCGGCAGCGCTGCCGCACGTACAGACCGGCGCGTTGCGCGCCCTCGCCGCCACGTCCGCGCAACGCCTGCCGGCGCTCCCCGACGTGCCGACCATGGCCGAAGCCGGCTTCGACGATTTCGTGGTCGAGCAATGGCAGGCCGTGTTCGCGCCGGCCGCGACGCCCCCTTCCGTAATCGGCAGGCTCAACGCGGATATCGGCCGAGCGCTGCAACGCCCCGCGCTCGTCGGGCTGGCCCGGCAGCTTGGCATCACGCTGGCCGGCGGCACGCCGCAAGCGCTGGACCAGACGCGCAAGGCGGATTTCGACAAGTGGGGCAAGGTCATCCGCGAGGCCGGCATCAAGCCGGCTTGAGCTCATCGTTTTTCCACTCCGAACAGGAAACATTCATGGCCAATCAGGACATCATCAAGGAATTTCCCCGCGTGGACGCCGGCATCGTGCGCCGTGCCGCGGAACTGCAACCCGCCATCCTGGCCGACGTGGCCGGGCGGCGCGGCGCGCTCAGCGGCCGCATCCGGCCCCTGCATCCCGGCATGAAAGTGGCCGGCACCGCGCTGACGGTCGAAGTGCGCCCGGGCGACAACCTCATGATCCACGCCGCGATTTCGCTAGCCAGGCCTGGCGACGTGCTGGTCATCGACGGCAAGGGTGATCTCAGCTCGGCACTGATGGGCACCATCATGATGAACGCCTGCCGCAAGCTGGGCATCGCCGGCGTCGTGATGGACGGCGCGGCGCGCGACACGGCCGAGATCATCGAGATGGACTATCCGGTATTTGCCGCCGGCGCCAACCCCAATGGCCCGACCAAGAATGTGCCCGGGCGCATCGGCCATCCGGTATCGGTGGGCGGCGTAACCGTCCATCCCGGCGACTTCGTCATCGGCGATGCCGACGGCGTGGTGGTGGTCGAACGCGAAAAAATCGCAGGGCTGTTGCCTGCCGCCGAGAAGAAAGTGCGCGACGAAGCCGCCCGCATCGCCGCCATCCAGGCCGGCGACACCGCGGCCAAGTGGCTCGACGCGGCCCTGCGCGCGGCGGGCGTTCTGAAGGAAGGAGAATCGCTGTGAACGCTGCCGCCACGGGCAAGCCCGTCATTGTCGTGACCGCGGCGGACCTGGCGCCGGAGGCGCTGGCGCTGTTGCAGGACTTCGAGCTGGTCTTCGCGGGCAAGACCCCCGCCGAGGAAGGCATCGTCGCGCTGTGCCGCGAGCGCAACCCGGTCGCCATCATCGTGCGGTACAGCAAGGTGGGCGCCGCCGCGATGGACGCCGCCCCCGCATTGCGCGTGATTTCCAAGCACGGCAGCGGCACCGACACCATCGACAAGGCGGCGGCCGCCGAACGCGGCATCCAGGTCGTCGCCGCGGTGGGCGTGAACGCTGCCGCCGTCGCGGAACAGGCCCTGGCGCTGCTCCTGGCCTGCGCCAAATCGGTGGTGGGGCTGGACGAGCGCATGCGCGCGGGCCACTGGGACAAGTCCACCCACAAGAGCCTGGAGCTGGACGGCAAGACCATCGGCCTGATCGGCCTGGGGGCCATCGGCCAGCGCATGGCCGCCATGGCCCGCGGGCTGAACATGCGGGTGGTCGGCTTCGACCCGTATGCCGGGAGCCTGCCCGATTACATCGAAAGCGTGCCGCTGGACGCCCTCTGGCGCGAAGCCGACGTGGTGTCTCTGCACTGCCCGCTTACCGACGACAATCGCGGCATGGTCAACGCGGCGACGCTGGCGCAATGCAAGCCCGGCGTGATCCTGGTGAACACGGCGCGCGGCGGACTGGTCGACGAAGAAGCGCTGTTGCAGGCGGTGCGCTCGGGCCACGTACGGGCCGCGGGCCTGGATAGTTTCGCCGTCGAACCCATGACCGCCGGCCATCCGTTCCAGCAGGAGCCGCGCATCATCCTGAGCCCCCACATCGGCGGCGTGACCGGCGCGGCCTACGTCAACATGGGCGTGGCCGCGGCGCGCAACGTGCTGGACGCGCTGACCCGCGCCAAGGCGCAGGCCTGAAGGAGCTCAGCCATGCCGCAACGATGGAAACACGCGCCGGCCGGCAGCAACTGGGGCGAGTTCGGCCCCGACGATCAACGCGGCCGCATGAACCTGGTGGATCGCGCCAAGGTGCTGCAAGGCATCGCCGAGGTCCGCGAGGGGCTGACGTTCTGCCTTTCGCTGCCGCTGGACGTGCCGGGCGGCATGGCGCTGAATCCGCGGCGCCTGCCCCCGCAGCGCTACGCCACGCTGCGCGACGGCAAGAGCGCCGGCGCTCAGGGCTTCTGCTGGTCGTATGCGTCCGAAGACCCGCTGCTGACCGACGTGGTGTGCGACGACGTGCTGCTGATGAATACGCAGTACTCGACCCAATGGGACAGTCTCGCGCACATGGGCAGCCGCTTCGACGCCGACGGCGACGGTGAAGCCGAAGCGGTGTTCTACAACGGCTTTCGCGCCGGCGCCGAGATTCGCGCGGCAGGCGAAGACACACAAGCGCCGGCGGACTGGGCCCGCTTCCCCGGTCCTGTCGCCGGCGCGCTGGGCATCGAACAGCTGGCCGAGCACGGCGTGCAGGGCCGAGCGGTGCTGATCGACCTGGAGGCCCACGTCGGCCGCACGCGGACCGCGGTCGGCTACGACGCCTTGATGCGGATCCTGGATGCGGACGGCGTGCGCATCGAGGCCGGCGACATGGTGTGCCTGCACACCGGCTTCGGCGACACGCTGATGGCGATGAACCGCCAGCCCGATGTCGCGCGGCTGCATGCCACGGGCAGCGGCCTGGACGGCCATGACGAACGCCTGTTGCAGTGGATCGTGGATTCGCGCCTTGCCTGCCTCATCGCCGACAACCCCGCGGTGGAGCTGGTGCAGCCGGTCAGCCTGAGCGGCGCCGCCACCCCGCTGCGCCGCCCGCGCCTGCCGTTGCACGAGCACTGCCTCTTCAAGAACGGCATCCACCTGGGCGAGCTCTGGTGGCTGACGCCCCTGGCGCGCTGGCTGCGCGCGCGCGGGCGCCACCGCTTCCTGCTGACCGCGCCGCCGCTGCGGCTGCCCGGCGCGGCGGGCTCGCCCGCCACCCCCATTGCCACCGTCTGACCCTAACCCTAGCCCATCGGGCGCAGCGGCCGGCACAGGCTGCGCGCCCTCCCGACGAGGAGACACTTCGTGAAACGCATCCGCATCCTGCCCGCCGTCCTGGCATTCTGCGCCGGCGCAGCCGCCGCCCAATACCCCGAACGCCCTCTCAAGCTGGTCGTTCCCTATTCCGCTGGCGGCGCCGCCGACGCCCAGGCCCGCCTGGTGGCGCAGAAGCTGGGCACGCGGCTGGGCCAGACCGTCGTGGTCGAGAACAAGCCCGGCGCCAGCGGCTCCATCGGCGCGGCCAGCGTGGCGCATGCCGCGGCCGATGGCTACACGCTGCTTTACGACGCGACCGCGTTCGCCATCAATCCGTCGCTCTACAAGAAGCTCAGCTACGACAGCCGCCGCGACTTCCAGCCGGTGTCGCTGGTCAGCCTGACGCCGAATCTGCTGGTGGTGCGGGCCCAGTCCCCCTACCAGCGCATCGAAGACCTGACCGACGCCGCGCGCAAGGGCCACCTGACCTTCGGCACGCCGGGCCAAGGCACGGCGCAGCACATCGCCGCGGCCTGGTACGCGCAGGGCAACAAGCTCGCGCTTACGCACGTGCCCTACAAGGGCGGCGCGCCGGCGCTGACCGACCTGATGGGCGGCCAGATCGACATGATGTTCAGCAACATGGCGGCGTCCTACCCGCTGGTCAAGAGCGGCAAGCTGCGCGCGCTGGCCGTGACCTCTCCCAAGCGCGTGGACGCCCTGCCCGATCTGCCCACCGTGGCGGAGAGCGGCGTGCCGCAGTACTCGGTGTACGAGTGGAACGGCGTATTGGCGCCCGCCGGCTTGCCGGCCGATGTGGCGGCGCGCATCGAACAGGAATTGCGCGCCACGCTGCAGGATCCCGCGCTGCGCCACAGTCTGCAGGAGCTCGGGGCCCAGCCAGTCGGTTCGACGGCCGCCGAATTCCGAGCCTTCCTGGACGAACAGATGGAACGCTCGGCCCACATTCTTGCCGCCGCCGGCATCCCAAAGGAATGACGGGGCGTCCAGCCCGCGCCCCCCTGGCTTACGGAGACCCGCCATGAAATCCAAGCTGTCCATCCTGGCTGCCCTGCTGCTTGCAGCCGGCGCCGTCCACGCCGCCTATCCCGAGCATCCCGTGCGCGTGGTCGTCGGCTTCTCGCCCGGCGGCCCCACCGATGTGGTCGCGCGCGCCTTCGCCTCGTACGCGTCGCAGGCGCTGGGCCAGACCTTCGTGGTGGAGAATCGGCCTGGCGCCAACACCATCCTCGCAGCCGAAGCCGTGGCCAAAGCGGCGCCCGACGGCTACACGCTGTTGTTCGGCGCCACCAATCACACCATGATCCCGGCGCTCTATGCCGACCGGGTCAAGTTCGACGCGCTCAAGTCCTTCACGCCGCTATGCGCCGTCGCGGTCAGCCCCACCGTGCTCGTCACCGGCCCCGCCCTGAAGGTGAGCTCGCTGGACGCCTTTCTTGCTCGCGCGCGCGCCGCGCCGGGCCGGCTTACCTATGCAACGCCCGGCACCGGCAGCTCCGGCCATTTCGCCACGGAGCAGTTCCTGCGCCAGACCGGCGTCAGCATGAACCACATCCCGTACAAGGGCGCGGCCCAGGCCGTCTCGGACCTGATGGGCGGCCAGGTCGACAGCTCGCTGGCGACGCTGGGCTCGGTGCTGCCGCAAGTGCAATCCGGCAAGCTCACGGCCCTGGCCGTGGCCGCGCCCAAGCGCCTGCCGCAACTGCCCCGGGTGCCCACGTTCGATGAGGCCGGCGTGCCCGGCTACACCGCCGACGCCTGGTATGGCGTGCTGGCGCCGGCCGGCCTGCCGCCGGACGTGCGGGCCCGCCTGGAGGAAACGGCGCGCGGTTTTTCGCAGGCCGACGCCACGGCCAAGAGCCTGGACGCCCTGGGCATGCAGCCGCGCGAGACCTGCGGCGATGCATACGCCGCCCAGCTTTCCCACGAAATCGATACCTATCGCAAACTGGCCCAGGAACTGGGCCTCAAGGCGGAATAATCCTTGCACGACAACAGAGGAAGACAAATGACCAACCGTGTTCGAACCTTGCCCGCCGTCCGATGCGCCGCGCTGGCGCTTGCCGCCGCCCTGCCCCTGCTTGCCTGCGGCGCTGCCCGGGCCGCGGACGCCTGGCCCAGCCGTCCTGTGCGCGTGGTGGTGCCCTATGGCCCCGGCGGCGCGGTCGACGTAGCGACGCGCAAGATGGCGCAGATGCTGTCGACGCAGACCGGCCAGAGCTTCATCGTCGAGAACAAGCCCGGCGCCACCGGGACGATCGGCGTGAGCCAGGTCGCCCGCGCCGCGCCCGACGGCTACACCCTGATGGCGAACGACACGACCTATCCGCTGCTGCCGCATATCTTCAAGCAGTTGCCCTTCGATCCCGCAAAGGACCTGCAGCCCATCTCCGCCTTCGTGTTCGCGCCGATGGCGCTGGCCGTATCGAACGACAGCCCCTATCGCAAGCTGGACGATCTGATCGCCCGGGCGCGAGCCAAGCCCGACACGATCACCTATGGTTCCGGCGGCCCCGGCACCACGCCTCATTTCGCGGCCGAAGGCCTGGCCCTGGCAACGAACGTGAAATTCATGCACGTGCCGTTCAAGGGCGCGGCCGAAGCCACCCAGGCCGTGCTGGGCAAGGTGATCGATTTCCAGTTCGCCTCCACCACGGGCGTCATGGGTCCGGTGCAGGGCGGGCAGTTGCGCCTGCTGGCGGTGAGCGGCGACAAGCGCCTGGCGGTGCTGCCGGACGTGCCGACCTTCACCGAGGCTGGCGTGAAGGATTTCGGCGTGGTCAACTGGACGGGCTTGTGGGCGCCCGCGGGCACGCCGCCGGACGTCACGGAACGCCTGCAACGCGAGGTCGCCAAGGCCATGGGCTCGGAAGACATGCAATCCTTCGCCACCAAGATGGGCGCCGAGCCGCGGGCGGCCGACGCCGCCGAGTTCGGCCGCATCCTGGCCGACAGCAGCGTGATGTGGGGCAATGTGGCCCGCAGCATCGGTTACGACGCCAAGTAGGCTTCGAGGAAACGACATGTTCTTTCTGCAGGCGCCCGACGTGGCGCAATTCGATGTCTGGTCGCCCATGCCCGACCGCTTCCGCCGTCCCGAGCGCAGCGATTGGGCGGACGCCAACCGCGGCGGCGTGCCCGTCGATTCGTTTCTGGAAGGCCCCGTGTTCGACCGGGAGGGCAACCTCTACGTGGCCGACATCCCCTGGGGCCGGGTGTTCCGCATCGGCCCGGACCGCGAATGGTCGCTCGTGGCCGAATACGACGGCGAGCCCAACGGCATGAAATTCCTGGACGACGGCCGGCTTCTCATTACCGATTACAAGAATGGCCTGATGGCGCTGGACGTCGAGAGCGGCCGGATCGCCCCTTACCTGGCGCGCCGCAACAGCGAGCGCTTCAAGGGCGTGAACGACCTGATCTTCGACGCCCAGGGCAATCTGTACTTCACCGACCAGGGCCAGAGCGGCCTGCACGACCCCACCGGCCGGCTGTATCGCCTGCGGCCCGATGGCCGGCTCGACTGCCTGCTCCACAACGTGCCCAGCCCCAACGGCGTGGCCCTGTCGCCCGACGGCAAGGTGCTGTACCTGGCGGTAACGCGCGGCAATTGCGTGTGGCGCGTGCCGCTGATGTCAGACGGCAGCGTCAGCAAGGTAAGCCAGTTCTTCACGTCGTACGGCCCCAGCGGGCCGGACGGCCTGGCCGTGGACCGCGAAGGCAATCTGCTGGTCTGCAATCCGGGCCTGGGATATGTGTGGCTGCTCAACCACCGTGCCGAACCCCTGCGGGTCTGGCGCAGCCCCCTGGGCCTGTCCACCACCAATCTTGCCTTCGGCGGCGACGACGGCCGCACGGTGTTCTGCACCGAGTCGGTGTCGGGCGCCATCCTGTGCGCGCGAGCGCCGCATCCTGGACTCGCTCTGATCCGATCTGAATTGCGCGAGGGCCCGTCACCCTGAAAAGCACCTTGATAGCCCCCCAATGATGAAACACCTTCATCCTCGGCACCGAAAATCTCTTCAGCCGCGATTACTACCCGTTGCACAGCCAACTGTTGCGCAGCAACACCCATACCCGCCGGCTCCCGGCCGCGGGAGGCGTGTTGTCGGCGCTCAGGAGAGCTTGGTCGGGAACAACGCGGGCGCCGCGAATCTGCAGCAGCGGGACAAGATGTGAAGCGTCGTCGCTCGGCATGCTACGAAAGGTTCGCCTGAATCTCGGAATTTGGCGGCCTTGGCCGCGTTCTGGATGCGACTAATGGGTGGGCATGTGGGGAGGGCATGTAACGACCACCCGGCGGTTGCGGGCTATGGTTCCGAAGCCTGGGAATGGCTCAACCAATCGCTGCCGGCCGTGAGCGCCGACTCGACAGCGCCAAGCACCCCCAAAAAAGGATGTCCCTCTCCCTCTTTAATCTCGCACATGGACAGATCGGAATGCGTGCAGTTCAGCAGAAACTGCGGAGCGCCTGTCATGGTAGGCACGCGCAGCAGCAAGGGACCTTGCTCCAGCCACTTGCGACCAAAGGCGCGGGTGACGCCGAGGTCGTGCTGCCAGAAACGCGGCGGCTCGGGGGTGGCGATGCAGCGCGCCGGGACCTGCACTTCAAGCAGGCGATAGCCTTGCGGAAGCCCGTCGGGACGTCGAACCTCGACCAGGGCCAGGCGCGCGAGCAACGCGGCGACCGGAGACGCGTCCAGCACGATGACCGGCGCGCCGGCGTGGGTCCAACGGCTCGCCAGGGGCGCCGTGCCGATCAGCGCGTCGCGGTTGCTCAAGCGCCAGAGTGTCGTCATATCAAGTTGCCTTCGTCTATCATGATCAGCCAACGCTCGAGCAAATCCGCTTCTCTCGCGGTGCGCGCCGTATCCAGCGGCGCGCGGCCCTGCAGACGGACCTTGGGATGGTCCAGCCAGGCGCGGGCCGCGTCCCGATCGCCAAAGACCAACTCGGCCAGCCAGACGATGCGCAAGCCCCGGTACAGCGCGACGACATACTCGCGGCTCATGGCGACGGGCCCGGGTTGGGGCAACAGCCGCGCCAGGCGTTCCGGCGTGAGGCTGTCCTGGAGGGCGTCGAGCAGCGCCGGCCCGATGGCGACGGACCGGGGCGAGCTGGCATAGCCCAGCGACGCCCGGATGCGCTGGTTGAGCCGGACCCGCGCGCCCTGCCCGACGTCGTCCTTATTGAACGGCCACCGGGGATGGAGGGGGGCTCGTCGCGCCGACTGCTGGATGAGATGCCGCCTCGAAAGCGGCGCTGACTTCCCCGCCGTCGATACTGACTGTTCCGCCATTGATCAGACCCTCCAGATAGGCGCGCGCGGCTTGCTGCTGGCGCTGGGTGCGCAATGCGGCGCGCAGTTGATCTTCGACTTGCGCCAGCGGTTGCGCCTGCGCTTCGTGAACGTCCACGACTTTGACGATGTGGACGCCGCCGGGCAACTGGATCGGATCGCTGACCTCGCCCTTGGCCATTTTCTGCACGACTTCGCGCAGGCCCGGGATCAGCTGCTGCAGCGCCATTTCGCCGCTGTCGCCGCCTTTTTCCGCGCTGGTCTTGTCTTGCGAGTACTCGCGCGCCAGGGCGGCGAAATCCGCTTTCTCGGCGCGGACGCGCTTGACCAGATCGGCGGCCTGCTTGCTGGCGCGAGCCACGGCCTGCCCGTCGGTATACGGCGCGGCCAGGTAGATCTGGCTGATGCGATAGCGCGCCGGCACGGTCAGTCGCGCCTTGTTCTGATCGTAGGCGGCCTGCAGTTCCTGCCGAGAGGGATAGTCCGCGGGCGGTTCGCTGACGGACTCCAGATAGGTGCGCAGTACGACCTGGTCGCGGGTCAGTTCCAGCGCGCGGCGAATCTCCGGGCGGCTGGCCCACCCCTGGTTGCCGGCTTGCGCGATCAGGGCTTTTTCGGCCAGGCGCGCGCGCAGCCACTGGTCCAGCGAGGCCCGGTCCGCCTGCAGCTGCATCCGTTGCTCGATGGTCAGGCCGCGCAGGACGTCCTCGATGTCGGCTCGCGAGATCGAGACATCTCCCAGGGTGGCGACAGGCTTGTCAGCAGGCGTCACGGTCTGCGTGGCCGCCGGTGCCCCATCGGCGCTGGCCTGCGCGGGCGCCGCGGCCTGGTCCGACGCCTTGGCCTGGGCTTCGCTCTTGTCGCCGCAGGCGCCCAGCAAGACCACGCTCAAACCCGCCGCCGCGACCGCGCGCAAGATATTGCATTCGTTCATAAACGCTCTCGAAAAGGACTGATCACGATCACGCGACGGTTTCTTGCGCCGCGTGGCGGGTCGCACCACCCTCTTCCTGCGCCGCAGTCTCGACCGCCTCCGGCTGCTGCCCGCCCTCCTGCCGAACATACTGGCGCAGGAACATCAAAAACTCCTGCAACAGGCGGTCCCACAGTTCGATCTTGGCGCGCACATGGTCCTGGCTGACGCCGCCGGCGACGACCACGTCCATTTCCAGCACCAGGAAGGAGCCGCCCTGCACCGTCAGGCACGCAAAACGCTTGCCCACGTTCCATGAGCCCACCAGGTCGTCGGGCAGTTCGCCCTGCACGCGCAGTGCACACCTGAACGTGTAGTCGACGAACTCGCCCTCCTTCGGCCCGGGGTTGCCGAAACGCACGGAGAATCCCGCCCCTTGGCTGGCGCTCAGCAACTGCAGCGAACCGTTCTGATCGGAACGGCTCACTCGCAGGCCGGCGTCGTGCAGCAGCGCGGTCAGGCTGTCGGCCGTAACGATCTGGATGAGAGTAGTGCTGTCGGTCATTGTGTATTGCTTCCATGTAAGAAAAATGAAAACTCAATCCGCGGGGCTGGATTCCGCGGCGGCCGGCGGCTGACGCGCGTCTCTATTGAACTGTGCGTCGTACAGCTTGTCGCCATGGCCCTGGGCCTGCTCGTCGAACATGACTCGCGCCTTGCCGGCAAAGGGCTGCCGGATCTTGAGCATGTCGCCCGTGCCGAACGACTCGTAGGCCGCCAGCAGTTCTTTGCCGGCGGCATACATATCGGCGTTCTTGCTTTCGCACATCGTCAGCAACCCCTCGCGTTCCTTGAGCGCGGTTTCGAGACTGTTGCGCCTGGCTTCGCTGGCGCGCGCCATGCCCAGCAGTTCGTCGTAAGCGCCGCGCACCTGGGCGGCATGCGCCTGGCTGGCTGCGACCTGTTCCCGGGCGGCTTCGCGCACCTGGTCCAGCTTGCCGGCTTCGGTTTGCGCCGCCTCCAGCTTTTGCTGCAGTTGCCTGCCTTGGCCGCGCAGTTGCTCGACCTCTTTCTGCGCGGCATCGCGTTGCGCTTCGGCCGTGCTTTTGGCGGCGTTGAGCTGGGCGCGTTCGCTTTGCAGCTGTTGCAGTTGTTGCGTGACGCTGCGCAGCTCGGTGCGCAGACGCTCTTCCATGCTTTGCGCCTGGGCCGTCACGGGCGCGCCCAGGACCGCCGCCAGCGCGAGCCCCAATGCCGCCAGGCCGCCCGGCGCTTGCTTGCGAGTACGAACTGAAGTTCTCATGTCTGCCTTTTCCATCAGAAGCGCGCGTTGATTTCCGCTTGCACGATGTCGACCGCGTATGGCGCGCCATAGACTTCCTTGGAACTGGTCCAGCGCAGCAGGCCGTAGACGTTGTCGTCAAAGGCGTAACCGCCGCCCAGGAAGTAGCCGCGCGCATTGGTGCCGCCCAGATGGAACGTGGAATCGTTGTAGCCGTCCGGCATGGCGTCGGGTTCGATGTACTTGTAGCCGGCGAACACCATCCAGTCGCCCTTGTTGCGCAAGTCCAGGCCGCGGCCCAGCGCCGCCTGCAGCATCCAGGCATTGGGGCCGCTTTCTATCGACGCGCCGTTCGCGCCCGCGCGATTGTTGACGACGTTTCCGACACCGCCGGCGCGGCTGCGCATCTCGCCTTCGTCGTAGGCCAGGTTGCGCACGTAGTTGCCATGCAGACGCAGGCCCAGACCGTCGAAGGCCTCGGTGTCCCAGATGAGGTTCACGTCCAGCAGGTTGAACTTCGAGGCCAGGCCGACGTATTGGTATTGGTCGTTGGCGGCGTTGGTCGGGTCCCCGGGGATGGCGGGAACCAGGTTGCGCAGCAGGAAGGCGGTGTTGCCCTGCTGCATGAAGGCCGGGCGCGACCAATCGGTATCGCAGACCGCGTAATCGGTGCGGCACGGCGACGACCGCTGGCCGGAGATATTGTCAAAGCGGTAATACGCCAGGGAGCCGGTCAGCGCGTTGCGTTTGTTGATTTCCCACTTGGCGCCGACCTGCGCGCCAAACAGCCACTTGTTCTCGGTCTCGCCTTCGCTCCAGCTGCTGTCCGACCACTTGCCGAAGGTCTGCTCCAGGGCAAAGGCGCCCAGGGTGCCGAACATCGTGACCGGACGATCGGCCAAGGCCTGCTTGAACACGGCCGAAACGCCGTCGAAGTTCAAGTCGTTCGAATACAGCATGTCGGTCGACAGGAAGGGGTTGGCGGCGCGGCCTGCCGTTATGTTGACCCACTCCCTGGGGCGGTATCCGATGTACATCTGGTCCAGCCACACGTCTTTCTTGCTCATGCCGCCGCCCAGCGTCTGGGTGGTGGACACCGGGCTGTCGTCGCTGCCCGAAGCCAGGCGCACGCCGGCCAGCCATTGATCCGAGATCTGGGCCTTGACGCCGAGGCGCGCGCGGACGCGCAGCATGTTGCGGCGATCCTGGCGGGTGTTGGTGTACGGGAAATCCAGCGAGTAATCCTGGCCGTTGGCGGTGATGCGGATGGGGCCGTTGTTGTTCCACGCATTGAAGTTGATGATGTTGTCGGCGTTGTACGAGTCGTACAGGCGCGACTCGTAGCGCGCGCGCACATCGCCCTCGACCGTGATGCGAGAGACCCAGTCGGGAAAGGTATTGGGCTGGGCCCAGTTCTCGGCCTTGGCCTGGACCATGACCTCTTGCTTGACCTCGTCGCGGATGCTGGCGCGCACGGACTCGGGAATGTAGGGCACGCGCACATCGCCCGGCTGAGCGATAGCGGCGCCCGCCGCGCCGATCTGGGCCGTCTGGGTCTTTTGGGCCTGGGCGGCTTCGGCCTCGGCCTGCTTGACCAGGGCGTCGGCCTGCTCCTGCTTGAGCACGCCCTGTTCGACCAGCATGCGGATCAGGTTGATCGTGGCGTTGGAGGAGGTCTGTGCCTGCGCGGCGGCAGGGCCCGCGCCCATCACCATGGCGACGGCCAATGCAACGGCCAATCGTGTGGGTTCAAGTTTCATCTTCAAACTCCGAATCTAGGAATCACGTTCAAGACAATGCGGTCAGGATGGGCGGCGGCCCGACAAGGAGGCGCGGATGGGCATGCTGACCGAGGCTGGCGGACGTTCGCCCACGGCGGGCACGGCGCGCAGCGCGGTTATCACTTTTTCGTCGATCTCGGGATCGCCGCTGGAACGGGTCAGCTCGACGCGCAGGATCTGCCCGGCCTGGTTCAGCCAGATGTCGACGTTCATGCGAAAAATCAGATTGCGGGTCCGATCGTCCTCGCGCAGGATCTTCTGCAGGGCGTAGGCCATGTACTGGCTGTAAGTGGCGTTGCCGGCGCGGCCGCCGCCAGAGCCTGACATGCCGCGCCCTTGGCCCGCGCCGATGTTGAAGGCGTCGGTGCCCGCCTGCGAATCGGCATCCATCTGCATGGGGTCGGCCAGATCGTCCGACGGCGAAGGCGGCGCGTTGTCCTCGGGCTTGGGCGCTTCTTCCACCGGCTCGGGCTCGGGCTGCGGCTCCGGCTCGACCACTTCTTCCGGCTTCGTCTCGGGCTCGGGCGGAGGCTGTTCGGGTTCCGGTGGCGGCGGCGGAGGCGGCGGCAGCGGAATGATCGCGGGCACCTGTGGCGCCTGTCGCTTCACGCCCGCCATATCGTTGGCCCATTGCCAGGCGAAATAGCCCAGCACGGCCAGCACCGCCACGATCCCCACGCCCTTGGCGATGCGGACCGCCCGGCGCTTGCCCTTGCGTTCGGCTGGATCAGGAAAGTTCGACGACATGTTGCGCGCTCTAAGGGGTCGGCTTGCCGGTTACCAGGCCAACCTGGGAGAGTTCGAGACGGCGCAGCAGATCCAGCACCTCGACCACTTTCTGGTACTGCACGACGGCGTCGCCGCGCAGGATGATCGGAAAGTCCGGATTCAGCGCCTTCTCGGTGCGCAGACGGTCTTCCAGCTCCTGCAAGGTCACCGGATAGGCGTCCAGGAACACCTGGCCGGCCTCGTTGATGGAAATGGCCTTGGTCTTGGGCTGGGCCAGCGACACCGTGCTGCTGGCCTTGGGTAGCTTGACCTGGATGCCGGAGATCTGGGCGGTGGCGGTCAGGATGAACATGACCAGCACCACCATAAGCACGTCGACCAGCGGCGTGATGTTGATGCCATCGACGGGCGCGCCGTCATCGTCATCGCTCGTGGACACGGATGCCATGTCGAATCTCCTTAAGCAGCGCGAGCGATTTCGGCGACCTGGCTTTCGCCATGTACCTCGGCCAGGCGGGTCACGAACTCATCGACGAACACGCGCATGTCGGCGCCCACGTCCTTGTTGCGGCCCTGCAGCCGGTTGTAGCCAAACAGCGCCGGGATCGCGACGAACAGCCCCATGGCGGTGGCCAGCAGCGCGGCCGCCATGCCCGGCGCGATGGCGTTGATGTTCACGTCGCCCGCCATGGCGGTGCCCAGGAACACCACCATGATCCCCAGCACCGTGCCCAGCAGGCCGATGTACGGGCCGCCGGCGATGGCGTTGGACAGCACCCCCATGCGGCGACCCAGCGTCTGCGCTTCTCTGCTGCGAACAGCGTCCATGGAAGCGCGGATGGCTTCTATGGTGGCGCCGGAGATCGACGAGGTGTCGGCGCCCTGCGCACGGCGTACGCGCAGTTCGTTGACGGCGACTTCGTACAGACGCCACAGCGGAGCCTCGCCCAAGGCGCCCTTCAGCGCAGCGTCGTCCATCAGCATCTCAAGGCGATTGCCGATCTTGGAGAAAGCCAGGCGGAACCGGGCATTGCCTTCTTCCACGCGCGACACCTTGCGGTTCTTGGAGATCATGACCACCCACGACTGGATCATCATGAAGACCAGCACGGCGATCACGATCCACGCGTCCAGGGGAACGGCATTGAGCAGATAGCCCAGCCCGCCAAAGCCGAAGCCCGACTGCTCTTCGTCGGCGCCGTAGACCACCAGCCGCGACTCGGCGCCCTGGGCCATCGCGTCGGCCCTGATGACCGCCGCCGGACGCGCGATCTTGGAGATGCGGATTTCGTCGATGGCGCCGATGAACGGCGTGTAAACCACGGCGGGCGTCACAGGCATGGAGGCTTGCGCGTCAGCGCCGGGGGCTGTCGTCGCCGCGGCGCCTTCGGCGGGCGCGGTCTCAGGAGCCGCCGCCACGGCCCCGGGCACGTCGCCGCCGATCGCGGCGACCGTGTTCAGCGCGGGCAGGCTGACGCCCAGGGTGGCGGCGGGCTGCCCGTTGACATACAGCACGGCCTGCCTGCCGTCGGCGGTCACGGCCAGGTGTTGCCAGGCGGCCGGCGATAGCGGTTGGCCGGGTTGCGTGCGCTGGCCGTTGACCTCGACGAATGGCACGCCATTGTTCACGCCGATCAGCAGCGAATTGCCGCTATCGCGACGGGCATAGACGAGCTGCGTGCCGGCCGGCCGGTCGGCGCGCACCCAGGCGCTGAAAGTGAAGGCGCCGGCGGAAGGCAGCGCCATCGAGGGGCTGGCGGGCAGCATCAGCGGCGCGCCGCCGGCAAACTGCGCGGCGCGACCGATCACGCCGTCCACCATACCGGCCGGCGCGGTCTGCGCGTGGTTGCTGTAAGCCGTGGAATCGCGTGGCGGCGCGTCGGGCGCGCCGTTGAAGTGGTACACCAGCGTGTAGTTGGGGTCGAAAGCCAACTGGCCGTTGGAAGTAGCCGGCGCCTGCTGGTTGCCGTAGTACATCCAGATATCCTGGCGCTGCGCACCCACGACCTCGGGGATGTCGACCCAGACCAGCGCCATGCCCAAGAGTGGATCGAAGCTTTCGATCTGATGGTTCAGCACGGTCTTGTCGTCGCTGGCGACAAAGCGCAGGTCCGAGCCGTTTTCATTGACGCCGTCGAAGGCGAAGTTGGCGGTGTGCAGGCGCACCAGCAGCGGCACGCGGCCCACGTTGTCATTGATGGCGCCGGCCTGCGCCGTCGTATCCACCGAGATCTGCTTGCGAAAGTTCCAATCTGCCTGCCACCAAGCCTTGGCGGTCAGCGGGAACGCGCTGACGACCAGGGTCAGCATCAGAAAGAGTAAGCGTTGCATGGTAGTCGTGCTCCGGAAGGCCTTCATCCGTATGGGTTAATAGGTGGCGCGCAGATTGAAGTTGAGGCGCGAATCGTTTTTCTTGGTGACGTCGCCGTCGCGCAGGGCATAGCCCCAGCTCAGGCCGCCGTACAGCCAATCGAAAACCTGTATGCGGGTACCCAGGCCGACGCTGGCCAGGCCAAAAGAATGCTGCTGCTCGGGCAGCGGATCGCGCAGGCGCAGGTATGCCCAGTCGGCGAAAGCGAAGAAGCGCCATTCATTCACGAGCGGACCGGCCCAGCGGGACAGCGATGGGGTGCGAAATTCGAGCGACGCCATCAGGCCTTCATCGGCCGCGCGTTCCGCGGCCAGGTAGCCCCGCACGCTGGTCGCGCCGCCGGCCGAGAACTGCTCGTTGGACACCAACGCGCCCGACGCCAGCTGGAAGCCGCCACGCGCAAACAGCTGCCAATCGCGTCCGACGTCCTGGGTGTGGGTCAGATCGCCGCGCAACAGCGCGAAGCTGGGGCTGGCCATGTAGCGCTTGTAGTCGAAGTCTTCCGCGCTGCTACCCAGGCCGAACATGCTGCGCGAGGCCGCGACCACGCTCAGGCTGACCGAGCTCTGCGCAAGCTCCGTATAGCGATAGCCGTCGTACGACAGCGTGAACGGCAGATACTTGAGCGGCACGCGATCGCGGTCATCGCCGAAACGGATCTGCTCGTCGAAATCCTTGTAGTCCAGGCCGAAGGAAAAACTGTTGTACCAATTGCCCAGCGGCTCCATGCTGTAGGTCGCCATCGCGCCAAACGAGTGGCCGCGGCCCAGCACATTGGTGCCGCCGATGGTGGCCACGTCGCTGTCGGACTTGTAGCCCGAGAACTGCAGACTCCAACGGTCGGACAGGGGCATGGAGTAAGAGCCTGACCACACACGGGCGTTGGACGGTTCCTGGGGCGCAGTGAAAAAGGTCAGCGAGAAAGCATGGCCGCGCTGCCACAGGTTGTCATGGCCGAGCGTGAACATGGCGCGCAACTTTTCGGTGTCGGCGCTGTAATCGTTGTTCAGGCCCGCGCTGGCGCTCCAGGGACTTTTATCTTCGACCTTGAGGTCGACGTCCATGGTGCCGGGGAACTTTCCCTCCCGCACCAGCGGCATGACCTGGCGGCTGGACGTGCGGTTGAGCGCCGTCAGCTCGACTTGCGCCTTGTTGAAATTGGGCACCCCGCCTTCCTGCAGCGCAGGCACCTCTTCGCGGATCTCCAGCGGCGAGTAGTGCTGCGCGCCCACCACGCGCAAACGCCCCACCTTGGTCTCGGTCACCTGCAGAATCACGACCCCGCCCGTCACCTGCTGTTCGGGCAGGTCGACGTACACGGATTGATAACCCTTCTGGTGATAGCTGTCTTGCAGAGCATTACGGGCCGACTCGATGTCGGACATCGTGCGTTCAGGCCCGAGGAACGGGTAGACGGCTTTTTCGATATCGCTCGCGTCGAGCACTGAGTTGCCGCGCACGATGTATTCGCTGATGTTGACGCGGCGCTCGTCCGATTGCCCGGAAGGCGGCGCGGCAGCCGCGCCTGCGCCAGCCTGGGCGTAGGCGCCGGGCTGCACGCCCAGCGCCAGCACTGCCGCGCCCAAGACCTTGAACCACACGCCCTGTCCTGCGTTTTTCAACTGATGCATGGAACCGCACTCAATACCGGTTGGTTTAGGAATGGAGACGGCCGTGGCTGGGGCAGATACGCCAGCAAACCGGCTGTCATGCTCATTTACACATTCCTAGACGAACGGCGATCGTGCGGAGTGCTCGATGTCACAAAAACTTCATGCAGAAATCCGCGGAAGCGGGGCACGCGCCCCGCATCGGGCTTACAGTCCCAGACTCCGCAACTCGTCTGGCGTCAGACTCGAAACGTCGCCTTGCGGATGGGACCCACGGGCGAGCACCTGGACCATGTGGTTGGGCGTATAGCGCTGTGCCTGCTGCCCGGCCGGAGGCACCGCGCTGGTGGGCCCGGGCGCCGGGGCGCCGCCTGGAAGCGGTTCATCGCCAAAGCCCAGGATCTGCACGCTGATGATCGACGGCAGGGCCTTCTGCGCGGCGGCGCGCGCGCCCTGGGCCGCATCGGAGGCGGCCGAGGCCGCGTTCGAGGCCGCCGTGCTCGCGCTGGTGAGCGCGCCGACGTTGACCGCGGCGATCACCGGGATGCCGGTGGCCTCGCCCTGCGCCTGGATATTTTCCGCGTTGACCACGCGCAAGGCGGCCACATTGACATCGCCCGAGACGCGAATACCCGCTTCGCCCGCGTCGACGGTGCCCAGCGGCGCGATCAGATCGATATCGCCCGGCGAAACCTCCGGGATCGGATTCAGCGTCGCGATACCTGCGCCGGTGCTGGGCGCCGTCGGCGACAACGCGATGTTGCCGACGCTGTCGTACACGCGGCGCTGCGGGGTGTAGACCATGCTGGTCTTGCTGCCGCGACCGGCGTTGATGTCGCCCTGCGCCGACCAGGCCAGGATGCTGCCGCCAAAGGTCGTGAAGACGCGGCTCTGGCCCATCAGGATGCTGTCCATCGCATAGATGTTGATATTGCCGTCGCCCTGCGTGATCACGCCCGAACCGGGCCCCGGATTGAAGCCGCCGTCGATGCCGACCAGCGTGCGCCCGCCCGGCGTCATGAGGTTGATGTCGCCGCCGAAGTTGGTGTGGATGCCCGCGTCCAACACGTCATAGAACGACACGTTGTAGCCGGGGCTGCCCATGGCCTCCCACTGCGCCTTGGTGATGTATTTGGCGCCCGCGCGCGGACGTGACTGCCCGATGGGGTTGTTCACGTAGTCAGCGTTGAAATAGATCGCGCTGCTGAACATGGTGAGATCGCCTTCACGACTCAACGCCTTGCCCTGCGCGTCCTGCGCGGGGAACAGCGTGGCGATGGCTTCGCGTCCGCGCAGATAGCTGCCGGCGCGCTTGCCCCCGGCCTCGTTGTATTCGCGGCCGGATTCACGCAACTCGGCGTAGTAGATATTGCGCAGATAGGCGCGCTGCTGCTCCGCCGGCAGCGCGTCGAAGAAGGTCCGCGCGTCCATGGTCGCCGCATCGTAATGCAGGGCGAGACCGTTGGCGCCGCCAAAGCGCTCGCTCAACCAGTTCACCAGATGCAGCTGGCTCTCCCGCTGGAACTCGCGCGCCAGCGAACGGCTGCTGGCGGTACGCCCCTCGGCAAGCGCGGCCGCGCGCGCCGCATCCAGCTCGGCCTGCTTCTGCGCCAGGAAAGCCTCGGCGCCCGACGCGTCGCCGGTATAGCCGAACTCGTCTTGCAGCCATTGCGCCAGCTTCAGCGAGCCGCCATAGACCGTCACGACTTTGCCCGGCTGGTCGGCCAGCGGCAAATCCAGCGCTGCCTGATTGGCCGGATTCAGATAGCGCTCGGCAAAGGCATTCCAATACACGCCCTCGCCCATGCCGGCCGACACCGAAATACCGGCGCCGCCGCTGCGATCCCCCGACGCGGCGCCGCCGCCGATCGGCCCCAGGCTCTTGATTTCGCCCTTGTTGCCCAGGTAGACGTGACGGCCCGCCGACACATCGAGCAGGCCGGTCCCCATGATGTAGAAGCTGCTGTCACGGATATCGCGGCCCGCCTCCACCACCGATATCTCGTCGGCATAGGCGTGCGCGATCAGGTTGCCGCGCGTCGAGGCGTTACCCACCTTGGCGGCGCCCACCGTGGCGTCTTTCCCGCCCAGCGTGGTGCCGGACCCGACAATGTCCCGGCCGGCGCGGATCGACACCGGGATCGACGCCTCATAACGGCCTTGCTCGAAATCCGCCTGGAAACTGGGCAGCACCGCCTGGCCGACGCGCAAGCCGACGATATCGCCCTGCACCGCGTAATAACGCGCCGGCGCACGCCCCGCGACCGCATCCGCGATGGTCGCGGGACTGCCAAAGGTGAACAGCGCGGCCGTATTCCGTCGTCCGCCATCGGGGTTCGGGGAGCCGTTATACCCGATCGTGATCCAGTCGTTGTAGGGCTGCGATTCGGCGGCGGCGTTGGTGATCAACAGGGCGTTCCCGCCCCAGGGGCCGCCGCCGGTCTCGGCCAGCTTGCCGACAAACCCCGGACGGAAGGGGCTGGCCATGGCCAGCGGATCGGCCGTGGAGGCCGAGAGCACATAGCCGGCGCCCAGGATCGAGTCCCGCGCCAGCAATTGCAGTTCGCCCTTGCCTGTGGCGTTGACAAACTGTCTGCCCACGGGCGACGGCGCCAGCACGGTGCCGTAGCGATAGCGCAGGACCGGGCCCTGGACGGCGGCGGTCGCGCCGCTTGCGCTGGCGCCGTAGTACAGGCTGCCGTTGGGCGCGACCGCGCGCAGGATCGACGGATAGAAATAGCCGTCGCCGTTGGCCGACTGATTATGTCCCTCGCTGCCCCAACGCGTGTCTTCACTGCCCGCGATGTCATCCCAGGCCGCGGTCGGCGTAAGGTTGCCGCCCGCGCTCAACAGATCGATCGCGGTGGCCGGCGTCCAAAGGGAGAACCAGCTCCAGCCGTCGCCGTCATGCGCCGCCCCCTGGTAGGTGAATGGCGTCGCGCTGAGCTGCATCGTGCGGCCCGGATCGGCCGCGCCGCCCAGCACCAGGTCGCCGCGCGTATCGATACGGACGGCCGAGTCGCCCAGCACCAGGATGGGGCCGCCGCTGGCCGCGCCGCCCGCGGCCGTATACACATTGCCCAGGCGCGAGTCCATCTGGTCCCGTCCGCCGCCGTAATTCACCTTCACGCCCCCGACAGCCCCGCCATCGATCGCCGTGGCGCCGCGCAGGTTGACGAAAGTGCCGTTGAGGTCGTATTCGTTGCGCCGCAATTGCGGGTTGGGGTTGAGCGCGCCGCCCAGGCGCAGGGTGAGATCGCCGCCGCCGGTCTGCACCAGCTCGCCGGCCGGCGTGATGCGGCCGGTGCCGGCCACGGCCAGGTGCAGGCCCTGGCTGCGCGGCGTATGCGCCCGCAGGTTCCAGCTCGAAGGAATGCCGCGCGCATCGATGATGCCGGCGTCGCCGCCCGCTTCCACGGTCAGATTGCCGCCACCCAGCGTGCCGATGCCGGTAAAGCCCACGAGGAACGGATCGTTGTTGAACAGGCGTGAGCCAAACGCATCGTATGTGCCTTTGGCATCGCCCGCGACATAGGTGCCGAAATTGATCCACCACGAAGCCGGCGTGGCTTCGGACCCGGTTCCGATGCTGCCCGTGCCCTGGCGCCATAACCAGCTGCCCACCGTGACCGTGGGAATCTGCTCGCGCGAGTTCCAGAACTTGTAACCCTCAGGATCGCCGTAGTTCTCGTTGCCGCCGATCAGGTCGCCCTTGATATCGCCTTGCGCGCGCAGAAGCACGTTGCCGCCGTGCTCCGGATACCAGGCCGCGTACAGGCTTTGGGCGCCGCCATCGACCAGCGACTCGAAGCCCGCGCCTTCGGCGCGCAATATCGTGCCGTCGCTCAAGCGCCCCCGCGCCCGGTGATAGGCGTCGCCCATCGAGGCCGACGGCGTGCCCGCCGTATAGACGCCGTAAAGCGAGGTCATATTGAAATCGCCGCCGGACACCAGGTCCAGATTGCCCGCGCCGGTGCGCAGCACGCTGAACAGCTGCTGGCGCGCGGGATGATAGGACGTGACCGTCTCCGGCGGACCGCCGGCCGACCCGCTGATCATCTCTCCCATGCCGTAGACATTCAATTCATCGGGACTCGAACCGATCAGCCCGAACGCGATCAGCTCGTCGATCTGCGCCTGCGTGACAGGCTGGCCCGATACCGGCGGCGTGCTGAGCGAGACTCCCATCATGTCCATGAAGGCCTGGAACTGGCTCAGGTCGGCCCAGGCAAAACCCGGGGCCTTCACATTGACCATCTCTCCCATGCCGTAGACGTTCAGTTCGTCCGGAGTCGAACCGATGAGGCCGAACGCCACCAGCTCGTCGATCTGCGCCTGCGTGACGGGCTCGCCCGATACCGGCGACGAGCTGAGCGCGACTCCCATCATGTCCATGAAGGCCTGGAACTGGCTCAGGTCGCCCCATACATAAGAGGGCTTGCCGCCGGTGCCCGGGACTTCGGTCACCATGGCGCCCAGACCGAAGTGCGGATCCGCCAGGCGGAGCTGGGCCGTCGTGTTCGCCAGGGTCAGGCGCGTGTCCGCGGCCTGCAGATCGGCGCCCGCCACCAGGCGCAGGTCCCAGGACTGCGAGCCGGCCGGCAGCATCGGCGCCAGCGCAAGATTGCGGCCCTGCGTGCCGTCGGCGCCGGTGGGCCGCAAGTTGACCATCTCGACGCCGCCTGGCAGCACGACATCGGTCTCGGAGGGCACGAGCGCGCCCTTGGCCAGCGTCAGCGGCCGTGACAGCTTCATCGCCACCGGCAGCACGACGCCCTTGGGCCAGATCGTGGCGCCGATCTGCGCCTGCGCGGGCAGGCGGAAGCCGGCGGCCAGCTGCATGCCGGCCTCCAGCGTCAGCGGCGTTTGCACCACCGAGCCCGCGGGGTGAACGACATTGCCCGACGCATCCAGCACCGCCGAGGCCAGCACCGTGCCGGCGGGCAGCGTCAAGCTCTGCGCCAGCGGCATGGTGACGGGCAGACGCGTTCCCGCAGGCAACGTCAGGCCATCGACCGGCAAGTCATAGTTCAGCGTGCGGCCGCTGGCGAATTGCGTGCCCGCATCCAGCGTCGCCATGCCGCCGTGCGGGATGACGAGATCGCCGCCAAAGGGCATGCGGCCAGCGGGCAGGACCCAGCCGTTGTCGTCGTTCGTCACCCCCAGCCTGGTCGTATCGAAACCGTCGGTAATGCTGCCGAACAGCGTCAGATCGCCCTGGGCGCGCAGCACCAGAGCGCCGGCTTCGCCCGAACCGTAGACGCCGGTGCGCTGCGTGCCCGGGTTGACACCGGCATAGCGATAGCCCGAGAGATCGATATCGCCATCCACGTGCAGATCCCCATGGGGATTGACCGCCGCGTTGCTGACGATCTCCACGCCGGGGCGCAGGTGGAACTGTTCGGTATAGCCGCGCAGCCCCGCGAGCTTGCCCTGCATCAGCGTGCCGTTGGCCAGGGCGTTGTTGATGAAGGCAACGCTGTCGGCGTGTTTCGCGTCCAGGTAGGCCTGGTCTATGCGTTGATAGCTGCGGCCGTCGACGGAGGCGTCGGTGCCAACCGGCGCATCGTCATAGGAATGGAAGGCGTTGACGGCGATGGACCTGGCTCCGGTAATAACTACCGCGCCCCGGGCGTCGATGTCGACGTCGTTGCCGCTGGCGCCGCCCAGGCGCGGGGCATTCAAGGTCACCGTACCGTAGTTCGCGCTCGCGCCGTCCACGGCAAGGTCCATGCGCACACCGTCGGCCAATGTCAGACGGCCATAGCCCGAGTCGATCTCGACGATGGCGCGGTTGGGCGCCTCGATGACCTGGCCGTAACTGTCGCGGCGCAATACGCTGGCGCTGGCGTCGAGCACGGCGCCGCCGGCAAGCGTCACGCCCTGGTTGGCGGCGAGACGGATACTGCCGGCGCGTTCGCCACCGGCGTCGATCGTGCCGTTGACCGTCAGGCTGCCGTTATCGACCGAGATATTGATCTCGCGGGCCTTGAGCTCGCTACCGATGACAAGATCGCCTTGCTTGAGCTGGAAACTGCGGCCACCGAAGACTTCGCCTTCGGTCAGGCGCAAGTTCAGGCCGGAGAAATCCGCGATTCGCCCGGCTCGTACGTCGATGTAGCCTGCCGCGTATGGCACGGACGTGCCGCCCGCATCGTAATGGCCGGTGCTGCCGCCGTGCATCGTGCCGTTCAGGTCGGCCGTGCCCGCCAGGGCGAGCACGGTCAGCCTGCCCGCGCGGTTCTGCTTCGCCGACAGGTCAATGGTCGACGCGGCACGTTGCATGACACTGCCCTGACGGCTGTCGAGAATGACGTCGCCGCCCCAGCTGTACTTGCTGACGTCGAAGAAATGCAGTTCACGCCCGGCCAGGTCCAGCTGCGCGCCGTCTTCCAGCACCACATCCTGCAGCGCCGATGCCGTGAATTTGCCGCTGGGCAGCAGCACGGCGGTATTCAGCGTCAGGCGCGTGCCGGCATCCAGGCCCAGCGTCGCGCCCAGCGCATTCGCCAGGGTCGCGTTGTCGGCCAAGGGAGATGCCGAACCGGCCGGCGCGGTCACCACGATCGCGCCGCCCGCCTTGATATTGTTGACCGATCCCGCCTGACCCGTTAGCAGCGGCGTGTTCAGACGCAGATCACCGCCGCTGTAAGTCCAGGCCTTGGCCGCCTCATCCCAGGCCCCCTGCGATTGATAGACCGACAGCGCGCCCTTATGGTTGGCGGTGATGCGCTCGCTGGCGTTGAGGTCCACGCCGGCAAAGCCCAATGCCAGACGCTCATGCGTACCCACGGTGTCGGGCTGGCTCAACGGGCCGTAGCCGAACTCGATGGTCCGGGCATCGACCACAAAGCGGCCGCGGCCCGTGCCCGCGCCGCCCGCGATGACATTGCCGGCAGGCGTGGTCGCGCCGTTCCATACCAGCGTGCCGGTCTCGATGCGGGCCACGTCGCCCGCGCCGCCATGCCCGTAGAAGGCCGGCGCGCCCAGCACCAGGCGCTCGAGCGATGATTTGCCCGTCGCCTTGTCGATGGTGCTGAGGTCCACGCTGCCGTAGAAATTGACCGAGTCGCTTGCGGTAAGAACCAGGTTCTCCAGCGCCGGCGCTCCGGTGCGGGTGTCGCCCCGCAACAGGCGCGAGAGCACGTCCTGATTCAGCGTAAGACCGGCAGGCAGGACGCCCGCGGCCTTGGCCTGCGCGAGCGTCGCGGTCGTGCCGATGTTGATGCCGCCCACGGCCAGCGTCAGGTTGCGCGTTCCGTAGCGTACCGACTCGCCCAGTTCCAGCGATTTATTGGTCGCGGCGGTAATGCTGCCTTCCGAGTACAGCATGGTATCGCCCGCGCAGCTTGCGCCCGCCGCGCAAGTGCCGATGTGCAGGTATCCCGCCCCGTTCATGCCGTAATCGTCAGCCGTCGGCGAGGTCAGGTTCAGCCAACCGTTGGTGACGGCCAGCACGCCGGCCTGTCCTGGTCGCAGCACATAACCGTCGTTCGAATCCCAGGCCGCCCTGCCCTGTCCCAGCGTATTGATGCCTGCGCCCTGCTCGATGGTGAGGCCTTGTTCCTTGTTGCTCACCACCAGGAAGACGGAGCCGGCTTCCAGCATCGCGCCCCGGCGCAGGATGAGCTCGCCGGTCGTACCGCCGCCGAGGCCGACCTGCCAGGAATTTTCAGTGGAGAATCCGCTGGCGGTCTGCGTGACGAAGGTGGATGTCGGCGCGCCGCCGATGCTGATGGTGGCCGCCTTCAAGTTGTTGAGCGTGCTGGCATGAACCGACGTGCCCGCAAAGCCTTCGGTGGGCGCGGCGCCGTCGGCCAGAATCTCGATGCGGCTGCCGTTCAGGACCGCGGCGCCGCCTCGCCCGTCCTTGGCGGGGGTGAAGTCCACCGTGCCGGCGGCGACATCCAGCCGGCTTCCCGGCGTGAGGTGCAGCTGCCGCGCATCGCGCTCGAGCTGCGGGCGCGGCGCGCCGTCGCGCAGCGCCCAATTCAGGCCGAACTGCGCGTAACCCGTCTCGTTGAAGTTCGAGTAGGTGCGCAGCGTGTCGGCCGGCGTCAACACCACCGAGGTGGTCTGCACGTCGGCAATGCCGGTGTTGGCGAAACCCAGGCGGGCGGCCGTGGTGTAGGACGCATTGCGCATGCGCCCGCCACTGCCGAACGCGGCGTTGCCAACCGCCCGGCCATTCAACTCGACGCGGAAAGCGCCCGGCAGCAATGCATAAGTGGACGGCAACAAGGTATAGGTTCCGGCCGCCAGGCCCGGTACGCCGTCGCCGACGGTGATCTGCCGACCGATCATCGGATCGCCCGCGCCCTTCTCCGCCGCGATGGGCGCGGCGGCGGGCTGCGCGCCAGGCACGATGGCGTAGACCGGGTTGCTGGACAGCGACGGCAGCGTAAAGCCGCTGCCATCCCACTTCACCTGCATCAACGGATTCAGGCGCGCGTCGGTCGAACCGCCGCGCCCCGTCAAAAAGCCCGCGCCGGTCAGCTCGCCGCCGCCGGACAGATCGATCCGCGCGCCGGACTGGACCTCGATGCTGTCGCCTGTCAGGCTCACATTGCCCAGGGCGCCGCCCAGGCCGGCATAGCCGGCATCCGCGCCCGCGTAGTTATAGGTCAGGCCATCGACGGTGCCGCCATAAGGCATGAGCAGGCCCGCCGCGCTCACCGAGGTGGTGCTGCCCGGACGCAGGGTGATCGTGCCCGGCGGTTGGTCGCCGCTCGCGGCGATGCCCAGTTCCAGGATACCCAGCGGCGCGCGCAGCACGCCGCCCTGATCGATATTGGCCGAATACAGGCGCAACGTGCCGAAGGCCGAGTACGGCGTGGGCGGCGCGGCGCCGTCTCCGCTACGTTCGATACGCAGGCTGCGCGCGGCGTCGTAGCGGGTTTCATAAGAGCCCCATTGGTTGAACGCGCCGCTACGCCCGGCGATCACCTCGCCCAGGGCGCCGGTGGCCGGATAGATCTGGCTGGCCGCCAGCAGCAGATCGCCTTCTGTCGTCAGGGATGTACGGTCGCCGACCGCATGCTTCAGGAACCGCAGATCGTTCCGGCTGCGCAGTTCCACCTGTTCGAATCCCTGGCGCGACACCAGGGCCTTGTCGCCCTGCATCGAATAGCCATAGGCGCCGAATGCAACCCTGTTGATGACATCCAGCACGCCGGCTTCCACGCGCAGCCGCGTGGCGTCGCCCAGCTCGACCATGCCGCCTTGGGTCGAGGTGGGTGCGTTCAGGGCCGGCATGACGTGCTGGTCCTTGCCCAGACGCGAGGCGCCCGCCAGGCGCACATAGGGCGCGGCCAGCGTGACGCGGCTGCCGGCGGGCGCGCCGTCGGCCAACGCGAAGGCCGTGCCGACCAGGTTCAGTCCCTGGCCGAGCGTCAGATCGACGCCGCCTTCCAGCGACAGGACGCCGTTGACCAGCAAGGACAGATTGTCGAAACCGCCTGCCTTGATGCGGTCGGCGCCGATGCGGCCACGGCCATAGACCAGCCCGGCATCGGATTGGCCCGGCCTCAGATCGGCCGCCAGGCCCGTTGGCGTCTGTTCCCGCAGCAATTGAAGTTCGCGCGGCGCCAGCACGCGATCTGCCGGTCTGCCCGCGATGCGGTAATTGGGCGACTCCAGCGCCAGCGACAGCGTGCCGCCGGCCGCGCCCGCGCCGCCCGAGGCGGCCGTCATTTCCCCGTCCAGGTACAGGCCATTGAAGCTGGCCAGGTGGATCGCCCCGCCGCCGGAGGCCACCAGCATCGCCCCCTTGCCGTTCATATCCAGCATCGTCGCCGCGCCCGAGGCATCCAGGCGCGCGCCCTCGCGGATGACGATGAAATTGTCGATGGCATCGGCCTCGGTGGCGTACGCCCGGTACGCGCCGCCGATCTCGATGCGCCCGCCATCGAGCACCGTGCCGTAACGACGGCCCTGGCTATCCAGCGCGCTTTGAGCCAGACCCGCGACATCCAGCACCGCCTCGCGCCCGATCCACACCGAGCCGTCATGCCCCTTGAGACGCGTGACGTCCTGCGCGCCGGCGCCCAGGCCGTAGACGCCGATGCGTCCGCCCGCCGCGCGCAGCGTACCGTCGATGGTTATCTGGCCGTTGTTCCGCAAGATGATGCTTTTGCCCGGATCGACCTCGATGCGCGCGCCCTCGGCGATGACGAGCGGCGGCGCATCGGCATTCTCCAACGTGCTGCGCGCGTTGCCGGCGGTCAGGGTCAGGCTTGCGCCGCCTCGCTGCGTCAGCGCGCCTCGCGCCGGGCTTTCGGTGAACAAAGGCGGCAGCCACATCGTCAGCGCCGCGTGCGGATCGGCGCCGGTGGCCACGCCGCGCGCGATGGAGAAGTCGGCCTGCAAGACCGGCATGGTCACGCGCAGATCGGCGCCTTTGGCCACGGCTAGGCCATCGCCGCCCGTCACCGCGTAATGCGAGAACCCCTGCTGGAAAAGGCCGGCGTCCAGCAGCAGCAGGGGCTCGACCGCTACCGCGCGCGGCAGGCTTGCGCCCGCGCGGATCAAGGTTCCGGCCGAGAAGGTGACATCCGTGGGCGCGAGATTACCCGCCGGGATCACGACGGGAGTGGGCGCAAGCGGTATGCCATTGGCATGTATCGCGGCGTCCACGACATAGTTGGTCGGGAAGTTCGCCGGATTGACGATTCCCGTGATGACCGTTCCCGCCGGCAACGTCGGCGGCACGTACCAGCTGGCGGTATAGCCCGCGACCCTCAGGGACTGGCCGTTCGACAGGTTGACGCTGTAGAACGCGTTTTCGCTGCTGGCCTTGGGCAGGGTCCAATCGGCTCCCACCGTCAGCCAGGTCGACGAATCGCTCGCGATCACTCTTGGCGCGCCGCCGACCGCCTCGCCAGGATTGGCGTGCGTGCGGATGGAGTGGTAGTCCAGGGGCAACACCGCGCCTTCGGCAATGGTGAAGTCTTCGCTCGTGACCAGGTCCACCGGCGCGCTCTGGCCTGCCTGCAAGGCGCCGTCGGCGCCAGCCACCCGTCCGCCGATCACGACGGCGCGGCCATTTTGCAGGGTCAGCGTGCCACCGCCTTCGACGCCGTAACCGCGCAATTCGCCTTGCAGCGTCAACCCTCCCTTGGCGGCGGTGGCCGCCGCGTACGCATCGGCGGCCAGCGTGATGTCGCCGCCCTTGCCTCCCAGCAGACTGTCATCGCCCAGCAGCGCCGCGCCCGAGGACACATCCAACAGCGCGCGCTTGCCGACGGTGACGTCGCCGCTGCTACGCGCGACGATGCGACCGCCGTCGATGTGCGGCAGACCGCTGAGGTTGCCGTCGCCTTGCTGCAGATTGCTCCAGATGCCGCGCGCGTCCAGGGTCACGCCTTCGCCGATCGACACACGCGCCGTATAGCCCGCCGGCGCCGTCGTCGCCAATGGCAGGTCCTGCCAACCCGAGCTGACGTTGGGGTATTGCTCGACCATGTCGCCCAAGGCGATGGCCCCGCCGCGCGCGGTCAGGTCTGCATTGACGTCGACTTGCGTCGCATGCAGCGCGATCTCGCCTCCCGCCGCCACCTTGACCGCGCCGTCGACCTGCACGGCGCCGTTCGCGTAGGCGCGCAACTCGCCCAGTTCCAGGCCATTGAGCCAGTCTGCGCTCAGGGTGATGCGCGAAGGTTCGGTTTGCGTCGATGCCGCCTCGGCGTCCTCCGAATCCCGCGGCATGCCCAGCACGATCTCGTCAACCACCGCCCCCGGCGTATAACGCAGATTGCCCGAGGCCTCGTCATACACCGGCTGCCAGGTACCCAGGATCAGGCCCGCGCGGCGCGGCGCGGCCGTCTGGCTCTGCTGATAGCCGTCCAGGCGCGACTGCGGCGCGTTGATCTGCCGCACGCCCTGAAAAGCCTTGGCTTCCACATCGCCGTCCAGCGTAGCCTGGCGCGTGCCGATGATCAGGCGGCCCGCGTCGCGGCCCACCGTGTAGCCTTCTTCCCAGCGCTGCGCCTTGGCGATCAAGGGATTGAGGAAGGTGTCCGTGCGCCCCCAGCGCACGCTCTTGCGTTCATAGCCCGTGTACGAGGCGTCCTCGGGAAAGAGCAGATCGCCCGGCGCGCGATCCACGGTATAGAGACGGCCGTCGCCGCCGCGCAGCCAACTCTGGTTGAGATAGCCGCTTTGCACGTCCAGCGAACCGCCCGAAAGGTTGATGCTCGAGCCCGCTCGCGTCGTCACCCCGCCGCCGGCAAAGTTGACCGTGCCGCCCTGCGCCATCCACTCGCCGATGGTATGGCCGGTGGTGCCCAGGTACCCGCCCACTTCCAGCAGGCCGCCTTGGGTATACCATCGGTCGGTTTCATAGCCGCCCGTACCGGCCGGCACCAGCACCAGGTAGCGGCGGTCCACCCACACATTGGTGTTGTTCAGATTGCCGGACTCGCGATTGCCCGAGGCGTCGCGCTGCTCGTTGCCCTGGATGTTGATCTGGACGTTGTTCGAGGCCATCGCGACTTGCACGCCCACGGCGCCCGAGACGTCCACGGCCGCGCCGGCGTGGATCGTGGCGCTGCCTTCGGCGCTCACCGCCACTTGGCCGCCGGTCGCCAGCGTCAGACTGCCGTCGGTGAAATCCACGTTCTGGCCCGAGACGATCTCGATGCGGGACTGGTCCCGACGGTCGGACTGTTTGGACAGATTATCGAAGGTGCCGCTGATGCCCCGCCGCTGCTGGTCCAGCGTGGCGGACGCTTCGATCAAGGCATTGCGCTGGCCATCGAAGGCGGACTGGCCATCGTCTTCGAGCAGGATGGCGGTGACGGAATCCTTGCCGAGCGTGACCTGGCCTTGCGCGTCGCCCGCGCTGTTGAGCAAATGGATGGTGCCGCGCGCGTTGACCGAGGTCGTGGTCAGCGCCACGCCGTTCTGGCGCACGTCGTGGCCGGCAAGGGTGATGTCGCCTTCGCGGGCCTGGATGAGGCCGGTGTTCTGCACCAGGCCACGCTCAATCGCCGGGTCGACGCGCGCGAGATCGAGATTGGCGTCGGCCTTGGGCGCGATTTCATTGCCGCGCGTGGTCGAGTAGGTCGTGCCGCCATCGGTGCTGTTGGTGACCAGTCCTTTGCGGATCACGAAGCTGTCGCCCGCCGCCAACTGCGTCTGGCCCTTGCGGGTGCGGATGTCGCCGTCATTACGCACGTCCTGGCCCATCAGCAGCACATAGCCACCACCCTGCGTCACGCTGGCGGGCTCATGGGTCTGAATCAATGCGCCCGCCTGCACCGAGACATTGCCCAGGGCTTCGGTGAACGAGGCCGTGTTGGCGTCGGCGCCGTAGATGCCGCGGCTGAGGAACTGGTCGTTGCTGATCCTGGCCGCCGCCGCCACCAGATTGCGCGCGTTGACCTGGCTGCTGCCGGTGAAGATCACGCCGTTCTGATTGACCACCATGACCGAGCCATCGGCGCGGATCGAACCCTGGATCTGGCTGGGCTTGGCCGAGGCCCCGACCACGCGGTTGAGCACCGCCCACTCCGACTGTGCGGTTCGCGCGCCGCTGCGGGCGGCCGCGTTGGCGTAAGTCGCCTGATCGAACACCACCTCGGTGTTGCGGCCGATGTTGAAGGTGTCCCAGTCCAGGATCGCCTTGGCCTGGGTCTGCTCGATGGTCACCGTGGTCTTGCCCTGGGCATTGCTGGCCACGGCGCGTTTGTCGGACACCCCGATCCAGGGCAGCGCCTGACCGTTGGCGTCCTTGTCCCACAAGCCGCCCTGCGTCAGACCGTCGGGGGAGTCGCCGGCCTGCGCCGGGCGATTGCGCTCCTTCTGCCAGGCGGCTGTCTGGCGCGCCTGGGCCTGGGCGATGGCGCCCGCTTCGCCGGCCACGCGATTGAGGTTGTCGACCGAACGGCGCAGTTGCTGCGTCGCCTGGCGGCGCTGTTCGGCCGCCGTCTGCGCGCCCAGGCCCGGCGAGTTCTGGCGCAGGGTGCGCGTCTGCTTGGCGACGTCCGCGCCGACCCACCACGCGCCGGAAGCGTGCGCAACGGATGCGCCGCCCAGCGACAATGCGCTCAGCATGGCCAAGGCCGACAGCGACGCGGCCAGAGGGGTCAAGCGATAGTGAGCGGAAACAGCGGGGTGAGTCATGTGCGACGGTTCCAGGATCTAGCGTGAAAATGGCAGCATCGGGGCGGACGCTTTTCCACTAGACGTTCGACGCGCGAAACGCGGAAATGCCAAGCCATGAATCTTTCATGACAGGCGTTTGTGACACTCAGCCGATCAGCACCAACTCACCCACGCGGCGCAAACGGATGTGATGCGCCGTCCGCAGCAGCTCCAGGGCCTGGTCCAAGTCGCTTACCCGCACGCGCGCCGAGAACCGTCGATCGGCCAAGGCGTCGTCGACCAGCACCACCCTGCCCGGCCGATAGCGGTTGATCTCCTGCACCGCCTGATCCAGCGGCAGGTCATCGAACACCACCACCCCCTCGCGCCAGGCGGACGCCAACGCTGCCTTGGCCAGCGGCGTCGCGGGGCCGACGCGTCTTTCGTCGTAAAAGGCTTCCTGTTGCGCCGCCAACGCCACCCTGCCGGCCGGATGCCGCAACTCGGCCGCGCCGCGCTGGCAGCGCACGCGCACGCGGCCGTCTTCCAGCTGGCGCATTTCGATATCGGCGTGGTCGAGCCTGACGCTGGCCGCGCCCGCCACGATGTCGCAAGCGGGCGCGGACACCGCGGCCTCGCCGCTGATCAAGTCGATGCGCGGCCTGGCGGCGGCGTCGTTCACGGTGATGCTGGTGCGAGTATTCAGGGTGACGCGCACCTGGCCCGGCAGCTCCAGCGAGCGTTGTTCCCCCGCGCCTGTACGGTAGTCGGCCCTGAACTCCGACCAGGATGGCCACAGCCCCCAGGGCGGGCTCACGGCCAGATACGCCGCGCCGGCGGCCACGGCGCCGCCCAGAAAGGCGCGGCGCCCGACGCGCGCCCCCGCGAAACCATGGACCTTACGCGCGGGCTGGGCCTGCGGAACGCGCTGCGCAGCGGTCTCGACGGCCTGCCATTCATGCGCGGCCTGCGACCAGGCGCGGGCGTGCCCGGCGCTTTGCGCGCACCAGGCCTTCAGGGCTTCCAGATCGCGCGTGGTCGGCTGCCCGGTCTTGAGCAATACCACCCACGCGCGCGCCTGACGCAGGACGTCATCGCCTGGAGCGTTGAGTTCGGTCGCCATGAAGGCCTTGTTCATTGTTCAAAAATAAGTGCTATCAACAGACCAGACGATTGACGACGCAAAACCGGAACCGGTCATCGGGTTTTCTTCGGAACATCGCGAGCCTCCATGGCGGCCATGCAGGTTTGAGCGGCGGTCTGGATCTCGCGGCGCACCATGCGCGCCGAGATGCCCCAGCGGCGCGCCAGGCTTTCGGTATCTTCGCCGTGGACGCGATGTGCGATCAGCAAGGCGCTCTGGCGCGGCGGCATGTCCTGCAGCGCCCGCATCGCCGTGTCCAGGCGCTGGCGCGCAGCCAGGTCGCTATCCAGCCCCGGCTGCGCGCCGCGCGCCTGCTCGAACACGGCCTCGATCTCATCGTCGCCCAACAGGCGGGCGTCGCTGCGGATGCGGTCGATCGCCACATTGACGGCGGTATTGACCAGATAGGTGTGCGGGTGGCGTACCTCGTCGAGATTGTCCTGCGACACCAGGCGCACATAGGCTTCGTGCAACGCGTCCGAAGCCATGTCCGACGAGCTCCCGAGGCGGTAGGCCACTTGCCGGCGCAAAGCGTCGTAACCCTGCGTGATCAGCTGCTGCAGGCGCTCCACTCCCTTCCTGCTCATCGCTGGCAGCCTCCCCATCGGGCGGCGGCCTGCGGCGACACCAGCAGGACCATGGGTTGCGCCAGGCCGGCCGGCGGCGGACGTAAGCGCGCCTGCGACAGGGCCTGGCGCACGACAGGCTCCATCTCGGGCCGCGCCTGGACACGCACGCGCAGGTCTTCGACGCGGCGATCCTTATTGATGGAGAAGCGCAACGCGATGCGTTGACGGTCGGCCTGCAAGCCAGGCTGCGCGCACAACACATGCATGATGCTTTGCTGCAGGTATCCGTCGTAGGACAGCGCCAGCACATTGCCTCGATCCGGCGTGGGCGCCTCGGCCTCCAAAGGCACGACCGTGACCACGTCCGAAGAAACGGACTGCGCGCGCATCTGCGTGCCTTTCAACAAACGGCTCAAACCCTCGGCCCGGGTATAACGCCCCCGAACGGACGGACTGCGTTTGCCGCGCACCTGCTCGGTGTCAAAGAAAATAGACAGCCTCGTGATTTCTCCATAGCGCCGCAAGGCTTGCTCCAACGGCAGGGCCGGCAGATCGAACACGTGCGTCTCGGCCGACGCTTGCGCCCATGCCGACGCCCCAGCCGCCCACAGCATGACCGTCATCGTCAACAACCAGACCACGCGCATGGATGGCGGGAGCAGAGGAAAAAGGGGGATTGCCCAAGTGCTGACATCGACAAAACAGGGGCGCGGTAAAAGGATGCAACATCTTGCAGCCGGCGCATGACATGAATCTTTCACGGCACGCCGCAGCAGGTAACACTACACTGTGTTCGCGCTCGGTAGCACTGAAGGAGCCGTCTCATGTCCGTTGCCCTTAGGCCCAAATGGTTACTGCTGCTTGGCCTGGCCCTGCCCGTGGCGGCCGCCGCGCAGCAAGCCGCCTCGCCCCGAAAGCCTGCCGACTCCGCCTGCGTCGATGTCGAAGTCAACGGCCATCGCGCCCTGTCGTACGAGTGCCTCAACGCCCAGATGGCGCCAGCGTCGAGCGCACCGCGCGACAACCCCGCCCTGGCGTCCGAAGAAATCTTCTCGCGTCCCGGCAACCAGATCGGCCAGGTCAATCGCGCGGCGACGTCCAATCGCATGGGCAATACCTTCGGCGCGTCGGCCCAGCCGCAGCGTCCGCCCCGCCCCTGACATCCCAGGAAGCCGCACCTCAGGAGGGGTATTCCAGGTTCAAACGCAGTGCCATCGGCTGGCGCATATCGCGCGGCGGCGGCTCTGACAACGGCTGTGCCGTCAATACCCCGTGCAGGTCGGCATCGGCCTGCGCATCGCCCAGGCTCGCGAACTCCACGCGATGCACCTTGCCGTTCGCCGCCACCCATACTCGCACCACCAGCGGCTCCGGCGGCGTCGATGAGGTACTGTTCAACAGGCGGCCCTGCATTTTTTCGTGCAGTCGCACCACGGCTTCGTTGTTGGGATCGCTCAGCCATGCCTGGAATTGGCTACTGGCCAACTGCGCATAACTCGCCCAATGTTGCGGCACGGTCTGGGCTTGGACCGGCGGCGCCTGCGCCGCGATCAGCCCCAGCCCCAGCAGCCCCCGCGACATCGCGCGCAAGCGGCACCACCAGGCGGCCATGCTCGGTCGGCGGGACACGTCATGGGATGTGGCACGGGTGCTGCGCATCGTGGATCCTTATATTTCACGCACACGGCGCACCGACCGACAAGATGGCGGCGCCTGGCGCGCGGGCGGGCACAGGCCCGGACTGGGTCGGGTTGCTTTCGTTGAACGGTGCGTCGCCATTTCGCTGAAGACGACTGATAAGAATGGGCGATTGTGACCGGCTGTTCTAACCGCGTGATGACGGCTCGAAGGGCCAAAGTGTTGCATCGTCTCGACGATCGCCCGTGGCGTGTCCGCAGCCCGCCTTGCCTACAAGTTGTCACGCCATGTAGACAGGGAGCCCCGCGACATAGACATCACGTCACGTAGACAAATGGATTGACGGCAATCCAACCAGCGGAAAAAAAGCGAAGATGGCGGCCCTATATGCCGAGCGTTTGCCTGCTCGGGAGCCTGAATTGAACACCAAAGAACTCACGTAGATTCGCGCGCTTTGGGCCCAAAAGTGGCCCCGGAAAAACGTAAGTCCTTGATTTGATGGCGCGCCCGACAGGAATCGAACCTGTATCAAGAGCTTCGGAAACTCTCATTCTATCCATTGAACT
>NZ_JBLZXF010000036.1:0-43479 GCF_050285585.1 Achromobacter sp. | reverse complement strand
CGCGCCAAGCACCTGGCCACGCTGTACCTGAACGACCTGGCCGACGTGCTGCGCGACGCCATCGATCCGCGTTTTGAATTCGTGCGCTACGCCGAATCGTTGGCCGGCAGCCAGCCGACCTTCGATCCGCTGGCCGACGCGCTGGCCGCGCCGCTGAACCTGGTCGACGACACCCTGCGCGACCTGACCCTGGAAGCGTTGGCGCGCCACCAGCCCACCATGGTGCTGCTGTCGGTGCCGTTCCCCGGCGCCGTCTACGCCGCCTTCCGCATCGCCCAGGCCATCAAGGCGCAAGACCCCAGGATCATCACCGTGCTGGGCGGCGGCTTCGTCAACACCGAGCTGCGCGAACTGAAAGACCCGCGCGTCTTCGACTATTTCGACTTCGTCAGCCTCGACGCCGGCGAGCGCCCCTTGCTGGCGCTGATGGAACACGTGCAAGGCAAGCGCTCGCGCCAGCGCCTGGTGCGCACCTTCCTGCGCGACGGCGACAGCGGCGCGGTGCGCTACGTCAACCTGGTCGAGCCCGACGTCGCCTTCGCCGAAGTCGGCACGCCCACCTGGGACGGCCTGCCGCTGGACCGCTACCTGTCGCTGCTGGACATGCTCAACCCCATGCACCGCCTGTGGAGCGACGGCCGCTGGAACAAGCTGACCGTGGCCCACGGCTGCTACTGGAAGAAGTGCAGCTTCTGCGATGTGAGCCTGGACTACATCGGCCGCTACGAAGGCGCCTCGGCCACGGTGCTGGCCGACCGCATCGAGGCCATCGTGCAGGAAACCGGGCAGACCGGCTTCCACTTCGTCGACGAGGCCGCGCCGCCCAAGTCCCTCAAGGCCCTGGCCACGGAACTGATCGCGCGCAACGCCGGCATCTCGTGGTGGGGCAACATCCGCTTCGAGAAGACCTTCACCCCCGAGCTGTGCGAACTGCTGGCCGACAGCGGCTGCATCGCCGTCTCGGGCGGCCTGGAGGTCGCCTCGGACCGCCTGCTGAACCTGATGAAGAAGGGCGTGTCGGTCGACCAGGTGGCGCGCGTGACCCGCGCCTTTACCGACGCCGGCATTCTGGTGCACGCCTACCTGATGTACGGCTTTCCCACGCAGACCGTGCAGGACACCGTCGACGCGCTGGAATACGTGCGCCAACTGTTCGAAAACGGCTGTATCCAGAGCGGGTTCTTCCACCGCTTCGCCTGTACAGTGCATTCCCCGGTGGGGCTGAACCCCGAGGAATACGGCGTGACGCTGCGACCGCTGCCGGACGTGACGTTCGCCAAGAACGACATCGGCTTCGACGACCCGACCGGGGTGGATCACGACGCGCTGGGACGGGCGTTGAAGAAGGCGATCTACAACTACATGCACGGGATCGGGCTGGACGAAGACGTGCGTAGCTGGTTTCCGTTCAAGGTGCCGAAGACGACGGTGGGGCGGCATCGGATTGCCAAGGCGTTGAGCCAGCGGGGGTAAGGGGCTGGCTGCGTTTGTATTCGCCGGGGGCGATGCCGAATTGCTTGCGGAACGCTGCCGCGAAATGGCTGGGGTTCGAATAGCCCAGGCCGAACGCCACCTCCATGACTGTCACTCCGCCCGCCTGCAGGCGCCGCCGCGCCTCGCGCATCCGTTCCTGCTGGAACAACCCATACACGCTGTGCCCGAACAATTCCCGGAATCCGCGCTTGATGCGGATGGCGCTGATGCCCGCTTCGAGCGCCATCTGCGCCAGGGTGGGCGGATGGGCCAGATCGGCAAGCAGGTGATCGCGGGCCGCCAGCAGTTGCTGGCGGTGCGTCACGACCCGGCTGTGGCGTCCTCCCCCGGCGCGCCCGGCCTCCAGGAACTGGCCCAGCAGCAGCAGGGCATGACCTTCGTGAACCAGGCGGGCGCCCGCCGTGGTTGGCGTCGCCGTCGAGGCATGCTTGAGCGCGTGGCCGAGCGCATAGGCCGCTTCGTGTAGCCGGGCGCCACGGTAGCCCGCCACGAAGCACGCGCCGGAGTCCAGGGATCGCCGCAATGGCGGGTCCAGGTCGTCGATCCAGCCCCGCAGCACGTCCGGACGCACCGCGACCGAGACGCTCTCGCACGCGCCCTGTTGATGAAAGCGGCTGTGCCGGCCCGGCGCGAAATGGACGCTGCCGGCGTTCTCACGCATGTACTCGCCCCGGCTTGCCGGGCCCCGGTCCAACCAGCAGTGGGCGCAGCCGCGCAACTGATACGTGAACAGCACGCGATCCTCGTCGCCCCGCGCGTCCAGCGTCACCGGCTGCTTGAACGCGCTTTGCCAATAGTGCAGTTCGACGCCGTCGCTGGCGGGAACGGAAACCAGCAGGTGGCGTTGCCGCGCCAGCAGGGTCGCAAGGCGGGCCGGATCGAGCATGGCCGACGTGCGGACTTCGGGCGGAGCGGGCGGATGGCGGGGCGTCATGGTGTCGATGGGGATCCAATGCGGGTGGAATGAACCTGATTCAGGTGTGGGCGGGCAGGGGCCGCCATATCCAATGAGGTGGCTTGAAACTGCACCCGCGCGCGTCCGAGCAGTGGCTTCGGTCGCCGCCTGGGTGCCTTGCCGACCCCCACAGGATCTGAACCCATGATCTTCCAATTCCGTTCCCCATGCGCGACGTCCCGACTTCTCAGCGTCGGATTTCCACTATTGCTGTTGGCGTGGACCCAACCGGGCGCGGCGCAATCGGCCAAGGCCGGCCAAGCCCCGACATTGCCTGCCATCGAGGTCGCCGCCCCGGCCGACGACGACGGCCTCGTGCCCCAGCGCGCCAGCGCGGCGACGCGCAACAGCACGCCGCTGGTCGAGATCCCGCAGTCCATCTCAGTGGTCACGCGCTCTCAAATGGATGCGCAAGACGTCCATTCGGTCAACGAGGCCTTCCGCTATGCGCCCGGCATCGCGACAGAAGCCTGGGGCGGCGTCAGCGGGTATGACGAGCTCACCATCCGTGGTTTCACGTCGACCAACGATATGGCGGACACCTTTCTGGACGGCTTGCGCATGGGCGAAGGCCTGGTCTTCGGAGCGCAGCAGGTCGACGCATTTCTACTCGAACGCATGGAGGTTCTGCGCGGTCCGGCATCGGTGTTGTATGGCAGGGCCAACCCCGGCGGGGTGGTGGTCCTGACCAGCAAATTGCCGCGCGATCAGGCCATCCGGCGGGTCGAGCTGGAGGGGGGGCTCGTATGGCAACCGGCGCGCTTCCTTCGACCTAGGCGGCATGGCCGATGCGAGCGGCACGCTGCTGTTTCGCGTCGTCGGCACGGCCATGAACAGCGAAGGCCACATGGACGGCGCGCCGGCTCGCCGCCGCGCGGTTGCGCCGTCGTTGACCTGGCAACCGAGCGCGGCCACCCGCTTTACGTTGTACGCGCGTTATCAGGGGGACCCCCAGTCCGGCATGATCGGTTCGCTGCCCGCGCAGGGCACGATGCTACCCAACCCGCACGGTCGGCTGCCAATGCGCTTCAACACGGGCGAGCCTTCGTATGATCGCTTCTCCCGCACCCAGCGCGCGGCGGGCTATCAATTCGACCAGCGTCTGGCCGACGACTGGTCGCTGTCGCTGAACGGCCGCTACGCCGATATCGACGTGCAGTACGCCGCCGTGCGCATGACAGGCTTGCGGCCGGATTTGCGCACCATCGATCGCTACGCCAACGCGTCGGACGAAAGCTATAACACCCTCGCGCTCGATAACCAAGTGCGCGGCCGCTTTGCCACCGGTGTCCTGCAACACGAACTGCTGGCCGGCATAAGCTGGGAACAACTGCGGGGTCGTGGCGACTTCAGAAAGGGCAAGCCCCCGTCGCTGGACATCCCGTCGCTGGACATCTTCGAACCGGTCTACGGGATGCCCATCCCCGCCGCTTTGCCCGTGGGCATGGACAATCGCGTGCGCTCGACGCAGATGGGCTTCTACCTGCAAGACCAGTTGTCGTTCGGCGGTTGGCACACTATGCTCGGCCTGCGGCATGACCGCTCCACCATCGACACCGTGGACTTTCGTTGGCACAACGACTTTACGCAGCATGATCGCGCCACCACCGGCCGGATCGGCACGCTCTATCGTTTCGAGAACGGCTTGGCGCCCTATGCCACCTACGCCCAGTCGTTCCAGCCCATCAATCAGCTATCGGCCCGCGGCACGCCGTTCAAGCCGAGCCGGGGTGAACTGTTCGAGGCGGGCCTCAAATACCAGCCACTGGACTGGGACGCGCTGTTCACCGCCGCCCTCTACGATCTGACGCAAGCAAACGTGCTCATCCCCGACCCCGCCAATCCATGGCAGCGTATCCAGGAAGGCGAGATGCGTTCTCGCGGCCTGGAACTGGAAGCGCGTGCTCGCCTCGCCGCGCAATGGAGCGTGATCGCTGCCTACACTTGGCAGCAGGTCGAATACACCAAGGGCAGTGCGGATATCGTCGGTAAGCGGCCCGTGCGCGTGCCGGCGCAATTCGGCGGCGTCTGGCTGGCGTGGGATGCGCCGTCGGGCCTGGGCGCGGCGCTGGGCGCGCGCTACCACGGCAATACCGCCGGCGGCATGCAAGTGGAGGAATTCCGCACGCCGTCATTCACGCTGCTCGATGCGCAACTGCACTACGATTTCGGGCGGCAATCGCCGTCCATGAAGGGCGCGAGGCTGCAACTCAACGTTGCCAACCTGACTAACAAGCGTCATGTGGCGGGCTGCTATGACCTGGGCACAGGTTGCTTCCCGGGGCTTGGACGACAGGTGAATCTGACCTTGGCGTATCAGTGGTAGCGGGACGGGGCCGGCATTGCGAGGCGATGCTGGCGCGTCATGCGCCCGCCGCCCCGCGCTTGTATTCCCCCGGCCCCACGCCGAACTCTTTGCGGAACGCCGCCGCGAAGTGGCTGGGGTTGGAATACCCCAGGTCGAACGCCACCTCCATCACCGTCACCTTGCCCGCCCGCAGCCGCTGCTGCGCCTCGCGCATCCGCGTCTGCTGGAACAACCCGTAGACGGTGTGGCCGAACACCTCACGGAATCCGCGCTTGATGCGCATGGCGCTCAAGCCGGTCTCGGCGGCGATCTGCGCCAGCGTCGGCGGATTGGCCAGGTCGGCCAATAGAAAGTCCCGCGCCGCCAGCAGGCGTTGGCGTGGCGGGGCGGTGGTGGCGCCGCCGATATCCGTTTGGCCAGCTTCGAGAAACAGTCCGGTCAGCATCATGGCCTGCGCCTCGCGGATCAGGCGGGCGCCAGGCGTTTCGTATGCGGGCGTGCGCAGGTGCTTCAACTCACGGCCAATTGCGAGCACCGCCTGGTGCAGCTTTTCGCCGCGATACCCGGTTCGAAAGCATCCCCCGGAATCCAGCGACCGCCGCAACGGTGCGTCCATGTCTTCCAACCACAAGCGAAGCACGTCCGGCCGCAGCGCGACGGTCACGCTCTCGCAAACTCCCTGCTGCACAAAGCGCCCGCGACGATCGGGCGTGTAGTAGACGCAGCCGGACGTTTCCTTGACGGCTTCGCGCTGTCCGGCGACGCCGCCTGCCAGCCAGCAATCGGTATCGCCGCGCAGTTGATACGACAGCAATACGCGGTCGCCGTCGTCACGCGTTTGAACGGCAACTGGTTGCTCGAATGCGCTTTGCCAGTGGCACAGCTCAATGCCGTCCGCCGCTTGCACGTAGACCAACCGGTGTCGTTGCTCCGGCAGGAAGTGCGCCAGGAAGTCCGCGTCGAGCATCGAGGACGTGGACAACTCGGGCAGGGCGGAAGCGGCGCCGTGAGGCGGCATGGCGGGATAGGTCTTCATAGAGCGATAACCGGGGGAACCGTTTTGGGGCGATGACCCGATCCGGGTAGTTAAGGGAATGAGACGCAATATTAAATGAGTCCGCTTCAAAGCAATTTCCATCCATCGCGCCGGCGATACGCGCCGGGTCTTGGGAAGCATGCCATCTAACCAACGGACCACACTCATGATCTTCCAATCTCGCGCCAGATGCGCAACGCCTCGGGTTCTTGCTGTCGGATTTCATCTGCTTCTGCTGGCCTGGGCCCAGCCCGGCGCAGCGCAGGCGGCCGAAGCCGCCAAGGCGGGGGACGCCCCCACCTTGCCGTCCGTCGAGGTCGTCGGCATCCCGCAGGACGACGGCGTGGTGCCGCGTCGCTCCAGTTCCGCCACGCGCACCGACACGCCCCTGATCGAGACGCCGCAGTCCCTCTCGGTGATCACCCGCGAGCAGATGGACGCGCGCAACGTGCGCTCGGTCAACGAGGCCTTCCGCTACGCGCCCGGCGTCGCCACCGAATCCTGGGGCGCCGTCACCGCCTATGACGACATGAGCATCCGCGGCTTCAGCACGGGCAACGGCCCCGTTGACACCTTTCTGGACGGCATGCGCCTGAACCGCGGCGTCGTCTTCGGCGGCCAGCAGGTCGATCCTTTCCTGCTCGAACGCATGGAAGTGCTGCGCGGCCCCGCCTCGGTGCTGTACGGCACCTCCACGCCCGGCGGCGTCATTGCCCTGACCAGCAAGCTGCCGCGCGAAGACGCCGTGCGCCTCATTGAGCTTGAGGGCGGCACCAGCCGCTACCGTCGCGGCTCGTTCGACCTGGGCGGCAAGGCCGACGAACGCGGCACGCTGCTGTTCCGGGTCGTCGGCACCGCCATGAACAGCGATGGCCAACTGGACGGCACCTGGCTACGCCGCCGCGCGGTCGCGCCCTCGCTTACCTGGCAACCCAGCGCTGCCACCCGCTTGACGCTGTACGCGCGCTACCAGGACGATCCCGGCCTGGGCATGATCTCGTCGGTGCCGGGCATCGGCAGCGTACTGCCCAACCCCCATGGCCAACTGCCGCCCCGCTTCAACGTGGGCGAGCCGGGCTACGACACGTTCGCGCGCACCATCCGCGCCGTGGGCTACCAGTTCGACCAGAAGCTGGCGGGCGACTGGTCGATGAGCCTGAACGGCCGCTACACCCGCGTCGACAGCGACTATGACGCCGTGGTCCTGGCCGCCTTGCAACCGGACCTGCGCACCATCGACCGCCAGGTGCTCGGTTCCACCGAGCGCTACGACAGCTTCACCCTGGACAACCAGTTGAAAGGCCGCTTCGCCACCGGCGCCGCGCGCCACGAACTGCTGGCCGGCTTGGTGTGGGAGCAGATGCGCGGCGACGGCGACTACCGCACGACCTACAACGGCACCAAGCTGGATATCTACAGCCCCGTCTACGGCGCGCCGCAGCCCGTCCCGCCCACGGTCATGGACAAGGGCATGCGTTCGACGCTGACCGGCCTTTACGTGCAGGACCAGATTGCGCTGGGCAACTGGCACACCACCGTCGGTGTGCGCCAGGACTGGTCGACCATCGATTCCACTGACAGGCTCTGGCACAGCGGCTTCACGCAGAAGGACCAGGCCACCAGGCGTTCCCGCTGGGAGACGGGATATGCGAGAGCAATGCTCATTCGAATCGGAGCACTCACCGGGGAGGCGTCTAGCTGCTAAACCCCCCCTGCCGGTTGCTGAACGCCGATTCGGATGCCGCCAGTGAGATACCACGACGCTGGCGGATTCCTGCCGACTTGCACGGCGCAGGCCAGTTGTTCTCCCGGCCAGGTGTTCGCCCCGCCGTTACGCGCCACGGAAGGCATGCAGATACCGTCGGCACCGGCGGCAATCATAAGCTTTGTCGGCGTGGAGCTTTTTCGGGCGCTTGCACGGGCGGCCAGTCAGGCCGGGCACGCCGTGATCCAGATTGCCTTGGTCGCCAACGGCAATTTCTCCGCTCGCAACAATCGTTGGGCGAGAAAGTCCCCCAGGACTTTGCCGGTCAAGTCCCGCCAAGTCGCACGGCGCATTGACAAGTTAACCAATACCCATTTAATATGCATGCGTCTGATAACGATTCGCGTTAAAAGACTAAGTTGTTAGCAGGTCAATCCTCTTTTATGGAGTAAAGAATGCAACAGCAATCCCTGAAGCAGGCGAACTTGGCAATCAAGATCGTCAAAATCGATACGGCGGCAAGCCAGCTCACTCAAGGCGGCACCGGCGGAATTCCCGAGTATTTTTGCGGCCCCATGTGCCCCGTGAATTCGGGTACGGTAGGCGTCACCAAGTACGGTTAAGTCAACCGCACCCAAAGTTATCTCTGAAACATTGAAGGTCCACGCTGGGACAGCGTACCTGTCCTGGCGCGCCTCCAGACTGTGGAGAAGAGTTGGTGAGGAATTACAGTCCGAGCGTTGCCGTAGGATTGGCCCACTTCCGAGATGATTTGGTCATTCTCGATATAGCTGCCAATAGGTTCTCGATCATTCCTGACATCGTCCTAGAAAGGGTGAATATCTTCCTAGAGTCTAAAGGCACCGAAGACCGCGCGTTGTCTTCGGCATTGGAGGCTGATGGCCTGCTCGACAAAGTGCTGCAGTTTCCCGGGATATTGACAACCCAATCCAGCGAGGGCCTGCTCGAAGTCCGTTGGACGACGCCAACAGTCTCTCCTTGTCAGAAGTCCATCCCTCTTCTGTTCAAAACAGTCGTCGCATTGTGGAAGGCGGGATGGCTCCTAAAATTTCGTGGATTTGAAGGGGTCGTTAAAACACTACTTGCTACGCCGGTGACAACGCACGCACCCCGCAAGAAAAGGAGCACTCTTGCTGAATTAATGGACCATATTAACAAGACCTTCATCCTAGATTTCAGCAGCAATCGATGTCTCTCCTATGCTCTTACTCTCTGCTTATTGGGACGAAAGTTGGGCTACCCGGTGACGTTGGTCGTTGGCACGCGAACTAGGCCATTCTTTAGTCATGCCTGGGTCGAATTGGACGGAATTCCTATAAACGATGATGCCAGCTTGCGCAAAAAGCTGGCCGTAATCATGGAGGTCTGATGCTGCTCATCCACGCCCAACATTTGACTCAACGGGTTCGCCACGTCATCGATGCACATGGCAACAACAGCCACCTAGCCATACAGAGTGATGATTGGCTTACGATCATGTACACACGGGCGTGGGCAGAGTTTATATCCGGTGATCTGCGGGTCCTGTACCGCGCCCCCACCTACGTTATGAATGAAATTGTGCGGCGGCGCGACGACTTTCTAAGCGATCATTGGCTGAGAGTCGCTCACAAGCTTGCAGGGCCTTACCTGATCGCGAGATGCCGACGAGGAGAGGTGGAAGTGGCCAGGAGCCTCTATCGAGGACAAGATTTGTTCTATTCCACGATAGACAGCACGATTGCATTTTCGACTAAGCCCTCTTGGCTCCTTCGATTGACCGACTCCGGCACCCACGAGATTGACGGCGAGTATTGTCGGCGATTCATCGTCGACACTCCAGAGTTCTCCAACGCCACGCCTCTTCAGCGCGTGAAATCCATCTCGCTTGGTCAAGCCGTACACAGTGACCTTCGTGCACTTACACCACTGCCCGCGCATGTTCCTGTGCCCAACGGTGAGGATGTCGTTCCTCTGCTATCTGAAAGGCTCGCGTGCATCACCAAACAGTTCGAACGCACCTCTCTCAGCTTCTCAGGCGGTCTGGATTCCAGCGCACTACTTTATTGCCTCACGAAGGCAGGTACAAATTTCGTCGCAACGCATGCATTGAGCTCGTTGCCCTACGCTGATACTGAGCTCGCAGAAGCCACCCGCATTGCAAAGTCACTTAGAGCAGAAATACAGATTCAGCGAATGAACGAGGACAGTCCCTCGCCATTTCAACCACACTTATTCAAGACACCGGTATTTTCCTCACCTTTTGACGTCGACATTTTCTCGCCCGCCCCCCCGGCCGAGAACCTGGCCGTTCTTGGTACAGCCGAGATCCCACGAGAGCTGATACTTACAGGGCATGGGGGAGATCACGTATTTCTGCAAAATCCCGGCAGGAATGTAGCCTTTGATCCCCTGCTGAAGCTCAATATCGTTGGCGCATTTTCAGAGGTCCGGCGCTATTGTCGGCTAAAGAAAGACAATATATACGCAGCAATGGTGAGCAACCTCAAGCTTCTATTTCGAGGGAAAAATCACCTCGCAGCTCTCCTGCATACGCCTACCTGGCTTCCATCAGCATCCACTTCCAAGTCTCGACCAGAGCACCATTTATTGAGCGGGCTGGATCCGCGGACGGCAAAGCACGCACACGTACGCGCGATTCTGCTAGCACTGCACACGATATCCCCGCCCAGAGCAGAAGGGGCAACGGTTCTGCACCCTCTGCTGCTTCCCGAAGTAATCGGCACAGTGCTACACCGTCCGGTTTCAGAGCTCTATAGCTCGGAACATGATCGGGTGGTCCTACGAAATTCAGTATTTCGGGCGTCCAGGCACGATTTCTCTTGGAGGAGATCCAAACGATCATCTTCTGCCGGGCTGTTCAAATACTTCCAAGATAATCAGGAAATTTTGCATCAGTGGTTGTCCGCCGGAATTCTCGTGCGCGCATTGGGCATAGACACGGAACAGCTTCGTAAGAGTATTAGCGTCAACGGGCAAGCGTATTTGAATGAAGACTTCCCCGCCTTAATAAATATTATCCAGCTAGAATTATTTTTGCAATCCATGCTCACGCAACCCGCAGCCGGCTAATTCGAAAATGGGAAATTCTTCATTTATCCTCCTCATTCTCCGGAGCGGCTTGGCTGGTCAATCAGCTTTTCTGCTGACAGTGGCGATGGGGCTGACCATCCTCTCGTCATCGCTCTCTGCATTTGCGCCGTTGTTTTTGGCAAAAGCAATAGATCTTCTCGGGGGCAATTCCGCGAATCAGCCCATTGCTAGCTCGGTGGCTTGGCTTGGTGGTCTCTATGTCGGCTTAATCGCGCTCACCAAACTCTTTAACACCGGCTCCCTCTACGTTCAGAGCCTTCTGCGCATCACCCTAGTGGAAGCCATTTCACAGCGATACTTCAAATTTCTCTGTGACAGAAATGCTCAGTTCTTCGTCGAAAATTCTGTCGGCTCTTTGGCTCAACAGCTAAATCAAACGTCCAACGAGCTTTACTCATTCGTTAGAAACATCGCGTTCAATGTAGTATCTCCACTCGTACAATTGGTGATAGCTATGGTAGTTATCGCCACAGCAATTAGCAGCACAATTGCCTACATCTTTGCGGGCTACACGTTGCTCTTCGTACTGAACAACTACCTGTTCTTAAAGAAGCTTTCGCCCCGACGTATTCAAGTGATGGATGCGGGAAGAAAGTCGTACAGCGTTCTGGTCGATTCGGTTCTCAACATCGGCGCCGTTCGTCAATACAACGCATTTGGGCAGCTATTCAGAAGATATCAAGACGTCTTGGAGGAGGACAGGAAGATCCAGAACGGCTATTGGTTTCTCATGTTTGGGATGCTTACCATTAACGCATTCTTGTTTATAGCGATGTTTGCAGCTAGCCTCTATGTTCTGATCCACGCAAGTCCGAACGGGCAAATTACCGCCGGCGAATTTGCATTGATTGCCACCTATGTAATCCTCCTGTCGGGCCCAATAGAAATGCTGGGTTCGACTCTGGGCGAAGCGCAGCAGTCGATGCGTAGCGTCTCGCTTTTTTTGTCAGATGTGCTGCGCACCAAAACGCCTTCACTGGAATACGAAACAATAATTCCGCACGCGAGCGCAATCACGATGGAGGCGGTGGAGTTTGACTATCCCGCATCTGACAGATACCACATGGGACCAATATCCTTGAGTATTCGCAGCGGTGAGAAGGTGACGTTCACAGGTGAAACGGGAGCAGGGAAATCCTCTTTGATTAAGTTAATAACCGGCGAATTTCAATCAACTCGAGGAACTATTAAGCTGTTTGGCAAAGCAATTGAGACGATCCCGAGACATAGCCTGAATGAATTGATCGGAGTGGTAACCCAGGACGCAAACATCTTTAGCGATACGCTCCGTTTCAATATGCAAGTAGCCCGGAAAGATGCTTCGGATCAGGAGATTGCAAGTGCTTTGGCAAGTGCTGGGCTACCCATATCCGACATCGGAGTGGAAGGTTCGCTAAACCTGAACACCCAACTGGGAGATCGAGGAGTCAGCCTATCAGGGGGGCAGCGTCAGCGTATCTCGCTAGCTCGACTTTTTTTGCGGCAACCGAAGATCGTTGTAATTGATGAAGGAACGTCCGCTCTGGATGTGCTGACTGAGAGATCGGTCTCCGAAAAAATATACTCGACATTTCGAGATTGCACTGTCCTATCTGTTAGCCACAGGCTTTCTGCAATGGCCTTTTCAGATCAAATATATGTGCTGAAAGAGGGGAGCTTGGATGATTCGGGTGCGAAAGACGAGGTGATCCGAAGAAATGCATATATGCAGCGGCTAGTACGGCTCTCTTCGCACCACGCCTCGTAAGCGTGGCGATCCAGGGTGCATTGATGGGGGGAGGAAAATATGCAGCCAAGGGTATATGTCTTCTACACAACGCTAGCCTTGACGATCGTCGGGCATGCTAAGAGCGCAATACTCGATGAGCCCCGTACACTCGAGCCGACAGCTAGTGTGGCCGTTCATACTGGTAGGACGTGCATCGAAGTTGCACCTCGCATGCTGCGCCGACAAAGTCATCCCCTCAGTCCCAATCTCCCGATCGTGCCTGAGGCATCCAAATCACAGCCTCCTTCCCGGGGCATGATGGACAAGCGGTGGACAGGCTCCGCCTGACCACGCGCTCGATCGTCGGCAGCGTGGCCGCGTCGGGCGTTCCGCTTTTCGCCAAGACTTATGCGGCTAGCCCCGCCGCCTGACATTTTTTTTACCCCGTTCCCAGGCTGTGGCCGCCATCCTCATCGGTACACTAGCGTGATTCCCCAAGGAGCCATATGTCGATTCAAACGTTGGGCCGTTACGGTATCGTGCTATTTCTCGCTGCGTTGAACTCGGGCTGTTCTTCAATCATCGGCGAATGCGGCTTGGTTCGCAGTAGCTGCATGTATGACGGGAAATACGAGCAGGGCGAGGAAGACTACGCGGAAGCCGAGGCGAAGCGGCTGAACAAGCAGTCGACGGATCGGTTGCGTCGAAGCTCTGGGGATTGAATCCAGACGACTTCCGGCCGTCGTGTTCAGGACGTCGTTATCGAGGCGACGGGTGGCGCGACGGTTGGCCTCCTATGAGCCTATCCGCGGGATTGTTCACCATTGCGGTGGATTGGCATCAGCATAATCCTGGCTCGCCGCCACCACGCCCGTCAATGCACTGACCCCGCCGGCATCACGCCCCCAAGCTCCAACCCCGTCCCATCAAGCGCCGTGTCCACAAGATCCATGATGTGATCGCACAGGCTCTCGACCCCACCCAGCAAGTTGGCGCTGACCCAAGGCTCCAGCGGCGCCGCCCCGGTGCTCTCGGGTTCCGTCGCGCTGTTCCCCACAATCCGGGCGATGGCCCAGATTCCCTGGCAAGCCCGTTCAATCTTCCGAAGATCAGCAAATCGAATAGGGACGCTCTCCGGATCATCCGGCGTGGCCCAGCGGTCAAGGGTGTAGGAGTGGTCGTTCATCGCGGCTGCCTCTGTCATTAAGCCCGCGCCCCGTTGTCGGTCGGGGCGGGCGAGCACAAGGCCGGGTTGACAGACCGGTGACAAGGGAAACCGGCGCACACGAAGGTGCCCCAGCCAAGGCTCGCCCATGGAGGGACGTACGTCAGCCTACGGACATGAAAACGCCGCTATTGCAGCGGCTGCCCGCCCTTGCTCTTCCGGCTGTCAATCCGGACGATCGTTGTTGCGATCGCAAGATGAGTATGGGCGTGACGCACATAGGCAGCAATGCCAAGGGTGACATTCTCATCCCTATCCGAGACGAGCGTTCAATAAGAAAAGGACCTCGCAAGGTCCTTTTTCAATTCTCAAGCAGCTTCCGGCAGGAAAAACCGATCCTTCAACTCCTGCAATCCGATCCGATCCAGCATCTCCGTCAGCCGTTCCGCCGCCTTCCTGCGCGGCAGATCCTTGTACTGCGCAATGATCAGCTCATTCTTCATCGAATGCTCCCACCCCACCAGCTCCGTCACGCTGACCTGATACCCGTGCGCTTCCAGTTGCAAGCACCGCAGCACGTTCGTGATCTGGCTGCCAAACTCCCGCGTGTGCAGCGGATGCCGCCAGATCTCCGCCAGCGGATCGGCCAGCGCCTTGGCTTTGTTCTTGCGTAGCACCGACGCCACTTCCGCCTGGCAGCAGGGCACGACCACGATGTACTTGGCCTTTTTCTCCAGCGCGAAATGGATCGCGTCGTCGGTGGCGGTGTTGCAGGCGTGCAGGGCCGTGACCACGTCGATGGTCGCGGGCAGTTTGTCGGAGGTGATGGATTCGGCCACCGACAGGTTCAGGAACGACATGCCGCCAAAGCCCAGGCGCTGCGCCAGTTCTTCGGATGACTTAACCAGTTCCTCGCGGGTTTCGATGCCGTAGATGTGCGAGCCGTTCTTCAGCGCCTCGGGCTGTTCCTTGAAGAACAGGTCGTACAGGATGAAGCCCAGGTACGACTTGCCCGCGCCGTGGTCGGCCAGGGTGACGGCGCCGCGTTGTTGCTGGACGTCCTTGAGCAGCGGTTCGATGAACTGGAACAGGTGGTAGACCTGCTTGAGCTTGCGGCGGCTGTCCTGGTTCATCTTGCCGTCGCGGGTCAGGATGTGCAGGGCCTTGAGCAGTTCGATCGACTGGCCGGGGCGGATGTCGTGGGTTTTGTCGGACATGGGGGTAAGGCAATGCGCCCCGCGTGGGGCGGGGCGCATGAATAGGCGGAAAGCGCCAGTTTAACGAAAATGCCGCCGTCAGACCTGCACGACCACCGGCTCGCCCAGGTTCAACATCAACCGGTTGGCCCACGCGAAGATCGCGTCCGAATGCAGCAGGTCCAGCACTTCGCCGTCGCTCAGGCCCACGTCCTTCAACGCCTGGATGCTGGCCGCATCCACCGACGCTGGCGCGTCCGTGATCTGGATCGAGAACTGGCTGATCGCGCGTTCCCGCGCGGTGGTGCCGGCGGTGGCCGGGTCCTCGAACACCTGCGCGATCACGTCATTGCGCTTGGCCAGTTGTTCGAAGCGCTGCGCGTGCACCGATGCGCAGTAGACGCAGCCGTTCACGCGCGACACGACGGTCGCGCCCAGCTCACGCTCGGCGCGCGACAAACCGCCCGGCGCATACATGATGGCGTTGAAGGCCGTGGAGCGCTGGCGCAGGATTTCCGGCTGGTGCACCAGGAACAGGTAGTAATCCGAGACCTTGGCCTTGGGGTGGCTTTCTTCCAGCACCGCGATCTGTTCGGGCGTGGCGCTGTCGACCTGAACCACGTCCAGCCACGCCTTCCATTCCAGCACTTCGTTGGTGAAGCCGTGGGCCTTGATGACGGCGCCCGGTTCGGTGGCGGCGGTGTTGGGCGGGAAGGGCGCGGGCGGGGTGCCTGCCGCCAGGGGCTTGGCCGCCAGCGCCTGCATGGCTTGCAGGCCGGCGACCAGGCGCACCTGGTACGACAGGAACGCCACCAGTTGCGACAGCGTGACGACAGCCGGCGTGGAGACGCCGGCGGCCGGCAGGGTCTTGAGCGCGGCCTCGTCGCCTTCGACGGGTTTTTCGATCAGTTTGCGCGTGAATTCCAGGATCGCGGCCAGGCGCGGGTCGGCGGCGTCGGCCGGCTTGCCGGACTCGGCCACCTGGATGTCGGCGGCGCGGGCGCCGGCTTCGACCAGCCGCTGGCGGTAGTGCGCGGCCAGCGCCGGCGACGGCGTCAGGCGCGCGGCGTACAGCGCGACCAGCAGGCGCTCGGCCAGCGTCAGGCCGGGCAGCGCCGGGTCGAACAGGGCGTCGTAGCTGCCCTGGGTGGCGGCGGCCACCTTGTCGCGCTGGTGGCGCACGGCGTAGGTGGCGCTGTCGGCCTTCAGGCCGACGAGCTGGTCCACCAGGTCGCGGGCGGCGTCATAGACGATGGGTTGTTGTGCCATTGAGAGAGTCTCCTTGGATAGCGTTCAGCCGGCCTTGCCGGACGTGGCCGGGCCGCCGTTGGCTCTGGCCTTGACCGCGGCGTCCAGGAACTTCAACACGCCTTGCCACGATTCCTCGTCGGCGCGCGCGTTGTCCTTGGGATTGCCGCCGCTGGTGCTGATCTTGCCGGACACGGGGTGGGCGTAGACCAGTTGGGTGGTGGGCACGTAGGGGAACAGGATCGAGTGGCCGCCGTTCTCGTAGTCGAGCCATTGAACCGGGTACGGGTGCTTCACTTCGGCCAGCTTGTCGCGCACCATCTTCGAGTACAGGCTGGACGGCCACGAGCCGTCGTCGGTGGCCGACAGCAGCATCACCGGGCCCTGGATGTCCTCGACCCTGATGCGGGCGCGGGCCACGGCGTCGGGGTCCTGCAGCGCGGTGAGGATGGCCTTTTCGTGGCGATGCGGCGCGGGGCCTTCGTCGAACGGCGCCCAGGTGGCGGTGCGGTTGTTTTCCCAGACGTGCGGCAGGGGCTTGCCGCCCAGCAGCCAGGTCGGGCCTTCGCGGCCGATCTTGGGGTCGCAGGCGTTCTGGCCGCTGTGGACCACGGCGCCGGGCACGTAGGCCACGACCGCCGACACTTCCGTGGGGAAGGTGGCGCCCAGCAGCAGTACCAGTTCGCCGCCGCGCGACTGGCCGCTGATGGCGACGAAGTCGTGCTTGGGCTGGACCTTCTTGCGCAGCCAGCGCAGGCCGGTCTGGAAGTACTCCAGCGGGGTGTTTGAGATGTAGTCCGACAGGCCCGGCGCCTTGAAGTAGGCCAGCGCGAAGGCGGCGTAGCCGCGCGACGCATACAGCGCGGCGCGCGGTTCATTGATGCCGCCGCCCGAGCCGTTCAGGATCAGCACGGCGGGATGCGAGCCGGGCGTGGCGCCGGGCGGCAGGTAGAGCGTGCCGACCAGGCCTTCCTCGCGCACCTCCTGGCGGGTGACGCCATCGGCCGCCAGGCGCTGGGTGAAGCGCGCCACGCTCTGGGCGCCGGCCACGCGCGCCACCACTTCAGTGACCAGCGGCTCGCTGACCGGGTGGTTGAAGAGCTCGCGGCTGGGCGAGTCCACGGGCGACTGCGACCACACCAGGCCCATGGGCGCGAGGCAGCGGTAGTCGCCCGAGACAGGCGCGTCGCGCGTCAGGTCGACCACGCCGTCCTCGCCCGCGACGAAGGCGGCCTGGCTTTGCCACAGCACGCCGTTGCGGCGGGTGAGGGCGGTGATCTCCACCGTCTGGCCGGGCGCGACGTGCTCCACCCGGATCTGGCGGGGCACGTCGATGAGCGCGTCGGCGGGTTGGATGCTCAGGGTAGGAACCATGATGCGCGCCTTACTTGGCCGAGTCCTTGGTGACCATCATGGCGGCGGTGCGGTCGCTGGTCATGGGGGTGACCTTCAGGCCTTTCTTGGCGGCCCAGATGTTCTTGTAGTGGTACAGCGGGATGATGCCGACATCGTCGGACACCAGCTTGACCGAGTCGCGCAGGATGGCTTCACGCTTGGCCACGTCGAATTCCGAGGTGGACTGATCCAGCGCGGCGTCGACCTTGGGGTTGCTGTAGTGGCCCCAGTTGGAGGCGCCCAGGCCCTTCTTGGCGTCCACGGTGGCCAGGATGTTGACCAGCGCGTAGCTGGCTTCGCCCGTGCCGTTGCCCCAGGCCAGCATGCTGACCGCGAATTCGTTCTTGTTGGCGCGGCCCGAGTACACGGCCCACGGCACCACTTCCACTTGCGTCTTCACGCCGATGCGGGTCCAGAACTGCGCCACCGCCTGGGCCGTTTCCGGGCCTTGCGGGTAGCGGTCGTTGGGCACGTGCATGGTCAGCTTGAAGCCGTCGGGAAAGCCCGCTTCGGCCAGCAGCTTCTTGGCTTGCGCGACGTCGTTGGGGATGTCCTTGATCTCGGGGTTGTAGCCGAAGGTGCCCTTGGGCATCCACTGGTTGGCTTCGGTGGCGGCGCCTTGCAGGATGCGGTCGGCGATGGCCTTGCGGTTGATGGCCAGGTTCAGCGCCTGGCGCACGCGCACGTCCAGCAGCGGGTTCTTGTCCAGCGGCTTGCCGTTGTTGTCGGTGATGTACTGGTTGGGCGCGGGGTTGAAGCTGGGCTGCAGGATCATGACGCGCAGGCCGTCGTACGGGTAGACCGAGATGTTGGCGGCCTTCTGCAGCTTGGCCAGGTCGGACACCGACACCTTGTCGATCACGTCGACATCGCCGGCCAGCAGCGCGGCGGTGCGCGCGGCGGCGTTGTTGATGTAGCGGTAGTTGACCTTGTCCCAGGTGGCCTTCTCGCCCCAGTAGCCGTCGTTGCGTTCCATGATGACGCGGTCGCCGGGGGTGTAGGACACGAACTTGTAGGGGCCGGTGCCGATCATGGCCTTGCCCGAGTTGTAGTCTTCGGTGGTGGACTTCTCGCCGACGTGCTTGCTGACCACGTGCACCGAGGCCAGGTTCAGCGGCAGGTCGGGGTTGGGGGTCTTGGTCTTGACGATCAGGGTCAGCGGGTCCTTGGCGGTCATCGTATCGATGGTGCGCAGGTAGCCGGCGTAGGTGGCGACGCTGCCGGGTACGGCGCGGGCGCGGGTGTACGAGTAGATCAGGTCGTCGGCGGTGAACGGCGTGCCGTCCTGCCACTTGACGCCTTCGCGCAGCTTGAATTCCCAGGTGGTGCTGTCCAGCGGCTTCCAGCTCACGGCCAGGCCGGGCTGCAGCTTGTTCCACTTGTTCTCGATCAGCAGGTCCCAGAAGTGCAGGGCCACCGAGCGGTCACCGGCGTGGTTGTTCAGTTGCGGGTCGAGCGAGGACAGCGGATCGGCAAAGCCGATCGCCAGGTTGTCGGCCGAGGCCGCGGCGGACGCGCCCAGGATGGCGGCGGTCAGGGTCGAGAGAATCAGGCGTTTCATGTTCGGGGTCCTTGGTGAGGGGGAACTTCTTCAGGCCATGTCGTTCAGGTGACAGGCGCTCAGGTGGTTGATGGCGATTCCCTTCAAAGTGGGAACCTCGGTTTTGCAGCGCGCCATCGCATGCGGACAGCGCGGGTGGAAGTGGCAGCCGCCGGGCGGGTTGAGCGGGCTGGGAATCTCTCCCTTGATGGCGGTGAAGGTCTTGTGGCGCGATTTCAGGTTGGGGATCTCGGCCAGCAGCGCTTGGGTGTAGGGATGGTTGGGGCGGCGGAACACTTCCTCGACCGGCGCGGTCTCGACCACGCGGCCCAGGTACATGATGACCACGCGGTCCGACAGGTGCTCGACCACGCCCAGGTCGTGGCTGATGAACAGGTACGTCAGGTTGAGCTGTTCGCGCAGGTCCATGAACAGATTCAGGATCTGCGCCTGGATCGACACGTCCAGCGCGGCCACCGCTTCGTCGCACACCAGCATCGACGGCTGCACCGCCAGGGCGCGGGCGATGCCGATGCGCTGGCGCTGGCCGCCGCTGAACTGGTGCGGATAGCGCTGGCGCAGGGCCGGGTCGAGGCCGGCGCGTTGCAACTGGGCGCTGACGTAGTCATCGAAATCGCCGTTGCCGATCAGGCCGTGGATGCGCGCCGCTTCGCCCACGATCTCGTCCACGCGCAGGCGCGGGTTCAGGCTGGCGTACGGGTCCTGGAAGATCATCTGCACCTTCAGGCGCGCGGCGTGGGCCTGGGCCGGCGTCATGTCGGCCGGGCGCTGGCCGTTGATCAGCACCTCGCCGCCGGACGGCGTCAGCAGGCCGGCCGCGATGCGGCCCAGCGTGGACTTGCCGCAGCCGGACTCGCCGACCAGGCCGACCACTTCGCCGGGGCGCACCAGCAGGTCCACATGATCGACGGCGCGGGTGATGGCGGGCGGCTTGGACAGGCCCAGGCGCTGCAAGGCGCGGCCGGCGGCGCCGACGGGGCGTTCGCCGAAGCGCTTGCTGACCTGGCGCAGATCGATGAGCGGGGTGGCGTTGGCGCCGTCGCGGGTGTCCGGAATCGTCGTCTGGCTCATGCCGCCACCTCGCGCAATTGCCGCGACGGATGAAAGCAGCGCACCTGATGGCCGGGCAGCACGTCGGTGATGGCGGGCTGCTGGCCGCATTGCGCCGTGGCGCGCGCGCAGCGCGCCGCGAAGGCACAGCCGGCGGGCAGGGTGAGCAGGTTGGGTGTCATGCCGGGAATCTGGCGCAGGCGTTGGCCGCGCTGGTTGTTGCTGGGCAGGCTGTCGATCAGGCCCACCGTGTAGGGATGCTGCGGACGGTCGAGCACGTCGTCGACCTTGCCGTGTTCGACGATGCGGCCGGCGTACATCACCGCCACGTCATCGGCCAGGCCCGCCACCACCGACAGGTCGTGGGTGATCCAGATGAGGCTGGTGCCGTGTTGCTGCGCCAGCTTCTGCACTTCGGACAGGATCTGCGCCTGGATGGTGACGTCCAGCGCCGTGGTCGGCTCGTCGGCGATGATGAGGTCGGGCCGGTGCAGCATGGCGATGGCGATCGCCACGCGCTGGCGCATGCCGCCGGACAACTGGTGCGGATACGCCAGCAGCCGTTCTTCCGGGCTGGGAATGCCCATCATGCCCAGCGTATCGCGGGCCAGCTCGCGCGCCTGCGCCTTGCTCATGTTGTTGTGGGCGCGCACCGTTTCGATCATCTGCACGTCGACCCGCAGCACCGGGTTCAACGTCATCATCGGATCCTGGAAGATCATGGCGATGCGGTTGCCCTGCAGCTTGCGCAGCTCGCGCGGCGCCAACTGGGTCAGGTCGCGGCCCTGGAACAGCACCTGGCCGCCGACCACGCGGCCGGGGGCGTCCACCAGGCCCATGATGGAAAAGCCGGTGACGGATTTGCCCGAGCCGGACTCGCCGACCAGGCCCAGGATCTTGCCGCGTTCGAGCGTGAAGGACACGTCGTCCACGGCGGGCAGGGTGCCGGCGCGGGTGAAGAAGTGGGTGCGCAGGTTGCGCACTTCCAGGGTCGGCACGTTGGCGGCGGCCGGCGCCGCGACGGGGCGGGCGGCGCTCATTTGTGGGTCCTCGGGTTCAGCACGTCGCGCAGGCGGTCGCCCACCAGGTTGATGGCGACGATGGTGATCAGCAGCGCGATGCCGGGGTAGAAACTGATCCAGTATTCGCCGGACAGCATGTATTGGAAGCCGTTGGAGATCAGCAGCCCCAGCGACGGCTCGGTCACGGGCACGCCCAGGCCCAGGAAGCTCAGCGTGGCTTCGAGCGTGATGGCGCGCGCGATCTGCAGGGTGCCGATGACGATCAGCGGCGGCAGGCAGTTGGGCAGGATGTGCTTGAGCATGATCCGCCAGTTGGGGATGTCCAGGCAGCGCGCCGCCTCGACGTACTCGCGGCGGCGCTCGACCAGGGCCTGGCCGCGCGCGGTGCGGGCGTAGTAGGCCCATTCCAGGATCACCAGCGTCAGCACCACGTTGCCCACGCCCTTGCCCAGATAGGCCAGGATCATCATCGCGACCAGGATCGACGGGAACGACAGGATCAGGTCCACGAGGCGCATGATGAAGGCGTCGACCTTGCCGCCGGCGTAGGCGGCCAACAGGCCCAGCAGCGTGCCGATGATGCCGGCGATCAGCGCCGAGCCCACGCCCACCATCAGGCTGATGCGCAGGCCGTACAGGATGCCCGACAGCAGGTCGCGGCCCTGGCCGTCGGTGCCGAGCCAGTAGTGGAAGGTGTTCAGGCCGTTCATCGTGCCCGGCGCCAGGCGCGCGTCCAGCACGTCGATCTGCAGCAGGTCATACGGGTTCTGCGGCGAGATCCACGGCGCCAGGATGGCGGCCAGGATCAGCAGGGTGGCGATCACCAGCCCGAACACCGCCGTCTTGGACGACAGGAATTCCAGCAGGTTGCGGCGCCAGGGCGATTCGCGTTTCAGCGCGGGCGCGGCGGGCGTGACGGGTTGCATGGCATCAGCCTGGGGAGTGTTCGGAGCGCTCATGCCGCGGCCTCCAGCCGCACCCGCGGGTCCAGCACTTTGTACAGGATGTCGACGATCAGGTTGAGCGTCACGAACAGGCACACCACCACGATCAGGTAGGCCACGATCACCGGGCGGTCCAGCGCGTTCAGGCTGTCCAGGATCAGCTTGCCGGCGCCGGGCCAGGCGAAGATGCTTTCGGTGATGACGGCAAAGGCGATGGTCGAGCCCAGCTCCAGGCCCAGCACCGTCACCAGCGGGATCATGGTGTTGCGCAGCACGTGCACACAGACCACCCGGAACGGCGACAGGCCCTTGGCGCGGGCGAACTTGACGAAGTCCAGCGGCATCACGTCGCGCACGCCGGCGCGGGTCAGGCGGATCACCAGCGAGATCTTGAACAGCGACAGGTTCAGTGCCGGCAGGATCAGGTGGCGCCAGCCGTCGGCCGTCAGCCACGACCACTGCAAGCCCAGGAATTCCACCGTCTGGCCGCGGCCGCTGGCCGGCAGCCAGCCCAGCGACACGCTGAAGGTCATGATCAGCATCAGCGCGACCCAGAAGGTCGGCAGCGAAAAGCCGACGATGCTGCCCGCCATCACCAGCTTGGCAAAGCGGCTGTCCGGATACAGCCCGGCCAACAGGCCCAGCGGCAGGCCGACGATCACCGCCAGCAGCAGCGCGGAGACGGCCAGTTCCAGCGTGGCCGGCAGGCGCTGGATTACCAGTTCCACGGCGGGGATGTTGTAGACGAAGCTGTTGCCCAGGTTGCCGTGCAGCGCCCCGTTCAGAAAGCCCAGGTACTGTTGCCACAGGGGCTTGTCCAGCCCCAGTTCGGCGATGATGCGGGCGCGGTCGACCTGGTCGACGTCCTGGCCGATCAAAATGTCTACCGGATTGCCGATGGCGTGCAGCCCGACGAACACGATCAGCGTCATCAGGAACACGACCACCGCGGCCTGCGCCACGCGGCGGAGCAGCCAAGCGGTCATTGCGCGGTCTCCGCCTGCCGGGCCGCGTCGGGCGCCGGGGCCGGCGTCCATTCGTCACCGAACACTTCAGGTTCGGAGAACGCTTCCATGTTGGCGTAATGCGTGGCCACGTCCTCGCGGTAGAACAGGCCGGCGATGCCCTGCGCCAGGCGCTTGGCGCCTTCGCTGATGGCGGGAATGTCGCCCGACACGGTGCCGTGGGTCAGCGCGGCCGGGTACGAGAAGCAGTGCACCCGGTCCAGGCCGGGACAGGTGCCCGGGGTCTTTTCCTGTAGTTCGAAGGCCGCGCCCAGGTCGGGCGAGTCGTGCAGCTCCTGGTCTTCCTCGCCAGGGGCGGGGGTGTAACGGTCGCCCCAGGCGCGCACGTGCGGCGCCAGCGCGGCGAATTCCGGACGCACCGTCCAGTCGATGCGGAAACCCGTCGAGAAAATCAGGAAATCCAGCGTGAACACGCCCTTGGGCGTGGTGACGCGGATTTCGTCATTGACCAGCGCCAGGTCCTGCACGCCGCAGCCCAGGTTGAAGCGGGCGTTCGGGTGGCGCGACACGCGCAGCGTGCTGCCGCGCGGCGGCGGCACCTGGGCGGCGTTGATGTAGTGGCGGATCTTCCACTTCCATTCGTCGGGCAGATTCAGGTGGCCATGGGTCAGGCCGGGATTACCGGCGCCCTTGCCCTTGTTGATGCGCGGGATGTCGTTGCGGCGGATCAGCAGGTCGACGCTGGCCGCGCCCGCCTCCAGGGCGGTGGCGGCGCTGTCCATGGCCGACGCGCCCGCGCCCACCACGCCAACGCGCTTGCCGGCCAGGGTGGCGTAGTCCAGCACGTCCGACGAATGGGCCCAGCGGTCGCGCGGCAGCTTGCGCGCGAAGTCCGGCACGTAGGCGCCGCCCAGGCCGTCGCGGCCGGTGGCCAGCACCACGCGGCGCGCCAGCACGGTCTGGCGGCCTGCGGGCGATTCGATGTCCAGTTGCACCAGTTGATCGGCGCGCGGCAGCACGGCCAGCACGCGGTGCTGGTTGCGCACGTCCAGGTTCAGCACGCGGCGGTACCAGCGCAGGTAGTCCATCCACTGCAGGCGCGGGATCTTGTCCAGCGCGTCCCAGGCTTCGCCGCCGAACTGCGCCTCGAACCAGGCGCGGAAGGTCAGCGCCGGCAGGCCCAGCGCCGGGCCGGTCAACTGCTTGGGCGAGCGCAGGGTCTCCATGCGCGCGGTGGTGGCCCACGGCCCTTCATAGCCTTCGGGCGACTGATCGAAGATCGGCGCGGCAATGCCCAGGTGCGTCAGCGAGGCCGCCGCGGCCAGGCCGGCCATGCCGCCGCCGATGATGGCCACGTCCAGCACCGGTTGGCCGTCCGCCTGGCGCGGCGGCACCCAGGGCTTGGCGGGGATTTCGAGCCAGGACAAGTCCTGGCGCAGGCGCGCTTCCAGCGCGGCCAGGCCCTGCGGGGCCGGGGCAAGGGATTGATTCATGCGGAGGGATCCGTAAGAGGGGTGTCATCGCCGTAGATCGACTGCAACAGCGCGCCATGCTGGCAGGCCTCGTGCAGCACGAAGCCGGGCAGTAACTGCGCGGCGGCTTGCGCCAAGGCGTCGGCCATCGCTTGGCAGGCCGGCGTCAGGGGCTGTGACTGCGAGGTAATGACCCCGAAGAAAAAGGGAATGTCCAGGTTGATCGGGCGGATCGCCACGCCGGCCATCGGCGCGCCGTAGGCGGTAATGGGTTCCAGCACCGACACGCCCAGGCCCGCGCGCACGGCGGCCAGGGCGTTGACGGACGAGTTGGTTTCGATGGCGCCGGCCGCCTGGCCCAGCGCCGCATCCAGACGCCGCCGCAGGCGGTAGGGGTTGGCCATGGTGATGACGCGGCGCCCGGCCAGCTCGGCCACCGGCACCACTTCATGGCGCGCGGCCGGATCGTTTTCGGGCAGCGCCACCACACAGGGCGCCTGGCCGATCCAGTGCACGGTCAGGCCGCGATGCTCCAGCGGCAGGCTGGTCGCGCCCAGTTGCGCCGCGCCGCTCAGCACGGCGTGCACCACGCGTTCGGGCGAGGCGCTGCGCAGTTGGACGCGGGTATTGCCGGCCTGCGCCTCGATGCGCTTGAGCGCCGCCGGCACCAGCCCGGCGGCCAGGGCCGAGGTCGCCGCCAGCAGCAGCGGCTGCGCCTGGCCACGGGCGATTTCCTCGGCGCGCTCGCGGATCTGGCGCAGGCTGGACAGGGCGCGCTCGACATCGTCATACAGCAGGAAGCCTTGCTCGGTCGGCGTCACGCGCGGCCCGCTGCGGGCGAACAGGGCGTAGCCGATCTCGGCTTCCAGCTCTTGCAGCAGGCGGCTGATGGCCGGTTGCGAGCGGCCAAGCAAGCGCCCGGCCGCGGTGACGCTGCCGGTGGACATGACGGCCGCGAAGGCCTCGAGTTGACGAAGTTCCATCTGTCTTGCTTTATGCCAAGGACGAATTCTTGCGTATCGAGTATGCGCTCGGCAAATAATTAAAGGGCATAAGCAAATTCCCTAATCGGGATTTCCTTATGTCCTTTCATTACTGTGAGTTATTTCAATGACTTGCAGGGATTTCCCTATGCCGCCGGGTCGAGAGCCGGGGCCGTGCGGATGCCGGGCAGGGCGCCTGTCGCGGGCGCGACGGCTGCCGACAGCGAGCTGCCCGCAAGGCACGCGCGCGCGGTCTATGAAGCCTATGCCAATACATTGCTTTATCTGAACCGGCTTCCCGTTTTGCGCCAGCGCTTCGGCAATCGTCTCTAACGATCCCGCGGACGCCGGCCGCACCGGCGCAGGGAGCCGGGGGGAGGGCGCCAATCATGGTTGGGGCAGGTGTTACGCCGTCCACGGCCAGCTCGACGCCGATACGGATTTCTCGGGCAGCCATGTCGTGGCCGCGACAGCGGGGCTCCGATTGATGTTCTGGAAGCAGGACTGGCTTCGAACGCCAGCCTCGCCTTCGCCTATCACGCCATGTCCGGATGCCGGCGCCGGCGCGCCTTGATCAGACACGGCTGATCGACTCAGGCAGCAGTTTCCGTCAAATTGGCAAGCGACCGGTTGCTAGAGACATGGCAACGGCATGCCCGCAATGCTAGGCAGCGGATCAATTGTCCAGAACAGGCGAACATGGCTGTGACTACACCGAAGAAGACAGGCTTTGAAAAATGGCAGGACACCATAAATCTGGCTGCGAGCGATCCTGGCTGGAACGCGTGGGACTGCGAAATCCAGACGGCGGTAAGTGAGTACAACCGTCATCTGTCCGGAACGGCCAACTATCGGCAATTGGACTGGCATCTCATCAAAGCCATCGCGTGGGTGGAGACCGGTGCGGAGAGTAGAAAATGGGGGACTAATATGATGCAGATTGGCAACCCCGGAGATCCAGGCCTGCGCGCTTTGCTGACGGGCAATGAAGGCGGTGAGCTGATAATTCCCGCGCCATGGAAGTCTCGGCTCACATTGGGTTCGGCCGTCACTGTCCCCTCTCACAATATCCGCGCGGGAGTGGGTTACTTGCTGATGCGCTTGGCGAACTATTCGAACCAGACCGTTCTCGACCCTGACGCCGCAATCTATGAAGTGGCGGTGCAGAGTGGAGATAGCATGTCCAGGATCGCCGCCGCCAAGGGTAGTACTGTGGAAATAATGCAGAGGCTGAATCCTTCTGCGCGCGTGCTCCGGATAGGTCAGGTGTTGAAATATCAAAAGGGATCTGTGAGGAAAGTCATAACCGGGTGGAAGCCAATCACAACATCGAATATCGCCACCTACTACAACGTTGGCGACAAAGATTATGCGAAAAAGCTGGATTACGCGCTGGTTGTGATGCGGACTGGCAAAGGTGTTGTATGCGCGCGCTAAGGGGCTGGCTGCTGGCGACCATCATCGGCAGTCTGCCTGGCTTGGCATTCGCCGATGCTTCTGTGTTAACAGGAGATTTCCAGGGAACCGGGAGAGCGTGCTCCGGAAAACTCTCCATACGCGCCGATACCATCGAATGGAAGTCGAGCTATAGTCTCTGCGCGCCGGGCGAATATGAGATATACGAACGCAGTCTGCAGGACGGGCGCGAGCGGTTCGTTTTCGTTTTGAAGGCTCCTGGCGAACGGTGCCGCTATCCAATCATCGAGGCGGAACACCATGGCGGCGATAGTTGGGAAGTGAGCGGCTATCAGTCCATGGAAGGATTCCTGAATCGGGACGTGGCGGGCTGGCATAACTCACCCTTGCCGGAAAGGCAGGTATTGTCCTGTCCGATGATTCGGCTGGATTGACAAAGCTGATCCGGCCGCTCGCAAAGCCGCGTCAGCACCGTGGGAGAAATGGTTGGGGGCGAGCGATCTCGCGCTTGGCGGGCCGCGCCTGGACCCTGGCCAACAACGACCGTGAATTCGGGAAAGGCGTCGACGATCTTCCATGCGCCGCAACGGTCGGCGAAGGCGCTGACGCTCTCCTCCCGGATATCGGCGAAGGCATCGACCGCTTTGACCTTGATATCGGGAAAGGTTCTGACGATCTTGACCTTGCCATGCAGGAGGATGCCTTTGTCGGTGCGAGGCCGTCGCGGCTACACCGCCGACACGTCGGCGTGCGTGTTGCCCTGCGCGCCGCCCGGCGGCGCCGTCACAATCGATGTCAACGCCGGCTCCGCCGGCTTCAGCGCCGCCAGGTCCGGCCGCGGCCGCCGCAGTTCCTCAGTGCCGGCGAATGCCGCTTCCATCCCCAGCGCCGCCGCCAGCACTTCTCGATCCCCGCGAAACCGTCCCACGATCTGCAGGCCGAAGGGCATCCCCTGGTGATCCCGCCCGCAAGGCAGCGTCAGCGCCGGATGCGTGGTCAGTGTGATCACATACGTCAGCGCCAGCCAGCGGTAATAGTTCTCCTGGCGCTTGCCGTTGATGGTCTCGGCATACAACTGCGTCCACGGGAATGGCGAGACGGGCGTGGTCGGCGACAGGATCAGGTCGTAGTCGTCGAAGGCGCGCTGGAAGCGCTTGATCAGCCGGGTCTGCTCGGCCTGGGCCCAGGCGCAGTCCTTCAGGCTCATGGCCGCGCCCATCTCGAAATTGGCGCGGGGGTTGGGGCCGAGGCTGGCCGGGTCTTTCTCGTAGGCGTCGCGCATGCCGGCCACGAAGGCTTCGGCGCGCAGCACGTCGAAACAGCGGTGGGCCTCGCCGAAGTCGATCTCGATGGGATCGCAGGCCGCGAACAGATGGCGCATGGCGGCGATCTTGGCGCGGAAGGTGGCGCGGATGCCGTCGTCCACGTCGCACAGCCCGAAGTCTTCGGTATAGGCCACGCGCAGGCGGCCCAGGTCGGCGCTGCCCGGCGCCAGGAACTGCAGCGGGTCGAGCGGATAGCTGAGCGGATCGCCAGCGTCGGGGCCGGCGCTGGCGGCCATCTGCAGGCAGGCGTCGGCCACGGTGCGGCCCATCGGGCCGACCACCGAGATCGGCGTCCACCCCAGCGGCTTGCGCACGCTCGGCACCACGCCGGGCGAGGGCCGGAAGCCGACCACGCCGCACTTGGCGGCCGGGATGCGCAGCGAACCGCCGGTGTCCGAGCCGGTGCACAGCGGAAACAGGTCGCTGGCCAGCGCGGCGGCCGAGCCGCCCGACGATCCGCCCGCGTTCAGATTCGGGTTGAACGGGTTGCCGGTGGCGCCCCACACCGTGTTGCGCGAGTTGGCGCCCGCGCCCATTTCCGGCACGTTGGTCTTGGCCGCCACGATGGCGCCGGCGCGGCGCAGGCGCGCCACCAGCGTCACGTCCTCGGCCGGCACGTGGTCGCGATAGATCGGCGAACCAAAGGTGGTGAGCAGCCCGGCGGTGGGTTCCAGGTCCTTGACGCCCAGCGGCAGGCCATGCAGCAGGCCGAGCGCGTCGCCCGCCATCACCGCCTGTTCGGCGGCGCGCGCCTCGATGCGGGCGCGCTCGAAGGCGGTGGCGGTGACGGCATTGATGTAGGGGTTGACCGCCTCGATGCGCGCGATGCACGCCTCCAGCAGTTCCACCGGCGACAACTGGCGCGCGCCGATCAGGCGCCGCAGTTCCACCGCGGATAACGAGACGAGGGAGTCGTCCAGGGTCATGAGGGTTTCCTTCAATCGATCTTGATGTTGGCGCGCTGCGCCACGTCGCGCATCTGCGGCAATTCCTTCTGGATCAGCGCTGCGCCCTCGGCGGCGCTGGAGAAGGCCGCCTCGAAGCCCTGCGCTTCCAGGCTCTTGCGCACATCGGGCGATTCCACCGTGGCGCGCAAGGCCGCTTCGAGTTTGGTCTTGACATCCGCCGGCAGGCCGCGCGGGGCGGTGAACATCAGCCAGGTGTCCATCGCCACCGACGGATAGCCCTGTTCGGCGAAGGTCGGCACATCGGGCAGGAACGCCGAGCGGGCCGGGGCCGACACGGCCAGCACCCGCACCTTGCCCTGCTTGCTCTGCGGCAGCGCGGCGGCCACGGTGTCGACCGAAAACGGGATCTGGCCGCCGATCAGGTCGGTCATGGCCGGGGCGCTGCCCTTGTACGGCACGTGGATCATCTTGATGCCTGCCGCCGCCAGGAAAGCCTCGCCGACGAAATGCGCGGTAGTGCCGGCGCCGAACGAGCCGTACGCCGGCGGTTCCTTGTCGCGCGCCTTGACGTAGGCCACCAGTTCCTTCAGGTTCTTGACCGGCACCTGCGGGTTGGCCAGCAGCGCCAGGCCGGTGCGGCCGACGATGCCGAGCGGCTCGAAGCTCTTGACCGGGTCATACGGCAGCTTGGCCTGGATCGCCGGGTTGACCGTGAAGGTGGTGCCGGAGCTGACCAGCAGCGTGTAGCCATCGGGCGCGGCCTTGGCGACATAGCCGGCGCCGATCGCGGTGCCGGCGCCCGCGCGGTTTTCCACCACCACGGTCTGGCCCAGTTCCTGGCCGAGCTTTTGCGCGATGACGCGGCCAAGCACATCGGTGGCGCCGCCTGGCGGAAAAGGCACCACCAGGGTGATGGGGCGGGTCGGATAGGCGGCCTGGGCGCTGGCCGGGGCGGGCGCGGCGAAGGCGCCGGCCAGGGTGACACCGAGGGCAATCAAGGCAGTCTTCATGGTCATGCTCGACAAGAGTGGTGGAGGGGCGGCGCGTCGGTTGGCGCCTGGGGGGCGGCCGCGAGTCGTTGCCCGCGGCTCAGGAAGTGTTCGTACTCTTCGGCCGGCACATACCGTCCGCCCGTGGTCCAGGCCAGGTGCGTGGCGCGCGCCAGATGCGGCAGCAGGCCGCGCTGGCGCAGCCACTGCTGTCCGGCCAGGCTGCCCAGCAGTTGGCGCGGTCCGGAAAACCCGGCCGCCGCCGACGGCTCGATGCGCAGGCCCTCGCTGTCGTGCAGCCGCGCCAGGTCGCCGTATAGCGTGTCGTCGGTCACCGTATAGACGCCGGCCAGCGAGTGGCCGACGGCGGCATACGCCAGGTCGGAAGCGCGCGGCACCGCCAGGCCGTCGGCCTCGGTCTGGTTGCTCAGGCCGATGTCGTAGACCGACGGCGGCACCGGCACGCCGGGCAGCTGGCCATGCCCGGCCATCATGCGCAGCAGAAAGCAGGGCGACTGCACCGGCTCGGCAAAGAAGCAGTGCGCGTGCGGGCCGTACAGCAGCGACAGGCCGAAAGCGATGCCGCCCGGCGCGCCGCCCACGCCGCAGGGCAGGTAGACGAACAGCGGATGGGCGGCATCGACCACGATGCCGGCCTGCGCGATCTGCTCGCGCAGCCGCAGCGCCGCCGCCGCGTAGCCCAGGAACAGCGAGGCCGAGCGCTCGTCGTCGACGAAGTAGCCATGCGTATCGGCCTGGACCTGGCGGCGGCCGGCGGCCACCGCTTTTTCATAATCGCCGGGGTGTTCCACCACCTCGACACCGCGCGCGCGCAGGCGCGCCTTCTTCCATTCCTTGGCGTCGGCCGACATGTGGACGGCGGCGCGAAAACCCAGCGCCGAGGCGATTACGCCGATCGACAGGCCCAGGTTGCCGGTCGAGCCCACGGCCACCTGGTATTGCGCGAAACAGGCGCGCGCGGCGGCCGTGCCGAGCTTGCGGTAATCGTCGCCGGGGACGATCAGGCCTTGCGCCAACGCCAGCTTTTCGGTGAATTCCAGCACTTCGTGGATGCCGCCGCGCGCCTTGATCGAACCGGCCACCGGCAGCGCGTGGTCGGCCTTGATCCACAAGCGGCCCGCGCTCGTCGGCAGGCCCAGCGTCTGTTGCATGGCGGCGGCTGCGCGCAACGGCGATTCGATCACGCCGGCCGAGTCCCGCAATTCGGGGAACAACTGCGCCAGCAGCGGCGCAAAGCGCGCGAAGCGGTCATGCGCGGCCTGCACATCGGCCAGGCTGAACGCCGCGCCGTTCGCCGCGCCGTCGGGACGGGTCCACAGCACCGGGCGCGCCGCGCGCAACGCCTGCAAGAAAGGGGAGGAAACGGGAGCCTGGGACGGGATCATGACTGCGCTTGCCAATAGGTAACGTCATCGAACGGTCACATCCTAGGCGGGGCGCGCGTGTTGCGGCAATATCAATTGCTAGAATTGTTCATTGCGTTTTACGCAAACCAAGGGCAAACCCGATGAACCCGCACATCCTGCAGGAAATGGCCGTGCGCTACTTCCTGGAAGTGGCCCGTTGCGGCTCCGTCAGCGTCGCGGCCGAGCGGCTGGACGTGGCGCCTTCGGCAGTCAGCCGCCAGATCGCCCGGCTCGAACGCGAGCTGGGCACTTTGCTGTTCGAGCGCCGCTCGCGCGGCATGGCGCTCAATGCCGCCGGCGAACTGCTGGCCGCCCACGCCAAGCGCGCGCGCCAGGAGGTGGATCGCGTGGCCGGCGAGATCTTGGGCCTGCGCGGCCTGCGCCAGGGGCTGGTGCGAGTGGTCTGCACCGAGGGCTTCGCGCATGACTTCCTGCCGGCCGCCATCGCGCAATTCCGCCAGCAGTACGCCGGCATCCGTTTTACGCTCGACGTGTGTTCGCAGCGCGAGGTGCCGGCCCGGGTGCGCGACGGCGCGGCCGACGTCGGCGTCACGCTCAGCCTGACTTCGCACCGCGACGTGCGGGTGGAACTGCGCATGCCGGCGCCGGTGCGCGCGGTGGTGGCTGCCGATCATCCGCTGGCGGGCCAGACCGAGGTGTCGCTGGCGCAACTGATGGCCTATCCGGTGGCGTTGCCGGACGCCGATTCCACGCTGCGGCAGTTGATCGATATCAGTTGCAGCCGTCAGCAGTTGCAGTGCGAGCCGGTGTTCGCCAGCCGCAGCATCGATGCGCTGGTGGCGTTCGCGGGAGCGGGCGGCGGCGTGACGTTCTGCGGTGAACTGGCGATCCGTTATCGCCTGCGCGGCGGGCAGGTGGTGGCCGTGCCGCTGCGCGACCGCGAAATGAACGAGCGCCACTTCGAGGTGCAGACCCTGGCCGGACGGGTTCTGCCGGAAGCCGCCAAGGCCTTCATCGCCAGTCTGCGCACGCAGGTGCAGGCGGACGGGGGCGGCGCCCCTTCGCCGGCGTGACGCGCGGGCAGGCCTTGCGGCGCGTCCAGGCAAAAAAAAATCCGGCCCGAAGGCCGGAAAAAGTTACAACAACAAGCACAACAGCTCGCCGGCACGAGCCAGTGCGATGAGAAATTTATCAGATATGCGATAGTTTGCAACCCGGAGTGTCCATGGCGTGGACATGCGCAGACCGCCGGGCAAGCGAGGTCGCCGCGTTGCCCGAGAACCCCCGCCTCAGCCTACCGGGGTGACCGTCTTGCCTTCGCGGAACCAGCCGTCCAGGTTGGCCAGCATCAGGTCCGCCATCGCCCGGCGCGTTTCATGCGTGCCGCTGGCAATGTGCGGCAGCATCACTACGTTGTCCATGGCGTTCAGCGCCGCCGGCGTGGCCGGTTCGTGTTCGAACACATCCAGGCCGGCGCCGGCGATGCCTCCGGCCTGTAGCGCCGCCACCAGCGCGGCTTCGTCCACCACCGTGCCGCGCGCGATGTTGATCAGCCAGCCTTGCGGCCCCAGCGCCTCCAGCACCGCCGCATCCACCAGGTGGCGCGTGGCGCCGCCGCCCGGCACCGCCAGCACCAGGAAGTCGCACTCGGCCGCCAGCGCCGTGATGCTGGGGCAATAGCGGTAATGCGCCGGCGCGTCCGCGCGCGGCTTGCGGTTGGTGTACAGGATCGGCATGTCGAACGCCTCGGCGCGGCGCGCGATCTGCATGCCGATATTGCCCAGCCCGACGATGCCGCAGCGCTTGCCGCTCATGCGCGTGGCCAGCCCGAAGCCTTCCCGCGGCCAGCGGCCGGCGCGCACGAAGCGGTCGGCCTCGGCGATGCGGCGCGACGCGGCCAGCATCAGCGCCAGCGCGGTGTCGGCCACGCAGGCATCGAGCACGCCTGGCGTGTTGGTGACGCGCGCGCCGCGCGCCTGCGCCGCCGCCACGTCGATGGTGTCGTAACCCACGCCAAAACTGAACACGCCTTCCAGCGCCGGCAGGGCGTTGATCAGCTCGCGCGAAGCGCCAAAGCGGCCACTGGTGGCGATGCCGCGGATCGCCGCGCCGTGTTCGCGCAGCAACGCCGCCTGGTCGGGGCTTTGCCACCAGCGGTGCACGCGGTAGCGCGATTCCAGTTCGGCGGTCAGTTCGGGCAGCAGGGGGCCGACCATCAGCAGGTCGGCGATGGGCGTGGAGGAAGTCGAGGTCATGGTGGCTGTCACGGTTGTTGCGGCGGCCCGCGGCGCGGGTCGCAAGGAAAAGGTCGGAGGCGGGACGGCCGCAAATGCGGGCCGTGCCCGTCCTGTGGGAAAGCGCGGGCAAAGGGCGCGCAGAGGCGCGCAGGGAGGGGCGCGGAAGAGGGAGGGGTGCGCGCCGCATCCCGTCCCTTGCCCGGTCATTGCACCTGGATATGTCGCGTCTTGATGATCTCCCCGTAACGCGCGCGCTCGCTGGCGGCCAGCGCCTGCAATTCCTGCGGCGTCGAGCCGTGCGCCACCGCGCCCTGCGATTCGAGCTTGGCCTTCATCGCCGGATCATTGGCCACCTCGCGGATCGCGGCCGATAGCTTGTCGATCACCGCCGGCGGCGTGCCGGCGGGCGCCAGTACCGCGGTCCACGAGCCGGTCTGCGCGTTCTTGACGCCCGCCTCGTCAATGGTCGGCACGTCGGGCAGAGCGGGCGAGCGCGTCGCGCCCGTCACCGCCAGCGCGCGCAGCTTGCCGGAATTGACGTACGGAATGGTCTCCAGCACCGAGGCGAACAGCATGTCCACGCGGCCCGCCATCAGGTCGGTCATGGCCGGGCCGCCGCCCTTGTAAGGCACGTGCATCAGGTCGGTGCCGGTGGCCTGCTGGAAAATCTCGCCCGACAGGTGTGGCGCGCCGCCGGTGCCGGAACTGGCGAAAGTGTGCCTGCCGGGTTGCGCCCGCGCCAGCGTCACCAGATCCTTGACGTTCTTGGCGGGCAGGGTGGTGGGCACCACCAGCACGAACGGCAGGTCGGAGAACAACGACACCGGCGCGAACGCGGTGGCCGGATCGGAATGCAGCTTGTAGATCCACGGATTGATCGCCAGCATGCCCGAATTGGCGAACAGCAGGGTGTAACCATCCGGGTTGGCGCGCGCCACCAGATCGGCGGCGATCTGCCCGCCGGCCCCGGGGCGGTTGTCCACCACCACCGACGCCGCCAGCTTGTCGCCCAGCGCCGCCGCCAGCAGCCGCGCCGAAATGTCGGTGCCGCCGCCCGGCGAGAACGGCACGATCAGATTGATCGGGCGCTCCGGGAACGGCGCGGCCTGCGCCGCGGCGGGCAGGGCGCCCCAGGCGGCCAGGGCCAGGGCCGCGGCCAGCAAGCGGCGGCGCGGGCGTGTGGAATTGCTTGTCTCCATGAGTCTTCTCTTTGTAGTGAGCGGCGCGAGCCGCGGAAAATCGATGCTGCGATGGCACTCCTTTGCGGGCCGGCCAATCAGGCCCGGACATTGCGGCCGAGTATAGGAACGACGGCAGATGGATGACTATTCGAGCTATAAATAGCATTGATCAATTCAAGGATTGGATCGATGGAATTCCGCCAGCTCGAGTGTTTCATCGCGGTCGCCGAGGAACTGCACTTTGGGCGCGCCGCCCAGCGCCTGTGCATGACCCAGCCGCCGCTGTCGCGCCAGATCCAGTTGCTGGAGCAGGATCTGGGCGTGACCCTGTTCGAACGCAGCAGCCGCCAGGTCGAACTGAGCGCCGCCGGCCGCCGCTTCCTGCGCGATGCGCGCCACCTGCTGGAGTACTCGGCCCGCGCCATGGCCAGCGCGCGCCGCACCGCCGGCGGCGACGCCGGTCATATCACGCTGGGTTTCACGGCGGTGGCTTCGTACCGGCTGATGCCGTCGCTCATCATGCGGGCGCGCAAGCGCCTGCCCGGGGTCGAGATCCAACTGCGCGAAACCGTCACCACCGATCTGTCGCGCCTGCTGCTGGCGCGCGAGCTGGACGCCATCCTGGCGCGCAGCGTGCCGCAACAGGCCGGCATCGAAGCCCGCCTGATCGAACGCGAGCCGCTGGTGCTGGCGCTGCCCGCCGGCTCGGCGCTGTGCGAGCACGAGGTGGTACCGCTGCGGCTGTTGCAGGGGCAGCCCTTCGTGTTGTATTCGCCGCGCGAGGGCAAGTACTTCTATGACCGCATCGTCGGCGCCTTCGGGCTGGCGGACGTGCAGCCCGACTACGTGCAGCGCGCCAGCCAGACGCATACGCTGCTGGCGCTGGTGCGGGCGGGTCTGGGCGTGGGCATCGTGCCCGATTCGGCGCGCGAACTGCGCCTGGCGGGGGTGGAGTTCCGCTCGCTGGGACAGCGCGACCTGTACGCGGACATGTACCTGGCCTGGCACGGGCAGCACGACAACCCGGCGCTGGGCGCGTTCCTGCGGCAGGTGGCTGAGGTTCTGCCCCCCACGGCTTGAGCAGGGGGCAATAGAGGGGGGAGTCGGCCCAGGCTGGCGCCGCCCTTCAGCGCGACGCGACGGCGTTCACCGTTGGCGTCAGGCGTCCGAAGCTCAGGCCGGCATCTTCTTTTTGCCCATCAGCGCCAGCGTCAGCGCGCGCCCGCGCCGCATGAAGGGATACAGCGCCGCCGACAGGCAGGGGCGGCGGAAGATGGTGGCGTTGACCTGGTTGAACAGATCATTGTCGGAGCTGATCAGCGCCAGGCGGTTGACGCAATCGGCGCCCCAGTAGATGTGTCCGTCCAGCCGCAGCAGCATGCCCTCGTTCAGGTCATAGCCGCGGTCGCGCAAATGCGCCACCAGGTCGGGGTGCTGGCGCATGTCGAGCAACTCGACCGGGCCGACGGCCTTGCGCGACTGCACCATCCGCACGTAGTTCGAGCAGAAGGGGCAATCGCCGTCGTACAGCAGGAAGTTGCGGGGCGGGGTATCCGCATCCAAGGCGTGCAGCTTACCGCGCGTCTTCGGGCCATGCCAGCGCCAGCGCGTAATCGCGCACGTCCGCCGGCCATGCGGCGACCTGGCGCGCAAAACCCGCGCGGTCATCGGCGTACAGCGCCCGCGTGGCTTCTTCGAAGCCCGGCAGGTTGCCGCCCAGGCTCGCCATGAAGTGATAGGCCGCTTCCTGCCGCTGGTGCCGCTGGTCGCGCGCTTCGTTGTCGCGGCGCGCCTGTTCCACCAGCTTGCGCAGCGCCACCGACGCGCCGCCCGGCTGCGCCGCCAGCCAGTCCCAGTGGCGCGGCAGCAGCGTCACCTCGCGCGGCACCACGCCCAGCTTGGGCCGGCCGCGGCCGCGCGGCGCGGGTGCAGCCGCCTCGGTAGCGGCATCGGCGTCGCCGCTCACCGGTGCCGCGGCCGTCGACGCGGCTGCGTAGCGTTTGCGGATGTCAGCGTCGCCGCCGCGCAGATCCAGGTCGACCTGCTTGCCGGTCTGGTCGTCAAACACCAGGACCGCGTCGCCGCCGTGCCCGGCCTGGGCCTGCTTGACGGCCAGCGCCACATCGGCGAGCACGCCGTGCGCCAGCAGGCGGTGGCCTTCGAACGCGGTATGGAAAAGAGGAGTCTGGGTCATGGTGGGGAAGGGGAGTTTATTTATCCGGATAAATATGACGAGACCATTGTGCACGCCCGAAAAGCGCTTGTCAATATAATCCGGGTAAAAATCGTGCAAGCCTAAGACGCCGATTGAAAAAAGTCGCAAAAATTCCGCCGCGACCTAGGGTCAACACCTAGTCAAAACAGGCCGGCGGCGTATAATCTTGCTTTGCGCCCGGAGTTACCCATGCGTCTCGTTCAAAAAGCGCTCACCTTCGACGATGTGTTGTTGGTGCCTGCGTATTCCGAGGTGTTGCCGCGCGACACCTCCCTGGCCACGCGCCTGACTCGCAACATCAGCCTGAATATCCCGCTCGTGTCCGCCGCCATGGACACCGTCACCGAATCGCGTCTGGCCATCGCCATGGCGCAAGAAGGCGGCATCGGGATCATCCACAAGAATCTCTCCGCCGACGCCCAAGCGCGTGAAGTGGCTCGCGTCAAGCGCCACGAATTCGGCATCGTGATCGATCCGGTCACCGTCACCCCCCAGATGAAAGTGCGCGACGCCATTGCGTTGCAGCGCCAGCATGGCATCTCGGGCCTGCCGGTGGTGGAAGGGCGCAAGCTGGTCGGCATCGTCACCAACCGCGACCTGCGCTTCGAAGAGAACCTGGACCAGCCCCTGCGCAACATCATGACGCCGCAGGAACGCCTGGTCACCATGAAGGAAGGCGCCACGCTCGATGAAGCGCAGGCCCTGATGCACAAGCATCGCCTGGAACGCGTGCTCATCGTCAACGACGGTTTCGAGCTGCGCGGCCTGGCCACCGTCAAGGACATCGTCAAGAACACCGAGCACCCGCTGGCCAGCAAGGACGCCCAGGGCCAGTTGCGCGTCGGCGCCGCGGTCGGCGTCGGTGGCAACACCGAAGAGCGTGTCGAAAAGCTGGTCGCCGCCGGCGTCGACGTGCTGATCGTCGACACCGCCCACGGCCACTCCAAGGGCGTGCTGGAAGGCGTGCGCTGGGTCAAGCAGAACTACCCCAAGGTCGAAGTCATCGGCGGCAACATCGCCACCGCCGCCGCCGCGCGCGCGCTGGTGGAACACGGCGCCGACGGCGTCAAGGTCGGTATCGGCCCCGGCTCGATCTGCACCACCCGTATCGTCGCTGGCGTTGGCGTGCCGCAGATCCACGCGATCTCCGAAGTGGCCAAGGCGTTGGAAGGCACGGGCGTGCCGCTGATCGCCGACGGCGGCATCCGCTACTCGGGCGACGTCGCCAAGGCCCTGGCCGCCGGCGCGTTCTCCTGCATGATGGGCGGCATGTTCGCCGGCACCGAAGAAGCGCCGGGCGAAGTGGTGCTGTTCCAGGGCCGCTCGTACAAGTCGTACCGCGGCATGGGCAGCCTGGGCGCCATGACGGACGGCTCCGCCGACCGCTACTTCCAGGATCCGGCCAACAACGCCGACAAGCTGGTCCCCGAAGGCATCGAAGGCCGCGTCCCCTACAAGGGCAGCGTGCTGGCCATCATCTACCAACTGGTCGGCGGCATCCGCGCCTCCATGGGCTACTGTGGCGCCGCCACCATCGATGACATGCGCACCAAGGCCGAGTTCGTGGAAATCACCTCCGCCGGGGTCCGCGAATCCCACGTGCACGACGTACAGATCACCAAGGAAGCGCCCAACTACCGCGCCGACTGATCCCCGTACAGTCAACTACAATGTCATGCATCACGCACCGGCAGAACCGCAAAATCAGTCAGCGGGTCTGCCGGTGCGGTTTTATTTACTGCGGTTTCATTCATTACCGGTAGAGTCTCCATGCACCAGCGCATCCTCATTCTCGACTACGGTTCGCAAGTCACCCAACTGATCGCCCGCCGCGTCCGCGAAGCCGGCGTCTACTCCGAAGTGCATCCGGGCGACGTCGACGATGCCTTCATCCGCGACCAGATGGCGCAGGGCCTGAAGGGCATCATCCTGTCGGGCAGCCACGCATCGGCCTACGAAGAAGGCTCCATGCGCGTGCCGCATGCCGTGTTCGAGCTGGGCGTGCCCGTGCTGGGCATCTGTTATGGCATGCAGTCCATGGCGCAACAACTGGGCGGCGTGGTCAGCTTCTCCGACCACCGTGAATTCGGCTACGCCGAAGTCCGCGCCCACGGCCACACCAAGCTGCTGGAAGGCCTGGAAGACTTCACCACCGCCGACGGCCACGGCATGCTCAAGGTCTGGATGAGCCACGGTGACAAGGTCACCGAGCTGCCTCCGGGCTTCAAGCTGATGGCCTCCACGCCGTCCTGCCCCATCGCCGGCATGGCCGACGAAGAACGCCGCTTCTACGCCGTGCAGTTCCACCCCGAAGTCACGCACACCGTGCAAGGCAAGGCCATGCTGGCCCGCTTCGTCAACGAGATCTGCGAATGCCAGGGCGACTGGAACATGCCCGACTACGTCGCCGAAGCCGTCGCCCGCATCCGCGAGCAGGTTGGCGAAGACGAAGTCATCCTGGGCCTGTCCGGCGGCGTCGACTCGTCGGTGGCCGCGGCCCTGATCCACAAGGCCATCGGCGATCAATTGACGTGCGTGTTCGTCGACCACGGCCTGTTGCGCCTGGACGAAGGCAAGCAGGTCATGCAGACCTTCGCCGAGAACATGGGCGTCAAGATCATCCACGTCGACGCCACCGCCCAGTTCATGGGCAAGCTGTCCGGCGTGGCCGACCCCGAAGCCAAGCGCAAGATCATCGGCCGCGAGTTCGTCGAAGTGTTCCAGGAACAGGCTGGCAAGCAGAAAAGCGCCAAATGGCTGGCTCAGGGCACCATCTACCCCGACGTTATCGAATCGGCCGGCGCCAAGACCGGCAAGGCCACCTCGATCAAGTCGCACCACAACGTCGGCGGCCTGCCGGACACGCTGAACCTGAAGCTGCTGGAACCCCTGCGCGAACTGTTCAAGGACGAAGTCCGCGAACTCGGCGTGGCCCTGGGCCTGCCGCCGCAGATGGTCTACCGCCATCCGTTCCCGGGCCCGGGCCTGGGCGTGCGCATCCTGGGCGAAGTCAAGCATGAATACGCCGAGCTGCTGCGTCGCGCCGATGCGATCTTCATCGAGGAACTGCGCAACACCAAGGACGAGGCCAGCGGCCTGACCTGGTACGAGCTGACCTCGCAGGCGTTCGCCGTGTTCCTGCCGGTGAAGTCGGTGGGGGTGATGGGGGATGGGCGCACCTACGAATATGTCGTGGCGCTGCGGGCTGTGCAGACGTTTGACTTCATGACGGCGGATTGGGCGCCGCTGCCGCATCCGTTGCTGGCTCGGATTTCCTCGCGGATTATTAATGAGGTGCGGGGGATTAATCGGGTGGTGTATGACGTGTCGAGCAAGCCGCCTGCGACGATCGAGTGGGAGTGAGTTGACGTGTGGTGATAGCCTGTCGCAAGCAGGCTATCTCATTGCAGCTCGTGCGCAATATACGGATTAAAAAGCTTGTAACAAAAAACCCAATCAATTACATTTCTACCCGTTAACACGGGAGCTAGTAAGATGTTCGTATCAAACGCGGAAGCCATAGCGCGACGGGCGATGAATCGGATTGAACCGAGATTGGCGGATAAGTACGCGAGTTTGATCAGATTTCTGGCAATGAACCCCGAGGCGGCGTCAGCAATGCGGGGGCGAAGGGGTGTGGAGCCTGGATCTGAAGCTTATATCGAATTGCAGGCTGACAGTTTTGTAGCGGCGAGAGCGCCTCGTGTGCCGTCACCGCCGGCCACTGTGCCGGATGAGATGGTATCTGTAATTCTTGGCAGCTACTTCAATATTGCCGAAAATGAGCTTGATAGAGTAAAACGCGAGCACCAGTTGTCAATGGGGGCTGAAAACCTCGTTGGTGAGCTTTTGGAGCGTTATTTGGCTGGAATTATGGAACCTCGGGGCTGGATATGGTGCTCCGGATCTATAGTAAAGGCAGTCGATTTCATTAAGCCTCCTCAAGATGCAAGCGAGTGCTGGAGATCGCTGCAGGTCAAAAACCGGGACAATTCTGAGAATTCCTCTAGTTCCGCTATTCGGGTTGGAACCACGATTGAGAAATGGTTCCGTACTTTTTCCAGAAGAAGAGACCTTAATTGGGATGCCTTTCCCGAAGAAGAAATACGCCCGTTAGTTTCAGAAGCTGGATTTCAGGAATTTGTGAAAGCCTACCTTGGGAAATTGAAGTGAACCTTGGCTAAGCGATAACAGAAAGACGAGCAGGAACAATAAGCGTGCTCTGTCATGCGGGTTCCTCGAAGAGTGTTCTTTGCGAGGATTCGGAGCTTATTGTGGTCTTTGCTTTAGATCGCGGTCGCTTCGTCAAGGCAGATGGTTGCAATGGTTCTGTTCTTTCGGAAGTGATACCTAGAAGCTTCCGGGTTGCAACTTCCCAACTTACTTCGTCGGTGCATTTGTAACGCGAATACGAGAAGCCAATAGGAGGAGATACGTCTTTACCAGCCATGTGCGCTAAGATAGCGCGGCCCACGGCTTCACCCAGTCCAACTGGAACTGCGTTTCCAACTTGACGATATTGATCTACAAGTTTTCCCCCAAGTGCCCAGTCATCCGGGAACATTTGAAGCCTCTTGTATTCCTGGATTGAAAGCGGGCGATTAGCGACAGGGTGGCAGATGTCGGTTGCGGGCATATTGGGCGATGTTACAAGAGTGCACGAAGGTTTGTCCCAGTGCAGTCGGCGCAAAAAGCCAGTTTTGCCTCCCCCTGAATAAAAGCTCTTACCCAAAGCCTCTTTTTGAAGCTCCAAAGGCAAATGTTTCCAGTACTGACCAGGCGACAGCATGCGGTAGAAGCGTAGTCGATCCTCCGGGAAATTGACATGGTCGCAACCAAGCGCGTCCATGCCTTCCATAGCGTCGCGGAAAGTTCTCCATTTCGGAAGACCAAAACTCCCGTCCTGGCTATGCGTTGGCATCAAATGGGGAAGTTTTGTGCCGTCCCGCGAGCAGATAAGAATTACCCGCTCGCGAACTTGGGGTACTCCAAAGTTTGCTGCATTGTATAGGTTAAAGGATATGCCGTAGCCACCTGCTCGCAGCATCTGAATTATATGAAGAAGAGCCCCTCCAGCCTTTTCTTCATAACCAGGGGCCCACTGTTCACCGCGCTCTGCATGAGGACGATGTGCCAATGGAGCTGAAAGTAGACCGCGGACATTTTCGATAACCGCGTATTTCGGTCGAAGCTCTAGTATTAGTTCGATGAATTTCAGGAAAACGTTGCCGCGCATGTCTTGGAATCCTCGACGCGCGCCGGCTGTGGAAAAGGCCTGGCAAGGGGGGCCTCCCACAATAACGTCGATTTCATCTGTCTCCGACAGTCGTGCCGCCTTGCGTATGTCCTGCGCAGAGTATTGCCAGACGTCCCCCAATAATGCCAGATCCGGACGATTCGTTTCGATCGTTTTTCGGCAGTGCTTATCCTGTTCGCAGGCCAGAAGCACATGAATACCGGCCTTTTCTAAACCGAGATCCAGACCCATGGCACCCGAAAAGAAAGAAAGTGCTTTCAACTTTGGGAGTGGACCCGACCGCCGTATTGCATGATCAATCGGTGCTTCAGTCTTATTAAAATTGTATCTTTCAAGAGAAGCGGGGGATACGAGCCACTGCTTGCCGATCCGTTGACCCTCAAGTTGATTGGCTCGTAGGAGCGAGCGGACGCGCTGTTGAGAAATTCCTAGCCGCGTGGCCGCATCTTTGACTGACAGAAAATCAGGGAGAGTCATTGGGTATGATTGTGGTTTCGACGCCGAAACCGATTCTATACCAAAACGTGCTGATCCGCATCCCTCAAAAATTTTCAACCATAGGGGCATAGGCGGTCAGATCTAAGAGGCTTTTTTTCGTCAACCTGTCTCGAGCTTTTTGTGGGATGAAAAGCCTTTTGGGGGAGGAAAACGTCCTAGATTTCTTGTTCTACCAGAGTGGCGCGCCCATGACTGCGACCGGTAAGCACTGTCTTGGCGCCTTTGCCATTGTGCTGCTTGGCGGCACCGCCGGCATAGCCCAGGCGATGGTTCATCTCGCCACCGAGCGCATGCTCGATCAATGCCTTCTTTGAAGGTCAGCGAGTCGGCGTTGATGGCTTCGGCCGTCATCGGGCCGTTGCCAGCCGACGCCAGCAGCTCTGGGGGGAGTAGCCGGCAGATCCGCCAGCTTGGCCCATGCGCGACGCTCCGGTATCTAAACGACGGAGACTCGTCGATCAACGCCTTGACTGGCGCAGCAAACTTCGCGTCGGCCTTCGGCGCCGACTTCGCTGCCTTTTAGTACACGGTGCGGCGAGGCACACGCGTTGCGTCGACTGCTGAGCCGCGGACTCGGCGTTAGCAATTCAAAACAATAATGCAGAAATCAGAAGTTCAGCACACCGAGGGCATACACCATTGTGGCGGATAGATGTCGGTGCAAGAAGACTTATTCGGAGGGAGCATGGTGGCCGTGCGAGAAGCGGGATTCTACGAGTCGGACAACTACAGCGTGACGCTACG
>NZ_JBLZXF010000035.1:0-44252 GCF_050285585.1 Achromobacter sp. | reverse complement strand
GACCCGGCCACCAAGAGCTTCGACTGGAGCTTCAAGGTCGAAGACAGCCTGCTCGACTCGCTGGGCGCCGGCCAGACGCTGACCCAGACCTACACGGTCACGGTCGACGATGGCAAGGGCGGCACGGTCACCCAGGACATCACCATCACGATCACCGGCACCAACGACGCCCCGACGATCACCAGCGGCGCGCAATCCGGTTCCGTCACCGAAGTGGCCGATGGCGCCACGGGCGAGAACACCACCGAACACACGGCGGGCGGCACGATCACGTTCACTGACGTGGACACGATCGATGCCCATTCCGCCACGGTTACCGCCAACGGCAGCAACTACCTCGGCTCGCTGACGCTGGGCGCGATCGACCCGGCCACCAAGAGCTTCGACTGGAGCTTCAAGGTCGAAGACAGCCTGCTCGACTCGCTGGGCGCCGGCCAGACCCTGACCCAGACCTACACGGTCACGGTCGACGACGGCAAGGGTGGCACGGTCACCCAGGACATCACCATCACGATCACCGGCACCAACGACGCCCCGACGATCACCAGCGGCGCGCAATCCGGTTCCGTCACCGAAGTGGCCGATGGCGCCACGGGCGAGAACGCCACCGAACATACGGCGGGCGGCACCATCACGTTCGCCGACGTGGACACGATCGATGCCCATTCCGCCACGGTTAGCGCCAACGGCAGCAACTACCTCGGCTCGCTGACGCTGGGCGCGATCGACCCGGCCACCAAGAGCTTCGACTGGAGCTTCAAGGTCGAAGACAGCCTGCTCGACTCGCTGGGCGCCGGCCAGACCCTGACCCAGACCTACACGGTCACCGTCGACGACGGCAAGGGCGGCACCGTCACCCAGGACATCACCATCACGATCACCGGCACCAACGACGCCCCGACGATCACCAGCGGCGCGCAATCCGGTTCCGTCACCGAAGTGGCCGATGGCGCCACGGGCGAGAACGCCACCGAACATACGGCGGGCGGCACCATCACGTTCGCCGACGTGGACACGATCGATGCCCACTCCGCCACGGTTATCGCCAACGGCAACGGCTATCTGGGCAACCTCACCCTGGGCGCGATCGACCCGGCCACCAAGAGCTTCGACTGGAGCTTCAAGGTCGAGGACAGCCTGCTCGACTCGCTGGGCGCGGGCCAGACCCTGACCCAGACCTACACGGTCACGGTCGACGATGGCAAGGGCGGCACCGTCACCCAGGACATCACCATCACGATCACCGGCACCAACGACGCGCCGACGATCACCAGCGCCACCCTCAACCTTTCCGAAGAAGGGTTGCCGCATGGTCTGAAGGACGAACAAGGCGTTACGGACACGACCGACGCCGTTACCTACTCCGGCAACCTGACCATTGCCGACGTGGATGTGAACGACACCCACACCGTCAAGTTGGTGCAGCCGGCGGCCAATGCCCTGAGCTCGCAAGGCAAGCCGGTCGTCTGGACCTTGTCGCAGGATGGGCATACGCTGGTCGGCAACGATCACGAGGGCAACCCCGTGATCACGGTCACGATGACCGATGCGGGCGCCTATACCGTCACGCTGTCGGGCCAGGTGGATCATCCGCAGCATTCCATCGAGGATGTGCTCCAGCTGGGCATCGGCGTGCAGGTCAGCGATGGCCACACCACGAGCAACGGAACCATCTCGATCAATATCGAGGATGACAGCCCGGAATTCGGCGCCGTCACCAATACGACAATGGAGAACGCGGCGACTACCGCTACGGGCACCCTGGAGTTCCATACGGGCGCCGACGCCGTGGGCGCCACGCTGGTCGTGTCGTCTATCGGCAAGCTGCCGCAGGGTTGGACGACCAGTGAGCTCAACAAGTCTTCGGTCGACATCTTCTCGCCCGATGGGACCAAGATTTTCACGGTGACCCTGAATCCGGAGGGTGGCTATACCGTCACCCAGCACGAAGCCCGGCCCGGAACCACCGAGTCGATCGACCTGGCCTCCGCGATCACCAACAATCCCCAAACGACCTATGACCTCGGCTATGCAACGCTGAGCGCCGGCGGCGGCCAGAAGTTCAACGCCAACACGTTCGGCTCCGGGAACTCATTCGGGATCGGCAACCCCTCCTTCGATGCGGGCGAGAGCTTCCGCATGGACTTCACGCAAGCCCTTTCGGACTTCAAGCTGAATGTCGCGGAGGTCAAGGGAACCGGCGCACTCGAAATAACCGTGTGGAGCGGCGCCCAGTCCAAGACCATTTCGGTGCCGGTGACTTCTGCCTCGGGCGCCATCCATATCACCAAGGAGATGCTGGCCCAGGGCGTACCCTCGTTCACCGAATTCGACAGCATCGAGATCACTGCGGGCCCCGGCGTCAGGATGTCCTTCCTCACGACCGGCTCCTACACGGAGAGCGTCCCCGCCGGCCCGATGGACTTCACGGTCGGGGTCACGGGGACTGATGGCGACGGCGACAAGGTGAACACCGAATTCGACGTGACCTCTGCCGCGGAAGCGGCCGTTACGAACGCGACCAACAAGGTTGCGGAAGCCACCGGCGACACCGTCTCGGGATCGATGCAGATCTCCGCAGCACTGGGCATCGTGAGCGTCGCCGTCAATGGCGTAGACGTGACGAAGGCGACGAACGCCAATCCCGTAAGCCTGACCACGGGCAAGGGTACGCTGAAAGTCACCGGCTACGACCCCGTTACCGGCAAGCTCACTTATACCTATACCGAGAAGGGAAAATCCCAAGATCACTCCCACGGCAAGGACAGTGTGCATGACGATTTCACCGTGACCGTCAAGAACGCGGCCGGCCATGGCAGCAGTGGCAGCTTGACAATCCAGATCACCGACACCGCCCCCGAGGCAAAGCCCGACACGGCCAGCGTGACGGAAGACAAGGATCTGCAGGCCACGGGCAACGTCATCACCGGCGCCGGTGCCGACGCAGTGGGCGCCGACGCGACCACCGTGGTCGGTGTGGCCAAGGGGGCTGCCAACCCGAACAAGGCCGTCGAGGGCAACGTCGACACTCAGGTCAGCGGCACGTACGGCACCATTACCATCCACGCCGATGGCAGCTATACCTATACGCTCAACAATGCCGACCCGCGCGTCAACGCGCTTGGCCAGGGGGACAAGCTCTCGGATGTGTTCTCCTACACGATCCGTGATTCCGACGGCGACTTCAGCACCACGACCATCACCATCACGATCAACGGCACCAATGATGTGCCCGTGATGACGAACGACTTCCGGTCGGTGACCGAAGATGTGAACGTCACCGGCGGCAATCTCACCGTCAAGGGCGCGGTCACGATCAACGACCCCGACGCCGGCCAGTCGTCCTTCGACACCGCCACCCTCAAGTTCGCCAACAGCACGCATGGCGGCGGCCCGCTGGGCGCCATCGTAATGAAACCCGATGGCACCTACACCTACCAGGTCGACAACGCCGCCGTCCAGTTCCTGAAGGCCGGAGAAAGTATCGTCGAGACCTACACCGTCGCCTCCGCCGACGGCTCGGCCACCAGCACCATCAGCATCACCATCAATGGTGTCAACGACGCGCCGACGACCGCCGACGGTTCCGTGAACCTGGAAGCCGGCGATAACCAGCACGAGTTTTCGCTGGGAGACTTCCCATTCGACGATGGCGCGGAAGGCAACAGCCTGCAGAGCGTCATCATTACTCAGCTGCCCACGAGCGGCACCTTGACTTACAACGGCCAGCCGGTGACTGCAGGCCAGGAGATTCCGAAATCGGGCATTGAACAAGGCCTGTTGAAGTTCACCCCGGGCGCCGACAAGCAGGACAGCTCCTTCCATTTCCAAGTGAAGGACAATGGCGGCACGGAGAACGGTGGCAACGACACCTCGACCGAGCACGAGTTCGTCATTTCTGCCGATCACCTGGTGACCAATGGCAATGACGACAGCGGCAGCGGCGGCAAGCCGCCGCTGAACGGCGGTTCGGGCGATGACGTCATCCTGGCGGATCACGGCGGCTATGTCACGAACGTCACCCCCGGCACGAACTACAACATTGCGCTGGTGGTGGACCGCTCGGGCAGCATGTCCGCGCAATCCGGTTCCGGTGTCAACCGCATGCAGTTGGTGAAAGACGCGCTGGTCAAGCTCGCCGGCGATCTGGCGCATCACGACGGCGTCGTCAACGTAACGTTGATCGGCTTCGCGACGCATGCCCAAGAACCGATCACGTTCAACAACCTCACGCTGGCCAACCTGAACAAGCTGATCAAGGCGATCAACGATCTCACGATTGCGACGGGCAGCACCGCAGGGACCAACTACGAAGCCGCTTTCAACGCGACCGTGAAGTGGTTCGCCGATCAGGGCAACGCGAACCCCAGCGGCATGAAGTTCGAGAACCTGACGTTCTTCCTGACCGATGGCAACCCGACGCAGTACTACCACAACGACAAGAAGGGGGTGTCCGGACCGGGTAACAATACCGACTACGACACCATGAAGGAATCGGTCGACGCCTTCAAATCGCTCAGTAACGCCAGCAAGGTCCACGGCATCGGAATCGGAACCGGCATCGACGCCAACATCCTGCGCTTCTTCGACAATACGGACAGCACAGGCAATGGTCAGATCTCGTTCCCCTCCTGGCCCTGGGGCTCGGACACCGTCACCGGCAAGGTCGGCGACATTGACATCGTCAATACCGCTAACGATCTGGAAGCCGCCCTCAAGGGAGGCAGCAGCACCAGCGCCCCGGCCGCCGTGGGTCACGACACTGTTTACGGTGGCGACGGCAATGACATCATCTTCGGTGACGCGATCAACACCGACCACCTTGCGTGGGCAGGTCATCCCGCCGGATCGCACAATGGTGGCGGCCTCGAGTCGCTGAAGGAGTACCTCACGGCACTGGACGGCGTCGCGCCGACGAACGAACGGATATACGAATTCATCAAGCAGGATCCGGGACAGTTCGATGCGGCAGGCGACACGCGTGGCGGCAATGACGAGCTGCACGGCGGCAAGGGCAACGACATCATCTACGGGCAAGGCGGCAACGACATCCTGTGGGGCGATGACGGCGACGACAAGCTCTACGGCGGAACCGGCAACGACGAACTCCACGGCGGCGCAGGCAATGACATCCTGGTCGGCGGCAAGGGTAACGACACGTTGTGGGGCGACGGCGGCAGCGACACGTTCAAATGGCAGCTCGGCGATGGCGGCACGACGGCGCAACCTGCGGTCGACACGATCAAGGACTTCTCGAAGGCCTCGGTCGCCGACGGCGGCGACGTGCTGGACCTGAAGGACCTGCTCGTGGGAGAAAAGGACGGCAACCTGAGCCAGTACCTGAACTTCAAGCAGGATCCGGCCAACTCCAACAATACGATTCTCGAGATCAACACCAAGGGCCAGATCGGCCAGGGCGCGGATCAGAAGATCGTGCTGGAGAATGTCGACCTGATGCACGACGAACGCGGCGAGCTCATGAGCAACCAGGCCATCATCAATGACCTGCTGCAAAAGGGGAAGCTGAACGTCGACCATCACTAAGCCGTAGCAAATAGGGGGAAGGGTCCGGCGGGGCCCTCCCCCTAACGCCTCATTTTTTGGACTTTTCACCAGAAACGTTCAGAAACATGTGAAAATCCGCTTCATGCCATCGACCCGCCGTTACCGACGCACGCTGAATCTGTGCCGATTGGCTTTGCTATGCCTGGCTTGCAGCTGGGGCGGCAGTTCCGCCCTGGAGGTAAATGCCGATCGGCTGCAGAGCTTGTCGGCCAGCCGGTATGGCGCGAAGGGAACCAAGGCGGTCTCGAGCTGGCTGCAATTGATGCGCGCTCCCCCGCCCGCCCAGGAGCGGGAGACGCTGACGCTGGCGAACGACTTCTGGAACCGGGCCCTGCTATCCGGCGAGGACGTCACGATCTGGAAGCAGGCCGACTACTGGGCCACCCCGCTGGAATCGCTGGGCAAAGGCGCGGGCGACTGCGAAGACTACGTCATCGGCAAATACTTCACCTTGCTGGCGCTGGGGGTTCCGGCCAGCAAGCTGCGTTTCATCTACGTGCGGGCGCGCATCGGCGGCGCCGCCAGCAGCAGCCAGGTCGCCCATATGGTGCTCGGCTATTACGAGACCCCGAACGCCGTGCCGCTGGTGCTCGACAGCCTGATCTCGACCATCCTGCCCGCCACGCAGCGCCGCGACCTGACGCCGGTATTCAGCTTCAACGCCGACGGCGTATATGTCGACGGCAAACCCGCCGCCCCGGTTGACCGTCTCAGCCGATGGCGCGATCTACTTCAACGCATGGAACGGGAAGGCGTGCGTCCCTGATTTCCGGAAACAAGACCATGTCCATACTTCGACAGCTATTGCTCAGCGTTACCCTCGCGATCGGCGTCATTCTGCTGGGCACGCTGGCGCTCAGCGTCAACTCGGCCAGGGAGTACCTGTCCGGCCAGTTGCAGGTGCAGAGCACCGACGCCGCCGTATCGCTGGCCTTGTCCCTCTCGCAGCCCGCCAACAATGACCCCGTGGTCCAGGAGCTGCTGGTATCGGCGTTGTACGACGGCGGACATTTCTCGCTGGTGCGGCTGGCCGACCCGGAAGGCAAGGTCCTCATCGAACGCCGTTCCACGGCCACGGCCGCGTCCGTGCCCGCCTGGTTCCAGGCCCTGGCTCCGCTGAATGCCGAGCCGGCCACCCACGCCGTCAGCGACGGCTGGCGCCAGATCGGCGAAGTCACCCTGGTCGCCAATGACGCCTATGCGTGGGAAGCCCTGTGGCGCAGCAGCCTGAAGATGATCGCCCTGGTGGTGGGCGCGGGAATTCTCTGGGCGGTGTTCGCCTTCCTGCTGGTGGGCTGGATCAAGAACCGCCTGCTGCGCGAAATCAGCGATCACGTGCGCCGCATCGGCCAGGAGTCGCCGTCCGAGCAGGTCGAAGCGCGCGTGCCGGAGCTCTCCGGCGTGGTGCAGGCCCTGAATCAGACCCGCGAACGCGTCTACGCCAGCGTCGAAGAGCAGAACGCCAAGATCGAGTCCCTGGAAGTGGAACTCAACCAGGACCCGGTCACCGGACTGCCGAACCGGAAGTACTTCGTCAACGAATTCCGCCGCGCGCTGGAAGCTCCCCCGGCCGTGGCCGGCCGCAGCGTGGAGGGCGGCCATATCCTGGTGTTCCGGCAGCGCGATCTGGCGGACTTGAACCGTCACATGCCGCGCGAGTTCATCGACCAATGGCTGCGGGCGGCGTGCGAACGCATAGACGGCACGCTCAAGCGCCTGCACGTGGCCGCGCCGCTGCTGGCCCGCCTGAACGGATCGGATTTCGCCCTGCTGCTGCCCGGCTGCGCGGCGCCCCAGGCGATGATGGTCGCCGAACAGGTGCGGGCCGACCTGCACGCGTCGCGCATCCCGGTCGGCGAAGGGCATCTTTGCCGCTGGGCGCAAGCCATGACCGACTACGGCCACGGCAACCAGGCCGGTCCCGTGCTCGCGCGGCTGGACTTCGGGCTGATGCGGGCGGAAAGCGCGGGCAACGACCAAGTCGTGATCGCGGGAGCAACCGACATGCATTCGCCTTCGGAATCCGGTGAGCGCGCCTGGAAGGATGCCATTCAATCCGCCCTGGAAGATCATCGTTTCGAGCTCGCCAACGAACGCCTGCTGGCCTCGGACGGCAGCACGGTACGCACCGAAGCCATGCTGATGCTGCGCACCGCCGCCGGCGAGGAACCGATTCCCGCGACGCTCTTCATCCCTCCGGCCGTGCGCCTGGACCTGGTGGCCGATTGCGACCTGGAAGCGGTAAGCCTGGGGCTGGACTGGCTGGCGGCCAATCCCGGCGAACTGGCGGTGCGGGTGGCCTTGCCCTCCTTGCGGGGCCAGAAATTCTTCCGCCAGCTGGCGTTGCTGCTGACGGAGCACCGGCCGCTCGCGCGCCGGCTGTACCTAGAAGTCGATGCGCACGGCCTGGTGGAATGCCACGAGCAGATCGCCACGCTTGCCCGCGTCGCCGCGGAGTTCGGCGCGCATATCGGCGTGCGCCGTCTGGCGCAGCAGTTCGGCGCCGTGGCGCAATTGCACACCCTGCCGCTGTCCTACGTGAAACTGGGCGGCGGCTTCGTGGGCGGCATGTCGCAAAGCCCCGGCAGCCAGCAACTGGCGGCATCGGTGCTCGAAACGGCCCGAAAATTGAAAATCGCGGTCTATGCCGAGGACGTGCCCGACGCCGAAACCCAGCGGATCCTGGCCGACCTGGGCATCGGCATCATGCGCGGCGCTGGCGTGAAGACGGCCGCAAGCGCGGCCTAGGCGGGCTCCGCTGCGGCGGGCGCGCTCAGCGCGCCGCGGCCTTGCCCTTGGACTGTTCGTAAAGCGGCAACACCTGCTGCGCCGCGGCCTGCAGATCGGTGATGCGCGAGGCCGCCGACGGGTGGGTCGAGAGGATCTCGGGCGGCGCGCTGCCCTGCTCCGCCGCCCCCATTTTCTGCCACAGGGTCACGGCGGCCCGCGGATCGTAACCTGCCCGGGCCGCGAGCTCCACGCCCATGCGATCCGCCTCGGTTTCGTGCGTGCGGCTGTTGGGCAGCGTGAACATCACGCTGGTGAGCTGCCCGCCGAGATCGGACGCTACGCTGGATCCCGTCGCGATGGACAGCACGGACAGCCCCAGATTGGTCGCCATCTGCTGCGACACCCGCTCCCGCGCATGCTCGCGCAGCGCATGGGATATCTCATGGCCCAGCACGGCCGCCAACTCGTCGTCGGTGGGCTTGATCTTGGAGATCAGGCCCGTGTAGACGGCGATCTTGCCGCCCGGCATGCACCAGGCGTTGACCTCGTCGCTGGACAACACATGCACTTCCCACTTCCAGCTGGAGGCGTCCGCCCGGAATACCGGCGCCTGCGCGATCAGCCGCTGCGAAATGGCGCGCACGCGCGCCAGTTGCTGAGCGTCGCGATCCAACAGCCCCTTGGCCTGCGCCTGCTTGAGGATGTCGCCGTACTGCTGGGTGGCCTCCTGTTCCAAGGCCTGCGAAGGCACCATGCTGGACATGTACTGCGTCCTGTTGACGCCGACCGCTCCGGATTGCGTGGTGTTCATGCCCGTGCAACCGGCCAGGGCGGCCAGCGCGAGCGCCGCGCCCGCGTTGCGCAGCAGATAACGTTTCTTCCGGATCATGTCGGCCTCCAGGATATTCAAGGAACGTCAGCGTATCAGACCGGATCCCCGCATTGCCCGCGATGGCGCAGGGCGTGGTCGATCAGCACCAGCGCCAGCATCGCCTCGGCGATCGGCGTCGCGCGGATGCCCACGCAGGGATCATGGCGGCCCAGCGTCTGCACCATGACCGGCTCGTTGGCGCGGTTCACCGAGCGGCGCTCCACCCGGATGCTGGACGTGGGCTTGATGGCCAGCGACACGGTAATGGGCTGGCCCGTGGAAATGCCGCCCAGCACCCCGCCGGCATGGTTGGTCAGGAAGCCGTCGGGCGTGATCTCGTCGCCGTGTTCGGAGCCGCGCTGCGCGATGCAATCGAAGCCCGCGCCGATCGACACGCCCTTGACCGCGTTCAGGCCCATCATTACGTGCGCGATGTCCGCGTCCAGGCGGTCGTAGATGGGCTCGCCCCAGCCCGCGGGCAGGTTTTCCGCCACGACCTCGATGCGGGCACCGACCGAGTCGCCGTCGCGGCGCAGCTGGTCCATGTAGGCCTCGAGTTCGGGGACGACCCCGGCGTTGGGCGCATAGAACGGATTGTTGGGGACCTCGTCCCAGGATTCGAAGGGAATGGCGACCGGGCCAAGCTGGCTCATGTAGCCGCGCACCTTGACGCCGTACTGCTCGGCCAGCCATTTCTTGGCGATGGCGCCCGCGGCCACGGTGGGCGCGGTCAGGCGCGCCGACGAACGCCCGCCGCCGCGCGGATCGCGCACGCCGAACTTGCGCCAGTAGGCGTAGTCGGCATGGCCAGGGCGGAAGGTGTCGGCGATGTTGGAGTAATCCTTGCTGCGCGCATCCGTGTTGCGGATCAGCAGGCCGATCGGCGTGCCCGTCGTCACCCCTTCGTACACGCCCGACAGGATCTCGACCTGGTCGGCTTCCTGGCGCTGCGTAACGTGGCGCGAGGTGCCCGGACGGCGGCGATCCAGTTCCAGCTGGATGTCGGAAGCGTCCAGGGACAGGCCCGGAGGGCAGCCGTCCACGACGCAGCCGATAGCCGGTCCGTGGGATTCGCCGAAATTGGTGACGGTAAAGAGGGTACCTAGGGTGTTGCCGGGCATAAGGAGTCAACGGGTCGGGTTTGCGAGCAACCCCGATTATGACACCGCCGAGGCCAAAGCCTGGATTTCGGACGCGGGCGCCGGGCGCCCAAGGAGGAATCCCTGCATGACCCTGCAGCCCAGGGACTTGAGGATCTCGCGCTGGCCCTCGGTTTCGACGCCCTCCGCGACCACGGGCAGGTGCATCGCCTGGCACAGCCCGAACAGCGCGGACACGACCTCGCGGCTGCCGGCATCCGATTCCAGCGCGGAAATGAAGCTGCGGTCGATCTTGACCCAGTCTATGGGCAGGGAACGCAGGTGATTCAGGCTGGAATAGCCGCAGCCGAAATCGTCCAGCGCCACGCCGATGCCCATGGCCCGCAGCGCGTTCAATATCTTCACGTGCTGCTCGTAGTGCAGGATGAAGATGGATTCGGTGATTTCCAGCACCAGCTTGCGCGGCGCCAGGCGGGCCCCCGCCAGCACTGTCGAGACGAGGTCGACCAGGCCGTCCTCGTTCATCTGCTTGACCGATAGATTCACATGCACCCGCCACGCCGCCGGCCATTGCGCGGCCTGGGTACAAGCCCGTTCCAGGATCCAGGCGCCCAAGGGCACGATCAGACCGCTGCGTTCGGCCAGTTCGATGGTCACGGCCGGCGATACGCTGCCCAGCACCGGGTGGTGCCAGCGCAACAGCGCCTCGCAGCCCTGCACCACGCCCGTGCCGCTGTCGCAGACGGGCTGGTAATACAGTTCGAACTGCTCCATGGCCGGCGTGGTCAACGCCAGGCGCAAATCGTTCTCCAGGCCTTGCCGGTCGCGCTGGTGCGCCAGCATGCGGAAATCGAACAGGCTCCAGCCGGGCCCTCCGCGCTCCTTGAGCGGCACCAGGGCCACCTGCACGCAACGCTGCAACTCTTCCACGCTGCGCCCGTGTTCGGGATACAGGGCCGCGCCGACGCGGAAAACGGCGATCAGCGGGCGGCCGCCCAATTGATAGGGAGCGCTCAGGTCTTCCAGAAGTTTGGCCGACACCTGCGCGGCGCCCTCCTCGTCCACCTCGGGCACGCAGACCGTGAACGAGTCGGCCCCGGTGCGCGCCACCATGCCGCCCAGGGCACGCGCAATCAGGCTGAGCCGGCTGCCCACCTGCACCAGCAAGGCCTGGTCCTCTCCGGCGCGCAGCATGGCGCTGATCTCGGCGTACTGCTCGAAACCCACCAGGAAGAAAGCGCCGCGCCGCGAACGCTCGCCGGAGGTGCCGAGCCAGGCGCGAGCGCGCCGATGCAGCTCCTGCTGGCTGAGGACCCCGGTCAGTTCATCGCACGTCAGGCGGCGGCGCAACACGCGTTCCCTGCGCGCGAAGATCAGGCACATCACAACAAGCGCGACCGCCAGCACCAGGCACAGTGCGAGCAGGTAACTCTCACGCACGGAGCCCCCTATCCATAAGCCCCCGGCGTTGCGGTTCGGAATGGAACCCAAGGGCTGTAACATTTTTTAAATTATGCATTAGTTTCGCAAAAAAACGCCACGCTTCAGAGGCAACGCGCCCCCTTTTTCCTTGTGTTCCTACAGTTCTGCGATTGCTCGCCAGCGGGAAAGGCGGCCCATGGATGGCTTTCCCCGGCCGCTTGCGGCATGCTTCGTCCTTACTACTACGACAGGCGCACCGGAAAAATTAATACGCCCGCCTCGATAGTTGTCCCGCGAAAAGCAACCGGGATCGAAATAATTGCACAGCTTGTCCGATCTCGGCGCGGATTTAGTAATATTCTGTACGTTATGTGACATGTAGAATTACAGTACACGAGGCGCCGCTGATGTATTAGTAACGTGTGTCACGTTTCTTATCCAGGTTTTGTCGGACGCTTCTCTGTTCGATGCCCCGTTGACCGGATACCGGGCAGCCCGCCGCCCGGGGCGCCGTGCCGGGCAGGAAGGGAACCTTCAAATACATGCCCACTTTCCGCCGGCTCCTTTTCTTCACCTCCCTCCTGGTCGGCCTCGTCCTGCTTGGCGCCCAGGCGTTGGGGGTGATGGCCGCGCACAGATACCTGGAAACGCAACTGGCGCAGCGCAGCCAGGAAGGCGCGGCCATGCTGGCCTGGGCCCTGTCGCAGCCATCCGGCGAAGGCCCCGAAAAACAGGCCGCGATGGCGGATGCTCTGTTCGCGCAAGGCCAGTACGCGCTGGTGCGCCTCACGGACGCACAAGGAAATCCCGGCCATGAACGCCGGGTCCGGCCTGAAGACTCGCCGCCCAGGGAGCGCGGTTGGCGCAACGCCTGGCTGGACATGGAAGCGCCGCTTGCATCGCGTCCCTACACGGACGCCAGCGGCGCCTTGCGCGGCACCGTCACGGTCCAGGCGGATTCGCGGCAGGCGCGAGAAACGCTCTGGCAAGGCGGCGTACGGCTGCTGGGCCTGGCTCTGGCCGCGGCGCTCCTCTGGATCTTGCTGGCCCTGAATCTGGTCCGGCGCATGGAGGCGCATGCGTCGCGCGCCACCGGTGAAGGTACCCCGGCTCCGGCCGGCGACGCGGCTTCCAACGGCGTCGGCTCGGCGGCCGGCGTGGAGCAGGCGCTGGTCGATGCGCAACGCATGGTGGCCGCCACGGTGCAGGAGCAGAACGCCCGCATCGAGTCGCTGCAAAGCGAGGTCTACCGGGACCCCGTCACCCGCCTGCCCAACCGCCGGTACTTCGTGGAACAGTTCAGGCAGGCGCTGGCGGACAAGGAGTCCGAGGCGGGCGGGCATCTCCTGATGTTCCGGCAGCGCGACCTGGCGCAGATCAACCGGCACCTTTCCCGCGCCTTCACCGACCAGTGGCTGCGATCCTCGTCCGACCGGCTGCACAAGCTGGTGGCTGAATTCGGCGGCCAGGCCACGTTCATCTCCCGCCTGAGCGGCTCCGACTTCGCCGTGCTGCTGCCCCGCACGTCGGCGCCGCAGGCAGGCCTGCTGGCGGAACGCCTGCGGCGGGAATTGCGCTCGCTGCGGGTGCCGATGGACAAGCATGGATGGTGCCGCTGGGCGCTGGCGATGACCACCTATGCCCCGGGCGACAACATGAGCGAGACCCTCGCCCGGCTGGATCACGCGCTGATGTGCGCAGAGAGCGCGGACGACGATCAGGTCACGCCCGCCAACCGCGCGCCCGACAGCACTCACATCGGCGAGTACAGCTGGCACGACGCTCTAGTCACGGCGCTGGAGCAGCACCGCTTCTCCTTGTCTGTGCAGCCGCTGCATGATCTGTCCGGCGTCCTGCTGCACCAGGAGGCCAGCCTGACCCTGCACGACACGGCCGACGCCGATCCGGTCCCCGCCTCCATCTTCATGCCACCCGCGGTCCGGCTCGGGCTTTCCGCGGAATGCGATGTGCAGGCCGTCCGGCTGGGGCTGGACTGGCTGTATTCCAGACCGGGCGCGTTGGCCGTGCCCGTCGCGCTGGCGTCGCTGGCGCAGCCCGCGTTCCTGTCCCGGCTGGAACGCATGCTGGCCGACCGCCCCGCGCTGACCGCCCGGCTCATCGTCGAGGTCGACGCGGCGGCGCTCATCGAGCAGGAAGCCGAGCTGCATCAGCTTTGCGGCATCGTCGCGGGGGCCGGCGGCCGGGTCGGCGTGGCGCGCCTGTCGCAGCAGTTCGGCGCCATGGAGCGCCTGCATGAGTTTCCCCTGTCCTATCTGAAACTGAGCGGGGGCTTCATTACCGGCCTGCTGCACAGCCCGGGCAGCAGGCACCTGGCCGCCACGGTGGTCGCGACGGCCACAACGTTGCACATGGCGGTGTACGCAGAAGACGTGCCCGATATCGCAACGCAGAATATCCTGGAAGGCCTAGGCGTCCACGCCATACGCGGCGCTGGCGTAAACTGCGCCCAGGCTCACGACCTCGCATCCGAACATCCATGGGTTTCTAGTTGACGGAAGGATCTCTTCTTCGCATCCGCGGGCCTTTTCGCCAATGCGGCGCCGCCCGCCGCACGCGCGCCGGACGGCAAACTGCGCGGCCGCGGCTGGGGTTACTGCTGTATGCCCTGCTCTTTCCCGCCGCCGCCCTGGCCTACGCGCCGGGCACCGCCTATGAAGACATCCACCTGGGCCTGACTGCAGGCGTGGCGATGGCTTGCGCCCTGCTCTGCGCCGTTGCCTGGGCGGCCACCCGCAATGCGATGCACGGCGCGGGCCTGGCGTTCATGTTGGTCGAAGGCCTGTTTCGCGCCACTCCCTCCCTGCTGCCGCCCGGCGCGCTGCAAGCGGGCTCCTATGCGGCCCTGCTGGCCCTGAGCGTCCCGCTGCTGTCGGCCTCGTCCGCCAGCGCCGGGCCGGCAAAGGCCTGCCGCTGGGCCAGCGTCTCGCTGGCGGTCGTCGCGGCGCTGGCGCTGATCTTCGCCTACGAACCGGGCAACGGCATGATCCCCACCGTCATCGCTGGCGCCTGCGCCGCCGCCAGCGTCCTGCTGGCCGGGTGGCTGCTGCTGCGCGCGGCCCGCAGGGGGGCAGGAACCGCGGCAACGCTGGCCCTGGCTCTGGCGTATTGCGTTTCGGCCTGGATGCTGGCGCGCGACGCCTTGGGGGCCGAAGCCGCCGGCACGGCACTCGAACTCGCGCGGCTGCTGCTGGTATCCAGCGCCCTGCTGCTTCAGGCCATCGACGGGCCGGCGCGCTCCCAGCCCATGGCTGGCCGCGGCCATCATGCCCCCGCGGACGCGGAGCATCTCGCCCAAGGCGAACTGCGGCTGGCTGAATTGGCGGGCGCGCTCGATACGCAGCGCCAGATGAACGCGCTGATCTCGCATGAGCTGCGGGCGCCGCTTGCCACGGTCAGCGCGGCGGCCCAATCGCTGGACATGATTCTCTCCGATGGCAGCGAGGCGGTGGGCAGCCGCCTGGCGCGCATCCACCGGTCGGTCACCCGCATGACCGAACTCATGGATCAGTTGCTGAACCAGGACAGGCTGGGCGAACAGGCCTGGATGCCGCGCGGCGAGCAGGCGGACTTGGCGGAACTCGCGCGCGACGTCGTGACCTCGATGCAGCCGGACACCGCCCATGCGCTGATCCTGCAGGCCGACGGCCCCCTGCCCGTCCATTGCGACCGCCCTCTGACCAGCGTGGTGGTCCGCAACCTGATCCACAACGCCATCAAGTATTCGCCGGCCAACGAACCGGTCCGCATCGAGACCGGCCAGAGCCGCGACGGCGGCGTGCCGATGGCCTGGGTGGCCGTCACCGACCGCGGCCCGGGCATCGGGGAAGAGGAACAGGCAAGAATATTCGAGCCGCATTTCCGCCGCGCCGCGCACCGCGAAACGCAGGGAATGGGGATAGGCCTCTATCTGGCCCGGCGCATCTGCCAGAACCAGGGCGGTTCGCTGACGATGCAGAGCGAGGTCGGCGTAGGCACGCGCTTTGTCGTCACGCTGCCGTCCAACGCCCCGGTGGCGGACGGCCCGCAACCGGGTCAAGCAGCAAACACGTAACCCTGGCCGCGCACCGACAGTACCGGCAGCTTGAGGCCGGCGCTTTGCGCCTTGGCGCGCAAACGGCTGACCAGCACGTCGATCCGGCGCAATTCGAAACCGCCCGGGCTATCGGGCAGGAACAATTCCGCCAGGACTTGCCGGCTGACCGCGCTTCCGGCCGCGTCCATCAGCGCGACCAGGAAGGTGCGCTCCTGGGCGCTGAGATGCAGCGAAGCCCCATCCGGCGCCACCAGGATCCAGCCGCCGTCCTGAAGGGACCACGAGCTGTCCGCCGAGGCGCGCGTTTCCGCGTCCGCCGGCCGCGGCGCCTTGGCCAGGCGCATGCGCCGCGCAAGGCTGCGTATGACCGAACTGAGCTCCAGCAGGTCCACGGGCTTGGTCATGTAGACGTCGGCGCCGCCTTCCAGGCCGCGCACCCGGTCTTCCAGGGCGCTGCGGCCGGTCAGCATGACAATGCCGACCGGGCTCAGGGCGCGCAGGCGGGTTGCGACGGAAAAACCATCTTCTCCCGGAAGATGGGCGTCAAGAATGACGATATCGCAGGGCTGCTCCTGCAACCGGCGATAAAACGCCGCCGCATTATCACAGGCAAATGCCACCCGAAAACCGTAGCCACCCAAGCCTAACGCCAACTCCTCCCGGAAATCGGCGTCATCCTCAAGCAGACCGATACACAGCAAACCATCTGCGCCAGCCATATTTAGAGTGCTTTATATTCAAGAGTATCGACAAATGCCCCGCGGACACTTGGCCCCCGGGGTGTCCCGTTGGCGACAATCTTACGACTTTTACAATGGAAACGAATGATTGCAGTGAAAAAAACTGCGATATTCCTTTTCTAAACCGTTATTTTCGCGTAAATCGCCGAAAAAATGCTTTTCGATCCGCGCGATATTCAAGACGAGCAGCTGACCTCGATGCTGCCCGCCCAGTCCGGCGGTAATCCGGCATATCGCTCGTGGCCCGGCTGGTCCACGTAGGGATTGCGCAACAGCTTCAAAAGCGTATCGATTTCGCTGGCGTCGCCCGATTTTGCCGCGCGGATCGCCTCTTCCGCCAGGTGATTGCGCAGCACATAAAGGGGATTGACGCCGTTCATGGCCTCGGCCACCGCGGACGCGGGCCGCCCGTCTTGCGCGTGGCGCGCCAGCAGCCGGTCCAGCCAGGCCGCGGCCGCCGGGCGGTCGATGAACAAATCCTCGAACGCGCCGCGCCGCCCCGACACCGCATCGGCCAGGCGCCTCCAGGTCAGGGTGAAGTCGGCCTGGTTGGCGTCCATCAGCTTGAGCAGGTCGTCGAGCAGCGGCTCGTCTTCCGGGCTCCACGCGGCCAGGCCCAGCTTGGCGGCCATCCTCTCATGGAAGGCGCGCGTGAACACCGGCTCGTACTCATCCAGCACGGCCCGCAGGCCGTCGACGTCCGGCACCAGCGCGTGCAGGCTGCCGCCCAGCCGGTACAGATTCCACAAGGCCACGGACGGCTGGCGATTCCATGAATACCGCCCTTCCGTATCCGAATGGTTGCAAACATGCCCCAGGCGGAAGCCGTCCATGAAGCCATAGGGGCCGTAGTCCAGGGTCAGGCCCAGGATGGACATGTTGTCGGTGTTCATCACGCCATGGCAGAACCCCACCGCCTGCCAGTCCGCCATCAGGCGGGCCGTGCGGCGGGTGACCGCGCGCAGCAGATGCAGGATGGACGCGGCGTCGTCCTGGGGGTCGCGGCATTCCGGGTAGTAGCGGTCGATGACATAGTCCGCCAGGATCCTGAGCTGGTCGGGCTGGCGGCGCGACGACCAATGCTCGAACGAGCCGAAACGCACGAAGCTGGGCGACATGCGGGTCACGATGGCGGCCGTCTCGACCGTTTCCCGCATGACCGGGTCGTCGGAGACCACCAGCGCCAGCGCGCGCGTCGTGGGCACGCCCAGCCCATGCATGGCTTCGCTGGCCAGGTATTCGCGCACGGACGAGCGCAATACCGCGCGACCGTCGCCCATGCGCGAATAGGGCGTCATGCCGGAACCCTTGAGCTGCAATTCCCAAGAGCCTTCCGGCCCTTCGACCTCGCCCAGCAGATGGGCGCGACCGTCTCCCAGCTGGCCGGCCCAGACGCCGAACTGATGGCCGCTGTACACCGCCGCCAGCGTGTCGCCGCCGGGCAACGGCTGGGCGCCGGAAAACACGCTCAGGAATTCGGACGTGTCCAGGACGGCCGGATCCAGGCCGATCAGGCGCGCGGCATCGGCATTGGCGTGGAGCAGGCGCGGATTGTTCAGGGGCTGGGGTGCCAGCCGGGTATGGAACGCCGCAGGCAGGCCGGCAAAGGAGTTGACGGTGCGGAGGTCGGACAGCGAATGGGCGATCATGCGCGTTGTCTCCTGGCGGCGCGCTTGGCGGGCCGCACATAGAAAATGGCGCTCAGGAAGAAGACCGTCGACAGCAGGATCTCCCCCCATGCCATCCCCACGGACAGCGGGGCCGGGTCGGACATGGCGCGCACGGCCCCTTCCATCAGGTACAGCAGCGACAGCATGGACGCCCATTGATAGGTATAGAGATTGCCGCGCACGATGCCACGCAGCGGAAACGCAAGCGGCAAGGCCTTCAGCAACATCCAGGAACCGCCGGGCCGCACCGGCGCCACCACGGTCTCCCAGGTGACGCAAAGCACAATCAGGGCAAACAGCGAAACCGAGGCCAGCAGGCGCAAGCGGGGGTTGAGTTCAGGGTTCATGCTGCTATTATCGCCTGATGAATAGCCCCGCCGAGCCCGCCGCCGCGCCGGCGGCCACCGAGCCCTCGACATCGCGCTCTTCATGGGGCGCGAGGGTCGGACGCGTCGTCCGCTTCACGGCCGAGCGCGCCGGTGAAGAAAAACTGCTTCAGGTCGCCTCCAGCCTTACCTTCACGACCGTGCTGGCCATCGTGCCCATGCTGGCCGTGGTGCTGTCCCTGTTCACCGCTTTTCCGGTGTTCCAGGAATTCCGCGTGGCGCTCGAGGACTTCCTGACCAACAGCCTGATGCCGCCGTCCGTCTCGGACAACATCATGAACTACCTGAACCAGTTCGCGCGCCAGGCCTCGCGCCTGACCGCGATCGGCGGTGCGTTCCTGCTGGTCACGTCGCTGTTGCTGATCATGACGATCGACAAGGCCTTCAACGACATCTGGCACGTGTCGCGCCAGCGTCCGTTGAGGCAGCGCGCGCTTGTTTATTGGGCGCTCATCACGCTCGGGCCGGTCGTGGCCGGCGCCAGCCTGTGGGCCACCTCGTTCGTGGCGCGCGAATCGCTGGGGCTGGTGCGGGACGTGCCGGAAATCGTCAGCGTCGCCATTTCCTTCATCCCGCTGATACTGACCGCGCTGGGGTTTGCCGCGCTGTTCGTCGTGGTCCCGAATCGCGAAGTCCTGTGGCGCGACGCATTGATCGGGGGCTGCGTGACCGCCATCGTGCTGGAAATCATGAAGTCGGCCTTCGCCTACTACCTGACCCGGTTCCCCACCTACACGGTCATTTACGGCACCTTCGCCACGCTGCCGATCTTCCTGCTCTGGATCTACCTGTCGTGGCTGGCCGTGCTGCTGGGCGCCACGCTGGCCTCCAGCGCGCCGCTGATCCGCCTGGGCCGCTGGGAAATCAACCGCTACCCCGGCGCCCCCTTCGTCGATGCCCTGGACGCCTTGCGCGCGCTGCGCAAGGCCCAGGCCGCCAACCCTCCCGGCCTGCCCGCCAACGTCCTGGCCTCGCAACTGCGGCTGCACCAGGACGAGTTGAACGAAGTGCTGGAAACGCTGAGCGGCATGGGTTTGGCCACGCGCACGCCCGAAGAGAACTGGGTGCTTACCTGCGACGCCCGGCAAACCTCGATGGCGCCCGTCGTGGACCATTTCCTGCTGGACCGGACGCAGGGCCGGGTCCGCAACGATCCGGAAATACTGCGGGTCGCGTCCGCCGTGATTTCCCAGCAAAATACGCCCACGCTGGAAGAAGTCTGCGGAGAAGCGCAAAATACTGAAAATGGAATCGCTCCCATATTGCAATTGGAAGCGAACAAGAAATAGTAAATAGCATTCGGGCGTAGTCCGCCCAGGAGGAACCGATGTTGAAGGTCAGCGAGATTTTGCGCGTCAAGGGCGATACGCTCTATACGGCGTCGCCCGACATGCCTGTGTCCCAGGCGGTGCAAACGATGAGCGAGCAGGACATCGGCTCGCTCGTGATCATGGAATTCGGCACGTTGACCGGCATGCTCACCTTCCGCGAGATCATCCGGCACATGCACGCGCATGGCGGCGCGGGCGAAACCACGATCCGCTCCATCATGGACGACGCGCCGGTCAGCGTATCGCCCAACACCAGCGCCGAGGAAGTGCAGCGCCTGATGCTCGAGAAGCACGCGCGCTACATCCCGGTCATGGACGGCCCCACCTTGATGGGCGTGATTTCGTTCTACGACATGGCCCAGGCCATCGTGGCCGCCCAGCAATTCGAGAACAATATGCTGAAGGCCTACATCCGCGACTGGCCGACCGAAAGCGCCGAACCGGCCAAGTCCTGAGCAGACCCGCCAGCGGCATCGGCCGCTGGTCATGCTCCCGCCGGCGCCGCCTCGCATGCGGCGCCGCGCACATCAGGCGCATGCCGCTGGCTGCGCCAGGCGTCATAGATGAGCTCCGGCCGGTTCGCGGCCAGCAAGGCCGGATCGGACAGCATCCGGCGCCAGCGGCGCGCGCCCGCCTGCCCGTTCACCAGGCCCAGCATGGGCCGCGTCATCACTCGCAACGGCACGCCCCGCGCGACCTGGCGCGCTGCGTATTCGGTCATGGCATCCACGACCTGGGCATCGCTGGGCAACCGCAAGGATGGCCACAGCTGCAGGGAAATCTCGGACAGCACGCGCGGCGTGTGCCACGCGGCGCGCCCCAGCATCACGCCATCGAAATCGCCCGCGGCGCGCACCGATTGCTCCGCATCGGCCAGGCCGCCATTCAACACGAAGGTGCAATCCGGAAAATCGCGCTTGAGCTGGCGGACCACGTCGTAGCGCAGGGGCGGGATCTCGCGGTTGTCCTTGGGCGTCAGGCCCTTGAGCACCGCGTTGCGGGCATGGGCAATGAATATCCGGCATCCGGTGTCGTAGATCTTGCCGACGAAGTCCCGGACAAATTCGTAGGACTCGTCATAATCCAGACCGAGGCGGTGCTTGACGGTGACCGGGATATCGACGGCGTCCTGCATGGCTTTCATGCAATCGGCGACCAGCGCGGGCTCGGCCATCAGGCAGGCGCCGAACGCCCCCTTCTGCACCCGTTCCGAGGGGCAGCCGCAATTCAGGTTGATCTCGTCGTAGCCCCACTGCCGGCCCAGCCGCGCCGATTGGGCGAGCGCCTCGGGCTCGCTGCCGCCCAACTGCAGCGCCACGGGGTGCTCGGCCTCGTCGAAATCGAGGTGACGCTCGACATTGCCGTACAGCAGCGCGCCGGTGGTGATCATTTCCGTGTACAGGCGCGCGCGTGGAGCCAGCAGCCGGTGGAAATAACGGCAGTGGCGATCGGTCACGTCAATCATCGGGGCGACGCACAGCCGCCAGTCGGGGGAGTCCAAGAATCGCTCTACAAAACAAGGGGATGCGGTATTTTACGGTGCTTGGCGGGATTATGCCCGGCGCAGGGTTCCGTCCGCCCTCCGAACGGAGGACGGGCCCGCCCGCCATGTGGTCTAAAATTGCGCCGCCGCATAGGCATGTCCAAGCGTCCGTTAACCCCTGACTTCCACATATCAATGGCCGTATTCACTCCCGTATCCGACGACGATGCACGCGCCCTCCTGGCGCATTTCGACCTGGGCGAGTTCGTCTCGCTGCGGGGGATTACGGCGGGTATCGAGAACACCAATTATTTCCTCTACACGACCCGCGGCGAATATGTCCTGACGCTGTTCGAGGTTCTGACGCACGCCCAGCTGCCGTTCTACATCGAACTGATGTACCACCTGGCCGAACGCGGCATTCCGGTTCCGCGCCCCCAGACCCTGCGGGACGGCACGCGCCTGACTACCCTGCACGGCAAGCCCTGCGCCATCGTCTCGCGCCTGCCCGGCGGCTACGAACCCGCCCCCGGTCCCGCGCATTGCGCCCTGGCGGGCGCCACGCTGGCCCGCGCCCACCTGGCCGCCCAGGACTTCCCGCTGCGCCAGCCCAACTTGCGCGGGCTGCCGTGGTGGCTGGAAACCGCGCCCAAGGTCATGCCCTTCCTGGAACCCGGCCAGGCCCAGCTGCTGAGCGCCGAGCTGGCCGCCCAGGAAGCGGCCGCGGCAACGCCCGCCTGGCAGGCGCTGCAGACCGGCCCGGCCCACTGCGACCTTTTCCGCGACAACGTGCTGTTCGCCGGAACGTTCGAAGATCCGCTCATGGGTGGCATCATCGACTTCTATTTCGCTGGCTGCGACACCTGGCTGTTCGACGTGGCGGTCAGCGTCAATGACTGGTGCATCGAGCGGGATACGGGCGAATTCGTCCCTGAATTGGTGGAATCCTGGCTGAGCGCCTACGCTGCCGAGCGGCCCTTCACCGATGCCGAGCGCGAGGTCTGGCCCCTGATGCTGCGCGCGGCCGCGCTGCGCTTCTGGATTTCGCGCCTGTACGACTTTTTCCTGCCTCGGCCCGCCCAGACCCTCAAACCGCACGACCCGCGGCATTTCGAAAGAGTGTTGCGAGCGCGCCACCGCGCAGGCCTGCCCATATTGCCGTAACCGTCGTGCCCCCCATAATGGCGTATAGCGTCCCTTTTTGAGAGATTCTCCCTTCTAGAGAGCCATGCAAGCAGCATTCCTACCCGCGGCATCCGGCTGGCAATGGGTCCGAGACGGCTTCCGTCTGTTCCGCAAGCAACCCCTGGCCATGTTCACCTGGGCCATGGCCATCAGCCTACTGGTCATCTTCGCCACCGCGACGCCGCCCGTCGGGCCGATCCTGGTCGTGGCGCTGATGCCCATCATCACCCTGATGACCCTGTCCGCGTGCAAGCATGTCGAGGCGGACCGCATCATGCTGCCCTCGATGTGGGCCAAACCGCTCAAGCAACCAGGCGTTTTCAGGAAGCTGTTCCTGATGGGCCTGCTGTACGCCGCGCTGTGCATGGTGGCCGGCCTGGTCATCTTCCTGCCCTTCACCGATGCGATGGTCGAGGGGATGCGCATCGCCTCCGTCGAAAAGAGCATGGAGCCCATCCTGTCCGCGATGGCCGTTCCCCTGACGCTGTTCGCCATCGTCTATGTGGTGATCGCGGCGCTCTTCTGGCATGCGCCGGTGCTGGTGGCCTGGCATGGGCTGCGCCTGGTCCAGGCGCTGTTCTTCTCCGGCATCGCCTGCTGGCGCAACAAATTACCCTTCCTGGTCTATGGCGCCACCTGGGTTCTGGTGTTCCTGTTCATCGACCTCTGCGCCGGCCTGCTGGTGGCCATTGGCCTGTCTCCGCAATTCGCGGGCACACTGCAGATACCGTTCAATATCGCCGCGGGCGGCGTGCTGTATTGCAGCTTCTATCCCGCGTATACCTCCGTATTCGGCATCGAGAACGCCAGCGCGCATCTCGACGACGGCAACGGCGCCCAGGCATAAAGCCATCCGCCAGGGCGCCAGCGCCCTGCGCACCCCCACCACCCGTCCGGCCCGCGACACGAACGCCACGTCGATGGAATAGCGCATGCCAAAGGTATGCACGCCCGCGCATGGCGCCAGCAGGATTCCCGAGCGCGGCCCCGGAACTGGCCTGCCCAGCAGCCCCCGCATCCGGCCTCGCCAGCGCGTGACCTTCAATAACCTGAGGCGGCCCCGCGGCAAAGCCGTCCGGCCGCTCATTGGACGCTCTGCAACAACTGCACCGCGATCGGGAAGGCCAGCACGATGAATGTGCACGGAAAGATGCAGCCGATGAGCGGCAGCAGCATTTTCACCGGCGCCTGCATCGCCAATTGCTCCGCGCGCACGTGGCGATCGCTGCGGCATTGAGCCGCCTGCGCCCTCAGCACCGGCCCCAGGCTGATCCCCAAGGTTTCGGCCTGCGCCACGGCGGCGGCCCAATTGCGCGCGAGCGGGCTGTTGCTGCGATCGGCCAGGGCCTTGATCGCCGCGCTGCGTGAAATCCCCGCCCGCATTTCGGCCAGGGCATCGGCCAGCGCATCGCGCAGGATGCCGGGCGGCCCGCTCTGCGCCGCCAGCTGCAGGGCTCCCTGGACGCTCAAACCCGCCTCCACGCACAGGGTCATCATGTCGAACACGAACGGCAGATCCCGTTCGATGGCGTGGCGCCGCCGCCGGCCGAGATCGCGCAGCCAGAGCCCCGGCGCGGCGGCGGCCATCAATGCGGCCGCCGCCGCCCAGGCCCCCCACTCCCAGGGGCGCGCCTGCGTCACGGCAATGGCGCCGGCCGCCGTCACCCCTCCCGCCGCCACGGCCGCGCTCCAGCACAGCGCCGCCAGATGCGCGTAGCCGATGTCGGCCGGCAACGATGCCTGCTCGATCGCGCGGGTCAGGCGCAGTCGCCACCGCCAGGAGCACAAGGGCCCCGCCAGCGGCGCCACGGCCGACACCCACGGCCAAGCCGCGCGCCACCACCAGGGCAGCATCGCGGATGCCTCCTGCTTGTCCAGCAACAACGGCTGCAGAATCACCCACGCCAGCCAGGTCGCGCCGAGGCCGGCGGTCAGCAAGCCCAGATACAGCCACATCGCGTTCTCCCCTCAGATGTCGATCCGGATGATGCGGCGTATCAGCAGCACGCCGGCAATCTCCAGCACGGCCACGACCGCCAGCACGGCCCATCCCATCGGCGTGGTCCACAGCAAGCCCATGATTTCCGGTTCCAGACGATTCAGCACCGCCAGCAAAAAAAGGGGCAGCGCCCCCACGATCCAGGCCTGCAGACGGCCCTGCGACGTCAATGCCAGCAGCTTGGCCTGCAATTGCAGCCTGGCGCGCAAGGTGTGGGCGATGCTCTCGAGCGCTTCGGCCAGGTTGCCGCCCGTCTGCGCCGCGATGCGCATGGCGGCCACCACCAGCGCGGTCGAATCGGCCGGCATGCGGCCTTGCAGGTTTTCCAGCGCGCTGTCCCAGGGCACGCCCATGCGCTGTTCGCGCAGCATCAGCCCGAACTCCTGGGCCAATGGCGCGCCGCTCTGCTCGACAACGTGGCGCAGGCCCGTCGCCAGGGCGACGCCTGCGCGCAAGGCGGACGCCAGCATCAAAAGGGCCATGGGCAACTGCTGCTCGAAACGGCGCGCGCGCCTGCGCCGCAGCGCATCGACGACGGCGCGTGGCGCGCGCGATGCCAGCGCCGCGCCCAGGGCGGCCGCAACGCCGCTGCCCACGATGGAAAAGACCAGCGCGGCGGCCAAGGCCGCACACGCCACTGCGCCCGCCCAGAGCTGCGCGGGGTCGATGAACAGAAACACTTCGCTCAGCCGCAGGCCGGCTTCCTGGGTATAGACCTCCCGGTAGCGCCGCAGTGCCGGCGCGAACCACGCCTGCGCTCTCCATGCCAGCACCACCGCGCAGACCATCGCGCCGCCCGCGGCCAGCCAGATCATGGCAAGCCCTGCGCGAATACCGACGCGCCGGTCTCCTGGCCGGCCGCCCCGGAGAACCAGGCTGCCTCGAAGGCCACGCCGCTTTCGGCCCATTCCCGGGCAAAGCCGGGCAAGGCGCCGCATCCCGCGAAGCCGTGGTGGCGGTCGTAGCGGAACAGGTCCTGCAGCAGGATGCGTCCGCTTTCCATTCCCGCGACTTCGGCGACCGACGTCACCACGCGCTGCCCGTCCGCCAGCCTCGCCTGCTGGATGACGATGTCCACGCTGGCGGCGATATGTTCGCGCACGGCCGGCAGCGGCAGGTCCAGGCCGGCCATCAGGATCATCGATTCCAGCCGCCCCAGGGCATCGCGCGGGGAATTCGCATGAAGGGTCGTCAATGAGCCTTCGTGCCCTGTGTTCATGGCGGTCAGCATGTCGAATGCTTCCGGCCCGCGGCATTCGCCCACCACGATCCGGTCGGGCCGCATCCGCAGCGCATTGCGCACCAGTTCGCGGATATCGATGCGCCCGCGGCCTTCCTGGTTGGCGGGCCGCGCTTCCAGCGCGACCAGGTGGTCGTGGTTCAGGCACAGCTCCGCGGCGTCTTCGATGGTGACGACCCGTTCGCCGTCCGGAATCTCGTTGGAGAGGATGTTCAGCAGCGTCGTCTTGCCGGATCCCGTCCCGCCCGATACCACGAGGTTCTTGCGCATCTTCACGCAAAGCGCCAGGAATTGCGCCATGGCGCCGCTCAAGGAGCCCGCCGCTATCAGGTCGGGCATGCGGGGACGCTGCCGCGGAAACTTGCGTATGGTCAGGCTGGCGCCCTTCATGGCGACGGGCGGAATGATGGCGTGCACGCGAGAGCCATCGGAAAGGCGGGCATCGACCATCGGCGAGCTCTCGTCGATGCGCCGCCCCAAGGGCGTCACGATGCGCTCGATCGCCCACCGCACCGATTGCTCGCTGGTGAAGGCCGCGTGATGGCGCGACAGGCGGCCGCCACGCTCCACGTAGATCTCGTCGTAGCGATTGACCATGATCTCGGTGATGTCGCTCGCGGCCAGCAGGGGTTCCAGCGGCCCCAGGCCGACCGCCTCGTCCAGCACCTCGCGGCACAGCGCGGCGCGGTCCGCGCCGGGAGGAAGGTCCGCGTCTGCCGCAACGATCTGCGTCAGCAGGCGTTCGGCCTCCGCGCGCAGCATGCCGTCGCTCATGCCCGCCACGTCGCGCCGGCGCAGGTCCAGCGCGTCGAGCAACGCAGCATGCAGGCGCCGGCGCTCCTGCAACTGGTGCGGCTGCGGCAGCGCCGGCGGCGGCACGGGCGCAGGATCAGGAGCGGCATCGGCCCGCGCCTTTGCCTGCCCCACGACCTCTTGGCCGGAAGCCGCGCTGGCGTCCTCGGGCTCGCCATGGCTCAAGCGCGACAGCGACACGCGTAACCTGCATGGCCCGATCAGGATGTCGTCGCCGGGCAGCACCGGGGCGTGGCGCACGACCCTCAAGCCGTTGACCAGGGTGCCGGCCAGCGTGCCCAGGTCTTCCAGGACGATATCGGCATCTTCGAGGAGCAGCCGGGCATGCTGTCGCCCCACCCGCCAGTTGGCGATGCGCAGGCCGCAATGCGCGCCCCTGCCGATCAACAGTGGCGCGGCGGCGTCGATCCGCCTCACGGCCGCATCCTCGAACGTCATTTCTATGGCGAGCACAGCCTTACTCCTTGTGCGGGACGAGAGTGTCAGGTTCCGGGGGCACCCATTGGGAACCGGCGCCCGAGTACGGATCCCACCCGCTGGCGGCGGCAGGCACCGCCGTGCCCAGCCGAGGCGGTTCGGGAAAGGCGGCGTCCAGCGCGTCGCGGCCTCGCCGCACCCGGTCCGCCATGGCGGGCTCTCCCTGGGAAATGATCTTGGGCGTGACGAATATCGCCAATTCGGTCTCGCGCAATTGGTACCGGCGCGACGAGAACAAGGCGCCCAGGATGGGAATGTCCTGCAGCCAAGGCAGGCCGTTGACCTCGCTGGCACGCTCACGCGACAGGAACCCGCCAATGACCAGCGTGTTGCCGGAGCGGACGTTGAACTCGGTGGACGCTCGGCGCGTGCGCAGCGCAGGCCCGCCGGCCACGCTCAAGGAGGTGTCGACCGAGCTCGCCTCCACCTCGATCAAGGACCGGATCACGCCATTGCGATCGATGCGGGGAGTGATACTGAGCGACACCCCGTATGGTTTGAACAGCGTGGTGGGGTTGCCGCGGGAATCGGTGGACGCGTAGGGCACCTCCCCTCCCGCCAGAAAAGTTGCGCTGGCGCCGCTGCGCGCGAGCAACTGGGGTTGGGCGAGCATGACGGCCTCGCCGCTCTGGGCCAGCGCGGCGATGCGGGCCGACAACAGCGCATTGACGCCGAAGTAGCCGGCTGCCGCCGTGGCCGGCCCCGCGGTTTCGATCACGGCTTCGCCCGGACGTTTGAGACGCCCGAGAGACCCTCCGTCCCATGCCAGGCCCGCGTTGATGCCCCCTTGGCTCACGCCGTCCCAGCGCACGCCCATCTCCTTCAGCCTGGACGTGGGAATTTCGACCACCTGCACATCCAGCAGCACCATGCGGTCCCAGCCCACCTGCCCCGTGAAATCCAGCACGTCGGGATAGCGCTCGGCCAGGGCGGCTATACGCGAACGGTCATCGTCGGACAGGTCATCGCCTTCGATCAGGATCCGGCCGCCGACCTCGGAGCTGCGCGCGCCCGGAATGCGGGCCAGCAGGGCCTGGACCTCGGCCCGCAGCCGCGGCGCGCCGGCCGCAACGACGCGCAGCTCGTAGGCCTTGGCCCGGCCCGCCCCCGTCCAGACATGCATCGACGACACGCCCTCCGCGCGCGCGAAGACCACGACATCGCGTCCCTCCGCCGCGACCGCCCCGAGCACCTGGCCATTGCCGATGGCCACGCGACGCACGCCGGGATGCGACAGGATCCGGGTTTCGCCCACCTGAAGCTCGATCATTTCGGGCGCCGCCCGCGCGGACGCGCACGCCAGGCCCAGAACCAGGCCGGCCAGGACTGCGAGAATACGGATCATGGCCGCCCCTCTTGAGAGCCCGCGTGGCCGGAACCCGCCGGGTCTTGCAGGAATCCACTGACCTGCCCGTCCAGACGGTCCCCGTAGAGAATGGCCACGCCCGGCGCGGCCTTGGGTTCGGGATCCAGCCCGATCAGGGAGGCGAGATCGCTTTGGGCCACGCGCCCCACCGCCGCCACGTCGTCCCGATGACGCAACAGCGCCGTCAGCGCGCCCGCCTGGCGCGCCGCGACGAAACGCATGGCCTCGTCGGGGCTGGCGGCCAGCGTGATGCTGCCGCCGGCCCTGCCATCTTCGCCCTCGGCCTCGCTGCCCACGGCCAACACCCGCATGCCTTGCAGCACCGGCACGGTCAACTCCCGCTGCCGATGCGAAAAGCTGACGTAGATGTCGATCGCATCACCAGCGCGCAGCATCTCCCCCAGTCCGCCCAGATCCGCCGGAGAAACCGTCAGCGCCCGCTGCCCGGCCTTCAGCCGGGACGCCAGGGCGGGAACCGGCGCGCTGAACGTCAGGTGGGCGCGGAGCAAGGGCTCGCCATTGGCAACGCCGGCCTGCAGGGTGGCGCCCAGGACCTCGGCCAGATCCAGCGGGTCGATGCTGGTCCGGGATGCCCATTGCTCGGGGATCTCGCGCACGGCCAGATGCGACTCGTCGAGCCGCGTACCGGCCGGCAGGTCGTAAGCCGCAACCAGGCGGCTGACCTGAGGCACGAGCGCCTGAGCCTCCAGCACCTGGATTCGTTGCTGCACGTGTTCGCGCACTGCCCACGCCGACACCAGCCCGGCGCCCAGGGCCAGCGCGTAGACGCCGGTTCTGCGCAGCCGCTGCGCCGCCAGGACGATCCGGCCCTTCATGGCGCCCACCCTCTGACCAGAAGCCCGCTGCCGCCGTCCAGCGGCACGAGGGAAATGCGCAAGCGGGCCGTGCCCTTGATCCACCATTGCGGCTCGCTGGCGGCCAACGGGCGCAGCCAGCCGTCCCGCCTCAGGCCCGCCTCCAGGCGAGGGGCCACGCTTGCGGGCGGTGTGTCGTACTGCCAGATGCGGTCGGAGACCTTGACGCCTTGATCCAGCACCTCGACATCCAGCCTCAGCCGGGCGCCCACGGGCAACCACGCAGGCTCGGGCCGCGCGGGCGCCGACCGGAGATTGAGCGTGGAAATGCTGCCAACCGTGCGGCGCGGCTCCACGCCTTCCATCTGGACGACCCATTGCTCATGGCCGACCTGCCCCGACAGGATGGCTTGGCCGGGCAGCACGTTCAGGTCCGCCAGCGCGGGCTGCTGGTCCGACAGGTAGCGGATCAGTTCCGACGCGCTCAGCGGGGCGTCGAAAGCCAATACCTGCGCCGGCATGCCGTGCAGCCATACTTTTTCGCCCAGCAGTTCGTGCCTGGATCCGGCGGGAAAGCGCAGCGCCGTCAAGGAAACCGGGCCGGCGGCGGCCTGCGCCGGCCGGGCGAAACGGTTGGAGGCGGCCGCCGATTCCGAGGCCCAGACCAGCTTCGGCCAGGTGCCGGCCGCGCTGGCCGGCACGGGCAGCAACAGCCGGGCCGCCAGGGCGGCGGCGAGGCACTGCCGGAACGCCTGCCCGCCGACCGAATTGCCGATAAAGAAAATCCGCACGTTCATTTGCTGCGCTCCCCGCGCATGCCCAGCCGATCCGCTGGCACCACGTCAGCCCAGGCCGACAGCCAATCCAGCGACAATCGCTTCCGCGGCCAGGGACTTTCCATCCGATCGATCAGATGACTCAGGCGCCGGGCCTGGGCCAAGGAACTACTTTCCGCGCGCCGCCAGGAATCCGGCGCCCCGCCGATCCGGCGCTGCGCATCGGCGTCGCCGTGGGCGTGGCCCGCTCCGCTTGCCACGTGCGTCTGGCGGGAAATCCGCAGCGGTTCCGGCCCGCCCTGGCGGGCCTCTACCGATAGCAGTTGCAAGCCCCCGCCGAACCAGGCGTCCTGCAAGGCGGCCAGGCGCGGCGGCGCGATGCCCGCCAGCGGCCTGGCCGCCCCCGACAGCCCGGGGCGGACATCCGCCGCGGCCAGATTTTTCAGCGGCTGCCCCAGGGCAGCGGCCATCGCGGCCTTGCGGCTGGCCTGCGCCATTTCCTGGGCCGAGAACTGCAGCCCGCCAATACGCGAAACGGCCCACGCCAACACGGCCATCAAGGGCAGCATCAGCAGCGCTTCGACCACGGCCTGGCCGTGCTGCCGCGAAAAAGAACCGTTCATGGCCCCTCCTTTGCCAAAACGGCTTCTTGCGGGGTAACGGCGGACAAGCGCGCTTGCCAATATGGCCGGAAGAGCGTTGCAAGCTCGCTGCGCCCATCGGACCGGCGCTCCGGCCGGACGAAATAGGTCTCGGCAGCCGAGGACACCGTGACGCCGCCCGCGCGACCCAACGCCGCGTAGGCGAACCGGCCGGCGGGCGCCGCGATTGAACTGTCTGCATCAGTGGTCTTCAGGGCCTGGCCCGCCAGCCGGACCGCGATGGCGAAACGAAGGGGCTCGCGGTGCCGGGCAAGTGCGATCTCGCGGTAGGTGGGCAGGCCCCTGGCCGCCCAGCGCTGGGCTCCGGCCATGGCGTAGGAATTGGCCATGGGATTGGTCGCGCCGCTGAAAATGTCCCAGGACGTGGACAGCTCGACCCAGCGCCAGAAGTCCTGGTTCGAGAAGTCCAGGGGAGGTTCGTCCACGTAGTCCAGCCCTTCGGGAGCCTTGCTCTTCTCGGCCTGCGCCGTTCCCCATCCCATGGCGTACTCGCGGTAATAGCACCCGATCCAGCGGTTGGACCGCAGAGCATGGAATGACTGCGTATCCAGGGCGCCCCAGCGCCCGTCGGGGCCGAGCCACGTGAACCCGCGGCGCCGCAGTTCATGGCGGTGCAAGGGGCAGCGCGTACTGACCACCCAGGGATTGCGGCGGGTGTAGCTGCGGCTGTCCAGGAAGCCATAGCGCCCCACGGCCTGTTCGACGGCCGGCAGCAGGCCTGCCTGGCGCGTAGCGAGGCTGCGCTCGACATAGCCTGGCCAACCGTCCGACAGCATGCGCAGCGTTGGACTTTGCCGCAGCGCGCCCGCCGCCGCGCTCCCCGCGGCCTTGTCCGGAAAATTGGCGGACAGCACCTTGCGCATGATGCGCTCGCGCGATCTGCCGAGTTCCGCGACAGCGGAGGCCGCCGCCACCTCCAGCACCTGGTGGACGATGCGGTCGTGCTGGCCGAATGCGGCGGCCAGGCGCTCTTCGGCGTCAGGCACGGCGCGCGCCGCCTGATAGGCGAGCCCTGCATCCGGACCGAACAGCATGGCGATCAGGCCTGCGGGCGGATTGCCGCGGTTGCGCTGCGCCTGCATCGTGCGGGCATACTGCGCGGACGCCGCCAGCGTGACGAGATGCGCCATGGCGACCTGATGGGCGATCTGGCTGCGGTTGACGTAGGCCAGCGCATTGAGCGCACGGGCTTGTTCGAGCGCGCCGCTGTAGGCCGCAGCGTCGGCGGCATGCGTCAGGCGCAGGCGCGATTCCGTGGTCTGGCCGAGGTTGTAGAGAACGACCAGGGACGCGGTGGCCGCCATGACCATCAACAAGCCCAGCACCAGCGCCTGGCCCTGCTGATGGCCGGGCGGCGCGCACGAGGGGCCCCTCACTTCGCGTCCGCGGCGTTGCCGGTAAAGGACTTGAGCGAACGCGCCTTGGTTTGCGCGGCGGCCTTTTTTGCGGCCTGCTGCGCGGCGCGCGCCTCCGTGCCCCCGTCTTCTCCCGCGAGTTCGCGCGCCATCGCGGCCGTCTGCGACCGGACCACCTGGCCGAAATACTGATACACCGCGATGGCCGCCACGGCGACCAAGGCCACGACCACGATGTATTCCGTCATCCCTTGGCCCAACTGACGTTTCCGAAACCCCGACATGTCCGCTCTCCGAGACAGTGAAAACAGGCTTCAGTGTCGATTTCCGGGCAGGGCGCGGCAATTCGCGGATACCGAGGCGGGCAAAAGTGTCGCCGTCTCATTGACGGGCCGGGACCTGCGGCCGGAGCGGATGGAAAAGAGGCGTGACCGGAACTGCGGGAATCTTGTAACCCTTTAATATTCAAGGGTTTCCCCTATTGTCCGGCCTATCGGCCGGCAGTAGATTGGAGTTGCCGGGCTGTCTGACACCCATCGCGTGCGAAGCCGGGCAGGAGCGCCTCAGACTCACCATGAGCTGGGGCGCTCTTCCATTCCGCCCTCCCCTACGCTCAGCGCACGCGCATCAGCCCATTGTCGATGACCACGGTCTCTCGTTCGACGACCCGCGCCCGGAAGGATCCGTCCCTCCAGACTTCCACCTTGAGCGTCTCGCCGGGGAAAACCGGACCCGAAAAACGCAGGGAAAGCGAGCGCAAGGCGCCGCCCGCCTCCGGCAGCAGCTGCCGGGACACGGCGTGGGCCACCATGCCGAAGGTGCACATGCCATGCAGGATGGGACGGGGAAACCCCGCCGCCCGCGCGACTTCGGGATCGCTGTGCAGGGGGTTGTAGTCGCCGTTCAGCCGATAGATCAGCGCCTGCTCGGGCCGGGTGTTCAGCAGCACGCGCCAATGCGGCGCGCACGCCGGCATCGCATGCACGGGACGCGCCTGCGTTCCGGCGCCGGGCAAGCCGCCGTCGCCGCGCAGGACGTGGGTCGACGACGTGCGCGCGATGAGCCTGCCCGAATCCGCCTCGGTGAGCGTCTTCTCCGAATACAACAGCAGCCCTTTCTCGCCCTTGTCGACGACCTCGACGACCCGGGTCTTGCCCACCAGTTCTCCCGCGGGCGGAATCGGGTGGAAAAGCTCCATTCCCTGCTCGCCATGCAGCAGTCTGACCGTATCGGCCCCGATCTCGGGCGCCTTCAGCCAGAAGCCCGGATACCCCAGCACCACGGCCATCCACGGCAAAGCCAGCGGGTCGTGCTGGCTGCCCACGTATGCCAGGTCGTGGCGGTCCAGGGGATCCTGTCCCAGCCCGACCGATAACGCGTACAGCATCGTGTCGCGCGCCGTGTATCGCTGACGAACCTCCGGCAGTTCGTAATTCAGCAGTTGCTCATGACTCAAGCGCATGGCCTGCCCTCCTGTTGCCCTGAAATCGATTGCGCGGCGAGCGGCGCGGGATCAGATGGGGTCCCAGCTCATCACGTCGGGAGAACGCTCAAGCGGATAGAAATGCTTCTGCATCGCGGGAATGGCGATTTCCGCGATGCGCTGCGGCGTCCACCCTTCGCTGAAGTGCACGGAGCGCAAGGGGCGCGGCTGGCTCATCAGCATGATCTCGTTGGCGCGCACGGCGAATATCTGCCCGCTCACCTCGCGAGCCGCATCGCTGAGCAGGTACACGGCCATCGGCGCAATCTTGCCCGCTTCCATCTTCTTGAGCTTTTCGACGCGATCCCGCTGCTGCGGCGTGTCGGTGGGAATGGAGCTGGTCATGCGGCTCCAGGCGGACGGCGCGATGCAGTTGGAACGCACGTTGTACCGGCCCATGTCCAGCGCGATCATCTTGGACAGGGCCACGATGCCCAGCTTGGCCGCGCCATAGTTGGCCTGGCCGTAGTTGCCGATAAGCCCGGAGGTCGAGGTCATGTGGACCATCGCCCCGCCCTCCTGCTCGCGGAAGTGCGCGGCGGCCGACCGGCTGACGAAGAACGTGCCGTCCAGATGGACCGCGATCACCGAGCGCCACTCGTCTTCGCTCATCTTGTGGAACGAACGGTCGCGCAGATTGCCCGCATTGTTGACCACGCCGTCGATGCGGCCGAATTCGTCCATGGCGCACTGGATGATGGCGTTGGCCGACGCATGCGTGGCGACGGAATCGAAATTGGCGACCGCCGTGCCGCCGGCCGCGCGGATCTCGGCGACGACGCCATCGGCCGGCGCCACCGGCGCCTCGTCGGCGGAAAGGTTGTCTCCATTAAGGGCGACGCCGATGTCGTTCACGACCACCTTCGCGCCTTCCGCGGCCAATTGCAGCGCGATCTCCCGGCCTATGCCTCCGCCCGCGCCGGTCACTACCACCACTTTGCCTTCCATCATGCGTTCCATGCCTCTCTCTCCTGAAAGCCGGTCCGCCGGTATCGCCGACGGACCCGGCTGCAAACATCGTTGTCTTACTCGGTCGTTACGTTGGCCCGGCGCACCACCTCGGCCCACTTCTTGCTCTCGCTGGCGATGAACGCGGCGAACTCGGCGGGCGAATCCGGCTGCGGCACCGCGCCCTGGTCCCGGATCTGCTTCTGCATATCGGGCGTCCGGATGATGTCGACCACTTGCTTGTTGATTTCCGTGACGACGGCGTCAGGCGTCTTGGCGGGCGCCCACAGGCCGAACCAGGAAACGACCTCGTAACCGGGAACGCCGGCCTCCGCCACCGTCGGCACATCCGGAAGCTGCTCGCTGCGCTGGGCCGAGGTCACCGCCAGCACCTTCAACCGGCCGGCCTTGATGTGGGGCAACGCCGAGGGCAGGTTGTCGAAAATCATGGATATCTGCCCGCCCAGCAAGTCGGTTACCGCGGGGGTGCTGCCCTTGTACGGAACGTGCACCATGTCCACGCCGGTCATCATCTTGAAGGTCTCGCCAGACATGTGCAGCGTGCTTCCGTGGCCGGACGAGCCGAAGGTGAGCTTCCCGGGATGGCTCTTGCCGTAGGCGATCAGTTCCTTGACGGTGTTGTACGGCGCATCCTTGGGCACCACCAGGGCGTTGGGCACCATGGCCGTGCGCGTGATCGGCGCAAAGTCCTTGATGGCGTCGTAAGGCATGGATTTGTACAGACTGGGGTTGATGGCGTGCGTGCCGATCGTGCCCATCACCAGCGTGTAGCCGTCCGGCGCGGCGCGCGCCACCTGCGCGGTGCCGATATTGCCGCCCGCGCCCGGCTTGTTTTCGACCACCACGGACACACCCCAGCGCTCGCCCAGGCGCTGGCCGATCACGCGCGCCAGGATGTCGGTCGTGCCGCCGGCGGAGAACGGGACGCTGATGGTGACCGGCTTGCTGGGATAAGCCTGCGCGCCTTGCGCCCCGACCACGTTCGCGGTGCCCAGGAAAGCCGCCAGGCCCAGCATCGCCAAGGCCTTCAGGGATTTTTTTCGCGCCTGGAATGCGGACGCGTCGCTATGGTTTGCGTTAAACATTGTCTCCTCGCTTGTTTTCGGTTTTTCTTGGAGCGGCCCGCTTAATCCAGCAATGCGAGCTCCTGCCCCTCTTCCACCTCGTCTCCGACCGCCACCAGCACCCTGGCGACGCGGCCGCTTGCTTCACTTTCGACGGGAATCTCCATTTTCATGGACTCGACCTTGAACGCCTCGTCGCCCGTCGCGACTTGCGCGCCCTCTTCCACACAGCAGGCCACGACGCGGCCCGCCACGCTCGACACGATTTTCTTCATGCTCGCTCCTTTGATGCCTGTGTTGAGATCAATGCCTGCAAACCATCCACGGTCATGGCGCCGGCTCCGAACCGCTCGGACCGCAGCACCTGCAGGATCATCGGGATATTGGTCTTGATGCCTTCCACCCGCGTCGAGTCCAGCGCGCCGATCAGCGCGCGTGTGGCGGCTTCGCGGGTATCCGCAAGCGCGATGATCTTCGCGACCATGGGATCGTAGTGGCTGGAAACCCGGTTGCCGGCCGCGTAGCCGGTCTCTATGCGCAGGCCCGGCCCCGCGCCCGGCAGGTCGAAGACTTTCAGCACGCCGGGCGACGGCAGGAAGCGCACCGGATCCTCCGCGTATACGCGCGCTTCAATGGCATGGCCCGTCAAGGCCGGCTTCCTCCCGACCACGGAAGACAGCATCTCGCCCGCCGCCAGACGGATCTGGGCCTGCACGATGTCCACGCCCGTGACCGCCTCGGAAATGGCATGCTCGACCTGCAGGCGGGTATTGACCTCCAGGAACGAAAAGCCGCTGTCGGGCGTGTAGAGCATCTCCACCGTGCCGATCACGTCGTAGCCGATCTCTCCCAGGATCGCCGACAGCCTGTCCGCCATGTCCGCGACGGCCTTGCGGTCGATCGCGGGCGCGGGCGCCTCCTCGATCACCTTCTGGTAGCGGCGCTGCGTGGAGCAATCCCGCTCGAACAGCGACAGCACGTTCCCGTACCGGTCCGCCAGGAATTGGAATTCGATGTGCCGAGGCGCCTGGATGTAGCGTTCCAGATACAGGGAGGCGTCCCCGAACGCTTTTTCAGCCATGACCCTGGCGCGTTCCCAGCAGGCCGGCAAGGACTGGGCATTCTCGGCCGGAACCATGCCTATGCCGCCGCCTCCGCCCGCGGGCTTGATCAGCACCGGAAACCCCAGGGCCTCGGCCGCGCGGCAGACCGCCGCCATATCGTCTCCCGGGAGAACGCCCGTGCTGCCGCCGGCGGGCAGCCCGTGCCGCTGCATCAGCGCGCGCGCCGCGGCCTTGTTGCCCAGGGCATCGATCCACTTGGCGGACGGCCCGATGAAGCAATGCCCGGCCGCTTCGACACGGCGGGCGAATTCCGCGTTCTCCGAAAGGAATCCGTAGCCCGGGTGCAGCGCGTCGGCGCCGCATCGCGCCATGGCGCCGAGCAGCGCGTCCTGGTTGAGATAGCTTTCGCGGGCGGGGGCCGGACCGACGCAGACGCTTTCGTCGGCCTGCCGCACATACGGCAGGTCGGCGTCGGCCTCGGAATACACCACGACGGATTGCAGGCCCAGGGCCTTGACGGCGCGCAGGACGCGCGCGGCGGCGGCTCCGCGGTTGGCGATCAGTATTTTCTTCATGGCTGTCGTCTCACGGCCGGAATCCGGTGTTCACCTGGCCTGGCTGGCGCAGCGGCGCGGCCAGATTGGCAAACTCCACCAGCCGCGCGCGCGTGCTCGCCGGGTCGATGATGTCCTCGATCACGAAGGCTTCGGCGCTGCGGAACGGCGACGTCAGGCTGCGCACCCTCGCTTCGATTTCCGCCCGCTTGGCCTCGGGATCGTCGGACGCTTCGATCTCCGAGCGGTATGCCACTTCCAGTCCGCCCTCGATGGGCAACGACCCCCACTGGGCCGAGGGCCAGGCATAACGGAAATTGAAGCGGCTGGAGTTCTGGTGGCCGCCCGCGGCAACCCCGAAGGCGCGCCGCATGATGAGCGAAAACCACGGCACCGTCGATTGCGAAACGGCGGTCAGCGCGCGCACGCCGGCACGCATCACGCCGTCCTTCTCCGCCTCCAGGCCGATCTGGAAACCCGCGATGTCCACCAGGTTCACGACCGGCAGATGGAAGGCTTCGGCCAGGTCCACCAGGCGGATGAATTTCTCGGCGGTGTGCCGGTCCCAGCCGCCGCCGTAATGGTAGGGATTGCTGGCGGCAAACAGCACCGGCCACCCGTCGATCCGCGCCAGGCCACCGACGATCGCCTTGCCCCAGTGCCGCCCGATCTCGAACAGGCTGCCGGGATCGAACAGGGTTTCCAGTATCGGTCTGATCTTGTAGACCTTGCGCGTGTCCTTGGGAATGGCCGTGCGCAGCCATTCCTGCTCCGCCGCGGCGGCGGGAATCTCGCCTCGCGGCGCCAGTTCGTACACCGAGGGCGGCAGATAGGACAGGAAGCGGCGGGCGGCCCGGAATGCGTCGTCCTCGGACTCCACCTCGTCGTCCACCACGCCGTTGCGCGTGTGGATGGCGCTTCCGCCCAGTTCGTTCTTGCTCAGGTGCTGGCCGATCTTGGCCACCACCGGCGGCCCGGCGATAAACAGCTGCGACGTGTCCTTCACCATCACCGAGTAATGGCTGCCCGCGACCCGGGCGGCGCCCTGGCCCGCCACGGACCCCAGCGCCAGCGACACCACCGGCACCTGGGTCAGGTTGCGCGCCACATAGGGCCAGATCTTCATCTTGGGCAGCAAGGCGTGGCCCATTTTCTCGATGTTCTTGACCGACCCGCCGCCGCCCGTGCCGTCGATCAGGCGCACAAGGGGAATGCGCAGGTCGTACGCCATCTGCTCGGCGAACATCATCTTGTCGCCGACGGCGCCGTCGTTCGCCCCGCCCCGCACGGTGAAGTCGTCGCCCACCACCACGACGTTCTTGCGGTCCAGCGTGGCGCGCCCCATGATCACGTTCGACGGCACCACGTTCGTGAGCCGGCCCTGCTCGTCGTATTCGCCGCTGCCCGCCAGCCCGCCCACTTCCAGGAACGAACCTTCGTCGACCAGCCTCTCGACGCGCTGGCGGATGTCCAGCTTTCCCGCGTCGTGCTGGCGCTTTATCTTTTCCGGACCGCCCATGCGCAGGGAATACTCCCTGCGGCGCTCCAGTTCTTCCAACTCATGAGTCCAACCCATTACCGCCTCCAATAGCGGCGCCCGCCTGTCGGCTCAGGGCGCCAATTCGATCCACGCATCGTCCAGCGTCAACGCCACGGCGGTCCGCTCCTGCAACGCGGCGAAATCCAGCCCCCGCGCCATCGCCCTCACGCGCAGGCCGTCCGGCGTCACGTCGATGACGGCCAGATCGCTGTAGATCCGGTCGACCACGGCTTTGCCGGTGAGGGGGTAGGTGCATTGCGGCACGATCTTCGGCCGGCCGTCCCGGTCCACGTGCTGCATCATCACGAAGATGCGCTTGGCGCCCGCCACCAGGTCCATGGCACCGCCCACGGCGGGGATCGAATCCTCGCGCCCGGTATCCCAGTTGGCCAGGTCGCCATCGGCCGAGACCTGGAACGCGCCCAGCACGGTCAGGTCGATATGGCCGCCCCGCATCATGGAGAACGACACGACGTGATCGGTAATCGATGCCCCGATGTCCAAGGCCACCGGGTCCTTGCTGGCGTTGAGCAGGTCTGCGTCGATTTCCTGTCCGGGCGCCAGGCCTTTCATGCCCAGGATGCCGTTCTCGCTGTGCAGGACGATGCCCCCCTCCGGCGGCAGGTAATCCGCCACCAGCGTCGGCATGCCTATGCCCAGGTTGACGTAGGATGCCGGCGGGATGTCGGCGGCGACGATCTGCGCCATGCGCTCGCGCGATAAGGTTTCAATTGGCATTGCGGCACTCGACGATGCGTTGCACGAAGATTCCCGGCGTCATCACATGCTCGGGCGCCAGAGTGCCCAAAGGCACGATCTCATCGACCTGGACGACGGCGAGGCGGGCGGCCATGCACATTACCGGCCCGAAGTTGCGGCTGGCGTAGCGGTAGGTCAGGTTGCCCGCGCTATCGCCGCACTGGGCCTTCACGAACGCAACGTCGCCCGGCAAGGGGTCTTCCAGCACATATCCGCGGCCGTTGATGCTGCGGGTTTCCTTGCCCTCGGCCAGGCGGGTGCCATAGGCGGTGGGCGTGAAGAACGGGCCGATGCCCGCCCCGGCCGCGCGCAGGCGTTCGGCCAGCGTGCCTTGCGGCACGACTTCCAGCTCGATCCGGCCCGCGGCATACCACTCTCCGAATGCAGCCGCGTTCGGTTTTTTCGGATTCGACGAGCGAGCGAAGGAACAGATCACCTTGCGGACCCGTCCGGCGCGGATCAGCTGGCTCAAGCCCGGCTCGCCGTTGCCTGCGTTGTTGTTGACGACGGTCAGTTCGCGGGCGCCCGTCTCCAGCAGCGCCTGCAGCAGCTCCGTCGGCACGCCCGAGGCCCCGAAGCCCCCGATCAGCAGCGTGGAGCCGTCGGCCACCCCGGCGACGGCCGCCTCCAATGACGGCACGATTTTGTTCAACATGGATTTCCCCAAGCAATGGATCGATGGCCGCTACAACGAGTCCCGAGTACCGAGGATGGCGGTGGACTGGCTGGACAGGGTCCCCCCGTTGCCGTGCACCAGCGCCAGGGTCGGATCCTTCAGCTGCCGCGCGCCGCACTCGCCTCGCAGCTGCCGCACCGCCTCGACCATCAGGAATACCCCGTACATGCCCGGATGCACGCAGGACAGGCCGCCGCCGTTGGTATTGACGGCCAGGCGCCCGCCGGGCGCGATCGCGCCATCGTCGACGAAGGCCCCGCCCTCGCCCTTGCCGCAGAATCCCAGGTCCTCCAGGAACAGGATCGTGTTGATCGTGAAGGCGTCATACAGCATGGCCAGATCCATGTCTTTCGCATCCACGCCGGCCATCTCGTAGCAGCGCCTGCCCGACTCCAGCGCGGCGGTAACCGTCAGATCGTGCATGGACGACACCTGGCGGTTCCACACCGCGGTGGCATTGCCCAGCACGTACACAGGCGGCCTGGCGCAGTCCCGCGCCCGGTCCGACCGGGTCATGACGAACGCGCCCGCGCCATCGCTGACCATGCAGCAATCTCGGACCGTGAAGGGCGCGCAGACCGGGCGCGCGCCGGCCACGTCCTCCAGCGAAAGCGGATCCCTCATGGTGGCTTCAGGGTTCAGCTGCGCCCACTTGCGCGCCGCCACGGCCACCTCCGACAGCTGCTTGCGCGTCGTGCCGTACTGATGCATGTGGCGGCTTGCCGCCAGCGCGTAGGCGGCCACTGGCATGGGCGGGTCATAAGGGGTCTCGTAGGGCTGCGGATCCAGGAACTTCCGCACCCGGGTCAGATCGGCGCGGTTGAACTTCGCGGTGCGCTGCGTGCTGCCATAGCACACGAGCACGGCGTTGCATTGCCCGGATTCCAGCGCATGCATCGCGGGCAGCAGATGCGCAACATAGCTGGACCCGCCGATCATGGTGCTGTCCAGGAAGGTGGGGCGGATGCCGAGATACTCGGCGACCGACATGCCCCACATGGTCGACAGGGAACTGCAGGTGGTGATCCCGTCGATGTCCCTGAGGCTCAGGCCGGCGTCGGCGATCGCGGCCATCGCCGCCTGCGTAAGGATCTCCTGCTCGGTGTAGCCCTGGGCCTGTCCCAGCCCGGCCTGCCCCACCCCGACGATGGCCGCGCGGCCCCGCAAGTCGCGCAGCGTCATGCCAGGCCCTCCGACGGTTCGAAAACGACCTGGGCGGCATCGCCCACCGTGGCGATGCGGGCGGCCACGCGCATGCCGATCCGCACCTGGTCCGGCGCGACCGACCGGACCTGGCTCATCATCCGCACGCCTTCCTGCAGATCGACGAGGCAAACGTTGTAGTCGCCGCCCAGCTCGGGCTTGCGGTATACGGTGGTGGTGGCATAGACCACGCCCCTGCCCGAGGGAGCAAACCAGTCCAGCGCCGTGCCGCCGCAATGCGGGCACACGCAGCGCGGATAGAAAACCGCCCGATCGCAGGCCGTGCAGCGCTGGATCTCGAACCGGCCCGAAGCCAGCCCGTCCAGATAAACCTGTTCGGGCCCGGCCGCCGCCCCCGCATTGCTCCGCATCTCCACCCTCGTCTCCTGTTGTGTCCAGTACTGCGGGCCAGTGTAGGGATGCGGATTCCGGAGATAAACGGATCCTAGGGCAAATCACCTTTAACTTCCAGCGAGGGAATCGCTAAGATGGCAGGGACTTCCAAGCCCCATCGCCATGTACATACTGATTGACCATCTCAAGCATGTCCTCAATTTCGTGCGTGTCGCCGACAGCGGCAGCTTCACCGCCGCCGCGCACAGGCTGGGCGTATCGCCGGCCGCCGTCAGCAAGAGCGTTACCTTGCTGGAGGGCAAGCTTGGGGTGAAACTGCTGAACCGCACCACTCGCAGCCTGTCGCTGACCGACGATGGCGAACTCCTGCTGCAGCGCTGCCGCCTCATCCTGCTGGAAGTCGAGGCCACGGAGGCCGAAGTAACGGGCGCCAGCCTGACGCCCCGCGGCAAGCTGCGCGTGCATGCCCCCGTCGGCATGGGACGAAAGGTCATCATGCCCGCCCTGCTGTCCCTGACGGCGCGCTATCCGGGCCTGTCGATCAACTCGGATTTCAGCGACCGCGTTCCCAACCTCGCCGAAGAAGGGCTGGATGCCACCATCAGGATCGGCGTCACCGCGGACTCGCGGGTGATCGCCAAGACCCTGTCGCGTCTACGCTACGTCACCTGCGCCAGCCCCGCGTATCTCGCCGCCCATGGCACCCCGGCCACGCCCGCCGACCTGGAACGGCACAACTGCCTGGCCTACGTCCAATGGCAGACTGGCCGCTATCACGAATGGGATTTCCAGAAAGGGGAAGAGCGCTACACAATTACGCCCGGCGGCAACCTGAACGTGAACCACCCCGAGGCCATCCTGGACGCCGTGGTGGCCGGCGCCGGCATCGCCCGCATGGCCAGCTTCATCGCGGAGTCCGCCGTCCTGGACGGACGCCTCCAGCTCGTCCTGACAGACTGGATCGCGCCGGGCACGCCCGTGCAGCTGGTCTACCTGCCCAACCGCCATCTGTCGCCGCGCATCCGCGCGTTCGTCGACGCAATGACGGAGGCCTTGCCGCCCAAGCTGCCCTGGGAAACAGCCATGGGCCTGTAGCAGCCAGGGGCGCCCCGAAGAGCGCCCCGCTTCAACGATCCGCGCGCCCGGCTACAGCAGCAGCGGCGAGATCTTGCTGCCGTCCACCGACACGCCCGCCATGAGGCCGCCGTTGTTCAGGACGAAGCCGACGATGGGCTGCTGGGCGGTATTCGTGTCGATGCTGCCGTTCACGCCCACATTGGCCACGGCGACCGTCGCGTCCGCTCCCACCGTCCAGCCGCTGCTGTTGCGGAACTGGGCCAGGGCGCCATCCGTCATGAACAGAAGCACCATGGCCTTGGACTGGGCGCCGGCCTGCAGCCCGATGGAGCCCCCGGTGACGCTGTAATAGCCGCTGTCCGCGCCGTCCACCCGCAGCACGCCCGTTCCGTGCTGGGCGCCCACGATGAAGCTCGCGCTCAGCACGGCGGGGAACACCAACACGCCGCGCGCCTGCTCCACCAGTTGCCTGGCCTGCGGCGAGGAGTCATAGAGCTTGGAGAGCGTGGCGCTGGCCGCGGCATCCAGCTCCTGCTTTTTTTCGGCGGCCGTGGCCGTCGACCGGGCCGTGGTGGTCGTGCACCCCGCGAAAACCAGGCCAGCCACGCCAAGCACCGCAGCGGCCATTGCGGCCCGGCGCAACTTCGTAAACCTGTCAAGCATGTAGCGTTCCTTTCTTGTTATCTATCCTGGCCGCCTTGAGGCAAGCCAGGCGGGTGCTGCAATCCTACCCGCTTTTCGATGCGGCGCCGCCACGCCGCGCCAGACCTTGGAACCGGCCCACGTCCCGCAAAGGATTGCGCCCCGCGCGCCTGTCATTGCTGCGTCACCGGCGCGGACTATAAAGCAGGCCCCCGAGTCCAATCAGGATGTTTTTGTAATGTCGAAGTTTGATGAAGCAAAGGGCTTGCCGATAGCCGCCGCCCCGAATGTCCCTGCGCGCCGCAGCTTTTTGCGTGGAGGCCTGGCGGTGGCGCTTATTCCTGGCGCCGGCCTGCTGACCGCTTGCGGCGGCGGAGACGACGATGACGACGAAGTTCCCCCCACGGGCGAAACACCGCAGCAACCCGGTCCCGTCGAAGAGACAGGCAAGGGTTCCCGCTTTGCGTTGGCCGTGCTGCCCGACACGCAGTTCTACTCGCGTTATGCCACACAGGCGGAGAACAGTCAGTACAGCCGCAAGTTCGGCAGCGAGCCCTTCATGGCCCAGACATACTGGATCGCCGCCAATGCCGCCGCGCTGAACATTCCGTTCGTGACCCATCTGGGCGACGTGGTCGATCAGGCCAGCAAGCCGGATCAGTGGAAGGTGGCCGATCAGGCCATGCGGGTCCTGGAAACCGCCAAGGTTCCCTACTCGATCCTTGCCGGCAACCACGACGTGCTTCAATCTGACCCTAACCCCGAATTAGTCCGGATCAGAAGTAGAGATTTCCGGCTCATTGAGGTTGGTACTTTGGCCGCTGGCC
>NZ_JBLZXF010000034.1:45630-45952 GCF_050285585.1 Achromobacter sp. | reverse complement strand
TCCACCATTGCGGGCCTGAAAGACCTCGGGCATGCTTTGAAGTCCGTCGACGATCCCTACATGGATTTCGGGGCGGGCCAGTTCATCTGGCGCATGTCCGAAAGCGACAACGAGCTGGGCTACGTCGCCGCCAGCGATAGCCGGCGCGACGGGCAGGCCGTGGGCTTTTAAGAAGCCCCCGCGCCGCGCCTTCGGCTTGCTGCCCCCCGAGGGGGCGCATTTTGCCTTGGGACGGCGCGGCGGCAGAAAATGCCCCCGCGCCGCGCCTTCGGCTTGCTGCCCCCCGAGGGGGCGCATTTTGCCTTGGGACGGCCCGGCGGCA
>NZ_JBLZXF010000034.1:0-45530 GCF_050285585.1 Achromobacter sp. | reverse complement strand
GAAAATGCCCCCACGCCGCGCCTTCGGCTTGCTGCCCCCCGAGGGGGCGCATTTTGCCTTGGGACGGCCCGGCGGCAGAAAATGCCCCCACGCCGCGCCTTCGGCTTGCTGCCCCCCGAGGGGGCGCATTTTGCCTTGGGACGGCCCGGCGGCAAAATAGGTACGCACTGCAACCACAAGGGGAATAAACACAATGAAACGCTTGACCTTGACCTTCGGCGCCGGCCTGCTGGCGCTGGCCGCGGGCGCGGCGTCCGCCCAGAACATGCGGATCGGGCTGCAGGAAGATCCCGACGTCCTGGATCCGCACCGGGCGCGCACCTACGTGGGCCGCATCGTCTTCACGTCGCTGTGCGACAAGCTGATCGACATCGACCCCAAGCTGCACTTCGTGCCGCAACTGGCCACGTCGTGGTCGTTCAGCGCCGACAACAAGGTGCTGACCTTCAAGCTGCGCGAGGACGCGCTGTTCCACGACGGCACGAAGTTCGACGCCGCCGCGGCCAAGGCCAACCTCGAACGCGCCATGACCCTGCCTGACAGCCTGCGCAAGGGCGAGCTGGCCTCGGTGGACAAGGTCGAGGCCCCGGACGCCGCCACGCTCGTGCTGACGCTGAAGAAGCCGGACGCCACCTTGCTGGCCCAGCTGTCCGACCGCGCCGGCATGATGCTGTCGCCCAAGACCTTCACCGACGACGTGGCGGCCGTGGGGCGCAAGCCTATCTGTTCCGGTCCGTACAAGTTCGTCGAGCGCATCCAGAACGACCGCATCGTGCTGGAGAAGTTCGACCAGTACTACGACGCCAAGGATTTCGCGTTCAAGCGCGTGACCTTCCTGCCCATCCCGGACACCACCGTGCGCCTGTCCAACCTGCGCGCGGGCGACCTGGACATGCTGGAGCGCCTGAATCCCTCCGACGTGCCGCAGGTCAAGGGCGATACCAGCCTGACCTTCGCGCCCGTGGCGGGGCTGGGCTTCCAGCAGTTCATGTTCAACGTGGCCAACGGCAAGCGCGCCGAGGACAACCCGTTCAAGAACAAGCTGGTGCGCCAGGCGTTCCAGTACGCCATCGACCGCAACGCGATCAGCGAAGTGGCGGGGGGCGGCATTTTCGATCCGGCCCAGCAGCCGTTCCCGCCCGCCAGCCCCTACCACAGCGACAAATTCCCGCCGACCAAGCGCGACGTCGCCAAGGCGAAGGCGCTGCTCAAGCAGGCCGGCTTCGACCGCGTGAAGGCGGAGGTCATGTTCGGCAACAACACCACCACCTCGTCGATCGCCGAGATCGTCCAGGCCATGGCGTCCGAGGCGGGCTTCGACCTGTCGCTGCGGCCCACGGAATACGCGGCGCTGCAGAAGGAATCCGCCGGCGGCAATTTCCAGGTGGTGATGCTGGGGTGGTCCGGCCGGGTCGATCCGGACGGCAACATCCACGCCTTCGTCACCTGCAAGGGCGCGCTGAACGACGGCCACTATTGCAACCCGGAAGTCGACAAACTGCTGAACGAAGCGCGCACCGTGCCCGACGAGGCCAAGCGCCGTGCCATCTACGACCAGGCGCAGACCATCCTGCAGGACGAACTGCCCGGGGTGTATAACTATTACCAGCCCTGGCCCTTCGCGCTGGCCAAGAAGGTGCAGGGCTTCACGCCCTATCCGGATGGCATGATCCGGCTCAAAGGCATGACTTTCGCGCAGAAGTGACCACGGGGCGGCTGTTTCCGGCCGCCTCTGCCGGACGCGCCTTGCGCGTCCGGTTATTCTTTGCGGCGGCCGCAAGGCCAGTCCGGCTGGCGCCTTCCGCCGCTCCTGTTTCACGGTTTCCATATGCTTAAACTCATCTTGCGCCGCGTGATCGTCGCGATACCGACATTGATACTGGTGTCGATGATCGTCTTCATGCTGCAAAAAATCCTGCCCGGCGACCCGGTGCTGACCCTGGCCGGCGAAGAGCGCGATCCGGCCGTGCTCGACTACCTGCGCGAAAAATACCGCCTGAACGATCCGCTGCCCGTTCAATACGCCGCATGGGCCGGGCAGGTCCTGCAGGGCGACCTGGGCAAGTCGCTGCGCACCGACGTGCCCGTCACCACGTTGATCGGCCAGAAGCTGCCGGTCACGCTGCAGCTGGCCGCCATGGCCATGTTCTTCGCGTTGCTGATCGGCATCCCCATGGGCATCGTGGCCGCCGTGCGCAAGGGCAAGCCCGTCGAAATGGGCGCGAACATCGCCGCCTTGTCCGGCATGTCGATTCCCAACTTCTGGCTGGGCATCATCCTGATCATGGTGGTCTCGGTGCAGTGGAGGCTGTTGCCGGCGTCGGGCTACGTGTCGCCGTCCGAGGATTTCTGGCTGTCGATCAAGACCATGCTGATGCCGTCCCTGGTGCTGTCCACGGCGATCGCGGCCTACCTGATGCGGCATACCCGCTCCGCCATGCTGGAGGCCCTGTCCGCGGACTATGTGCGCACCGCGCGCGCCAAGGGCGTGTCGCCGCGCAAAGTGGTGCTGCGCCATGCCTTGCGCAATGCGCTGATGCCCATCGTCACGCTGGTGACCTTGCTGTTCGGCGAGCTGTTGGCGGGCGCCGTGCTGACCGAGCAGGTCTTCACGATCCCGGGGTTCGGCAAGCTGGTGGTCGACGCCGTCTTCACGCGCGACTACGCGGTGGTGCAGGGCGTGGTGCTCTGCGTCGCGGTGGGCTTCATCGTGATGAACCTGCTGGCCGACATCCTCTACATCCTGGTCAATCCCCGCCTGAGGCATTCATGAGCGCTCTTCCCGCAACGGCCGCGGCCGTCACGCCGCCCCGCAGCCGCAATCGCGCCTGGGCGAAATTCAAACGCAACCGGATCGCCATGCTGGGCCTGGGGATCGTGCTGCTGTTCGTCCTGCTGGCCGTGCTGGCGCCGCTGATCGCCAGCCACGATCCTTTCCAGACCAGCTTCACCACCATCCGCAAGGCGCCGTCGGCCTCGTATTGGCTGGGCACGGACGAACTCGGCCGCGACATTTTCAGCCGCATGGTCTACGGCGCCCGCGCTTCGCTGATGGCGGGGCTCGTATCCGTCCTGATCGCCCTGGTGGCGGGGGTGCCGTTCGGTCTGGCCGCCGGTTATTTCGGCGGCTGGACGGACAGCGTCATCTCGCGCGCCACCGAGGCCCTGCTGGCGATTCCCTTCCTGATCCTGGCCATCGCGCTGGCCGCCTTCCTGGGCCCCAGCCTGACCAATGCCATGATCGCCATCGGCGTGTCCGCCGCGCCCAAGTTCATCCGCTTGACGCGGGGGCAGGTGCTGGCGGTCAAGAACGAGGACTACGTGCAGAGCGCCCGCGCGCTGGGCGCGTCGGACCTGCGCATCATCGGCCGGCACGTGTTCCCCAATGTCATGCCGCCGCTGATCGTGCAGGCCACCATCACGATCGCGACCGCCATCATTGCGGAGGCCAGCCTGTCTTTCCTCGGCCTGGGGCTGCAGCCGCCCAATCCGTCGTGGGGCTCGATGCTGAACACCGCCAAGAACTTCATGACCCAGGCGCCCTGGATGTCCATCTTCCCCGGATCGGCTATTTTCCTTGCGGTGCTGGGCTTCAATCTGCTGGGCGACGGGCTGCGCGATGCGCTCGATCCGCGTCAGGACAAGTAATCGATATGGCAACAATGGATCCCAAACGCGTCGTCCAGGTCAATGACCTGACCGTGCGCTTCAAGACTCCCGAGCGCACCGTGGAAGCGGTGCGCGGCGTCTCTTTCCACGTCGATCGAGGCGAAACCCTGGCGATCGTGGGCGAGTCCGGTTCCGGCAAGTCCGTGACTTCGCTGGCGCTGATGCGCCTGGTGGAGTACGGCGGCGGCAGGATCGTCAATGGCGGCATGCTGCTGCGCCGGCGCAATGGCGAAGTCCTGGACCTGGGGAACGCGCCGGACTCCCTGCTGCAGCGCGTGCGCGGCGCGGACGTGGCGATGATCTTCCAAGAGCCGATGACCTCGCTGAACCCGAGCTTCACGGCCGGCAACCAGATCGCCGAGGCCTTGCAGCTGCACCAGGGGCTGGACGCGGCCGCGGCGCGCGCCGAGACGCTGCGCATGCTGGAGCGCGTGCGCATCCCCGAGGCCCGTGCCATCCTGGACCGCTATCCTCACCAACTGTCGGGCGGCATGCGCCAGCGGGTCATGATCGCCATGGCGCTGTCGTGCAAGCCGCAGTTGCTGATCGCGGACGAGCCGACCACGGCGCTGGACGTCACCATCCAGGCGCAGATCCTGCAGCTGATCCGCCAGCTCCAGGAAGAGATGGACATGGGCGTGATCTTCATCACGCACGATATGGGCGTGGTGGCCGAAGTGGCCGACCGCGTGCTGGTCATGTACCGCGGCGACAAGGTGGAAGAGGGCGGCTCGGATGAGGTCTTCGCCCGCCCGCGCCATCCCTATACGCGGGCCCTGCTGTCCGCCGTGCCGCGGCTGGGCGCCATGCAGGGCACCGACCAGCCCGCGCCGTTCCCGCTGCTGCGGGTGGACGAGGCGCCCGCGCAACGGCCGGCCGAAGCGCCCGCCGCCGTTGCGTCCACGGTGCGCCGCGAGAACGGGCCAGTGCTGAAGGTGCGAGACCTCACCACCAGTTTCGACATCACGGGCGGTATCCTCGGCCGCGTGCAGAAACGCGTGCACGCGGTGGAGAAAGTCAGCTTCGACCTCTACCCGGGCGAGACCCTGTCTCTGGTGGGCGAGTCGGGCTGCGGCAAGACGACCACCGGCCGCTCGCTGCTGCAACTGGTCAAGAGCAAAAGCGGCACCATCGAATTCGATGGCAAGAATATCGGCGCATTGCGCGGCAGCGCCATGCAGACGCTGCGCCGCCACATCCAGTTCATCTTCCAGGACCCGTTCGCCTCGCTGGATCCGCGCATGACGGTAGGCTATTCCATCATGGAGCCGCTGCTGATCCACGGCGTGGCGCGCGGCAAGGCGGCGCAGGACCGGGTCCGCTGGCTGATGGACAAGTGCGGGCTGCTGCCTGAAATGATCGACCGCTATCCGCACGAATTCTCCGGCGGCCAGCGTCAGCGCATCTGCATCGCTCGGGCCCTGGCGCTCAATCCCAAGGTGGTGATCGCCGACGAATCCGTGTCGGCGCTGGACGTATCGATCCAGGCGCAGATCGTGAACCTGCTGCTGGACCTGCAGCGCGAGCTGGGCGTGTCGTTCCTGTTCATCTCGCACGACATGGCGGTGGTCGAACGCGTGAGCCACCGGGTGGCGGTGATGTACCTGGGCCAGATCGTCGAGATCGGGCCGCGCCGGGCGATCTTCGAGAATCCCCAGCACCCCTACACGAAGAAGCTGATGGCGGCGGTGCCCATCGCCGATCCGCAGCGCCGCCACCGCGAGCGCTCGCTGCTGGTCGACGAAATCCCCAGCCCGGTGCGCAAGGTGGGCGACGACCCGCTGGTCCAGCCCCTGGTCGCCGTGGGCGACGGCCACTTCGTGGCGCGGCACGCCGTCGGCGTATATTGAGCGGGCACAGGTGTCGGACGCCCCGCGGGGCAGGCATCCGACACCGGCATTTCCCGCTGGCTTGCACGACGAGGAGCTGAACCGTGTTTTCCCACGTTTTCATCGGCGTCACCGCGTTCGAACGCGCGCTGGGCTTCTACAGCGCGGTCATGGGCGGCCTCAGGGTCGGACTGCGGTTCCGCGGCCGGATCCCGAACGCTCAAGAGGCCGTATGAACTCCCACATCGTCGTCCCAGGCGGGGCCGCCCTGGCCGCCGAAATCGCCGGCAGCGGTCCCGTCGTGGTCTTTCTCCATGCGAACGTCTGCGACAGACGCATGTGGCGGGCGCAATTGGATGCCCTCGGCGCGACCTGCCGGGCCGTCGCCTATGACCGGCGCGGGTTCGGGGAATCGAGCCGGGCAACGGGGGACCATTCCGCCGTGGCGGATCTGATCGCGGTGCTCGATGCGGTCGCCGGCAATTCGCCGGCCATCCTCGTCGGATGCTCGCAAGGCGCGAATATCGCGCTAGGCGCCACGCTCAGGCATCCCTCGCGGGTATGCGGCCTGGCGTTGATCTCTCCGACCGTGGCGGGAGCGCCCGCGCCGGCCTACCCGGCGGATCTGCTGGAGATGGTCGCGCAGCAGGGGCGCGCGGAAGCGGCTGGAGATCTGGATCGCCTGAACGAAATCAAGGCGCGCCTCTTCCTGGACGGCCCGCTGGCCCCGGAAGGGCGGGTGCAGGGAGCAACCCGGCGCCTGTTCCTGGACATGAACGCGATTGCGCTGCGTTCCACGCCCGGAAGCGTCAATCGCGACGACTGGCCGATCTACGGCCGCCTGGGAGAGATCGCCGTCCCGTCGCGGGTCGTGTGGGGCGCGCTCGACTTTCCGCACATCCAGGAGCGCAGTCGGGCGGTCGCCCTCGAGCTGCCCGATGCGCAGGGGCGGGAATTGCCGGATGCCGCCCATTTGCCCAATCTCGACCAGCCCGAGGCGGTAACGAGCCTGATCGCGGATCTGGTCGAGCGTTGCGCGTAAGGTCCGGCCGGCTCTGCCGGCTTCAGCGCTTCTCCAGCGCCAGCTTCAATCCGAACGCAATGAAGACCGCGCCCGTCATGCGGTCCAGGCCGCGCATGACGGCGGGCCGCGACAGCCAGCGCGCCAGCGGGCGCGTCGCGGCCACCAGCAGCGCGAACCACAGCACGCCCAGCAGGGCGTGGATCGCGGCCAGCAGCAGGCTGAAGCGCAGCACGTCCGCGCCCGCCGGAATGAACTGGGGCAGGAAGGTGATGTAGAAGACGCCGACCTTGGGATTGAGCACGTTGGTCAGGCAGCCGCGGGCGAACCAGCCGGCGGGGCCGGCCGCGGCCGGGGCGCGCGGCGCCTGCGGGCCGGCGGCGGGCTGCCCCCGCTTCAGGCTGCCCCACAGCAGCGTCACTCCCAGGTAGAACAGATACAGCGCCGCGCAGATGCGCAGCGCGTCATAGGCCAGGGTGGACACCAGCAGCAGGGAGCCCAGCCCGAACGCGGCGATGGCGCCCCACACCAGGCAGCCGGCGCAGATACCCAGGCCCGCCATGAACGCCCGCCTGCCGCCCTCGACGGCCGCGGTGCGCAGCACCAGGGCGCTATCCATGCCCGGCGTGACGGTCAGGATGGCGGCGGCCAGGGTGAAGGCGAGCAGGGCGGCGGTGGCGGTCATGGGGAAGCGGGCTGGAGGAACCGGGCAGGCAGCCAGTGTAGCGCCGGCGCCTGTGCCCGCAAACCCGCCGGACAGCGGGCCGGCAAGCGGTATCATGGCGGCCTTCGATCATCAGCTTCATTCAACGGATTCTCGCCATGGCCCTGCGCGCCACCATCTACAAGGCCGAACTCAACGTCGCCGACACCGATCGCCACTATTACGGCAGCCATTCGCTGACGGTGGCCCGCCATCCCTCGGAAACCGATGAGCGCATGATGGTCCGCCTGGTGGCTTTCGCCCTGCATGCGCAGGAGGAACTGGCCTTCACCAAGGGCCTGAGCGACACCGACGAGCCGGACCTGTGGGCCAAGGACCTGACGGGCGCGGTCAGGCAGTGGATCGAGGTCGGCCAGCCCGAAGAGCGCCGCATCCTGCGCGCCTGCGGCCGCGCCGAGGAAGTCATCATCTATTGCTACGGCGGCTCCGCCAGCAGGATCTGGTGGGACGGCGTGAAGAACAAGCTCGAGCGCACCCGCAACCTCAAGGTCGTCAACCTGCCTTCGGAGCAGACCAAGGCCCTGGCCAGGCTGGCCGAGCGGACCATGCAGCTGAACGCCAATATTTCCGACGGCGTGGTGTATTTCTCGGCGGATAAAGGCGAAGTCAGCATCGAACCGGACGTCTGGCGCTAGCGTCCCGTCCCCCTAAAAAAACAGTTGCGCGCAAGATGGCGGGCTCTTAATATGATGATCATCATATTTCTGATTCAAGGCCATGAATCTTCCCGCCACCCGCAAGGAACTCTCCCATGAGCGCATCGTCGACGCGGCCGCGCGCGCGATCCGGCGCGAGGGCTGCGCCGGGGTAGGGGTGGCCGAGGTCATGAAAGAGGCCGGGCTGACGCATGGCGGCTTCTATGCGCATTTCGCTTCGCGCGACGCGCTGCTCGCGGTGGCGATGGAACGGGCGGGCCGCGACGGCGCGGACCGCCTGTCGCAAGGCATGGCGCAGCGGCGCGCCCAAGGCGCGAGCCCGCTGCGCGCCTGGGTGGATGCCTATCTGAGCGACGCGCACCTGGCCGGCTGCGAACGGGGCTGTCCGGTCGCGGCGCTGGCCTCGGAGATCCCGCGCCAGTCGCCCGACGTGCGCGAGGCCGGGGCCGTCCGGGTGCGGCGTCTGCTGGAGGGTGTCAGGCAGGTGTTGCCGGATACGGCGGACGAGCACGCGGCCGCCGCGGTGACCAGCACCCTGGTGGGCGCCCTGCAATTGGCGCGCGCGCTGGGCGACAACGCCCACGGCCGGGACGTGCTGGCGTCGGCGCGCAAGGCCATCCTGGACCAGTACGACCGCGGCGTCCCGCCCGCCCGCTGATTATTTTCCAAGGCCGCATTGCGCGGCCTTTTAGTCCGTCGTGAATATGATGATCATCATATTCACGGCATGCCGATCCATCCGATCCCGCGGCGCCGCCGCCAACGAGGAACCCCATCATGGAACTCAGGAATGCCGTCGTATTCATCACCGGGGCCAATCGCGGCCTGGGCCTGGCCTTCGCGCGCGAGGCGCTCGAGCGGGGGGCCCGCAAGGTCTACGCGGCAGCCCGCGATCCGTCGGCCGTGCGGCTGGCGGGCGTGGAGCCGGTCAGGCTCGACGTCACGCGCCCGCACGAGGTAATCGCGGCCGCGGCCCGCGCCGGCGACGTGACGGTGCTGCTCAACAACGCGGGCATCGCCGCGACCGGCGGCTTCCTGGCACCAGACAGCGCGGATTCCGCCCGCCGCCACCTGGAGACCAACCTGATCGGCCCGCTGTTGATGGCGCAGGCCTTTGCGCCGGCGCTCGCGGCCAATGGCGGAGGCGCGTTGCTGAACGTGCTGTCGATCGCCAGCTGGATCAACCGCCCGCTGCTGGGCGTCTACGGCATGAGCAAGTCGGCCGCCTGGGCGCTGACGAACGGGCTGCGCCACGAACTGCGGGAACAGGGCACCCAGGTGCTGGGCCTGCACATGGGCTTCGTGGATACCGACCTGACGCGGGGCATCGACGCGCCCAAGGCCGCTCCCGAGGCTATCGTGCGCCTGGCGCTGGACGGGCTGGAGGCAGGCGCCGAAGAGGTGCTGGCCGACGAGGCGACCCTCCGGGTCAAGCAAGGGCTGTCCGCCAGCCCCTCCATCTACCTGCAAGCCTGAGAGGCCTCGCCATGCATGCCAGCGCAAGTCCCGCCGCACCCTCCGCCGCGCCCGCGGCATCGCCGTGGCCCGTGTTCTGGGTCGCCAGCATCGCCGTGTTCCTGGTGTCGCTGGACAGCACCATGCTCTACGCCGCCTTCGGCGCCTTGCGCGCGGGCTTTCCCGAGGCGTCGGCCGCGGACATGTCCTGGGTGCTCAACGCCTACACGGTGGTCTTTGCCGCGATGCTGATTCCGTCGGGCGGCCTGGCCGACACGCACGGCCGCAAGCGCATGTTCATGGGCGGCGTGGTGCTGTTCCTGGCGGCGTCGGCGGCCTGCGGCCTGGCCGGCAGCGAAGGCTGGCTGATCGCCGCGCGCGTGCTGCAGGCCGTGGGGGCCGCGCTGCTGACCCCGGCTTCGCTGTCCATCGTCCTGGCCGCCTTCCCGGCGTCGCAGCGGGCCGTGGCCGTCAGCCTGTGGGGCGCGGTGGGCGGTTTGGCCGCGGCCGTGGGGCCCAGCCTGGGCGCCTTCGTCGTGGACGTCGCGGGCTGGCCCTGGGCCTTCTACATCAATCTGCCGCTGGGCGCGCTGTCGCTGTGGTTCGGCGCCGGCCTGCTCAAGGAATCCGTGAAGCCGGACGCGCGGCGCCGGGTGGACGGCGTGGGCATGGCGCTGCTGATCGTCGGGGTGGGCGCGCTGGCGCTGGCCATCGTGCAGTCCGAATCGCCGGCGTGGGCGCGGAGCGAGCTGATCGTGGCCGCCGGCATCGGGCTCGTGTGCCTCGTCGCATTCGTCCTCTGGGCGCGGGCCACGCCCCACCCCCTGGTCGATCTGGCGTTGTTCCGCCACCGCACCTACCGATACGTGAACCTGGCCACGCTCAGTTTCGGCATTGCGTTCGCGATGATGTTCTTCGCCTTTTTCTTCTACATGACGGGCGTGTGGCACTACAGCCTGCCGCGCGCGGGCCTGGCCGTGACACCCGGCCCGCTGCTGGTCATGCCCACCGCGATCCTGACCGGAAGGCTGGCGGCGCGGCTGGGCCACCGGCCGTTCCTGGTGGGCGGGTCGCTGGTCTACGCGGCCAGCGGGCTGTGGTTCCTGCTGGTGCCCGGCGCCGAGCCGGCCTATCTGAGCCAGTGGCTGCCCGGATTGATGCTGAGCGGCATCGGGGTGGGCATGGTGCTGCCGTCCTTGTCGGGCGCCGCCGTGAACCGCCTGCCGGCGCAGCACTACGCCGTGGGCAGCGCCGTCAATCAGGCCACCCGGCAGATCGGCGGGGTGCTGGGCGTGGCCGTCACGGTGCTGCTGCTGGGCCAGGGCGTGGCGCGCCATGACGATTTTTCGCCGATCTACGCGGGGCACGTGGGCCTGGCCCTGCTGACCGCCGTGCTGTGCCTGGCCGTGGACACCCGGCCGCGGGCGGCCTAAACGCGTCAGTCGCAGGCATCGGCGGCCAGGTTCGCGGGATCCGAGCAGGCCCGCCAGCGCGCCTGTTCCATCGCCGGCACGAGCAGCACCCGGCTCGCCGGATCCTGGTACCAGAAGATCCGGCCCGGTTTGTCGTGCATGGCCTGCCACACCTTTTCCCGGGCCTCGGGTTCGAGCCGCGCGCGGCCCTGACGATCGGTCACGCCCTGCGCCAGCACAATCTGGGCCCGCGGGTTCCAGGATTGCATGTCGGCGTCGTCCACCGGTATGTCGTCGGGGATGCGCACGATGCGCCAGTCGCTTCCGGGAACCTCGGTGGCCAGGCGGGACAACCGCTCCCGTTCCAGCACGTAAAGGGAATCGTGCTTGCGCGGCGGCTCGGCGTAGGGGTAGGGGATGTTGCCGTCTCCCGGCGCCGCATACCGGGAATGCGGATAGAGGTAGCGCTGCCCCGGCCGGCCCTGGCCGTCATAGGCCTGGACCGACACGGCGCGGCCTTCCTCGTCGGTGTCGATGACGCGCAGCAGGCGGCCCCCGGCGTCGCGCAGGAAATGGCGGCTCGCCGCGGGGCCGCGGGCGTTGCCGCAAGGGCCTTCGATCAGCGCCGTCAGCGCGCCTTGCGCGTCGCGCTTCAGGCAGGTCTGGCGGACGGCCGAATAGACCGCGGGCTTGCGGTACGCCGTCTGGTCGTATTCGACCACGCGCGCAAGCGCGCCCGTGGCGTCGTATTCCATCGCGAACCCGCCCAGCAAAAAAGGCTCGGCGGCACGGGCGCCGCGTGCCGGGACGTCGTAGCGCTGCACGCGGCACAGGCGGCCGTCCGCATCGAAATAGAGGCGGGTGGGGGCGGCGGCGTCATCCTCCCGGTAGGCGGACCAGTCGACCTTGTCCATCCAGGTTTGCGGCAGCGGATCGCCGCTCTCGGCAGTCCAGACCGGGGCGGGGCGCGTCGCGACGCGTTCCCCGTTGCGGCCCAGCAGCACGCGCTCGTCGGACAGGTCGACCGATACCGGCACCGCCGTCAGCGCCGCCGGCGCCGTGAAGTCCGCGTCGGCCGGCCCGCAGGCGGCCCAGGCCGGAGAGCCGTGCACGGCAGCGGCCAGCGCCAGCGTCCTAAGCAGGTTGCAGCGCATCCATGAACCTCACGAGTTCCCAGAACTCCTTGGACACGCCGCCCAGGCGCAGCGTGCCATCGCGGTCTTCGAACAGCAGGAAAGGATAGGCGTTGCGCTCCAGGGCGCCGGTCTCGGGCAGCCGGTAGGGCTTGAAAGCCTCCGGGTCGTTGAAATAGGGCTCCAGGCGGCCACCGCCGTCCACGTGCAGGTAGCGCACGCGTAACGCGTCCTTGCGGTAGGCGGCCTGTGTTTCGGGGTAGATGCCGCCGTCGCCCGCCACCACCGAGTCGGACAAAATGGCCAGGAAGATGCGCTGGATGCCCACGAAATGGATTTCCCCGCTCGTCGTGCCGCCGGGAGCCGTGGCAAGCTCCCGGGCCAGTTGAGTCGCGCGCGAGCCGGGCACCAGCGTCCTGGCGAACAGGCTGTCCACGTCGGCATTGCCGGGATCGGGCGACTGGCGCAACCGCTCCAGGTCCTGTTTGAAATCGACCAGCCATTGGCGGTAGCGCTGGTTTTCCGCCTGGCGGTCGAAAGCCTGGGCGCCGGCAGCGCCGCCATGCAGGGCCAGGAAGGCAGTCAGCGCAAGCAGCCAAAGCGGCCGCGGCCAGGCAAAAGGTATGTAGATTGGAAGACGCATAGGCGGACGATCATATCGTTCAAAATGATGCCATTTTGGTGCGTAACGTGACAAAATGTCATCCGCGACTGGTAGCATGACCGCGTCGATGAACCCGTGTTGATCAGGTCCGAAATGCCCGCTCCAGGTGATTTTCCTTCCGCACCTGCACCTGCGCCCGCCGAGGGCGCGGGCCGCATGCAGGCTGAACCGGACGGCCCCCTGGACAAGCTGGCCCGCCTGGCCAGGCGTTATTTCGGGGTGGACATGGTGCTGGTGGCCTGCAGCGACGCCGATGGCGTCTGGCAGGCCAGGGCGGGGGCGCCGCCCGCCGCCGCCGAATCGCTTCCCTTTTCCGCCGAATGCCCGCTGCGCGCCAGCGACGGCCGGCAGCTGGGCACATTCCGGCTGCTGCACGGGCAGCCGCGCGATTTCGGCGAAGACGACCGCCGCGCGCTGGAGGACTACGCCGGGCTGGCGGCCGCCGCGGTGGAAAAGCGCCGGGCGCTGGCGGCCGAACGCGCGGCCGAGGACAGCTGGCGCGACGAGGCCCGCAACCTGTCGATGGCGATTGCCGGCAGCGGCACCGGCGTCTGGGACCGCAATGTCGTCACCGGCGAAATCACCTATTCCACCGGTTGGAAGGCGCTGCTGGGCTATGGCGAGTTCGATATCTCCAATCGCATCGAAGACGCGTACAAGCGGCTGCATCCCGACGACGCCGAATACGTGCGCTCGGCCATGCAGGCGCACTTCGAGGGCAAGACGGAAAGCTACGAGGTCGAGCACCGGATCCTTTGCAAGGACGGCAGCTACAAATGGATCTGCAGCCGCGGCAAGGTCGTCAGCCGCGACACGCAGGGCCGGGCGTTGCGCATGATGGGCACCACCACCGACATCAGCGCCATGCGCGCGATGTCGGAACGGCTGCAGCGCACGGCGGACCTGCTGGTCAACCTGACGGACGCGGTGCCCGGCATGGTCTTCCAGTGCGGGCAGGGAACCGAGGGCGGCTCCCGGTTCCTCTACGTCAGCGCGGGCATCTGGGACATGTTCGAACTGACGCCGGACGACGTCCGGGACAGCGCCGCGGCGATAGAGCAGCGTGTCCACCCCGACGACCTCGTCAGCTATCACACCTCGCTGCAGGCCGCGGCCGCCGCCCAGACTCCCTGGCACCTGGAGTTCCGCGTCTGCCTGCCCGGGCAGGGCTTGCGCTGGCGCCAGGGCGACGCCAGCCCGCGCAAAGGGCCCGACGGCTCGGTCGTCTGGCATGGTTTCGTCACCGACATCACGGACCGCAAGCGCGCCGATTTCGAACTGCACGAACTGGCTGCCACCGACGCGCTGACCACCTTGCCCAACCGCCGCCATTTCATGTCGCGCATCGCGGCGGAACTGGCCCGGATCAAGCGGCATGGCAGCGATTGCGCCGCGGTGCTGATGTGCGACCTGGACCATTTCAAGCGCATCAACGATACGTGGGGACACGCGATCGGCGACGGCGTGCTCCAGCATTTCGCCAATACGCTGCGCGCGCAGTTGCGCGCCGTCGATCTGGCCGGGCGCATCGGCGGCGAGGAATTCGCCATCGTGCTGCCGGATACCGATCTGGAGCGCGCGCACGCATTCGCGATGCGGGTGCAGCAGCGCATCGCCGACACGCCATTCTCCTCGGGCGGCCGGCGCATACCGCTGACGGTGAGCATCGGAATTTCCACCATGCACACCATGGACGCGGATGCCGAACTGGCGCTGATCCGCAGCGACCGGGCGCTCTACAACGCCAAGCAGCTTGGCCGCAACCGCATCGAATCCGCGCCCTCAGTGTTTTCCCGATAGAACAACCGGCAGGCCCATTTGTTCCATTGACGGTACATTAGGACACCCCTAGAGTTCCCTGCATGGGAACCTCATTGCCGCTTCCGAAGTACCACCAGATCTACCTCGTCCTGCGCGAGCAGTTGCAGGAAGGGCGCTTCGATCAGGAGGGCGTGCCGGGAGAACACGCGCTGGCCGCGCAGTTCGACGTGGCCCGCATCACCATCCGCAAGGCGATGGAAATGCTGGTGGCCGACGGGCTGGTCTCGCGCCGTCCCGGACTCGGCACCTGGCCTCTGCGCGCGGCCGCCACGCCCGGCGGCCAGCCCAAGCCCAGTCCGCAGCAGAAGGCGCACCTGACCGGCCTGCTGGAGAACATCGTCAACATGGGCCTGCGCACTTCCGTGCGCGTGCTGGACAGCGCGCTGGTCTCGGCGCCGCCCTTCGTCGCCGAGTCGCTGGACGTTCCGGCCGGCACGCCGGTGCACAAGAGTCTGCGCGTGCGCAGCACCGAGGCCGGGCCGCTGTCCCACATCACCACCTACGTGCCCCAGGCCGTCGCCGATTTCACGCGCGAGGATCTCGAACGCGAACCGCTGCTGATGCTGCTGGAAGCGGCGGGCGTGGAGTTCGGCGGCGCCACGCAGGCCATTTCGGCCAGGCTGGCCGACGCGCAGGTGGCGCGCCACCTCGACGTATCCGTCGGGTCGGCGCTGCTGGCCGTGACGCGGATCGTGCGCGACGTGGACGACCGGCCGGTGCAGCTCCTGCAGGGCCTCTACCGGCCCGATCGCTATCAGTACCAATTGCAGCTGTCGCGCGTCGGCAGCATCGACGCCAAGGTCTGGGTCAGCGAAGAGCTGTCGGCCCAATTCCATTGAACCCTCCGGAGATCGCCCATGAATTCGCGCCGCACCTTTCTTTATCAATCCGCCGCCGCGGCAGCCCTGGTGTCGGCTCCGTGGGTGGCCCGGGCCCAGGGCGCCAAGCCCGTGAAGGTCGGAATCCTGCACCCGGTGACCGGGGCGCTCGCCTATTCGGGCCAGCAATGCCGTCTGGGCGCCTTGCTGGCGATCGAGGACATCAACAAGGCCGGCGGCATCAAGTCGCTGGGCGGGGCGCCCTTGGAAGCCATGCTCGGCGACGCGCAGTCGCGCCCCGAGGCGGGGTCGGCGGAAGTCGAGAAAATGAATGAAGCCGGCGTGTCGGCCATCGTCGGCGCCTATGCCTCGGCGATCTGCCTGGCCACGACCCAGACCGCGGCCAAGTACAACCTGCCGCACGTGGTGGACGTGGGCGTGGCGGATCAGATCGTCGAGCGCGGCCTGAAGAACACCTTCCGTTTCGGGCCCGGCTACCGCGCCTGTAGCGAGCGCGCCATCACCGACCTAGCCGCGCTGAACGACGCGGCGGGCAAACCGGCCAAGACGGTGATGATCGTGCACGAGGATTCCCTCTTCGGCACGGGCACGGCGGCGCTGCTTTCCAAGTCGCTGCCGCAGCACGGTTTCGAGGTGAAGGACGTGGTCAAGCACCCGAACCCTACCCGCGACTTCAACAACATCGTGCTGCGCATGAAGTCCCTCAACCCGGACATCGTGATCCCGGCCAACTACTACAACGAATACGCCTTGCTGCTGCGCGCCATGAAGCAGCAGAAGGTGCAGCCCAAGGCGATCTATTCCGTGCTCGGGGGCGCGGCCTCCAGCTACAAGTTCCTCAAGGAATTCCCCGACATCGCCAACGGCATCATCGATTGCAACCACTGGTTCAACCCCAAGGACGCCCGGGTGGCCCCGCTGAAAGCACGCGTGGAGGGGAAGGGCGCCTACTTCAGTTACGAGGTGTTCATGACCTACACCTCCGTGCTGCTGCTGGCCGACGCGCTGGAGCGAGCCAAGTCCGCCGACCGCGCGGCCATCATCGACGCGCTGGCGTCCAGCACGTTCTCGGACAGCATCATGCCCTACGGGCCGACCAAGTTCGTGAACGGCCAGAACACCGGCGCGCAGCCCCTGCTGACGCAGGTGATCGGCGGCGACATCAAGGTGGTCATCCCCGCGGACTACCGCCAGGCCGATCCCGTCTTCCCCCTCAAGGCCTGAGCGCTGGCATGCTCGATCCCGCCATCCTCTTTTCCTCGGTGCTCAACGGCCTGACCACGGGCGCGGTATACGCGCTGATCGCCCTGGGCCTGACGCTGATCTACGGCGTGCTCCACATCATCAACTTTGCCCACGGGGCGGCGCTGATGGTGGCGCTGTACGCCGTGTATCTGCTGAAGGAGCGGCTGGGCATCGATCCCTACGCGGCGCTGCCGCTGGTGATGGCAGGCATGTTCGCGCTGGGCTACGCCCTGCAGCGCGTCGTGATCAACCGCGCCAGCCACGGCAAGGACGAGAACATCCTGCTGGTGACCCTGGGGCTGGCCATCGTGCTGGAGAACCTGGCGCTGGTGTGGTTCAAGTCCGACACGCGCACCATCGACACCGCCTACACGCTGTCCACGGTGGAGATCGGGCCGGCCATGATCGCCTTGCCCAAGGTCATCGCCTTCTTCGGCGCGCTGGCCGTGGCCGCGGCGCTGTTCTGGATCATCCGCGGCACGGACCTGGGACGCGCCATCCGCGCGGTGGCCAAGGAAAAGCAGGGCGCCAGGCTGATGGGAATCGACGTGGAGAAGGTGTACGCGCTGTCGTTCGGCATCGGCATGGCCTGCCTGGGCGCGGCGGCGTGCTTCCTGCTGCCGGCGTATTACGTGAATCCGCAGGTGGGCGGCGGCTTCGTGCTGGTGGCGTTCACCATCGTGGTGCTGGGCGGCATGGGCAGCTTCGCGGGGGCGCTGGCCGGCGGCCTGCTTATCGGCGTGGTGGAGTCCATCGGGGGCCTGTTCCTGGGCGACTCGCTGGGCCAGATGGGCATATTCGCGATCTTCATCGCGGTGCTGCTGTTTCGCCCGCAGGGGCTGTTCGGGGCGAGGAGCTGAGCATGGGCAGGGATCTATTCGCAATCGCGCTGTTCGGCGCGGCGCTGGCGGCCGCGGCCGCGCTGACGCAGTCGGGCGTGGCGCTGACCTTCGTGATGATGTCGCTGTACGCGGCCCTGCTGTCGCAGGCCTGGAACATACTGGGCGGCTATGGCGGGCAATTGTCCTTCGGCCATGCGCTGTTCTTCGGCGTCGGGGCCTACGCCCAGGCGCTGGGGCAGTTGAACCTGGGCCTGAATCCATGGCTGGCCCTGCCCATCGCGATCGCGCTGGGCGCGCTGGTCGGCCTTGCCGTCGGCGGCCTGACCTTCCGCTACGGGCTGAAAGGGTCGTACTTCGCGCTGGTGACGCTGGCGTTCGCCGAAGTGTTCCGCATCCTGGCGCTGTCGGCATCGTTCACGGGCGGCGGCGTCGGGCTCATGGTGCCGCTACAGGAGGGCGTGGCCAATATGCAGTTCGGGTCCCGCCGGGGCTACATCTACCTGCTGCTGGGTTTCGTGCTGCTGGCGCTCGCCGCCACCGCATGGCTGCGCCATTCGCGGTTCGGCGCCTATCTGCAGGCGGTGCGCGACAACGAGGACGCGGCGCGCGCCATCGGCGTGAATCCGCTGCGGGTCAAGCTGGGCGGCATCGCGCTGTCGGCCGCGTTCATGAGCGCCGCGGGAGCCTTTTACGTGCAGGTATTCCAGTACATCGACCCGGGCATCGCATTCGGTCCGGCCGTTTCGGTGGAGGCGCTGGTGGGCGCCATCGTGGGCGGGCTGGGCACCCTGTGGGGACCCGTGCTCGGAGCAGTGGTCCTGCATGGCCTGAGCGACGTTACCCGCAATCTGTTCGGCGAACTGCCGGGCATCAGCATGGTCATCTACGGCACGGTCCTGATCCTGATCGTCATGTTCATGCCCCGCGGCATCACCGGCTGCGGCCAATCCCTGGGCCGCCTGGTCGGGGCCAAGGAGCGCGCCCGTGCCTGAGATCCTGCTGCAAGCGCGCAATCTTTCCATCACGTTCGGCGGACTGAAGGCGGTCCAGGACGTCAGCCTGGACGTGCCCCAGGGCTCGCTGACCGCCCTGGTGGGGCCCAACGGCGCGGGCAAGACGACGCTGTTCGGCCTGCTGTCGGGCTTTCTCAGGCCGGGGGCAGGGTCCGTGCATTTCGCGGGCAGCGACATCACCGGCCGGCCGCCGCACGAATCGGCCCGGCTGGGGCTCACCCGCACGTTCCAGATCGTGCAGCCCTTCGGCGCGCAGACGGTGCGGCAGAACATCGCCGTGGGCGCGCACCTGCGCCTGGGCGGCCGTCGCGAAGCGTTGGAGGCGGCCGAGGCCGTCGCGGCGCGCGTCAACCTCCAATCCCAGCTCGACCGGCCCGCTGCCGACCTGACGGTGGCGGGGCGCAAGCGGCTCGAGCTGGCGCGCGCGCTGGCCACGCGGCCTCGCCTGTTGCTGCTGGACGAGGTGCTGGCGGGGCTGAACCCCAGCGAGATCGATGAAATGATCCCCGTGGTGAAGCAACTGGCCGACGATGGCGTCACGGTGCTGATGATCGAGCACGTGATGCGCGCGGTGATGAGCCTGGCCGAGCACGTGTGGGTACTGGTGCAGGGCCGGCTCATCGCGGCGGGCTCGCCCGGCGAGGTGACCCGCGATCCGGCCGTGGTGGAGGCCTATCTGGGCCATGGCGCGGCGGCCAGGCTGGCCGCGCAGGGAGCGCCGCGATGAGCGCGCTGCTGGAGGTCAAAGGCCTGCGGGCCGGCTACGGCCGCATGGAAGTGCTGCGCGGGGTGGACCTGCGGGTGGGCGAAGGCGAAATCGTGGTGCTGCTGGGCAGCAACGGCGCGGGCAAGTCCACCCTGAACAACACGGTTTGCGGGCTGTGCCGGCCCTGGGGCGGCACGGTGCGCTTCGATGGGCGCGACCTGACCGGCCGCCACTACCGCGAGGTGGTCCAGGCCGGCCTGATCCAGGTGCCGGAGGGGCGCCGCGTGTTTCCCAACCTGAGCGTGCGCGAGAACCTGGAGCTGGGTTCCTTCGCCCGCGGACGCGAACGCCGGGCCGCCAACCTGGAAAAGGTGCTGTCCATCTTCCCGCGGCTGCGGGAACGCCTGGCGCAACGGGCTGGCACCATGTCGGGAGGCGAACAGCAGATGCTGGCCATCGGGCGCGGCCTGATGGCCGAGCCGCGTCTGCTGATCCTGGACGAACCTTCGCTGGGCCTCTCGCCGCTGATGGTCGAGGAACTGTTCGGCCTGATCCAGCGGTTGCATGCGGACGGGCTGGCGATCCTGCTCGTGGAGCAGAACGTGGGCCAGTCGCTGGAGACGGGGCAACGGGCCTACGTGCTGGAGAACGGGGCGGTGCGCTACAGCGGCGCCTGCCCGGAACTGATGGCCAGCGACGATGTGCGCCGGGCCTATCTCGGGATGTAGCCATGGCCGAGCCCCAAACGCTGGCCCAGAAGCTGATCGCGGCGGCCTGCGGCCGCGACGCGGTGGCCGAGGGTGAAATCGTCACCTGCGCGGTCGACCTTGCGATGTTCCACGATTCCAGCGGCCCGCGCCGCCTGCAGCCCATGCTGCAGGAATTGGGCGCCACGCTGTGGGATCCGTCCAAGGTGGTGCTGGTCATCGATCACTACGTGCCGGAATCCGACGACGAGTCGCGCCGCATCGTGCGCATCGCCCGTGACTGGGCGCAGGGGCAGCGGCTGCCCAATGTGTACGACTCGGTCGGCATCTGCCACGTGGTCGTGCCGCAGCACGGCCACATCCGTCCGGGGATGTTCTGCGTGGGCGGGGATTCGCATTCGCCCACGGGCGGCGCGTTCGGCGCCTACATGTTCGGCATCGGCAGCACCGAAATGCTGGGCGTGGCCGTCACCGGGGAGATCTGGGTGAAGGTGCCGCGGACGCTGATGATGCGCTGGAGCAACCGGCTTGCCGCCGGCGTGACCGCCAAGGACATGATGCTGCGCATGATCGGCCGCTATGGCATGAACGGCGGGCGCTACCAGGCGGTGGAGTTCTGCGGCGAAGCGGTGCGCGCGCTGTCGATGCAAGCGCGCATGACGCTGTCGAACATGAGCGCCGAGCTGGGTTCGCAGGTGGGCTTGATCGCGCCGGACGAGACCACGGAGGCCTACCTGAGGGAGGCCGGCGTGACCGGCGAACTGGAGCTGGCGCGTTGGCGCAGCGACCCGGGCGCCCAGGCGGAATGGCACGATTTCGACGCGGCCGAGCTGGCGCCGCAGGTGGCCGCGCCGCACAGTCCGGCCAACGCGCGCGACGTGGACGAGTACCGCGGCGTGTCCGTGCAGGTCGCGTACATCGGCGCCTGCACCGGCGCCAAGCTGGAGGACCTGCGCGCCGCGGCCAGCGTGCTGCGGGGTAGGCGGCTTGCCGCCGGCATGCGCCTGATGGTCGCGCCGGCCAGCCGGCAGGACCAGCAGCAGGCGGAGCGCGAGGGCGTCATGCGGGCCCTGCGCGAGGCCGGGGCCGAGGTGCTGCCCACCACTTGCGGGGCCTGCGCGGGCTATGGCGGGTCGATTCCGGACGGGGCCAGCGTCATTTCCACCACCGCGCGGAATTTCAAGGGGCGCATGGGCTCGGAGACGGCCCAGGTCTACCTGGCTTCGCCCTACACGGTGGCGGCGTCGGCCATCGCCGGCCGCGTGGCCGATCCCCGGGAGTTCATGGCATGAGCGATCAGGCTGCGACGCATCGCGTCTGGCGCGTGGGCGCGGACATCGACACCGACGCGCTGGCGCCCGGCGCCTACATGAAGTTCGGCATCGACGAGATCGCGCGCCATTGCCTGCAACGGGTGCGCCCGGAATTCGCCGCCCAGGCGCGGCCGGGAGACGTGCTGGTGGCGGGCCCCAATTTCGGCATCGGTTCGTCCCGCGAGCAGGCCGCCGCCGCCCTGGTGCGCCTGGGCATCGCCGCCGTGATCGCGCCATCCTTCAATGGGCTGTATTTCCGCAATGCGTTCAACGTGGGCCTGCTGCTGCTGACCTGCGCGCAGGCCGAGGTCCTGGCCGAAGGCGAGCGCATTGCCCTGGATCCCGCTGGCGGGCGCATCGGCCGCGCCCATGGCGATCCTTCCGAACTGCATTGCGATGCCGTGCCCGCCTTCCTGCTCGAGATGGTGCGGGCCGGCGGACTGTTGAATGTGCTGAAACAGCGCAAACCCCGAGGAAGAACCCCATGCTAGATCCGGTCACTCTCGCTGTCCTGAAGGGCCGCCTGGAACAGATTGCCGACGAGATGGACGCCACGCTGTACCGCAGCGCGTTCAATCCCATCATCGCCGAGGCCCATGACGCGTGCCACGGCATGTACGACGCGGCCACGGGCGCGACGCTGGTGCAAGGCAAGTCCGGGCTGCCGGTGTTCGTGGGCGCAATGGCCTTCGCCGTCAAGGCGGCGGCCAAGGCGGCCGCCGAGCGCGGCGGCATGGTGGACGGCGACGTCTGGCTCTTCAACGATCCATACGAGGGCGGCACCCACGCCAACGATTTCAAGCTGGTCCGGCCCGTGTTCCGCAGCGGCGCGCTGTTCTGCTTCCTGGCGTCGGCGGCGCACTGGCACGACGTGGGCGGGGCGGTGCCCGGCAATTACAACCCGGCGGCCACCGAATGCTGGCAGGAGGCCGTGCAGATTCCGCCGGTGCGCATCGTGCGCGCCGGCGTGCTGGATCAGGACGTGCTGGCCATCCTCAAGGCGAACACGCGCCTTCCCGACAGCCTGTGGGGCGACCTGAACGGGCAGCTGGCGGCGCTGGAACTGGGCGCGGGCCGGCTTGATGGCCTGCTGGACGAATACGGCGACGCCGCCGTGCTGGAATCCCTGGACACGCTGCGCGAGCGCGCGCGCCGCCTGATGCGCGACCATATCGCGCGCCTGCCCGACGGCGAGTACCGCTTCGAGGACATCCTGGACAACGACGGCGTGCGCGACGAGCCGCTGCGCATCGCGCTGAAGCTCAAGATCGAGGGCGAGCGGCTGGTGCTGGATTTCAATGGCACTTCGCCCGCCTGCGCCGGCCCGGTCAATATTTCCCGCGCCACGGCCATCGCCGCCTGCTACGTGGCGCTGAAGCACCTGTTCCCGGACGTGCCCGCCAACGCCGGCGTGCTGGATGCGGTGGAGGTGGCGCTGCCGGACGGCCTGCTGATCTCCGCGGACCGGCCGCGCCCGGTGGGCGGTTATACCGAGACCATCCTGCGCATGATCGACGTGATCTTCTGCGCCATGGCCCAGGCCGAGCCGGCGAGGGCGATGGCGCAGGCCTACGGCACGATCAACGCGCTGTCGATCGCGGGTTACCGCAGCGATGCCGCCCGGCGCGGCCAGCGCTGGGTCATGTTCAGCTTCTTCGGCGGCGGCCACGGCGGCCATTCGGACGGCGACGGCCTGAGCCACGGCAACGCGCCAATTTCCACGGCCACGATCCCGCCGCTGGAGATCCTGGAAGCCGCGTATCCGGTGCGCTTCACGCAATGGGCGCTGCGCCCGGATTCGGCCGGCGACGGCGCGCACCGCGGCGGCCTGGGCGCCATCTACGAAATCGAGTTGCTGGAGGACAGCGCCGAGGCGTTCATCTTCGGCGAGCGCGGCCGCAGCGCGCCCAAGGGCATCGCGGGCGGCGGGGAGGCGGCGCTGAACGTGTTCCGCTACCAGCGGGACGGCGAGTGGCTCGCGCCGCCCATGCGCTCGAAGATGCTGGGCATCCCGCTGCGGCGCGGCGACCGCGTGCGGCTGGAGACGCCGGGCGGAGGCGGCTATGGCTCGCCGGCCGCGCGGCCGGAAGCGGCGCGGGAGCATGACCGCAAGATGGGGTATGTCAGCGGAATTCAGAAGGAGCAGGCGGCATGAACGCGGCACAAGGCTTGGTCGTAGGCGTGGACGTGGGAGGCACGTTCACGGACATTTTCGTGCTCGACGAGGCGGCGGGCACGGCAAGGGTGGTGAAGGTGCCGTCCACGCGCGGCGAGGAAGCGCGCGGCTTCATGAACGGCATCGCCCGCGTCGCCGACGGCGCGGACGCCATCGCTACCATCGTGCACGGCACGACCGTGGGCACCAATGCGCTGCTGGAACGCAAGGTGGCGCGCACCGGCATCATCACGACGGAGGGCTTTCGGGACGTGCTCGAAATGCGCCGGCGCGACCGGCCCCAGACCTGGGGCCTGCGCGGCAACTACGAGCCGGTGGTGCCGCGCGACCTGCGCCTGGAGGTTCGCGAACGGGTGCTGGCGGATGGCACCCTGCATACCCCCGTGGACCTGGACCAGGTGGAAGCGGCGGCGCGCGCGCTGCTGGAGCAGGGCTGTGACGCGGTCTGCCTGTTCTTCGTCAATGCCTACGCCAACCCGGCCAACGAGGCGCAGGCGGCGGCGCGCGTGCGCGCGGTCTGGCCCAATGGCAACGTCACGGCCGCCACCGAGGTGCTGCCGGAGATCCGCGAGTTCGAGCGTTGCTCGACGGCGGCGCTCAACGCGGCGCTGCAGCCGGTGGTCGGCAGCTATCTCACGCGGCTGGAATCGGACCTGCAGGCAAACGGGTTCGGCGGCGAGCTGCTGGTGGTGCAGAGCAACGGCGGCGTGATGTCGCGCCAGACGGCTTGCGACGTGCCGGTGCGCACGGCGCTGTCCGGCCCCGCGGCGGGCGTGATCGCCTGCGCCGCCATCGCGCGCGCCGCCGGATTTCCCGACGTGGTCAGCGGCGACATGGGCGGCACTTCATTCGACGTGTCGCTGGTGGCGGGCGGCGAGGCCTCGCTGTCGGCGCAGACCTCCATCGATTTCGGCATGGTAGTGCGCGCGCCCATGATCCAGATCGAAACCATAGGCGCGGGCGGCGGCTCGATCGCCAGCGTGGACGCGGGCGGCCTGCTGCAGGTGGGCCCCGAGTCCGCCGGCAGCGTGCCGGGACCGGCCTGCTACGGCAGGGGCAACACGCGGCCCACCGTCACCGATGCCAACGTGGTGCTGGGCCGCATCGCGGCCGAGCGCCCCTTGGGCGGCGGCCTGCTGGCCACGATGGACGCGGAGCGGGCGCGCGCCGCAATCGAAGCGCATGTCGCCAGACCCTTGGGCCTGGACGTGCATGCGGCGGCCGAGGCCATACTGACCGTGGCCAACGCCAAGATGGCGGGCGCGATCCGGGTCGTGTCCATCGAGCGCGGCCACGACCCGCGCAAGTTCGCCTACATGCCGTTCGGCGGCGGCGGCGCGCTGCACGTGTGCGCCATGATGAACGAGGTGGACGCCGCCCGCGGCATCGTGCCGCGCTATCCGGGCGTGACTTCGGCGCTGGGTTGCGTCATGGCGGATATGCGCCACGACGGCGTGCAGACCCTGAACGTCGCCCTGGACGCGCTGGACGCGGCCGACCTGCTGGCCCGCATCGACGGGCTGGCGCTGGCTTGCCAGGCGCGGCTGGATTCCGCCGGCGTGGCCTTCGAGGGCATACGCGAGAGCATCGAGCTGGACATGCTGTACGTAGGGCAGAGCCATACCGTGCGGGTCGAGATCGGCCGAGGCGAACTGGACCGGGCCGGCATCGCCGCCGCCTTCGACCGAGCCTACCTGGCGGCCTTCGGCCGCAGCCTCGCCGGCATTCCCGTCCGCATCCTGAATCTGCGCTATGCGCGCATCGGCCAGCGGCCCAAATTCGACTTGACGCTGCTGGCGCCGACCGGCCAGGCCATGCCGGCGCCGCTGGGCACGCAGCGGGTGTTCCACGCGGGCCAATGGCGCGACGCCGTGCGCTACGCGCGCCTGGACCTGCCCGTGGGCGCCGAGATCGCCGGGCCGGCGATCCTGGAACAGCCGGACACCACGATCTGGATCGAGCCGGGGTTCCGCGGCAGCGTCGATTTCCTGGGCAATCTGCTGATCGCCCGACAGGCTTCCTAGGAGCGGCTCATGTCCAGCTTCGATCCCCGCAGCACCGCGCTGGTCGTCATCGACCTGCAGAACGATTTCCTGGCGCCGGGCGGCGCCTATGACCGCGGCGGCGCGGTCAGCGCGCAGGCGCGCGCCTTGCCCGCGCGGGTGGCGCCCGTGGCGCGCGCGCTCAAGGCGCGGGACGGCTTCGTCGCGGCAAGCCAGTTCACGCTCTGGCCGGACGCGCACGGCGAACCGATGATCTCGCCGCACCTGAGGCAATTGCGCCCGTTCCTGCGCAGGGGCGATTTCGCCGCGGGTTCGCCGGGCCAGGCCAATGTGGCGGAGTTGGACGGGCTGGTCGACGTGTCCGTCTGGAAGGTCGCGTATTCCGCCTTCTTCAATACGCAGCTCGACTGGGTGCTGCGCCGGGCCGGCATCGCCAATGTGGTGGTGGCCGGCATCGTCACCAACGGCGGCGTGGCCAGCACGGCGCGCGACGCCCACATGCGCGACTACCACGTCACGGTGCTGGCCGACGGCTGCGCCGCGCCCACGCCGGCGATGCACGATGCCGCCCTGGCGGACCTGCGCACGGTCGCCGACGTGGTGTCGTGCCGGGAACTCCTGGGGAGGCTGGGAATATGAGCCCATCCCGGGTCATCCGCGGCGCGGCGCCCGGCGCCGACGCCATGCGCGTGCCGGTGGCGATCGTCGGCGCGGGAGCCTGCGGCCTGACTGCGGCGCTGCGCCTGGCCGAGGCGGGCATCGAAACCGTGTTGATCGAGCGCGACGCCGTGCCCAGCGGCTCCACCGCCTTGTCGTCCGGCTTCATCCCGGCGGCGGGAACGGCGGCGCAGCGGGCGGCCGGCATCGAGGACGACGCGGCCCGCTACGCCGCCGATATTCAGGCCAAGGCGCACGGCACGGCCGCGCCGCACCTGGTCGCCGCCTACACCGGCGCGGCGGCCGCCGCCGTGGACAATCTGGCGCGCCATGGACTGGACTTCGCGGTGCTGGACGGCTTTCTCTATCCCGGCCATACCGCCCGCCGCATGCACACCTTGCCGCAGCGCACCGGCGCAGCGCTGGTGGCCGCGCTGGAGCGCGCCGCAACCGGCGCAGGGGCCTACCTGCTGACCCGCGCCCTTGCGCGGCAGATCTGGGCGGACGGGAGCGGCCGCGTTTCGGCCGTCGGCTGCGAACGGCCCGACGGATCGATGGACGTAATCGGCTGCGACGTGCTGCTCCTGGCGTGCAATGGCTTCGGCGGCAACGCGGCGATGGTGGCCGAGCACCTGCCCGCCATGCGCGGGGCCGTCTATGGCGGCCACGCGGGCAACGACGGCAGCGCCATCGAATGGGGCTTGCAGATGGACGCGCGCCTGGCCGATATGGGCGGCTACCAGGGCCACGGCTCCTGGGCCACGCCGCAGGGCGCGCTGATTTCATGGGCCGTCATGATGGATGGCGGCGTGCAGGTCAACCGCGCAGGGCGCCGTTTCCACAATGAAACGCTGGGGTACTCCGAGGCGGCGGTGCACGTGCTGGCGCAGCCCGGCGGCGTGGCCTGGAACGTATTCGACGACCATACGCTCGGGCTGGCGCGGGGCTTTCCCGACTTCGTCCAGGCCGAGGCCGGCCAGGCATTGAAGACCTGCGCGGACTTGCCGGCGCTGGCCGCGCTGATCGGCTGCGACGCCGGCACGCTGGGCCGGACCCTGGCGGACGCGCGCCCAGGCGCCGACGACCCGCACGGCCGGCGCTTCGAGCGCGCCCTGCAGGCGCCGTACCACGCCGTCAAGGTGACCGGGGCGTTGTTCCATACGCAGGGCGGGCTGGACATCGACGCGCACTGCCGGGTCCTGGATCGCAACGGCGCGGCGTTGCCCAATTTGCTGGCCGCGGGCGGGGCGGCCCGCGGCGTCTCCGGAAACGACGTATCGGGCTACCTGTCCGGCAACGGCCTGCTCAGCGCGGTGGCCGGCGGCCATATCGCCGCGGCGACGGCGGCGGCGCTGCTCAAGCGCGAGCTCGCCTGAGGCCGCGCGGGCCTGCTTTTCAGCGTGAAGCCGGCCGGCGCCGGCCTTTAGGAAACCCCCATGCAGAAACACAACCTGAAAGCGCAACTGGAGGCCGGCGCGGTGCTGGCCCCCGGCGTCTACGACGCCTTGTCGGCCTTGCTGGCCGAGCAGGCCGGCTTCGGCGCCCTGTATCTCTCCGGCGCGTCGATCGCCTATACGCGGCTGGGCCGCTCGGACGTCGGACTGACCACCTATACCGAGGTCGAGGATGCGTTGGCCCGCATCACGGAACGGGTGTCGGCGCCGGTCATCGTGGATGCCGACACGGGCTTCGGCAACGCCCTGAACACGCAGCGCACGGTGCGCGGCTTCGAGCGGGCGGGCGCGGCCATGATCCAGATCGAGGACCAGACCTTTCCCAAGCGCTGCGGCCACCTGGACGGCAAAACGGTAATCCCGGCCGCGGAAATGTGCGGCAAGCTGCGGGCGGCGGCGGATGCGCGGGTGAATCCCTCGACCCTGATCCTGGCGCGCACGGACGCGGTGGCGGTGGAAGGTCTTGAGGCCGCGCTGGACCGTGCCGAACGGTATCTGGAGGCCGGCGCCGACGCGCTTTTCATCGAGGCGCTGCGCACGCCCGAGCAGATGCGGGCGGCCTGCGGCCGCTATGCGCGCCGGGCGCCGCTGCTGGCCAACATGGTGGAGGGCGGCAAGACGCCGGTGCAAAGCGCCGAGGCCCTGATCGCGCAAGGGTTCCGCATCGTGATCTTTCCCGGCGGCACGGCGCGCGCGGTGGCGCACACCCTGCAAGGCTACTACGCCAGCCTGCGCCGCCACGGCACCACCGCCCCCTGGCGCGAGGGGATGCTGGACTTCGACGGGCTGAACGCCGTCATCGGCACGCCGGAGCTGCTGGCGCGCGGCAAGGCCTACGAGGGCTGAGGCGGCGGGCGCCCGCGCAGGGCCCGCTGCCGTCAATGCAATTCGGCCACGCCGGCTCGGACCATTTCGGCCAGCCGGTCCAGGCCGGCCTCCGTGCCCATCCGCCGGCCCTGCGCGCCGCTGCCGTCGAGCAGCGCCGCCTGCTCGGTGAAGCGCATCAGCGTGCCCGCGCCGGAAGGCACGAATTCCACCGTGACCAGCGAAGCCGATATCCGCTGCCCGCGGAAGCCCATTTCATAAGCGTAGATGATGCGTTCCCCGGGGACGACGTCGAGGTAGGCGGCCCGATAGGTCTGCTCCGCGCCTTCCGGGGTGCGCCAGCGCTTGGACTCGGATCCGTCGGCGCGGAAATCGTGGCGGTCTTCCAGCACCGTCCAGTCCGGATGGCAGCTGGTCCAGCGCTGCTTCAGCCGGGGTTCCGACCAGAAACGGTAGGCGTCGCGCGGCGAGGCGGGCAGCTCGCGCTCGATGACGAAAGTGGCGTGTTCGATGGCGGGGGAGGTCATGGCGTGTCGTCCTCAGGAGGGATATCGTGCATGGCCTGCACGAGGCGGTCGAAGGCCGCCTCCATGGCGGCCTCCCGTTGACGCACCCAGTCGTCGATCTGGCGGAAGGCGCCGGGCCGCATGCGGTAGGTCCGGCTGCGTCCGGCCTTTTCCGACATGACGATGCCGCCGCTTTCCAGCACCTGGAGGTGCTTGACCGCCGAAGGCAGCCTCAGCCTGGCCGGCTCGGCCAGTTGCTTGACGGTGGCGGGGCCGCGGCTGAGCTGTTCGACCATGGCGCGCCGGTTGGGGTCGGCCAGGGCGGTGAACAGCAGATCGAGCGGGCGCTGCGTGGGATCCATTGCCTTTCCAATAGTTTCCGTTGACGGAAACTATACGCGCGCCCAAAGCGGCCCGCAAGGGGTTGGCGCGAAAAAATCAGCGCGCGCCCGGTGTGCGCTGGTGGGCTTGAAGGGGAGGCGCTTCCCGGCCGGCGGTAAGCGTCCAGAAGCCCGGCAGGAAGCACTCAGCCACCAGCAGCGGCTGGCCCATGCGCCAGAACACCGAGCGGCGCGCCCATATATGGGCGGCCTGGGGGTCCTGGCGCGCCGCGCCCTGCGCCTGCAGCGCGGTCGCGTGGAAGGGCACGGGCGATGCCAGGCGGCGGCAGGCGAAGGGCGAGCGGATGACGGTTCGGTCGTGGTAGAGCATGTCCGCCAGCGGCCGCGTCGACAGGCGCCGCATGCCTTGCCAGGCGCCGTGCGAGGCCATGAGCGGCGTGAGGCTGCGGGCGGGCACGCTGTCCACGCCGTCCACCGACATCAGCACCTCGCGCACCCAGACCGGGCTGCCGGGGGCGATGCGCATGGCTTGCGCCTCGTCCGGCGGCGCGCCGTCGGAATATTCGGCCACCACGCGCAGGCGCACGTGGCCCACCTGGCGCAGGCCGGCGGTCAGCGCGCCGGGGCGGAACAGCCAATGCCGCATGGCCGGGGGCAGGATGGGCGGGGCGGCCGTCAGCCAGCCCGGGGCGAGGGGAGGGGGAAGTACTGCTTGGCTTGTCATGGCTGCGTATTATGCCAAGAGCGTGGCGGGGTGCGCGGCGCCCGGCCTGCGGCGCAATGCCGCAGGCCGGGCCGCCACGCGCGTCCGCCACGCGCGTCCGCCACACGCGTCTGTTACACGCGTCCGCATACAATACCGCCCATGGAAAAAGTACGTATCTCCAAGCTCATGTCCGAGCGAGGGCTGTGTTCGCGCCGCGAGGCCGACGCCTATATCGAACGCGGCTGGGTCCGCGTGGACGGCGTCGTGGTGTCCGAATTGGGCGCCCGGGCGTTCCCCGACCAGGTCATTACGCTGGAACGCGCCGCGCAGGCCCGCCAGACCTCGCGCGTCACCATCCTGATCAACAAGCCGGTCGGCTATGTGTCGGGCCAGGCCGAGAAAGGCTACACCCCGGCCGTGGCGCTGATCGACGCCCGTTCGCGCTACACGGGCGACCGCGAGCCGCGCCGGTTCGAGCGCGGGCACCTGGACGGCCTGGCGGTCGCCGGGAGGCTGGACATCGATTCGCAAGGCCTGCTGGTGCTGACCCAGGACGGCCGCGTCGCCAAGCATCTGATCGGCGAGGATTCGAGCGTCGACAAGGAGTATCTCGTGCGGGTGCAGGGCAGCCTGTCCGAGAACGGTCTGGCCTTGCTGAACCATGGCCTGTCCCTGGACGGCAAGGCGCTCCGGCCCGCGCAGGTGCGCTGGCAGAACAGCGACCAGCTGCGCTTCGTGCTGCGCGAGGGCAAGAAGCGCCAGATCCGCCGCATGTGCGAGCTGGTGGGGCTGAAAGTGGTGGGCCTGAAGCGCGTGCGCATCGGCCGGGTCTCCCTGGGCGACCTGCCCCTGGGCCAGTGGCGCTACCTGCGCGACGACGAAAGGTTCTGACTCGCTGGATCGAGCCCGATTGATCGCCTGTCCCGACATCTGTTGTCGGGAAACGCCAGATTTTTCAGTCGGTTTCCGATTCGGGGCTATGTCATGAAAGCGGGAGTATCCTTCGCCTGCCCGCTGCTGCCCAGGCGCTCCATCAGGAATTCGATGAAGATCCGGGTCTTGGCGGGGAGAAGCCGCGTCTCCGTGACCGCGTAAACCGGGAACGGGCCCAGCTGCCAGTCCGGCAGCACCCGCTGCAATTGGCCGGATTGCTGTTCGGCCAATTGGCCGCCCACGAGCACCGCGATACCCGCGCCCAGCATGGCCAGGCGCCGGGCCATGGCGACGCCGTTGACGGAAAAGCGGTTCCCTGGCGTGAATTCGATGTGCTGGCTGCCATTGGTCAATGGCCAGCGGGTGACGCGTCCTGCGCCCTCCGCGCGGAACTCTATGCACTCGTGCCGGGTCAGGTCGCTGGGATGCCGGGGTTCGCCGTGCTTCTCCAGGTAGTCGCGCGAGGCGTACAGATGGGCGGGCAGCATGCCCAGCAGCCTCGCAATCTGTGTCGAGTCCGGCAGTTCGCCGATCTCGATCGAAATATCGCAGGTCTGGAACACTCGTGAAGCGTGGTCCGGATTGGCCAGATCCAGGAAAAACGTGACGTCGGGATAGCGGCGGGAAAATTCCATGAACGATTCAGCCAGGAAGTCGGTGCCGAAATCCGCGGGCATATTGACCCGCAACGGCCCGGCGGGCGTATCCACCAGCTTCTGCAGCTCTTCATGGGCGATCTGCGCCTCGGCCACGATGTGTTGGCAGCGTTCGAAATACAGGCGGCCCGCGTCGGTCAGCTCGACCTTGCGCGTGGTGCGGCTGAGCAGCCGCAGCCCGACGGACCGCTCCAGTTCGGCTACCTGGCGGGAAAGGGTCGATTTCGGAACGCCGAGCGCCGCCGCGGCGCGGCTGAAGCTGCGGGTTTTCGCAACTTCCACGAAAAGTTCCATGCCTTGCAAGCGTTTCATGGCGGAATTCTGTCATATCAAGGGCTTGGAAATTGTCCCATAAATGGAATGATGTTTTCTTAACATGCCTCTTTGTTTCTGGGGCGGGATAACTCAGAATGCGGGTTCTGCAATGCAGCAATGCAACAAAGCCCAGCCTGCGTGTTCGAGGCAAATCCACCCGTCGATCCACGCGGACCGCATGCGCACGGTCCGGGGCACTTTTTTGCCGCAGGGCGCCGGCTTCCGGGCAACGGGAGCGGCATGGGTACTTTTTTGGAAATCGGGAATGCAATCTATGAACAAGAAAAGCGCTATGTGGCGCGGCGCGGCAATTGCCACGCTGACGGCATCGGCACTCACTCTGGCCGCCTGCGGCAAGAAGCAGGAAGCGCCCCAGGCGGGCAAGCCGCAGGTAACGGTGGTGACGCTGGCCACGCAACCGGTTTCCCTGACCACCGAATTGCCGGGCCGCACCTCGCCGTTCCGTGTGGCCGAGGTCCGGCCCCAGGTCAACGGCATCGTGCAGAAGCGGCTCTTCACTGAAGGCGGCGAGGTCAAGGCCGGGCAGCAGCTCTACCAGATCGATCCCGCGCTCTACCAGGCCAGCCTCGACAGCCAGAAGGCCGCCCTGGCGCGCGCCCAGGCGCAGCAGAAAACGGCCGCGCTGCTGGCCGAGCGCTACAAGCCGCTGGTGGCCACCCGCGCCGTCAGCCAGCAGACCTACGATAACGCCGTCGCCGCGCGCGACCAGGCCGCCGCCGACGTGCTGTCGGCCAAGGCCGCGCTCGACACGGCGCGCATCAATCTGGTCTATACCAAGGTCCTGTCGCCCATCGATGGCATCATCGGCCGCTCGGCCGTGACCGAGGGCGCGCTGGTCACCGCCAATCAGAGCTCGGCGCTGGCCTCGGTGCAGCAGATCGATCCCATCTACGTCGACGTTACCCAATCCAGCGTCCAGTTGCTGCGCCTGCAGAACGCGCTGGCCAGCGGCCAGCTGAAGAAGGCCGATGGCGAGCAGTCCGCGCTGGTCACGCTGACGCTGGAAGACGGCTCGCAGTACGCGCAGCAGGGCAAGCTCCAGTTCTCGGAAATCACGGTCGACCAGGGCACGGGCTCGGTCACCTTGCGCGCGGTATTCCCCAATCCGGACCGCCGCCTGCTGCCGGGCATGTTCGTGCGCGCTCGCCTGGCCGACGGCGTGGCCGCCGACGGCCTGCTGGTGCCGCAGCGCGGCGTCACCCGCAACCAGCGCGGCATGCCCACGGCGCTGGTGGTCAACGCCAAGAACCAGGTCGAACTGCGCGAACTCAAGACGGACCGCGCCATCGGCGACAAGTGGCTGGTCACCGACGGCCTGTCCGCCGGCGACAAGGTCATCGTGGAAGGCGTGCAGATGGTGCGCCCGGGGGTTGAAGTGATCGCCACCGAAGCCGGCGCCAACGCGCCGCAAGCGCAACAATCGCAAGCGGCCGCGGCGGCGAAGCAGCAGTAGTCAGGGAGCCTCGCATGGCAAAGTTTTTCATCGATAGGCCGGTTTTCGCCTGGGTGATCGCAATCGTGCTGATGATGGCCGGTGCGCTGTCCATCCTGAAGCTGCCGGTCTCCCAATATCCCAACATCGCGCCGCCGGCCATCGGCATCGCGGTGACCTACCCGGGCGCGTCCGCGCAGACCGTGCAGGACACCGTGGTGCAGGTGATCGAGCAGCAGATGAACGGTCTTGACGGCCTGCAGTACATCTCGTCGGAAAGCAACTCCGACGGCAGCATGTCCATCACGCTGACCTTCAAGCAGGGCACCAACCCCGACACCGCACAGGTGCAGGTCCAGAACAAGCTGGCGCTGGCGCAGCCGCTCTTGCCGCAGGAAGTGCAGCAGCAGGGCATCCGCGTCACCAAGGCCACGAAGAACTTCCTGATCGTGGCGGGCTTCGTGTCCACCGACGGCTCGATGACCAAGGACGACCTGGCCGACTACGTCGCGTCCTACGTCCAGGATCCCATCAGCCGCACGCAGGGCGTGGGCGACTTCCAGCTCTTCGGCTCGCAGTACGCGATGCGCATCTGGCTGGACCCGGCCAAGCTCGTCAACTACGGCCTGACCACGGTCGACGTGGTGGCGGCGATCAAGGAACAGAACGTGCAGGTGTCCTCCGGGCAGCTGGGCGGCCTGCCGTCCGTGCGCGGCCAGCAGCTGAACGCCACCATCATCGGGCCGTCCCGCCTGGAGAAGGCCGAAGACTTCGGCCGCATCCTGCTCAAGGTCAATGCCGACGGCTCGCAGGTGCGCCTGGGCGACGTCGCGCGCATCGAGCTGGGCGGGCAGACCTACGCCATCGACAGCTTCTACAACGGCAAGCCCGCCTCGGGCCTGGCGATCAAGCTGGCGCCGGGCGCCAACGCGCTGGATACGGCGCAGGCGGTGCGCGACACCATCAGCAACCTCAAGCCCTATTTCCCGCCGGGCATGGACGTCGTCTATCCGTACGACACCACGCCGTTCGTCAGCCTGTCGATCCATGAGGTGTTCAAGACGCTGGTCGAGGCCATCATCCTGGTCTTCCTGGTGATGTACCTGTTCCTGCAGAACTTCCGCGCCACCATCATTCCCACGCTCGCCGTGCCGGTGGTGCTGCTGGGCACGTTCGCGGTGCTGGCGGCCTTCGGCTACTCCATCAACACCTTGACCATGTTCGGCATGGTGCTGGCGATCGGCCTGCTGGTGGACGACGCCATCGTGGTGGTCGAGAACGTGGAACGCGTGATGGCGGAAGAGGGCCTGACGCCCAAGCAGGCCACCCGCAAGTCCATGTCGCAGATCACGGGGGCGCTGATCGGCATCGCGATGGTGCTGGCCGCAGTGTTCATCCCCATGGCGTTCTTCGGCGGCTCCACGGGCGTGATCTATCGCCAGTTCTCGATCACCATCGTGTCTTCCATGGTGCTGTCTGTGCTCGTGGCCATCGTGTTCACGCCGGCGCTGTGCGCGACGCTGCTCAAGCCGATCCCCAAGGGCCATCACGGTTCCAAGCGGGGTTTCTTCGGCTGGTTCAACCGCGCGTTCGACCGCAGCAGCCATGGCTACGCCAACACCGTGGCGCGCGGCCTGAACCGCACCAAGCGCCTGATGGTGATCTACCTGGCGCTCGTCATCGCCATGGGCTGGATGTTCACCCGCATCCCGACCGCCTTCCTGCCCGACGAGGACCAGGGCATCCTGTTTGCCCAGATCCAGACGCCGGCGGGCGCGACCGCGGAAAGCACCAAGGCCGTCATCGACGACGCCACGAAGTATCTGCTGAACGAAGAGAAGGACGCCGTCACCTCGGTGTTCGCGGTCAACGGCTTCAACTTCGGCGGCCGCGGCCAGAACGCGTCCATCCTGTTCATCAAGCTGCGCGACTGGGAAGAGCGTGGCGACGCCCGGCTCAAGGCCGGGGCCGTGGCGGCGCGCGCCAACGCGCACTTCGCCAAGACCGAGCGCCGCGCCCAGCTGTTCGTGGTGCCGCCGCCCTCCGTGATGGAGTTGGGCAACGTCACCGGCTTCGACTTCCAGCTGATGGACCGCGCCGGCGTGGGCCACGAGAAGCTGCTTGCCGCCCGCAACCAGTTGCTGGGCGAAGCCGCCAAGAGTCCCGTCCTGCGCGGCGTGCGCCCCAACGGCATCGAGGACGCGCCGCAGTACCAGCTCGACATCGACCGCGAAAAGGCCCGCGCATTGGGCGTGGCCGTGTCGGACATCAACAGCACGCTGGCCACCGCGTGGGGGTCGTCGTACGTCAACGACTTCATCGACCGCGGCCGTGTGAAGAAGGTGTTCGCGCAGGGCGAGGCTTCCTCGCGCATGCTGCCGGAAGACCTGAACAAGTGGTACGTGCGCAACAACGCGGGCGACATGGTGCCGTTCTCGGCCTTCGCCAAGGCCACCTGGAGCTTCGGCCCGCAGAAGCTGAACCGCTATAACGGCGTGCCGTCCTACAACATCCAGGGCCAGGCGGCGCCGGGCTACAGCTCGGGCGCGGCGATGGAGGAAATGGAGCGGCTGGCGGCCAAGCTGCCGGTGGGCGTGGGCTTCGAATGGACGGGCCTGTCGTTCGAGGAGCGCCTGTCCGGCGCGCAGGCGCCCGCCCTGTACGCCATTTCGCTGATCGTGGTGTTCCTGTGCCTGGCGGCGCTGTACGAAAGCTGGACGATTCCCTCGGCGGTGATGCTGGTGGTGCCCCTGGGCATCATCGGGGCCTTGCTCGCCACCATGCTGCGGGGCCTGTCCAACGACGTGTACTTCCAGGTGGGCCTGCTCACCACCATCGGGCTGGCGGCCAAGAACGCCATCCTGATCGTGGAGTTCGCCAAGGAGCACTACGAGTCCGGCGCCAGCCTGACGGAATCGGCCATCCATGCCGCCCGCCAGCGCCTGCGTCCCATCCTGATGACGTCCCTGGCGTTCATCCTGGGCGTGACCCCGCTCGCGATCTCGTCCGGCGCCGGTTCGGGCAGCCAGAACGCCATCGGCACGGGCGTGATCGGCGGCATGCTGACCGGCACCTTCCTGGCCATCTTCTTCGTTCCGGCCTTCTTCGTGATCATGCTGCGCGTGTTCAAGGTCAAGCGCATGAGCGAAAACGTCGACAAGCACGACGTCGGCGCCAATGGCTCGCAGGACGTGTCCGCGGAAGGGCAATCGCAATGAAATTCCCGATGAGAACCCTGTTGTCTGTTTCCCTGGCGGCGGCCCTGGCGGGCTGCTCGCTGGCCCCCACCTACGAGCGTCCGGAAGCGCCGGTCGATGCGGCCTATCCCACGGGCGCCGCCTACAAGGCTGCGCAGCCCGCCGATCCGGGCGGCCTGGCCACGGCCGATATCGGCTGGCGCGATTTCTTCGGCGATCCGCTGCTGCAACAGCTTATCGAGCTGTCGCTGGCGAACAACCGCGATCTGCGGGTGGCGGCCCTGAACGTCGAGGCGGCGCGCGCGCAGTACCGCATCCAGCGCGCCGACCTGATGCCCAGCGTGGGTATCGCGGGCCAGGAATCGGCCCAGCGCACGCCGGCCGACCTGTCGGCCAGCGGACGCGCCACCACCAGCCACAGCTACCAGGTCGGCGCCGCCATGTCCGCCTGGGAACTGGATCTGTTCGGCCGCATCCGCAGCCTGAGCGACAAGGCGCTGGAGTCCTATCTGGCGCTGGACGAAACGCGCACGGCGACCCAGCTCACGCTCATCGCCGAGGTGGCCAACGCCTACCTGACGATGCGCGCGGACCAGGAACTCCTGGCGCTGACCCGCGACACGCTCAAGAGCCAGGAGGATTCCTTCAAGCTCACGCAGCAGAGCTATGACCAGGGCCTGTCCACGTCGCTGGACCTGAGCCAGGCGGAAGTGTCGCTGCGCACCGCGCAGCGCAACCTGTCGCAGTACACGCGGCAGGCCGCGCAGGACCGCAACGCGCTGGTGCTGCTGGTGGGCCAGCCCCTGACGCCCGAGATGACGGCGGCGCTGGACAGCGCGGTCAAGCTGGACGACAGCATGTTGCCGACCACGCTGCCCGCGGGCTTGCCTTCGGACCTGCTGGCGCGCCGGCCCGACATCCGGGCGGCGGAGCACCAACTGAAGGGCGCCAACGCCAATATCGGCGCGGCGCGCGCCGCGTTCTTCCCGACCATCAGCCTGACGGGCTCGGCAGGCACGGCCAGCGCCAGCCTGGGCGGCCTGTTCGAAGGCGGTTCGGGCGCCTGGAGCTTCGTGCCCCAGATCACCGTGCCGATCTTCGCCGGCGGCTCGCTGCTGGCGGGCCTGGATCTGGCGAAGGTGCAGAAGAACATACAGGTGGCGCAGTACGAAAAGGCCATCCAGGCAGGCTTTCGCGAGGTGGCCGACGCCCTGGCCGGGCGCGGCACGCTGGACGAGCAGATCCAGGCGCAGCAGCTGCTGGTGGCGGCCAACCAGCGGGCCTACGACGCATCCGACCAGCGCTTCCGCCAAGGCATCGACGACTACCTGAGCGTGCTGGATTCGCAGCGTTCGCTGTATAGCTCGCAGCAGGCCCTGGTGGATACCCGCCTGGCGCGCCTGACCAACCTGGTCACCCTGTACAAGGTGCTGGGCGGCGGCTGGACCGAGCGCACCGCGACGGCGCAGGCGGGGTCTTGACGGGGGAGTGATGGGTTGCGCGCGTTCGGCATGCGCATGCTTGCGTTGATCGTTTCGCGCGATACCCATCAGAACCGCGCATCCGGACCGCCAAAAAAAAAGCCGATCGAAGGATCGGCTTTTTTTATTCATCGGTGCGTCACGCGCGTTTCTTGGCGATGAGACCCACCACGAACAGCACGACGATCGCGCCGACGACGGATCCGATCCAGCCTGCGGGTTCGCCCGGGGCATACCAGCCCAAGGACTGGCCCAGGAAGCCGGCGACGACGGAGCCGACGATACCCAGGATGGTGGTCATGATGATTCCCATGTTCTGGTCTCCGGGCATGATCGCGCGGGCGATCAGGCCCACGATGAACCCGACGATGATCATGATGATGATGCTCATGCGCGTACTCCTTGGCTAGAGTAAAAGGGGGCAGTGTGCACAGATGATACCCATGCCCCGGCCGCGCCGGCTGTAACAACTGGTGTGCGGACGGCCTCAGGAGGTCAGGTCGATGAGCTGGCGCACATCCTTGGTCAGGGCCTCGATGCTGTCGGTATCGGACGCCAGCAGGCGCGCCTTGCCGTCCTTGTCGAAAATGTACACGCCGCGGCTATGGGTGACCTCGTACATGTCGGCGTCATCGCCGGGACGGGGTTTTTCGATCTGGTAGGCCACGCGGTAGCGGCGCGCCAGGTCCGCGATCTGCTTTTCGTCGCCCGTCACGCCGATGGCATTGCTGTTGAAGGCGTTGACGTAGGCCTGCAGGATATCGGGCGTGTCGCGGTGGGGATCCACGCTGACGAACAGGATACGCACGTTCTTGGACTGGTCGCCCAGGTTCTGCAGCACGGCCGTCAGCTGCGCCATGGTGGTGGGGCAGATGTCGGGGCAGCTGGCATAACCGAAGAACAGCAGCACGGTCTTGCCCTTCAGATCGTCGCTGCTGACCGTCTTGCCGCCCGCGCCGGACAGCGAAAACTTCAGGTCGGGCAGGTGCCCCTTCACGTTGTAAAGCGTCCAATCGACATTCCTGTCGCCGCAGGCGGCAAGGAACACGCACAGAGCCAGCAGCAGGCCGCGCCAGGCGCGGCCGGAAATGAGGTGTCGCATGAGTCCAAGGGCGGGTAAAGGGGTAAACCTTTCGATTCTACCCGCAAGCCGCGGGCGAAGCCCCGGGACGGCCCCCGGGCGCGCGGCGATGTGGCGGCGCCTTGCTTTGGCGCAAGCGCGGCGCCGAAGGCGCGACGGCCCGCGCGAGGCGGGCCGTCGGAGGACACGAGGGAACGGGACGATCAGGCGGGCGTCATGCCGCTATGGCGCAGCAAGGCGTCGATGCGCGGGGCGCGTCCGCGGAAGGCGGCGAAGGACTCGGCCGCCGGGCGCGAACCGCCCACCGCCAGCACCTCGCGGCGGAAGCGCGCCCCCGTGGCCGGATCCAGCGTTCCCAGCGCGTTGCCGGCCTGCAGGGCGGCCGCCTCTTCAAAGGCTTCATAGGCGTCGGCCGACAGCACCTCGGCCCACTTGTAGCTGTAATAGCCGGCGCCGTAGCCGCCCGCGAACAGGTGCGAGAAGGCGTGCGGCAGGCGGTGCCAGGCCGGGGGGAACAGCACGGCCACTTCCTTGCGCACCGCCTGCAGCAGGTCCAGCACTTCGCCGATGGAGGCGCCCTTGGCCCGGTCGTGCATCAGCATGTCGAACAGCGCGAACTCGATCTGGCGCACCGTCTGCATGCCGCTCTGGTAGTTGCGCGCGGCCAGCAGGCGGTCGTAGAGCGCGCGCGGCAGCGGTTCGCCCGTGTCGACGTGGGCGGACAGCTTCTGCACCACGGCCCATTCCCAGCAGAAATTCTCCATGAACTGCGACGGCAGCTCGATGGCGTCCCATTCGACGCTGGCGAAGGCCGCGGCGCCGGGCTCGTCCACCTCGGACAGCAGCGCATGCAAGGCATGGCCGGTCTCGTGGAACAGCGTGATGACGTCGTCGTGGGTCAGCACGGCAGCCTTGTCGCCGTTGGGACGCGAGAAGTTGCAGGTGAGATAGGCGATGGGGGTCTGCAGCTGGCCCCCCACGACGCGGCGCGTGCGTTCGCTGTCGACCCAGGCGCCGCTTTGCTTGCCGGAACGGGCGTACAGGTCCAGGTAGAGGTGGCCGATGAGCTTGCCGTCGGGGCTTTCCACGCGCACGCCGCGCACGTCGCCGTGCCACGACGAGACCGGCGTTTCCGCCAGGCGCACGTCGAACAGGGTCTCGATGACTTCGAACAGGCCCGCGAGCACCCGCGGCTCGGTGAAATACTGCTTCACTTCGTCTTCGGAATAGGCGTAGCGCGACTCGCGCAGGCGCTCCGAGGCATAGGGCACGTCCCAGGGCTGGAGTTCGTCCAGGCCGAGTTCGGCGGCGGCGTAGGCTTTCAGTTCAGCCAGGTCGCGCTGGGCGTAGGGCTTGGCGCGCGCGGCCAGGTCGCGCAGGAAGACCGTGACTTCCCTTGCGTCGCGGGCCATGCGGGTCTGGAGGCGCAACGCCGCGAAGGTGCCCAGGCCGAGCAGGCCGGACTCTTCGGCGCGCAGGGCCAGCAGTTCTTCGATCAGGGGCGAGTTGTCGAACTTGGCGTCGCCCTGTTCGGAGGCCACCGTGCCGTAGCCGCGATACAGCGCCTCGCGCAACGCGCGGTCCTGGGCGTACTGCATGACGGGCAGGTAGCAGGGCATCTTCAGCGTGAGCTTCCACCCCGGCTTGCCGTCTTCCTCCGCGGCGGCGCGGGCGGCGGCCCGCACGTCGGCGGGTATGCCGGCCAGGCGGGCCTCGTCCTCGACCAGCAGCGACCACGCGTCGATCGAATCCAGCACGTTTTCGGAAAACTTCTGCGAAGCCTGGGCCTCGCGGTCGGAAATGGCGGCGTAGCGCTCGCGGTCGGCGCCTTGCAGTTCGACGCCGCTCAGGCGGAAGTCGCGCAAGGCCATTTCCACGATGCGGCGGCGCACCGGCGTCCAGGAAGCGAAATCCGGGGCGGCGGCCAGGCGCTGGTACTGCTGGTACAGGCCTTCGTGCAGGCCGACCCAGGTGGAGAACTCGGTGACCAGGGGCAGGGCGGCGTTGTACGCCTCGCGCAGCTCCGGCGTGTTGACCACGGCGTTCAGGTGGCCGGCCACCGACCAGGCGCGCCACAGGCGCTCCGAGGCGGTGTCCAGCGGCTCCACCACGGCTTCCCACGTGGGGGCGAGCCCGGGATCGGCCGCGGCGTCGACGGCCTGGCGGGCGATGCCCAGCAGCTCCTCGACGGCGGGCACGATGTGCGCGGGCTTGACGGCCGCGTAATCGACCAGATCGGAAACAGGAGCGAGCAGGGGATTTTGGGACATGGCGGTAGCGGCAGGAATGAGTACAGGAACCAGATAAGGGCGATTCCGGCGAATGCAAGTAGGATGGGCGGAGCGCGAGAGTTCTTAAGCTAGAACGCCGCCCTCCAGCGCGCGAAACCCATGCGGCCGTGGGCAGATTGTTTTTTCGGCCTGCACAGGGGCGCTGTCTGCCCACGGCCGCATGGGTTTCGCGCGTTGAGCACCTGGGTTCTTGCCTAGGAACTCTCGCGCTTCACCCATCCTACGTCATGCCTTGCGCTCGGCTGCTTCGACGGTGTTGACCAGCAGCATGGCGATGGTCATGGGGCCCACGCCGCCGGGCACGGGCGTGATGGCGCCGGCCACTTCGCGGGCGGAGGCGAAGTCCACGTCGCCGCACAGCTTGCCGTCGGCGCCGCGATTGATGCCGACGTCGATGACGACGGCGCCGGGCTTGATCATCGAACCGTCGATCATGCCGGGCTTGCCGGTAGCGACCACCAGCACGTCGGCGCGCCGGGTCTGGGCGGCCAGGTCGCGCGTCTTGGAGTTGCAGATGGTGATGGTGGCGCCCGCCTGCAGCAGCAGCATCGCCATGGGCTTGCCGACGATATTGCTGGCGCCCACGATCACGGCTTCGGCGCCGCGCAAGGTCACGCCCTCGGATTCCAGCATCTTCATCACGCCGTAGGGCGTGCAGGGGCGGAACAGCGGCTGGCCGGTCATGAGCAGGCCGGCGTTGCTGATATGGAAGCCGTCCACGTCCTTCTCGGCCGCGATGGCCTCGATGACCTTGTGGGAGTCCATGTGCTTGGGCAGGGGCAACTGCACCAGGATGCCGTGGATGGACGGGTCCCGGTTCAGCTCGCCGATGCGGGCCAGCAGGTCGGCCTCGGTCATGTCGGCGGGGTACTGCTCTTTCACGGAATGCAGGCCGGCCTTTTCGCAGGCGGCGACCTTGTTGCGAACGTAAACCTGGGAGGCGGGGTCTTCACCCACCAGCACCACGGCCAGGCCGGGGCGGATTCCCTTCGCCGCCAGGGCGGAAACGCGCTGGGCGACTTCTTCGCGGATGCGCTGCGACAGGGCGGCGCCATCGATAATCCTTGCTGTCATACGGAAACCTCCGCGCTGCGCGCTTCGGTCTTCGCCTTGGGGGTTGCCCGGCGGCTCATGCATGCGCCTCCGGTTTGGCCAAGGCGACCTTCATCAGGTCGGCTACGGTAGTCACTTCCAGTTTCTCCATGATGTTGGCGCGGTGCGCCTCGACGGTCTTGATGCTGATGCCCAGGTCGTCGGCGATCTGCTTGTTCAAGCGGCCGGCGACGATGCGCTCCAGCACCTGCTGCTCGCGCGCGGTCAGGCGCGCCAGCATCGCTTCGTGGTCCTTCTGGGCCTGGTGCTTGCTGACGCGCTGCGTCGCCTGCTCCAGCATGCGCGCCACGATTTCGCGCAGGTCGGATTCGTTGAACGGCTTTTCCAGGAAGTCCACCGCGCCCTTCTTCATGGTCGACACGGCCATGGGCACGTCGCCGTGGCCGGTGATGAACACGATGGGCAGCGGGGCATTGCGGGCGATCAGCTGCTCCTGCAGTTCCAGGCCGCTCATGCCGGGCATGCGCACGTCGGCGATCAGGACGCCGATCTGGCCGGCGTCGTAGTCTTCCAGGAAGGATTCGCCGCTGGCATAGGCGCGCACGCGATAGCCATTGGCTTCCAATAGCCAGCGCAGCGAATCGCGTACCGCTTCGTCGTCGTCAACTATGAATACCGTGCTCGACAGGTGGGGCGTGTTCATGCGTGCAACTCCTCTGACTGATCGTTCTGGGCCTGCGTCTGGGTCGCAGCGCAGGGCAGGGTAAAGCGGAAGATGGTGCCGCCGGCGGGATTGGGGTCTGCCCACAGGCGGCCGTGATGCGATTCGATAATGGTACGGCAGATATTCAGCCCCATGCCCAGGCCCTGGGTCTTGGTGCTGAAGAAAGGTTCGAACAGGCGTTCGGGTTCGGCCAGGCCGTGGCCGCGGTCGACCACCGCCACTTCGATGTGCTGGTCGTGCAGGATCACGGCGACCTTGAGTTCGTCGGATTCGCTCTTTTCCATGGCTTCCAGCCCGTTTTTCAACAGGTTCAGGAGCACCTGCTCGATCAGGATCGGGTCGGCCAGGACGTCCGGGGCGTTCGACGGCACGAAGCTGTCGATGCGGATGCGGCGCTTGCGCGCGTCGATCTCGGCGAAGCCGATGGCGTTGTCGACAATGCGGCCGATGGCCACGCGCTGGCGGCGGGGCTCGCTGCGCTTCACGAATTCGCGGATGCGGCTGATGATCTTGCCGGCGCGCTCGGCCTGCGAGGCGGCCTTCTCCAGCGCGGGCAGCAGCATGTTGGGGCTGGTGTGGCCGGCCTTGACCAGGGCGACGGCGCCCATGCTGTAGTTGGCGATGGCCGTCAGCGGCTGGTTCAGCTCGTGCGCCAGCGACGAGGCCATTTCGCCCATGGTGGTCAGGCGGCTGGTGAGCTGGATCTTTTCCTGCTGCACGCGCGACGCTTCTTCGTGCACGCGGCGCTCGGTGATGTCGCGCGCCACCTGCATGCGCACGCGGCGGCCGTCGGTCCAGGCCAGCATGCGGTGGTGCACTTCGAACCAGCGCTGCACGGAGGGCGCGAAGACCTCCACGGATTCGTCGGTGAAGCGGCCGCGGCGGCCGGCCAGCAGTTCGTCGTGGCCGCCCGTCTGCGCGCCGAACACGCGGCGGTAGGTGCGGTTGGCGAACAGCAGTTCCAGGCCGTCGTGGGTGTCGGCGGTGACCGAAATGGCGTCGTCCAGGCCTTCCAGCACCGTCATGAAGCGCTCGTGCGCGGCGGTCAGGGCCTCGCGGATGCGCTTGGGCTCGGTGATGTCGGTCATGGAGGTCATCCAGCCGATCTGGTTGCCGTTGGGATCCAGCAGCGGGGACACGTACATGCGCGCCGTGAACCGCGAACCGTCGCGGCGCTGGGCCTCGACTTCCAGGCCGCTGCTGGGCGTCTTGCCGGACATCAGCACGTCCAGCGTGTGCTGGTGCTGTTCGTGGCGGCCGGGCACCCAATAGGGGAAGGGCGGGCTGCGGCCGATCAGGTCGGCCTCGTTCCAGCCGATCATCCGGCAGAAAGCCGGGTTCACGTAGGCAATGCGGCCTTCCATGTCCAGCACGCGCATGCCGGTGGACATGGAGTTCTCCATCGCGCGGCGGAAACCGGTCTCGGCGATCAGCGCGGCCTCGGCCGACGACCGAAAGCGCGTGTACCGCCAGAGCATCAGCAGGCTGATGACGATCACGCAGGACAGGGCCAGCACCACCCAGATGAGGCGCTGCTGCCGCATTTCCTGGTCGATCGTCACGAACATGACGCTGTCGTCATGGATGCGCTGCAACCAGAAGAACACCGCCATCACACAGATGTAGAGGATCAGCACCATCGCGGGCGTGACCCAGTACACCCCCCGCCGGCGAGTGCGGGCGTGATCGTGGAACGGCGTAGGAATATTGGACTTGGGCGCGCTGGACATGGAATTCGGGCCGGATAGACCGCGCATTTTAGTGCGTGTTGGGAGGGAATTGCCGGGAATCGGCTCCTCCATTTAGAGAGGCCCTCTAAAAGTATTGGAAAAGAATGAGGATCGAACGTTCAGCTTTTGGTCAATTTTCCGTATTATGAAATGCCGTACCGCAACATGAAATTTTCCTTGCGACCGGTTACTCTTCTTTCTTAGAATGCCGGCTGATAGGGAACCGACCCAAGCAGGTCTCTAGAACACCCCGACCCATGCATGCATGGTAGCCCGGATGATCCCGGCTACCATGCAGTGTCCGCGAGTAGATGAAATAAGCGGGTGTGGTCACGAACGAACCCAAACAGGAGACACACGATGTCCTCTTTCGCCCAGGCTGGCGCCGTACAGGCTGCCAACGACGAAGACACCCTTGAAACCCAGGAGTGGCTCGAAGCCCTGGCGGCAGTCCTTGATCGTGAAGGACCTCAGCGCGCCCACTATCTGCTCGAACGCCTGATCGACGAAGCCCGTCGTTCCGGCGCCCACATTCCGTTCTCGCCGAACACCGCGTACGTCAACACGATTCCCCCCGGCCTGGAGCCGGCGCATCCGGGCAACCTGGAGCTGGAAGCCCGCATCCGTTCGTACGTGCGCTGGAACGCCATGGCCATGGTGGTCAAGGCCAACAAGCACAACCCGCCCGATGGCGGCGACCTGGGCGGCCACATCGCCTCGTTCGCCTCGCTGGCCACCATGATCGGCTGCGGCCAGAACCACTTCTGGCACGCGGAAGACGAAAGCCACGGCGGCGACCTGGTCTACTTCCAGGGCCACACTTCGCCCGGCATGTACGGCCGCGCCTACCTGGAAGGCCGCCTGACCGAAGACCAGCTGAACCATTTCCGCCAGGAAGT
>NZ_JBLZXF010000033.1:0-47173 GCF_050285585.1 Achromobacter sp. | reverse complement strand
TTCAGGTACAGCGCGTAGTCGGTGCCGGGATGGTTGGGGTAGAGCTGCTGGAAGCGGTCGATGGCGGCCAGGGCCTGTTCGTTTTCGCCGTCCTTCCAGTTGACATAGGCCAATTCGAGCAGGGCCTGCTGCGCATACACGCCGAAAGGATAGCGGCTTTCGATCGCCGTCAGGCGTTCGCGCGCTTCTTTCCAGCCGCCCGAGGACATTTCCGCCTTGGCATCGGCGTAGAGCTGTTCGGCGCTCCAGTTCGTGGTCTTGTCGTACTTGGTGTTGGACGAGCCGCAACCGGCGATCGCGACGACGGCAACCAGCGCGATGACCACGCGCAAGATCGGCCCGCTGCGGGAGGCGGGGTTCGAGGGAGCTGCGGGGTGGTGAATCACGAGAATCGTATCCTTGGTGTTAGCATGGCAGGCTGATTATATGATTTGTCTCCATGTCTGATACAGCCGCCGGCGCAGATCTCGTTTCCGACGATGAATTCCTGGGTCTTCCCGATGAAAATCCCAGAGGGGAGCCGCAACTTGTAACCGTGCCTGACAGCACGCGTGCCGACCGGCTGGACAAGGTGCTGGCGGGGTTGCTGCCCGACCATTCCCGCAGCCGGCTGCAAGGCTGGATCGAGGCCGGCAATGTCCATGTGAACGGCGCGCCCGGCAAGGTCCGCCAGACCGTCGGCCCGGGCGATGAAATCGCCGTCTGGCCGCAGCCCGCGCCCGAAACACTGGCGTTCGCGCCCGAACCCGTAGCGTTCGGGGTGGTGGACGAAAGCCCCGACTGGATCGTGGTGAACAAACCGGCGGGGCTGGTCACGCATCCCGGAGCGGGCAACTGGAGCGGCACGTTACTCAACGGCCTGCTGCACCGCTATCCCGAATTGGCCCAGGTGGCGCGCGCCGGCATCGTGCACCGGCTGGACAAGGACACGTCCGGCCTGATGGTCGTGGCGCGCAACGAGACCGCCCAGACCCATCTGGTGCGGCAATTGCAGGCGCGCAGCATGGGCCGCGAATACGTGGCGCTGGCGCATGGCTGGCTGGCGGCGGCCGGCAGGGTCGACCGCCCGATCGGCCGAGATTCCCGCGTGCCGGTGCGCATGAGCGTGGAGCGCCCGGTGGCGCCCAAGCCCGCCGTCACCCATTATGCGCCCGCCCGCCGCGGGCAGGTGGAACCGGGAGGCCGCGTCACGGAAGTGGTGTGCCGCCTGGAAACGGGCCGTACCCACCAGATCCGCGTGCACCTGGCCAGCCTGGGGCATCCGCTGCTGGCCGACACGCTTTACGGCGGCAAGAACATCGCGGGCGCGCGGCGGCAGATGCTGCATGCGCGGGCCCTGCATTTCGACGATCCGGGCGGCCGAGGCGAGGTCGAATTCACCGCGGCCCCGCCCGCCGACATGACCCAGGTACAGGAAAGCATCGCATGGAACGCGTAGCGGCAGGCCTGCCGGTGGTGACCGGCCCGCAATGGACCGGCGTGAATTACTTCTGCACGACCCGCGCGGGCGGCGTGGGCATCGCGCCGCACGACACCCTGAACCTGGGCCGCCGCGCGGGGGACGATCCGGACACCGTCGCCGAAAACCGGCGCCGCGTGCGCGCCGCCGTGCCCGCCGAGCCCTTGTGGCTGCGCCAGGTGCATGGCAGCGAGGTCGTGGACGCCGATCAAGCCGGCCTGCCGGACGAGCCGGCGGCCGACGCCAGCGTCACCTCGCATCCCGGCCGCGTCCTGGCCGTCATGGTGGCCGACTGCCTGCCGGTGGTGATTGCCGACGCTGCGGGCACGGTGCTGGGCGCGGCGCATGCCGGCTGGCGCGGCCTGTCCGGCGGCGTGCTCGAGCATACGCTGGCGGCCATGCGGGCCAAGGCCCCGCAGGCCGCGGGCTGGCGCGCGTGGGTGGGGCCGGGCATCGGGCCCGAGGCGTTCGAGGTGGGGCAGGACGTGCTGGACGCCTTCGAAGCGCACGACGCCGCCGCCCGCCGGTATTTCGTGGAACGGCCCGGGAAACCGGGGAAATGGCTGGCCGATCTCGCCGGATTGGCCGATTTCCGTCTGCGCCGAGCCGGTGTACAAGAGGTGTCCTTGAGCAGGATGTGCACCGTGACGGAGGCGGACCGGTTCTTTTCGTACCGGCGCGACGGAGAAACCGGACGCATGGCCTTGCTTGCCTGGCTCGGGACTGTTTGATCCAGCGCAAGCGCGGTGTTTGCGCGCGCGGCTGGCCCGGGCAGGTCTCCTTGAATACCCGCATTGACAGGCCTGGACACGGAATGCAACATCAATCGCGTAGTTTCGATAACAAGGTGTCGAAGTGAATGCCAATCTCTCCGCAGGGCCCATTCCGGTGAGCGTGGCACCGGAAGTCCTGGCCGACATACAGGCCGAGTTCTCTCGCGAATGGCAACGCCTTTGCGATGACGCCCGCCGCGGCGCGCTCGTGCCGCCGCCGGACCGCCGTTTTGCCGGCGCAGCCTGGGCCGCCAATCATTCGCACCTGCTGCTGGCGCATGCCTATCTGCTGTCCGCCCGCGCGATGTCGCGCATGGTGGACGCCGCGCAAGTCAGCGAACCGATGCGCGACCGCCTGCGCTTTTCGATCATGCAATGGGTCGACGCGCTGTCTCCGTCCAATTTCCTCGCGCTGAATCCGGATGCCCAGCAGTCCATCGTGGAAAGCGCGGGCCGCGCGCTGAACGAGGGCCTTGCGAACCTGCTTGGCGATGTCAAGAAAGGGCGCATCACGCAAACGGACGAAACCCAGTTCGAGATCGGCCGCAACGTGGCGATCACGCCCGGCGAAGTCGTGTACGAGAACGCGCTGTTCCAGCTGATCCAGTACGCGCCGTCCACCGCGACCGTGCACGAGCGTCCCATCGTCATCGTGCCGCCGAACATCAACAAGTTCTACATCCTGGACCTGCAGCCCGAGAACTCGTTCGTGCGGCATGCGGTGGAGCAGGGTTTCACGGTGTTCCTGATCTCGTGGCGCAACCCCGTCGCCGGCGATACCGATGGCGTGGACCGCGCCACCTGGTCCGATTATCTCGACAACGCGGTGTTGCAGGCCTTGCGTGTGGCCAGCGACATCACCCGGCAGCCGCAGGTCAACGCGCTGGGATTCTGCGTGGGCGGCACGATGCTGGCGTCCGCGCTGGCGCTGGCCGAGGCGCGGGGCGAACGTCCCGTGGCCTCGCTGACCCTGCTGACTTCGCTGCTGGATTTCCACGACACCGGCGTGCTGAACGTCTTCGTGGACGAGGCGCATGCGCTGCTGCGCGACCACCAGCTGGGCAAGGGCGGGCTGATGCCGGGCCGCGAGCTTGCCACCACGTTCTCGTTCCTGCGGCCCAACGAGCTGGTCTGGAACTACGTTGTCGGCAATTACCTCAAGGGCCAGAAGCCGCCCGCATTCGACCTGCTGTTCTGGAACGGCGACAGCACCAATCTGCCCGGTCCTTTCTTTTCCTGGTACTTCCGCAATACCTATCTGGAAAACAATCTGAAAGTTCCCGGCCGGGCGCAAGCCGCGGGCATGCCGCTGGACCTGACGCGCCTGGAGATGCCGGCCTACCTCTTCGGCTCGCGCGAGGATCACATCGTGCCCTGGGTGTCGGCCTATGCTTCCACGCAGGTGCTGCGCGGTCCGCAGCGCTTCGTGCTCGGGGCGTCGGGGCATATCGCGGGCGTGGTGAATCCCCCGGCGAAGAAGCGCCGCAGCTATTGGGTGGCGGACGAACTGGAGCAGTCGGGCCATCATCTGCCCGGCGATCCGAACGCCTGGTTCGCCCAGGCGGCCGAGAAACCCGGCAGCTGGTGGCCGGACTGGGCCGCCTGGCTGGCCGGCCATTCCGGCAAGCAGGTCAAGGCGCGTACGAAGTTGGGCAATGCCAGACACAGGCCGATAGAGCCGGCGCCTGGCAGATATGTGAAAGTCCGGGCGGCCTGAAACCGCGGTTGCGGTGGCCCAGGACAGTAAGTTAACCAAAGAGGCGTCCGTCGCACACAGGAGGAAATCCAATGAGCGGAAAACTGGCTTACGTTACAGGCGGGATGGGCGGTATCGGCACCTCAATTTGCCAGCGCCTGGCCAAAGATGGCTTTCGCGTGGTGGCAGGCTGCGGCCCCAGCCGCAATTACCAGCAATGGCTGGATGAACAGGCAGCGCAGGGCTATACGTTCTACGCGTCCGTGGGCAACGTGTCCGATTGGGACTCCACGGTAGAGGCATTCGAGCGGGTCAAGAGAGACCTGGGCCCGGTCGACGTGCTGGTCAACAACGCGGGCATCACCCGCGACGGCCTGTTCCGAAAAATGAGCGCCGACGATTGGCGGGCGGTCATCGACACCAATCTGAACAGCCTCTTCAACGTGACCAAGCAGGTGATCGACGACATGGTCGAGCGGCAGTGGGGCCGCATCGTCAATATCAGCTCGGTGAACGGGCAGAAGGGGCAGTTCGGCCAGACGAACTATTCCACGGCGAAGGCCGGCATCCATGGCTTCACGATGGCGCTGGCGCAGGAAGTGGCGAGCAAGGGCGTTACCGTCAACACGGTGTCGCCCGGCTACATCGGCACGGACATGGTCCGGGCCATCCGCCCCGACGTGCTGGAAAAGATCGTCGCCACCATTCCGGTGCGCCGCCTTGGCACGCCGGAGGAAATTGCGTCCATCACGTCGTGGCTGGCCTCGGATGAGTCTGGCTTTTCTACGGGCGCGGACTTCTCGCTCAACGGCGGCCTGCACATGGGCTGACGCATCGCGGGCCGCCCCGTGGGCGGCCCATTGGCGCCGGAGGGCCTCGGGGAGAGGGCCCTCCGGATTACACTAACCCTATCCGAAGCCTTAGAGATCGCCCGATCCGGGGACAACCATGACGCAAGCACAAACCGGCGCCAGCCTGCGCCTGATTAAAAAGTACCCCAACCGTCGCCTGTACGACACCCGGACCAGCACCTACATCACTCTCGCAGATGTCAAGCAACTGGTCCTGGCGAACGAGGAATTCCAGGTCGTCGACGCCAAGAGCGGCGAGGACCTGACCCGCAGCATCCTGCTGCAGATCATTCTGGAAGAGGAAAGCGGCGGCATGCCCATGTTCTCCTCGAACATGCTGTCGCAGATCATCCGTTTCTACGGCCATGCCATGCAGGGCATCATGGGCTCGTACCTGGAAAAGAACATCCAGGCCTTCATGGAAATCCAGCAGCGCATGGCCGAGCAGTCCAAGGGCCTGTACGGAAGCCAGTTCGGCCCCGAGGCCTGGGCGCAGTTCATGAACGTGCAGACGCCTATGCTGCAGAACATGATGAACAACTACATCGACCAGAGCAAGAACCTGTTCGTGCAGATGCAGGACCAGATGCAAGACCAGACTCGCGCGATGTTCTCCACCTTCCCGTTCACGCCCGGCGGCACGCCGGGCTCCGGGCGCAAGTAAGCGCGTTGCCGGGGCCGTGCCAGGCGCGGCCCCGATTCCGAACAGCACCCCAAAAGCCGGGCGGCGGTCCGGTTTTTGGGGTGTTTTTCATCATTCCAGGCGCGTGGCGTGAAACGGGACGGGTCTTTCCCTCTTTTGGCCCGCACGCGCGCGGTATTTCCCGGCGCCAACAGTCAGGTGGTGACGGCGCGGCCGATGGACGGGAAGAACGACCGAGGAGGCCGTGGCCGCCTTGGAGAAGGAGCCCTACCGCATCGTCGGCGACCACGTGCGGGGCGAGACCGGCCGACCACGCTGCATGTCCAAGGACCCGGATCCCGACAAGGCGCTGGCCAGCGTCTTCAGCGTGACCCGCAACGTTTCGGTGCCCGGTGGCATCGGCACGCCGGGGCAGCCGAACTTTTCCTCCACCCGCTGGCACCGTCGTCGATCACTCGCGCGGGCTGTATTGCCTCGAGTCGGCCCTTACGTCCAACACGTTCTGGGTGGACCTGAAGGCCGTGGACTTCAGCCCCGAGAGCGGCAGGCTGCTCTAGCTAGACCTGGGCCCGGACCGGCGCCCGGAGGGCTTTTCGCCGCTTGACCAAACGCAATGATCCGAGAGATTTCGGGGCTCCAGGTTCAGGGATCTGTCAGTTGTTTTGGTTACATTAATGAAAACGGTTCTTGTTTGTATTTTAAGAGCCGTCGTTCCATTCGTGTCTCAAGGATTATGCACATGATCAAGAAAGCCTTGGCCCTGGCCATTGTCGCTCTGAGCGTTTCCGCTGCCCACGCGGCCGAATACCCCATCGGCAAGCCGGTGGAAAAGGGCGGCATGGAAATCGGCGCGGTGTACCTGCAGCCGATCGAGATGGACCCGCCCGGGATGATGCGTCCCGCCAAGGATTCGGATGTGCACCTGGAGGCCGACATCCACGCGACGGCCGGCAACAAGACGGGCTTCCCCGAAGGCGAATGGGTGCCCTACCTGGTCGTCAAGTACGAAATCCAGAAGGTCGGCAGCCAGAACGTGCAAAAGGGCACCTTCATGCCCATGGTCGCCAATGACGGCCCGCACTACGGCGAGAACGTCAAGCTGGAAGGTCCGGGCAAGTACAAACTGAAGTACTCGATCCTGCCGCCGACCGCCGACAAGATGAGCCATTTCGGCCGTCACGTCGACAAGGAAACCGGGGTGGGCCCGTGGTTCGAGCCGTTCGACCTGGAATATGAATTCGTCTTTGCCGGCACCGGCAAGAAGGGCGGTTACTGATCGTGAGCCGCCGCCTGCTTCGCCTTGCCGCCGCATTGCTGATCGGCCTGGCCGGCCTGGCCGGCACGGCGCCCGCGCAGGCGGCCGAGCTGCCCACCTTTACCCTGAAATTCAAGCCCGACGGCACGTTCGAGCCCGCCACGCTGGAAGTGCCGGCGGGCCGTTTCAAGATCGAGCTCATCAACGAGAGCAACGAGCCGGTGGAATTCGAGAGCATTCCGCTGCGCAAGGAAAAAGTCCTGGGACCGGGGGTGAAGTCCTTCGTCGTGATCACCATTTCCCGACCGGGCGAATATCCCTTCTTTGACGACTTTCACCAGAGCGTGAAAGGCACCTTGGTCGTCAAGCCCAAGGAATAACGCGGTACCGATACATGGAACAGGTCCTTTTCATAGTCTGGCGTGAAAGCGTCGAAGCCATGTTGGTGGTGGGCATCCTGTATACCTGGCTGCGCTCCACGCCCGAGGGCAAGCGCGGGCTGAACTACCTGTGGGGCGGCGTCGCCGCGGGCCTGGCGCTGGCGGTGGCGCTGGCGCTGGTGCTGCTGGGCGTATCGTCCTGGCTCAGCGACGAAGGCCAGGAGTGGTTCCAGGCCGTCATGTCGCTGGCGGCATGCGCGCTCGTCGTGCAGATGGTCGTGTGGATGAAGAAGCATGGCCGCACGCTGAAGGGCGAGCTCGAAAGCGGCGCGCGCACGTCGGTCGCCAATGACAACTGGTGGGGCCTGTTCGTGCTCGTGGCCATCGCCGTGGCCCGCGAAGGCAGCGAAACCGTGGTGTTCCTGTACGGCACCGTGTCCGCGGGCGCCGACGGCGGCGGCATGCTGATGCTGGCGTTGGCCGGGGTCGCGGGCTTCGCCGTGGCGCTGCTGACCTTCTGGCTGCTCCAGCTGGGCGGCAAGCTGATCACCTGGCGCCGCTTTTTCCGCGTGACCGAAATCCTGCTCCTGCTGCTCGCCGGCTCGCTGCTGGTGGGCGGCCTGGACCACCTGATTTCGCTGGACGTCCTGCCCACCATCATCGACCCGGTCTGGGACAGCTCGTGGCTGTTGAGCGACAGCACCGGCTTTGGCAAGGTGCTGGCCGACTTCGCCGGCTACCGCGCCTTGCCCGCCCTGATCTCGGTGCTGCTGTGGGTGGCTTATTGGGTGATCGTCTGGGCGCTGCTGCGCTGGGTGGGCGCCAAGTCCGCCCCGGCGGCGACCGCGGCCCGCAGCGTTTCCTGACCGGGACTTTCACTCGACCGAATATTCGAAGGTTTGACCATGGCAGCTGCACTCGGGAGGGCGACCTCCCGTATCGCCGACTTCCTCCGCGACCATGCCCCGCTGTTGCGCAAGCTGCAGTGGGGCATTGTCGCGATATACGCGTTCCTTCTGATCGTGCCTGCGATCCTGCCGCTGCCGGACAACGCATCGTCGGTCTTCAACAATCTGACGATCGTCGCGCAGTTCGCGTTCTGGGGCGTATGGTGGCCGTTCGTGCTCATCTCCATGCCGATCCTGGGGCGGGCCTGGTGCGGCTGGCTATGCCCTGAGGGCATGCTGACCGAGTGGGCCAGCGAACGCGGCAAGGGGCTTGCCATTCCGAAATGGCTGCGCTGGGGCGGCTGGCCGTTCGTGGCGTTCGCGCTGACGACCATCTATGGGCAACTCGTCAGCGTCTACCAGTATCCGCTGGCCGTGCTGGCCGTGCTGGGCGGGTCCACGGTGGCCGCCATGATCGTCGGTTGGCGCTATGGCCGCAGCAAGCGGGTGTGGTGCAAGTACATGTGCCCGGTCAATGGCGTGTTCAACCTGCTCGCCAAGCTGGCGCCGTGGCACTTCAAGGTCGACGAGGAAAAGTGGCGCCATCCCGTCATCCGGATCGAGCCCATCAACTGTGCGCCGCTGGTGCCGCTGCGCCACATGAAGGGCGCGGGCGATTGCCACGTATGCGGGCGCTGCAGCGGCTACCGCGGCGCGATCGCGCTGACGCCGCGTTCGCCCGAAGAAGAAATCGTCCGCGTCGCGCATGGCGATCCCTGGCAGACCGCGCTGCTGTGCTTCGGCCTGATGGGCATCGCGATCGGCGCCTTCCTCTGGAGCGCCAGCCCCTGGTACGTGACCGCCAAGCAATGGGCCGCGACCTGGCTGGTCGAGCACGACATCATGTGGCCGTTACTGGACAACGCGCCCTGGTTCATCCTTACGCACTATCCGGAAGTGAACGACAGCTTTTCCTGGCTGGACGGCGCGGGCATCCTGATGTTCGTCGTCGGCGCCACGGTATGCGTGGGGGGCGCGACCTACCTCTCTCTGTGGATCGCCGACCGCCTGGCGCCCGCCGCGCCCGCGGCGGGCGATTACGCCGGGCGCTGGGGCCGGCCGGGGCTGCACAAGCTGGCCCAGGCCCTGATCCCGTCGGCGGGCATCGGCGTGTTCCTGGGCCTGTCGGCCACCACGGTCAACCTGCTCAAGCACGAAGGCGTGCAGGCCGCGTGGGCAGCTCCCGTGCGCTTCACCCTGCTCAGCCTGGCGGTGCTGTGGACGCTGCGCCTGTATGCGCGCCTGCTGAAGCCGCGCCAGGCCGGCGCGCTGCGCAAAGGCCTGGCGTGGCTGGTGCTGGTGGCGGGGCTGGCGCCGTTCTGCCTGGCCTGGGTGCTGTTCTTCGCCATCTGGTAGCCCGCGAGGGGGCGCTGCGATAAAGTGTGGGGCCGCGCCGGCTTGCCGCCGGCCCGTCCCTACGACTACGCTTCCCGCCATGGCTGCCTACGCATTCCGCTTGCTCAACGTCTTCGCTTCCTCCACCTTCAGCGGAAACCAGCTCTGCGTCTTCGAGGACGCCCGGGGCATGGACGACGCCACCATGTTGAACCTGGCGGCGCAATTCAATCTGTCCGAAACCACCTTCATCCTGCCTTCGGAGCGGGCGGACGCGCGGGTGCGCATCTTCACGCCGGGCTACGAGATGAAGTTCGCCGGCCATCCCACCATCGGCACCTCGCAGGTGGTGCGCGATCGGTTCAATACCGGCGACGAACTGAAACTGGAGTTCATCGCCGGCATCGTGCCGGTGACGGCGCGCGGCGACGCCTGGACCTTCACCGCGCCTTGTCCGGACGGCGTGCGCACCGCGCCGCCTGCCTTGGACCGGGCGGAGATCGCCGGCCTGGCGGGCCTGGAGGCCGGAGACCTGCTGGCGGACCCGGTCTGGGTGGACACCGGCGCGGACCAGTTGCTGCTTCCGCTCGCCAGCGTGGACGCGGTGCGCCGCGCCGCGCCCGACGCCTCCCGGCTGGACCGCTGGCAGGCCAACAGCCTGGGCCGCAAGGTGATGTATGTATTCGCCTTCGAGGAAAACGCGGCGCGCGACGGCCGGCAGGTGGTGGTGGCGCGGTACTTCTATGCCAAGGCCGGCGGTGGGGTGCACGAGGACGCCGGCACGGGCTCGGCCTGCGCGAACTTGGGCGGATGGCTGCGGCATCGCGGCCAGGGATTGCCCGCCAGCATCCTGGTGGAGCAGGGCGACCAGATGGGCAGGCCGTGCCGGCTGTTGCTGGACGTGCTGCCCGATGGACGGATCCAGGTGGGCGGACGCGCGCTCGAGATCGGCCGCGGCGTGGTGAACGTCTGAACGGCAAGGGTTCTCCGCCGCGGTTCCCATAAAAAAACGGCGCCCGCGTATGCAGGCGCCGTCTTGCCTCGGGGCCGGCCCGAAGCGGCATGGGATCACCGCTTGTTCTTGGCGGGATCGACCTTGATGTTGTTCATGACCTGCTTCACGCCTTCGACGCCGCGCGTCACGGTGGCCGCATGATCGGCCTCGGCGGCGGTCCCCACGGTGCCGGTCAGCGTCGTGACGCCGGCATTGGTTTCCACGGCGATGTCCAGCGCGCTCAACTGCTTGTCGGCCACGAAGGCGGCCTTGACCTTGGTGGTTACGGTGGCGTCGGACGCGTATTCACCCACGGACTGTTTCGGCTTGCCGTCGTCGGCGGCAAAGGCAATGGAAGTGAAGACAGCGCCAGTGCCCAGCGCAGCGGCGGCGATCAGCTTGCGAAATTCCATAGTCATGCTCCTTGTTGGTGTGGTTCGGCGCGTTCGAGACGCAACGGATTTCGGAAAGTCCTCGGCACGGGTCCTATTTCTTGCGGAATGCGCCGCCCAATATGGACAGCAGCGCCAGTACCAGGAAGACGAAGAACAGGATCTTGGCGATGCCCGCGGCGCCGGCGGCGATGCCGCCGAAACCCAGGACCGCCGCGATGATGGCAATGACGAAGAAAACTACGGCGTAGTGCAGCATGTCAGCTTCTCCTGGTGGTTGCTCGGATCAGGGATTGCGGTCGAAGAAGTCGCGGACTTCCTTTTCCGCTTGCTCCCGGGTCTTGCCATAGCGCTCCTGGATCAGGCCAGCCAGGCGCTCGGCGTTGCCTTCCGTGCGGGTCAGCTCGTCGTCGGTGAGCTCGCCCCAGGCCGCCTTGGCCTTGCCTGCCAGTTGCTTCCACTTGCCCGCGATAACGTCGTTGTTCATGGTGATCTCTCCGTTTGCGTGCGAGGCGGGTTTGTGGCTTGCAAACCTGGCCCCGCGGTGGGATGGGACATCGATCAGCCAGGCCTGCCTGGGTGGCGGATGCCGTCGTGCAGGCCATGTCTTCAACGTACGAGTCGCCGGCAAGGCCTGTCAAACCCGGCTGTGGGTAAATGTAACGACGCCGGCGGGGCGGGACGGCCCGATTTACGGCGGCAGGAGTTGCAGGCGCCCTCGCGTTGGAAGTTACATTCCAGCAATGTCTTGTCCGCTTTTGCGGAGGGCTGGTAACGGGATCTGCGGGCGGGCGCCGGGCGGAAGTATGTCCATGGCCGCTGGCCCGGGGCGAAGCGCAAAGGTATAGTCGCCGTGAGGAACCCGCGCGGTTCGACCACGACGAAGAGGAGAGGGGCACGCATGACGCAACGACTTTGCAGCGCGATCTTATTGACGCTGGCCGCCATGGCGGCAGCGGGATGCACGCACGTGACGGACAGGTACCAGGCGGCCGTCCCGGCGGTGTCGGCCAGCAGCTGAGCCGCAAGGCGCTGCGGGGAGACGTGAAACGGGGCGCCAGGGCGCCCCGTTTCCGTTGCGCCGCGAGCGCGGTTCAGGCCTGCGAGATTCGGCTCGCGATGTGGGCCAGCGCCTCTTCCACCTGGTCCACCAGGATCAGGCACAGGTCGCCGGGCGCGAGCCGGGCCAGGGCGGTGTCGATCGCCAGGAACTCGCCATGGATCTCTTCGATGTGCTTGCTGCGGGTGGCGTTGGCCAGGCCCTGTTGCAGCAGTGCCAGCACCTCGCCGTCGGCGCGGCCGCGCTGGCACTGGTCCTGGTAGAGCACCACTTCGTCGAATGCCTCGCCCAGGATTTCGGTCTGCATGCGGATGTCTTCGTCGCGCCGGTCGCCCGCGCCGCTGATCACGACTGAGCGCCGCTTGGCGGGCATGGCGTCCACCGCGCGCACCAGCGCGAGGATGGCGTCGGGGTTGTGGCCGTAGTCCGCGATCACCGTGGCGCCCCGGTAGTCGAAGACGTTGAAGCGTCCGGGCGCGGTCTGCGCGTCGTTGACGAAGGAGGCCAGGCCGCGGCGGATGACGTCCTCGTTCAGCCCCAGGGCCCAGGCCGCGGCGATCGACGCCATGGCGTTCTCGACCTGGAAGGTGATCGTGCCGTTGCGCGTGAGCGGAATGGCGGAAAGCGGATAGCGGATTTCGTCGGCGCCCTGCGCGGCCACGATCGCGTCGCCATCGCGATACACGGCGCGCAGGCCCTGCGCGCGGTGCGTGGCCATCACGGGATGGTTCCGGTCCTCGGCGAAATAGGTGATCGAGCCGGGGCAGCTGGCGGCCATCTCGGCCACGATGGGATCTGCCGCGTTCAGGACGGCGGTTCCGCCCGGGTGCACGTGCTGCACGATCACCCGCTTGACCACGGCCAGGTCTTCCACCGTGCTGATGTAGCCCAGGCCCAGGTGGTCGCCCATGCCTATGTTGGTGACGATGGCCACGTTGCAGCGGTCGAAGGCCAGGCCTTCGCGCAGGATGCCGCCACGGGCGGTTTCGAACACGGCCGCGTCCACGTCCGGATGCATCAGCACGCTGCGGGCGCTGCGCGGGCCGCTGCAATCGCCGGTGTCGATGCGCAGATTGTCCACGTATACGCCATCGGAGTTCGTCATGCCGACGCGGTTGCCCGCCGCGCCCAGGATATGGGCCGTCAAGCGCACGGTGGTCGTCTTGCCGTTGGTGCCGGCCACCGCCACCACGGGAATGCGGCCATCGTCGCCATCCGCGTACATGGCGGAAACAATGGCTTCGCCCACCGCGCGGCCCTTGCCGAAAGAGGGGTTCAAATGCATGCGCAGGCCGGGCGCGGCATTCACCTCCACTACGCCGCCATGCTGGTCTTCCAGCGGATACAGCACGCTTTCGGCCACCACGTCCACGCCGCAGATGTCCAGCCCGATCATGCGGGCCGCGGATACCGCGCGCGCGGCCATTTCGGGGTGCACCTCGTCGGTCACGTCGGTGGCGGATCCGCCGGTGCTCAGGTTGGCGTTGTTGCGCAGGAAGATCAGCGTGCCGGCGGGCGGTACGGAGTCGGCGTCGAAGCCTTGTTTCTTGAGCGTGGCCAGCGCGATGTCGTCGAAGCGGATCTTGGTCAGCGAGGTGGCGTGGCCGTCGCCGCGCAGGGGGTCGGCATTGACCTGATCCACCAGTTGGCGGATGGTCTGCTGCCCGTCGCCCGTGACCTGCGGGGGATCGCGGCGCGATGCCGCCACCAGGGCGCCGCCCACCACCAGCAGCCGGAAGTCGTGGCCGGGAATGTAGCGTTCCACGATGACCTCGGAACTGATCTCCTCGGCGGCCTCGAACGCCTGGATCACCCGTTCGCGCGTTTCGATGTTGACCGCGACGCCGCGTCCCTGGCTGCCATCGCGCGGCTTGACCACGACGGGGCCGCCCAGCTCCTGGGCCGCCGCCCAGGCTTCCTCGGCCGTGGTCACCGAGCGCCCCATCGGCACCGGGACGCCGGCGGCGTCCAGCAGCATTTTCGTCAGGTCCTTGTCCTGCGCGATGGATTCGGAGATGGCGCTGGTCTGGTCCGTTTCGGCGGCCTGGATGCGGCGCTGCTTGCTGCCCCAGCCGAACTGCACCATGCTGCCTTGCGTCAGGCGGCGGTAGGGAATGTTGCGCGCGACGGCGGCATTCACGATAGAGCCCGTGCTGGGGCCCAGGCGCACGTCCTCGTCTAGTTCGCGCAGGCGCTTCAGGGCGTCGGCCAGATCGAACGGCGCGTCGTCCAGCGCGGCGCGCACCAGCACTTGCGCCAGCTCCATCGCCAGCCTGCCGACTTCCTCTTCGCTGTACTCGACCACCACCTGGAACACGCCGGGTTCGATGGTGGACGCGGTGCGGCCGAACGTGACGGGGCAGCCCGCGTAAGCCTGCAAGGTCAGCGCGACGATCTGCAGCACGTGGGCGATGGAGACCGCGCCCTGGTGGCCTTCGGGGCGCAGCAGTCCGATCTGTGGCATGCGCGCGCGCAGGCGCGCTTCGAATTCGGGCAGATTGTCGATGGAGCATTCGGCGTCGGCGCAAGAGACGATGGCCTCGATCGCGGTGTTCTTGCTCCACAGGTTGGGGCCGCGCAATGCTCGGATACGGGAAACTTCCATGGCAGGTATTCCTGTCTAGCTCACGCGCGCCCGCGCTTGTGCGGGGCGCGCGCGGATATTGGATATTGTCAGTGCTGCTGAATCCAGCGGCGGACCAGATCGATGGTGGGGCCGGAGAACGCTTCGTCCGATTGCAGCAGCACGAAGTCGCCCGCGGCGATGCCGCCGAGCTGGCTTTCGATGGCCTTGCCGTGATCGGGCTCCTCCTGGATGTCCTTCACGCGGGCGCCTTGCGCCAGGCCCTGGCGCAGCAGCGCGCGCGCCTGGCCGGCAGGGCGCTTGCTGCGCACGGTAAGGTCGTCGTAGAGCACGACCCGGTCGAACGCGTCGCCCAGCAGCCGGCCCTGCTCGATCAGGTCTTCGTCGCGACGGTCGGCGCCGGCGGAATAGACGGCGGCGCGCAGGGTGGACGGGAACTGGTCGATGGCGGCGATCAGCGGACGCAGCGCCGAGGCGTTGTGCACGTCGTCCACCACCACGGTGCTGCCGTTGCGTTCGAACAGCGTGAATTGCCAGGGCGCATCCGCCTGGTCGATGTCGAAGGTTTCGATGCCGGCGCGGATCAGTTCGACCGGAATGTCCAGCGCCCAGGCCGCGCCGACCGCGGCCAGCACGTTCTCGACCTGGAAGGCCACGCGCCCGCCGTGGGTCAGCGGAATGGCGGCCACGGCGGCCAGCTTTTCCTCGCGGGATCCCTGCGCCAGGACGATGCTGCCGTCGCGCACGTACACGGCGCGGCGGTCCTGCCGCAGGTGCGCGGCGATGGCGGGCAGGGTGGGATCGATGCCGAAGAAGATCACGGCGCCGTCGCACAGCTCGGCCATTTCCACGACGCGCGGATCGCGCGCATTCAGCACGGCGGCGCCGGTCGGGAGCACCACGTCCACCTGCGTGCGGAACACGTTGAACATGCGCTCCGTTTCATTGATGTCGAAGTCGCCCAGATGATCGGCGTCGTCGATATTGGTAACCACGCCTACCTGGCAGCGGTCGTAGGCCAGGCCCTGGCCGAGGATCACGCCGCTATCGTTTTCGATGACGGCGGCGTCCAGGTTGCGGTTCATCAGCAGGCGGGTGCCCGAGTCGAAATCGGCGCGGTCGCCCTTTTGCACCAGGCGCCGGTCCAGGTAGAGGCCTTCGCTGCAGGCCAGGCCGGTGCGCTTGCCCGACAGGTGCAGCAGGCGGGCCACCAGGCGCGCCACGACCGTCTTGCCGTTGGTGCCGGTCACGCCCACGATGGGGATGCGGCCGGTGTCGCCGTCGGGGAACAGATGGTCGACGATGGCGCGGCCCACGGGGCGGGGCGTGCCGTCGGCCGGCTTCAGGTGCATCAGCAGGCCGGGGCCGGCATTGACTTCGACGATGGCGCCGCGCTGCTCGTCCAGCGGACGGGTGATGTCCTCGGCCACCAGATCCACGCCGGCGATGTCCAGGCCCACGATGCGCGCGGCCAGGGTCACCGTGGCGGCGACGCTGGGATGCACGCGGTCGGTCACATCGAAGGCGACGTTGCCGCTGCGCTGCACCAGCACGCGCTGGCCTTCGGCCGGAACGCCGTCCTCGGTCAGGCCCTGGCGGGCGATTTCCAGCCGGGCGGCGGAATCCAGGCGCACCGGGTTCAGCGGGTGGTTCTCGGTGCGGCCGCGGCGCGGATCGGTATTGATCTGGCTGTCGATCAGTTCGCTGATGGTGGACTTGCCGTCGCCCGTCACCCAGGCCGGCTCGCCCGCCGCGGCGGCCACCATGCGGTTGCCGACCACCAGCAGGCGGTGCTCGTTGCCCAGCACGAAGCGCTCGACGATCACGCCGCTGCCTTCGTCGACCGCCACGCGGTAGGCCGACACGACTTCGTCTCGGGTCGTCAGGTTGGTGAACACGCCGCGGCCGTGATTGCCGTCATACGGTTTCACGACCACGGGCAGGCCGATGTCTTCGGCGGCTTCCCAGGCGTCTTCCTCGTTGTCGACGAGGCGGCCTTCCGGCACGGGCACGCCGCAGGTCGACAGCAGTTCCTTGGTCAGGTCCTTGTCGCGCGAGATGCCTTCGGCGATGGCGCTGGTGCGGTCGGTCTCCGCGGTCCAGATGCGGCGTTGCGCCGATCCATAGCCGAACTGCACCAGGTTGCCTTCGAACAGGCGGATATAGGGAATGTCGCGGTCGTCCGCCGCATCCACGATGCAGGCGGTGCTGGGGCCCAGGCAATGCTTGTCGATCAGCCCGCGCAGTTTCGCGACGGCGGCGGGCACGTCGAACGGGCGGTCTTCGATGGCGGCCATGACCAGATCGCGCGCTTCGTTCAAGGCGGCGCGGGTGACCTGCTCCTGCCAGGCGCGCACGACCACCTTGTAGACTCCCCGGACGGAGGTTTCCCGGGCCTTGCCGAACCCGCCGCGCAGCCCCGCGAGGTTCTGCAGTTCCAGCGTGACATGTTCGAGGATGTGGCCGGGCCAAGTGCCTTCCTTGACGCGGGACAGGAACCCGCCCCGGACCCCCGGACTGCAGCGATGCTCGATCAGCGTCGGCAGCCATTCGGTCAGGCGTTCGTAGAAGCCGGGAATGGTATTGGAGGGGTAATCCTCCAGCTCGCCGATATCCACCCATGCTTCCAGGACCGGGCGATACGTCCAAATGTTCGGGCCGCGCAAAGCCACGACATCGAGAAATTCAATGTCTTTCTTTTTCATGTTTTAATTTGCTGAAGAAGCAGGTTGGCACGCGCGGACGCCCCTATGCAATACCGCGAATTTATTGGGGTTGCGACTTTAGAATAATGCCAACGAGTTGGGGGATCCCAGATATTCCTAATTAGAAAAATCGGCTGATACTATACGACGCCTTCAGGGCGTGAACTCGTTGTGTTGTAAGGAAGGGACACGTTTCCCGCCCCTCCCGGTGGCGAACCGGTTGCCTCGTAGGGCAGAGTCCTGGCCCGGTATGCGTTCCAATGAAAAAACCACACCTGCTTTCCGGCCTTGCCGAAGCCTTTCCTGCCCGCTGGCGGGATGAAATCCGTGCCGAACTGGCGGATGGCGAAACACTGCTGGCCTCGGTTGAAACAGACCTGGATCAGCGCCTGAAGTTCCAGCCGGGCCTGGTCGCCGCCACCGACCGCCGCCTGCTGGCCCGCCGGCCCGACGGCGCCGGCTGGGAATCCTGGCCATATGGCCCCCAATTAAGGCTCAGCCTGACCGACCACGCGGGGGCCGCGCAACTGGAGTTGCACGACGATTCCGCCCGCCTGGGCGTGTGGCGCTTCACCCTTGCCCGGAACCCGGCCGCGCTGCGCCTGCTGGCGCAGTTCGAGGCCCAGCAGGCCATCCGCCTGTCCGGCCGCCAGGCGGAGGAGCCGGAGCCGCGCCACTGCACTATCTGCAATAACGCCATTCCCGCGGGCGTGGAAGAATGCCCGGCCTGCAACCAGGAACAGGCTGCGCCGTCGTCGACCTGGGCGCTGCTGCGCCTGTGGCGTTTCGCGCGGCCTTACCGCGGTCCGCTGCTGGCAGGTTTCCTGCTGACCCTGATGGGCACGGCGGCCACGCTTGTGCCGCCCTACCTGACCATGCCGCTGATGGACGACGTGCTGATTCCGTTCCAGAACGGCGCGCCCATCGACTACGACAAGGTCCGCCTCTATCTGGGCGGCCTGCTGGCGTCGGCCTTCCTGGCGTGGGGCCTGGGCTGGGCCCGGACCTACATCCTGGCGTGGGTCAGCGAGCGCATCGGCGCGGACCTGCGCACCACGACCTACGAACACCTGCAGCAGCTGTCGCTGGAGTATTTCGGCGGCAAGCGCACCGGCGACCTGATCTCCCGCATCGGCAGCGAAACCGACCGCATCTGTGTGTTCCTGTCGCTGCACCTGCTGGATTTCGCCACCGACATCCTGATGATCACCATGACGGCGGTCATCCTGGTGTCCATCAATCCCTGGCTGGCGCTGGTCACGCTCGTGCCGCTGCCCTTCATCATCTGGATGATCCACGCCGTGCGCGACCGCCTGCGCCACGGCTTCGAGAAGGTCGACCGCATCTGGTCCGAAATCACCAACGTGCTGGCCGACACGATCCCCGGCATCCGGGTGGTCAAGGCGTTCGCGCAGGAAAAGCGCGAGGTCGCGCGTTTTCGCGAGGCCAACAACCGCAACCTCGAAGTCAACGACCGCGTCAACACCACGTGGTCGCTGTTCTCGCCCACGGTCACGCTGCTCACCGAAGTGGGGCTGCTGGTCGTATGGATCTTCGGCATCTGGCAGGTATCGCAAAAGCAGATCACCGTTGGCGTGCTGGCCGCGTTCCTGGCCTATATCGGGCGCTTCTACATGCGGCTGGATTCGATGAGCCGCATCGTGTCGGTCACGCAGAAGGCGGCCGCAGGCGCCAAGCGCATCTTCGATATCCTCGATCACGTTTCCAGCGTGCCGGAGCCGCAGAATCCGGCCAGGCTGCCGCACATCAATGGCCGCATCGAGCTGCGCGACGTGGGGTTCCGCTACGGCAACCGCCAGGTCATCCGAGGCCTGAACCTGAACATCGCGCCCGGCGAAATGATCGGCCTGGTGGGCCACAGCGGGTCGGGCAAGAGCACCCTGATCAACCTGATCTGCCGCTTCTACGACGTGTCGGAAGGCGCGGTGCTGGTGGACGGCGCCGACATCCGTTCGGTGCGCGTGGCCGACTACCGGCGCAACATCGGGCTGGTGCTGCAAGAGCCGTTCCTGTTCTTCGGCACCATCGCCGAGAACATCGCCTACGGCAAGCCCGACGCCACGCGCGACGAGATCGTGGCCGCGGCGCGCGCCGCGCACGCGCATGAATTCATCCTGCGGCTGCCGCATGGCTACGACTCCCTGGTCGGCGAGCGCGGCCAGGCGCTGTCGGGCGGCGAACGCCAACGCATCTCCATCGCGCGCGCCTTGCTGATCGACCCGCGCATCCTGATCCTGGACGAGGCCACCTCGTCGGTCGACACCACGACCGAAAAGGAAATCCAGAAGGCGCTGGACAACCTGGTGCGCGGACGCACCACGATCGCCATCGCCCACCGCCTGAGCACGCTGCGCAAGGCGGACCGCCTGGTGGTGCTGGACCGCGGCCAGATCGTCGAGCAAGGGCCGCACGAAGAATTGATGGCCCGAGAAGGCGCCTACTATCGGCTCTACCAGGCACAGGCGCGCCAGGCCGAGGCCGACGCGCAGGCGTCGGGCAGCGAAGACATGGCCGCCGTGGCCTGACGCGGAACCAGGATTATCGTCATGACCTTGCCGTCCTTTCAGCTGCGCCGCAATGCCTTCGGACGCCTGGAATTCCAGGCCGCCGACGGCGACATCCACGAAGGGGTCATCCCGGTGCGCGCGTTCCCGATCAGCGAGGCGGGCCGCGGCCTGTCCCTCGTGACCGGCGACGGGCGCGAACTCGTCTGGATCGAACACCTGTCCGACGTGCCCGCGCCCCAGCGCGCGCTGATCGAGGAAGAACTGGAGAGCCGGGAGTTCATGCCCGAGATCCGCAAGCTGGCCAGCGTGTCCACCTTCGCCACGCCCAGCACCTGGAAGGTCGACACCGACCGGGGCCCCACCTCGTTCACGCTGCGAGGCGAAGAAGACATCCGCCGCCTGAGCCCTCAGACGCTGCTGATCGCCGACAGCCACGGCATTTTCTATCTGGTGCGCGACATCCAGTCGCTGGACAAGCACAGCCGCAAGCTGCTCGACCGTTTCCTGTAGGCCGCGGCGGGCCCGCTCAATCCCCGGCGGGCCGCTTGAACGGCGTGTGCGTTTCCAGCTCTCCCAGATAGTCCGCCACGGCCTCCGTTTCTTCGTCCAGGAACGTCCGGATCGCATCGGCGAACCCCGGGTGCGCGACCCAGTGCGCCGACCACGTGGGCGTGGGCAGCAGGCCGCGCGCCATTTTGTGCTCGCCCTGCGCGCCGCCCTCGAAGCGGGCGAAGCCATGCGCGATGCAATAGGCGATGGCCTGCATGTAGCAGGTCTCGAAATGCAGGCCCGGCACATATTCCGTCGCGCCCCAGTAGCGGCCGTAGAGGGCATCGCCTCCCGCCAGGTTCAGCGCGGCGGCCACAGGCTGAGCGCCCCGCTGCGCCAGGATCAGCACGAATGCCTCGGGCTGTTCGCGATGCGCGCGCTCGAAGAATTCACGGCTCAGGTAGGGCGGATTGCCATGGCTGAAATAGGTGCGGCAATAGCACTCATAGAAGAAGCCGAGTTCCTCGGCCCCGATCTGCGCGCCGCGGAGCCAGCGGTACGCCAGCCCGGCGGCCGCGACCTTCTTGCGGTCCTGGCGGATCTTCTTGCGCTTGTCGTGGCTCATGGCCGCAAGAAAGGCGTCGAAGTCCGCATAGCCCGGGTTGGTCCAGTGGAACTGCACGCTTTCGCGCACCATGAAGCCGGCCTCGCGCAGCGTCCGCATATCGGCCTCCGCCGGAAACAGCAGATGCAGCGACGAGACGTTGATCTGTTCCGCGAACGCGACCAGCCCGCGCACCAGGGTGTCGCGGTCTTCGTCGTTGCGCGCCAGCAGCCGCGGCCCCGTCACGGGGGTGTAGGGGATGGCCGACAGCAGCTTGGGGTAGTAGCGCAGCCCGTGGCGCTGGAAGGCATCGGCCCAGGCGTAGTCGAACACATATTCGCCGCGCGAGTGGGATTTCAGGTAGAGCGGCGCCGCCGCGGCCAGCGCGTCGTCGCGCCAGAGCGCCAGGTAGTGGGGCGCCCATCCCGTTTCCGGGGCCGCGCAGCCGGTTTCATGGAGCGCGCGCAGGAAGGCGTGGCGCAGGAAGGGCTGGTCGCCCGCCAGCGCATCCCATTGCCGGGCGTCGATGCGGGACAGGTCGGTTTCTATGGTCAGGCGCAGGGAATCCATGTGCGAATGATAAAGTCTCCGTGGTTGCGCGGCGTCGACGCCGTTGCGGTATTTATCGGGGAGCCGCCTCCGGCTGGGAATCAAGCATGGATATGAACACGGTCTCGCCTTCGGGCGGCGAGGAGCAGGATTGCCTGCGCGGCCTTGCGTTGGCCGCGCTGGCCGCCACGGCATGGCAGGACAAGCTGGCCGGCGTGCGGGCCATCTCCGATGCCGCCGTGCTGGATTGCGGCAAGACCTTTGCGCCGTCCGCCGTCCTGCCGGGCCGTCCGCCGCTGCCCGAGCTGGTTGCGCCTTCCCAGGTCCGGCAGCGTTCCATGGCCACCGAGGAAGGGCGCGCGGCGCTGCTGCACGCGCTGGCGCACATCGAATTCAATGCCATCAACCTGGCGCTGGACATCATGTGGCGCTTCGCCGGCATGCCGGAGGCCTTTTACCGCGATTGGCTGCGCGTGGCGCGCGAAGAGGCCTATCACTTCGATCTGCTCAGGCAGCGTCTGGCCGGGATGGGCCACGCCTACGGTGACTTCCCCGCCCACAACAGTCTGTGGGACATGGCGCAACGCACGAGCGAAGACCTGCTGGCCCGCCTGGCGCTGGTGCCGCGCACGCTGGAGGCGCGCGGCCTGGATGCGTCTCCCGCGATCCGCGCCAAGCTGGCTGGGGCAGGGGACACGGACAGCGCGGCCATCGTCGACATCATCCTGGCCGATGAAATCGGCCACGTGGCCATCGGCAACCGCTGGTACAAGCACCTATGCGCGCAGATGGGGAAGGACCCCGTCGCCTGCTATGCCGAACTGGCGCAGCGCTATGGCGCGCCCCGGCTGCGCGGCCCCTTCAACCTGGAGGCGCGCCGCGCCGCCGGATTCGACGACGCCGAGCTCGCCGCGTTGCAGGCGGATTGAGACCATGACTATCCATATTCCCCGCCGCACCGGCGCCTTGCTGGCCAGCGTCGCGCTTGCGCTGCTGGCACCGGCCTCCCATGCCGCCGAACCGTTAGCCGCGTGCCTGGCGCAGTTGCGCGGGCCGGCGCTGAAGGCCGGGGTGTCGGGCGCGACGTTCGATGCCCATACCGCGGGCCTGGCGCCGGACATGGCGGTGATCGGCCTGCTGGACGCGCAGCCGGAGTTCAAGACGCCCATCTGGGACTACATGGCCGGCCTGGTCGACGACGAACGCGTGGCGGACGGCCGTGCCGGCATGGCGCGCTGGCAGGCCGAGCTGGACCGGGCGGCGTCCCGCTATGGCGTGGACCCGGCCACGGTCGCGGCCGTCTGGGGCGTGGAAAGCAATTACGGGCGCACGCTGGGCGGCAGGCCGCTACTGACTTCGCTGTCGACCCTGTCCTGCTTCGGCCGCCGCCAGGCCTATTTCCGGGGCGAGTTCTACGCGACCCTGAGAATCATCCAGGACGAACATCTGGCGTCAGACCGTCTGTTGGGGTCATGGGCCGGCGCGTTCGGCCAGACCCAGTTCATGCCGTCGACCTATCTGCGGCTGGCGGTGGATTTCGACGGGGACGGCCGCCGCGACCTGGTCGACAGCGTGCCCGACGCGCTGGCGTCCACGGCCAACTTCCTCAAGCGCGCGGGATGGAACAGCGCGCTGGACTGGGGGTATGAAGTCCGCCTGCCGGCGGGGCTTGACACGGCGGGAGCCGGCCGCAGGAACAAGCGCCCGATGTCCTATTGGGTGAAGCAGGGCGTGGCGCGCGCCGATGGCCGGCCATTGCCCGCGGGCGATGTCCCGGCCGGCCTGCTGCTGCCGGCGGGCAAGGCTGGCCCCGCGTTCCTTGTCACCCGCAATTTCGACGCCCTGTATTCCTATAACGCGGCGGAAAGCTACGCGCTCGCCATCGCCCACCTGTCGGACCGGCTGCGGGGCGCCGGGCCGCTGGTCCAGGCCTGGCCCACGGACGATCCGGGCCTGTCGCGGGCGCAGCGGCGCGAACTGCAGCGCCTGCTGATCGCCCGCGGCTATGATGTGGGCGAACCCGACGGCATGATCGGCGCCCGTACCCGGACCGCGTTGCAGGCGGCGCAGCGCGAACTGGGCCAGCGCCCGGACGGCCGAGCCGGGCTGAAGGCGCTGCGGGCGCTGCAGGCGGGCAAGGCGGCGGATTGAGCCGGCGCGCAACGACAAGCTTTGCAAAGATCCGCCGCCGGACCCGCCGGATGACGCCCACGGCGGCGGGCGCCGGCCTATACTGATTCTCCGACTTTTCAGGAGCACGATGATGAGCCTATTGGATTCCTTGGCCTCGATGGCCGGCGGCGGTCAGCAAGGGGGCTCGGCGTCGCTGTTGCCCGCGCTGATCGAGCAATTGAGCAAATACCCGGGCGGCCTCTCCGGCCTGATCGAAAGCTTCCAGAAGGGCGGCTTGAGCGAGATCGTGGCCTCGTGGGTGGGCACGGGCCAGAACCTGCCCGTCAGCGCCGACCAGCTGGGTTCCGTGCTGGATCCCGGCGTCGTGAACGAACTGGCCGCCAAGACCGGCCAGGATTCGGATTCGCTGCTGGGTTCGCTGTCCTCGCTGCTGCCGCAGCTGGTTGACCAGGCCACGCCGGACGGCACCGTGCCGTCGAATCCCCAGTTCAACCCGGCCGATCTGCTGGCCTCGTTGTCGGGCCTGTTCGGCAACCGCGCAGGGTAGTACCCATCGCCCGGCGGCTCTTGCAGGCGTCCGCGCCTGCTTCCCCCGGCCGGCGGCGCCTGTTGCGCGGCCTGGGCATGGCGGCGGTCGCCGCCGGCCTGTCCGCGTGCGCGCCGCCCTGGTCGGTGCAGAGCACGTTCTGGCAATTGTGGCCCAGCCACCTCTCGCTCTCGCCGCAAGCATGGCGCGAACGCATCGCCGCCATGCACGGCCTGGGGTTCCGCGAAATCATCATCCAATGGACGGGGACGAGCGGCGGCCCCGAGCCGTGGCAGTTGTCCGCGTCCACGCTGGCGCTGATTTTCGACGAAGCGGAGCGCCTGGGCGTGGGGCTGCAGCTGGGCCTGCCCTACGACGAGCGCTGGTGGCGGCAATTGGGCGATCCGGATGACGCCGCGCTGGCGGCCTTCCTGCAGGCTGCGCAGGCGCAGGCGCTGGCCTACGCCCGGGCCGCGAGCGTAACCGGGCGCGCCGCCTTCCGCGGCTGGTACATTCCCTACGAGATCGAGCAGCACAGCTGGGCCGCCCCCGGCCGGCAGCCGCGCCTTGCGCGATGGCTGCGCGCCCTGTCCGATCCGCTTGCGCAACAGGCGGGGCGCGCGTCCGGCATTTCCACGTTCCACAGCAAATTGCCCGGACCGCTAAGCCTGGCCGACCTGTGGAGCGGCCTGCTGGACGCCGCCAGCGTGAGGCCCATGCTGCAGGACGGGGTGGGCGTGTCCGGCATGGCGGCATATGAGGCGCTGGCGCCCCTGCATCGCATGCTGCTGGCGCGTCGCGCACCGTTCGACCTGATCGTCGAGCTGTTCGAGGAGCTGCCGTCCGAACGCAAAGACGGCACCACCTTCAATGCGCGCTCGGCCGACGCCGCTCGCGTGCGCCGACAGCTGCGCATCGCGCGGCGCTACCGCGCGCAACGCGTGATCGCGTTTGCTGCGGACCCCTGGCTGATCGGGCCTACGCCCGAGGCCGAGCGGCTGCGGCGGGAATGGCCGCCATAGGCGGCCGCCGAGCAGCCCCGGACTAACGCGGTTGCGCGGCCGCCACGGCTTTGAGCTGCGCGCAGGTTTTTTCCTTGTCCGCCGCGCTCAGCGCGCCCAGTTGCGCCTTCGTCGCGCCGTATGACTTCGAGAAGGAGGCGTCGAAGTCCGCGGCGGACATGCCCTGGGCGCCGGTCGCGGTCTTCTGCTGTTGCTTCATCTGCTCGAGCTGCGCCGCCGTGTAGGCGTTGCAGTACTCGGCGGCGGCATGCATCTGGCCGCTCAGCGCGGCCAGGTCGGGCATCTGGCCGGGCATGGCCTGCTGGGCGAGGGCGGCGGCGCCGCACACGGCCAGGGCGGCGGCGGGCAGGGCGATACGAGCTTGTCTGAGAATCGGCAATTCAATCTCCAACGCGGTAAGGGGATCGGGTTGCACGCCCGGCGATCGCGCTGCCTGCGTGGCGCGAAGCACTATGCCCGATTCATTGTTATAGGCTTATGAAGCCATGTAATGATGTGTATCTGCGGCTCAGTACGACAGCGTCATGTTCATGAACCAGCCCTTGGCGCGGTCGGTCGCGCCGCCGCCGATGCTGGTGCGGTACTGCACCCCCAGGTCCAGGTACGAGCGCGGCGCGTTGTAGTGGTCTTCGCGGAACCAGTAGCGCACGTTGAAGCCCGGACCCACGCCCAGCGACCAGGAACTATCGTGGCTGGAAAGGACGACCGACTGGTTGCCGTAGACGGGCAGGTCGTTGAGCTTGGCCACGTTTTTCTGCCACAGCCAGTCGGCGCCGACGACCGCATAGGGAAACAGGACCAGCTTGTCGCTGATGCCGGTGGCGCGGAAACTGCGGCCCACGCGCAACTCGCCGGACAGGAAGGCCTGATCGCGCTTGAGACGGCCCGAGGCGCTGCCCAGCTCCTGTTGGCGATCGCCCTTGGCGTCCACGGAATAGGCGGTGTAGCGGGCGCTATTGTCGTCCCAGGCATAGCCGGCCTGCGCATAGCCCTCGATGGTGAGCCAGCTGGGCACGTCCACGCGCAGTTCGCGGCCCTGGTAGTAACCATAGGTGATGTAGGTCATCCACCCGCCTGCATTGCCATTGAGCTTGTAGCGCGCCACGGCGCTCTGATCCTGCAGGTTCGGATAGGCCTCGTGGAAGGCCCGCTGCGCGTTGCACTGGACCGCGCTGGATTCGGGGTAGGCATAGCCTTGGCGGGTGCCGGACCCTAGGTAGAAACGGCGCTCGATGCCGAAGGTCACTCCGGTATCGGCCAGCAGGTAGCGCAGGCCCAGCGCGCCGATCGTGCTCGGGATGCCCGAGGCGCTGCGATTGTTGCGGAAGCGCTCCTCATCGTCGCGCTCGTCGGGCGTGCTCAGCCCCGTGCAGGGGTCCACGTTCTTGCGCGATTCGTACGTGCTGCCGCTGTCGTGCAGGGTGTTGGAACTGCGCGCATAGGCTTCGAGCATGCCCCAGCGGTTATTCAGCTGCGGCGGGCGCCAGAAGATCTCGGCGGTACTGAACACCACGTCCCCGGGCGTATTGATGGCGGCGCCACCCAGGCTGGAACTGGCAGGGCGCGCGCCGCGGTACGACGCCGAAAACGAGGCTCCCCATTCGCGCGACAGATTCGCGATGGCGCTGCGCGTGTTGTAGCGTTCCAGCGGGCTCAGGCCCAATTGGCCGGCATCGTCCTGGTCGATCGCCTGCTTGAGCGACGCCGTGGCGGCCCGATTGTCTCCCATCGCCGATTGCGCATAGGCCTGGTCCAGGATAAGGCGCGGCGGCGCCTGACCCGTTGCCCGCGCGGCGGCGAAGTCGGCAGCCGCCTCATCGGGCCGGCCCAGGCGCTGGCGCACGTAGCCGCGTTGCGCCAGCCGTTGCGCGGACCCGGGCTGGCGGGCGATCTCGTCGTCGAGCCGCGCTTCGGCCTCGGCGGCCTGGGCCGGATTGCCCGCGGCCAGCGTGGTCGTCAGCAACTGGGCATAGCTTTCGTTGTCCGGCGCCTGCGCCACGGCCAGGCGAGCCTGCGCGATCGCCTCCTGGAATTCGCCCTTGTCATAGGCGGCATAGGCGCTGGCGGCGGCTTCGCCGCCGGCGGCGGGCGCGGCCGCCGCCCGGGCCGCCGCGGTCTGCCGCTGGAAGGCCTGCTGCCGGGAGAGCAGGGCGGCCTTGTTGGGGGCTCCTAGCGCCAGGGCGCTATCGACCGCGCGGCGGGCAGCCTCGTACTGGTGCTGGGCGCCCAGGGATTCGACCCATAGCAGCGCCCATTCGCCTTGCGCCGGCGCGGCGCGGAAGGCCCGTTCGGCGCCGGCCGCCGCCGCCGCGTAATCATGGCGGGCGTAGTCCGCATAGGCCCGCGCAGCCACGGGATAGGCCCGCTGATAGGCGCTCTTCGGGGCCGGCGTCGGCGCCGCTTGCGGCGCGGGCGGGGAGGGCTGCGCGGCCGGAGGCGGAGGGGCGCTGGCCGTGGCCGGCGGGCGGCGCAGATTGGCCAGGGCCCGGCGCAGTTCGGCCGTGCCCAGCCCGTCGGCGATCGCCGCGTCGGCCGCGCGCGCCGCTTCCTGGCGCTTGCCCTGCTTTTCCAGGGCGTATACCAGCAGCAGCCGCAGCCGCGCCACGTCGGGCCGCAGCCGGATGGCGTTCTCGGCCATGATCTCCGCCGTTTCGTAGTGTCCGGCGTCGTATTGCTTGTAGGCCTGGTCGGCGAGCTGGTAGGCGTCGCCTTCCAGCGGCCGCTCGGCGGCCGCCTCGGCTTGCGCGGCCGCCTCGGGCGCCGCTGCCGCGCACGTCAGCAGGGCGGCGAATGCCAGCGAGCGGGAGAGAGGGGTCATGGAGGGGATGGCCTGTGCGATAGCGGATCCGTGGGGGGCGCGTCCTGCGCCGGCGCGCCTTGCTGGAACGACAGCGCCTCGCGCAGCGTGCTTTCATCGAGCCAGCCTTGCTCCATGAGAATCTCGCCCAGCGGCCGCTTCTCGCGGGCCTGCATCTCCAGCGCCCGCTCCAGCATGGCGTGGTCGATCGCCTGCCAGGACAGCAGCAGGTCGCCCAGGCGCTGGCGCTGCTGCGTCAACTGGTCCGTGGAGGGGAAGTCGTGCATGGTCTTGTCCCAGGCCAGGCGCTTGCCCGTGATCAGATGGCCGATGAACAGCCGCCAGGCCCGCGCCGCCGCCATGGCGTTGATGAAGTTGCCCACGATCATCCGCGGCATGGACAGCAGCGCATGCTCCCAGCCGTACATGCGGTGGACGAAATAGGCGCGTTGCGCCACGCGCAGCAGCAGCGCTATGGCATTGATCCACATCAGCGTCACCAGCCAGCCCCCCGGCCGGAAGTACGACGGGTAATAGACCGTCCACCAGCCGAAGAGGTCCGCCAGATAGAAGATGAAGAAGTTGGCCAGCAGCAGGTAGGCCAGGATCGCGATGAACGAGGTGACCAGCCCCTTGCGGTCGCGGAACAGCAGGTATTTGGTGGCCAGCGATCCCGTCCATCCCACCTGCTGCCAGCCCTGCAGGCCGATGCCCAGGGTCCAGCGCGCCTTTTGCCGGTAGGCGGTGCGGAATGTATTGGGAAAGTACTCGCGCACGCCCAGCGGCATCGCGACCGTCGAGACCTTCTCGGGCCCGGCGCCGAACCACGAGCGGCGTCGCGTGACGTATTCGACCTGGAACTTGCCGAAAATCTGGCGCATGCCGCGCTGGGCCAGGCGGGCGCCGATGTCGTAGTCTTCCGTCAGGGTGTCGGTATTAAAGGGCTGGTTGTCGGTCTCCGCCGCCAGCTCGGTCAGGGCGCGGCGCGAGAAGCAGGTGCCCACGCCGGCGGAAGGCACCATCCTGGACAGGCTTTCGCGCACCACCAGGTCCTTGGTGTGCCATTCCGCGAATTCGTCCATGTAGGTGCCGGCCACCAGTTCATACCAGTGCCGCTCCAGCGACGTCACGGGCAACTGGATGAAGTCGATGCGCGGCAGCAGGTAGTTGTAGTACTTCAGCTCCAGCGGGTGCAGCACGTCTTCGCTGTCGTGCAGAATCACCCCCGCGAAGGGCACGGGCTGCCGGGTGTCCTGCGCGAAGATTGCCTGCACGATCCAGTTCAGGCAATCCGCCTTGCAGGTCGGGCCGTCGTGCGGGACTTCCACGCGTATCAGCTGGCGGTAGCGGCGCCGCATGCGCTCCACCTCCCTGATCGTGCGCTCGTCGTTCTGGTAGGTGCCCGCGAAGATCATGTAGTTCTTGTATTCCAGCGTGGACACCATGGTTTCGAGCATCGACGCGATCACGTCGTACTCCAGCCACGCCGGCACCATGATCGCCAGGGGCTGTTCCGGTTTGGCGCGCAGCTGCTCGGCGGTCAGCGGGGCGTAACGGCGCTTGACCGTCAGCGACCGGCGCAGCTGGCGGAACCAGTACCAGCCGTCGATGAACAGGTCGTCCAGGCTCGACAGCAGGATGATCACGCCGACCACCGCGGTCACGATCTCCAGGCCGCGGTAGTAGTCGGCGATGAGGTAGGGCCAGTAGAGCGAGGACATGGCGCCGGCGCCTCCGGATTACTTGTTTTCCTTGCTGTTCTTGCGGTTCACCCGCAGGGCCAGGATCAGGATCAGGAGCAGCACCAGCAGCCCGATGCTGATCGCGGGCACGCTCCACGAAAGGTAGCGGCGCCATTCGAAGAAGGCGCTTTCGCCCGCGCCTGGCGGATGGCTGGCGCCCGGATCGGCGCTGTCGATCCAGGCCAGTGGCCCGGCGGCGCCGATGATCGCGACATTGCCGCGATTCAGCACGAAGGGGGCGTCCAGCGCGCCGGGCTGCTGGCCCAGCGCATGCCACAGCACGCCGCTCTGGCCTCCGGCGCTCACGACCTCGGCCGTGCTCAGATGGTCCAGGCCGGAGATATCCAGCCAGGGCGCGTTCTTGCCGTTCACCGTCAACTGCTTGCGGTCCGTGACTTTGACCAGAGGCTTGGCGCCGTCCAGCGCAACCTCCATCGCCAGGAAGGGCCGGCCGGGCTTGGCCGCCTGTCCGGCGGGCGCAAGGGACAGCTGGGCGCGGGTGGCCGACAGGCCGCTGGCCGAGGCGATGCCGATGACCCGTTTGATATTGCCCGGCGCGTCGGCCAGGTAGCTGTCGGGGACGATCAGTTGGGGATTGCCCGCCAGCAGGGGCAGCAGCCCGATGAAAGTGCCGTCGGGTTCCGCGGCGCCGGGCTTCACGTAGCTGGTCGGCAGCACGTTCACCGGGTAGCCCTGAGGAATCTCGTTGCAGTCCACGGATACCGGCTGGCGCTGGAACGTGACCCGCACGGCGTTGGCCACGCCCAACGCATAGCCGGGCACGCGCGCGGTCAGGCGTTCGGGCCTGCCGGTCGCCTCCAGCTGCTTGGCGGCCAGCAGGATGCCATTCCAGAACACTGAGGCCACGGGGCGCGTGGCCGACGCGCCGGGCGCGGCCGCCAGGTCCATGACCAGTTCGTCGGGCATGCCGCCATCGGCGGAAACGGCCGCCAGCGGGAAGGTGATGTTCCAGTCGCCGCGGGCCACCACGTCGAAGCTGGAGGGCGAGCCTCCGAGGCTCGTCAGCCGCAGGCCGCCGTCCTCGAAAGCCCGAGGCGCCGCCGCGGCCTGGACCTGCACCTGACGGGTCACCAGGATCCGGCGCCACGCCGTGTCGAAGGCGCCCGCGCCCTGCGCCCCGGCATCGGCGGCCACCGCGATCACCGCCTGGCGGCCCAGCGGCAGCACGCGGATTTCCCTGGACTGCAGATCCTGGCCCGCCAGCGGCATGCGCCGGCCGCGCCACGCCTTGAATGCTTCGGCGGCGTCGGCGTCCTGCGCCAACTGCGCCTGCAAGGCGTCCAGCGCCTCGTTGTAGCGCGCGCGGAGCTGGGCGTCCGCGATCACGACGTCGCCGCTGACGGCGGGGGCGCCCATGACCAGCAGCGCGCCGATCTCGGCGGGATTGGCGAGTTTGTGCTTTTCGTCGCCGGCCACCGCGGCAAATGCGGGAACCTGCGCCAGCCCGTTCGGGACCTGGAGGCCGCGCGTGTCGACCTCGTCGCCGACGGCTGGAAATCCCTTGACCGCTACGTGCTTGCCGCTGCGCTCCATGGCCACGCCAATGCGCCAGGCGCTGTCGAAAGCCTGCTGATCGAGTTTGTCGCCCGACACCATCAGCACCGGCTTGCCCGGCAGCATGCTCCAGGCGTCGTCCAGGCTGCCGATCGCCGCGGCGTCGTAGCGGTAGCTCAAGCGCGTGCGCGGTGAAATCGTCAGCGCGTTGGCGGTGGCGCGGTTGCTCTCGCAGCGGCGCAGCGCGATCTCCGACTGCCAATCCACGCCCAGGCGCAGGAAACCGGTTTCCCGGCTGCGTTGCTCGACGTTCAGGCTGCGGGCGGCCGAGCCTTCGCCGTCGGCGATGCGCTGAGCGGCTTGCGGCACGCCGTCCACCCACAGCACCATGCTGGTCCGTCCCGGCTCGCCCTTGGTGTAGCGGGCGTCGAAATTCAGGGCGGCGTCCGAGATCGGCACGCCGCGCGGCACCGGCAGGTAGAACTCCTGACGCGCATCGCTATTGCTAAGCACCACGGGCTCCCGGATGCCCAGGTCTTCCAGGCTGACGTCCCGCGAGACCCAGTCGTCGCCCTGCAGGCGGCGCAAGGCGTCGCCCGCGGGGCTGGCCAAGGCCCCCAGCGGGAGCAGCAACCCGGCGGCCATCAAGGCGCGGCGGAGTGTACGGGCGGCGGAGATATGCGAGGAGTTGGACATGGAAGCTCCGGGCTGAGGCACGTCACGGGGGGGGCGGCGGACTAGTGAGGAACTGCGGATGCGTAGGGATCGAATTCGGCCACGGCGCGGCCGCAGAGCGCGTCGACGATGCGCTGGCAGGCCCGGCCATCCCCGTAGGGATTGATGCGCCGCGAGAACGCCGAATGGCGCTCCGGGCTGTCCAGCAGCCGGTTCACCTCGTCGAGGATGCGTTGCGTGTCGGTGCCCACCAACGCCACGGTGCCTGCGCGCACGGCCTCCGGGCGCTCGGTGACGTCGCGCATCACCAGCACCGGCTTGCCGAGGTAGGGCGCCTCTTCCTGCACGCCGCCGGAATCCGTCAGGATCAGATAGGCGCGCTGCATGAACCACACGAAATCCAGGTAGTCCAGGGGATCTATCAGGTGCACGTGCGGCAGGCCGGCCAGCGCCTTCATCACCACATTGCGCACTTGCGGATTCAGATGGACGGGATAGACGATCTGCAGGTCGTCGCGCCGCGCCAGCCCCGCCAGCGCCGCGCAGATGTTCCTGAAGCCTTCGCCGAAGCTCTCGCGCCGGTGGCCGGTGACCAGCAGGAGGCGGCGGGAAGAGTCCAGCCAGCCGTAACGCGCCGCCAGCCCGCGCGCGAGCGGCCCGTCGGGCGCGAGCTTGGCGCAGGTCGCGGCCAGCGCGTCGATGACCGTGTTGCCGGTCACGGTGATGCGCCCCGGCAGGTTTTCGCGCAACAGATTGCCGCGGGATTCCGCGGTGGGCGCAAACAGCCAGTCTCCCACCGCGTCCACCACGCGGCGGTTCATCTCTTCCGGAAAGGGCATCGCCAGGTTGCCGGTCCGCAAGCCTGCCTCGACGTGGCCGATGCGCGCGCGCCGATGGAAGGAGGCCAGGGCGCAGGCGGACGCCGTGCTGGTATCGCCGTGGACGAGCACGCAGTCGGGCCGCTCCGTTTCGAGCACGGCGTCCACACGGCTGATCAGGCGGGCGTACAGGCCGTTGAGCGTCTGGTTGGGCACCATGATGTCGAGGTCGTGCTGCGCACGAAGATCGAACAGCGCCAGCACCTGATCCAGCATTTCGCGGTGCTGGCCCGTTACGCATACGACGCTGTGGATCTGGGGGTCGCGTTGCAGCGCCGAGACGAGAGGCGCCATTTTGATGGCCTCGGGGCGCGTGCCGAATATGGAAAGGACTTTCATCGCGAGAAGCGGCCCTCCAAACGCCAGTGGCATTTACTTGCGTCGATTATGGATTGAAATCATTCGTAATATGTGACGGATTATTTCCTTGAAAAAGGTGCGCACCGACATATGTGGTCACTGCCGAGCGTGGCCGGGAGCCCGGTGGTAAGGCAACCAGTCGTTACTTTGTCGCGCCGGACGCGCTGTCGCCCGCTTGCAACAGAGGGCGACGGCCATAGGACCCCGCCTTAAGGAACGGGCGGCGCGCCCGCAAGCGAGCGCCACAAGGTGACCCGGTCGCGTCCGGTCTGCTTGGACGCGTACAGCGCCTCGTCGGCGCGCTGGATCACCGCTGCGCTCGTGGCGCCATCCGCGGGCCACAAGGCCACGCCGATCGACACCGTGACCCGGCCCACGCCCTCGGGCATTTCCTGCCCGGCGACGGCCGTTCTCAGGCGCTCGGAGACTTCCGCGGCGAGCTCGGCCGAATCGGTAGGCAGCAAGGCGATGAATTCTTCACCGCCCACTCGGAAGGGCCGGTCCTGCCCGCGCAGCCCGCCCCGCAGCGCATGCGCCAGCGCGATCAGCACGTCGTCGCCGACGCCATGGCCATAGGTGTCGTTGATGCGCTTGAAATGGTCCAGGTCCAGGGCGATGACCGCGAAAGGCGTCTGCTTGTCGGCATACTCCGCGAGCGCTTCATCCAAGGCCCGGCGGTTCATCAATCCGGTCATCGGGTCCGTCAGCGTCTGGCGGTTCAGGCGTCCCACTTCGCGCCGGTGCTGCGCCAATGTGGCCCTGACCGCCTCGCGCAGCGTGTCGGCCTCCGTGTACCAGGCATTGAGCCGGTTCAGATCCTGGCCGCCATCCCGGCCGGCCGCCATGGCGCGGGTGAGCCGCGACAGGGGCCGGGCGATCGCGTAGGCCAGGGCGCAGACCAGCGCCAGCGTGAACACGAAGGCCGGTATCGAGAAGCGCAGCGATTCCGCCAGCAGGGCGCGAACCGGTGAGAGCACCTGGTCCAGCGTCCGCTGGGTGACGATCGCCCAGTTGCCCTTTTCCAGCGGCGCGTAGCCGGTGAGTATGGTGTTGCCCTCCGCGTCCTCCAGGGACGCCGCGCCTGCGTGCCGAATCGGCGCAAGATTGGTCAGCACGAGCGCCGTGTGCGCTTCGTGCCGGCGATACAGCACGTCGCCGGTGTTGCTGACCAGGAACACGGAGGCAGCGTCGGCGGGCGCCTGGCCGCTGATCACGCGGTCCATGCCGCTGCCGTCGTCCAGCGCGACCAGCATGGCCAGAAAGCCCGGGGAGCCGCCGGGCCCGCGCGCCACCGGCTCGACCAGCACGAGGGCGGGGCCCGCATCGCCGGGGCGTCGCGTCACCCATTCGCCCGCGCGCAGCTCGCGCACGCCCAGGTCGGCAAGGCGCCGGATGCCGCCGTCCGGCGTAGCGGCCGCCGCGGTGCTTGCGGTGATGCCGCCCGCGCCATCGGCGAGCCAGACGGAGTCCACGGCGTCCGCCTGGCTGGCCAGACGATGCAATTCGTCCTGCAGCGCCCGCGCATTGCCCGGTTGCGATGCCAGGCGCTGCGCGCCCGCGCGCAGTTGCCGATGCACCGCGCCGACGTAGACATTCACGACCTCGGCGAGTTTTTCGGCGTAGGCGCGGTTGGACGCCAACGAGTTCGCGATGACCTGCGCCTTCTGCACCTGGTAGCCGGAGTACAGGGCGTTGACGAAGCCCACGGAGACGCTGAGCACCGCAAGCGCGGTCAGCACGGCAAGCAGGCCAATCTTGCCTCTGCCGCTGGATGTCCCGCCTGGCTGTCCGGTCATCGGTGCTCCCGCATTGGACTTGCATCGAAGGATTGAGGGCGCCTTGGCCCCGGGCCGCCAGCGCGGATTCCACGCAGGCGCAATGGACCGGGGCGGTGCCTGGGCACAGTTGCATTTGTAGCATCCATGATTGATTCCATCGAAAACTTGTGTAGGATTTATGCATCGCCGGGCGTCTCGCGCCCTGGCCGGGCGCACAGCCTTTCTGCATTCGCGTGACCTCATTGCCTGACTGGGCGGCACTTCGCCGCCGCTCATCCATACCCACCGTCTGGAGACCAAGTCATGATGAAGCTCCCCCGCAGTGCGTACGTTCCCCCCGAATTCCAGGCCGGCCGGCTCCGCAGCGTCAGGGCGTCGAGGCCCCGTCTGGCGCGGGCGGCGCTGACGGCACTCGCGGTATCGCTGGCAGCTGGCGCGTGGGCGGCCGAGCAGCCCAAACCCGCCGAGACCGCGACCAAGGACGCCAACGCGGCATTGCTGAAGGCGCTGCCGTTCTCCGACAAGACCTCCTTCGAGCTGGCGCACAAGGGCTTCATCGCCCCCTTGCCCGCGGGCATGATCAAGGGAGCGCAGGGCAATCTGGTGTGGGACCCGGCCAAATACGATTTCATCAAGGAAGGCGCGCCGGCCCCCGACACCGTCAATCCCAGCCTGTGGCGGCAATCCCAATTGCTGAATATCTCCGGGCTTTTCCAGGTCACCGACGGCATCTACCAGGTGCGCAACTACGACCTGTCCAACATGACGATCGTCGAGGGCAAGGAAGGCCTGACGATCATGGACCCCCTCATTTCCACGGAAACGGCCAAGGCCGCCCTGGACCTCTACTATCAGCACCGACCCAAGAAACCCGTGGTGGCGGTGATCTATACGCACAGCCACGTAGACCATTACGGCGGCGTGCGCGGCGTGGTGGACGAGGCGGACGTCAAGGCAGGCAAGGTCAAGATCTACGCGCCGCTGGGCTTTCTCGAGCACGCCGTGGCCGAGAACGTCATGGCCGGCACCGCGATGAGCCGCCGCGCCAGCTATATGTACGGCAACCTGCTGCCGCCTAGCGCCACGGGACAAGTCGGCGCGGGCCTGGGCACGACGACTTCCGCCGGCACGGTCACGCTCATACCGCCCACCGACATCATCGAGAAGACGGGCGAACAACGCACTATCGACGGGCTCACGTACGAGTTCCTGTATGCGCCGGGCAGCGAGGCGCCCGCCGAGATGCTGTACTACATCAAGGAAAAGAAGGCGCTGAACACGGCCGAGGACTCTACCCATACGCTGCACAACACCTACTCATTGCGCGGCGCCAAGATCCGCGATCCGCTGGCGTGGTCGAAGTACCTGAACGAGGCGCTGGCCCTGTGGGGCGACGACGTCGAGGTGATGTACGCCATGCACCATTGGCCCGTGTGGGGCAAGAAGGAAGTCCAGGAGCAACTGGGCATGCAACGCGACATGTACCGCTACATCAACGACGAAACCTTGCGCCTGGCCAACATGGGCTACAACAAGGAAGAGATCGCCGAACAGGTCAAGCTGCCCGAAGCCATCGCCACCAAATTCTCCAACCGGGGCTACTACGGCTCGGTCAATCATGATGTGCGCGCGACCTACGTGCTCTATCTCGGCTGGTTCAACGGCAACCCTGCCACGCTGCACACGCTGCCCATCCAGGAGGCTTCCAAACGCTACGTGGACATGATGGGCGGCATACCGGCCATCCTGAAGAAGGCCCGCGAATACTACAAGAAGGGCGATTACCGCTGGGTGGCCGAAGTCGTGAACTACGCGGTCTTCGCCGATCCCAACAACCAGGAGGCCAAGAATCTGCAGGCCGACGCGCTGGAGCAGATGGGATACCAGGCTGAAAGCGGGCCGTGGCGCAATTTCTACCTGACCGGCGCCAAGGAACTGCGCGAAGGCGTGCAGAAGCTGCCCGTTCCGGATACGGCCAGCCCGGACACGGTGCGCGCGATGACGCTCGACATGCTGTTCGATTATTTCGCGGTGCGCCTGAACCGCGAAAAGGCGGCGGGCAAGCACGTCGTGCTCAATCTGGACTTCACCGATACCAAGCAGAAGTACATGCTGGAGATGGTGAACAGCGTGCTCAACCACACGGAAGGCAAGCAGTCCAGGGAGCCGACGGCCAGCATGACGCTCAGCCGCGATACCCTCAACCGCATGATGCTCAAGGAAATGACGCTCAAGGACGCCATCGCCAAGGGGGACGTGCAGGTGACGGGGGATCAGCAGCAGATCACGGACATGTTCGCCGCGCTCGACAATTTCGAGTTCTGGTTCAACATCGTCACGCCCTGACGTAGGCTCCGTCGCGGCCGAGCGCTGGCGCGCGCGGCCGGGCGCGCAACTCACCGCAGCGCGTCGAGCGCCTCGTCCTTTTCTTCGCCGAGGAAGCCGCCGCTCTGGTGCCGCCACAGCCGCGCATAGATGCCGTTCTTCGCCAGCAGTTCGGCATGGGTGCCTTGTTCCACGATGCGTCCTTGATCCATGACGATGAGCCGATCCATGGCGGCGATGGTCGAGAGGCGATGCGCGATCGCGATCACGGTCTTGTCTTCCATCATCTCGTCCAGGCTTTCCTGGATGGCCACCTCCACTTCCGAGTCGAGCGCGCTGGTGGCCTCGTCCAGCAGCAGGATCGGGGCGTTCTTGAGCATGACGCGCGCGATGGCGATGCGCTGGCGTTGCCCGCCCGACAGCTTGACGCCGCGCTCGCCCACCAGGGTGTCGTAGCCGGTGTGGCCCTGCGGGTCGCTCAGTTCGCGGATGAAACCGTCCGCCTGGGCGTGCGTGGCGGCCTTGCGGATCTCCTCGTCGGTGGCATCGGGGCGGCCGTAGGCGATGTTGTCGCGGATCGAACGGTGGAGCAGGGAGGTGTCCTGGGTGACCATGCCGATCGCGCCGCGCAGACTGTCCTGCGTGACATGGGCGATGTCCTGTCCGTCGATGCGGATCTGGCCGTCGTCCAGGTCATAGAAGCGCAGCAGCAAATTGATCAGCGTGGATTTTCCTGCCCCGGAGCGGCCCACCAGGCCGATTTTCTCGCCGGGGCGGACCGTGAGGTCCAGGCCGTCGAGCACCTGGCGTTCGCCGTTGTAGTTGAAATGGACGTTGCTGAACTCGACCTTGCCGTGGGTGACCTCCAGCGCGGGCGCTCCCGGCGCGTCCTGGACCTTGGCCGCGCGCGTCAGGGTGGCGATGCCGTCCTGCACCGTGCCGATGTTCTCGAACAGCGAGGCCATCTGCCACATGATCCAGTGGGACATGCCATTGATCCGCAACGCCATCGCCGTGACCGCGGCCACGGCGCCGGTGCCGACTTCGCCCGCCTCCCAGAGCCACAACGCATACCCGCCCGCGGCCAGGATGAGCGCGACCACCAGCGCCTGGTTGACGATCTCGAACTGGCTCACCAGGCGCATCTGGCGAAACCCCGTCTCCTTGAAATCCTCCATCGCCGCGCGGGCGAAGTGGGCCTCGCGCTTGGTGTGCGAGAACAGCTTGACCGTGGTGATGTTGGTATAGGCATCGGTGACGCGCCCGGTCATGGAGGAGCGGGCATGGGCCTGTTCCTGTCCGACTTTCCCCAGGCGCGGAACGAAGTACAGCATGGCGAGCCCGAACAGCACGATCCAGGCGATGAAGGGCAGCATCAGCCGCGGATCGAAGCCGCCCGCGAGTGCGATGATGGTGACGAAGTACACGCCGATGCCGAGCACGATCTCCACGAAGGTGAGCAGGACTTCGCGCACGGCGAGCGCCGTCTGCATGACCTTGGTGGTGACGCGTCCGGCGAATTCATCGGAAAAAAAGGACAGGCTCTGCTTCAGCATCAGGCGATGGAAATCCCAGCGCAGCCGCAACGGAAGGTTGATGGCCAGCACCTGGTGCTGCACCATGGTGCGCAGCGCAACCAGGACGATGCTTGCCATCAGCACGATGCCGATGCCCCACAGCACGCTGCGCTCATGCCCGGCGGCGTCCTGGCCGGCGCGCCAGGCGGTTAGCAGATCCACGATCTGCCCAAGAAAGGAGAACAGCCAGGCTTCGTAGACGGACACGCAGGCGCTGAGCAAGGCGAGGGCGGCGATATAGCGGCGCGCCCCGCGCGTGCAGGCCCACAGGAAAGAAGCCAGGCCCTTGGGCGGGGGCGGCGCCTCGTCGGGCGGGAAGGGGTTGAGAAGACGTTCGAACGAACGGAGCAAGATGGCCTCCGAAACAGAAAACAAGGACCGCCATAGGCCTATGGCAGGGTTGCGGCTATCGTCTTGGCGCGGCCGACTATTGTCGAAGATCATGGCCACGCCCAATTCGTCCCCGCGGCGGCGGCCCGCGGGAAGTCTGGCCCGCTTTCGCGTGATACCATCTGCGCCGATCAAAGGATACAAATGTACACGGGAGCCAACGCCAGTAGACGATGTGTCGCGCTAGCCGCGGCGCTTCTGTTCGTTTTCCAGGCCTTGATCGCATCCTCCGCGTTGGCGTCTTCCGGACTCGCTCCGGGCAAGGCGGGCGCCACCACCATCATCTGCACGGCCAGCGGGCCGCGCGTCGTTACCCTCGATATCCAGGGGCCCGCGCAAGACATGGAGCAGCATAGCGGCGCCTTGCCGCATTGTTGCACCGCGGGCTGCGCGATGCTCGGCGGCGCCACGCTCCCCGAGCTCTTCATTCTTGCCTGGCTCCTGCCCGCGGCGGCGCCCGTCGTGCCGCGGCCGAACATCGAGATCCCATTCTCCAGCGCGCTGGCCCGACTGCCGCAGCAATCGCGCGCGCCGCCCTTGGTGGCCTGACCTTCTCCAACCGTTATCGGTGCGCAGCGTGCGCGGCCAGCGGCCGCGCGCGGATCGCCACGCTCCAGTAGCCCGCTTTCGTCCTTGCCTGGGGCGGCTACGGGGCCGCTGGCGCGGCGCAGACCGATTTCGCGATTCCGGGCCCCCGTCGACCATCCACACAGCGCCAGCGTCCTGCGGGCGCCTCGGTCGGCGGCGGGCGCTCGTCTAGGACCTTTCCAAAGAATCCCGATATGCACCAGAAAGATGAATTCCTGCGGATGACCTGCGTTGCGGCCGCGTTGGCCGTTTCCTTTCCCGCCTGGCCGCAGGCGGCCGGCGACCACGGCGTCGCCACGATGGATCCGGTCGTGATCACGGGCGTGGCGCCCAGCGCGCCGCTGACCTTCACGACGGATCCGAAGATTCCGCGCCAGCCCTTGCCGGCCAGCGACGGCACCGACTACCTCAAGACCATCCCCGGATTCTCCTCGATCCGCAACGGCGGAACCAATGGCGACCCGGTACTGCGCGGCATGTTCGGCTCGCGCCTGAACCTGCTGACCAATGGCACCTCCATGCCGGGGGCGTGCCCCGCCCGCATGGACGCGCCCAGCTCCTACATTTCCCCCGAGAACTTCGACCAGCTCACGGTCATCAAGGGGCCGCAGACGGTGTTGTGGGGGCCTGGCGCGTCGGCCGGCACGATCAAATTCGATCGCGATACGCCGAGATTCACCGAAGGGGGCGTCCGCTTCGACGGCAGCCTGCTCGGCGGCTCCTTCGGCCGCAACGACCAGGCCGCGGACCTCACCATAGGCAACGAAAAAGTGTACGCGCGCGTCACGGCCAATCACTCCCATTCGCAAGACTACGAGGACGGCGACGGCAACGAGGTGCCATCGCGCTGGGATAAGTGGAACGCCGACGTCACGCTGGGCTTCACCCCGGATGCCGATACCGTTTACGAATTGACGGCGGGCACCGGCGACGGCGAGGCGCGCTATGCCGGACGCGGCATGGACGGATCGCAGTTCAAGCGCGAGAGCTTCGGCCTGCGGTTCGAGAAGCGCAACATCGGCGCCGTCTTGAACAAGGTCGAAGCGCAGCTGTACTACAACTACGCCGACCACGTGATGGATAACTACACCCTGCGCGCGCCGAATCCGATGAGCGCGATGCCCATGGCGATGGCTTCCGATGTCGACCGCGCCACCTGGGGCGGGCGCTTCGCCAGCACTTGGAATCTATCGACGGCCGTAGACCTCGCGGCCGGCCTGGACTTCCAGCAGAGCCGCCACCGGTCCCGCAGCGGCATGGGCGCGGTCTCTTATCGCAGCCAGCCCTGGGTGAAGGACGCGGATTTTTCCAATACCGGATTGTTCGGCGAACTGACCTGGCGCGCGGCGCAAGACAGCCGCGTCATCGGCGGCGCGCGCGTGGATTGGGCATCCGCGAAGGACTTCCGCCAGGACGATGGCGGGATGATGAGGCCCATGCCCAACCCGACGGCCGGCGAACGCCGCAACGATACGCTGCCCAGCGGCTTCCTGCGATACGAGCATGACCTGGAGAGCGTTCCCGCCACGGTCTACGTCGGTATCGGTCACGTGGAGCGCTTTCCCGATTACTGGGAGCTATTTTCCCCGGATCGGGGGCCGACCGGCTCCGTCAATGCCTTCAAGGGCGTGAAGCCCGAGAAGACGACGCAACTCGATGTCGGCGCGCAGTACAAGACTGAAACGCTGGACGCCTGGCTCTCGGGCTACGCCGGCTACATCGACGACTACATCCTGTTCAACTACACCTCGGGCGGCATGATGGGGGCGTCGTCCCAGGCGACCAACGTCAATGCGAGGATCGCGGGCGGCGAGTTCGGGGCGTCCTACAAGATCGCGCCCCGCTGGAAGCTGGGGGCCACGCTGGCCTACGCCTGGGGGCAGAACCGCAGCGACGGCAGGGCCTTGCCGCAGATGCCGCCGCTGGAGGCCAAGCTCAGCGCCGCCTACGACGACGGCACCTGGTCGGCCGGCGCCCTGTGGCGCATCGTCGCCGCGCAGAAGCGCTATGCGTTGAACGAGGGCAATGTCGTCGGCAAGGACTTCGGCCCCAGCGCGGGCTTCGGTGTCTTCTCCATCAACGGCGGCTACGCGGTCAACAGGCAGGTGCAGGTGTCTATGGGCGTGGACAATCTGTTCAACAAGACCTACAGCGAGCACCTGAATCTGGCGGGGAATGCCGGCTTCGGCTACGCCGCCAATACGGCCGTCAACGAACCGGGCCGCACGTTCTGGGCGCGGCTGAGTTTCAAGTACTGACTCACGGAGCAGGGGCGGCCCGGGCCGGCAGGCGCAAGGCATTGACGACGAGCGAGAACGCGGGCGAGGGCTGCCGCCTGCTGGGATAGTAAAGGTGGTAGCCCTCGAACCTGGGGCACCAGTCTTCCAGCACGCGCAGCAGGCGGCCGTCCGCGAGGTAGGGCGCCAGCTCGTCGTCGGGCAGCAGCGCCAGGCCCAGGCCCGCCAAGGCTGCGTCTATCTGCGGCTGAGTGGTATTGAAGATCAGCGGGCCGTCCACGCGCACGTTGACCTGGCGCCCGCGCCGCTCGAAGTCCCAGACGTACAGCCCGCCCGAACTCTGCATGCGCTGATTGATGCAGGGATGCTCCACGAGGTCCTGCGGCACCTTGGGAAAAGGACGGGCCTTGAAGTATTCGGGCGACCCCACCACCGCCAGCCGCAGGGGCGGCCCGATGGGGATGGCGATCATGTCCTTGTCGATCGTCTTCCCCATCCGCACGCCGGCGTCGTAGCGATCCGCGACGATGTCGCGAAAGCCGTAGTTCACGTCGAATTCCAGCTTGATGTCCGGGTACCCGCGCATCAAGGGCGTGAGCTTGGGCAGCAGGATGTTGTGCAGCACATAGTCGCCGCAGGTGATGCGGACCGTGCCCGCGGGCTTGTCGCGCAGCTCGGTCAGCTCGTCCAGTTCCGCCTCGATTTCGTCGAAGCGATTCCCTATGGCGTTCAACAGCCTTTCTCCCGCCGCCGTTGGCGAGACACTGCGCGTGGTCCGAGTGAGCAGCCGGATCTGCAGCTGCGTTTCCAGGCCGCTGATGGCCTGGCTGAGGGCCGATTGGGTCACGTTGAGCAGTGATGCCGCGCGCGTGAAGCTGCCTTCACGGGCCACCGTGACGAAGTAGAGAAGGTCGTTGAGGTTGCGGCGGGCCATTTTTTCCGGAGTGTCGTGGCGATTAATTAGTCTAGCTTATAAGGCTATTAAGTATTTATTAGCTAGTCAGGCATCCCCGGCGTCCGCAAGAATATCGTCCATGAAAAGCTTCAACGCTCTCCCTGGAAGCCTGTGCCGAAACGGATGGCTGGCGCTGTTGGCCTGCTCATCCCTGGGGCTGGCCGCCTGTTCGCCGGGCCATGCCGTGGCCCAGCCCTCAAGTCCATCCGCCGAGGATTCCACCATGAAGATACGCCTGATCGTCGGTGGCGGGGTCGCCTCGGCCACGCTGTACGACAACCCCACGGCGCGCGATTTTGCTGCGCTGTTGCCGCTTACGCTGACCATGGACGACTACGCCACGATTGAACGCGTGTCCGAGCTGCCCCGCAGATTATCCACGCAGGGCGCGCCCGAGGGCATGGCGCCCGCGGCCGGCGAGCTGACCCATTACGCCCCTTGGGGCAACCTCGCGCTCTTCATCGAGCCTCGCGCCTATTCGCGAGGCCTGCTGCCGCTGGGCAAGGTAGATGAGGGCCTGGCCATCCTGGCGCGAAGCGGCCCGTATCGGCTGCGGATCGAACGCGCCCAGCCCTGAACGCAGCACAGGAACGCAAGGAGTCCAAACCATGTCCATCCCGCAAAACGCCAGGCGGCGTGAGTTTCTGAGCACGGTCGGCGCCGGCGTGGCCGCGCTGGGCGCGCTGTCGGCCGCCGGCGCCGCGCTGGCCTCTCCCACGCAGCAAACCCGGGAGGCGGTGCCGCGCCAGCCCGCCGATGCCGACAACTTCTACACGAGCGATCGGGTCGGCGTGCAGAAAGTGCGTTTCAGGAATCAGTACGAGATGGAAGTGGCGGGCAATCTTTATATGCCGAAAGCGCTGGAGGCCAATGCCGGAAGCCCGGCCCTCGTCGTCGGCCACCCGATGGGCGCGGTCAAAGAGCAGAGCGCGAATCTGTATGCGACCAAGATGGCCGAACGCGGCTTCGTCACCCTCTCGATCGACCTGCCATGCTGGGGGGAAAGCGAAGGGCCGCGCAACCGCGTTTCGCCCGATATGTATGCCGAAGCGTTCAGCGCGGCGCTTGATTTCCTGGGCGCGCAAGCCTCGGTGGACCGGGAGCGCATCGGCGCCATCGGCATCTGCGGCAGCGGCAGCTTCGCCATCAGCGCGGCCAAGATCGATCCGCGAATGAAGGCCGTCGCCACCGTCAGCATGTATGACATGGGCGCCGCCAACCGCGACGCATTGAATAAGTCGCTGACGCTGGAACAGCGGAAAGCCATCGTCGTCGAGGCGGCGCGGCAGCGAGACCGGGAGTTCGCCGGAGGGCCGCTCGCATACACCAGCGGCACGGTGCATGAGCTGACCGCGCGGTCCAGTCCGATCGAACGCGAGTTCTACGAGTTCTACCGCACGCCGCGCGGCGAATTCACGCCCGCCGGGGCTTCGCCGCGGACGACCACGCATCCGACGCTGGCGAGCAACGTCAAGTTCATGAACTTCTATCCCTTCAACGACATCGAGACGATATCGCCGCGTCCGCTGCTGTTCATCAGCGGGGATCAGGCCCACTCCCGGGAGTTCAGCCAGGACGCATACCAGCGCGCCGCGCAACCCAAGGAACTTGTCTGGGTTCCCGGCGCGGGCCACGTCGACCTGTACGACCGGGTGGACCTGATTCCATGGGACCGGCTGACGGCGTTCTTCCGGAAGAACCTGGCAAGGGCGGCGTGATATTCCATGAACACCAGCGCAATTGATGCCGGCGCCGGCGCCCAGCAGCCTGCCGGACAGAAAGCCGCGCATTGGAGCGGCGTTTTTGCGATGACGCTTTGCGTCTTCGCGCTGATCGCTTCCGAGTTCATGCCGGTGAGCCTGCTTTCGCCGATGGCGGCGGAGCTGCACGTCACCGAAGGGATGGCGGGGCGGGGCATCGCCATTTCCGGCGCGTTCGCCGTGGTCACGAGCTTGTTCGTCTCGGCGCTGGCGGGTCGCTTGAACCGCAAAACGCTGTTGCTGGGCCTGACCGCGATGATGGCCCTGTCGGGCGCGACCATCGCCTTGGCGCCCGGTTATTTCACCTATATGTTCGGCCGCGCGCTGATCGGCGTGGTGGTGGGAGGCTTCTGGTCCATGTCGGCCGCAACGGCCATGCGCCTGGTGCCGGCCGCCCAGGTGCCGCGCGCCTTGGCCGTCTTCAACGCAGGGAACGCGCTGGCCACCGTGGTTGCGGCCCCGCTGGGCGCCTATCTGGGCTCCGTCATCGGCTGGCGCGGCGCCTTCTTCTGCCTGGTTCCCGTGGCGTTCGTCGCCTTCGTCTGGCAGTGGGTCAGCCTGCCGTCCATGCCCACCACGGAGCGCGGCGCCGCCTCGGGCAACGTATTCCGGTTGTTTCGCAACAGGGCGGTCGCGCTGGGCTTGCTGGGGGTAGGCGTTTTCTTCATGGGCCAATTCACGCTGTTTACCTATGTGCGGCCCTTTCTCGAAACGGCGACGCGGATGGATGTCCCGGCCATTACACTGGTGCTTCTGGTGATCGGCGTGACGGGCTTTGCCGGCACCATGCTGATTGGCGCGGTGCTCAAGCGCGGCTTCTACGCCACGCTGATCGCGATTCCCTTGCTGATGGCCGCCATCGCCGTGGCCTTGATCGCGTTTGGCGGGCGCACGGCCATCGTCGTCGCCTTGCTGGGCTTCTGGGGGCTGGTCTCCACCGCCGCGCCCGTGGGCTGGTGGGCCTGGGTGCCTCGCACGTTCCCGCACGAGGCAGAGGCCGGCGGCGGGCTGATGGTGGCGATGATCCAGCTGTCCATCGCGCTGGGCTCCACGGCGGGCGGGCTGCTGTTCGACCGCTACGGCCACCAGGGCGCTTTCGCGGCCAGCGCGGCGATGCTGCTGGCCGCGGCGGCCCTGGTTTTCCTGACCTCGCGCTCGGAAGCGGGGGAAGCCTGACGTCGCCAGGCCGGCCATCCTGTTCCGTCTATCTGTTTTCCGGAGAATCTTCATGACCATCAAAGCCTACGGCGCCCATGCCGCCGACAAGCCGCTGGAATCGCTGGACATCACGCGCCGCGCGCCGGGCGCGCACGATGTGCAGATCGAGATCGCCTACTGTGGCGTGTGCCACTCCGACCTGCACCAGGTGCGCGCGGAGTGGGCGGGCACGCTCTATCCCTGCGTGCCGGGCCACGAGATCGTGGGCCGCGTCACGGCGGTGGGCGCGCATGTATCGCGCTACCAGGCGGGCGGCCTGGTAGGCGTGGGCTGCATCGTCGACAGCTGCCAGCATTGCGCCGATTGCGACGCGGGGCTGGAGAACTACTGCGACCACATGGTCGGCACGTACAACGGCCCCACGGCCGATGCGCCCGGCCATACGCTGGGCGGGTATGCCCAGCAGATCGTGGTGCACGAACGCTATGTATTGCGCATCCGTCACCCCGAGTCGCAACTCGCCGCGGCGGCCCCGTTGCTGTGCGCCGGCATCACCACGTATTCGCCGCTCAGGCATTGGAACGTCGGGCCCGGCCACAAGGTGGGCGTGGTCGGCATCGGCGGCCTGGGGCATATGGGCATCAAGCTGGCGCACGCCATGGGCGCGCATGTGGTGGCGTTCACTACGTCGGAATCCAAGCGCGACGCCGCCCGGGCGCTGGGCGCGGACGAGGTCGTCGTTTCGCGCGATGAGGGCCAGATGGCAGCCCACGCGCAAAGCCTGGATTTCATCCTGAACACCGTGGCCGCGCCGCACGACCTGAACCCGTTCTTCGCGCTGCTCAAGCGCGACGGCACGATGACGCTGGTGGGCGCGCCCGCGACTCCGCACGCGCCGCCAGACGTGTTCAACCTGATCATGAAGCGCCGCAGCCTGGCGGGCTCGATGATCGGAGGCATTCCCGAAACGCAGGAAATGCTGGATTTCTGCGCCGAACACGGCATCGTCGCGGACATCGAAATGATCCGCGCCGACCAGATCAACGAGGCCTATGAGCGCATGCTAAAGGGCGATGTGAAGTACCGCTTCGTGATGGATTGCGCGTCGCTCGCGGTTTGATACTGTGGGCAAAAGAAAAAGCCGCCGGGCGTGATGCCAGGCGGCTTTTTTGCGTCGATGGGCATTGCTGCCTGTCGAGACTTGCTAATTTGGTGGAGCCGGGGGGAATTGAACCCCCGTCCGCAAGCCCTCCGCAACCAGTTCTACATGCGTAGTCGATTTATTTGGTTTTAACCCTGGACTTAGCCAACCGACAGGCCGGACCAGAGCGATTCACGTAATTTAAATTTGAACCGTGTGACCCCAGTTCAAACCGATTCCTTGTGAATGTCGCTGCTGCGGTTCGAGGGTTGCCCCCCTAGGAAGTTGCCTTCCTCCGCCTGACCCAAGGACAGATCAGTGCAGCGGCTCACCGCTTAAGCGGCGAGAGCGAAACGCTCGTCGTTGGCGTTT
>NZ_JBLZXF010000032.1:0-47261 GCF_050285585.1 Achromobacter sp. | reverse complement strand
GTAGATGCGGATGAAGGCGCGGCGCATGCGCTCCGTATCGCCAAAGCCCACCCGGCGCGCGATGGCGTCCATGCCGGCCCCGCCCTCCTCGACCAGTTCGCGAGCCGCCTCGGCGCGGACGCGCTCCACCGCCTTGGCCGGCGTCTGTCCGGTTTCCTGCTTGAACTGACGGCAGAACTGGCGCGGACTCAGGCATGCCACGCCGGCCAGGCGCTCGATGTCCAGGACTTCATCCAGGTGCTGCCCCACATGGGCCAGGACCTCGCGCATGCGCCCGCTGGGCGGCGCCAGGTCCTGCAGCGCCGAAAACTGCGACTGCCCGCCCGTGCGGCGGTGGTAGACCACCATTTCGCGGGCCGTGGCGCGGGCGACCGCCTCGCCGTGGTCCGCCTGCACCATGGCCAGCGCCAGGTCTATGCCGGCCGCGATCCCCGCCGACGTCCACACCGCGCCGTCCTCGACATAGATGCGATCCGCCTCCACCGTCACGGCCGGGTAGCGCTGCTGCAATTCCGCGGCGTGGCGCCAGTGGGTGGTCGCCCGGCGCCCCTCCAGAAGGCCGGCCTGGGCCAGCACGAAAGCGCCCGTGCAAACGCTGGCGACCCGCCGGCCGCGCGCATGCGCGGCGCGCAGATACGCCAGCATGGCCGGCGTCGCCTGAGGTTCGCGCGCGCCCTGGCCGCCCGGCACCAGCACCGTATCGGCGCGCAGGCCGCGCCATGAACGGGTCTGCACGGGCACGCCGGCCGAGCAACGGACCCACCCGCCCTCGGCCGACGCCACGGTCACCTCATAGGCGCCGGGCACCAGTCCGGCGGCGATCTGGAAAACCGACAGCGGCCCGGCCATGTCAAGCAATTGGAAGTCGGGCACGGGCAGGAGGCAGACGCGATGGGCCATGGCAAGAAAAGAGGGAAAATGGTCATTCTTGTCAAATTGTCCGGCGCTAGAGTGAAGCCTGTCAATCCTCCGGATCTCTCACCGCCATGACCTCTCCCTCGCACGGCCTGCGCAATGCCCGCATCCTTGCCATCTGCCAAGGCCTGTACATCGCGGCAATCTCCATCGATCTCACCCTGACGGCGTTGACCGGCCAGATGCTGGCACCGCATCCGGCGCTGGCCACGCTGCCTTTCGCGCTGATCACGGTGGCGGGCGCCGCGGTCACCTGGTACGCGTCTTTGCTCATGCAGCGCATCGGCCGCCGCGCCGGCTTCATGCTGGGTTCGTTGGCCGGCGCCGTCGGCGGGCTGATTTCCGTGGCCGCGGTGTTTGCCAGCGATTTCTGGTTTTTCTGCCTGGGGACGGCGCTGGTCGGCGTGTTCCAGGCCTTCGCGCAGTATTACCGGCTGGCGGCCGCCGACGCGGTGCCCGCCGAGGCCAAGAGCCGCGCCATCTCCGTGGTTCTGACGGGCGGCGTCATCGCCGCCATCGCGGGACCGGCCGTGGCGTCCTGGGCGAAGGATCTGTTCCCGGCTGCGATCTTCTCCGGCGCCTATCTGATGGTGGTTCTGCTGGGCGCGGCCAGCGCGCTGCTGCTCGTGGCCTACCGCGACCAGGATGGCGACGGCGGTCGCCCCGCCGAAGCGCAGACCGCGGGCCTGCCGGCCCGCCCCTTGGCGGTGGTCATGCGCCAGCCCATCTTCGTGGCGGCCCTGGCCAACAACGTCGTGGGTTCGGTCTCGATGATGTTCGTCATGACGGCTGCGCCGCTGGCGGCCGTCGCTTGCCGGCACAGCATCGCCGACGGCGCCAGCATCATGCAATGGCATCTCATCGGCATGTACGCCCCGGCTTTCTTCGCAGGCGCGCTGATCAATCGGCTCGGCCTGCCCCGAGTGCTTGGCCTGGGCATGGCGCTGAACGCGGCCTGCTCGCTGATCGCCATGCAATCGAGTTCACTCGCGGCTTTTCATGCGGCGCTGTTCTGCCTGGGCGTGGGCTGGAACTTCATGTTCGTCGGCGGCACCACGCTGCTGGCGCAGTCCTACCGCCCCGCCGAACGGGCCCGCGTGCAAGGAGCCGCCGAAATGCTGCGCTACGCCACCACCGCCCTGGCCACCCTGGCCGCCGGGCCCGCCCTGGCGCGGATGGGCTGGGAAATCCTGAATGCCGCCATGCTGCCCATCGTGGGCCTGGCCGCCCTCATGACCGGCTGGTGGGCGCTTTCGCGACGGACCGAACGGGCCGCCGCCTGAGCGTTACGGCGCTAGGCCTGCGGCTCCTGCTTGCGGCGGTAGAACGCCAGCACTTCTTCCAGCTCGCGGGTCCGCGCAAACGGCGGCAGCCCGCGCCACAGGCGCTTGCCATAAGGCTTTTCGACCAGGCGTCCATCGCCCACCATCAGCACGCCCCAATCCGATTCCGTGCGGATCAAGCGGCCGGCCCCCTGCTTGAGCGAGATCGCGGCCTCGGGCAACTGGTATTCGGAAAACGGATTGCCGCCCTGCGCCCGGCAGGCCCGCAGGCGCGCCTCGATGACGGGATCGTCGGGCGGCGCGAACGGCAGCTTGTCGATCGCCACCAGGGTCAGCACATCGCCGGGCAAGTCGATGCCTTCCCAGAAGCTGGCGCTGCCCACCAGCACGGGATGCTCCAGCCGGCAGAAGCGGTCCAGCAGGTCGCGGCGCGTGCCCTCCCCCTGCTTGAGCAATGGCCACTCGTGCCCGGCATCGTCGAATTGATCGGCCAGCAGGTTCGCCACCTTGTCCACCGCGCGCAGGGTGGTGCACAAGACCAGCGTCCCGCCAGGGCTCGCTTCCAGCAAGGGCATCAGCGTCTGCACGAAGCGATCGAGGAATTGCGGAGACTGCGGCTCGGGCATGCCGCGAGGCACGAACAGCAGGGCCTGCTCTGGATAATTGAACGGCGACTCCCATTTTCCGGTGCGCGCCTTGTCCAGCCCCAGCTGACCGGTGAAATGGGTGAATTCCCCGTTTATCGACAGGGTTGCCGATGTCATGATCCAGGCCTGGCCCGGCTTGCGGTACTTGGAGAAAGCCTGCGCCACGGACAACGGCGCGGAATGCAGGCGCACATGGTGCTGCCCGTGTTCGACCCAGCGCACCGCCGGCCCTGTCCATTGTTCCGCGGCTGCGGCGCCCGCCAGGATGGCGGCCGGCGTGGGCAGGCCATCGCCCAGCGCGGACGGAGCCGCGGGCTCGGGCGCCTGATCGTCGCGGCCCCAGCCCTCGTCGTCCTGCCCCGCCCCGCGCCGGCCCGGCGTGGCCCAGCGCTTGAGCCGCGCGGAGATCTCCGCGCCGCTGCGCGCCGCGGCCATCAGGTCGGGATGCTTTTCGGACACGGCGGCCAGCGCTTGCGCCGCGCTGTCCACGGCTTCGCGCAGCGCCTTCAGCGCTTCGTCGAACGCTTCGGGATTGGGAATGGCCTCGAAGGTGGCCTTGCGGCCCGGCATTCTGTCCAAGGGCGCGCAGACCAGCCGCAGTTCGCGCGCAGCGGTCTCCAGGTGGCGGCTGACGTCGCTCCATTTGGCCGCCTCGCGCGCGTACGCCAGGCCGGTGACTTCCAGGGCGCGGCCGAAGTCCATCAACTGGTGCGTGGACACGCTGCTGCCCAGGAAGCGCGTGGCGGTGTCGGGCAGTTGGTGCGCTTCGTCGAAGATGACGGTATCCGCTTCCGGCAGCAGATCGGTGACGCCTTCTTCGCGCAGCACCAGGTCGGCCATGAACAGGGCATGGTTGACGACCACCACGTCGGCCTCCTGGGCCTGCCGGCGCGCCTTCACGACGAAGCAGTCGCGGATGCGCGGGCATTCCTGCCCCAGGCAGTTCTCGCGCGTGGAGGTCACCCGCTGCCAGATATCGGCGTCTTCCGGCACCTGCGCGAGATCGCTGCGGTCGCCGGTCTTGGAGATGCCCGCGAACACCTGGATCTGGCGCAACTGCTGGATCTCGCTGCGGGACTTCAAGGCGCGCTCGTCGCCCTGCAGGCGATCCAGGTGATAGTGGCAGACGTAATTGCCTCGGCCCTTGAGCAGCGCGGCCGTCACCGGGGCGGCCAGCGCGGCGCGCACGCGGGGAAGGTCGCGGGCGAAAAGCTGGTCCTGCAGCGTGCGGGTGCCGGTGGAAATCAGCACCTTGCCGCCCTGGATGAAGGCGGGTACAAGATAGGCCCACGTCTTGCCGATGCCCGTGCCGGCCTCGGCCACGAGCGTGGCGCGGTCCTGGATGGCCTGGCCGATGGCCTGGGACAGCTCCACCTGGGCCGGTCGCGGCTTGTAGCCGGGCAAGGCCGTGGCCAAGGGCCCGTCCTCGTCGAAGAATTCGGAAATATCCAGGTCCAGCATCGGAATAGCCTGGCCGGTGCCGCTTGCGGTTCGGACGCCAGGCGCTGAGGTGGGAAAGGACCAAATGATACCCGCTGCCGCGTGCCGCCCGCGCCGCGAAGCTTCCGCAAGAGGGACGTATCCGTCCGCTTTGGCACGTCTTGTAACAGGCGCTTATGGCACAATCCGCCCCTTGTTTTCCCTTTTTGTCGTCGTATAGAGATGTCTGAAACTTCCACTATCACGAACGTCGCCGCCGGCGTCGACAACGCCCGCATCGTCGCGCAGCTCGCCACCGAGCTCGAAGCGCGCGCCTCCCAGATCGCCGCGGCGGTGGAACTGCTGGACGACGGCGCCACCGTGCCCTTCATCGCCCGCTACCGCAAGGAAGCCACCGGCGGCCTGGACGATACCGTGCTGCGCAACCTGGAAGTGCGCCTGGGGTATCTGCGCGAACTCGAAGAGCGCCGCGGCGCCATCCTCGAATCCATTTCCCAGCAGGGCAAGCTCACGCCCGAGTTGCAGCAGGAAATCGGCGCCGCCGATACCAAGCAGCGCCTCGAAGACCTGTACGCGCCGTACAAGCCCAAGCGCCGCACGCGCGCCCAGATCGCCCGCGAAGCGGGCCTGGAGCCGCTCGCCGACGGCATCCTGGCCGATCCCGCCTGCGATCCGGCCGCGCTCGCCGCCCAGTACCTGAATCCCGAGGCGTCCATCAATGACGCCAAGGCCGCGCTCGATGGCGCGCGCGACATCCTGGCCGAGCGCTACGCCGAAAACGCGGACCTGCTGGCCGATCTGCGCGAGCACCTTTGGTCCACCGGCCTGCTGTATTCCAAGATGGTCGAAGGCAAGGAGGCGGAGGGCGCCAATTTCCGCGACTGGTTCGACTTCAGCGAGCCGCTGCGCACCCTGCCCTCGCACCGCATCCTGGCGCTGCTGCGCGGCCGCCAGCAAGGCGTGCTGGAACTGCGCCTGGGCCTGGAGGCCGAGCTGGAAGCGCAGGTGCCGCATCCCTGCGTGGCCCGTGTCGCCAGCTTCCTGAAGCTGGGCAACAACCTGTTCGCGTTGGACGCCACGCCGCGCGCCCGCTGGCTCGGCGAGGTCTGCCGCTGGACCTGGCGCGTCAAACTGCTGACGGCGTTCGAAAGCGAACTGATCGGCCGCCTGCGCGAAAGCGGCGAAGCCGAGGCCATCCGCGTGTTCGCGGCCAACCTGAAGGACCTGCTGCTGGCCGCGCCGGCCGGCCCCAAGGCCGTGCTGGGCCTGGACCCGGGCATCCGCACCGGCTGCAAGGTCGCCGTGATCGACGTGACCGGCAAGGTGGTGGACACCACCACCGTCTATCCGTTCGAGCCGCGCCGCGACCGCGACGGCACGATCAACACGCTGGCCGCGCTGGTCGCCCGTCACAAGGTGGACCTGATCGCCATCGGCAACGGCACCGCCTCGCGTGAAAGCGAAAAGCTGGTGGGCGACATGATGGAACGCTTCCCGGATCTCAAGGTCACCCGCGTGGTGGTTTCCGAAGCCGGCGCGTCCGTGTATTCCGCGTCCGAAACCGCCGCGCAGGAATTCCCCGACCTGGACGTGACCCTGCGTGGCGCCGTGTCCATCGCGCGCCGCCTGCAGGATCCGCTGGCCGAGCTGGTCAAGATCGATCCCAAGGCGATCGGCGTGGGCCAGTACCAGCACGACGTGAACCAGCGCGAGCTGGCCCGCTCGCTGGACGCCGTGGTCGAGGACTGCGTGAACGCCGTGGGCGTGGACGTGAACACCGCTTCGGCCGCCCTGCTGGCTCGCGTGTCCGGCCTGAACTCGCTCCTGGCCAAGAACATCGTGGCCTGGCGCAACGAGAACGGCGCCTTCCCCACCCGCGAAGTCCTGCGCAAGGTGCCGCGCTTCGGCGACAAGGCGTTCGAGCAGGCCGCGGGCTTCCTGCGCATTCCCAACGGCGACAATCCGCTGGACGCATCGTCCGTCCACCCGGAAGCCTATCCGGTCGTCGAGCGCATCGTCGCCAAGATCAAGGCCGAAGTGAAGCAGATCATCGGCCAGCGCGATGCGCTCAAGGGCGTGTCGCCGTCCGACTTCACCGACGAGCGCTTCGGCTTGCCCACGGTGCGCGACATCTTCGCCGAACTGGAAAAGCCCGGCCGCGATCCGCGCCCCGAGTTCAAGACGGCGCAATTCAAGGAAGGCGTGGAAACGCTGAACGACCTGTACCCGGGCATGGTGCTGGAAGGCGTCGTGACCAACGTCGCCAACTTCGGCGCGTTCGTCGACATCGGCGTGCACCAGGACGGCCTGGTCCACATTTCGGCCCTGGCCGAGAAGTTCGTGAAGGATCCGCGCGACGTCGTGCGCGTGGGCCAGACGGTCAGCGTGAAGGTGCTGGAAGTGGACGTCGCGCGCAAGCGCGTGGCGCTGACCATGCGGCTGAATGACACCGCGGCCCCCGCCCGCCGCAGCGGCGACGCGCCCAAGGGCGGCGACCGTTCCAACCGCCGCCCGCAAGGCGACGGCGGCCGGGGCGGCGCGGGCGGAAGCATGATGAACAGCGCAATGGCGGACGCCTTCGCCAAGCTCAAGCGCTGATCGCCAGCCCTCGGCCGCGCTCCACGGCCGGACGTCCCCAAAAAAAGCCCGGCGCATGATGCGCCGGGCTTTTTCGTCGCTGGGCCCCTCCGAGACGGAATGCCTCCCGGTAGCAAACGACGTTTGCGCGCGGCGTCGCCGCGCCCCGCCCGCTTACTCCTGGGCCAGCGAAGCCAGCGCTTCGCGCGCGCGCGCCAGCAGGGCGCCCGCTTGAGCTTGCGCTCCGGCAGGCGCGGTCGCCACGGCGACGCCGTCGATGATGGCGGCATAGCCCTGCCCGTCCGCTTGCAGCACCGCGTCCGCGGGTTCCGACTGCAGGCGGCGCATCAGGGCCCCGGCTTCCTTCGGGTCGGCGAAACGCTGCGACAGCAGCAGTTCCTCGCCGTCGGCGGCCAGCAAACGGAAACGGAAGCCGCCGTCTTCGTCGCGGAAACTGACAAAGCGCGCGCCCTTGCCCTTTTCCTTCTTGGGCGCCGCGCCCTTGGCCTCCACGGACGCGGCTTGCAGGTTGCGCAGGCCGACGGCCTGACGCAGTTCGCGCATGAACGGCTCCGACAGCTTGCGGGCCTTGGCGGCGCCCGCCTGCAGGATGTCTTCGATGCGGCCGGGATTGGCCATCAGGTCGAAGTACTTCTCGCGCATGGGCGCGAGCAGGTTTTCCAGGTGATCGTAAAGGGCCTGTTTGGCCTCGCCCCATCCCAGCCCTTCTTCCAGCTGCTTGCGGAACGCGGCGGACTGCTCCGGCGTGGCGAATGCGCGGTAGATCGTGTACAGGTGCGAGTTCTCGGCGTCCTTGGGTTCGCCAGGCTGGCGCGAATCGGTCACGATGCGCATCACCGAGGCGCGCAGCGCGCTGGCGCCGCCTTCGAACAGCGGGATCGTGTTGTTGTAGCTCTTGGACATCTTGCGACCGTCCAGGCCCGGCAGCGTGGCCACGTCTTCTTCGATGACCACTTCCGGCAGCGTGAAGTAATCGCGTCCGTAGAGATGGTTGAAGCGCTGGGCGATATCGCGCGCCATTTCCAGGTGCTGGATCTGGTCGCGGCCCACCGGCACCTTGTTCGCATTGAACATCACGATGTCCGCTGCCATCAGCACCGGATACGAGAACAGCCCCATCGTGACGCCGTCGTCCGGCTCCACGCCCTTCGCCTCGTTCTGGTCCACCGCCGCCTTGTAGGCATGCGCCCGGTTCATCAGGCCCTTGGCCGTGACGCAGTTCAGCATCCAGGTCAGTTCGGGGATTTCGGGAATGTCCGACTGGCGATAGAAGGTCACGCGTTCGTGGTCCAGCCCCACCGCCAGCCAGGTCGCGGCGATTTCAAGCCGCGAACGCGCCACGCGGGCAGGGTCGTCGCACTTGATCAGCGCGTGGTAGTCGGCCATGAAGAAGAATGCGTCCACGCCGGGCTGCGTGCTGGCCTGGACGGCGGGACGGATCGCGCCCGCGTAGTTGCCGAGGTGGGGAGTTCCAGAAGTGGTGATGCCGGTGAGGACGCGGGTATTCATGAGGCGAAGAGGCGTTTAGGGGAAAACACCCAGTGTAACGTGCCGGACGGGCGCCGCGCCCGCGGCGCTACAGGACGGCCAGCACCGGCGCCGCCAGCGCGCAGAGGCCGCCCGCCGTCAGCGCGGCGCGCGGCCGGAACGTCAGGAACCAGATCAGCAGCAGGCCGGCGATACTGAGGATGCCGATCCATTCGACCGTGCCGTGGCTCCAGCCCCAGACCGCCGCCGAGGCGCACAGGGACAAGACCAGCGCGATCCAGCCGAACGCGCGCAGCGGCACGCGATGCCGCCGCGGCAGCGCGCGGTCGAAGAGATCCTCGTAATGGCGATCCATGCCCAGGCACAGGGCGGAGAACCCCGCGTAGGCCAGGCAAAAGGCGGCAAGCGTCATGGCGTATCCCCTCTAGGTTCATAGGCGACGCTGCCCGGAGCAGCCCCGGCCACGTGGGAAGAAACGGAAGGGGCGGCGACGGGCTTTCCGGCGACGGGCTTGCCGGCGGCGGGCTTGCCCGCGCGCGCCTTGGCCGACGCCCTTGCCGGCGCCTTGGCGGCCCGGCGCGCCATCCAGCCGAACAGCGCCGCGCCGGCCAGGCAGGTCATGTCGAATCCCGCCATGACCCAATCGCCGGCGGGCAGGGACACCCCGAGATGGCGCGACGTGGTGAATGCGTTGACCACCGGGACCAGGGCGAGCGCCACGGCAGCCACGGCCAACAGGTCCGGCCATTTGCGGCGCTGGAACAGGAAGGCATAGACCAGCGACAGCGCCCAGGCGGAGAAAAAGGCGCGGACTTCCCAGACCTGTCGGCCGGGCATCTCGGCCGGCAACAGGCGATTGGCCAGGAAGAAAGCCGCCACGCCGAAAACCACGCCCGCGATGGTGCCGGCGTTCAGGCCGTCCACCAGACGCAACGAAAATGCCTCGCGCGCGTCTCCCGGCCGCGCTTTCTGGCGGCGCTTGGCGATCCACAGAACCAGCCCCGTGCCGACCATGCCCGTGCCCGCCAGGCTGACCAGGAAATAGAGCCAGCGCAGCAGCGGTTCGGCGAACAGGCCCAGGTGCAGTCCGGTGATGACGCCCGCGGTCTGCACGGTGGCGCTGAGCTCGTCCTCGCCTTCCAGCAATTCGCCCGTTGCGCCATTGAAGCGCATGTAGGGCGCCAGCCGGCCATACGAGACCCCGTCGGCGGCGTTGCGAACCAGGGTCACGATGGCGCCGGCATCCCCGGGGTTGTTGACCGTGACGCGGCCCACGCGGCCCTGCCAATGCTGCTCGGCCTGGGCCACCAGCGGCGCGAGCGGGACCGTCGGCGCCGGCTGGTTCAGCGGCGGCGTGATCTTGAACGATTTGAAGGCCTCGTCGGTGTACTGGCGCGGGTTTTCGTAGACCGCGTGGATGCCCGCAGGCATCAGCATGACCATGAACAGGACCAGCCCGCTGAACGTGATCATCAGGTGGAACGGCAGGCCCAGCACCGACAAGGCGTTATGCCCGTCCATCCAGGCGCGCTGGCCGCCCTTTCCAGGACGGAAGGTAAAGAAATCGGTGAATATCTTCTTGTGCGTGATGATGCCGCTGATGATCGCCACCAGCATGAACATGCCCGCGATGCTCGCCAGCCAGCGCCCCCACGGGAACGCGGTTTCCAGTTCGAAGTGGAAGCGGTAGAAAAAATCGCCGCCGCGCGTTTCGCGGCCGGTGACGGCCTGCCCGCTCTGCGGATCCAGCTTCACGCGCACAAAGCCGCGCTCGCCCGGCCTGGGTTTGGGCACCTGGTACAACAGCTGGATGAGCGGCTCGCGATTCGACGGCGGGGTGATGAACCAGCGCTTGGCGTCCGGCGCGTGCTCGTTCAAGTAGCGCTGCGCCCGATCCACCGCCTGCGCCGAAGCGGCCGGGCTCGCCTGGATCTCCGGCTGCATCCAGGCCGTGATCTCGGGGCGGAAGAACGCCAGCGTGCCGGTCAGGAACATCGCGTACAGCACCCAGCCGAAGATCAGGCCGGCCCACGTATGCAGCCAGGACATGGACTGGCGCAGGCCCTCCTCGCCCTGCGCCTTGGTCTTCCGCGCCTTCATGCCACCCCCATCGCGCGGCCCGCCAGGAACAGCCCGCCGAGCACGGCGGCCGGCAGCAGGATCCCGGCCCAGGCCCGCCAGGCATTGCGCGTGGCGAAGACCCAGATCACGCCGCAGGCATAGAACACGAAGGACAGCATCTGCGCCGTAGTCACGGCGTCCGCCCTGCCCATCGGCAGCCAGACGGCCAGGCAAGCGGCGGCGGCGGAGGCCAGGGCATAGCCGCCCAGGATGGCCGCCGCCATGCGGGAGAAGACGGCCAGACGGTAGCGCATCATGCCTGCGCCGGCAGCGGGCGCTTTCACAGGGACACGTTGCAGGTCGGGATGGATACGTAGCGGATCCTGGCGCAGGACTTGCCGCCGGCGCCCGCCGCGCCCGTGAAGGCGATGGCGGCCAGAGTTCTTGCGAATGCCATTGTTGATTTTCCTTTGGTCCAGTCCGGGCGTTTGGCTGGTCCTAAATTATAACCATTCTCACTACGATATGGAACGAAGCGAGGGAATCGGACTACCAGCGGTACCGCAGGCTCGCCTTGATCGAGCGCTGGTAGCCATACCAGCACCACGAATCGCCCGCGCACGACGCGATGTATTCCTTATCGAACAGGTTCTGCACATTCAGCGCCACCTGCATGCCCTTCAGCGAAGGCGACGCGCGGCCCAGGTCGTAGTCCAGCATCAGGTCGAACAGCGTGACGGACGGGACCTTCAGGGTGTTGGCTTCGTCCCCGTACGACGAGCCGATGTAGCGCACGCCGCCTCCGACCCCCAGGCCGGCCAGCGGTCCCTCCTGCAATTGGTAGCGCGCCCAGGCCGAAGCCTGTTGCGACGGCACGCCCACGGGCGTCTTGCCCTTCAGGTTCAAGCCCGCCGCGTTGGGATAGGCCTTGGCGTATTCGTTGTCCATCAGCGAGTACGCCGCCACCAGGGTCAGGCCGCGCATGGGCTCGGTCTTGGCCTCCAGTTCGATGCCCTGCGTGCGCAGTTCGCCCGCCTGGATGGAGCAGCGCCCGCCGGCCGTTCCGCAGACATGGGAGGGGTCGGGGTCGGTGGTCGTCATGTTCTCGCGGCGGATATCGAAGGCGGCGGCCGTCAGCATCGTCGCGCTGCCCGGAGGCTGGTATTTGATGCCCACTTCGTACTGCTTGCCCTCGATCGGCTTGAACGGCGTGTTGTTCCAACCCGTGCCCGATTGCGGTTCGAACGATTCCGAATAGCTGAAGTACGGCGCCACGCCATTGTCGAAGTTGTAGATGACGCCCATGCGGCCCGAGAACGCTTCGGCGTTCAGTGAAGAGGGAGCGACGCGGCCGGTCGCGAGCGTGGTGGTTTCACCGACCGTGCGCGACCAGTCGTAGCGTCCGCCCAGCAGCACCGAAAGGCGGTCGATCCTGATCTGGTCCTGAAAATACACGCCCGTCTGGTATTGCCTGGACGTGGCGTCCGTGGAAAACGCCGGCGCGGGAATGTGCTGATGGTTGTCCGGATTCAGCACGTCCAGCGCCGGCGCGGTGCCGAACCCCGAGAGCGTGTCGGTCTTGACGTGCTGATAGTCCAGGCCCAGCAGCACGGTATGGTTGAAGGCGCCCGTGTCGAAGCGCGCCTGCAGATTGTTGTCGAGCGTCAGCGCTCCCACGTCCACGTCCGTCGCGATCGACGAGCGCTGCTGGTACAGGTACGTTTTGTCCGTGTAGCCGTAGTTGTTCGTCATCGCGCCGTAGATGCTGCGGTAGCGCGCTTCGGAACGCGTCCAGCGCAGGCTTTGCGAGGCCTTGAACGTGTCGTTGAAGCGATGATCCAGCACATAGCCCAGCGAATAGCTCTTGCGGTCGCTCTCCTCGAAATTGGCGTCGCCGTCGTAGTAGTCGGCCGGCAGCCGGATTCCGTCCGGTGCCGAGCGCAGCGTGCGCATCGAGGACACGCTGCCGTAGGACCCCATGTCCGGATCGTGCTGGAAATTCGTCAGAATGGTCAGCGACGTGTCGCCACTGGGCCGCCAGGTGAAGGCCGGCGCCACGAAATAGCGGCGCTCCTTGGTGTCCTTGACCTGCCCGTCGGACATATAGCCCGACCCCACCAGGCGGTACAGATACTTGCCGTCGTCGTCCAGCGGACCGCCGAAGTCGAAGTTGGCGCGGCGGTAATCGTAATTGCCAGCCTGCAATTCGACCTCCCGCAGCGTCTCTTCCAGCGGACGCTTGCTGACCTGGTTCACCACGCCGCCCGGACCGCCCTGCCCGTACATGACCGATGCCGGCCCCTTCAACACGTCGACGCGCTCCAGGCGGTAGGCGTCCACCTGGGGCAACGCGTCGCGGCCGCCGAACACGCGCAGGCCATCCAGGTAGGTAGACGCGGAGAACCCGCGCACGCTGAACTGGTCCAGCCGCGTCGCCGTGGCGCCGCGCGTCTCGGTCGCCACGCCCGCGGTATAGCGCAGCACCTGGTTCAGGGTCTGCGCCCCCTGCTCCGTGATCTGTTCACGGGTAACCACGGATACGGATTGCGGCGTCTCGATCAGGGGCGTGTCGGTCTTGGTGGCGCTGGCGCTGGCCGTGGCCACGTAGCCCACCGTGGGCGCCAGCGCGCTGTCGGCCATGCCGGACACGGTCACCGGCGCCAGCGTCGTCGTGCCGCCCTCGAACAAGGAAGCCGGCGCCAGGGTCCACGTATTGCCCGATTGCGCGCGCGCCTGCAGCCCGCTGCCCGACAGCAGCCTGGCGAATCCGGCGTTCACCGAATAGGCCCCCTCCAAGCCTTCCGAGCGGCGGTTGCGCACGAGCGCGGGGTCGAACGACAGGATCACGCCCGCGCTGCGCGCGAACTGCGTCAAGGCGTCGGCCAGCGGACCGGCGGCGATCTGGTAGCTGCGCGGGGCATTGGCGGACGCGGGAACGGCTTGCGCCCGGGCTTGCGGCGTGCCGACGATCAACGCGCCCGCGCTGGCGGCGGCCAGCACGGCGAGGCGGCCTGCGGCCATGGGCGCGCGCAAGCGCGATTGGGATGAAACGGACACAACACTCTCCCTGTACGGTGATGTCTATTCCTGCTTTCCGTACGGGATCCGAAAACCTGCAAGCCGCAAGCCGGGAAATTTGTAACGCTCAAGCCTCGCGCGGACCGACCCACAGCAGGTACCGCGTATGCCGCGTCACCCGGATGGGCAGGGCGGGCTCCAGCGCCTTGAGCGCCCGCTCGGCATCGTCCAGCGGGAACACCCCCGACAGCCGCAGCCCCGCCACCGCCGGGTCCACGCGGATCATGCCCAGACGCTGGCGCGCCAGATAGCGCGCAAACTCGTCGAGGCGCCAATCCTTCGCCACCACCATGCCGTCGACCCAGGCCAGCCGGTCCGGGTCCGATGGCAGGCGGCTGATTTCCCCGTGGTCCGAGAACGCCAGGCGCTCCCCGGCGGCCGCCAGCGTCATCCCGTCCGCGCGCAACAGCTGCACGCTGCCTTCATAGACGCCCACGCGCGCACCATCGCCGGTACGCCGCAAGTCGAAGCGCGCCGCCTCCGCGCGCAACTCGCCGTAGCCGGTGTCCACGCGCAACGCCGCGACGCCGGGACGCGCCTCGGTGCGCACCAGCATTTCGCCGCGCAGCAGATCGATGCCGCGCGCCTCGCGCCGCAGGCGCAGGCGCACCGCGCTGTCGCTGTTCAGGGTGATGTGCAGCCCGTCGGCCACGGCGACCGCGCGCCGCTCGCCGATGCGGGTGCTCAGGTCCGCGGCCAGGCGCTGCCAAGGAGCATGGCGGTAGCCCGCCCAACCCGTGACCGCCACGCCGGAGAGCGTCAGCACCCCGCGCAGGACCGACCTGCGGCCCTCCGAGGGCGCGGCCAAGGCGGAATGCGCCAGGGCGGAAGGCACGCGGCGCGCGTCCCGGCCGATGCGCTGCAGGCGCTCCCAGGCCTGCCGATGCGCCGGATCCTGCGCCAGCCAGGCTTCGCAGGCCTGCCGCTCGCCGGCGCCGGCCACGCCGGATTGCAGCCTGGCCCACCAGACGATCGCCTGGTCAACCACGGCGTCCGGCGGCGCGGCGCCGGCGCTATCCATAGAACGCCGCATAGCATGCGGACATCGCGCGCACCATGTATTGCTGCACGGAGCTCAGGGAAACGCCCAGGCGCTCGGCGATTTCGGGGTAGGTCAGGCCATCCAGCAGGGACAATAGGAAGGCCGAGCGCGCCTTGGGAGGCAGACCGTCCAGCAGCCGGTCCAGTTGCGCCAGCGATTGCAGTTGTTCGGCCTGGGCCTCGGGAGAAGGCGCATGGGCCTCGGGAATGGCGGCCAGGTAGGCGAGATAGGCGCGCTCGAGCGCGGCGTGCCGCTGGTGGTCCACCACAAGGCCCTTGGCGATCGTGGTGAGCAGCGCCCGCGCCTCGCATGCGCGCACCGCCTTGCGGCCCTGGATCACCCTGAGGAATACGTCCTGCGCCAGGTCCTCGGCGCGGTGCTCGCACCCCAGCCTGCGGCGCAGCCATCCGAACAGCCAGGGACGGTGGTCGCGGTACAGGCCGTCGACAGGCGCGGGCGGAGCATCCGCGCCCGGAGCCGAAGTGGACAGAAAGGAGGAAGGCACAGTAGAGACAGCGGCGCTAGACCAGAAGTCTCAAAATCTTAATTGATAATGACTTGCATTACTAATTCTATCCGTGCCCAGCCCGGAAAATCCGGGCGGATGCGGCATAACTACAACGACACGGCCAGCCGGCGTTCGGACTCCAGGTATTCGCGCGACTGCATTTCGAGAATGCGCGAAACCGTGCGATGGAACTCGTTGGCCAGCGCGCCTTCGGTGTAGATCTCCTCGGGCTCGCATTCGGCGGACATGATGAGCTTGACGCGATGATCGTAGAACACGTCGATCAGCCACGTGAAGCGGCGCGCCTCGGACGCCTGGCGCGGCCCCATCCTGGGCACGCCGGACAGGATCACGGCATGGAAACGGTTGGCCAGCTCCAGGTAGTCGTTCTGCGAGCGCGGACCGCCGCAAAGCGTGGCGAAGTCGAACCACACCACCGAGCCCGCCAGCGCCAGCGCGCGGATCTCGCGGTGCTCGATATGCAGCAGCGGCTCCTGGGGCGGCGTGTCGGCCAGGGTATCGAAGGCTTTCTGCAACGCTTGCTGGGCGTGCTCGTCCAACGGCGTGTGGTAGCACTGCACCTGCTCGAGCGAACGGCGGCGGTAGTCGACGCCCGCGTCCACGTTCATGACGTCCATGCGCGTCTGGATGAGCTTGATGGCGGGCAGCACGCGATCGCGGTGCAGGCCGTCCGGGTACAGCGTCGACGGTTCGTAATTGGAAGTCATCACGAACGACGTGCCGTACTCGAACAGCTTGAGCAGCAGCCGGTGCAGGATCATGGCATCCGCGACGTCGGACACGTGGAATTCGTCGAAGCAGATGAGGCGATAGCGCTTGGCCACCCGCCGGGCCACTTCGTCCAGCGGGTCCTGCATGCCCTTCACTTCCTCCAGCTCGCGGTGCACGCCACGCATGAATTCATGGAAGTGCAGGCGCGTCTTGCGCACCACGGGCACCGTGGCGTAGAAGGCGTCCATCAGGAAGCTCTTGCCCCGCCCCACTCCGCCCCAGAGGTACACGCCTCGCGGCACGTCGGGACGGTTCAGCAGTTTCTTCAGTGCGTTCGAGCGCATCGACTTGAACTTGACCCAATCGTCGTAGTAACGCTGCAGCCGGTCGATCGCCAGCTTCTGGGCGCTGTCGGGCTTGTAGCCGCGTTCGGCCAGGGCGTGTTCGTAGTATTCGCTGACGTTCATGTGGGAAAGCGGGATTTGCTGCCCGCTGGGGGCGGTTTCATCTTGGGGCTGTCGTCCGACTATAAAAAAAAGGGCGGATCCTTGAACCCGCCCCGTCTTGCATCGGCTACGCGTCGATCAGAAGTTCAACGCGCGCTTGTCCACGGCCAATGCGGCTTCCTTCACGGCTTCCGACAGCGTCGGGTGCGCGTGGCAGATGCGGGCGATGTCTTCGGCGGCGCCGCGGAATTCCATGATGGTCACGGCTTCCGAGATCAGTTCCGAGGCCATCGGGCCCACGATGTGCACGCCCAGGACTTCGTCGGTCTTGGCATCGGCGATCACCTTGGCAAAGCCGGTGGTGTCGCCCAGCGCGCGGGCGCGGCCGTTGGCCAGGAACGGGAAGCTGCCGGCCTTGTACTCGCGGCCTTCGGCCTTGAGCTGCTGCTCGGTCTTGCCGACCCAGGCGATTTCCGGCGAGGTGTAGATGACCCACGGCACGGTGTCGAAGTTGACGTGGCCGTGCTGGCCGGCGATGCGCTCGGCAACCGCCACGCCTTCTTCTTCAGCCTTGTGCGCCAGCATCGGGCCGCGCACCACGTCGCCCACTGCCCAGACGTTCGGCAGGTTGGTCTTGCAGTCGCCGTCCACGGCCACGAAGCCGCGTTCGTCCAGCTTCAGGCCCACGGCGTCGGCGTTCAGGCCGCCGGTGTAGGGCACGCGGCCGATCGAGACGATCAGCTTGTCCACCACCAGCTTCTGCTCGGCGCCCTTGGCATCGACGTAGGGCACGGTCACCGACTTGGCGGTGGCCTTGATCTCGCCGATCTTGACGCCCATCTGGATGTTCAGGCCCTGCTTGGTGAAGGCCTTGAGGGCTTCCTTGGCCACTTGCTGGTCGGCGGCGGCCAGGAATTCCGGCATCGCTTCCAGGATGGTGACTTCCGAACCCAGGCGGCGCCACACGCTGCCCATTTCCAGACCGATCACGCCGGCGCCGATCACGCCCAGCGTCTTCGGCACGGCGCCGATGTTCAGCGCGCCGTCGTTGGACAGCACGACCTTTTCGTCGAACGGCAGGCCGGGCAGTTCACGCGCCGACGAGCCGGTCGCGACCACGACGTGCTTGGCGACCAGATCAGCCTCGGCGGTGCCGGTGACCTTGATGGCCCAGCCGCCGTCCACCTGGCCGGCGAACGCGCCCTTGCCGTGGAAGAAGGTGACCTTGTTCTTCTTGAACAGGTACAGGATGCCGTCGTTGTTCTGCTTGACCACCGTGTTCTTGCGGCCGATCAGCGTGTCGAGCTTCAGGCTGACGCCCTTGACTTCGATGCCGTGCTCGGCGAAGTGGTGGTTGGCTTGCTCGAAGTGTTCCGACGATTGCAGCAGCGCCTTGGACGGGATGCAGCCGACGTTGGTGCAGGTGCCGCCGGGAGCCGGGCCGCCTTGGCCGTTCTGCCAGGCGTCGATGCAGGCCACCGACATGCCGAGTTGGGCCGCGCGGATGGCTGCGATGTAGCCGCCGGGGCCGGCGCCGATCACGACGACGTCAAATTGTTGGGACATAGTGTTCTCGCGATGAGGTATTGAGTGAAGCACGCCCCGCCCTGCGGGCCGGCCGGAAACCGGCCGGGGCGCCGCGGCGGGCGCCGGGCCGGGGCGTCGAGATTACAGGTCCAGCAACAGGCGCTGCGGATCTTCCAGGGCGTCCTTCATGGCGACCAGGCCCAGCACGGCTTCGCGGCCGTCGATGATGCGGTGGTCGTAGGACAGAGCCAGGTAGTTCATCGGGCGGATGACGATCTGGCCGTTTTCGACGACGGCGCGATCCTTGGTGGCGTGCACGCCCAGGATGGCCGATTGCGGCGGGTTGATGATCGGGGTCGACAGCATCGAGCCGAACACGCCGCCGTTGGAGATCGAGAACGTGCCGCCGGTCATCTCTTCGATGCCCAGCTTGCCGTCGGCGGCGCGGCGGCCGAAGTCGGCGATGGCCTTTTCGATGTCGGCGATCGACAGCTGATCGGCGTTGCGCAGGATCGGCACCACCAGGCCGCGCGGGCTGCCGACAGCGATACCGATGTCGAAGTAGCCGTGGTAGATGATGTCCTTGCCGTCGATCGAGGCGTTGATCAGCGGGTACTTCTTCAGCGCGGCAACGGCGGCCTTGACGAAGAACGACATGAAGCCCAGCTTGATGCCGTGTTCCTTTTCGAACTTGTCCTTGTACTTGGCGCGCAGGTCGATGACGGCCTGCATGTTGACTTCGTTGAACGTCGTCAGGATCGCGTTTTCTTGCTGCGATTGCAGCAGGCGCTCGGCGATGCGGGCGCGCAGGCGGCTCATCGGCACGCGCTGTTCCGGACGGCCGTCCAGCGACAGCGTGGCCGGCGCGGGAGCGGCGGCCGGCGCGGCCTTGGCGGGGGCGCTGGCGGCCAGGGCGTCGCCCTTGGTCACGCGGCCGTCGCGGCCGGTGCCGGCAACGCTGGCGGCGTCCACGCCCTTCTCGGCCAGGATCTTGGAGGCGGCGGGCGAAGCCACGCCGGCGGCGGCCGTCGAAGCGGGCGCGGCGGTCGGCGCGGCGGCGGCCTGTTCGGCAGCCTTGGGAGCCTCGGCGGGCGCGGTCGCGGCAGCGGCGGCAGCCTTGCCTGCGGTGTCGATACGGGCCAGCACTTCGCCCGAGGTGACGGTGCTGCCGTCGCCCTTGACGATTTCAGCCAGCACGCCCGAAGCCGGGGCCGGCACTTCCAGCACGACCTTGTCGGTCTCGACTTCGATCAGGATTTCGTCCGCTTCGACGGCTGCGCCGGGCTGCTTCTTCCAGGTCAGCAGGGTCGCTTCGGACACGGATTCGGAGAGTTGGGGAACGACGACGTCGGTGATAGCCATTTTGTTTATTCCGTAAAGTGTTTGTTCTGGACCGCGCGGCGCGGGCAAAGTTCGAAACGGAGTTCCTGGAACTTGCCGCGCGCCGCGCGTGCATCGGGTTGGGTTACTTGGTCAGCATGGCCTTGAACTTGGGAGCGAAAGCCGCTTCGATGAGCGCCTTTTGCTGCTCCTGGTGCTTGGCCAGGTAGCCCACGGCCGGCGAAGCCGACGCGGCGCGACCGGCGTAGCCCAGCTTCTGGCCTTCGACCATGTTCTCGTACACGTGATGCTGAACGTAGAACCACGGGCCCTGGTTCTGCGGCTCGTCCTGGACCCAGATCACTTCGGTTGCCTTCGGGTACTTGCGCAGTTCGGCCTCGAAGGCCTTGTGCGCGAACGGATACAGCTGCTCGACGCGGATGATGGCGACGTTGTCGGCGCCACGTTCGCGGCGGGCATTGACCAGATCGTAGTAGACCTTGCCCGAGCAAGCCAGCACGCGCTTGACCTTGGCGGCGTCGATGGCCTCGTCGACCTCGCCGATCACCGGGCGGAAGCTGCCGCCGGCCAGTTCGGTCAGGGGCGAGCCGGCGTCCTTGTTGCGCAGCAGCGACTTGGGCGTGAACAGCACCAGCGGCTTGCGGAACGGACGGATCATCTGGCGGCGCAGCACATGGAAGATCTGCGCAGCCGAGGTCGGCTGGATCACTTGCATGTTGTTGTCGGCGCACAGTTGCAGGAAGCGCTCGATGCGGCCCGACGAGTGCTCGGGACCCTGGCCTTCGTAGCCGTGCGGCAGCATCAGGGTCAGGCCCGACTGGCGGCCCCACTTGGCTTCGCCGGAGCTGATGAACTGGTCGATCACGACCTGGGCGCCGTTGACGAAGTCGCCGAACTGGCCTTCCCAGATGGCCAGCGTGTTGGGTTCGGCGCTGGAGAAGCCGTATTCAAAGCCCAGCACCGCCTCTTCGGACAGCACGGAGTCGATGACGGTGAACGGCGCCTGGCCTTCCGACACGTTCTGCAGCGGAATGTAGGTGCCGTCGTTCCAGCGTTCGCGGTTCTGGTCGTGCAGCACGGCGTGGCGGTGCGTGAACGTGCCACGGCCCGAATCCTGGCCGGTGATGCGGATGGCGTAGCCCGAGGACACCAGGGTCGCGAAGGCGAGGTGTTCGCCCATGCCCCAGTCCAGGTTCATTTCGCCCTTGGCCATGGTGCGGCGGTCGTTCAGCAGCTTGGCGACCAGCGGGTGCACCGTGAAGCCTTCCGGCACGGTGGTGATGCGTTCGCCGATGCGCTTGAGTTCAGCCAGCGGCACGGCGGTGTCGGCCTGGTCGGTCCACTTGGCGCCCAGGAACGGCGACCAGTCGATGGCGTACTTGCTCTTGTAGTCGGTCAGCACCGGTTCGATGGTGCGCTGGCCGTCTTCCATGAGCTGGCGGTAGTCCTTGACCAGCTGATCGGCTTCGCCGTCGGCCAGCACGCCTTGCGTGGTCAGCTTGTCGGCGTACAGCTTGCGCGTGCCGGGGTGGTGGCCGATGCGCTTGTACATCAGGGGCTGCGTCAGCGACGGGGTGTCCTGCTCGTTGTGGCCCAGCTTGCGGAAGCAGACGATGTCCACGACGACGTCGTGGCGGAACTGCAGGCGGTAGTCCAGCGCCAGCTTGGTGACGAACACCACGGCTTCGGGATCGTCGCCGTTGACGTGGAACACCGGGGCTTCGATCATCTTGACCACGTCGGTGCAATACAGCGTCGAACGCGAGTCACGCGGGTCGGACGTGGTGAAGCCGATCTGGTTGTTGATGACGATGTGCAGCGTGCCGCCCGTGCCGTAGCCGCGGGTCTGGGCCAGGTTCAGGGTTTCCATCACGACGCCCTGGCCGGCAAAGGCCGCGTCGCCGTGCACCAGCACCGGCAGCACTTGCTTGCCTTCGGCGTCGCCGCGGCGTTCCTGGCGGGCGCGGGCGCTGCCTTCGACGACGGGGTTGACGATTTCAAGGTGCGACGGGTTGAACGCCAGCGACAGGTGGACGGGGCCGCCGCGCGTGGACAGGTCGCTCGAGAAGCCGTTGTGGTACTTCACGTCGCCGTCGGTCAGGCCTTCGGCGTGCTTGCCTTCGAACTCGGCGAACAGGTCGCCGGGCATCTTGCCCATGATGTTCACGAGCAGGTTCAGGCGGCCGCGGTGGGCCATGCCGACCACGATTTCCTGGACGCCGTTTTCACCGGCGTGGTTCACCACTTCGTCCATCGAGGCGATGAAGCTTTCGCCGCCTTCCAGCGAGAAGCGCTTCTGGCCGACGTACTTGGTGTGCAGGAAGCGCTCGAGGCCTTCGGACTCGGTCAGCTGCTGCAGGATGTGGCGCTTTTCTTCGGCCGTATAGGAGGGCGCGCCCAGGGTGGCTTCCAGGCGTTCCTGGATCCAGCGCTTGGCGGCGGGGTCGGAGATGTGCGTGAATTCGGCACCGATGCTGCGGCAGTACGTATCGCGCAGCGCCTTCAGGATGTCGCGCAGCGTCATGGTGCTGGCGGTCGTGAAGTAGGTGTTGGTGGCGGAGTAGGTCTGGTCGAGATCCGCTTCGGTCAGGCCGTAGAAGGCAGGATCGAGTTCCGGGATCGGCGGACGTTCCTGGCGCTTGAGCGGATCCAGGTCCGCCCAGCGCGAACCCAGCGAACGGTAGGCGGCGATCAGCGATTGCACCGAAACCTGCTTGCTGGCGACGCTCAGATCGGGTTCGGCCGCGCGTTGCACGAAGGCATTGGCACGGGCGCGCTGGGCGAACGATTCGACGATGGGAGCGTGGGCCTGGTCGCGGGTGGATTCCTGGCCGTCGGTGGCGGGAGCGTGCTGCAGCTGGTCGAAATATTCGCGCCAGTTGTCAGGTACCGAACCGGGGTTATCGAGGTAGGCTTCGTAAAGCTCCTCGACATAGGGGGCATTACCCCCGAATAAATAAGACGTGGATAGAGATTCCAATTCCGAAGACATATCGCTTCACCTTTACGAGTGCTTCACTCGACACGATGCAGGAAAACCTTCCGCGACACGGGCTTCCCGGTTAGCGGATAGCAGGGGCAGAAGGCGCGTACAAGCCTTGAAAGCCGTATGGCCGAGAGTATAACCCTTTGAGTTTATGGGCGTCTTCTTGCGTTTGCGTGACGCAAAAGCGAATTGGGAATGCCTTCATGCGGCGCCGGAATGTCCGGCGAACCCCCGCCATTGCGCCGTCTACGCGCCATCAAATTCCGTCAATCCAAAATGCGGCGGCGCGTCATTTTTTGTGGAGCGCGCACAAGTGTTGCGCGTATGCCTCGGTCATACCGGCAACTCGGTCGTCGACAGGATCTCTTTCAGGACGAAAAAGGTGCGGATCTGGCGCACGCCGGGAAGCTTGATGATCTCGCCGGCGTGCAGTTTGTTGAACCGCTCCAGGTCGCGGATGCGCAGCATCAGGAAGTAGTCGAACTCGCCCGCCACCAGGTGGCACTCCAGGCATCCGCTGATACCGCGCGCCGCTTCTTCGAAATCGGTGAAGGACTCGGGCGTGGAGCGATCCAGCACCACGCCCACGATGACCAGCGTGGCCATGTCCACCTCGGCGGGCTCGAGCAGCGCCACGGTCTTCCTGATGATGCCCTCGCCCTTCAGCTTTTCCACGCGCCGCAGGCAGGCCGCCGGGCTCAGGTGGACACGAGCGCTCAGTTCCAGATTGGTGATCTGGGCGTCCTGCTGCAGCACGCGCAGGATCTGGCGGTCGATGCGGTCCAGGCTGGAAATGGCTGCCATTCGATTCGTCCCTAAAAATTAAATTTCGTTCTTTGTTTTTTTATCAAAATAATAAATCTCAACCATCTGAATTCAAAAATATTATCGCTATAGATTTAGAAAAATACGCAATTGACCCGACATCCAGGCCATTCCTATGATTTTTACGTCCGAGCCATTCCGGCCGGCATGGCGAGACTCAACAGGAGCCAGCATGGATCTGCAACGATTTCCCCGCTATCGCCTGACTTTCGGCGATACCCCGATCGAAAAGCTCGATCGCCTGTCCGCCCACCTGGGCGGCAAGGTCGAGATCTACGCCAAGCGCGAAGACTGCAACAGCGGCCTGGCCTTCGGCGGCAACAAGCTGCGCAAGCTGGAATACCTGATCCCGCAGGCCCTGGAACAGGGCTGCGACACCCTCGTCACGATCGGCGGGATCCAGTCCAACCACACCCGCATGGTCGCCGCGGTGGCCGCAAAGCTGGGGCTGTCCTGCGTGCTGGTGCAGGAAAACTGGGTCGACTACTCGGACGCGGTGTATGACCGGGTCGGCAATATCATGATGAGCCGGCTGATGGGCGCCGATGTGCGCCTGGTGGACCAGGGGTTCGATATCGGTTTCCGGCGCAGTTGGGAAGAAGCGCTGGAAGAAGTAAAGCGCCGCGGCGGCAAGCCCTACGCCATTCCGGCCGGGGCCTCCGACCACGAACTGGGCGGCCTGGGCTATGTGGGTTTTGCCGAGGAAGTGCGCCGCCAGGAGGCCGAACTCGGATTCAAGTTCGACTACATCGTAGTGTGCGCCGTCACCGGCAGCACGCAGGCCGGCATGGTGGTGGGCTTTGCAGCCGACGGCCGCGCGGACAGGGTCATCGGCATCGACGCCTCCGCCACTCCGGAGCAGACGCGGGCTCAGATCCTGCGCATCGCGCGGCGCACCGCCGACATGGTGGGGCTGGGCAAGCCCATCGAAGAGGCGGACGTGGTGCTCGACACCCGCTACGCCTACCCGGCCTATGGCCTGCCTTCCGCCGAAACCAACGAAGCCATCCGCCTCTGCGCCAGGCTGGAGGGCATGATGACCGACCCCGTCTACGAGGGCAAATCGATGCAGGGCATGATGGACCTCGTCCGCCGCGGCGACATCCCGGCCGGATCCCGGGTCCTGTACGCGCACCTGGGAGGGGTGCCGGCGATCAACGCCTACAGCTTTCTGTACCGCAACGGATAAGGGCGCCTACGGCCCCCTCGGGTGGCCCAGCGGCGACCTGCGCTGAAGCGCGCTCCCCGGGGCTTGCCAGCCCCGGCGGTCAGCGCCCATGATTGCATGCACGGCCCCGGCCCGCCGGAAGCGGTTCTCCCGGCGGGGCACCGCGCGCCCGGACTGCCGCTCCGCCCGTCCCGGCCCGGATCCCGCACAATCATGTACATAATTTGTATACAAAACTGCGGTTTCCGGCTATGGTGCGGGTCAGTACGAGATCGCCCGTCAACCCCACGCCGGCCGCCGCGCGTCCGGATCCATCGCCCGCCCGTCCATGAGCTCCTACGACGCCACATGCCCCTACCCGCGCGACCTGATCGGCTACGGCCGCAACCCGCCGCACGCCCGCTGGCCCGGGCAGGCCCGCATCGCCGTGCAGTTCGTGCTGAATTACGAGGAAGGCGGCGAGAACAGCGTGCTGCACGGCGATGCCGGGTCCGAACAGTTCCTGTCCGAGATGTTCAACCCCGCCAGCTACCCCGAGCGCCACCTCAGCATGGAGAGCATTTATGAATACGGCTCCAGGGCGGGCGTGTGGCGGATCCTGCGGGAATTCGAAAGGCGGGGATTGCCCTTGACCGTGTTCGGCGTCGGCATGGCCTTGCAGCGGCATCCCGACGTCGTCTCGGCCTTCGTGGAACTGGGCCACGAAATCGCCTGCCACGGCTGGCGCTGGATTCATTACCAGGACATGGACGAAGCCACGGAACGCGAACACATGCGCCTGGGCATGGACGCCATCACGCGGCTTGCCGGCAGCCGCCCGCTGGGCTGGTACACCGGGCGCGACAGCCCGCGCACCCGCAGGCTCGTGGCGGACTATGGCGGCTTCGAATACGACAGCGACTACTACGGCGACGACCTGCCCTTCTGGATGCAGGTGCGGAAAACGGATGGCAGCACCGTCCCGCAATTGATCGTGCCCTATACGCTGGACTGCAACGACATGCGTTTCGCGCTGCCGCAAGGCTACTCGCACGCCGATCCGTTCTTCCAGTACCTGAAGGACAGTTTCGACGCCCTCTACGCCGAAGGCGACGACGCGCCGAAGATGATGAGCGTCGGCATGCACTGCCGCCTGCTGGGCAGGCCGGGCCGCATCGTCGCGCTGCAACGCTTCCTGGATCACATCGGCCGCCACGACCGCGTCTGGGTCTGCCGCCGGATCGACATCGCGCGCCACTGGACGGCGACGCATCCCTCCCCCCCCAACGCCTGAAGAGGACGGTCATGGCCCACACCCTAGCCCAACTCAACTCGGCCTCGCCGGCCGAGGCCGCCGCCATGCTCGACGGCCTGTACGAGCAGGCGCCCTGGATCGCCGCGCGCGCCGTCCAGTTCCGCCCGTTCCGTTCCCTGGCCGACCTGCGGCAGCGCATGCGCCAGGCGATCGACGAGGGAGATGCCGGCGCGCGGCTGGCCCTCGTGCGCGCCCACTCTCGGCTGGCAGGCGCGGCACCCTCGCTCAGCGAGGAATCGGCCCGCGAACAGGAACTGGCCGGGCTGGCGGGGGCAACGGCGGACGAGCATGCCCGCCTGCGCAAATTGAATGCCGCCTACGACGCCAGGTTCGGCTTCCCCTTCGTCCTGGCCGTGCGCGGCCCGCGCGGGGCCGGGCTGACCCGCGGCCAGGTGATCGAGGAGTTCGAGCGCCGCCTGGACAACCCGCCCGAGGTCGAGCTCCAGGAGGCGCTGCACCATCTCCATCGCATCGCCGAGATCCGGCTGCAGGACAGGTTCGGCGACGTCCCCGGCCTGGGCAACGACATCTGGGACTGGGGGGAACGGCTTGCCGCCCACAGCGACCCGGGCTACGCGGAAAGAGGCCTGTTGACCGTCACCTATCTGACCGACGCGCACCGCGCCTGCGCGCGGCTGCTCTCGCAATGGATGGAGGAATGCGGTTTCGACGAAGTCGGGATCGACGCCGTGGGCAATGTGGTGGGCCGGTATCTGGCCGACCGTCCCGATGCCCCCACCCTCTTGACGGGCAGCCACTACGACACTGTGCGCAACGCCGGCAAATACGATGGGCGGCTGGGCATCTTCGTTCCGATGGCCTGCGTGCGCGAACTGCGCCGGCGCGGCCAGCGACTGCCCTATCACCTGGAAGTCATCGGTTTCGCGGAAGAGGAAGGCCAGCGCTACCGCGCCACCTTCCTGGGCTCCGGCGCCCTGATCGGCGACTTCCGGCCCGAATGGCTGGACCAGAAAGACGCGGACGGCATCAGCATGCGCGAGGCCATGGCGCATGCCGGCCTGCGCCCCGAGGACATCCCCGCCCTGCGCCGGGATCCCGCCCGTTACCTGGGCTTCGTCGAAATCCACATAGAACAGGGGCCCGTGCTCTACGAGATGGGGCTGCCGCTGGCCGTCGTCACCTCCATCAATGGCTGCCTGCGCTATCAGGTCCAGATCTCCGGCATGGCCTGCCATGCCGGCACCACGCCGATGGACCGGCGCCGCGACGCCGCCGCCGCGGCAGCCGAGATGGTTCTGTACGTGGAACGGCGCGCCGCCCGCGACGGCGACTCGGTGGGCACCGTCGGCATGTTGGAAGTGCCCGGCGGCTCGATCAACGTGGTGCCCGGCGAGTGCCGTTTCAGCCTGGACCTGCGCGCCCCCAGCGACGCCCAGCGCGATGCGCTGGCCCGTGACGTGCTGGCCGAACTCGAGGCCGTCTGCCAGCGCCGCGGCCTGCGCTACACACTGGAAGAATCCATGCGCGCAGCGGCGGCGCCCAGCGATCCCGCCTGGCAGCGGCGCTGGGAACAGGCCGTCGACGCGCTGGGCCTGCCCGTCCACCGCATGCCCAGCGGCGCCGGGCACGACGCCATGAAGCTGCATGAAGTCATGCCCCAGGCCATGCTGTTCGTGCGCGGCCAGAACTCGGGGATCAGCCACAACCCGCGCGAATCCACCACCAGCGACGACATCCAGCTCGCCGCGCTTGCGATGCTGGAGCTGCTCGACGCGCTCGCCAACGATACGAAATGACCGCCATGACCGACTATTCCCGACTCGACGCCTGGATCGACGCCAACTTCGACGAAGAGGTCCGCTTTCTCCAGGAGCTGGTGCGCGTGCCCACCGACACGCCTCCCGGCGACAACGCCCCCCATGCCCTGCGCACGGCCGAACTGCTGCAGGGCTACGGCCTGCAGGCCGAGGCCCATTCCGTGCCGGCCCAGGATGTCCGGGACTATGGACTGCAATCCATTACGAATCTCATCGTCCGGCGCGAGTATGGCGCCGGCGGCCCGCGCATCGCGCTGAACGCCCATGGCGACGTCGTGCCTCCCGGCGATGGCTGGCAGCACGATCCCTACGGCGGCGAGATCGACGGCGGCGCCCTCTACGGGCGCGCGGCCGCCGTCAGCAAGAGCGACTTCGCCAGCTTCACGTTCGCGCTGCGCGCGCTCGAAGCCGTCGCCAAGCCGGGCCGCGGCGCGGTCGAACTGCATTTCACCTACGACGAGGAGTTCGGCGGCCTGCTGGGCCCCGGCTGGCTGCTCGCCCAGGGCCTGACCAAGCCAGACCTGCTGATCGCGGCGGGCTTCAGCTATGAAGTCGTCACCGCACACAACGGCTGCCTGCAGATGGAAGTGACCGTGCATGGGAAGATGGCGCACGCCGCCATTCCCGCCACCGGCGTGGACGCGCTGCAGGCCGCGGTCAAGATCCTCGGGGCGCTGTATGCGCAGAACGCGCGCTACCAGGAAATCCGGTCCCAGGTGGCCGGCATCAGCCACCCCTACCTGAACATCGGCCGCATCGAAGGCGGAACCAATACCAACGTGGTTCCCGGCAAGGTGGTGTTCAAGCTGGACCGGCGCATGATCCCGGAGGAGAACGCCGCCGAGGTCGAGGCCGATATCCGCCGCATCATCGCGGACGCCGCCGCCTCCGTGCCCGGCATCACGGTGGACATCAAGCGTCTGCTGCTGGCGAATTCGATGCGCCCGCTGCCTGGCAACCAGCCGCTGGTGCAGGCCATCCAGAAGCATGGCGAGGCGTTGTTCGGCGAACCCATACCCGCCATGGGCACCCCGCTCTATACCGACGTGCGCCTCTATGCCGAAGCCGGCATCCCGGGCGTGATCTACGGCGCGGGGCCGCGCAGCGTGCTGGAATCGCACGCCAAGCGCAACGACGAGCGCGTGGAGCTGGAAGACCTCAGGCGCGCCACCAAGGTCATCGCCCGCACGCTGGCCGACCTGCTCGGGCCGGCCTGAGGCCTGGGCGCCAGGCCGCGCGCCCGGGACGGGGCAGGCGCTACGCCAGCTTCATCACGCGCCGCCAGAACAGCACCGCGACCAACGCGAAAACGGCGAGGCCCAGATAGGACGCGGTCCCGGCGAAGCTTTCCCCCGCGATGGCCAGCGGCGCCTCGGTGCCCGACGCCCCGATAACGGCGGCCATCAGCACGCCGACCAGGCTCTCGCCCACGATCAGGCCGGAAGCGATGAGCACGCCGCGCCGGTTGGGCGCGTCCGCGAACTGCTCGTAAGGCCGGCCGGCCGCCGCCGCGCGGCGGCGCAAGACGCGCTCGAGCAGCCATGCGAGCACCGCGCCGGCCACGATGGGCGCCGCGACGGTGGGCGGCAGGTAGATGCCGATGCCCACCGCTAGCACCGGGATCCGAGCCACGCGGCAGGTGCGCTTCATGACCTGATCCACCAGGATCAGCCCCACGCCGACCGCCATGCCGATCAGGATCATCGACCAGTTGAGCTGGTGCGTGAAGATGCCGCGCGCGATCGCGAGCATCAGCGTGGCTTGCGGGGCCGACAGGGCCTGCGTCGGATCCATGCCTTCACGCGGCATCGCGTCGGCGAAGCCATAGGCGTTGTATAGCAGCTCCAGCACCGGCGAAATCACCGCCGCGCCCGCCACGCATCCGATCAGGAGCGCCACCTGCTGGCGCCACGGCGTGGCGCCGACGAGCCAGCCCGTCTTCAGGTCCTGCAGGTTGTCATTGGAAATGGAGGCCACGGCCACCACCGCGGAGGTGCTGAAGATCGACAGGGCGATGGCCATCTGCACGCCGTTCTCCGCGCCCAGCAGTTCGCCGCCCAGCGTCAGCATCAGGAGCGACACCAGGACGATCGCGACGATGCCCACCCCCGAGATCGGGCTGGTGGACGAGCCGACCAGCCCCGCCATGTAGCCGCAGGCGGCCGCCACCAGGAAACCGAAGACGAAGGCGAACAGCACGGCATAGGCCACCAGCTTCCAGATCGCCGCGGCCGACAGCGGCGCGCCGGACAGGAAGACCTGGAAAGTCACGACCAGGACCGCCACCAGCACCAGGGTCACCGCCGAAATCCACCCTGCCGACAGGTCGCGTTCGGTGCGCGGGGCGCTTCCGGCGCGGGCCGCGCCCGATTTGCTCAGCGCGGCGAACGAAGCCTTCACGCCACGCGCCATCGGCACGAAGAGCGTCGCCAGCGTCCAGATCGCGCCCACGCCGATCACGCCGGCGCCGATGAAGCGCACCTGCGACGCCCACAGCCCGGTGGCGTACTTGGCCAGCGACATGCCCGCCGGCATGTCGCCCATGGCGCTCAGGACGGGCACGGCGATGCCCCAGGAGATGATCAGCCCCGTCAGCATGGCCAGGCCGGCGACGATGCCGATGAGGTAGCCGGCGCCCAGCAGCGCCAGCGAGAAACCCATGGGCAGACGAAACACCGCGCCCCCAAGCATGAACCAGCCGCTGACGCTGTCGCCCAGCACCCGCAGGCCGCTGGCCGCGAAACTCACCGCCGCGGCGGCCAAGCCGCCCGCGACGATGTCGGCCATGCCCGTGGCGGCCTTGGCCGGCGCCCGGCCCGAATCCTCGGCGGCGTCCTGGGCGCGCTCGGCGCTGCCCACCCGCAGGATCTCCGCGGCCGCCACGCCTTCCGGGTAGGGCAGATCGCTCTGCACCACCATCACATGGCGCAGCGGAATGGTGAACATCACGCCCAGCATGCCTCCGGCCGCGCAGATGCCCAGCGTCTGCCAGAAGGGGAAGCCCTGCCAGTGCCCCATCATGACCAGGGCCGGCAAAATGAAAATGATGGACGACAGCGTGCCGGCCGCCGAAGCCTGCGTCTGCACCATATTGTTTTCGAGGATGTTCGCGTCCTTGAACAGGCGCAGGACGGACATCGAGATCACCGCGGCGGGAATGGCGGACGAAAACGTCAGCCCCACCTTCAGGCCCAGGAAAACATTGGAGGCCGTGAAGATGACGGTGATCAGGGCGCCCAGCAGGACGCCGCGGAACGTCAGTTCCGGCAACGTGACCTCTGCGGGGACGCGGGTGGGGTGGGTCATGGAAATCTCCCTGTCTGCTAGCCGCGAATTCTAGCGCCTCGCCGGCGTGGGCCTCGGAGACGGTCATCGGGCGATTCGGCGGCATAAGCTGCCGCGGGCAATCCGTCCTGCAAAAGATTATGCTGAAACCAAGGCAATTTCTCCAAAATTTCGATCACCCATGCCGGGGGCTAGGGTCTAGCATGGGCCTTAAACCAGGAGACAACAAGACTATGCGCGACACCAGCTCCCTTCGTCCCGGGCAAGACACGGAACCCGATATCGATCCAGCCGAAACCGCCGAATGGCGCGACTCGCTGCAATCGCTGGTGCAGGCGGAAGGCGCCGGCCGGGCAGGCTACGTGCTCGACAACCTGCTGGGCCACGCGGCGTCGCTGGGCCTGCGCGCGCGCAGCCAGACCCGCACGGCCTACCTGAATACCATCCCCGCCGACCAGGAGCCGCCGTTTCCCGGCAACCTGGCGGTCGAGGAGCGCATCGCCCGCATCAATCGCTGGAACGCGCTGGCCATGGTGGTGCGCGCCAACCAGGCGCATGGCGAACTGGGCGGCCACATTGCCAGCTACGCCTCGGCCGCGGATCTGTTCGAGGTGGGTTTCAACCATTTCTTCCGGGCGCGGACGGCTGAGGGGCCCGGCGACCTGGTCTACATGCAGCCCCACTCGGCGCCGGGCGTGTATGCGCGCGCCTACCTGGAAGGTTTTCTCGGCGAAGACGACCTGGCCCATTTCCGGCAGGAAATCACCGCCACCTCGCGCGGTCTGCGCGGGCTGTCCTCCTACCCGCACCCCTGGCTGATGCCGGATTTCTGGCAGTTCCCCACGGGATCGATGGGGATCGGCCCCATCAACGCCATCTACCAGGCGCGCTTCATGCGCTATCTCGAACACCGCTCGCTGATGCCCGCCGCCGACCGCAAGGTTTGGGGCATTTTCGGCGACGGCGAAATGGACGAACCCGAATCCATCGCCGCGCTCACGCTGGCGGCCCGCGAAAAACTGGACAACCTGGTCTTCGTGGTCAACTGCAACCTGCAGCGCCTGGACGGTCCCGTGCGCGGCAACGGCCGCATCATCGACGAGCTTGAAACGCTGTACGCCGGCGCGGGCTGGAACGTCATCAAGCTGGTCTGGGGCAGCGACTGGGACGCCCTTCTGCGACGCGATACTGGCGGCGCGCTAGCCCGCGCCTTCGCCAACACCGTCGACGGGCAGTTCCAGACCTTCGCCGCCAACGACGGCGCGTTCAACCGCGCCCACTTCTTCAACCAGAATCCCGAGCTGGCCGCGCTGGTGGCCGACTGGACCGACGAAGCCATCGACCGGCTGCACCGCGGCGGCCACGACATGGTGAAAATCCATGCCGCGTATCACCGCGCCGTGCGCCATCGCGGCCAGCCCACCGTCATCCTCGCGCAGACCAAGAAGGGTTTCGGCATGGGCTCCGCGGGCCAGGGCAAGATGACCACCCACCAGCAGAAGAAGCTGGACGACGAGGCGCTGCTGGCCTTTCGCGACCGCTTCGCGCTGCCGATCTCGGACGCCGACTGCCTTGCGCTGAAGTTCTACCGCCCCGCCGAGGACAGCGCCGAACTGCGCCATCTGCAGGCGCGCCGCGCCGCGCTGGGCGGGCATATTCCCCGCCGCAGCACCGAGGCCCCCCGCCTGGCGCCGCCCGACGCCGAACACTGGGCACGCTTCGCGCTGGCCGCGGACGGCAAGGAAATGTCCTCCACCATGGCCATCGTGCGCATGCTGACGGCCCTGCTCAAGGACGCCACCGTGGGGCCGCGCATCGTGCCCATCGTCGCGGACGAGGCCCGCACCTTCGGCATGGCCAACCTGTTCCGGCAGATCGGCATCTATTCAGCGCAGGGGCAGCTCTATGAACCCGAGGATATCGGCTCGGTGCTGTACTACCGCGAGGCCCGCGACGGCCAGATCCTGGAAGAAGGCATCACCGAGGCGGGCGCGATCTCGTCCTGGACCGCGGCCGGCACCAGCTATTCGGTCAACGGCCTGCCGATGCTGCCCTTCTATATCTATTACTCGATGTTCGGCTTCCAGCGCATCGGCGACCTCATCTGGGCGGCCGCCGACCAGCGCACGCGCGGCTTCCTCATCGGCGCGACGTCCGGCAGGACCACGCTGGGCGGCGAAGGGCTGCAGCACCAGGACGGCTCCAGTCACGTCATGGCCGCCGCCGTTCCCAACTGCCGCGCCTATGACCCGGCCTATGCCTACGAGGTCGCGGTCATCGTCGAGCACGGCATGCGCCGCATGCTCGACGAGCAGCGCGACGAGTTCTTCTACCTGACCGTCACCAACGAGAACCTGCCGCAACCGGACATGCCGGCGGACGCGGGCGCGCGCGAGGGCATCCTGCGCGGCATGTACCGCCTGCGCCCCGCCCGCGGCCAGGCCCAGGTGCGCCTGCTCGGCGCCGGCCCGATGCTGCGGGAAGCCGAGATGGCGGCCGAGCGCCTGCAAGCCGACTACGGAGTGGACGCCGAGGTCTGGAGCGTCACCAGCTTTTCCGAACTGGCCCGGGACGGCCGCGAAGCCGAACGCGCCCGCGTCCTGGGGCTGGAAACCGGCGCGTCCGATTGGGTCCGGACCTGCCTGGGAGGCAGCGATGCTCCCGTGATCGCCGCCACCGACTACGTGCGCGCCGTGCCCGAGCAGATCCGCGCGTGGGTGCCGGCGGCCTACCGCACGCTGGGCACCGACGGATTCGGGCGCAGCGACACCCGGGCCCAGCTGCGCGACTTCTTCGAGGTGAGCGCCGACTGGATCGCGCTGTATGCGCTGGACAGCCTGGGCCGCCAGGACGACGCCCGGGCGCTGCGCGCCCGCCTGAACGCCGGCGCCCGCCAGACCCCGCCCTGGGAGGGGTAAACCGGGCAGAACGCGCGGGCGCAATTGCCGCGACCCGCGCGTTCGCTGCAGTGCAACAACCAAGCTTCCGCGCTTTCTGGTGAAATACGGGTGTTCCCAAGCATTGCCAATACATGACGGCGGGCCGCGAGCCCGCCTTTTGCAGTCCGTTTTCTTTTCTGTTTTACGCCCCAGAGGCCTGTATCCATGGACGAAACTCTCACCAAACTGGCGTTGGATTACCACGCCTACCCCACCCCGGGCAAAATCTCGGTCACCCCCACCAAGACCCTGGCCAACCAGGATGACCTGTCCCTGGCCTACTCCCCCGGCGTGGCGGCCGCCTGCATGGCCATCTTCGACCAAGGCGACGACGCCGCCTCGAAGTACACCTCGCGCGGCAACCTGGTGGGCGTGATCACCAACGGCACCGCCGTGCTGGGCCTGGGCAACATCGGTCCGCTGGCCGCCAAGCCGGTCATGGAAGGCAAGGGCTGCCTGTTCAAGAAATTCGCCGGCATCGACGTGTTCGACATCGAACTCGCCGAAAACGACCCGGACAAGCTGGTCGACATCATCGCCGCGCTGGAACCCACGCTGGGCGGCGTCAACCTTGAAGACATCAAGGCGCCCGAGTGCTTCTACATCGAGAAGAAGCTGCGCGAGCGCATGAAGATCCCCGTCTTCCACGACGACCAGCACGGCACCGCCATCATTTCGTCGGCCGCGATCCTGAACGGCCTGAAGGTCGTGGGCAAGGACATCGGCTCGGTCAAGCTGGCCTGCTCGGGCGCCGGCGCCGCCGCCATCGCCTGCCTGGACCTGCTGGTGCACCTGGGCGTCAAGCGCGAGAACATCTACGTGGTGGACTCGCGCGGCGTGATCTGGGACGGCCGCGATGAAAACATGGAAGCCAACAAGAAGCGCTACGCGCAGAAGACCGACGCGCGCACGCTGGCCGACGTGGTCAACGGCGCCGACGTGTTCCTGGGCTGCTCCACCGCCGGCGTGCTGACCGCCGACATGGTCAAGACCATGGCCGCCAGCCCGCTGATCCTGGCGCTGGCCAACCCGGAACCCGAAATCCGTCCGGAAGTCGCCAAGGCGGCGCGTCCCGACTGCATCATCGCCACCGGCCGTTCGGACTATCCGAACCAGGTCAACAACGTGCTGTGCTTCCCGTTCATCTTCCGCGGCGCCATGGACGCCGGCGCCTCGCGCATCACGGAAGAAATGAAGCTCGCCTGCGTCAAGGCCATCGCCGAACTGGCGCAAGCCGAGCAGAACGATGAAGTGGCGCGCGCCTACGCCGGCCAGGAACTGTCCTTCGGTCCGGACTACATCATTCCCAAGCCGTTCGACCCGCGCCTGATCGTCCAGATCGCGCCGGCCGTGGCCCAGGCCGCCGCCGATTCCGGCGTGGCGGCGCGGCCCATCGAGGATATCGAAGCCTACCGCCAGAAGCTGATGGGCTTCGTATACCACTCCGGCCAGCTGATGCGTCCGCTGTTCGCCCAGGCCAAGAAGGCGCCCAAGCGCGTCATCTACGCCGACGGCGAAGACGAGCGCGTGCTGCGCGCCGTGCAGACCGTCAGCGACGAAAAGCTGGCGTTCCCGATCCTGGTCGGCCGCCCGTCCGTGATCGAGATGCGCATCAAGAAGTTCGGCCTGCGCCTGATCCCCGGCCAGAATTTCGAGATCGTGGATCCCGAGGACGACAGCCGCTTCAACGAAACCTGGAACGCCTACTACCAGCTCAAGGGCCGCGAAGGCGTGACGCCGGCCATCGCCAAGGCGATGATCCGCAAGCACAACACGCTGATCGGCGCGATGCTGCTGCGCCGTGGAGACGCCGACGCCCTGCTCTGCGGCGTGGCCAGCAAGTACGACAACCAGCTCAAGTATGTCGATGAGATCATCGGCCGGAAGGAAGGCCAGACCTACGCCGCCCTGAACGTGCTGATGCTGCCCGACCAGACCTTGTTCGTCACCGACACGCACGTCAACGAAAACCCGACGTCCGAAGAAGTGGCCAACATCACGATCCAGGCCGCCGACGAGATGCTGCGCTTTGGCGTGGTGCCGAAGATCGCCCTGCTGTCGCACTCCAACTTCGGCAGCCGCGCGACGGACTCGTCGCGCAAGATGGCCGCCGCCAGCCAGCTGGTGCGTGATCGCGCCCCCGACCTGGAAGTCGACGGCGAAATGCACGCCGACGCCGCGCTGTCGGAAAAGATCCGCATGCTGGCCTATCCGGACAGCACGCTGAAGGGCCGCGCGAACCTGCTGGTCATGCCCAACCTGGACACCGGCAACATCACGTACAACATGCTGAAGATGACCGGCAGCAACGGTATCGCGATGGGCCCGATCCTGCTGGGCGCGGCGCGTCCCGTGCACATCCTGACCACCAGCGCCACCGTGCGCCGCATCGTCAACATGACGGCGCTGGCCGTGGTGGACGCGCAGCAGGAAGCCGCCGAGGCCGCCAAGAAGCGCCGCTGACCCAACCGTTCGGGCGCCCCAGGCGCCCGGCACGCAAAGCGCCCCTCGGGGCGCTTTTTTCTTGGCCCCTCACCAGGGAATGGTAAAACCATGCTTGTCCCCGCCTTCCTGGAGCCCCCATGCTGCAAGACGCCCTGCTCGCCTGGTTTCACTACCTGGCCATTTTCGTGCTCGTGGTCATCATGACGGCCGAGGCCGTCCTGCTGCGCCCCGGACTGGCGCCCGACACGGTTCGCCGCCTGGCCCTGTACGACCGCTTCTACGGCGTCTCGGCGGTGGCCGTGCTGGTCACCGGGGTGCTGCGCCTCATGCTCGGCGCCAAGGGCGCGGCGTTCTACATGGCCAACCCCTGGTTCCACGCCAAGATCGCGCTCTTCGTCCTGATCGCCCTCTGTTCGATCCCGCCTACCCTCGCGTTCATCCGCTGGCGCAAGCAGGCTGCCACGCAGCCCGGCTTCGTGCCGCCCGAGGCCGACATCCGCCGCGCGCGCCGCTGGGTGATGATCGAATCCCACCTGTTCATCTTCCTGCCGCTGTTCGCGGTGCTGATGGCGCGCGGCATCGGCATGTAGCGCCCGGCCCCGCTCCGGGCCGGCGCGTTCAGGAGGGGCAGCGCACCGACGCCTGCGGCGGCGCCCCTTCCACCTCGATGGTGGCGAACAGCATCACGCCCGCCTCGGCGTTCGGCAGCGTGGCCAGCACCTCGCCGTCCCCCCGCTGCACCACCGACATGCCCTCGGACAGCGCCTCGCCGTCGTCGCGCAGCACCGTCATGCCATGGTCCGGGGTGAGCACCCAGGCGTCCGGCAGGCGCCGGTTCAGCGGATAGGCGGTGGACTGGACCCGCGTGCCCGCGGGATAGCGATAGGGCCCCAGCCGCAGCGGGCAGGCCAGCGCCGCGCTCGCCACGCCCAGCAAACGATGCGTGTCGTCCAGGCGCAGCCCGGGACGCCCGAGCAACATCCCGGACACCGCCAGGGGCTCGGGCGAATCGACGCTCACGTACCAGTTCAGCGGCTCCACGTGCCCGTTCGTGTAGGTCTCGCCCTTTCTCGCCCGGACCTCGGCGCCGGCCGGCAACGCGATCCCTCCCGCGCGATTGCCCGCGCCCAGCGTGCAGGATTCGAACTCGGGACGGGCGTCTTTTTTCTCGACGCTGAATTCGACCTTTTCCGTGGTGTCGCAGCGCCAGCCCGCCACATCCTGCACGCCCGCGCCCCAGAGGTACAGCGTGTGCGGATGCGCGCCGAGTTCCTCGTAGGTTTCCCGGTCGTACTCGGTGCGCAGGTAACGCACGATACGCGTGGCCTGCATGCCGAATGCCGGAACCGGCGCCTCGAACGTCGCCTCGGTGTAGCGTTCGGGCTGGCCTTCCCTCGCCAGCACGAGGCGCGCGCCCGCGGGCATGGCCACGCCGCCCAGCGTCTGCGGCTGCGCCAGCGTCACGCGCCGCGCCGCCTCCAGGCGGTCATGTTCGCGGTCCACGGTCCAGGACACGTACCGGATGAAGACATAGAAGGCGGACAAGGCGGCCAGCGCCAGCAGCGCGCCGCCGTGCAGCCAGGGGCGGCGCCCGAACCGCTGCCTTGCGCGGCGGCTGGCAGCCAGCACCGCCAACCATCCCAGCAATGCCAGGCCCGCGAGCTGGGAAACGAAAAGGAAGACGAAGAATTCCGTCGACGGCAGCGAAATCGGGATCATGGCGGCGATGATACGCGAACCGCCGCCTCGGTCGGGATGCCGCGCCCCCGCGCCGGTCCGGACGCCGACAGCCCCCTGTCCCACGCCTCAGGTGAAATGATCCAGGACGGATTCGTCCGTCAATTCGTCCGGCTGCAAGGCCCGCGTGATGGTGCCTTTGTGGATCAGCAGCACGCGGTCCGACAGCTGGCGAATGAAATCGATGTTCTGCTCCACCAGCACGATCGCCAGCCCCAGGCGCTCGCGGATGTCCTTCAGCTTATCCACGATTTCATCGATGATGGACGGCTGGATGCCCTCCGTGGGTTCGTCGAGCAGCAGCAGCCTCGGCCGCGCGACCAGGGCCCGCGCCAGCGCCAGCAGTTGCTGCTCCCCGCCGCTGAGCGCGCCGCCGGGACGTCCGGCCAACGGCTTCAGGCGCGGGTACTCATCCAGGATTTCCTCCACGTCCATGCTGCGCCCGGGGTTCGCCTTGGCTGAAAAACGGAGATTGTCCAGCACCGACAAGCCCGGAAAAATGCCCCGCCCCTGGGGCACGTAGCCCATGCCCATCCGGGCGCGCAGGTGGGATGGCAAGCGGGTGATGTCCGAGTCCCGCAGACGTGCGGCGCCAGCCGTCGCCGGCAGCACGCCCATCAGCGTCTTCAGCAACGTGGACTTGCCCATGCCGTTGTGGCCGAGCACGCCCAGGAACTCCGCCTCGGCGACGTGGAATTGAACGCCCTCCAGGACCGGGATGCGGCCGTAGCCGGAAGACAGATTGTTGACCGTCAGCAAGTTCATGCGCCGCGCCCCCGCCCCAAATAGACATCGCGTACCTGCGGATCGGCGATGATCTCCCCAAACGAGCCTTCCATCAGGATGCCGCCTTGATGAAACACCGTGACCTTGCGCGCGATCTTGCCGATGAAGGCCATGTCGTGCTCGACCACCACCACGGCCGCCCGCAGGTTCAGCTCGTGTATCAGGTCCGCCATGCGCTGGGTTTCCTCGTCGCTCATCCCGGCCGCGGGTTCGTCGAGCAGGATCACCTTCGGATCGCGCGCCACGACCATGCCGATCTCCACCCACTGCCGCTGGCCATGGGCCAACTCGCCCACCAGCTTTCGGGAAACGCCCTCCAGGCCGAGACGGGTCTTTATCTGCTCGGCCCGGTCGAGCGCCCTGCGGGAGCCGCAGGCGCTCAAGGCGGCCAGCCACAGGTTCTCGTCCACGGTCAGTCCGTCCAGCACGGTCGGCACCTGGTTCTTGATACCCATGCCCCGCTTGGCGATGGCGTGCTGCTGCGCATGCCGGATGCTGCGCCCGTCGAACAGGATGTCTCCCTCCGAGGGCGCGAGCTGGCCGCTGAGCAGCTTGAAGAAGGTGCTCTTGCCGGCGCCGTTGGGCCCGATCAGGCACCTCAGCTCGCCCCGGCGCAAGACGAAATCGATATTGCCCAGCGCCTTGACCCCGCCGAAGCGCTTGCCCACGCCCCGAGCCTCCAGAATGATGTCCTGGTCCGTCATCGCTCGCCTCCCGCGCGCCGTTGCGGCGCAAGGCGGGCAATCAGGCTTTGGCTCGCCGGCGCCAACCCCTGCGGAAACAGCAACACGCAGACGATCAGTATGAATCCCAGCGCCAGCGTGACCTGGCCCACGCCCACCGTGCCCAGCCAGGTGGTGAGGTACTGGATGAGCAGCGTGCCGAGGATCGGCCCCGCCAGGATGGAGCGCCCGCCCACGATGACCCAGATGACCACCATCGCGGCCTGATTGAGGCTGAACATCTCCGGGCCGACGAAGTTCCCCCACAGCGCGTACAGGCCTCCGGCCAGGCCGGCCAGTCCGCCGGAGATGACGAAGGCCATCAGCTTGTACAGCCGGCTGTCGTAGCCCAGCAACTCCATGCGTTTGTCGTTTTCCCGCAGCCCCACCAGCACGCGTCCCGTCGGGCTGGCCAGGAACAGGCGGATGCCCACGTACGCCAAGGCCAGGAAGAACAAGGCGAGGTAGAAAATGCCTTCGATGGATTGCAGGTCGAGCGGCCCGATCCGCAGAGGCAGCCCCGGCACGCCGGGTATGCCGTTCTGGCCGTTGAGCCGCACGGCGCCGATGACGTATTCGGGTCCCGAGGTGGCGCGCACGCCCTTCTCGAAGATCAGCGTGACGACCAGCGTGATGACGCTCAGGTAGATATCGCTGATCCGGCCGTACATCATGAAATAGCCCAGCAGTACCGCGAACAGCATGGGCACGACGGCCGCCAATGCCAGTGCCGCCACGGGCAGATCGGTATTCAGGCTGAACAGGGCATAGGCATAGCCGCCCAGGCCAAAGAAAATCGTCTGGCCGAAGCTCAGGATCCCGACGTAGCCCCACAGCAATCCCATGCTCAGCGCCAGCAGCGACAGGATCATCACCAGCGACAGGTCCAGCTGGAGCGCCGTGTCGGCGTACCGGGGCACGGCCAGCATCAGCGCTACGCAAACGCCCACCGATGCCCACCAGGGCCATCGGGGCCGGCGTCCGGCATGCGCGTCGAAACTCATGGAAAACGTATGGCTGCTCATGCTACATACCTCGCTTCATTCTGCCTGTGATGCCCAGGGGGAGCATGCGCAGCAGGAGAACCGCCGCGATCAGCATGCTGACCTCGCCCAGGACCGAGCTGTAGGCATAGGACACCACGCCGTCGATCGCCCCGAACAGGGAGGAGGCCGCGCTCGCGCCCACCAGGGGCAGGTGGCCGCCTACGATGACCGTGATGAATGCCTTGGCCACGAAAAAGCCGCCCATGGCGGGACTCACGCCGGTCAACGGCGCCAGCGCCGCGCCGGCGAGCCCGGCCAGGCAGGACCCCAGCCCGAACGTGGACATGTACACACGGTCTCGATCCACGCCCAGGCAAGCGGCCATCTCCGAGGCCTGCATGGTTCCGCGCACGATCAGGCCCGCCTTGGTCCGAACCGCCAGCCACCAGCACAGCGCGACCAGCGAGAAGGAAAACGCGCAGATCGCGAGGTTGTAGGAGGAGACGCTCATGCCGCCCAGGCTGACGTTGGCGAAGTCCGTCGACATTCCCATGCTGGATGCGCCGAACACGGTGGTGGCCGCCCCGACGAACAACAGCGACAGGCCCCACGTGGCCAATAAGGTGTCGACCATCCGTCCGTAGAGGAAGCGGATGACGAGCCGCTCGACCACGATGCCGGCAATGCCCGCGATCGCCCCGCCGGCCAGTACGCCCAGCCACAGCGGCGCGCCGGCATTGGCGGACAGCACGCACGCGTATCCTCCCACCATCATGAATTCGCCGTGGGCCAGGTTAATGACCTTCATCATGCCGAATATCACCGCCAGCCCCAGACTGATCAGCAACATCAGGGAGATCGAGAATACGACTAGGTAAAGACCGGTGTATAGCGATGTCACGCGGCGCTCCTAAGCGGATGGTTGACGTCCGCCAGGGCCGTCGGCGTAGCCGCGGCCCTGGCGGTCCCGGCACCTAGAGCTTGGGCTCGTATTGCCTGGTGTCGTCGGGGTTGCGCCTCAGGTCGCATACCGCTTGCGTATCGGTGGGCTGGCGCTGGGGGAACGACTTGATCACGTCGAAACCCTTGTCCTTGTTGCCGATGGCGATATGGATATCCATGACGACGTGATTGGACTGCTCATCGATGGAGTACAGCCCGCCGGGGCCGTCGTACCGGGTTCCGGGCAATGCGGCGATGACCTTGTCCGGCTCCACGCTGCCGGCGCGCCGGACGGCCTCGGCCCACAGCATCATGCCGCGGTAGCCGTACTCCCCATACTCGCCGATGTAATCGGATTCCCCGGTGAAGTCCGCGAAACGCTTGACGAATGTCCTGGCCGCGTCGGTGGGCAGCGTGTCGATGAAGGACGCGGCGATGATGGTGCCGTCATTCTCCTGCGCGCTGAGCATGGCGTTCTCCCTGGCGGCGCCGTACACCGTGCCGATCAGCGTCATGTTCTTCTTGCCTATGGTCGATTCGAACTGGCGGTAGAAGCTCATATGGGCATCGCCGACCAGGGCGGACCATACCGCGTCGGGCTTGGCGGCCTGGATGCGGCTGAGCGCGGGCGCGAAGTTCGTCACGTCCAGGGGAAAGAACTCGACGGCCACGTCCTTGCCGCCCTTTTCCCGGATGAACTTCTGGAGCCATTTACTGGTGATCTGGCCGTAGTTGTAGTCGGCCGCCAGGATGTAGTGCGTCTTGGCGTTGCGCTCTTTGATCACGTAGTCGACCAGCGGGTCCAGTTCCTGCCCCGGCACCATGCCGGGACACACGTGACGGCGATCGCACACGCCGCCTTCGTACAAGGCGTTGTAGAAGTACAGCCCTTTGAAGCGCTGCACGATCGGCCTGACCACTTCGCGCGCGGAACTGGCGACCGCGCCGTGGATGACGTCGGCCTTGTCGCGGACGAACGCCTGGGTCGCGTATTGCGAATAGAGCCGGTTGCTGGACTGCGTGTCGTAGAAGTTGACCTCCACTTTCCGGCCCAGCAGGCCGCCCGATGCATTGATCTCGTCGGCCGCCATGGCGACCGCCTTGATCTGCTTCAGGCAGTAGTTGTTCAAGACGCCGGTCTTGTCGAGCAGGTTGGCCACCTTGATCGGCTTGGACGAATCGATTTGCGCCTGCGCGAGCAGATCGAAGCTGCTGGCGTAGGCCAGCACGCCGGCCGCGGTTCTGATGAAACCCCGTCTATTGAGAGACATGGACGCTCCTTCGTTGAATTGCCCCCGCCGGCGTCTCCCGCCGGCGGCGATCCTGCGGCCGCGCGCGGCCCCGATGCGGACGCGCGCCGGCTCGGTCAAGCATCGGCCAGATCGGGATGCCTGCGATGCCAATCCGTCATTTGCTGATACGCATGCGCGGCGCGCACGATCAGGTCTTCACGAAAATCGGCGCCCACGAACTGGAAGCCGATCGGCGTTCCGGCTCCGTCGAGAAAGCCGCCGGGCAAGGTGATGGTGGGCACGCCCGCCATGTCCAACGGCGCCGTGTAGCGCATCATGGCGAACCAGATGTCCACATAGGCCTGGCCGGTAACGTGCATTTGCGCCACCGTCGGCGAGGCGATCGGCGTGGTAGGAATCAAGAGCACGTCCACCGTTTGCATCAGGGCCCGCATCCTGCCCGTGTAGGCGGCTCGCTGCAGCAGGACTTTCTGGTAGTCGATGCCGCTCTGGGCCATGCCCATCTCGATCAGGTTGGCCAATGCCGGCCCGTAGGAGCCCTTGTGCTGCGCATACGTTTCTTCATGCGCCACGGCCGCTTCGATGCTGCACAGGTTGAACCAGTTGCGCTGCACGTCGGTCGAATCGGGCGCCTTGACCTCGACGATTTCCGCGCCCAGTTTCGCCATTACGGCAACGGCCTCGTCCATCATCTTGCGCGTCGGCGCATCGACATCGTCATGGTTCCACCGAGAATCGACGCCGACGCGCAGCCCCTTCACGCCTCGTTCCATCTCGCTCAGATAGTCGGGAACCGGCAACTGACTGGCCGTCGGATCGTTCTCGTCGGCGCCCGCGATGACCTGGAGCATCGCGGCCGAATCCTCCGCGCTGCGCGTCATCGGCCCCAGGTGATCGAGCGATGCGGCCAGCTCGAACGCGCCATAGCGGCTGACGCGTCCCCAGGTCGGCTTGATGCCGGACAGTCCGCAAGCCGCGGAGGGGAAACGGATCGAGCCGCCGGTATCGGTGCCGATCGCGCCGTAGCAAAGGCCGGCAGCCGGCGCCACGCCCGATCCGCTGGACGACACGCCGGTCCAGTGCGCGGGATTCCAGGGATTGATGGGCGGATCGATGTCCGGATGATGGTCCGTGAGCGCGCCCTCGGTCAGCTGGACCTTGCCCAGCAGGACCGCACCGGACTCCCGCAGGCGCTTCACCACCGTGCCGTCCTCCCGGGATTGAAACTCCCGGTATACCGTCGTTCCGAACGCCGTCGGCGCATCGGCGGTCCAGCACAGGTCTTTCACGGCGACGGGAACCCCATGCAGGGGGCCGCGCACCTGGCCCTGGGCGATCTCCCGGTCCGCCTGGCGGGCGGCCGCCATCGCGCCGTCCTTCATCAGCAGAACGTAGCTCTTGAGACGGCCGTCCAATCTGTCGATGCGTTCGAACTGCCGTTCGGTGACGGTTTCGGAAGAGACCTCGCCGGATTGAATGGCCTTGCCGATTTCGCGCAGTCCCAGGTAATGCAGATCGTCGTGATTCATTCCGTCCTCCTTGACGTCAACCGACAGAAACCGCCAGACGCCATCGTCTTGCGCGGCTTGGAATAGCCTGATGCGTGCCTGGAAGCAGATTACGGCGCGCGCCGAACGGTTTCTTGTTCGTGACCGCCAGTCGATTTGACTCTGACAGCCACGCACGCAGCGCGGGAGCGGGAGGAAAAAAAAAGCCCGCTGAACCCTGGCCGGGCTTCAGCGGGCTGCCGGGCGGGCGCCGTTCAGCGCCTGGCTCTGCTCAGCAGGTCTTTCGGCGAATGGCCATAGCAGAGTTTGAAAATCCGGCTGAAATGCGAAACGTCGTTGAATCCATTGCGGAACGCCGCCTCGGTCACCTGGCGCGCCCTGCCCTCCTTCAGCGAACAATAGGCGGATTCAAGCCGCCGCTGCCAGACCCAGCGCATGGGCGTGGTGCCGCTCTCGGCGAACATGCGGGTAAGCGTGCGCTCGGATACGCGCAAGGCAATGGCTATCCGGTCCACCGTGAGGTGGGGATCGTCCAGGTGGGACTCGACGTACTGCTTGGCGCTTCCAAGCAATCTCTCGCGTTCGCTGGCGGCCGAGTCGCTGCCGGCCATCTGCATCTGGATCGTCGCCGCCAGCAAGTCGAGCAAGGAGGCGGCAAATTGGGTTTGCACGCCGGCAGGCAGATCCTCGGAAAAGTTGATGTCGGCGGCGGACCGAATCGTGTGGAACAGCAGGCCGGTGATGGGCTTGTCCGGCATGAAGCGCATGGCCGTATAGCGTTCCGCCAGCGGGGCGCGATACAGCAATTGCTTGCGCGGAATACGCAGCAGCAAAACGGACTCGGGCGTCATATCGTAGGTGAACAGGCGCTCGGCGTCGTACAGGGCGATATCGCCATTGTTGATTTGCGTGGAACGGCCCGATTGCGACAGCTGGCCGGTTCCGGACTCCATCAGCGTCAACAGGAACGCTTCGTTCGCATCCCGGCGCACGTGCCTGGCCGCGCGCTGCCACACGTGGCGGGGAGAAGACATCCGCGATATCTCGATCTCGTCGATCGACTTGGCGGCGTACCTGCCGATGAAACTGCCTGAGCTGTCGATGGTGCTGTCGGCCTGCACGCAATGTTTGCAGACGACTTCGTTCCAGTACTCGGGCCGCTGGCGCTCACTCACCTTCTCGGTCGAATAGTTCAGCTTCATTTCCCCTCCGGCGGGGCCAGTGCCAGAGATTGACACGGATTTTGCGGAAATACGGCTTATCGGTCCTCTTGCTGCCTGCTGCTCCCTGCGTGCTGCCGGGCGGGGAGTTCGCCCCCGCTTTGTCCCGAAGATTCTGCCAAAAGGCAACTGCCTTTGAATTGGTATTTACCCGTTGCCCCATCGATCCCTCGGGCCGGCGCATCCGCGCTTGCGGAGGGGAGCGGATACGCCGCTGGATGCAGCCAGCGCCCATGAAAAAACCCGCCACGAGGGCGGGTTTTCCGGTGCGGACCGCTAGCGGATCAACGCTTGTCCATCGGGGGCACGTCGCGCGTGACCGAGCCGGTGAACAGCTGGCGGGGACGGCCGATCTTGTAGTCGGGATCCGACAGCATTTCGTTCCACTGGGCGATCCAGCCCACCGTGCGGGCCAGCGCGAAGATGGCCGTGAACAGCGAGGTCGGGATGCCGATGGCGCGCTGGACGATACCCGAGTAGAAGTCCACGTTCGGGTACAGCTTGCGCTGCACGAAGTACGGATCTTCCAGGGCGATGCGTTCCAGTTCCATGGCCAGCTTGAACAGCGGGTCGTTTTCCAGGCCCAGGGCCGAGAGCACTTCCTTGCAGGTTTCCTGCATCAGCTTGGCGCGCGGGTCGTAGTTCTTGTAGACGCGGTGGCCAAAGCCCATCAGGCGCACGCCCGAGTTCTTGTCCTTGACCTTCTCCATGAACTCGCCGACCTTGGCGATGCCGCCGTTGGCTTGCAGTTCTTCGAGCATCTGCAGGCAAGCTTCGTTGGCGCCGCCGTGAGCCGGGCCCCACAGGCAAGCCACGCCGGCCGAGATGGCGGCGAACGGGTTGGTGCCCGACGAACCGCACAGGCGGACGGTCGAGGTCGACGCGTTTTGCTCGTGGTCGGCGTGCAGGATGAAGATGCGGTCCAGCGCGCGCTCGACGACTTCATTGACCTTGTAGTCTTCGCACGGCGTGGCGAACATCATGCGCAGGAAGTTGCCCGTGTAGGACAGGTCGTTCTGCGGATAGATGAACGGTTGGCCTTGCGAGTACTTGTACGCCATCGCAACCAGCGTCGGCATCTTGGCGATCAGGCGGATGGCCGAGATGTGGCGATGCTGCGGGTTCGTGATGTCGGTGGAGTCGTGATAGAACGCGGACAGCGCGCCGACCAGGCCCGTCAGGACGGCCATCGGGTGCGCGTCGCGGCGGAAGCCGCGCAGGAAGAAATGCAGCTGCTCGTTCACCATCGTGTGATGGGTGACTTGCGAGTCGAAATCGGCCTTCTGGTCCTTGTTGGGCAGTTCGCCGTTCAGGATCAGGTAGCAGATGTCCATGAAATCGCAATTCACGGCCAGCTGCTCGATGGGGAAGCCGCGATACAGCAGTTCGCCCTTGTCGCCGTCGATGTACGTGATGCCCGATTCGCAGGCGGCGGTGGACATGAAGCCCGGGTCAAACGTGAACATGCCCGTCTGGCCGTAAAGCTTGCGGATGTCGATCACATCCGGACCGACCGTGCCCTTGTAGACAGGGAACTCAATGGGAGCGCTGCCATCCGAGAAGGATAGCGTGGCTTTTTTGTCAGACAGGTTCATGTTTTTTCCTCTCAATTAATCAGAGCGCGCGCATCTGGCCAATAATGCCCCGGAGCCTGGGCGTGTCCAGCTCGCCTTCGAGCTCCTTGCGGGCCAGCAGCAGATCGAGCAGGTCGTTGTCTCCCAATTCGAAAAGCTGCGTCAATGCGGCTACGTCATCATCGGTAAGCTCGGCCTCGTGGGCGTCCAGATACCGGGTGATGATCAAGTCGTTTTCGAGCAGACCGCGACGCGCCCGCCAACGCAGACGTGCCCGCTCTAGTTCAGTAAGCCTGCTCATCGTTACACCTTAATAAAAGCCCCCACGCCGCGCCCGCCATGCGGGCTTGCCGTCCCCCGGAGGGGAGGCTTGCCTTGGGGCGGCCCGGCGGCGAAACGCATCCGGGCCAGACCGTCTGGCGGGCTTGCTCCCCCCGGAAGGGCCAAACTCCGAGGGGGGCGGCGATAAAAAAACCCGCTTGAAACTAGACCGTGCGGCGAACCAACAGTTCCTTGATCTTGCCGATCGCCTTGGTCGGGTTCAGGCCCTTGGGACAGACGTCGACGCAGTTCATGATGGTGTGGCAGCGGAACAGGCGGTACGGATCGTCCAGGTTGTCCAGGCGCGAGCCCGTGGCTTCGTCGCGGCTGTCGGCGATGAAGCGGTAGGCTTGCAGCAGGCCGGCCGGGCCGACGAACTTGTCCGG
>NZ_JBLZXF010000031.1:0-54670 GCF_050285585.1 Achromobacter sp. | reverse complement strand
GCCGCCGGGCCGCCCCCAGGCGAAAAGCGCCCCCTCGGGGGGCAGCAAGCGCGCGTAGCGTGCGCAGCGTGGGGGCATCATTTCGAGGGTTTGACCACTTTGTCGATCTGCAGCGGCTGACCGGAAGCCTGGATCAGCGTGGTCTTGCTCAGCGGTTGATCCACCTCGGTCAGCTGGTAGGTGACATAGGGAATGTCGACCCACTGCTGGTAGCTGTAGCCGGGCTGCTGAGAGAAGCTGAACTTGCCGCGCACGCCTTCGAACTGCATGCCCTGCAGAGCCTTGATGATGGCGGCGCTGTCGGTCGACTTGGCTTCCTCGATCGCGCGGGCGATCAGCAGCACGGAGTCGGCGGCCTGGAAGATCAGGCGGTTGGGTTCGGTCTTGGCCTGCTTCTGATAGGCGGCAGCGACGTCCTGGCCCAGCTGGGGCATGGGCATTTGCGGGTGGTACAGGCCGAAAGCCAGCATGTACTTGCCGGCTTCCTTCACGTTCTTCCAGAAGTCGGGATAGTCGGCGATGCCGGCGCCGTCGTAGAACCAGGTCTTGGCGCTGGGCGCCACGCCCTGTTCGTACAGCTGGTTCATCAGGATGTAGGCAGCCGGCGGCAGCATGATGTTGACCACCAGGTCCGGCGGATTGCCGCGCAGCGGCAGCACGGCCGGGGTGAAGTCCTTGCCTGCGCGATCCAGCGCCACGTATTTGTATTGGGTCTGCGGCGCGGCCTTCTTGAGGAACTCGCCCAGCAGCTTGGCCTGGCCGATGCCGTAGTCGGTGTTTTCGGCGAAGGCCACCACGCTCTTGACCTTCAGCGCGGCGATCGTATCGGCCATGGCGCTGGAGACGCGCGTGTTGTAGTTGGCCGGGTTGAAGACCTCGGGGTAGCCCTTGGCGCGCACGTCGTCGGACCAGCAATTGGTATTGACGTACGGCACCTTGTAGCGGTGCACGACCTCGATCTCGGCCAGGCATACCGAGCTCTGGTGGCCGCCGGTGACGGCGACGACCTTGTCCCGCGAGATCAGTTTCTCGGCCGCCGCGCGGCCCTTTTCCGGAATGCCCTGATCGTCTTCGTAGACGATCTTCAGCGGACGGCCCAGCACGCCGCCCTTGTCGTTGATCATCTTGGTGATGATCTCCACGCCGTCCTTCACCTGCGTGCCTTGCACCACGGAGCCGGGAGGGGATTGCGCGATGCTCACGCCTATGACGATGGGATCCGCGGCTTGGGCGGAGGAGACTAGTACGACCGCGGATACGGCTGCGGCAAAGCGAAGCAGTTTCATCGTGGTTTCCTTTTGGAAAGGAGCTGCGGCGATGCCGTCGTCCGCGAAGGCGAACGGTGTCGGCGGTCGGGGAACGTCGTCTATTTTTTAATCCTGTAGTACCGGTCTGACCAGCTAGTGTTTACCAGCATGCGTTAGGAACCCAGCAGCGCTTCCACCCGCGCGGCGGCGTTCAGCACGCGCCAATCGGCGCCGCGCGCCCCGGCGATCTGCAGGCCTATCGGCAGGCCGTTGCGACCGCTGCCGCAAGGCAGCGTCAGGGCGGGCATGCCGGTCAGGTTGAAGGGCATGGTGAGCCCGGTGACGGCGGTGTGCAGCGGCACTTCCTGGCCGCCGATGACCACCGCGCCGGCGCCCGAACGCGGCGGCTCGATGCGCAGGGTGGGCGTGACCAGCACGTCCACCGCCTCCATGGCCTGGTCGAACGCGCGCGCCAGCACCGCGCGGCCGCGCTGCGCCCGCGTATACCAGGTGGCGGGAAAGAACTGGCCGATCTCCAGCCGCACCCGCACGTCGGCGCCCAGGGTGTCCGGCTGGTCGATGAGCCGGCGCCAATGGATGTCGGTGGCTTCGCTGCACAGGGTGGCGAACTGCAGCGCGGCGCTGTGCTCGACGCCGGGCAGGTCCACCGGGACGAGCGTGGCCCCGTCCGCCTGCATCAGCGCCAGGGCGCGGTCGACGGCCTGGGCCACGTCGTCGGCCAGGGGGGCATAGAAGTAATTGCGGGGCACGCCCACGCGCAGCCCGGTCAATGCGCCGACGCTGACCGTGCGCTCAGCCTGGCCCGCCATGATCGAAAAGGCCAGCGCCGCATCCGCCACGCTCGCCGCGATCGGCCCGAGGTGGTCCAGGCTGGCGCCCAGCGCCTGCGCGCCGTCGCGAGAAATGGCGTCGAAGGTGGGCTTGAAGCCGACCACGCCGCAGCAGGAAGCCGGGATGCGGATGGAGCCGGCCGTATCGGTGCCGATCGCCAGCCGCACGATGCCAGCGGCCACCGCCGCCGCCGAACCGCCGCTGGATCCGCCCGCCGTATAGCCCGCCGCCCGCGGGTTGCCCACCCAGCCGTAATGCGGGTTCTCGCTGGTGATGCCGTAGGCAAGCTCGTGCAGATTCGTCGTACCGACCACCAGGGCGCCGGCGTCCCGCAGCCGCGCCACCGCAAGCGCGTCGCGCAGGGCGGGGGGCGGCTTCAGGCCGCCGCTGCCGTTGGTCTGGGAGAAGCCGGCGACCTGCATCAGGTCCTTGACGGCGAACGGCACGCCCATCAGCGGCATGGCGGCGCCTTCGCGCAGCTTGCGGGCCGCGGCGGCGGCGGCGCCGTCCAGCGCCGGCGTGTCCGACAAGGCGATGAAGGCGTTCAGGCCGGCCTGCTGGCGCGCGGCGGCCAGCGCGGCCTTGGCCGCCTCGGCCGCGCGTTCGGGGGCGTCCCGGCATTCGCGCGCGATGGCGGCGATGCCGGCCACATGGCGCGAGACGGCGATGCCCCGGCCCGCCTGCGCGGCGGGGAGCGCGTCGCCGGGCGCGGCCGGGGGCGGGGCCAGGTAGCCCAGATCCGCATCCGGCGCCAGCGCATCCAGCATTTCCAGTTCGGGGAGGTTGACGCGCAGCCGGTCCAGCCAGGCCTGGCGCCGCTCGGGATAGGGGTAGTCGCCCAGTCGGGCGAGGGCGTCGACGGCGCGGGCGAATCGGTCGTGGAGGTCGGTCATGAGCGGCGCTTAATAGAGGTTGGGGCGGGGCCCCGGCGGCGCGCCGGGGGTGTTGTCCGGCCCGGTTTTATCCTTACCGGTCAGACCAGTTGGGTGTCATAATGCCCAGGCAGGATTTGGCTGTCAACGACCTCCGAGGCGCCCGCGCATTGAGGAATTCCACGATGAACACCGTCGAACACATCGCCCAGCAATTGCAGGCCCGCATCCGTTCGAGCGAATGGGCGGCGGCGGGCAAGCTGCCGGGGCAGCGCCAGCTGGCCGAGTCGCTGGGCGTCAGCCGCGCCTCGCTGCGCGAGGCCATCACCATGCTGGAAGGCCTGGGCATGCTGCGCAGCGAGGCCGGCCGCGGGGTGTTCATCGCCAGGCCCGGGGAAAAGGGCCTGGGCAGCGCCTACGGACGCTGGCGCTTCCAGGGACGCTATGCGTTGCGCGACGTCTATCTGGTGCGCAACCAGCTCGAGGAACTGGCGGCCGGCCTGGCGGCCAGCGTCGTGACCCAGGCGGGGCTGAGCCGTCTGCACGCGACCATCGAACAAATGGAACAGGCGGCCGACGCCGGCGACCTGGTCACGATGTCGGAGGGCGACCACGCCTTCCATGCCTGCCTGTTCGAGATCGCCGGCAGCCCGATGCTGCTGGATCTGGCCGAGAGCATCGGCGATGTGGTCGACGGCAGCCGCCAGGTTGCGTTCGCGGATCCGGCGAGGGTGCGCGAACCCATCCGCGAGCACGCCGAGATCGTCGGCGCGCTGGCCACGGGCTCCCCCGAGGCGGCGCGCCGCGCGATGCGGGCGCACATCTGCAACGTGGCCGACCGCGCGGGGCTGTCCCTGACGATTCCGGGCGCCTAGGCCTGGCGCCCGGCCCGGCCTTAGCGCTGGCCGTCGTGGACGCAGACCGCTTCCTTGGTCAGCCCGCCCAGGCGCGAATGCACGCGGCCGCCCGTGCCCATGACCAGCGCGAACAGGATCTCGTTGGCGCGCGGCGCGTCCTGGATGCCGATCTCGATGCTGTTGAAATGGCTGCGCACATAGGAGGCGTGGATGTAGTGCACCGGCACCATCATCCGGTAGCCCGCCACGGCCACGGCCTTCACTGCGGGCACCATGGCCTTGGGTTCGCCCAGCACGCTGCGCATCGCCCAGCCGCCGGCTTCGTGCCAGACCGCGCCGTGTTCCATTTCTCCGTCCAGGCCGACGATGGCGGCCTTGCTGTAGACCTCGACCTTTTCCTTGCCGCCCAGCGTCTCGACCAGTTCCGTGGCCAGCAGCGTGCCCAGGCTGCGCAGTTCGGCCATGAAGGGCATGAGATCCGCCTCGTACCGGCCGGCGTAGGGATTGCGGATGACGGCGCAGGAGGCGGCGAGCTTGAGGGGCTGCGCCGGCGCCGGGCCGTTTTCATGGAAGGTGGTTTCGACGATGAGGCAGCGCTTGCGGATATCGATCAGCGACATTGAGGGAATTCCTGGAAGGGGTTGAAGGCGTGGATCATTGCGGCGGAATGCCGGTTTCCTTGACGATGGCGGCCCATTTGTCGATTTCGGTCCGGACGAAGCCGCCGAATTCGGCAGGGGTCTGCGTCTTGACGGTCAGGCCCTGGCGCGCATAGGTCTGCTTGAGTTCGTCGTTGGCCAGGGCCTTGCGCAGCGATTGGGACAGGCGGTCGAGCACCGGCCCCGGCAGGCCCGCCGGACCCATCAGGCCGAACCACACGGTCAGGTCGAAGCCGGGCGCGCCGGTTTCATTGAGCGTAGGGATGTCCGGCGCCAGCGCGAAGCGTTCCGGCGTGCTGACTCCATAGGTCTTGACCTTGCCGGCGCGCGCCTGCTGCAGGCCGTTGGCCAGGTCGGTGAAGGTGAGGTCCACGGTGCCGCCGATCACGTCGGTCAGCGCTTGAGGGCCGCCGCGATAAGGCACCGGCGTGACGTTGATCTTGCCCATGGCGGCCAGCTTGGCCCCGAAGACCTGGGCGCTGCCCGATCCGTACGCATAGGTCAGCTTGCCCGGATTCTGGGTGCCGTAGGCGAACAGATCGGACACCTTGGTGCCCGGCATGCGCGGCGAGCCCACGAGCAGATACGGGGTCTCGGCCACGGCGCCGATGGGGGCGAGATCGGTGGCGGGGTTGTAGGGCAGGTCCTTGAAAAGGCTCACGCCGCTGGCGGCCGTGGACACGCCCACCACCACCAGCGTGTAGCCGTCGGGCTTGGCGCGGGCCACGTCGTGGGTGCCGATGATGCCGTTGGCTCCCGGTTTGTTTTCCACCACCACGGGCTGGCCCAGGTCGTCGCTCATGGCCTTGCCCAGGCTGCGGGCCACCACGTCGGTGATGCTGCCTGGCGGAAAGGGCACGACCATGCGGATGGGGTGGTCGGGATAGGGCGCGGCGCGGGCGCCGGCGGCGGCAAGCAGGGCCGCGCCCAGGCCGAGCGCCAGCATGGCGGCGGATCGTTTCATGTCTGTCTCCTGTCGGTGTCGTTATGGTCGGCGCGAGGACGGTTCAGTCCGGCGCGGGGGCGTTCAGGCGCCCCAGGTAGCGGTGGATCTCGGTGTTGTCGGCCCCGGCGGGCAGCGCCTCGCGGGCGCGCTGCCACAGTTCCGTGCACAGCGACAACTGCGTCGCGGACACGCCGGCCAGCGCCTGCAGCGAATCGGCGGTGCGCAGGTCCTTGGCCATCAGCGCCAGCGCGAAGCCGCCGTTGTAGGCGCCCGGCACGATGAACTGGCGCAGCTTGGTCTCGGTGGCGACGTTGCGGCCGCTGGAGGCGTTGAGCACGTCGGTGAATACGTCCAGGTCCAGGTCCATGCGCTGCGCGATCAAGAGCGCTTCGCTTGCCGCCAGCAGGCCGGCGGCGTAGACGTAGTTGTTGAGCGCCTTCATCGCATGCGCCGAGCCCACCGCGCCGGTATGGATGAGCGAGGCGCCCATGCGCGAGAGCACCGGGCGCACGCGCTCCAGGCCGGCGGCATCGGCCCCGATCATGATGGCCAGCGTTCCCGCGGCGGCCTTGGCCACCGCGCCCGACACCGGCGCATCGATCAGCGTCACGCCCGCTGCGCGCAACCGCGGCGCCAGCCGCAGCGTCTCGGCGGGGTTGGACGAGCCCATGTCCAGCAGCACCGAGCCCTCGCGCATGACGGCGGCCAGGCCGTCCTTGCCTTCGATCACCGCGTTGGTGACGGCGCTGTCCGGCAGCATGGTAATGACGATGTCGCAGCCGGCCAGCGCCGGCAGGCTGGCGGCGGGGTTGAGCGTCTTGCCCCAGGCGGGATGCGCCGCCAGGCGTTCCAGGCGCGCCGGATCGCGGTCATGGGCCAGGATGTCGAAACCATCCCCGCCGCGGGCGAGGTTCTCCAGCATCGGCAGGCCCATCATGCCCAGGCCGACGAATCCTATCTTCAATGTCATGCATTCCCTTTATCGAATCGCTCTGAAAAGTGCGCTAGGCGCCGTCAGGAATGCTAATGAATGCTTAGGTTTTACAGTTATGCTAAGTTGGCCAGGGGATATAACAAACGATTATCGGATCAGCCATGCGTTTCAAGCTCAGGCAGATGGAAGTGTTCCGGGCGGTGATGTTGACCGGCTCCATGAACGGGGCGGCCAAGCTGCTTTTCGTGTCGCAGCCCGCCATCAGCCGCCTCATCGCCCATACGGAGCTCAGCCTGGGCCTGCAACTGTTCGAGCGCGACAAAGGCAAGCTCACGCCCACGCCGGAGGCGCACCGGCTGTTCCAGGAAGTGGGCCCGCTGTTCGAGGAAGCGCTGCGCATCGATGAGCTGGCCCGCGACCTGGCCGAACGGCCGGAAGGCGCATTGACGCTGTGCTCCAGCCCCAGCCTGGCGCTGAACTTCGTGCCGCCCGTCATCGCGCAATACCTGGAGCTCTATCCCAACGTCAGGCTCAAGTACCACACCACGCTGCTGGCCGACATGGCGCACGAACTGCTGGGGCGCAAGGCCGAGCTGGCCATCTCCGTGCTGCCGATAGACCATCCCAATTTGGTGGTGGAGCCGCTGGCCACCGGCGAGATGGTCTGCATTCTGCCGCAGGGACATCCCCTGGCGTCCCAGCCGACGGTGGGGCTGGCCGAGCTGGCCCGCTGCCGGCTCATCCTCTACAGCCGCAATATCCCCTTCGGGCAGTTGGTGGCCGCGGCCTTCCAGCGGGCCAATGTGAGCTGGACCTCGGCGGTGGACATCGTGCGCGCGGAACTGGCCTGCGCCCTGGTGCGCGTGGGGGCGGGCGTGGCGATCGTCGATCAGTTCTCGGTCGGGGAGCAGGGCTGGCCCGGCGTGGTGACGCGGCCGCTGCGCGAATCGATACCGCTGTCGCTGAGCCTGGTGCGTTCGCGCTTCGAGCGTCCCGGCCGGCAGGTGCAGCGTTTCATGCGCCTGATCAAGGAGCATGCGCGCGCGGGGCCGGCCCGCTAGGGCCGGCCCCGCGCCGCTCAGTGCATCCTGCCGTAGCGGCCGGCGTTGAAGTCCTGGATGGCTTCGACGATTTCGGCCTGCGAGTTCATCACGAACGGGCCGTAGCCGACCACCGGCTCATCGATGGGCTCGCCGCTGAGCACCAGGAACATCGCGTCGTTGTTGGCTTCGACGGTGATGTCCTCGCCCTCTTGCGAGAACAAGGCCAGTTGCGCGTCGCGGGCGACGGATTCGCCGTTGACCAGCACCGTGCCGCGCAGCACCACCAGCATGCTGTTGCGGCCCGCGGCGACCGGGAAGGTCGCGGACTTGCCGGCGGCCAGCTTCACGTCCCACACGTCCATGGGCGTGAAGGTGCGCGCCGGGCCGGCCTGGCCGGCGTAGCTGCCCGCGATCACGCGCAGCGTGCCGGCATCGTCCGGCAGCGCCACCGCGGGGATGTCCGCGTTGAGGATGCCTTGGTAACCCGGCGCCGCCTTCTTGTCCTTGGCGGGCAGGTTGACCCAGAGCTGCACCATTTCCAGCTCGCCGCCCTTGCGGGTGAACGCCGGGGAATGGAATTCCTCATGCAGGATGCCCGAGGCCGCCGTCATCCACTGCACGTCGCCGGGGCCGATGACGCCGCCGTTGCCGGTGGAATCGCGGTGCTCGACTTCGCCGCTGTAGACGATGGTCACCGTTTCAAAGCCGCGGTGCGGATGCTGCCCCACGCCGCGCGGATGCTCGGCCGGCTCGAACTGGGCCGGGCCGGCGTAGTCCAGCAGCAGGAAGGGGCTGGTGTGCTTGTCCTTGTCGTTGTAGGAAAACATCGAGCGCACGGGAAAGCCGTCGCCCACCCAGTGGGGGCGGGGGCTGGCGTGCAAACCGAGGATTTTCTTCATGGTCGTATTTCCTGTTGCGCGGCCCCTGCGGGGCCGTTCGTCATGGTTATGAAGATAAGGGCGCAACGCCGCTGGCGGTAGTCCCCGCCATTGATAAGCACTGTTCCACCTATCGGACGGTGAGCAGGCGGGGGGAGGCCTGCCCGGCCTGGCGGCCTCGCGTATCCTGTCGCCATGCACACCATCACGGACCCGGCCCGGGCAGGGCAGAACGACCAGGTGCAAGGCTTCGAGCCGGTGGCGGCGCCGGACGCCCGCATCCTGGTGCTGGGCTCCATGCCCGGCGTGGCCTCGCTCAGGCAGGCCAGGTATTACGCGCACCCGCGCAACGCCTTCTGGCCCATCGCCGCAAGCGTGTTCGGCTTCGATCCCGGCCTGGACTACGCGCAGCGCCTGCAGGCGCTGCAGGCGGCCGGCGTCGCCTTGTGGGACGTGCTGCAGGCCTGCGAGCGTCCCGGCAGCCTGGACGCCCACATTCGCGGGGACACGCTGGTCCCCAATGATTTCGCCGCATTCCTGGAACGCCACCCGGGCATCGTGCGCGTGTGTTTCAACGGCGGCAAGGCCGCCTCCCTGTACCGCAGGCATGTCCTGCCCGGCTTGGCGGCCGGACTGGAATACATCGACCTGCCGTCGACCAGCCCCGCGCACGCGGCGGTCTCGTTCGAGCAGAAGCTGGCCGCCTGGAACCGGGCGCTCACGCTTCGGGATTGAGCGCGGAAGCCCGCTAAAGGACGGGAAAACCCGAGTAATCTGTCCCCGGTTGATTCAAATCAAGCCTCTATATAACTCCAGGTGATAAGTTAATTCTCGTAACAGATATGTCGCTTGGAGAACCGTGATGCATACCCCCGCCAGCCCCCCGGAAACGCCTTTGCCGGGTAAACGAGGCTTCCTCAAAGGACTACTTGGGCTGGGGGCGGCGGCCACCGTCATACCCATCCGCGCCGAAGCGACGGGTTTGAACGGCCAGCCCCCGCGCCGCCCGGGCATGCCCGGCAAGCGCTACGGCATGGTCGTCGACATGCGCAAATGCATCGGCTGCCAGTCCTGTACGGTCAGCTGTTCCATGGAAAACCTGCCTCCCATCGGGCAGTTCCGCACCACCGTCCTGCAATACGAAGTCACGCCCGCCGCGGGCGGCCCCGCCTCCATGGTGATGCTGCCGCGCCTGTGCAACCACTGCGACAACCCGCCCTGCGTGCCCGTCTGTCCGGTGCAGGCCACTTTCCAGCGCGAAGACGGCATCGTGCTGGTCGACAACGAACGCTGCGTCGGCTGCGCGTACTGCGTGCAGGCCTGTCCCTACGACGCCCGCTTCATCAACCATGAAACGCAGACCGCCGACAAGTGCACCTTCTGCGAGCACCGTCTCGAAGCCGGCCTGCTGCCCGCCTGCGTGGAAAGCTGCGTTGGCGGCGCCCGCGTCATCGGCGACCTGAACGATCCCGATAGCGCGATTTCCCGGCTGCTGGCCGAGCACAAGGCCGACATCAAGGTGCTCAAGCCCGAAATGAAGACCGATCCCCACGTCTATTACATCGGCCTGCCCGATGCGTTCGTCCATCAGGTCGATGGCCAGGCCGGCGTGCGGCTGGCCGGCGGCCATTGAGCCATCGAAGGGGATATCCATGCAGATCTCGGAATTGCTCACACCGGTCTACGACGCGGCCTGGCTGCCCTGGGCCGTGCAGTACTTTTTCCTCATCGGTATCAGCGCAACGACCGCGCTGACCGCCGCGTTCTCGGCCTTCGGGCGCGCGGACTCGCCGGCGCGCCGGTTGCTGCCCGCCGCCGTGACGGTGCTGTTGGTCAGCGCCATCGCGGCGCCTGTATCGCTGTTGGCCGACCTGCACCAGCCGGGGCGCTTCTGGCATTTCTACGCGCACGTCACGCCCTGGTCCTGGATGTGGCTGGGCGCGCTGCTGCTGCCGGTGTTCGTGATCCTGTCGCTGTTGTTCTGCGCCGCCTGGTGGCGGGGCCGCGACAGCGGGATGCGCGCGGTGGGCGCGGCCTTGGCCGTCTCGGCGCTGTCGATCCTGGTCTACACCGGGGCCGAAGTCATGGTGCTGCGTTCACGGCCCCTGTGGCACACGGTGTTCCTGCCCGTGAATTTCGCGCTGACTGCTTGGCTGGGCTCGCTGGGCGCCATGTTCCTGATGGGCCGCTGGCTGCCGGGCGGCATGCGCGCCATGCCGGTGGACATGCTGCGCCGGCTGAGCCTGACCGCCGTCGCGATGATGGCGCTGGGCGCCGGCGCCTGGGCGCTTCTGGGCATGCTGGGGATGGATCCGTCCTTCGACGCGGCCCTGCGCCTGTTCGCCGAGTTCCCCATCTGGCGCATCAGCCTGGCGGGCGCGGTGATCACCGCCTTCTGCATGATCGCGTTGCTGCAGCGCCCCGCCCGGACACTGGCCGAGTCCCTACCGTCGGCCGCGCTGGCGCTGACCATGCTGGCCGCCGCCTGGATCTTCCGCTGGGTCGTATTCATGAGCGTGCAGGGCGTGCCGAAATACGGCGCCGGCCTTTATCTGTACGACATGCCCTGGGGCAGCGACGGCCTGCTCGGCATGGTGGGCGTGCTGGGCCTGTGCGTGGCGCTGGTCGCCGCCGTGACCTACGCCCTGGAGCTGTTCCCCGCGCGCGAGCGGGGCACGGCGGCCTGACGCAAGCAAAAGAACCTGGAAGAGTAAGCAATGGACAAGCAACACAAAGACGACAAGCCTGGCGCCGCGGGCGCCGACGCGCCGGAACAGCCGCGCGACGAGGCGCGGCGCAAGCTGATGGTGCGCGGCGGCCTGGTGGCCGGCGGCATGGCGGCTTTTGCGGCGGGCTACGGCGAAACCGTGACCCGCGCGGTCAAGGGCCTGGCGCAGGGCACGGCCGGCGTGCCGACAGCCCATGCCGTGCGAGGCAATTCGCTGACTCCCGAGTTCCGAATCGATCCCGTGACGGGCGCGCTCGGCGCCCAGCCTGGCCAGACGGTCAGCCCGTCGAGCTGCCTCGGCTGCTGGACCCAGTGCGGCGTAAGGCTGCGCGTGGATACGAAGGAAAACCGTATCCTGCGCGTGGCGGGCAATCCGTACCACCCGCTGGCCACGACCCGGCCCGCCGCGATGGAAACACCGGTGCGCGAGGTCTACGCGCAGCTGGGCGGCGACAACGGCCTGGAAGGGCGGGCCACCTCATGCGCCCGCGGCTCGGCCATGCTGGAGCAGATGAACAGCCCCTTCCGCGTGCTGCAGCCGCTGAAGCGGGTGGGCGCGCGCGGCGAGGGCAAGTGGCAGACCATCTCGTTCGAGCAACTGGTGCAGGAGGTCTGCGAGGGCGGCGACCTGTTCGGGGAAGGCCACGTGGACGGGCTGCGCGCGATCTTCGACCGCGAGACGCTGCTGGACCCGCAGAACCCCGAGTACGGCGCCAGGGTCAACCAGTTCCTTTTCACCGACGCCTCCAACGAAGGCCGCACCCCGCTGATCCAGCGCTTCGCGGGCCAGTCGTTCGGCACGGTCAACTTCAGCAACCACGGTTCCTATTGCGGCCAGAGCTTCCGCGTGGGGGCGGGCGCCGCCCTTGGCGACCTGAAGGGCATGCCCCACGGCAAGCCGGATTGGGACAATGCGCGCTTCGGCCTGTTCATCGGCGCCGCGCCGGCGCAAGCGGGCAACCCGTTCCAGCGCCAGGCCCGCCAACTGGCCGAGGCCCGCGTGCGTCCGGAAGACAACGGGTTCAGCTATGTGGTGGTTTCGCCGATGCTGCCCGCGTCGTCCAGCCTGTCGGCCGGATCGGGCAACGAGTGGGTGCCGGTCAACCCGGCGAGCGACCTGGCGCTTGCCATGGGCCTGATCCGCTGGATCCTGGAGCATGAGCGCTACGACGCCAGGATGCTGTCGCAGCCCGGCCCCGCCGCCATGAAGGCCGCGGGCGAGGCCTCCTGGACCAACGCGACCCACCTGGTGGTGGCGGAAGCGGGGCATCCGCGCCAGGGCAGCTTCCTGCGCGGCGCGGACCTGGGCTGGCCGCGGCCGGCCGATGCCGGCGAGAAATGGGAGGACGTGTACGTCGTGCGCCTCGAAGACGGCACGCTGGCGCCGCATACCGCGGCCTCGCCCGCCGCGCTGTTCGTCGACGCCACGGTGGCCGCGCCGGGCATGGAGGGCGCGCCGCAGGCGCTGCGCGTCCGGTCCTCGCTGTCCTTGCTGCGCGAGGAAGCGCAGCGCAAGACGCTGGACGAATACGCCGCGCTGTGCGGCGTGCCGGCCGCGAAGATCGCTTCGCTGGCCGAGCGCTTCACCAGCTACGGCAAGCGCGCAGTGGCCGACGCGCACGGCGGGACGATGAGCGGGGCTGGCTTCTACACCGCTTACGCCATCGCCATGCTGAACACGCTGGTGGGCAATCTGAACGTGGAAGGCGGGCTGGTGCTGGACGCCGGCCCGTTCCCGCCCTACGGCCAGGGGCCGCGCTACAACATCGCCGGTTTCGCCAACCGCGCCACGCCCAAGGGCGTCGGGCTGTCGCGCAACCGCTTTCCCTACGAGAAGTCCAGCGAGTTCAAGCGCAAGAAGGCGGCCGGCCAGCCGGCATATCCGGCGGACGCGCCCTGGTACCCGGCCACCGGCGGGCTCAGCTCGGAGATGCTGGCCTCCGCGCTTGCGGGTTATCCGTACCGCGCCAAGGTCTGGTTCAACCACATGAGCAACCCGCTCTACGGCATCGCCGGCCTGAAGCGCGTCGTCATCGACAAGCTGAAGGACCCGAGCGTCCTGCCCCTGGCGGTGTCGATCAACCCCTTCATCAACGAAACCAACGCCCTGGCCGACTACATCGTGCCGGACACGGTGACCTACGAAAGCTGGGGCGTGTCCGCGCCCTGGGCGGACGTGGTGGCCAAGGCCTCCACCGTGCGCTGGCCGGCCGTGCAACCGCGCGTGGCGCGCACCGCTGCCGACGAGCCGGTCTGCCTGGAGACCTTCCTGATCGCCTGCGCCAAGCGGCTGGGCATGCCGGGCTTCGGCGCGAACGCCATTTCGGACAAGGACGGCGTCAAGTACGCGCTCGACACGCCGGAGGACTTCTTCCTGCGCGGGATGGCCAACATCGCCTTCGCGGCGGGCCGGCCGGTGCCGCAGGCCAGCGACGACGACATGGCGCTGACCGGCGTGGACCGCTACGGCGACTTGCTGCGGCAAAAGCTCAAGCCGGACGAATGGCGCCAGGTCGCGATGCTGATGAGCCGAGGCGGCCGATTCGACAGGATGGAGGACGCCTGGGCCGGCGAGGGCGCGGCGCGGCAGACGCGCCTTGCCTATCCCAAGCCGCTGCACGTCTGGAGCGAGGAGCTGGCGGGCTTTCGCCATTCCATGACCGGCGAGCGCTATAGCGGCTGCCCGACCTGGTATCCGACGCGCCTCGCGGACGGCCGCGACATGCGCGCGGAATACGGCGAGCAGGACTGGCCCTTCCTGCTCAGCTCGTTCAAGTCCAACCTGATGAGCTCCATGTCCATCGGCGTCAATCGCCTGCGCCAGGTGCATCCCCACAACCCGGTGTCGATCAACCGGCAGGACGGCGACCGCCTGGGCATACGCAATGGCGACGCGGTGCGCATCGTGACGCCGGGCGGCGCGGTGACGGGGCTGGCGCTGCTGCGCGACGGCATCCAGCCGGGCGCGGTCGGCATCGAGCACGGTTATGGCCATACGGAGCTGGGCGCCCGCGCCCACGTGGTGGACGGCAAGCCCATGCCGCACGATCCGGCGCTGAGCGCGGGCGTGAACCTGAACGATCTCGGCTTCGGCGACGCCACGCGCGGCGAGCACGCCAACGTCTGGATCGATTGGGTGTCCGGCGCGGCCGTGCGCCAGGGGCTGCCGGCGCGGATCGAGCGCGCCTGAGGCCCTAGCGCACGACGGTATCGGCCACCAGATCCAGTCCGTCGGCATGGATGCCGATACCGGGCAGCGCGCCGCCCAGGTCTCCAGGGCTGGCGGCCGCCGTGCCCGAGCGGCTGACGCGGATCTCCACCCGCACCTTGCCGGCGCGCGACAGCGTTGCGTCCGGCGACATCGCGCTGCTGTCGTCCAGCACGAAATCGCGGGGCAGGTCGGCCACCCGCATCCGCAGAATGGCCAGCGGCATGCGCGGACCGTCTTCCGGCCGCGCCAGGATGAACACGGTATCGGTGGGCGCGACCTGGCCGCGCAGCGCGTCGGCGATGCGGGCGCGTCCGCGGATGCGGGCGGCGGGGGCGGCGGCGCCCGGCGCCGCCTCCGCCGCTGCCACAGGGGCGGGAGGAGAGCCCGCCATGGCGCGGGCCTGGGCGATGTTCGATTGGATCTGCCTCGCCGCTTCCGATCCCGGCGGCAACACCGCCTGGAGGCGTTCCCAGTGCGCCAGCGCTTCGGCCGCGTCGCCCCTGCGCAGGGCCATCATGCCGGCCAGCGCCAGGGCCTTCGGCTGGTCGGGCTGCGCCGCCAGGGCTTGCGCGACCGCCGCAACGGAGGCCGCATCGGGCGCGCCCTGGTTGGCGGACAGGAGCGCGTCGGCCAGGTCGGCCAGCACGGCGGCCTGGCCCGGCACCAGGCGCAATACCTGCTGGTAGGCGGCCACGGCGTCGGCGTAGCGGCCCAGCGTTTCGTAGGACCGCGCCAGCATGTACCAGCCATCCGCGTCATCGGGCGCGCCTCGCAGGCGCTGGGCCAGCGCATTGATCGCGAGCGCCATGTCGTCGCCCGAAGCGCCGGACGCTCCCGCGTGCGGTTCAGACGGAATGGCGGCGGCGCCCGCGGCCGCGCGCGGATTGCCCAGCTGGCCGTACAACAGCACGGCGGCCACGGGAATGAGCACACTGAGCAGGCAGGCCGCGGCCACGCCCGCGCGCTGGCCGGCCCGGGGCGCGGCGCGCGCGCCGCGCAGTTCCAGGTCCTGCAGCAGGTCGCGCTGCATTTCTTCCTCGGCGCGCGCCCGGGCCTCGGCGCTGAGGCTTCCGTTCTTCACATCCCGCTGCAACTGTTCGCGCTGCGCCAGGTAGAACGCGCGCACATTGTCCTCGGCGGCCGGTTGCGCCGCGGGCGCGCGGCGCAGCAAGGGCGGGATCAGGCAGAGCAGGGTTGCCAGCAGCAACACCACGACGATCAGCCAGAGCGCGGTCATGGGCCGGTATCCAGGAAGCGGGCGGCGCGTTCGCGCTCGTCCGCGGTGAGCGGCGCGCGGGGGCCGGAGCGGCGCCTGAGCGTGCGCAGCAGCACGGTAAAGCCCAGCGCCAGCAGGGCGAAAGGCCCCAGCCACAATAGCCAGGTGACGGGCTTGAAGGGCGGGTCGTAGCGCACGAAGTCGCCATACCTGTCCTCGAAGAAGCGCATGATCTGCGCATCCGTCCTGCCTTCCGCGAGCTGGCCGCGGATCAGGGCGCGCATATCGTGCGCCAGCGGCGCGTTGGATTCGGCCAGGGTCTGGTTCTGGCACACCAGGCACCGCAGGCCGTGGGCCAGCTTGTCGGCGCGCTGCTCCTGGGCGGCGGACAGCGCGGGCGCAGAAGGCGCCTGGGCCGGGGCACGGGCCGGACCCAGCAGGGCAAGCGCCAGGGCCAGCGCGGGCAGGCAGGAGGGCCGCCGCATCATTGCAGCGCCTCGATCGCCGGCAGCATGTGGCTGCGCCAGATTTCCGGGGTGATCAGGCCCAGCTGCCGGTAGCGGATGCGGCCGTTCTTGTCGATCACGAAGGTTTCCGGCACGCCGTAGACGCCGTACTCGATGCCGACGCGGCCGTCGGCGTCGCTGGCCGAGGCGATATATGGATTGCCGTTGCGCGCCAGCCAGGCCGTGGCGTCTTCCGGCTTGTCCTTGTAGTTCAGGCCGTAGAGCGGAATGCCGTGGCGCTGGGCGGCGTCGCGCAGCACGGGAAGCTCGTCGCGGCATGGACCGCACCAGGAGGCCCACACGTTCAGCATCCAGACCTGTCCGCGCAGCGCCTGCACGTCCAGTTTCCGGCCGGGCGCCAGCAGGACGGGCAGGTTGATGGCGGGGGCAGGCTTGTCGATCAGGACGGAAGGCACCGCCCGCGGATCGCGGGACAATCCCAGCGCCAGGAACACGGCCATCGCCAGGAAGGCGGCCAGCGGCAGCAGGTAGCGCAGCATCAGGCTCCCTCCCGCGTCGGCCGCACGGTCTGGGGGCCGGCCTCGTCGCGCGCCCGCATCCGCGTTTCCTGCGCGCGGCGATAGCGCTTGTCGCCGGCCGCCAGCAGCCCGCCCAGCGCCATCAGGATGCAGCCCGACCAGATCCAGGTCATGAACGGCTTGACCTGCAGGCGCACGGTCCAGGCATTGCCACCCACCGGCTCGCCCAACGCCACGAACAGATCGCGGGTAAAGCCGCTGTCGATGTCCGCCTGGCTCAGCGCCATGTCCTGCACGGTATAGAGGCGCTTTTCGGGATACAGGGTGATTACCGGCCTGCCCCCGCGCGTGACGGGGAAGACGGCGCGCTGCGCGCTGTAGTTGGGGCCGGCGGCCGGCCCCACGCTGGCGAAAGTGAACCGGTAGCCGCCGGCCTCGCGCGTTTCGCCCAGCTCCATCCGCAGTTCCTGTTTGACTTCATAGCCGTTGGCCAGCGTGACGCCCGCGATGAAGACGCCCACGCCGGCGTGGGCCAGCAGCATGCCGTACCAGGCGCGCGGCTGGCGGCCCAGCCGGCGCAGCCAGCCGCCGTCGCCGCCAGCCAGGCGCTGCCGGGCATGGGCGGCAGCGCTCGCCACCGACCACGCCGCCAGCCAAAGCCCCAGGATGACCATGGGAGATCCCAGCCGCGCCGGGCCAGGCATGGCCAGCGGCAGCAGCACGGCCGTGGCCACGCTGACGGCGAAGGCCGCGCGCAGGCGGCGGCCGAGGTCCGGCAGTTCCGCCTGCTTCCAGCGGGCGACCGGCCCCACCCCCATCAGGAAGATGGCGGGCGTCATCAGCGGCACGAACACGGCCTCGAAATAGGGCGGGCCGATGGAGATCTTGCCCCATTCCAGCACGTCCAGCGCCACCGGGTACAGCGTGCCCAGCAGCACGGAGCCCGCCGCCACGGTGAGTACCACGTTGTTCGACAGCAGCAGGGATTCGCGCGACAGCAGCGAGAAACCGCCGCCCAGTCCCACCGTGGGCGCCCGCCAGGCGTACAGCGTCAGCGAGCCGCCCACGATCACGGTCATGAAGGCCAGGATGTACAGCCCTCGCCCGGGATCCACCGCGAAGGCGTGGACGGAGGTCAGCACGCCGGAGCGCACCAGGAAGGTTCCCAGGATGCTGAGCGAGAAGGCGCAGATGGCCAGCAACACCGTCCAGCTGCGGAACGCGCCGCGCCGCTCGGTCACGATCAGGGAGTGGATCAGCGCGGTGCCCGCCAGCCAGGGCATGAAAGAGGCGTTCTCCACCGGGTCCCAGAACCACCAGCCGCCCCAGCCCAGCACGTAGTAGGCCCAGGCGCTGCCCAGCAGGATGCCGACGGTCAGGAAGGTCCAGGCGGCCAGCGTCCACGGCCGGACCCAGCGGGCCCACATGGCGTCCAGTTCGCCTGACAGGAGCGCCGCGATGGCGAAGGCGAATGCCACGGAAAAGCCCACGTAGCCCATGTACAGCATGGGCGGATGCACGATCATGCCGGGGTCCTGCAGCAGCGGATTCAGGTCCCGTCCGGCCATGGCCGGCGGCATCAGGCGTTCGAAGGGATTGGACAGGAACAGCAGGAACAGCAGGAAGCCCACGCTGATCCAGCCCATCACCGCCAGCACCCGTCCGACGAAGGGCAACGGCAGCCGGCGGCTGCACAGCGCCACGGCCAGGGTCCAGGCGGTCAGCAGGTAGAGCCACAGCAGCAGCGAGCCCTCGTGCCCGCCCCAGATCGCCGCGAAACGATAGCCGGCAGGCAGATCGGCGTGCGAGTTGGCCGCCACGTAAAGCACGGAGAAATCGTTGTCCAGGAAAGCCCAGGCCAGGCAGCAGAAGGCCACCGTGGTCAAGCCGAACTGCCCGACGGCGGCGGGCCGGGCCACCCGCAGGCCCGCCTGCCAGCCGGTAGCCGCGCCGACCAGCGGGAGGACGCCCAGCGCCAGCGCCACCAGCAGCGCCAGGATCAGGCTGAACAGGCCGATCTCGGGAATCATCGCGCCTGCGCCCGCATGGCGCCGGCGGGCGCCGGGCCCGGACTGGCCCGCTTCAGCGCGTCGGCGGCTTCGGGCGGCATGTAGTTCTCGTCATGCTTGGCCAGCACCTCGGTCGCGCGGAATACACCGTCGGGCCCCAGCTTGCCCGCCACCACCACGCCCTTGCCCTCGCGGAACAGGTCCGGCAGCAGCCCCTGGTAGCTCACCGGCACCGTATGCGCCGTGTCCGTCACCACGAAACGCAGCGTCAACCCGTCGGCCTCGCGGCGCAGCGACCCTTGTTCCACCAGGCCGCCGACGCGGAAGCTGCCGCTGCCGGGCGCTTCCCGGGCGACGACCTGGGTCGGGCTGAAGAAGAACACCAGGTTGGATTGCAGCGCGTTGAGCACCAGCGCGACGGCCAGCGCCAGCAGGCCCAGGCCGCCGGCGATGGCCAGCGCGCGGCGCTTGCGCGGACTCATGGCCTGGCTCCATCCGCGCGGCCCGCGGCTTCGCGGGGGCCGGGCCGCACATGCGGCGCCAAGCGACGGGCGCGGGCCCGGCGCCACAGCACGAAGGCCTCCAGGCCGATCAGCGCCAGCGTCATTCCGTAGGCGCCCAGCAGGTAAGGGCCGTGGCCCTGCAGCGAGAACAGCGCGTCCCAGCTCATCGCGCCTCCCGCGGCGGGCGCGCCGCGCGCGCGGCGGCGGGTTCGCGCTCGGCGATGATGCCGCGTACCCTGGCCAGGCCCGCCGCCGCGCTGTAGAGCCAGAACGCCGCCACCATGAGCAGCATCGCCGCCAGCATGATGTTCGCCATGCTGGGCGCGGCGGTGAGATTGATGGAGGCGCCCTGGTGCAGGGTGTTCCACCAGCGGACCGAGAAGTAGATGATGGGTACGTTGATCACGCCCGCCAGCAGCAGAATGGCGCCGCCGCGGTCTGCCCGCTCGGTGTCGTCGTCGGCGGCGGCCTGCAAGGCCATGAAGCCCAGGTACAGGAACAGCAGGATCAGCTCGGAGGTCAGGCGGGCGTCCCATACCCACCACGTGCCCCAGGTCGGTTTGCCCCACAGCGCGCCGGTCCACAGCGTCAGGAAGGTGAACAGCGCGCCGGTGGGCGCCAGCGCCCGCATCATCATGAACGAGAGACGGGTGTGGAAGATCAGGCCCAGCGCCGCGTACAAGGCCATGACCAGGTACAGGAACATCGACATCCAGGCCGCCGCCACGTGGATGAAGAGGATGCGGTAGACCTCGCCCTGCTGGCTGTCGACGGGCGCGACGGCCAGCCCCACGTACAGCCCGGCGCCCGCCAGCAGCGCGGCGGCCAGCGCCAGCCACGGGATCAGCCGGCCGGCCAGGGGGTAGAACAGGGCGGGCGAGGCATAGCGCAGCCAGCCCGGGGCGGCGGGGGAAGGACGGGATTCCAGGGCGGGGTGCTTGTGCATGGCGTCTTTGTCTCTCCACGCGCTAGTCCAGCGCTACGCGCAGCGCCGCGGAAGTGCTCCAGGGGCACAGCAGGATGGCCAGGCAAAGGCACGCGCCCAGCAGCGACAGCTGCGGCGCCGCGCCCAGGCCCGCATGCGTGGCCGATACGGCGCCCGCGCCGAAGATCAGCACCGGCACGTACAGCGGCAGCACCAGCAGCGGCAGCAGGGCGCCGCCGCGCAGGCCGAGCGTCAGCGCCGCGCCCAGCCCGCCCACGAGCGCCAGGGTGGGGGTGCCCAGCAGCAGGGACAGCGCGAGGATGCCGATGGCGTGCGGCGACAGGCCGAATTGCAGGGCCAGCACGGGGCTCGCCAGGATCAGCGGCAGGCAGCTGCTGAGCCAGTGGGCGGCCAGCTTGGCGCCCACCAGCAAGGGCAGCGGGTGCGGCGACACCAATAGCTGCTCCAGCGCGCCGTTGTCGTAATCCTGCGCGAAGGGGCGGTTCAGCGTCAGCAGGATGCCCAGCAGCGCGCAGACCCACAGCACGCCCGGGCCGATCGCGAGCAGCAGCGCGGGATCGGGCCCCACCGCCAGCGGGAACATCGCGCCCGTCACGATAAAGAACAGGGTGGCGCCCAGCGTATCCGCCGGCCGTCTCCAGGCCTGCCGGATTTCACGTAACGCCAACTGCGACAGCGTAGCCAGCATCCGCGTAGTCATCCATGTCCAGGGTTTGGGTCTGGGCGGCCGCCGTGCCCGGTTCGCGGTGAGACGCGACCACGGCGGCTCCGCCGCCGGCCAGGTGGGCGTCCAGCGTCAGGCGCAGCCGCTCCAGGCTGGCGGCGTCCAGGCCGGCGTCGGGCTCGTCCAGCAGCCACAGGGGCTTGCCGCCCAGCACGATTGCCGCGAGCGCGAGCCGCCGGCTCTGTCCCTGGGACAGGCGCAGGGCGGGAAGGCCGGCGCAGCGATCCAGCCGCCAGTCGCGCAGTGTTTCGGCGATGCGCGGCTCCTGCCGCGGCGTGCCCGCCACGTGCAGGGCGTAGCGCAGATTCTCGGCCGCGCTCAGTTCGCCGCACAGGCCATTGCCATGCGCCAGGAACGACATGCCGGCGAAATAGGCCGATGGGTTGCGGCGCACGTCGCCGCCATGCCAGAGCACGCTGCCCGCCAGCGGCCGCAGCAGGCCGGCCAGCATGCGCAGCAGGCTGGTCTTGCCGCTGCCGTTGGCGCCGCGCACGTGCAGCAGCTGACCGGCATGCAGTTCGAACTCCACCGGGCCCGATCCCCGCGGGCCGCCGCGGCGGCTGACCAGCCCGCGCGCGCAGAGAACGGGAGGCGGCGCGTCAGCGGGCCGCATGCGCGACCTCTTTGCCGGCTCCCGCTGGCTCGGGCGCCATCGAAGTCTGGCCGGGCCCCATGTTGGGCAGCTTGTGGGCAATGCCCTTGTGGCAGTCGATGCAGGTCTTGCTCTTGTCGGCCAGGTAGGTGGAGTGCATGTTCTGCGCGCGCACGCTCTGGCGCGTGAAGTCCATGTAGTCGTAGTTGTGGCAGTTGCGGCATTCCAGCGAATCGTTGGCCTTGAAGCGCGCCCATTCGTGCTGCGCCAGTTCCAGCCGCTTGTCCACGAACTTCTCGCGGGTGTCGATCGTGCCGAAGATCTTGCCCCACACTTCCTTGGACGCCTGCATCTTGCGCGCGATCTTGTCCGTCCAGTTGTGTGGAACGTGGCAGTCCGAGCACAGCGCCCGCACGCCCGAGCGGTTGGTGAAGTGGATGGTGCCCTTGAGTTCCGCGTAGACGTTGTCGCGCATTTCGTGGCAGCCGGTGCAGAACTTCTCCGTATTGGTGAGCTCCATGGCGGTGTTGAAGGCGCCCCAGAACAGGATGCCGCCGATGAACCCGCCCACCGTCAGGAAGCCCAGGCTGAAGTGCACGCTGGGCCGGCGGATGATGTTCCAGTAGCGCTTGATGAGTTTGACCATGGCAGCCTCCCGTCCCTTACTTCTTGTCGGACGCCGGAGCGGTCAGGCGCTTGAGGATCACATCGATGTCCTGGTAGGTGTTGGTCACCAGCGGCTTGGCTTCGGCCTGCGGCACGTGGCATTGCACGCAGAAGTAGCGCCGCGGCGACACCTCGGCCAGCACGTTGCTGTCGCGGTCCATGTAGTGGGTCACGCTAAGGGGCGGGGCCTGGGTTTCCTCGGTGTTGACCCGGGCGTGGCAGGACAGGCAGCGGTTGAAGTTCTTGTCGATCTGGTAGCCGTCGATCTTGTGCGGGATGGTGGGTGGCTGCATCGAATACGTGCGCATCCGCTTGATGTCCTTGTTCTCGATCGGGCTGATGAGAGGCGGGTCGGTCTCCTGCGCGACAGGGGTGGGGCCGCGCATCGGGTCTTCCACTTCCAGCGGCGGCGCTGCCCAGGCGGCGGAACCGAGGACGACGCACACGGTGAGGGTGAGGGCGCGTAGGTTCATGGCTGTCTCCGGTTCGCCTTTCAGACCTTGACGATCTTGACCGCGCACTTCTTGAAGTCGGTCTGGAACGAAATCGGGTCGGTGGCGTCCAGCGTGACCTTGTTGATCAGCTGGCCGGCGTCGAACCAGGGCACGAAGACCAGGCCGCGCGGCGGCTTGTCGCGTCCGCGCGTTTCCACGCGCGTGCGCATCTTGCCGCGCCGCGACACGACTTCGACCTCGACGCCGCGCCGCAGGCCCATTTCCTGGGCGTCGTCCGGATGCATGAAACAGACGGCGTTGGGAAACGCCTTGTACAGCTCCGGCACGCGTCGCGTCATGGAGCCGGAATGCCAGTGCTCCAGCACGCGCCCGGTCGATAGCCAGAACGGGTACTCCTTGTCGGGAGATTCCGCCGGCGGTTCATAGGGCAGGGCGTAGATGACCGCGCGGCCGTCGGGATTGCCGTAGAACTCGAAGCCGGCGCCGGGCTTCACGTAGGGGTCGCTGCCTTCGCGGTAGCGCCACAGTGTCTCCTTGCCCTTGACCACCGGCCAGCGCAGGCCGCGCACTTCGTGATAGGTGTCGAAGGGCGCCAGGTCGTGGCCATGGCCGCGGCCGAACTCGGCGTACTCCTCGAACAGGCCCTTCTGCACGTAGAAGCCGAAAGCGTCCGATTCCTGGTTGGCGTAATCCTTGGCGCGCTCGGTGTTGGGGTACCGGTTGACCTTGCCATTGGCGAACAGCACGTCGAACAGGGTCTTGTCGCGGTATTCGGGCTTCTTGGCGAGCAGGTCGGCGGGCCATACCTCCTCGACCTTGAAACGCTTCGAGAACTCCATGAGCTGCCAGAGGTCGGAGCGGGCCTGGCCCGGCGCGTTAACCAACTGGTGCCAGAACTGGGTGCGGCGCTCCGCGTTGCCGTACGCGCCCTCCTTCTCCACCCACATGGCGGCGGGCAGGATCAGGTCGGCGGAGATGGTCGTGACGGTGGGGTAGGCGTCCGACACCACGATGAAGTTCTCGGGATTGCGGTAGCCCGGCAGGCCCTCGTTCATCAGGTTCGCGGCGGCCTGCATATTGTTATTGACCATCACCCAATAGGCGTTGATCTTGCCGTCCTTGAGCATGCGGTTCTGCAGCACGGCGTGCGCGCCCACCTTGCTGGGGATGGTGCCGTCGGGCAGCTGCCAGATCTCTTCGGCATGGGCGCGGTGCTTGGGGTTGGTCACCACCAGGTCGGCCGGAAGACGGTGCGAGAACGTGCCCACTTCCCGCGCCGTGCCACAGGCGGACGGCTGGCCCGTCAGCGAGAACGGGCTGTTGCCCGGCGTGGAGATCTTGCCCGTCAGCAAGTGGATGTTGTAGACCATGTTGTTGGCCCATACGCCGCGGGTATGCTGGTTGAAGCCCATGGTCCAGAAGGACGTGACCCGCACCCTCGGATCGGCATAGAGTTCGGCCAGGTCCTGCAGCTGCTTCTTGGGCACGCCGCTCAGCTTGGACGTGTAATCCAGGTCGTACTTGGAGACGAACTTGGCGAATTCCTCGTAGGTGATCGGATGCGAGCCGCCCGCCTTGTCGGCGTTCTTGGCCGCTTTTTGCAGGGGGTGGTCGGGGCGCAGCCCGTAGCCGATGTCCGCGTTGCCTTCGTGGAACACCGTGTGCTTGTCCACGAAATCGCGGTTCACCCGCTTGGTCTGGATGATGTGGTTGGCGATGTAGTTCAGGATCGCCAGGTCCGTCTGCGGGGTGAAGGTCAGGGTCAGGTCGGCCAGCTCGTACGAGCGGTGCTCGAAGGTGGAGAGCACGGCCACCTTGGTCTTGGGAGCCGACAGGCGGCGGTCGGTGACCCGCGTCCACAGGATGGGGTGCATCTCCGCCATGTTGGAGCCCCATAGCACAAAGGCGTCGGCGTTCTCGATGTCGTCGTAGCAGCCCATGGGTTCGTCGGCGCCGAAGGTGCGCATGAATCCCACCGCGGCCGAGGCCATGCAATGGCGAGCGTTCGGATCCAGGTTGTTGGACCGGAAGCCCGCCTTCATCAGCTTGAGCGCGGCATAGCCTTCCCAGACCGTCCATTGCCCCGAGCCGAACATGCCCACTGCCTCGGGGCCCTTGTCCTTCAGCACCCGCTTGAATTGCTCGGCCATGACGTCGAAGGCCTGGTCCCAGGACACCGGCGCGAACTCGCCGTCCTTGGCGTATTTGCCGTCCTTCATGCGCAAGAGCGGCGTGGTCAGCCGATCGTTGCCGTACATGATCTTGGACAGGAAGTAGCCCTTGACGCAGTTCAGCCCCTTGTTCACCTCGGCGTTGAAATCGCCGTGCGTGGCCACGACCTGGTTGTCCTTCACCGCGACGTTCACGCCGCAGCCGGTCCCGCAGAACCTACAGGGCGCCTTGGACCACTTGAGCTTGGCGGCCTCGGATTCGGTGACGATGTTCTGCGTATAGCCGACGATGGGAATGCCGGCCACGGTGGCGGCGGCTGCGGCGGCGGACTGCTTGATGAATTCTCTACGAGCCATTGCCATCGTCAATCTCCTCGTTCATCGCGTCCAGCGTGTCGGAATGCTGGTAGACCAGCGCCGACGCCAGCACGCCATCCAGGCGCTGGATCTCCGAGATCCGGCCCATCATGTCGTCGGTTGAGGATGCTTCCAGGGTGACCACCAGTTTCCCGGTGTCGGAAGCGCCATGGATTTCGGCGCCCGCGATGGCGAGGATCGCTTCGCGGACGCCGGGCAGACGGTGCGGCGCGGCATGCACCACCAGGCTGGCGATGTGCAGCTCCGGGGGCGCCGCGGGCGGCGCAGAATGGGGAAGGGCGGACATGGAAGGGGTTCCGTCGCGTTGGCTCAGCTGCCGGGAGGGCCGGCGAACAGCTGATAGAACCAAACGAGGAAACCGTAGCCCGCCACGATGATGACCGACAGGACGGGGGCCATGACTGCCGTCAGGAACAGGAAACTTCGGAGTTCCTGCGGTTTTGTGTAGCCATCAGACTCGTTTTGCACACACCACCTCGCGACGACGTTGGGGCATTGCGTTTAACGTGCGGATGTCGAAGTTTTTAGCAGATGGCCTTGAGCGGCGTCAATGTTGCGCCACGGCAAACGGCACCGTCCGTTGCGCGATGCGGACGGGCGCGAAACGGCCGGAAAAAAGCCGGCGGACCCCGTCCGCCGGCTTTCCGGAGGCTTGCCGGAATGCGTTCCTAGCGCACCGCCCCATAGATGCGGCGCGCGTCGGCCGCGGTGGCGAGCGGCCGGCCCAGGGCCTTCGCGCCTTGCGCCGCCTGCGCCACCAGCGCCGCATTGCCGGGCGCGAGGCTGCCGTCGCGCAGCTTCAGGTTGTTCTCGAAGCCGACGCGCATGTGGCCGCCGAACGCGGCGGCGGTCGTGACACAGGCGTTCTCCTCCGGGCCGAAGGCGCAGACCGCCCACGGGAGGGACTGGTCGTACGCATTCAGGAAGGGCAGCAGGTCATGGGCCGACGAGGTCTGGCCCGCGCTGTAGCGGCCCAGCACGAACAGCACCGACCACGCGCCCGGCGGCACCATGCCGCGCTGCCGCAGCGATAGCCAGCGCCGCACGTCGCCTTCATCGTACAGAATGATCTGCGCCATGATGCGGCGCTCGGCAATCCAGGCCAGGAAGGCCGCCAGTTCCGTCTCCGGGATGTCCGGCACGGCGATCTCGCGCAGCCCGATGGAGACCGCCTCGGGCTGCAGCTCCCGCACCAGGCCGATCTGCTCGGCCGCTTTGTACACGCCTGCGGCCTCGCTCGTCACCTGCACCAGCAATTCGTCGCCCACGGCGCGGTGCACGGCGGCCAGGGCGTCGCGATAGGCCTGCGCATCCAGCAGGTGGCTGCCGTCGGGCTTGCGGACGTGCATGTGCATCATGGCGGCGCCCGCGTCCAGGCAGGCCCGGGCTTCCCGCGCCAGGGCGTCCGCGGTCAGCGGCACGGCCGGATGGTCGGCCGCCTGCTTGTAAGCGCCGTTGGGCGCCACGGTGACGATGACCGGAGCGTCGGCCAGCGGCGCGGGGACGAAGGGAAGGGCGCTCATGGCTGGATCTCCGGCAGTTCGGGAGCGATCAGGTCCAGGCCGGCGCGCAGCAGCCGGTCATAGCGCTCGCGCTCGGCGGCGATGGTCTCGGGCGTCCAGGCGTAGAAGCCTTCGCCGGCCTTCATCCCGTGGCGGCCGTCCTGCGCGCGCTCGGTCAGGCAGCGTGCCGGATGGTCGGCGTTGCAGAACGTGGGGTACATGGTCGCGCCAGCGGCCGCGTGCACGTCGATGCCCGCGTGGTCGCGCTGCATGACGGGGCCGGCCGCCAGGAAACGGAAGCCGAAACCGAAGCGCACGGCCGCGTCCACGTCCTCCGGCGAGGCGATGCCGCGGTCGATCAGGTCGAAAGCCTCGCGCGACAGCGCGTGCTGCAGCCGGTTGGCGAGGAAGCCGGGCAGGTCCTGGCCCACTTTGACCGGCACGCTGCCGCAGCGCCGCATGAAGGCGATGAGCGCGTCCGCGCAGGCGGGGTCGCTGGCTGCGCCCAATACCACTTCGACCAGCGGCACCAGGTGCGCGGGCATGAAGAAGTGCAGGCCCAGCATGCGGCCGCGCGTGGCCAGGCCCTGGCCGATCGCGCTGATCGGAAAGCTGGAGCTGTTGCTGGCCAGGATGGCGTCCGGCCGGGCGCGCCGCTCCAGGTCGGCGAACAGCGCCTGCTTGATGTCCAGGCGTTCGGGAATGCACTCGATGACGAGATCGACGCTGGACCAGTCCACGGCGTCCAGGTCCGGCGCCGTGGCCAGCAGGGATACGTTTTCCTTGCGGCCGATGGTGTCCAGGTTCGCGGCGACGCGCGCCGGCAGGCCCGCCGCGCGTTCGGCGTTCGACTCGATCACCGTCGTCCGGCAGGACGCGCGGGTCAATACCACGGCGACGTCGGCGCCCATCGTGCCGCCGCCCACCACCACCGCGTGCGCCGAGCCCGGATTGGGCAGCGCTTTCGCGTCCGTCTGCATGGTTTGCTCCTTGTCTTGAAACTACGCTGAAGCCGAGTGTAGAGAAGCCGCTTTGATTGATGAATCAGATTTTTTGGATAGAATGATCTTTAAATCAGATCAATAGCGAATGACGGGCCCCATGCAGATCAACCTCTCGATGCGCGATATCGACACGACGCTGGTCCTGGGCCGCACGCTCAACTTCCGCCAGGCGGCGGCGCAGTTGCACCTTTCCCAATCGGCCCTATCCACGCAGATACAACGCATCGAGGATGCCCTGGGCGTGCGGCTCTTCGACCGCACCACGCGCACTGTCCGGCTCACCGCGGCGGGAGAGGTCTTCATGCAGCAGGCGGCCAGCCTGCAGGTGGCGTTCCGCGACGCCGTGGCCGCCGTCAGCGGCATCGTCAATGCGGAGCAGGGGCAGGTCTCGGTGGCGGCATTGCCCTCGGTGGCCGCGCGGTTGCTGCCGCGCGTACTCATGGCCTACCGCCAGGCCCACCCGCTGGTGGCGCTGAAGGTGCGCGACACCTTGTCGGGGCCGGCCTTCGACCTGGTGCGCGCAGGCGAGGTGGACTTCGCGTTGACGGCCGCCGACCCCCAGCACGCCGATCTGCACTACGTGCCCCTCATGTCCGACAGCTTCCTCCTGCTGATCCCCGAAGCGCACCCCCTGGCCCGCGCGCGCGGGCCGCTGCGCTGGGCGGACACGGCCGACGCCGCGCACGTATCCATGGTGCAGCCCAGCAGCGTGCGGCAATACACCGAATGGGCGTTCCTGCAGAACCGCATCCGCTTCTCGCCCGCGTTCGAAGCCGAGCACCTGACCACCATCGTCGCCATGGTCGAGTGCGGATTCGGCGTCGCCGCGCTGCCCGAAATCGCCGCCGGCGCCGTGGCGCAGAAGGGGATCGTGCAGCGTCCGCTGATCGGTCCGGTGGCCGAACGCTCGATCGGCCTAGTCACCTCGCGCAACCGCAGTCTGTCGCCCGCCGCCGCGGCGCTGGTGCAGGCTTTGAAGGACTACCTGGCCGCTCAGCAGCGCTAGGCCTGCCGGCGGACAAGCAGTACGGATGGCGCGTCGGATGATCTAGCCGCGCGCGGCGTCCTCGCCGCCGCCGTCCCTGGGGCGCCAGGCGCCCGGGGGATTGTGCACCAGGGTCAGGAGCACGATGGCCGGCACGGGCGCATGAAGGCTGTGGGGTTCGTCGCCTTGCAGCATGACCAGCTGCCCTTCGGCGAGGGTGCATTGGCGTTCCGGGGTTTCCACATCGACACGCCCGGCGAGGCACTGGAGCGTCAGCACGCCCGGCACGTGATGCGAGGGCATTCGGTGCCCGGCGGGCAAGACGAGCCGGATCAGCTGCAGTTCGGTGGTGCGCAGCAGGCTGATGCTGACGGGCGGTTCCGGTTCCAAGGATGGCTGTCGATGAAACAGGTCGATGACTTCCAGGGGACTCGCATGCTTCAGCGCCATGGGCGACTCCGGTATCGAGGACGGGAACGATGGAATTGTACCGGGCAGGCCTCCCGGCCCTCCGACGGTCATTGCCTGCGTTCCAGGATGTACCGGCTTCCTTCCCGCCGGTATGTCAGGCTGTCCCGGTGGGTTTCATACAGGTTCTCTATCAGCGCGGCGGTGCAGGCGCCGCGGATCGGCTGCGAGACCACCAGGGATTCTGCGCCGCCCCTCAATGGAATGTCCGCGGTGGCGTTGCGGCGCAAGGCCTCCGCGATGGATCCCAGCGTCCTGGGCGCGCCGTCGAATCCTTCACCGTCCGCCGGAAACTGGCTGTCCAGGCGCATGTAGGCGAATACCAGCAGGGCGGCGCACAGCAGCAGGCCGAGCACGGGAACGGGGGCATCCAGGTGGAAGTCGCCCCAGCGCACGGGCACCTTCCGCTCCCACATCCCGGGATTCTTCGCCAGGCGCGGCCCTGCACGAAGCCCGGGTTGCGCGGGAGATAGTGCGACCAGCCGACGCCGTGCTCGCTCCGGGAACGAGCACGGAAATCTGCCCGGCCTCAGCGCCCGCGCGTCATCGATTGCAGCACGCCGTCACGCCGTATCCATCCATGGAACAGCGCCGCCGCGAGATGCAGCAGCACCGTGGCAAACAGCAGGAAGGCCAGATAGCGGTGCGCGCCGCGCAGCCAGGCGAACAGGGCTGCGTCGGCGGGCGCGATGGGCGGCAATTGCCAGCCGCCTACCATCACCGGATACCCGCCGGCCGATACCATCGCCCAGCCGATCAGCGGCATCGCGAACATCAGCCCGTACAACAGGACGTGCGAGGCCAGCGCCGCGTGGCGCTGCCACGCCGGCATGTCGGCGGGCAGGGCGGGCACTCCTTTGTACAGCCGCGCGCCCAGGCGGATGCACACCAGCGCCAGCAGCGCCACGCCCAGGGGCTTGTGGATCTGCAGCAGCCATTGATGCCGTTCGGAGACCGAGGCCACCATGCCCACGCCGATGAACAGCATGGCGATGATGCCGATCGCCATCAGCCAGTGCAGCAGACGGGAAAGCAGGCTGAACCGGGCCGCAGGCCGATGAATTGGATAGTCGGACAGGCTCATTGCGCGCGCTCCGGTTGGGTCGAGTGGGAGGACGCCTGGGCGCCACGGGGAGGCCCTTCGCCGGTGCGGCGTTCATAGGACGCGGCATAGGCGGCCGAACGCGCCGGCAATAGCGGGTCGTCGGAAATGGCGATGCCGCGCGGCAATATGGTCGGGTCGTAGTTCACGTCGCGGCAGGGGCCTTCATCCTGCGAGGCGCTGCGGGTGATCACCACGGTGCCGGCGTCGACGGTGGGGCGGTCCGCCGGCCATTGGCGGGTGGCGTCGCGGGTGGAATCGTCCGCGGCTCCCAGCGTGACCAGCAGGCGCCAGCGCAGAGGCCCCTGCGCCAGGCGTCGCTGCAGATCGGCCTGCAGGTAATCGGCGCCATGCCCCGGCTCGGCCAAAGGCGCGGCCGCGGCTTCCAGCGGCGCCAGGCGCCAGCGCACGGGCTGCCGCTTGCCTTGCGCGTCGACGAAATAAAAGGCGTTCAGGCCGTAGTAGCTTTCGGTGGCATAGCTGGCCGAAGGCTTGGCGGTCTTGGCCCATGCCAGGAATGCCGCCGTCTCGGGGTGCGCCGCGAAAAAGGCCTGCATGCGCCGCGGGTCGGGCTTGCCCGTCTTGGGATCGGGCCGCGCGGCAAGCTGCTGGTCGTAGAACGCCTGCGGCGTGTTGAGCGGGAACACCGGCATGCTGTTCATGCCGGTGCGCCATTGTTCGCCGTCGGCGGAGGTGAATTGCAGGGCGAAACTGCGGATGGGAACGCTGGAATCCGGCGCAAAGGGATTGCCGCCGGGCAGGGCCAGCCGGCCCACCACCGGCGTGTTGCCGGGTGCGAAAACCGCTGCCGTGGACAGCGCCTGCGCCGCGCCGCTGCTCTCGAAGCGGCCGACGACACAGACCCCTTTTGCGTGATTGCGGCGAAAGCCCGCATGAACGCCGCTATTGGCTTCCAGGGCGTCCACCACCCGTTCCGGGGTGAGCCGTTGCGGGTCCAGCCAGCCGCCTACGTAGGCGAATGCCGCTCCCGAAAACAGCACAATGGCGCCGATCGCGCCCAGGCGCAGGCAGGTTTGCCGGGCATTTAGCGGCCTGGCTTCGCTGTTGGGGGCTTGCTGCATGAGGCTCCTTGCCCGTGGGGCGCTGAATACCCCTGTAAGACGGCCGGCCAAAATAAATATTCCTCCGGGGAATAAATCCGCGCGGGCGGCGTCTTACTGGATTGGCCTGTAAGCTTGTGACGCCACGGGCGCAGGCCTGGACGGGGAACCCCGACATGATTCGACTGGCACGCATGCCGACACATGACCCGGTATCGATAGACGACGCAGCACCGGCGGACGAGTTGTCCGACGCCGTGCTGCGCCAGCTATTGCCGCGCCTGCGGCGGTTCGCCCTGCGCCTGGCGCGCGACCCGGTATCGGCCGACGACCTGGTGCAGTCCACCCTGGAAAGGGCCTTGACGCGCTGGCCCGGCCGCCGCCCGCAAGGCGATGTTCGGGCCTGGCTGTTCACCATCCTGTACCGGCAGTTTCTGGACTCCCAGCGCCGGACGCGCCGTTATGCGCGGCTGCTCGACTGGTTTGCCGGGTCCGACGCGGCCGCGCCCTCGGCGGAGCGCGAGGCGATTGCCCGGTCTTCGCTGGATGTTTTCGAGCGCTTGCCCGAAGCCCAGCGCACGCTGCTGTGGCTGGTTTGCGTGGAGGGCCTGAGCTACAAGGCCGTGGCCGACCTGTTCGACGTTCCGCTGGGCACGGTGATGTCGCGCCTGTCGCGCGCGCGCAGCGCCCTGCGCGACCTGCACGAAGGCCAGGGCGGCGAGGCCCGCCTGAGGATACTGAAATGAGCAACGGACCTATCGACGATCTGGCCCGCAACGCGTTCGTGGACGGGCAACTCGACCCGGCGCGGCGGCAAGAAGTGCAAGCCTACTTGCGGGCGCACCCCGATCAGGCGCGGGAACTCACCGCCTGGCAGCGCGATGCGCAACGGCTGCGCGATATGGCCAGCCAGGACAGCCTGCCGCCCAATCCCGCGCTGGACCCCGCCGCGGTGCGTGCTCGGCTGCGCGCCCGTTCGCGCCGCCGCCTGGCGATGGCGGCGAGCCTGGCCATGGCCGTGGCGATAGGCGGCATCACGGGCTGGAGCGCGCGCGACATGGCCGCCGCGAACCGCGTGCTGCCCATGCAGGACGCGATGCAAGCCTATCGCATGTTTGCCTCGGCGGACGCGCCCCGGCCGGATCTGCGCGCCGATGCCCGCGATCTCCAAGCCTGGCTGGACGACTACTTCTCCCGCGCCCAGCGCCTGCCTGACCTGAGCGCCAGCGGTTTCCAGCCCGTCGCCGGGCGCCTGCTGGCCACCGATCAGGGGCCGGCGGCCCTCGTGATCTACGAAAACGCCGGGCAGCGCGCCACGTTCTACATCCGCCCGCCCGGACCGGGCAATCAGTTCCTGCCGCGGGGCAGCCGTCGCGACGGCGAGTTGCTGGCCCGCTATTGGTCGGGGCAGGGCTACAACTATGCGCTGGTGACGTCGGGCGACGACGCATCGGGCCCGTCCGCGCTGGTTCCCAATGCCGTGCCCAGCTAGGCGGCTGCCGCGCTCTCTTTGCGTTCGCTATAGCGATCCACCAGATACGGCGCCGCATCGCGCGTCAGCAAGGTGAATTTCATCAGTTCCTCGACGACGTCCACCAGCCGGTCATAGTAGGGAGACGGCTTCATGCGCCCCGAGTCGTCGAACTCCTGATAGGCCTTGGCCACCGACGACTGGTTGGGGATGGTCAGCATCCGCATCCAGCGGCCCAGCACCCGCATCTGATTCACGGCGTTGAAGGACTGGGATCCGCCCGACACCTGCATGACCGCCAGCGTCTTGCCCTGGGTCGGGCGCAGCGCGCCTACCGACAGCGGAATCCAGTCGATCTGCGTCTTCATCAAGCCCGTCATCGCGCCATGGCGTTCCGGCGAACTCCAAACCATACCCTCCGCCCATTGGACCAGTTCATGCAATTCGCGGACTTTGGGATGGCCCTCGCTGGCGGCATCGTCGACCAGCGGCAGGCCGGAGGGGTTGAACAAGCGGGTTTCGCCGCCCAGGGCCTGGAGCAGGCGGGCGGCCTCCTCGGCGGCCAGGCGGCTGTAGGATCGCTCGCGCAACGATCCATACAGCAGCAGAAAGCGCGGCGGATGGGAGGCCCGCCGGGACGGGAACAGCGCGGCCGCGTCGGGGCGCTGGAACTGGGAGCGATCGATGTTGGGAAGATCCGCGTAGGCGTCAGACATGATGGCCCTCCGCGACGGCGAGCGGCTGCGCGCGCGTGCATCGGGACGCTCCGCGGGCGGGGTTGCAAACGATGGTGATGGAATTCATGAGATGCCTCTGTCGATACAAGAGTGAAACGTCAGTCGGCCGAAGGTTGGGCGCGCAACAGCATCAGCGCCGCGCAGGCCGTCAGGCCGATGGCTCCCGAGAGCCATAGCGCCCGGGCTCCCCAGGCGTCCAGAGCCAGTCCGAAGAGAAACGGAGCCAGCGCTTGCGCGATCCGGGCCGGCATCATCAGCCAGCCTTGGCGCGCGCCATAGCCGTGAGGGCCGAAAAGCGCGAGCGGCAAGGTGCCCTTTGCTATGGTCAGGATGCCGTTTCCCGCTCCGTGCAGAACGGCGAAGGCCGGTGCCATCGCCGGGCCGGCGGACAAGAGCACGGCGACGCCCGCGGGATGCGCCAGCGCGGCAAGGCGCGCCGACAACAGGGGATGGACCCGCCGGAGGAAGCCGAATTCGAGCAGGCGGCCGGCCACCTGCGCGGGGCCGATGAGCGCTCCTACGGCGACCGCCGTTCCCAGGGGGGCGCCCGCGGCTTCCAGCGTCCTCGGCAGATGCGTGGCCATCGCGGTGCTGATGAACCAGGTCGCGGCGAACACGAAGGCAAGGAGGGCGGTGGCGAAACCCCGTGGCGGGGCTGCGGCAGCCGCGAAGGCATTGTCCTGCCCGGCGGGCGCGACGGCCGGGGCTTCCGTCTTTACCGCCTTCAGCGCTTTCGGGAGCCAGGCGTTCAGCGGCAGGCCGATCAACAGATGCAGGGCCGCCCAGCCAAAGCACGCGCCGCGCCAGCCGAACCGAGCCTCCATCCAGGCGGACAGCGGCCATCCGACGGTGCTGGCGAAACCGGCAATCAGCGTGATGCCCGTAATGGCGCCGCGCGCGTGCCGGCCATACAGGCGCACCAGACTGGAGAATGCAGCCTCGTAGAGCCCGGAACCCATCGCCGCGCCGAGCACGAGCCAGGCGGCAATCATGCTCCAGAAGCCCTGGGCGACGCCGAGCATGCCCAGGCCCATCGCGAACATCAAGCTCGTTCCGACCAGCACAACGCGGCCGCCATGACGGTCGATAGCCCGTCCCGCCCCTGGGCCGATCAGCGCCGACGCGATCATGGCGACGGAAAATGCCGCATAGATCATGGGCGCGGACACGTCCAGCTCGCGGGCCATCGGATCCGCCAGCATCGCCGGCAGGTAGTAGGACGACGCCCAAGCCAGCGTCTGGGCCGTGCCCAGCGCGCCGACGACTCGAACGGGAGCTCCCGCCACGGATCAGTTCCGTCCGAGGCCGGCGTCATACCAGCCCTTGCTCTGGTTGACGACGCGCACGACCAGTAGCATCACGGGCACTTCGATGAGCACGCCCACCACGGTGGCCAGGGCGGCTCCCGACTGGAATCCGAACAGGCTGATCGCCGCCGCCACGGCCAGTTCGAAGAAGTTGGACGCTCCGATCAGCGCGGAAGGGCACGCAATGCTGTGCGGTTCGCCAACGCGGCGGTTGAGCCAGTACGCCAGGCCGGAATTGAACAGCACCTGGATGAGTATGGGCACGGCCAGCATCGCGATCACCAGCGGCTGGCCCATGATGGCCTCGCCCTGGAACGCAAACAGCAACACCAGCGTCAGCAGCAAGGCGGCCATGGCGTACGGGCCGATCCGCGCCAGCGCCGCGTCGAAAGTCGCCCGCCCGCGGCGCAGCAGAGCGCGGCGCCAGAACTGGGCAAGAATGACGGGGATGACGATGTACAGCCCCACGGATACCAGCAGCGTATTCCATGGCACGGTAATGGCCGAGAGGCCCAGCAACAGGCCGACGACCGGGGCGAAGGCGAACACCATGATCGTATCGTTGAGCGCGACTTGCGACAGCGTGAAAACCGGATCGCCGCCGGTCAGCCGGCTCCAGACGAAGACCATGGCGGTGCATGGCGCCGCCGCCAGCAGGATCAGGCCCGCGATGTAGCTATCCAGCTGCTCGGCGGGCAACCAGGGGGCGAAGACCTGGCGTATGAACAGCCAGCCGAGGAAGGCCATCGAGAACGGCTTGACCGCCCAGTTGATGAATAGCGTCACGCCGATGCCGCGCCAGTGCTGCCGGACCTGCCCCAGAGCGCCGAAGTCCACGTTGAGAAGCATCGGGATGATCATTGCCCAGATAAGGATCCCGACGGGCAGGTTGACCTGGGCGACTTCCAGGCGCCCTATGGCCTGGAACCACGCCGGCATGAGCTGGCCGAGCGCCACGCCCAGCACGATGCAGAGAAAGACCCACAGCGTCAGATAGCGTTCGAACCCGCTCATCCCCGGGCGCTGGCGCGGAGCCGAGGCCGCCTGTGCGCTGGACGACATCCGCTTACTCCCGCGACTTGCCGATGCCGCGCAGCTCGGCCTGGAGCGACATCGCGTCCAGGCGGTCGAGCGGCAGCGAGAGCAGGAGTTCGATACGGCGCTTGAGCATGCGCGCCGCGTCATGGAAGGCCTTGAGCCGCTCCTCCTCGCTGCCCTCATGGGCGGCCGGGTCCGGCACGCCCCAGTGCGCCGTCATCGGATGCCCGGGCCACACGGGGCAAACTTCCCCGGCGGCGTTGTCGCACACCGTGATGATGAAGTCCATTTTCGGGGCGCCGGAGGCCGCGAACGCATCCCAGCTCTTGCTTCGGTAGCCGTCGGTCGGAAGAGAATAGGACTGGAGGGTGGCGAGGGCTAGCGGATGGACTTCGCCTTTGGGTGTGCTGCCGGCGGAATACGCCTGGAAGCGATCGCCGGCCAGGCCTTTGAGCAGCCCTTCGGCCAAAATCGAGCGAGCGGAGTTGCCCGTGCAGAGAAAGAGCACATTGAAGGTCGGGTGCGACATGGAGCGTCCTAGCAGCAGCGTGGGGAAGTATCGGCCTTCGGGACGCAGCAAGCGGGCCGCGTCGACGCCTGGGCAGAGGGCGGGCAGCAGGCCGCTGCCGAGGGCCGGCCGGCGTGCGTGTCCTGCGATTTGCCGTAAACGGGAATGTCGCCGAGCGTGTGGAAGTGCTCCCAGGCCAGGCCCTGCGGATCGGTGATCCAGTATTTCTCGCTGCGGGCATAGCAGCAGGATGTTGCGCCCTGATCTTGCAGGGCCAGGCTGGCTGCCTGCGCCCTGGACTTCAATGCCGATAGATCCTGCGCGTTCTCGGCCTGAATGCCGAAGTGATCGACCCCTGGGCCCGCGCCACGCGTGGATATCGCGAAATTCACGGGAGGGTCGTCGAGCATCCATTTCGCGTAATCCGATTCGACGCGGGCGGGCTCCCGGGCGAACAGCCGGGAGTAGAAGCCGATGTTCCTGGCCAGGTCATCGACGCGCAAATGGACGTGAAAGCGCTTCATGGGCAGTTCCAGATCAGCAGATGGTGCACGCGCCGGGGGCGGAAGCCTCGCAGGGCGCGCCTTGGCAGCAGTGTTCGGTGAGATAGCCGAGCAAGCCATTCATGCGGGAGAAGTCGGCGCGGTAGATCAGGTTGCGGCCTTGTTGTTCGATGGTCACCAGGCCGGCATGCGATAGCTCTTTCAAATGGAACGACAGCGTGTTCCGCGCGATGCCGAGCCGGTCGGCCAGGACGCTTGGAGTGAGGCCGGGAAGGCCCGCCACGACCAGGGCGCGGAAGGCGCGCAGCCGCTGTGGGTGGGCAAGGCCGGCAAGGGCGGAGATGGCGACGTCTTCGTTCATGGTTCGATAATACAACGTTTATTGAATTATCTTCCAGCTTATTTTCGACTTCGCGCGGCAACGCGCGGGGCCGGCGTATATCGAAAAATTGCAACACATAATGAAATATTTATTCAACAATGTACGTAGTCTGTATAAGATTGGCTGCATTCCCCCATGGTGACCCCATGGTTCGCCGGACCCGGGAAATGCCCGCTGGCCGTGCCTCACGTCGTGGAGTATCGAATGCGCACCAATCTGCCTATTACCCAGAACTGTTACGACTTTCCGGCGGATCAGACACTGATTTCGATCACGGATCTGAAGGGGCGTATCACTTATTGCAATGCCAACTTCATCGAGGTCAGCGGCTTCACGCACGCTGAACTTATCGGCCAGCCGCACAACCTGGTCCGCCACCCCGACATGCCGGAAGAACCGTTCCGCGACATGTGGGAAACGATTCAGGCGGGGCTGCCCTGGACGGCGTTGATCAAGAACCGCCGCAAGAATGGCGACTACTACTGGGTGCGCGCCAACGCCACGCCCATGCGCAACGGCAGGAACATCGTGGGTTACCTGTCGGTGCGCACCCACGCCCCGGAGGACGAAATCCAGGAGGCCGAGGCCCTCTATGCCGACATGCGGCACGAGGCCGAGCGCGGCCGGCGCGTGCATGTGCTGCATCACGGCGCCGTGCTGAACAACAGCCTGTTCGGACGTCTGGGGCGGATGTTTTCCTTCGGCCTGCGCGGGCACATCGTCCTGTCTTCGCTCTTCATGGCCGCGGTGCCGCCGCTGGCCCATTTCCTCGGCAAGCCCTACGGCGCGCCGGAGTGGGCGCCGGCCGTGGCGGGCCTGATCGCCGCCATGCTGGCCGCCCGCCACCTGATCGGCATCGGCGTCAAGCCGATGCGCGAAGTCATTTCCACCGCCAACGTGCTCGCGGCCGGCGACCTTACCCAGAATGTCCGGGTCGATGGCAAGGCGGAAATCGGCCAGCTGCAGCTGGCCCTGGCGCAGCTGACGGTATCCATGCGCACCGTGGTGCGCGACGTGCGCGAACAGGTCGCCCACCTGCGCGGCGGCGCGCGCGAGATCGCCGGCGGCAACCGCGACATGTCCGCGCGCACGGAATCTCAGGCCAGCAGCCTCGAAGAAACCGCGGCCGCCATCGAACAGATCAACGGCACCGTGCGGCAGACCACCAGCATGGCCGACTCGGGCGCCAACATGGCGCGCGAGACCGTCGGCGCCGCGCAGCGCAGCCACGAGGCCGTGCAGAACGTGGTGACGACCATGCACGAGATCTCCCGGGCCTCGCAGCGCATCGGCGACATCATCCAGGTGATCGAAGGCGTGGCGTTCCAGACCAACATCCTGGCGCTCAACGCCGCCGTCGAGGCGGCGCGGGCTGGCGAGCAGGGCAAGGGCTTCGCCGTGGTCGCCAGCGAAGTGCGCGCGCTGGCGCAGCGCACTACCCAGGCCGCCAAGGAAATCCGCGTATTGATCGAAGAGTCCGGGCAGCGCGTGCACATGGGCGAGCAGCGCGCCGACGAGGCCAGCTCCCGCATGGACGAGGTGGTGGACGCCATCAGCCGCGTCACGGATTCGCTGGAACACATCAATAACGCCAGCCAGGAGCAAGCCTCGGGCATCGGCCAGGTCAACACGGCCGTTTCCCAGCTCGATCAGATCACGCAGCAGAATGTGTCCATGGTCGAGCAACTGGCCACCGCCGCCAGCTCGCTGAACGATCAGGTCAGCATGGTGCACGACACGATCCGTGTCTTCCGGCTGACCGACCAGGACAAGTCATTGGCCGAGGTCGACGCCGTCGCGCTGCGCAAGCAAAGCCGGGAGGACCGCGCCATCCCCGAACAGCCGGGCGCGCGCCGGCGGGACCTGGCCTTGATAGCCGCCTGAGCCCTGGCCGGGCTCTCCCGGCGCCCGTCAATCCACGGCGATCCTCGCGGCGCTTATCCTCACGGGCTTTCCCAGCGTCCGCGCAACGGGCGAGGTCCGCGCCGCCTCGGCCGCCAGCGCTTCCTGCTCCGCAGACGGCGCGGTCGCGAAGCCCAGCGACACGTCGAACGCGGTTTCGCTGTCCTGCCGGTCTATGGACACGCCGACCGTGAAGGCGGGAAGCATGACGCCGGCGCGTTCGGCGGCCATGTCGATCGACATGCAGAGGCAGGCCGCCAGGGCGCTTTCCAGCAGTTCGTGCGGACGCATGCCCGCGCCGCCGCCTTTGCCGCGCTTGCGCGTGTCCGCAAGCACGAGGTCGCGTCCATTGCTCAGTTGCACGCAATAGGCCTCGCCCATCCGCGTCGCCGTGATCATGAGGGTCTCCCGGTACGAAAACAGGGGTATTTTCGGCTCGCCGCGCATAGTGCGTAAGGCAAGGGGATATCCGGGTATGGCAGGTGACAGGGAACATGCCGTTCGCATTGCGCCTCCAGTAGAATCAACGCCCGGCGTCCCACTTTTCATGAGAGCTTGCATGGCTTCCAATGCGCGCGCCCGCGTCGATAAGCCCGCCCGGAACTGGCTGCGCTGGCTGCCCGGATTGGCGATGTTGAGGTCGTACCAGGCGGCCTGGCTGCCGAAGGACGTGGCCGCGGGCCTGGTGCTGGCGACGATGCTGGTGCCCGTCGGCATCGCCTATGCCGAGGCGTCGGGGGTGCCGGGGGTCTATGGCCTGTACGCCACCATCCTCCCGATGCTGGCCTATGCGCTGTTCGGCCCAAGCCGGATCCTGGTGCTGGGGCCGGATTCGGCGCTCGCGCCGCCGATCCTGGCGGTGGTGCTCAGCGTTTCCGGCGGCGATCCGATGCGCGCCGTGGCGGCGGCCGGTTTGATGGCCGTGGTTTCCGGCCTGTTCTGCGTCGTGCTGGGCCTGCTGAAGCTGGGCTTCATTACCGAGCTGCTGTCCAAGCCGATCCGCTATGGCTATATGAACGGTATTGCGCTGACGGTGCTGGTGAGCCAGTTGCCCAAGCTGTTCGCGATTCCGATCGACGACGCCGGGCCGCTGCGAGAGCTTTGGCAGATGGTGCTGGCCGTGTTCAACGGCGAGACCAACTGGCACAGCTTCGGCGTCGGGACGGCCACGCTGGCGGTGATCCTGCTGCTCAAGCGCTTCGACCGCGTGCCCGGGACCCTGGTCGCGGTGATCCTGGCGACGCTGGCGGTCAGCATCTTCCAGCTGGACGCCCGCGGCGTGAAAGTGCTGGGAGAGATCCCGCAGGGTTTGCCGGCCTTCGCGCTGCCGTGGCTCAGCAACGCGGACCTGGTCAAGATCGTGCTTGGTGGCGGCGCCGTGGCGCTGATCGCATTTGCCGATACCAGCGTGCTGTCGCGCACCTATGCCGCGCGCACGCACACGCGAGTGGATCCGAACCAGGAAATGGTGGGTCTGGGCGTGGCGAACCTGGCGGCCGGCTTCTTCCAGGGCTTCCCGGTCAGCAGCAGCGCGTCGCGCACGCCGGTGGCCGAGGCGGCGGGTTCGCGCACGCAGCTTACGGGAGTGGTGGGCGCGATCGCGGTGGCCGCCTTGCTGCTGGTGGCGCCGAACCTGCTGCGCTATCTGCCCAACAGCGCGCTGGCCGCCGTGGTGATCGCCGCGGCCATCGGCCTGTTCGAATTCAGGGACCTGCGGCGCATCTTCCGCATCCAGCAATGGGAGTTCTGGCTCTCGATGCTGTGCTTCGCCGGGGTGGCGGTGTTCGGCGCGATTCCCGGCATCTGTCTGGCGGTGGTCATTGCCGTGATCGAATTCCTGTGGGACGGTTGGCGGCCGCATTTCGCGGTGCTCGGCCGGGTGCCGAACCTGCGCGGCTACCACGACCTGAAACGCTATCCGCATGCCGCGTTGATCGACGGGCTGGTGCTGTTCCGCTGGGACGCGCCGCTGTTCTTCGCCAACGCCGAACTGTTCCAGCAGCGGTTGATGGAAGCCGTGGACGCGTCGCCCACTACGGTGCGGCGCGTGGTGGTGGCGGCCGAGCCTGTCACTAGCGTCGATGTCACCTCGGCGGACATGCTGCGCGAGCTGAGCCGCCACCTGGCGGAGGCGGGCGTCGCGCTGCATTTCGCCGAGATGAAGGATCCGGTCCGCGACAAGCTCAAGCGCTTCGAGCTGACCGAGATATTCAGCGACGACCGCTTCCATCCCACGGTGGGCAGCGCCGTGGACGCGTATCTTGAAAGCGTGGGCGCCCGGACGGAGCAAGGCTAGGGCCTGCGCGAAGGCCTCAATGGTGTGAACGGGCCCCGGGACGCTTTCAATCCGCCGCGGCGATGGCCGCGGCGATTTCGGCGGCCGCGGCTTCCATGGGTTGGCGGAATTCGGCCAGCCCATCAAAGGCCACGCGCGCGCTGGGCACCGAAATCCCCAGGCCGGCGATGAGCTTGCCTTGCGCATCGCGGATGGGCACTGCGCAGCCGACCACGCCGGCGATCACTTCCTCGTCGCTGGCCGCCCATTGCTCCTTGCGGACCTTGTTGACCACCTTGCGCAAGGCGTCGGGCGAAACGATGGTGTTCGGCGCAAGCGGCTCGAGCACGGCGTGCCCCAGCCACCATTCGAACTGGTCGGGAGGCATTTCGGAGAGGAACAGCTTGCCTATCGACGTGCAATACAGGGGCGAGCGATGCCCGTGCTCGAAGTACAGCCCCTGCGAGCGCGTGGCCCACGCCGCGTCCGCGTAGAACACTTCGTTGTCCACCCGCTGCCCGATCTGGCAATGCTCGCCGATGCGGTTGGCCAGGGCCACCAGGATCTGGTGGCTCTGGTCCCCGCGCATGGCGGCAGAGACGGCCGCCATGCCCAGGTTCACCAGCGCCGCGCCGACCGCCAGCTTCTTGCTGCCCAGCACGCGCTTGAGCATGCGCCTCTCTTCCAGTTGAGCGACGAGCCGATGAACGGTAGGCACCGGCAGGCCGCAGGCGGCGGCCACATCGGTCATGGTGATGGGGCGGTCGGCATGCGCAACCACGTCGAGGACGTGCAGCAACCGGTCTAGGGGTTGATCCCTAGGGACAGCCTGTGAGTCGCTGATCATAATTAATCCAATTAGTGAAAGAAAAACTTCCAATATTCGGAAGTTTAACACAAGGCGGATTTTCCTTCCAAGTGAGATCGGAACCTACCATGTCGACTTTCCCCGAGACCGCAAGCAGCGCCAAGCCAGTGGCGGACACAACTCGCAAGGGCCCGCTCGCGGGACTGCGGGTGATCGATGCGGGCAACATGATCGCCGGGCCGCTCGCGGCCACCCAGATGGCGGACTTCGGCGCCGACGTCATCAAGCTGGAACTGCCGGGGTCCGGCGATTCGATGCGCCACTGGACGCCGATGAAAGAGGGCCTGTCGCTGTGGTGGAAGGTCATCGCCCGCAACAAGCGGCTGATCACGCTGACGCTGTCCAATCCGCGCGGGCAGGAACTATTCCGCGAACTGGTCCGCGAGGCCGACGTGCTGATCGAGAATTACCGTCCCGGCACGTTCGAGCGCTGGGGGCTCGGGTACGAGGAGCTGGCGCGCATCAATCCGCGCCTGGTCATGGTGCGTGTCTCGGGGTTCGGCCAGACCGGCCCCTACGCCAAGCGCGGCGGCTACGGCACGATCGCGGAGGCGTTCTCCGGCATTCCATCGTTCACGGGCTCGCCCGACAGGCCGCCCACGCTGCCGGGCTTTCCCATGGCGGACTCCGTGGCCTCGACCTTCGCCGCCATGGCGGCGATGTTCGCGGTCTATAACCGCGATCACGGCAACGGCCGAGGCCAGGAGATCGACGTCAGCCTGTATGAGCCCCTGTTCCGCCTGGTCGAATCCCAGGTGATCGGTTTCGATCAGCTGGGCATCGTGAAGCAGCGCCTGGGCAACCGGCTGGCGGAGGATTCCCCGCGCAACACCTATCAGACGCTCGACGGGCGCTGGGTGGGCATTTCGGCCAGTTCGCAGCGCACGTTCGAACGCCTGGCCCAGGCGCTCGGCATGCCCGAACTCATCACGGACCCACGTTTCGTCGACAACGCTTCGCGTTGCGAGCACGACGCGGCGCTGGACCGGATCATCGCCGGCTGGTTCCGCGAGCGCGACTGCGCGGCCGTCATGGCGCTGTTCGAGGAGGCCGAGGTGGTCGCGGGCCCGGTGCTGGACATCAGCGACATCGTGCGCGATCCGCACTACCAGGCGCGCGAGAACATCGTCTCGGTACGCGACGACGATTTCGGCGAGGTGCGCATGCAGGGGGTCGTGCCGCGGTTCCTGGATACTCCTGGAGAGGTGCGCCATGCCGGGCGCGCGCTGGGCGCCGACAACCGCGAAATCTACCAGGGCATGCTGGGCCTGTCCCAGCAGGAATTCGACGCGCTGACCGCGCAGGGAGTGATCTGATGGCCGGGATGTTCGAAGGGGTGCGGATCGTGGGCGCGGGGCAGGCGCCTTACGCCAAGCGTTCGGAACGCGGCGTGCAGCGCCTGATGTACGAGGCGGGAGCGGCCGCCCTGGCCGACGCGGGGCTGCCATGGAGCGCGGTGGACGGACTGGCCGTCACGTGCTTCCTGCTGCCGCCCGACAATGCGCCGACGGTGGCCGAACACCTGGGCATCGAGGCGCGCTTCCTGTTCCAGGGCCTGTATGGCGGCGCCTCGGGCATCATCGGCATGGCGCACGCGGCGCGCGCCATCCGCGACGGCGCCTGCGACGTGGCGCTGGTGCTCGCCGCCGACGCGTTCGACGTGGCGGCCCACAATGAAACGCTGGACCACTTCAACGGCTCCATCAAGGAATACATGTCGCCGCAGGGATTCGGCGGCGCCAACGGCATGTTCGCGCTGCATACGCGTCTCTATATGGAGCGGCACGGCGCGAGGCGCGAGGATTTCGGCCGGTTCTGCGTGGCCTTGCGCGAGAACGCGCTGCGCAATCCCAATGCCTTGTTCCAGAAGCCGCTCACGATGGAGGACTATCTCAACGCCAAGCCGATCGCCGATCCCTTGCGCTTGTACGACTGCGTGATGCCGTGCGTCGGGGGAGATGCGATCGTCCTGGCTTCGGAGCGGGTGGCCGCAGGGCTGAAGGGGCCGTCGCTGCGCATCCGGGCGGCGGAGGAAATCCACAACTATCCGGCCAACGATCCCTATGCCGTGCCGGGCGGCTGGTCGGGGCTGGCGGATCGCCTCTACCAGCGCGCCGGCGTCGAGCCGGCGCAGATGCAGTTTGCCCAGCTGTACGACGACTATCCCGTGATGGCCTTCGTGCAGATGGAGGGGTTGGGGCTGTGCGAGCCGGGCCGCGCCCACGAGTACGTGCGCCACAACGACGTGAGCTGGCGAGGCGCGCTGCCCGTCAACACCGGCGGCGGCCAGCTTTCGGCCGGCCAGGCCGGCGCCAGCGGCGGAATGATCGGCGTATACGAGGCCGCCGCCCAATTGCTGGGACGGGCCGCGGGCCGGCAGCTGGACTGCCGGCTGGGCCTGGTGTCCGGCTACGGCATGGTGGCCTATGGCCGCGGCCTGTGTTCCAGCGCCGCCATTCTCGAACGCGTCCATTGAGGAGTCGAAATGCTCAAGCCCCAACCTCGGGTCAATGCCTTGAACCAGCCCTTCTGGCAGGGGTGCAACGAAGGCAGGCTGATGATCCAGTATTGCGACGCGTGCCGGCGGCATGTCTTCTATCCGCGCGTGTGCTGCCCATTCTGCCGTGAAGACGGCCTGCGCTGGGTGGCCGCCAGCGGACGCGGCAAGGTGATTTCGCACACCACCGTGCGCCGCACGCACCATGACGGATTCAATGCGGAGGCGCCCTATGTGTTCGCCGCCATCGAACTGGAGGAGGGGCCCTGCCTCTATGGCCAACTGCCCGGCGCGCCGACGGAGGGCGTATCGCTGATCGGCCAGGCGGTATTGGCCGAGTTCGTCGAGCATGGGCCGGGGCGGAAGATCGCGGCCTTCCGCCTGGCCTAGGCGCATTCCTTTCTTGGTAGACCCGCCATGTCCGATTTTCATTCTTGCGCCACGGTGCGCCAGGATTTTCCAGCAAGCGCCAGGATGCTGTACCTGGATACCGCCCACCAGTCTCCCCTTGCCACCAGCGTGCGCCGGGCCCTGGAGGCCTTCTACCAGGAGGCCAACGACAACGGCGGGCCCAAGCCGGTCTGGCTTGAGCGCGTGGAGCGGGTGCGCGCGCGCGTTGCAGGCTTCCTGGGCGCGCAAGCCCGCGAAATCGCCTTTACGAAGAACACCTCCGAGGGCCTGAACATCGCGGCCAATGCCATCGATTTCGAGCCGGGCGACAACGTGCTGCTGATCGAGGGGGACCATCCCAACAACGCGTACGCCTGGCTGAACCTGAAGCGGCGCGGCGTGGAGGTGCGCTTCGTCAGGCTGGGACAGGGGGTGGCAGACGCGGCGCTGTTCGCGCCGCACGTGGACGCGCGCACGCGGGCGATTTCGCTCTCGCACGTGACATTCCACGCCGGCCATCGGCACGACGTCGCCGACATAGGCCGGCTGTGCCGGGAGCGCGGGATCTATCTGGTGGTGGACGCGATGCAGTCGGTCGGGGTGCTGCCCGTGGATGTCAAGGCCATGGGCATTTCGATGCTGGCCGCCGGTTGCCACAAGGGCCTGCTGGTGCCGCAGGGGCTCGGCCTGCTCTACGTCGACGCGGCGCTGACGGAGCTGCAGCCTGTCTATCTGGCCACGGCGGGGCTGGCCCGCCCGCCGGCCGACCTGATCGCCAATCCCGATGACCTGGCCTTGCGCGAGGATGCCGGCCGCTTCGAGATCGGCAACTACAACCTGCCGGACATCCACGCCCTGGACGCCGCGCTGGACCTCATCGCCAGCGTGGGCATCGCCAATATTGAACGCCACGTGCTGGCGCTGGGCGACCGGCTGATCGAACGCCTGGACGCGCTGGGCGTCGGCCTGGTGGGGCCCCGCGAGCGCGCCCGGCGCGCCCATATCTACGTGCTGGACCTTCCCGTGGAGAAATGGGTCGGCTATCTGGCGCGGCAAGGCGTGCGCGTTTCGCCCGAGCGCGACGGGGTGCGCGTGTCTTTTGGTCTGTTCAATACCCCGGACGATGTCGATCGCGTCGCCGGGATCATCGCCGCCGGCCTGCAGGAGCCTGTATCGGCTTGAGGAAGACGCGCAGCCTGCGACGCTAATCGCCCGGTCCCGAGGCCGGGCTTGAATCAAGGGGTATGACATGCAAAAAAACACGTTCTTCCGCTACGGCGCCGCCTGCGCGCTGACGCTGGCCCTGTCCTGCGCCTGGGCCGAGGACCTGGGGCCCACCCTGCAGAAAATCAAGGAGACCGGTTCGGTCACGCTGGGCTACCGCGAATCTTCGGTGCCTTTTTCTTTCCTGGACGGACAGCAGAAGCCGGTGGGTTTCTCGTTGGACCTGTGCGCCGTCATCGTCAACCGCATCAAGCAGCGGCTCAGCCTGTCCGACCTGGCGGTCAAGCAGGTGGCGGTGAACTCGTCCAATCGCATTCCGCTGGTGGTCAACGGCACCGTGGACATCGAATGCGGCGGGACCGCCAACAATCTGGCGCGGCAGAAGCAGGTGTCGTTCTCGGTCGCCACGTTCGCGAGCCAGCCCCGCTGGCTGGTGCGCGCCGATTCCGGCATGAAGCGGCCGGCCGATCTCAAGGGCAAGACCGTGGTGGTGACGCAGGGCTCCAATGCGGTGGGCTTCGTGCGGGCCGCCAACGACAAGGACAAGCTGGGCGTGAACGTGATCCAGGCCAAGGACCACGGCGAATCCATGCTCACGCTGAGCAATGGGCGGGCGGTCGCGTTCCTGGAGGATGACATCCTGCTGGCCGGCGAACGCGCGAACGCCCGCGACCCGGCGGCCTTTACTTTCCTCGAAGGGGGCTACGACCCCGGCTACTACGGCCTGATGTTCAAGAAGGACGATGCGCCGTTCAAGGCCCTGGTGGACGGCGTGCTGACCGGAATGATGAAGGACGGCACCTTCGAGCAGGCATACCGGAAATGGTTCGAGTCCCCGATCCCGCCGCGCAACGTCAACCTGAACTTCCCGGTCCCGGAGAGGCTGCGCGAACGCATCGCCTCGCCCAGCGACAAGGTCGATTTTTGAATACGGCGGGACTGCCATGTTCAGCGTGCTACTCGAAGAAGTTCCGGAAGGCGGCGAACGCTATCTGGATTGGCTGCTGACCGGACTGGGCTGGACGCTGTTCCTGGCCCTGGCGGGATGGGCCATCGCCTTCGCGCTGGGCGTGGCGGTGGGCTGCGCGCGCACCGCGCGCAAGCCTTTCGTCGCGGTGCTGGCGCGCCTGTACGTCGAGGTATTCCGCAATATCCCGGTGATCGTGCAGATGTTCATCTGGTATTTCGTCATGCCCGAGCTGCTGCCCCGCGCCTGGGGCGACGCGGTCAAGGCCATACCGCCGCCCTGGGGCAGCGTCATCCCGGCGCTGCTGGGCCTCGCGCTGTACACGGCGGCCCGCGTCGCCGAGCAGGTCAAGGCCGGAATCGAAGCGCTGCCGCCGGGCCAGCGCAAGGCCGCGGAGGCGCTGGGCATGCGCAGCCTGCAGGTCTACCGCCTGGTGCTGTTGCCGCAGGCCTTGCGCATCATCATGCCCACCTTGACCAGTGAGGTCATGGGCATCTTCAAGAACAGTTCGGTGGCGCTGACCATCGGCGTGCTGGAGCTGACCGCCCAGGCGCGCCAGATCAATGAGTTCACCTTCCAGACGTTCCAGGCCTTCGGCGCGGCGACGCTGCTGTACCTGCTGCTGGCCTGCCTGGTGTACGTCTGCATGCGCCTGATCGAACGCCGCCTGCGCATTCCGGGCCTGCAGGCGGAACCCGAACCGCGCGGGCCCGCGCGCAGCCGCCTGCGCTGGCGCAAATCGCTCAAGGAGGTGTGAACGCCATGAACAGCTTCGACTTCGGCGCCGTCGAGCGCGCGGCGCCCTATCTGCTCGACGGCCTGGGATTCTCGCTGCAACTGACCCTCAGCAGCTTCGCGGGCGGACTGGTGCTGGGCGTGGCGCTGGCCCTGGCGCGCCACCTGCGGGTGCCGCTGCTGGCGCCGCTGGCCACCGCCTACATCACGCTGATGCGCGCCATCCCGCTCATCATGGTGCTGTTCTGGTTTTTCTTCCTGGTGCCCATGCTGCTCATGTGGGCCACCGGCGCGCCGCGGCCGGTGCCGGTGGGGCCGGTGTATACGGCGTTCATCACGTTCGCGATGTTCGAGGCGGCCTATTACGCCGAGATCATCAGGGCCGGCCTCAACGCGGTTCCGAAAGGGCAGTACGAGGCCTGCCGGGCGCTTTCCATGTCCACGGCAAAAACCTATTGGCTGGTCATCCTGCCGCAGGTGCTGCGCTCGGTCAGCCCCATCCTGCTCACGCAGACCATCATCCTGTTCCAGGATACTTCGCTGGTCTACGTCCTTTCCATTACCGACATGCTGGGCGCCGCCTCGAAAATCGCCCAGCGAGATTCCAGCCTGGTCGAGATGTACATGACCATCGCGGCGACCTACCTGCTGATCTGCGTCGTGGCTTCGCAAGCCGTCGCCTATCTCCGCAAACGCAATGCCCCGGCCGTCCACGCCTGAGCTGCCCGGCCCATCCTGGAGAACTACCATGACTACGATGACCGCCACGCCCGCCGTCCAGCTGCGCCGGCTGAACAAGCACTATGGCGAATTCCACGTCCTGAAGGACATCGACCTGGAGGTGGCGCAAGGCGAGCGCGTCATCGTCTGCGGCCCGTCGGGTTCGGGCAAGTCCACCATGATCCGTTGCGTCAACGGGCTGGAGAGCTACACCGATGGCGAGGTCCTGGTGCTGGGCCGTGCCCTGGCCCACGACGGCGCGGCGCTGTCGCGCGCCCGCCAGGAAGTGGGCATGGTGTTCCAGAGCTTCAATCTCTTCCCGCACCTGACCGTGCTGGAAAACTGCATGCTGGCGCCGGTGCATTGCCAGGGCGTGCCGCGGGCCGAAGCGCGCGAGCGCGCCTCGCACTACCTGGACCGCGTGCACATCGCCGACCAGGCGGGGAAGTATCCCGGCCAGCTGTCGGGCGGGCAGCAGCAGCGCGTGGCGATCGCCCGCGCGCTTTGCATGCGGCCCAAGGTCATGCTGTTCGACGAGCCCACCTCCGCGCTGGACCCGGAGATGGTAAAGGAGGTGCTGGACACCATGCTGGCGCTGGCGGCCGATGGCATGACGATGATCTGCGTCACCCACGAAATGGGTTTCGCGCGGCAGGTCGCCGACCGGGTGGTATTCATGGACCAGGGGCAGGTGATCGAGCATGGCTGCCCTGGCCAGGTTTTCGATGCGCCGGTGCACGAGCGCACGCGGCGGTTTCTGGAGCAGGTCGTGCATTGAGGGAGGGCGCGGCGGCGCGCGGCCCGGAATGTTACAGCCGCTTCATCAGATATTTCGGCGATTCCTCGTAGCCCTGCCGGTAATAGAAGCGATGAGCGTCCGCGCGGCGTTCATGGCAATGCACCTCGATGCGGTCGCAGCCGCGGGCCCGCGCCTCGGCCTCCGCGGCTGCTTCCAGCTCCCGTCCGACGCCAGCGCCGCGCGCCGCGTCGCCGACGCAGAAATATGTAATACGGCAGAAATCGCCCGGCAGCGCGAGCTGCGCCACGAAGTGCAGGCCGATGAATCCCAGCAGCCGTCCCTCGTCGTCTTCGGCCACGCGCAGCCAGGCATCGGGGTGCGCCAGCAGTTGCGCCATTCTCCCGGGCAGAAAGGACTCCGTGCCGGGGTAGCCGAGCTGGGCGAGCAGGCCGGCCAGGGCGGGGCTGTCTTCCAGGATGGCGGGGCGCAGGCGCATAGGGCAGGAAAACCGGTCAAAACGGACACTCTAGCGCGGGTTTGTGTAGCGGGTGTGACATTGCCTTGACGAGGCCCGCGGGCGGCGCGACGATATTCAATCGCCGCCAGCGCCACGCCGGGCGGCGGATCGGCGGAGGTGCCATCATGGACGCAAGCGACAAGATCTTTTCGGGTTCGATCCCGGAGTGCTATGACAAGCTGATGGTCCCGCTGATCTTCGAGGCCTATGCCGCCGACACGGCGGCGCTGGCCGCGGCCTATGCGCCCGCTTCCGTGCTGGAAACCGCCGCCGGCAGCGGCGCCGTCACCCGGGCGCTGGCGCCCAGGCTGGCCGCCGGCGCCCGCTACGTCGTGACCGACCTCAACCCGTCCATGCTCGATTACGCCGCCATGCGGCAGGAGCCGGACGAGCGCATCGAATGGCGTGAGGCGGACGCGCTGGCCCTGCCTTTCGAAGATGCGTCTTTCGATCTGGTGCTGTGCCAGTTCGGCGCCATGTTCTTTCCCGACCGCCCGGCGGGCTATGCCGAGGCGCGCCGAGTGCTACGGCCCGGCGGGCGCTATGTGCTGAGCGTCTGGGACAGGATCGAAGAGAACGCCTTCGCCGACGAGATCACGAATGCGGTGGCCGAGCTCTTCCCGCAGGACCCGCCGCGGTTCCTCGCCCGCACGCCTCACGGCTACCACGATGTCGCGAGGATTCGCGCGGACCTGGGCCAGGCGGGGTTCACCGACATCCAGATCCGGACGCACGAAAAGTCGAGCCGGGCGCCCACTGCCCGCCTGGCGGCGCTGGCCTATTGCCATGGGACGCCGCTGCGCAACGACATCGAGGCGCGCGACGCCAGCCGGCTGCCGCTCGCCATCGAGCGCGCGGCCCAGGCCATCACCGCCCGCCATGGAGCCGACCCGGTGACCGGCAAGATCCAGGCGCATGTGATTGTGGCGGCGGGCTAGGGCCCACAGGCAGGCGTGATCGAACGGCTGAACGTGGAGGGCGTGCGCGACGGGAGGCTCGGGGCCGCGGCGGCGGATTGCCCGTTGCTGCTGGCCTATCGGAAGGAGGGGGCTACCGAACTGGTGGAGAGGTTTGCGGAGTTGGCCGGGAGGGGGGCGGGGGCATGCCGCTGAACCTGGCGAGGCCATGCGCGGCGCCGCCTGGCGCCGCTCCCGCAACCGTGCAGTTCCGTCCTCGCCGCTTCGCCGTGTAGAGCAAATCGTCTGCGCGCTTCAACGCATGCGCGAAAGGTTCGCCCGCCTGGGTCAGGGTCACCCCGATGCTGGCCGTGAAACGCGAATTGGGCGCGTGCGGAGCCCAACGCTGCGCGACGAAGTTCGCGCGGATCTCCTCGGCGATTGCGGTGGCGCTCTCCAGGGTCGCTCCCGGCAGCAGCAGCAGGAATTCTTCCCCTCCCAGCCGGGCAGCGCAAAGGTGCGCGTCTGCCTTTGGCCGGAGCAGGGCGCCAAACCGCGCCAGCACTGTGTCGCCAAACGCGTGGCCGAAGACATCGTTGATGTGTTTGAAGTTGTCGATATCGGCCATGATTACCCCGGTCGGGGCCGCCTCCGACAGGGCGCCCCGGGAAACCGAGGCGAGAAGGCTATCGAGTCCCTGTCGGTTCAGCAGGCCCGTCAACGCGTCGGTGTGGGCCTGGCGCCGGTACTTCTCTATGGCGTCGTAGCTGGTCGCGATGAAGACCGCGAAGGTCAGAACAATGCTGCCGAGCAGCCCGGTGTATTGGATCAAGGTCCCCCAGACGGATGTTCTCCATTCTCCCATCGCGAGAAGAGGCGTCGGGGCGCCAATGTACAAGACGCATTGGCCCGTCAACACGAGCGCGATGAAGAGAAACGCGGTGGCGAGCACCTTGTCGGACGTGGTTTCGACTTGCCGTGCAAAGGGAAGCGTGCTGCGCCAGATCACGAACGCGCAACAGGCCTGGACGAAAAAGGTTTCCAGCTTCGCGCTGGCAAACAGCACGACCGAGACGATCACCATTGCCGTTGAGGCCAGCAGGACCGCGACGTCGACGTAGCAAGAGGTCTGCCCGCGGCGACGGCTCTGCAATGCGCGGCAGGCCAGAATGACGCCGCCCAGGATGAAAGCGTCCTCGACGGCCTGCTTGTAGGGGGATAGCTCGCTGGCCTGCACGAGCATGATGGCGTAGCCTGTGCCCAGGCAGGCGAGGGCGCAGCCCCACCGTAGGGTGTTGAAGCCGACGAATCGGGCGGCGCACAGTCCGGTGGCGCACAACAGGATCGCCGCGGGCACAGACCATTCAAGCAGGGTTGCAGGCATAAATAGGCGAATACATGGAACAGGTGGGGCGCAGGCGCGGAGACTATTTGGCGTATCAAAGGAGCCTGCCAGTCCGATGTGCCGTTTTGCCTGAAGCCTGGCGCCGGTCCAGGTGACACAGTGTGTGTTGGAAAATATTACGTTGTGTCGCAATGTATCGCCAGGGCTCAACAGTCAAGGATTGTCAAGCGATGCTGGGCGCGGCCTGAGCGCGAAGCGCGCCGGCGGAGGGCCGTTCTGCTAGATTGCTGGAACCGATAACGCCGCGCGCTGGAGCCAGCCGCTATTCCGACGTCCTGGCATCAGTCCATGGCCGCGCCAGCGCGCCCGTGACGTTTCATCGGACGCAGTTTGGGCTCAGCCACCTCCATCCACAAAACCGGATCACATCCATGTCTCTCACGACGCTCATTCCCTCCAAGACCGCGCTGCTTGTGATGCACTACCAGACGGACATCATGGATTTGTTTCCCTCGGCAGCGCCGGCGCTGCTCGCGAACACCCGCAAGCTCTGCGACGCGGCGCGGGACAAGGGCGTGGGAGTTTATTTCGCGCAGATCGGCTTCGGCGCGGGATATCCGGAGGTCAGTCCGTTGAACAAGAACGGACAGGGGATCAAGCGGCTGGGTTTGTTCGTGAGCGACACCGTCTCGCCGGAGTTGGGCAGGAGGGAGGATGAACCCTTGATTCTTGCGCGGCGGGCCAGCGTGTTCTTCGGGACGGAGCTGGAGCTGCGCCTGTCGGCGGCGGGGGTGGATACGCTGGTGATGGTGGGGATTGCGTCGACGGGCGTGATGTTGTCGTCGATCGCTTATGCCAGCGACGCGGATTTCCGCTTGTTTACGGTGAAGGATTGCTGCTACGACCCGGATGAGGTGGTGCATGAACGCCTGTTCGCAACGGCGTTCGAGTCGCGCACGACGGTGTTGTCGCTGGACGAGGCGCTGTCCTTGCTGGAATCGGCCTAGGGTTTCATCGAGACGCCGCGGGGCATGGCGATAGGCCGGTCTCGGCCGGCTGCCGGCGGTCAGACGCCCGGGCGGGCCTGTTCGGACGCCAGGTAGGCGTCGCGCGAGGGCACGAGGTGGTTGCGGCAGACGGCCATGAGCGCTACGCGGTCGCCGTCGCGCAGGGCGTTGATGAGGGCCCAGTGTTCCTGCCTGGCGCGTTCGCGGTAGGCGGCGCTGGTGAGCGAGCCGAAGCGGATGGGGTGCGTGCGGCGCGCGTATTCTTCGATGGCCTGGCCAAGGACGGCGTTGTCCAGCAGGCCGAAAAACTCATGATGAAAGCGCTGGTTGCTGCGGAAGACGCGGCGGGCGTCGCCGTCGGCCACGGCGGCGTCGTGCTCGCGCTGCACGGCCATCAGCGCCGCCAGCCGCGCTGGCGGCACGGGCAGGGGAATGAGGCTGGCCGCGTGGACTTCCAGGACCTCGCGCAGCGCATAGAGCTCCATGACTTCGCGCGCCGAGAAGGCGCGGACGACGGCGCCCACGTTGCGTTTTTTCTCGACGACGCCCAGCAGTTCCAGGTCCGCCAGCACCTGCCGCACGACGTGGCGCTTCATGGAAAAGCGCGCCATCAGGTCGTCTTCGGTCAGCCGTTCGCGTGGATGCAGCCGGCCGAAAACGATGTCTTCCTCCAGGGCCGCCACGGCGGCTTGCACGGCGCCGGGTGCCTGCGCCTGCAGGGCGTCGGACGTGATGGCGTTCATTGGGACAGGGCCTATTTCTTCGGAACGGTGTCGCGCGTGACGCCGGCGCGCAGGAAATCGAAGTCCACGCCCTGGTCGGCCTGGGTCACGGATTGCAGGAACAGCTTGCGGTAGCCGCGCTCGGCGACGGGGCGGCTGACCGGCTGGGCCGCGGCGCGGCGCGCGAGCTCGGCGTCGTCCACCAGCAGGGAGATCTCGCGGCGTGCCACCGACAGGCGGATGCGGTCGCCGTTCCGGACGTGGGCCAGCGGGCCGCCGATGGCGGCCTCGGGCGTGACGTGCAGCACGATGGTGCCGGCCGCGGTGCCGCTCATGCGGCCGTCGGAGATGCGCACCATGTCCTTCACGCCGGCGCGCGCCAGCTTCTTGGGTATGGGCATGTAGCCGGCCTCGGGCATGCCGGGCGCGCCGGTCGGGCCGATGCGCTTGAGCACCAGGATGTCGTCGGCGGCCACGTCGAGCGCCTCGTCGTCGATGCGCCGCGCCATGTCCTCGGCGTCCTCGAAGACCACGGCGCGGCCTTCATGTTCCATCAGCGCGGCGTTGGCGGCGGACTGCTTGATGATGGCGCCGCCGGGCGCCAGGTTGCCGCGCAGCACGGCCAGGCCGCCCACGGGGTAGATGGGCGAGGCCGCCGTGCGGATGACGTCCTGCTTGAAGGCGGGCGGCGCGTCGTCGAGTTCTTCGCCCAGCGTGCGGCCGGACACGGTCAGCGCGTCCAGGTGCAGGTAGGGCCGCAGTTCGCGCAGCAGCGCGGGCATGCCGCCCGCGTGATGGAAGTCTTCCATGTAGTGCTGGCCGGAGGGTTTCAGGTCCACCAGCACGGGAGTCTCGCGGCTGATGCGGTCCAGGCCGGCCAGGTCGATGTCGATGCCCAGGCGGCCGGCGATGGCGGTCAGGTGGAC
>NZ_JBLZXF010000030.1:0-58061 GCF_050285585.1 Achromobacter sp. | reverse complement strand
ATTTCCTTGGCGGCCTGGGCGCTGCGCTGCGCCAGCGACCGCACCTCGCCGGCGACCACGGCGAAGCCCTTGCCCTGGTCGCCCGCGCGCGCGGCCTCCACGGCGGCGTTGAGCGCCAGGATATTGGTCTGGAAGGCGATGCCGTCGATGACCGAAACGATCTCCACGACCTTGCTGGAACTGTCGGTGATGTTCTGCATGGTGTGGACGACTTCGGCCACCGCCGCGCTACCCCGCTGCGCCACCTCGGAGGCGGTGCCGGCCAGCTGGTTCGCCTGGCGCGCATTGTCGGCGTTCTGCTTCACCGTGGCCGCGATCTGTTCCATGGAGGCGGCCGTTTCCTCCAGCGAGGCGGCCTGTTCCTCGGTGCGGCTGGACAGGTCCTGGTTGCCCGCGGCGATCTGGTGGGCGCCCACGGTGATCTCTTCCACGCCCCGATGGACCGCGGACACGGTGCGCGTCAGGCTTTCCTGCATGCGCTTGATGGCGGCGAACATCGAGCCGATCTCGTTGCTGTTGCGAACCTCGATCCGGCCCGTGAAGTCGCCTTCGGCGATCCGTTCGAAGCAGGCGCCTGCTTCCTGCAGGGGGCGCAGCACCATGCCGCGCAGGAACAGCCAGGCGAGCAGGGCCAGCGCCAGGGTGATGGCGACCATCGAGATGGCGATCACGCGGGCGCGCCGGTGGTCGGCCTGGGCATCCTCGACCATGCGATTGGTGGCCTGGTCGATGAACGCCAGGAAGTCCAGGGCGGCCTTGTTGAACGTGAGCGTGACGCTGCGCGATTGCGCGGCCAGGGCGCGGAAGGCTTCGGTGTCCTGCGAGGTCAGCGCGCGGATCTGGGCATCGATCGCGCCGCGGTAGGAGACGGCGGCCTTTTCGAGTTCCGCGACGTGGGCGTCGGCGCCGGCCAGGTGGGGGGCGCGGATGAACGCGTCCAGGCGTTCGGCGGCCTCGGATTGCATACCGATCGCGCTCTTCAGTTCTTCTGCGGCCTGCGCCTGCCGCTGCAGCTGCTGGTCCATGAAGGTGTTGGCCAGCAGCAGGCGGGCGCGCAGGAACAGCAGGTAGGCGTTGTTGAGTTCGCTGGCCTGCAGCGAATAGGCGTCGTTGACCTCGGCCAGATGGCGGTTGCTGGTGTTCAGGCTGAGCCACGAGGCGCCGTTGGATACGAGCATGGCGCCGGACAGCAGGAATAGCAGAGCGAGTACGCAGGTGCGCACCTTGAGGTTCTGGAACATCGGATTTCCTTTAGGAGGCAGGCCCGGCGGGTCCGGCGCCTGTGGGGGACCGCCGGCGGGGGCGCCGGCGGCGGATCAGGCGTGCGAGCGCGGCCGCACCTTTTCCCAGACGTCGGCGGGAATCAGCGCGCAAAGCCATTCCTGGCGTTGACGCAGGGCGTCGTCGTTTTGCGGCGAGCCCAATGCCTGGGCGAAATCGCCTTCGATGGAGCCGCCCAGCGATTGCTCGATCCGGGCCTGGAGTTCCGGCATGCCGTAAAGCGCGTTATGCACGCCGATGACGACGGTGCGCAGGGCTTCCAGTTGCGCGTGGCTGAGCGCGACGGCGTTGGCGAGTTTGCGGACGGTGTCCGCCAGCGTAAGCAAAAGATCGCGTTCGTTCATTTCCATGGCGCCGTCCCCTTCGTGTGCGGGCGCTCAGCCGAGGCAGCGCCTTGCCGCAAAAATTTAGTAAATCATTGCAAAGGGTTGAAATATTGCGACAGCTGCCGAGCTCGGGGAATGAGAATTTTCTGAAAATCCAGGGAAGGGCAAGGAATAGAATGGAGCCACTTCCGGAGGTATCCATGTCGGTCATATCCGATATCAAAATACGCCCGCTGGAGCGCGGCGACCTGCACTTCGTGCACAAGATCAACAATAACGACGTGATCATGCGTTACTGGTTCGAGGAGCCCTACGAGGCTTACGACGAACTGGTCGCCCTGTACGACCGCCACCTGCACGACCAGAACGAACGGCGCTTCATCATCGAGCACGATACCGGCCAGCCGGCCGGCCTGGTCGAACTGGTGGAGATCGATTACATCCACCGCCGCGCGGAATTCCAGATCATCATCGCGCCCAGCTACCAGGGCCGGGGCTACGCCAAGGCCGCGACCCGCATCGCGGTGGGCTATGCCTTCCGCGTGCTGAACCTGCACAAGGTCTACCTGGTCGTGGACAAGGAAAACAGCGCCGCCGTCCACATCTACGAACGCTGCGGCTTCCGCATCGAGGGCCTGCTGAAGGAGGAGTTCTTCTCCAACGGGGCCTACCGCGACGCCTACCGCATGGCGCTGCTGCAGAAAGACCATCTGCGCGACGTCGGCCCGGGTGCGCCGGACGCGCCCGTGCTGCGCGACTGGCCGCAGGAAGAGCAGGCGGGCTGAGGGCCGCGCCTGCCCGCCTGCTCACTTTGCTTCGGCGGGGGCTGCCTGCAGCAGCCGCAGTCCGTTGGCCACCACCAGCAGGCTGGCGCCCACGTCCGCGAAGACGGCCATCCACAGCGTGGCGTGGCCCGTCATGGCCAGCCCCAGGAACACCGCCTTGATACCCAGCGCCAGCGCGATATTCTGCACCAGCACGCTGTGCGTGGCGCGCGACAGGCGCAGGAACACACCGATCTTGCGCAGGTCGTCGTCCATCAGGGCCACGTCGGCGGTCTCGATGGCGGTGCCGGTGCCGGCCGCGCCCATGGCGAAGCCGATGTCGGCGCGGGCGAGCGCGGGGGCGTCGTTGATGCCGTCGCCCACCATGCCGACGCCGCCCTCGCGCGACAGTTTGCTTTCGATGGCGGCCAGCTTGTCCTCGGGCAACTGGTCGCCGCGGGCCTCGTCGATGCCGACCTGGCGCGCGATGGCCTGCGCCGTGGGGGTGTTGTCTCCCGTCAGCATCAGCGTGCGCACGCCCAGGGCGTGCAGGTCGGCGATGGCGGAGGCGCTGCTGGGCTTGACGGTGTCGGCCACGGCGGCCAGCGCCAGCACCCGCTTGCCGTCGGTGAGCGCGATGACGCTCTTGCCCTGGCGTTCCAGTTCGACCATGCGTGCTTCCAGCGCGTCGCTGGCAACGCCGGCTTCGCGCATCAGGCGGAGATTGCCCAACTGGAAACCGACGCCGTCGATCGAGCCGGAAACGCCGCGTCCGGGCAGGGCGGCGAAATCGGCCACGTCCAGCAAGGCGTTGCCGGCCTCGCGCGCCGCGGCCGCCACGGCCAGCGACACGGGGTGGTCCGAACGGGCCGCCAGGCTGGCGGCGACCAGCGCCGCGGGGTGGCGCGTCAGGTCGGACGCTTCCCAATCCTGCATATCGGTCTGCACGGGCTTGCCGTGGGTCAGCGTGCCGGTCTTGTCCAGTGCCAGCCACTTCAGGTTGCGGCCTTCTTCCAGGTAGACGCCGCCCTTGACCAGGATGCCGCGCCGCGACGCGGCCGTCAGGCCGCTGACGATGCTGACGGGCGTCGAAATCACCAGCGCGCAGGGGCAGGCGATGATGAGCAGCGCCAGCGCGCGGTAGATCGCGTCGTACCAGGGCTGGTCCCACAGCAGCGGAGGCGCCACGGCCACCAGCGCCGCGATGCCCACCACCACTGGCGTGTAGATGCGCGAAAAGCGGTCGATGAAACGCTGGGTCGGCGCGCGGGCGCCCTGGGCCTGCTCCACCGCGTGGATGATGCGCGCCAGCGTAGTGTTGCCGGCCGCGGCGGTGACGCGGTATTCGAAGGAGCCGGACGCGTTCACGGTGGCGGCGTAGACGGGGTCGTCCTGCGCCTTTTCCACGGGCAGGCTTTCGCCCGTAATGGGGGATTGGTCCACGGCGGAACTGCCGCTGACGATGATGCCGTCGGCCGCAATGCGTTCGCCCGGACGCACCCGCACGATGTCGCCCACGCGCAGGCTGGCGGCCGGGATTTCCGCCCAGCCGCCATCGGCCTGGCGCACCGTGGCGGTTTCGGGCGCCAGGTCGAGCAGGCCGCGGATGGCATGGCGGGCCCGGTCGAGGGAGCGGGCCTCGATCAGTTCGGCCACGTTGAACAGGAACATCACCATGGCCGCCTCCGGCCACTGTCCGATCAGCACGGCGCCGGTCACGGCGATGCTCATCAGCGCGTTGATGTTCAGGTTGCCGTTGCGCACGGCGATCCAGCCCTTGCGGTAGGTGCTGACCCCGCAGGCGAGGATGGCGGCCAGGGACAGGACGGCGGTGGCGGCCAGCGGCCAGCCCGCGAAATGCGAGAACTCGGACAAGGCGGCCAGCACGCCCGCGCCGCCGATCAACCACCAGTTCACGGGCTTGGCCGCGGGCGCCGGCGCCTGCGACGCGCCTTCGTTCAGCGGCTCCGGCGTCATGTCCAGGGACCGGATCGCGGCCATGATGCGGTCCAGCGCGCCCTCGGCGTGCACCACCGTCAGGACGCGCTGCATCAGGTTGAAGTCCAGCGCGTGCACGCCGTCCATGTTGTCCAGTTTCTTGCGGATCAGCGTTTCCTCGGTGGGGCAGTCCATCTGGCCGATGCGCAGGCGCGCCAGCGACTGGCCGGGGCCGGCGCTGAGCGCGGCCGCGCCGGCCGCCGATAGCGTGAAGGGCTGGGCGGCGTGGTCGTGGCCGCAGCACGACGCTTCGGCGTGGCGGCCGGCCGGGCCGACGTGATCATGGCCATGGCCGGAGTGACCGTGGCCGGAATGATCGTGGCCGGAATGATCGTGCGCCGCGTGGCCGTGATCCGCATGATCGGGCCCCTTGCGGGCGTGCGTGTCGCCCGGTTGTCCGCAGCAGGCGCCGCCGGGGCCGGCGGACGCGTGTTCATGTTGTTTGACTGGAGGTAAAGACATCGTCCTCTGCCTTGAAATATGCTGGTGACGCTATTGCACACCTTGGAGTTACTATAGGGTCAACCCCCAATATCATTCGGATGCGATCCGGGAGGCAATGATGCGTATCGGCGAATTGGCCACGGCGACCGGCACCACGGTCGAGACCGTCAGGTATTACGAGAAGGAAGGGCTGCTGCCCGCCCCGGAACGGGGCCTGAACAACTATCGCAGCTACGGGCCGCCTCATCTGGAACGGTTGCGGCTGATCCGCAACTGCCGGGCGCTGGACATGACGCAGGACGAAATCCGCGCCATTCTGTCCCTGGCGGACAATCATCAGACCGGCTGCGGCCCTATTAACGAATTGTTCGACGAGCACATCTCCCATGTGGACGAACGCATCGCCGAACTCACCCAGCTGAAGTCCCAGCTGACTGAATTGCGCCAGCGCTGCCTGTCGGCCCAGCCCGACGCGGAGAACTGCGGCATCCTGCATGGCCTGAACGAGATGCAGGTGGAGGAGCGCCACGAACGGCACACGCATCTGGGCTGAGTCCGGCCCGATGCCCTTGCTGCGCGCCGGGGGATCGGGCCCCCGGCCGGGCCCATCGCTTAATATGAGAATATGTTTCTTTCCCATTTGCGCAGGATTCCATGACCCTTACCCAGACCGCCACCCCGCTGCACGCCCTGATTTCCCGCCGTTCGTTCAAGTTCCTTCGCGCCCCGGCGCCCAAGCCCGAGGACCTCGAACAGATCCTGCAGGCCGCCATGTCGGCGCCGGATCATGGCGCCTTGCGCCCGTGGCGTTTCGTGGTGATCCGCGGCGAAGCCATCGGCAAGCTGGCCGACCTGGCGCTGGACGCGGTCAAGCGCAGCGGCGACCCGCGCATGACGCCTGAAAAGGAGAAGTCCGTGCGCGAATGGATGGCGGGCGTGCCGCTGTTCATCGCGGTGGCGCAGAAGATCGCGCACGACAACACCAAGATCCCCGAGCAGGAGCAGTTGCTCGCCACCGGCGCGGCAACCATGAATCTGCTGAACGCCGTGCACATGCTGGGATACGCCGCGTTCTGGAGCACCGGCATCGGCACCTATGTGGAAGAGGTCCAGAACGCGCTCGGCCTGGACTCCCTGGATTACCGTTTCCTGGGCTTCCTCGCCATCGGTACGCCGGCTTGCGCGGTGCCGCAGGCCAACCGCCCCGATTACCGCGAGTTCGTCACGGAGTGGAACGGTCCGGCCTGAGCCGTCCATCCCCCTTGCCAGACGCGAACCGGCCGTTGCGGCCGGTTTTTTGTGCGTGTCGAAAACGCCCCCTTGGGGCCTGCAAGCAGGCAAAGCCCGCGCAGCGTTGGCGGAGTTTCTATTGCCGACCCGTCGTGTCAGGCGTCGGCTTCGGACTCCCGGCCGAGTTCCGGCGCGTTGGCCACCAGCATGCGGCTGAGCAGGCGCGCCAGCAACTCGCGCTCCTGCGGCGTGAACATGGCGAGCAGCTCCTGTTCGGCCCGCGCGTGCGCGGGCATGGCCTTGTCGGCCAGGTGCCTGCCCTTGGTGGTCAGCGTGACCAGCACGCCGCGGCGGTCGGCCTTGTCGACTTCGCGGCGCACCAGACCCTGGCTTTCCAGCCGCTTGAGAATGTTGGACAGGCCGCCTGAACTGCACAGCAATCGCGCCTGCAATTGCGAGGGCGCCAGGCAGTAGGGCGCGCCGTCCACCCGCAAGGTGGTCAGTACCGCGTACTCGATGTACTTCAGGCCAAAGGGTTCCTGCGACGCATTGATGGCGCGCAGCACCACTTCCTCAAGCCGGATCAGGCGGCCCACGACCTCCTTGCCCGAACTGTCGATGTCCGGCCGCTCGCGTCGCCACTGCGCGATGCCGCGGCCGATGAGATCGTCGTCGGGATTCTGGTGGGAGCCGGGCGTGGCGGCGGCCGCGGCTTGCGTCGGGTTGTCGCGATGCGTCATGGATGCGTCCGGGATCGCCGGGTCTGTCCTGTCTGGAGAAGCATTTAACGCATTCCCGACAGCCTTTGCAAGCAGCGTGAAAACCCTCATTGAATTTATCTTTTCAGAAAGATAAATTTCCGAAAAGCACCAGATACCGGGGTTCCGTGCCTGATTGTCGTCAGGTAGAGACCCGGGCCCATCTTCTCGCGAGGAGGTTTCATGGACGTCAGGATTTCCAGGGCGCTTGCATGCGTCGCCATGGTCGGTATGTGCGGTTGGGGCGGCAATGCGCTGGCGGCCGACCTGGTGGTGGGTCTTTTCGGCGGTTCGTTCCTGGACGCATCGCGCGAATGCCAGATCAAAGCGTTCGAAAAGAAGACGGGCGCCCGGGTGCGCACCAAGCTGGGCAGTTCGGCCCAGTTCGCGGCCGCGGTCCGCGCCACGGGAGGCAAGTCCGACTTCGACGTGGTGTACCTCGACAATTCGCTCGCCACCCAGCTCAAGAGCGAGAATCTGCTCGAACCCATCGACCGCGCCCGCCTGGCCAATGCGAAGTCGGTGGCGCCTTCGGCCTTCGACGGCGATTCTCCGCACTATGTGAGCTTCATGACGGGGTCCACCGTCATCGTCTACGACACCACGCAGGTCAAGACGCCGCCCAAGTCCTGGAACGACCTTGCCGACCCTGCCTACGAAGGCAAGCTGGCCATCGGCGACATCAGCGGCACGGCGGGTTCGCAGTTCCTGCTGGCGTTGAACCGGATGCGCGGCGGCACGCTGGACAATCTCGACGCGGGTTTCGCCGCCATTGCGCCGCTGGCGAAGGCCTCGGCCCTGATGTATACGCAAGCCGACCAGATCGTGTCCCTGTTCGAGCGCAAGGAGATCGCCGTGGCCGTGTGGTACTCGGACCGCGCCGGGTCGGCCATAGACAGCGGCCTGCCGCTGGCGGTGGTCTATCCCGAGGAAGGTGCGGTCGGCATCCTGCCTTCGGTGGCGATTCCCAAGGGCAGCAAGAATCCCGACCTGGCCACGCAGTACATCGACGCGCTCTTGTCCAAGGAGGTGCAGACCTGCTTCGCCGAAAAAAAATACGCGGGGCCGGTCAACACCGAGGTCCAGCTGTCGGAGAAAGCGTCGCGGATCGTGGCGGTGGGCAAGCACTTCGACGAACTGTGGCTGCCCGATCCGGCGGCGGTGGCCCGCGGCATGCCGGCCTGGGTCGGCCGCTGGCAGCGCGAAGTCGCGCGCTGAGGCGCCGGAACACGGGATATCGCCATGCCTGCATTGACACTGGATCGTCTTGAAAAGCGCTATGAGGGGCATACGGCCGCCGCCGGCGTGTCCTTGTCCGTGAAGGACGGGGAATTCGTATCGCTGCTGGGGCCATCGGGCTGCGGCAAGACCACGGTGCTGCGCATGGTGGCGGGCCTGATCGCGCCCACCAGCGGCCGCATCCTGGTCGACGACCGCGACATCACCAGGCTGCCGCCCAACCAGCGTCAGGTCGGGCTGGTGTTCCAGTCGTACGCCTTGTTTCCCCACATGACGGTGTTCGAAAACGTGGCCTTCGGGCTGCGCCGGCAGGGCATGGGCGGGGCGGCCCTGCGGGCGCGCGTCGAGCAGGCCCTGGCCAGCGTGCGCCTGTCCGGCCTGGGCGAGCGCATGCCCAGGCAGCTTTCGGGCGGCCAGCAGCAGCGCGTGGCGGTGGCGCGTTCCATCGCGCCGCGCCCGAGCATCCTGCTGTTCGACGAGCCGCTGTCCAACCTGGACGCGGTGTTGCGCGATGAGATGCAGATAGAGCTCAAGCGCCTGCAGCGCGAGGTCGGCATCACGACGCTGTTCGTCACGCACGATCAGACCGAAGCCATGAGCATGTCCGACCGGGTCTGCGTGCTGGCCGGGGGCGTGGTGCAGCAATTCGACACCCCCGAGGCCATCTATCACCGGCCCGCCACGGGTTTCGTGGCCGGCTTCATCGGCCGGCCCAACCGGCTGCATGGCCGCCTGACCATCGACGGAAGCGGCCCGCAGGCGGAACTGCAGGGCGGGCACCGCCTGCCGGTGGCGCGCGCCGACGGGCTGGCGGCCGGCGACGCGCTGGACGTGGTGGTGCGCCAGGAGGATATTTCCATACAGCCGTTGAAGGACGCGGCCGGCCCGGGCCTGCCGGGCAGGATCGCGCTGCGTTCGTTCGTGGGCGCGCGGGTCCAGTATGTGGTGGCGCTGCCGGGCGGCGGGGAACTCATCGCCGATACGCCCACCAACGGCCCGCAGTCGGGGCTGGCGGCCGGCGTGGACGTGTGGCTGGGAGTGCGGCCCCAGCACGTGTACGCCACGCGCCGCGCCCGCGCGGAGACCGCGGCATGAGCCGCCGCTCGGCGGGCGCGCTGCTCGCGTCGCCCCTGTTGCTCGTGCTGCTGCTGGCCTTCGTGGGGCCGGCACTCTTCATGGCGCCGCTCAGCCTGCGCGAGTACCTGCCGGGCGCGGGCATAGGCACGGGCTATACGCTGGGCAACTACACCCGGCTGGCCACGGATCCGTTCTACCGCGAGGTCATTCTGCGCAGCCTGGGGCTGGGCTTGAGTGTGACGGCGCTTTGCCTGCTGCTCGGCTATCCGCTGGCCTGGGTCATCGCGCATGCGCGCCCGCGCCTCAAGCTGGCCCTGACCCTGCTGGTCATTTTCCCCATGCTGCTGAATCTGGTCGTGCGGTCTTTCGGCTGGATCGCGCTCCTGTCCAACCGCGGGCTGCTGAACAATGCCTTGATGGACCTGGGGCTGATCGAGCGTCCGCTCAAGCTCATGTTCAACCTGACCGGCGTCCTCGTGGGCATGGCGCATATCTTCCTGCCCTTCATGGTGCTGATGCTGGTGCCGGTCATCCAGGCTGTGCCGCGGGACCTGCGGGACGCGGCCTATACCTTGCAGGCGGGCAGGCTGCGCACTTTTCTGTCCGTGACGCTGCCGCTGACGGCGCACGGCATCCTGGCCGGGTCCATCATGGTGTTCGTGCTGACGATCAGCGCCCTGGTCACGCCCCGCATGCTGGGAGGGCCGACCTACAAGGTCATGGCCACCATGATCTACGACGACTTCCTGCTGACGCTGGACTGGCCGTCCGGAGCGGCGATGGCGTTCACGCTCACGGCGCTGACGCTGGCGGTGATCGGGGTTTCCAGCCGCATGCTGAAACGCTGGGGAGGCGAACAATGAGCGAACGCCGCGCGAGCGGGCCGGTCCTGACCGGCGTCGCCTTCCTGGTCGTGCTGTTCCTGCAGCTGCCGGTGCTGGTAGTGCTGCTGGCCGCGTTCAGCGACACGGCCTACCTGACTTTGCCGCCGAAGGGCCTGACGCTGAAATGGTTCGAGGCGGCGCTGAGCGATCCCGACTACCTGGAGGCCGCCTGGACCAGCCTGTGGCTGGCGGCCAGTTCGACCGCGGCGTCGCTGGCGCTCGGGCTGGCGGGCGCATGCGCCATCCAGCGCCGCATGGTGCCGGGCGCCGCCTGGCTGAATGCGCTGTTCATGGCGCCGCTGATTCTTCCTTCCGTGGTGCTGGGGGTGGCGCTGCTGCAGTACTACGCGGCGGCGGGGCTGCGCGGCAGCAATGTCGGCCTGTGGCTGGCCCACGTGGTCATCACGGTTCCCTACGTAGTGCGCGCGGGCCTCGCCAGCCTGGCGTCGGTGGACGAGGCTCTGGAGGACGCGGCCTGCGTGCTCGGCGCCGGCCGCCTGGAAGCATTCCGGCTGGTGACGCTGCCGCTGCTCAAGCCCGGCCTGGTGGCCGGGGGCCTGTTCGCCTTCATCACTTCGCTCGATAACGTGCCGGTCTCGGTGTTCCTGTTGTCCGCCAGCCAGAACACGCTGCCGGTGAAGATTTTCACCTCGGTGGAGCAGGGCGTGGATCCGTCGGTCGCGGCGGTTTCGGCGCTGCTCATCCTGGTGACCGGCATTGCCCTGGTGCTCGCGGAGCGCTGGACGGGTTTCCACAAGCATGTGTAAGACAAGGAGCGGCGATGTCCGTGACGAGTAAGGGTTTTCCGTTGTTCCTGACGTTCGACGTAGACGCCGAGACCATGTGGACGGCGCGCGATGCGGCGTACGCCAAGCGCCCGATCCTGATGTCGCAGGGCGCATACGGCTGGAAAGTGGGCGTGCCGCGCGTGCTGGCGCTGCTGGCGCGCCACGAGGTCAAGGCGACGTTCTTCGTTCCCGGCGTGGTGGCGCTGGCGCATCCGGACATGGTGCGCTCCATTGTGGACGGCGGCCACGAGGTGGCGCACCACAGCCATACGCACCGCTGGATCGTCAACCTGACGCCGCAGGAAGAGCGGGAGGAGATGGAACTCGGCATGGATGCGTTGGCGCGCACCGCGGGCTACCGGCCGCGTGGCTGGCGATCGCCGGCCGCCGAGTTCAGCGAGATCACGCTGGACCTGATCCGCGAGTACGGTTTCGACTATTCGTCGAATTTCTTCGACGACGATTCGCCCTATCTGCTGGAGATCGGCGGCCAGTCCACGGATATCGTGGAACTGCCGTTTCGCTGGGTGCTGGACGATGCGCCCTTTTTCCAGTATTCGATCGTGCTGCCCGGGCGCACCATGCAGTCGCCCTCGGCCGTGCTGGAAGCGTGGAAGCGCGAGTTCGACCTGTTGTACGCCGAAGACCGGATGATGATGCTGGGCATGCATCCCGAGATCATCGGCCAGCCGTCGCGCCTGTATGTGCTGGACGAGATGATCCGCTACGCCAAGGCGCACGAGCGGGTCTGGATAGACAGATGCGACGTGATGACGGACGACATCCGGCCGCGCCTGCGGAGCGCGGCATGAGCGGGGGCCGGCGCTTTTTGGTGGCGGGCGGCGCCAGCGGCATCGGGCGGGCGTTCTCGCGCCTGGCGGTGGGCCAGGGCGCGGCGGTCGCGATCCTGGACCGTGACGCGAGCGCGCTCGCGGAGGCCGGCCGCGAGCTGCCGCTGGCCGCCGCGCTGGCCTGCGACGTGACGGACAGCGCCGCCGTCGAACGCGCCCTGCGGGAGGCCGCCGACGCGCTGGGGGGCATCGACGGCGTGGTCAATTGCGCGGGCGTCGACCTGCTCGCCGACCTGGAGTCGATGCGGGACGACGACTGGAACCGCGTGCTCGCCGTGAACCTGAGCGGTCCCATGCATGTGTGCCGCGCCGCGGTGCCACACCTGAAGAAGGCGGGCGGCGGCAGCATCGTCAACGTGTCTTCCGCGGCAGGCCTCAGCCCGCTGCCGCAGCGCAGCGCCTATTGCGCCGCCAAGGCGGGGATCAACATGTTCGGCAAAGTGCTGGCGATGGAACTGGCCGCCTTCGGCATCCGGGTGGCGACCGTGTGCCCCGGCGCGGTGGACACGCCGCTGTTCCGTTCGAGCTACGAGGACGCCCCGGATCCGCAGGCCGCTCTGGCCGTCATACGCGGGCGCTACGCCTTGCGGCGCATCGCCAGGCCGGAGGAACTGGCCGAGGCCATTCTGTTCCTCAGCGGTTCCGGCGCCAGCTATATCACCGGGGCGACCCTGGCGGTGGACGGCGGCCGCAGCTTCCATTGAAGCCGCGCCAGCGCACTCTGCCGTGAAGAAAACGGACTGGACAGGACAATGCCATGAACGCGCGTTTCGAAGGGAAAGTCGTCGTCGCGACAGGCGGCGGGCAGGGCATAGGCGCGGCCGCGGCCCGGCGTTTCGCGGCGGAGGGCGCCCGGGTGGCGGTGCTCGATCTCGATGCGAAGGAGGCGCGCCGCGAGGGATGGGCCGCGCTGGCGGTCGAGGGCGACTGCACGACGCCCGCGGTCATGGAGGAGTTCTTCGCCCTCGTGGAATCCTCGTTAGGCCCGCCGGACGTGCTGTTCAACAACGTGGGCCAGAGCGCGCGCGAGCGGTCCGGTCCCTTCGCGGAATCGGAGGAGGCCACGTGGCGCTTCGTGCTAGAAGTCTCGCTGCTGACGGCGATGCGCGCGTCGCGGCTGGTCGCGCCGGGCATGCAGGCGCGTGGTTGCGGCCGCATCGTGAACATGAGCAGCGACGCCGCTTTCGCGGGCGACGCCGGGCTGGCCGACTACGCCGCCGCGAAGATGGGCGTCGTCGGGTTCACGCGTTCGCTGGCGCGCGAACTGGCGCCTTTCGGCGTCACGGTCAACGCGGTGAGCCCTGGCGCTATCCGAACCCGCGCGCATGAGCGCCTGTCGCCCGCGATCCTGCAGCGTATCGTGGCGCAGACCCCCGCGGGCTTCGTCGGCGGCCCGGACGACGTGGCCGCCGCCGTGGCCTTCCTTGCCTCCGAAGAGGCGCGTTTCATTACCGGGCAGACCCTGTTGATCGACGGCGGGCGCTGGATGGTCTAGGCCGGCTTCGGCGCCCAGGGACCGCAGGCGGCGCTTTTCTGTTTTACGGAGGAAGGAATGGATGAATTGACGAGCCTGGATGCAGTGACGCTGGCGGCGGCGATCCGGCGCGGACAGGTATCGCCGGTGGAAGCCGTGTCCGCGGCGCTGGCGCGCATCGCGGCCCGGGCCGACCTGAACGCGTTCATCACGGTGACGGCGGAGCAGGCGCTGGCCGCCGCCCGCGAAGCCGAGGCGGCGGTGCGCAGAGGCGATGCGCTGGGGCCGCTGCATGGCGTGCCGTACTCGGTCAAGGACCTGACCTTGACGGCGGGCGTGCGCACGACGATGGGATCCGCCATTTTCGAAGACTTCGTGCCGCGCGAGGATGCGGTGGCCGTGGCGCGGGTCAAGGGCGCGGGCGCCATCCTGATCGGCAAGACCACCACGCCCGAATTCGGGCACAAGCAAAGCACCGATGCGCCTCTGTTCGGCCGCACGCTCAATCCGGTCGATCCGCGCTACACCTGCGGCGCTTCCAGCGGCGGCGCCGCGGTGGCCGTCGCGGCGGGCATGGGGCCCTTGGCCCTCGGGACCGATGGCGGCGGCTCGATCCGCATTCCCGCGTCCTGCTGCGGCATCGTGGGCATGAAGGCCACGCTGGGCGCCATCCCCAATCTGCAGCCGGCGGATCTCTTCGGCGCGAACTCCTACGTGGGACCGATGGCCCGTAACGTCGCCGATACCGCCTTGCTTTACGGCGTGCTCCAAGGCGCCGACCGCCGGGATCCCTACGGCCAGCTGCCGCTTCCGGCGCGCGGGCCGGCCCGGGCGACGCTTGCGGGGCTGCGGGTCGCCTATCTGCCTGCTTGCGGCAATCCGGTGGACCCGGAGGTGCGGGCGGCCACGGACGCGGCGTTGCGGCTCATGGAGGAGGACGGCGCGCGCGTGGAGCCGGTGTCGCTGGATTTTGCGTCGCTGGAACGGCATTTCCTGGTCATCCTGGAATCGGTGACGGCGTCGCGCGTGGGGCCAAGGCTGGAGGCCTTCCGCGAACGTCTCGATCCTTCCCTGGTGGCGACGGTCGAGCGGGGCCGCGAACACGGCGCGGCGGCGCTGCTGGACGCGATCGCGGCGCGCACGCAGGCCTTCAATGCCCTGCAAGCCGTGTTCGAGCGTCACGATGTCCTGGCGTCGCCGACGGTGTCGGCGCCGCCCCTGCCGGTTACGCAGGACCCCAACGGCATCGTCGAGATCGCCGGCAAGCCCGCGGGCACGATACGCGGGGCCTGGTATCCCTACACCTATCCCATGAACCTCACGGGCCATCCCGCGCTGTCGATGCCCTGCGGCCGCTCGGCGGGCGGGCTGCCCATCGGGCTGCAGCTCTGCGGCCGTTGGCACGAGGACTGGCGGCTGCTCGACGTGGCGGCCCGCGTCGAGCGGCTGCTGGCCGGCTGAGGGCGCGCGTCAGTTCGGCTGCACCTTGGCCCGCTTCATGACGTCCAGCCACTTCTTGTTCTCGGCCGCCGCGAAGGCCGCGAATTCGGTGGCGTTCATCTTGCTGGGAATGATGCCGTCGGTGGCCAGCCGCTTGGCGACGGCAGGCATCGCGGACGCGTCCCGCATGGCCTGGTTCAGTTGATCGACGATGGCGCGCGGGGTGTCCTTCGGCACCCAATAGCCGTACCAGGAGGTGACGTCGAAGTCCGGGATGCCGGATTCGGCGATGGTGGGCACGTCGGGCAGCAGATCGATGCGGGCGGCGGAGGTAACGGCCAGGGCGCGCAGTTTGCCGCCCTTGATCTGCGGCAGTGCGCTGGCCACCGAGGCGTACAGCACGTCGACGTGCCCGCCCAGGACGTCCGTGAGGGCCTGGCCGGTGCCGTTGTAGGGAATATGGCTGATCTGCACGCCCGAGCGCACGTTGACGAGTTCGCCCACCAGGTGCGGCAGCGAGCCCAGGCCGCCCGAGGCGAAGGTGATGCTTGCGGGCTTGGCGCGCGCGGCCTCGATCAGGTCGCGGAAACTCTTGATCGGGGATCGGGCGCGCACGACGGCCACCATGGGCGCGAAGCCGAACACGCCTACCGGGGTGAAGTCCTTCATGGGGTCGAAGTGCAGCGTCTTGAATATGCCCGGATACATGACCTGGATGGACGCATTCATCAACCCGGTGTAGCCGTCGGGCTTGCTCAGCGCCACGTCGCGCGCGCCGATGGTGCCCGCCGCGCCCGGGCGCGACTCGATCACGATCGGCTGGCCCAGCAGCGTGCTCATCTCGGGGGTGAGCATGCGGCCGAAGGTCTCCGTGGTGGAGCCCGCCTGATGCGGCACGACGATGCGCACGGGCTGTGTTGGAAAGCTGTTCGCCGCCATGGCGCCCGGACCGGAAACCAGCATGGCCGCAAGCAAAGGCAGGTGATGCAATTTCATGGTTGTCTCCTGTTTATCGTATTGCCGGATGCCGCTGTGCCGCGGTTCATGTCATGGGCGGCGCGGGGCGCGCCGCCGGAATTCAGCGGGGCGGGCCGAGCGCCCCGGCTTCCCGCAGGCGGGCGATCTCGGCGTCGCCGTAACCTGCTTCGCGCAGCACTTCCTCGCCGTGCTCTCCCGGCAGCGGAGGAAGCGTCCGCAGCGAGGCGGGCGTGCGGCTCAGCTTGATGGGAAAGCCGGGCCCGCGGTACTCGCCCAGGGAGAGCGCCATTTCCCTGTGGGCGGCATGCGGCGTCGCGATGGCTTCGGCCACGTCCAGGATGGGCGCGACGGGCACGCCGGCGGCGGTCAGCGATTCGGCAAGCTTGCGGCCGTCCTGCTCGGCCAGCAGGCGCGCAAGCTCCTCGCGCAGTTCGCCGCGGTTGGCGATGCGGTCCACGTTGCGCAGGAACCGGGGGTCCCGCGCCAGGCCGGGATGCCCGAGCTCGGCGCACAGGGTGGCGAATTGCCGTTCGTTGCCCACCGCGACATACACGGGAACCGTGGCGGTGTCGAAGGCGTCGTAGGGCGCGATGTTGGGGTGGCCGTTGCCGGAGCGCGCCGGCGTCTTGCCCGTCCAGAGGTAGTTCGCCAGGTGGGGGTGGGCGACGCTCAGCGCGCAATCGTGCAGCGAGACGTCGCATAGCTGCCCGCGCCCCGACCGGGCGCGCTCGGCGAGCGCCGTGAGGACGGCGATCGCCGCCTGCATGCCGGTGGCGAGATCCACCATGGGCACGCCCAGCCGCAGGGGCGGGCCATCCGCCGCGCCGTTGACGCTCATCAGGCCGCAAGCGGCCTGCACCGCGGCGTCATAGCCCGGCCGGCCGCCCATGGGGCCATCGTCGCCGAAACCCGTGATGCGGCAATGGATCAGCCGGGGAAAGCGCTCGCAGAGGGCGGCGGGGTCGGGGATGCCCCAGGATGCGAGGGTGCCGGGCTTGAAATTCTCGATCAGCACGTCGGCGCCTTCCAGCATGCGCCAGAACACCTCGCGCGCGTCCTCTCGGTTCAGGTCCAGGACGACCCCGCGCTTGTTGCGGTTAAGCGCCTGGTAGTAGGCCGCGCCGCCGGCGTTCACCGGCGGGCCGAACGTGCGCGTTTCGTCGCCTGCCGGCGGCTCGATCTTGACGACGTCGGCGCCGTGATCGCCCAGCATCTGGCCGCAGTAGGGGCCGGCCAGCACGCGCGAGGCGTCGATCACCCGCAAGCCGGCAAGGCTGGATCCGTTCATGTCCGGGCTCCGGGGATGGGGCCGGCCAGGATGCCGCGCGGCGCGATCCGCCATTCGAATGCGCCTTCGCCCTGATCCAGGCGGCGCGCGACCTTGAGGTCCAGCCGGCGGTTGTGCGCCGACAAGGCGCCTTCCAGCAGGCAGTTCCAGGCGTCGAACGCCGCGCCGTGCAATTGAGTCAGCCCGGCCATCAGTTTCCAGCTGGCCTGGCGCACGCCGGGGGCGCCGCCGTCCTCGATCAGTTCGGCCTCGTCGCCCTGGGCGCGGGCAAGCGCCACCATGAAGCGCGCGAAGTCTTGCGCCGAGCCCTGGTCCGGCAGGCCGAATGCGGCGGCGGTGCCGCTGTAGAACTGCATGCCGACGAGGCGGGCGGTGATCCCGCCCAGCCAGGCGGCCTCGTGCGGGCCGTGCAGGGCGATGAGCTCGGGCAGGGCCGTGCGCACGTATTCCATGGCGTAGTTGCGCCGCGCCTTCTGCAGGCGGTCCTGCGGCCAGGTGGCGGTGGGCAGCGTGGGCGCGCGGGCGGGATCGAAGTCGGGAGCTTCCTCGCCCCGGGCGAAGCGCAGGCGCTCGTCCTCGGAAATGTCATGGTCGTACTCGCAGTAGTAGCCTTCCAGCCCCGGCTGCCCGTCCATGGCCTGCTTGGTGCACACGAAACCGAGCCGGCGCGTGCCCAGCGAGACGCCGTTGTGCGCGTGCCAGCCGCGCAGCACGGCGCGGGATACCTCGCCGGGGATGGCGCAGAGCGCCGTGCCCTGCCAGGCCCAGCGCGGCGTCGGATAGCGCACCCAGACCTTGCGGCTGGATTCCTCCATGTATTCCACGCGCACCCCGCCAATGGCGTTCGACAGGTAGTGGTAGCGCGCCGCGGCCACGGCGGGCGGCAGGCCGGCGATGCCCAGTTTTGCGAGGCCCGGCAGGAAGCGTTCCAGATGCTGGCGGCGGAAGATGTGGAAAACGAGCTCGGCCGCTTCGCGGCTGCCGCGCCGGGTGACCATGGTCATCACCAGGCCGGTGAAGTAGGCGTGGTACCACTCTGCGACGGCCGACCAGCGGGCCGCGTCGCCGCCGGGAGCGGCGGGGGCAGGGAAGGGTTGCATCGTCGTGTTCCTTGTCATTGGGCGGCGCCGGCCGCGGCGTCGAGTTGCATATCGGCGGCGGGCTGGTAGGCCTGGGTCAGGCCCGACAGCACGAAGGTGGCCAGGTGCGTGGCCAGGCGCTCGCGGTCGGCCGGGGTTTCGCCCGGGCGCGGCTGGTACCACATGGTGGTCCAGTTGATGGCGCCGAACAGCGGCTTGGCGGCCAGCCGGGGATTCTGGCGGGGAAGTTCGCCGGCCTCGATGGCCTGCGTCAGCACATTCACGAACAATTCTTCGTAGTGGTCGCGCAGGCTGATCACCGCGTCCAGGCGGGCGCGCTGCTCTTCGTTGATGCGGCCCATGAGATGCGACTCCAGCCCCTGGACGGCCACGCGCTGGTAGGACAGGTGCTTCATGACCTGCATCGCGTGCGCATAGGCCATCCGGTACAGGCGGTCCACGGCGCGGACGCCGGGCTGCCGCGCAATGGGTTCCACCGTGGCGATGTTCATTTCCAGGGCGCGCTGGTACACCGCCGTGAACAGGTGCGCCTTGCTGCGGTAGTGGTGATAGATGCTGCCCTTGGTGACGCCCAGCGCGTCGCCGATCTGATCCAGGGTCGTGGCGTCGTAGGTCTGCTGGGTGAAGGCGTTGGCGGCGGCATCGAGAATTTCCGCGACGCGGTCGGGCAATTCGCCGGCGCGGGGTATCGGGGCGTTGGACATGGCGGCTGGGGTTCCGGAGAGGAGGGGGGAGGGCGGCTGGATGGCGCCGGCGAGCAGGACGGCCTGGGCGTCCTGCGCGTCGGCGGTCGCGTGGTGGACGTGACGCGCGCGCAGCAGGGCCTGCAAGGCTGACGGGTCGGCCAGGGGCGAGGACCCGGCCAGTTTCATGGCCGCCGCCAGCATGCGTTCGGCCGATTCCCCGGCCGACAGCAACGCCATGGCGCTCAGCAGGCGGATGTCCTGGCCGGCATGGGCCGCGGCGCCGGCTTCGTGCAGCAGCGCGCGCGCCGCCGCGAATGCGCTGGCGCAGGCTGCCAGTTCGTGCGCGCCGCGGGCGGGCGCCGCCTCGCCGGGCTGCAGCGCGTTCGCGGCCTGCGCGTAGGCCGCGAGCGTGACGCCGTTGGCTTGCGCGGCCGCGGCCAGCCGGCGCAGCGCGTCGGTGCGCAGCATGGCGTCGCGGGCCTGTCCGGCCTGGCCCAGCAAGCATTCCGGGCCTACGCGGGCATCCACGCGGGCCATGCCGCCGGTCGCGCCCGCGCGGCCGGATTCGACGCCAGGGGCGTCGGCCGGCAGCAGAAAGGCGGAGACCGCGCCGGCATCGGCGTGATGGGCAAAGACCAGCAGTGGCGCGCCGGGATCGGCGCCGATCCAGGCGCCGCCGCCCTGGATGCGCCAGGAGCGGCCTTCAGGGCGGGCCAGGAAGGCGGGCAGGCCGTTGGCGGGATCCAGCGCGCGGGCCGGACAGGCCCACGCCGCGCCCGCTTCCCGCCTGGCGCGCGCCGGCGCAAGCTCGCCGATCGCGGCCGCGGCGCACCAGGCGGCGGCGAGCGAGGTCGATAGCGCGGGGCGCCGGGCGGACAGGATTTCAATAACGGCCAGGAGGGTGGCGGGCGGCGATGGCGGTTGCGTGCCGCAGAGCGCGGCCAGGCCGGACTGCGATACCGATGGGCTTGCCGCCGTATCGTCGGGCGTGGCGGCCAGCCGGCGCGCGCGGGCCAGCCAGCGGGCGGACACGCCTGGAGCAGAAGGCCAAGTGAGTGTCATCGAACGGAATCCTTATGCGTATCCGGGACCATACTTGAAGGTATGTTAGATGCCGGGAATCCCTATTTCAACAGAAAAAAAGGATTGATTCATAAGGAAAACCCTTGGGTATGCAGCGGTCCATACCAATGAGTATGTCGTTAGACTGTGAATTCCACGACGACGATACCGAGGACGTTCATGAGCACCGCTTTCCTTCCCCTGCATCAGCGCGAATCGATGGATCTTCCGTTCTTCGAGCCCGCCCACAAGGACTATCTGCGGCAAGTGGAGGCCTTCGCCGACGGCCGCGACGATCCGCCGGCGACCGCCGCCAATGTCGACGCCAACTGCCGCGAACTGGTGCGCGCGATGGGGGCCGCCGGCCTGCTGCGCGCCAGCGTGCCGCAGGCTTACGGCGGCGACGCGCCGGCCATCGAGTCGCGCCGGCTGGCGCTGGCACGCGAAGCGCTGGCCTATCGGCACGGGCTGGCGGATTTCGCTTATGCGATGCAGGGATTGGGCAGCGGCGCCATCAGTCTTGCGGGTTCGGAGGCCCTGAAAGCCGAGATCCTGCCCAAGATCGTCAGCGGCGAATGCATCCCGGCTTTCGCCTTGTCGGAGAAGGGCGCGGGTTCGGACGCCGCGGGCATGGCCTGCCGCGCCCGTCTCGAAGGCGGCCACTACGTCATCGATGGCGAGAAAACCTGGATATCCAACGGCGGCATCGCCGACGTCTACACGGTGTTCGCCCGCAGCGAAGCGGCGCCCGGCACGCGCGGGATCTCGGCTTTCGTGGTGTACCCCGACGATCCCGGATTCTCCATCAGCGAGCGGATCGACGTCATGGCGCCGCATCCGCTGGCGACGCTGCGTTTCGACAATCTGCGGATCCCGGCCGAGCGTCTGCTGGGGGCGCCGGGCGAAGGCTTCAAGCTGGCCATGCGCACGCTGGACATCTTCCGCGTGTCGGTAGCGGGCGCCGCGCTGGGGTTCGCGCGCCGGGCATTCGACGAGGCGCTGGCCCACGTGCGCGACCGGCGCCTGTTCGGCGGCACCCTGGGCGATTTGCAGCTGACGCAGGCCAAGCTGGGCGACATGGCCGTCGCCATCGACGCGGCGGCGCTGCTGACGTATCGCGCGGCCTGGCGGCGCGATGCGCTCGGGCTGTCGACCACGCGGGAAGCCGCCATGGCCAAGCTGGCGGCGACCGAGAACGCGCAATCCGTGGTGGACATGGCCCTGCAGCTGTTCGGGGCGCGCGGCGTGAAGGTCGGAGAGACCCTGGAAAGCCTGTACCGGGAGATCCGGGCGCTGCGCATCTACGAGGGCGCCAGCGAAATCCAGAAGGTCATCATCGCGCGCGATGCGCTGAGGACGGCGGCCGCCGCATGAGCGCCGCCATTGGCGCGCAAGCCATAAATCCCCGGCGGCGCCAGTCTTCATGCGGGTCGCCCAATGGCGGCGGAGGCTGTGCTATTGTCTTTAACCGGCTGGCTGCGATCATCATTCCGCAGCCGAGCCGGCGATGATGCGGCCCGAGGCTACCTCCTTGCGCCGCGTCCTTGGCAAGAATAAACGCATGACACGATCAAGCGTGGAGACAATACATGAGCCAATACGGGCCGCTGAAGTTGCACGTCCCGGAACCCACTGGGCGTCCGGGTTGCAAGACCGATTTTTCCTACCTGCACCTGTCGCCGGCCGGCGACGTGCCCAAACCTCCCATTGATGTTGCCGCGGTCGATACCGGCGCCCTGGCCTACAGCCTGGTCCGGGTGATCGACGACGACGGCCGCGCCGTCGGCCCCTGGGCGCCGGATGTCAGCGACGATCTGCTGCGCGCCGGCATGCGGACCATGCTCAAGACGCGCCTCTTCGACGGGCGCATGCTGACGGCGCAGCGCAAGAAGAAGATCTCGTTCTACATGCAGAGCCTGGGCGAGGAGGCCATCGGGTCGGCCCATGCGCTGGCGCTGGAGCAGGGCGACATGTGCTTCCCGACGTACCGGCAGCAGAGCATCCTGCTGGCGCGCGACGTCTCGCTGGTCACGATGATGTGCCAGCTGATGTCCAACGAGCGCGACCCGCTCAAGGGCCGCCAGCTGCCGGTGATGTACTCCGACCGGGAGCGCGGCTTCTTCAGCATTTCGGGCAATCTGGCCACGCAATTCATCCAGGCGGTGGGCTGGGGCATGGCGTCGGCCATCAAGGGCGACACGCGCATCGCATCCGGCTGGATCGGCGACGGCGCCACGGCCGAGGCCGACTTCCACACCGCGCTGACCTTCGCCCACGTGTACCGCGCGCCGGTGATCCTGAACGTGGTCAACAACCAGTGGGCCATCTCCACCTTCCAGGCGATCGCAGGCGGCGAAGGCGCCACCTTCGCGGGCCGCGGCGTGGGCTGCGGCATTGCGTCGCTGCGCGTGGACGGCAATGATTTCCTGGCCGTGTATTCGGCGTCGCGCTGGGCCGCCGAACGCGCCCGCCGCAACCTGGGGCCGACCCTGATCGAGTGGGTGACCTACCGGGCGGGCCCGCACTCCACCTCCGACGATCCTTCCAAGTACCGCCCCGGCGACGACTGGAGCCACTTCCCGCTGGGCGACCCGATCGAGCGCTTCAAGAAGCACCTGATCCAGCGCGGCGTCTGGTCGGACGCCGAGCACGACGCCGTGCGCGCCGAACTCGACGCCGAGATCCTGGCCGCGCAGAAGGAAGCGGAAAGCTTCGGCACCCTGGTGGACGGCCACGTCCCCAGCGCCGCCAGCATTTTCGAAGACGTCTACAAGGACATGCCGGAGCACCTGCGCCGGCAGCGCCAGCAGCTCGGAGTCTGATCATGGCAATCGATAACAACATCGGTCCGGCGTCCGCGTCGATGACCATGATCCAGGCTTTGCGCTCGGCCATGGACGTGATGCTGGAGCGCGACAGCAACGTGGTGGTGTTCGGCCAGGACGTGGGCTATTTCGGCGGCGTGTTCCGCTGCACCGAAGGCCTGCAGGCCAAGTACGGCAGTTCGCGCGTGTTCGACACGCCGATCTCCGAAGGCGGCATCGTCGGGGTGGCGGTGGGCATGGGAGCCTATGGCCTGCGCCCCGTCTGCGAGATCCAGTTCGCCGACTACTTCTACCCGGCTTCCGACCAGATCGTGTCCGAGGCCGCGCGCCTGCGCTACCGCTCGGTCAACGAGTTCGTCGCGCCCATGACGATACGCATGCCCTGCGGCGGCGGCATCTACGGCGGGCAGACGCACAGCCAGAGCCCCGAAGCCATGTTCACGCAGGTCTGCGGGCTGCGGACCGTGATGCCTTCCAACCCCTACGACGCCAAGGGCCTGCTGATCGCCGCCATCGAGAACGACGATCCGGTGATCTTCCTGGAGCCCAAGCGCCTCTACAACGGCCCGTTCGACGGCCACCACGACCGCCCCGTCACGCCCTGGACCGGACGTCCGGGCAGCGTGGTGCCCACCGGCTACTACACCGTGCCGCTGGACTCCGCCGCCATCGTGCGCCCAGGCAGCGAACTGACCGTGCTGACCTACGGCACCACGGTCCACGTCTCGCTGACGGCGGCCGAGGAAACCGGCATCGACGCCGAGGTCATCGACCTGCGCAGCCTGTGGCCGCTGGACCTGGACGCCATCGTCAATTCGGTGAAGAAGACCGGCCGCTGCGTGGTGGTGCACGAGGCCACCCGCACCTGCGGCTTCGGCGCCGAACTGATTGCGCTGGTGCAGGAGCATTGCTTCCATCATCTGGAAGCGCCCGTCGAGCGCGTGACCGGCTGGGACACGCCATATCCGCACGCCCAGGAATGGGCGTACTTCCCCGGCCCGCGCCGGGTCGGCGAAGCGTTCAAGCGCGCGATGGAGGGTTGAGCGATGGGTATTCATATCATCAAGATGCCCGACATCGGAGAAGGCATCGCGGAAGTCGAACTGGTGGGTTGGCACGTCAAGGTGGGCGATACCGTCGCCGAAGACCAGCCGCTGGCCGACGTAATGACCGACAAGGCCACGGTGGAGATTCCTTCGCCGGTGGTGGGCCGCGTGGTGGCGCTGGGCGGCGAGGTGGGCGAAGTGATGGCGGTGGGCGGGGAACTGATCCGCCTGGAAGTGGAGGGCGAGGGCAACGTCAAGCCGGGCGCGGACGCGCCGCCGGCCAAGGCGCCCGCGGCGGCGCAGGCCGCCGCTACCTCCGGGGCGTCCCGGGAGGCGCCCGAGCCGGCCGCGCCCGAGCCGGCCCCGGCCAGGCCTGCCGCGGCCAAGCCGGCTTCTCGCCAGGCGCCCGCCGCCGTCGCGCGGCAGCCCGGCGAGAAGCCGCTGGCGTCTCCCGCCGTGCGCAAGCGCGCCTGGGACCTGGGCATCGAACTGCGCTACGTGCACGGCAGCGGACCCGCCGGCCGCATCCTGCACGAGGACCTGGACGCCTATCTGCAGGGCCAGGGCGCATCGGGCCAGGCGCGCGGCGGCGTGGCATACGCCGAGCGCAACGACGAAGAGAACGTGCCGGTGATCGGCCTGCGCAGGAAGATCGCGCAGAAGATGGCGGAATCGAAGCGCCGCATCCCGCATTTCAGCTACGTCGAGGAGATCGACGTGACGGAACTGGAAGAACTGCGCGCCCAGCTCAACCTGAAATGGGGCGAGTCGCGCGGCAAGCTGACCCTGCTGCCGCTGCTGGCGCGCGCCATGGTGGTGGCGCTGCGCGATTTCCCGCAGATCAACGCGCGCTATGACGACGAGGCGGGCATGGTGACGCGCTACGGCGCCGTGCACATCGGCATCGCCACGCAAAGCGACGGCGGCCTGATGGTGCCGGTCATGCGCCACGCCGAGGCGCGCGATCTCTGGTCGATGGCGGCCGAGATCGGGCGGCTGGCGCAGGCGGTGCGCACCGGCAGCGCCGGGCGCGACGAACTGTCGGGTTCGACCATCACCATCACCAGCCTGGGGCCGCTGGGCGGCATCGTCACCACGCCGGTCATCAACCATCCCGAGGTCGGCATCGTGGGCGTGAACCGCATCGTCGAGCGGCCCGCCTTCCGCAATGGCGCGGTGGTGGCGCGCAAGCTGATGAACCTGTCGTCGTCCTTCGACCACCGCGTGGTCGACGGCATGGACGCCGCGCGTTTCATCCAGGCCGTGCGCGCCCTGCTGGAACAACCCGCGCTGCTTTTCGTGGAGTAAGCATGAGCCAGACAACCAAGACGACAACCCTGCTGGTGATCGGGGGCGGACCTGGCGGCTACGTGGCCGCGATCCGCGCGGGCCAGCTGGGCGTGCCCACCCTCCTCGTGGAAGGCGAGCGGCTGGGCGGCACCTGCCTGAACATCGGCTGCATTCCCTCCAAGGCCCTGATCCACGCGGCCGAGGAGTACGAGAAGGCGCGGCATTACGCGGAAGGCTCGGCGCTGGGCATTTCGGTGTCCGCGCCGTCGATCGACGTGGCGCGGACCGTCGCGTGGAAGGACGGCATCGTCGGCAAGCTGACCGGCGGCGTCGCCGCGCTCCTGAAGAAGAACGGCGTGGAAGTGGTGCAGGGCTGGGCCCGGCTGCTGGACGGCAAGACCGCCGAGGTCGAAACGGCCGCCGGCCTCGTCCGTATCCAGTGCGAACACCTGCTGCTGGCGGCGGGGTCCGAGCCGACCCCGCTGCCGTCCGTGCCTTTCGGCGGCATGGTGGTGTCTTCCACCGAAGCGCTGTCGCCGGCCGACATTCCAAAGAAGCTCGTGGTGGTCGGGGGCGGCTACATCGGCCTGGAACTGGGCACGGTGTACCGCAAGCTGGGGGCGGAAGTGGCCGTGGTCGAGGCCCAGGACCGCATCCTGCCGACCTACGACGCCGAACTGACCAAGCCCGTGGCCGCCGCATTGGCGAAGATGGGCGTCGAACTGCACCTGGGCCGCAAGGTGCTGGGGCTGAACGGCAAAGGCAACGCGGTGCGCATACAGGACGCCACCGGGGCCGAAACCCAGCTGGCCGCCGACCGCGTGCTGATCGCGGTGGGGCGCCGTCCGCGCACCCAGGGCTGGGGGCTGGAGAGCCTGCAGCTGGACCGCAAGGGCAATGCCCTGCGCATCGACGACCAGTGCCGCACCTCGATGCGCGACGTCTGGGCGATCGGCGATATCGCGGGCGAGCCGATGCTGGCGCACCGGGCGATGGCGCAGGGCGAGATGGTTGCGGAACTGGTGGCGGGCAAGCGCCGCCATTTCACGCCGGCTTCCATTCCCGCGGTGTGCTTCACCGATCCCGAGGTCGTGGTGTCGGGGCTGTCTCCGGCGGACGCGGAGAAGGCGGGGCTGGACTGCCTGTCCGCCTCGTTCCCCTTCGCTGCCAACGGCCGGGCGATGACGCTGGAATCCACCGACGGTTTCGTCCGCGTGGTGGCGCGGCGCGACAACCACCTGGTGATGGGCTGGCAGGCCGTGGGCCGGGGCGTCTCCGAGCTGGCCGCGGCGTTCTCGCAGTCGCTGGAAATGGGCGCCACGCTGGAAGATGTGGCGGGCACCATACACGCGCATCCGACGCTGGGCGAAGCCGTCCAGGAGGCCGCGCTCAAAGCCTTGGGGCACGCGCTGCATATCTAGCGCGTGCGCGGGGCATCGTCCGGCAACGATGCTCCCTCCGGCGGCCCGGACCGCGGGCCGGCCGGAGCCCTGCCGGTTCCTAGCGGCTGCCGTCGACGTAGGGCCGCGCCTGCAGGATCAGGATGTCGTCGCCGACCGCGGCCCATTCGATGTCCTGGTCCGCGCTGCCGCCCAGCGCCTGCTTGACCCGCCGGCCCACGGCGGCCAGCCGCGCGACCCGTGCATCGTCCAGCACCTGGCGCGAGCCGCTGACCGGCACCTCGCGCACGCCGCCCGCGGCGTCCGGAACCAGCTGGGTGTCTTCGGCCGAGCGGCTCAGCACCTGGACCGCCTTGGACCAGCTCGAATACATCACCTGTTCCGCCTGGCGCTTGCCTTCCACTACCTTGATGCCCAGGCCGCGCTTGGCCGAAATGTAGGTCACGAAGCGCCGGCTGGCGTCGAAGGGATCGCGCGTGATCATGACGCCCGAACTCTCGGAGGGCGCCGCCAGCTGCACCAGCACGGCCATCGCTACGGCGTCGTGGCCGATGCCGGCGGCGCGGCGGGCCTCGTAGGCCTCGAAGTTGTAGACGGAGGCCCAGACGGCCAGCACCGCCCGGGCCAGCGCGTCGGCCTGCGTTACGTTGGGCACGGTGGTGTAGAGGCCCGCGCCGCTGAATCCGGGCAGGTCTTCGGAGTTGGACGAACTGCGCACGAAAACCCCGCGCCCTTTGAGGCGCGTCTGCCATCGCTCGCGCCAGGCGCGAACCTGTTCCGCGCCGGGCCGGGCCTGCTCGATGTCGTGACGCAGCGCGGCCAGTTCCGCGCGCCGCACGTTGGCGTCGCCGGCGAAATCGGCGCGCTGCTCCAGCGCCGCGATGCGGCCGGGGATGTCCAGCCGCGCCATGAAGTCCGCGAACTGGGCGTAGGGAATGCAGAACCCGTCCGGCACGCCGGCCAGGGGCGGCAGGGTCTTTTTCAGGGTTCCCAGATTGGCGGCCTTGACGCCGCAATAGCGGCTGTCGCGCGCGGCGAGCGCGTCCAGCGGCTTGAGCGCGCGCACGGTCAGGTCGGGCTTGGGCAGGGAACGCGCCGCCTGAGGCCGTTCGGGGACGGCGGGCGGGTCGATCGGCGTCACCCGGTAGCCGTTGCCCGCCACCGTCAGCTCGACCCATTTACCGTCATGCTCGCGCAATGCCGCCACGGCATCGCGGACATAGGCGTTGGGGATGCGCCAGCCCTTGGCCAGCAGGTTGACGTGCGACAGCAGGGTGGAGGGCCGTTGCGTGACCAGCCCCGCCACCGGCGGCAGCGCCACGGGGACTTCGTCCAGCACCACGATATCGGCGGGCGACAGATCCGTCGCGTCGTCGATCGAGGCGACGATGCGCAGCCGGCCCTGCGCGCGGCCGGTATTCAGGGGCAGGAAGGATTGTTCGCGCAGCAGCGCCTCCTGCGTCACGAACGCCAGGCCCGCTTGCCGGGCGGTTGCCTCCTGCCGCGTGGAGTTGGTCTTGAAGCGCAGCGTTTCATAGAACGCCGGGCGCAGCGTCGCGTCGGCGAGGGCCAGCAGCTCGGGCGTGAGCCGGTCGCCTTCCCAGAATTCGTAGGTGTAGCCGGGCAGATCCCGTTGCCAGCTCAAGGTACCGAACAGGAAGCGCCGCTTGGGGTCCTTGTATTGGGCGATCAGCGTCGCCTTGTCCATGCCTGGCATCAGCCCCCCCTGGCGCACGAAATTCTCGTGCAGCGCATAGCGCGGCGTGTCGATGAAGTAGAGGCGGTTGGCGCGTTCCCGGTCGATCACGAACAGCACGTGCGGAATCTCGAGCGGCGTGCCCGGGTTATAGACGCGCGCCAGCCGGGTGAATTCGGCCTGGCTGCCGATCTGGCCGGCCGACGGCGGCGCGGCCCGGCGAGCCTCGGGGGCGGCGCCGGGCGCGCCTTCTATCCGTAGCTGCTGCTGGTTCTCGTACGGCGAGGGCTTGCGGGCCGTCTGGGCCTGGGCCGGCGGCAGCAGGGCCGCGAGCAGGCCGGCGCCGGCCAGCAGGATGAAGGAGTAAGAGGACGGAAAACGCCCAGGCCGCGCACGCGACAGACCCATGCTTCAGGAACCATGAACACAGAAAGCCGGGATGATAATGCAGACGCGCGTAGCAGACGCGTGTAGCAGACGCGCGTAGCGGACGCGCGTAGCGGACGCGCGTAGCAAGCCCGCGGCCGAAGGCGCCTGCGGGGCGCCGCCGGACCGTGTTTCAGCTCGCGGCGGCTTCCTGGCGTCCGGCCGCAAGGGCGTCCAGCCCCAGCTCCGCCAGGATGCCCGCCGTGTGCTGCCCCAATGCGGGCACCGCGCCCATCGCCGCGCCGGCGCCGGACAGCGTGGCGGGCGGCAGCAAGGCCTGGATCGGTCCGCCGGGGGTGGCCACTTCGCGCCAGCGGCCGCGGGCGGCTAGCTGGGGATGGTCCCAGACTTCGTGCATGGTGTTCAAGGCGGAGTTGGCGATGCCGCCGCGATCCAGCCGGGCCAGCACCTGTTCGCGCGATAGCGGGGCGAAGCATTGCGCGATGCGTTCGTCGAGCGCCTGGCGGTTCCGCACGCGCTGGACATTGGTGGCGAAGCGTTCGTCGCCGGCGAGCGCGGGGTCTTCCAGCACGGTGGCGCAGAAACTCTGCCATTCGCGGTCGTTCTGCAGGCCGAATATCACCGGCTTGCCGTCGCCCGCCAGGTACTGGCCGTAGGGGGCGATCGCGGGGTGGGCCACGCCGTTGCGGGCGGGCGGCGTGCCGCCGTAGTGCGCGAAGTTCAGGGCATAGGAGGTCCATTCCGTCAGCGCCTCCAGCATCGTGACTTCGATCCGCAGGCCGGCGCCGGTGCGGGAACGCTGGATCAGCGCGGACAGGATGCCGGAATAGGCATACATGCCCGCCGCGATGTCGGCGATGGAGATGCCCGCGCGCGCCGGCGCCTCGGGCGTTCCGGTCACGGAGATGAGGCCGGACGCCGCCTGGATCAGCAGGTCGTACGCTTTTTTGTCACGGTAGGGGCCGTCGTCGCCGTAGCCGGAGATGTCGCACACGATCAGTCTGGGGAAGTCCGCGCATAGCGTCGCATAGTCCAGGCCCATGCGGCGCGCGGCGCCGGGCGCGAGGTTCTGGATGAAGACGTCGGCCTGGCCAAGCAGCCGCCGCAACACTTCCGGCGCGCCCGGCGCCTTGGTGTCCAGCGCCAGGCTCTCTTTGCCGCGGTTGGTCCAGACGAAGAAGGATGACTGGCCATGCACGGTGTCGTCGTAGCCGCGCGCGAAATCGCCGGTGTCCGGCCGTTCAATCTTGATGACGCGGGCGCCCAGGTCGGCCAGCTGGCGACTGGCGAAAGGGGCGGCGATGGCGTGCTCAAGCGCGACGACGGTGATGCCGTCTAGGGGTCTGGGTGCTGCGGTCATATCGTCCTGGAATCGGGATGCCGGGGCGCGTGCCGGGCCCGGCGGCGGCGAAGCATTATGGAATGCCCTTTCCGCGCGCGGCCAGTCGATATTTTCAAAGCGGGATTCGAGTTTTTCTAATCGTCGTCCAGGGTTTCATCGGGCTGCGTCACGTAGCCGATGAAGGCGCGCGCGTAGCCGGGCAGGGCGTCTTGGTCGCGCATCACCGCGCGCTGTTCGCGCACCGCCCAGGACTCCTCGATCTGCACGCATTCGACTTTGTGCTGCGCCAGGGCGGGGGCGGCCACGGACCGCGGCACCAGTGAAATGCCGGCCCCTTCCTGCACGCAGCGCAGCACCGCGTCGAAGTTGGGCGCGTGCACGCGGACCCTGGGCTTGAGGCCCATCTGCTCGGCCATTTGCTGCAGGTACAGGAAATTGCTGCTTTTACGGCCGATGGCAACCAGATCGTGCGATAGCGCGGTTTCGAGCGAAACGCGGGGATGGAGGGTCAGCGGATGGCGCGGCGGGACGATGAAGACAAGCTCGTCCTGTCCGTAGCTGATGTATTGCAGCCCCCGCATTTCGATCGCGCCGGCAACCAGCCCGATGTCCGCGCGGCCGTCCAGCACGGCCTTGACGGTTTCCTCGCTGAGATGTTCCTCGAGATTCACGTTGACGTTCGGATAGGCGGCCAGAAACCGGCTCAGCGCGCCTGGCAGGCTGCTCAGGGTGCTGCTGTTGGCGTAGACGCGGATGTGGCCCTCGACGCCGTCGGTGTGGCGGCGCATTTCGGCCTGCAGGCGTTCGACGTTGCCCAGGATGGTCTGCGCATAGCGCAGCACGGTCATGCCGGCGGCCGTGAGCGACATGCCTTTCTGGGTCCGCACGAACAGCGGAACGCCCATGGCCTGTTCGAGATTCTTGAGGCGGTAGCTGGCCGACGGCGCGGTCAGGTGCAGGTCGGAGGCGCCGCCCGTGAGGCTCTTGGCTTCGGCGATGGCGACAAAGACGCGCAGGTCGGTCAGTTCGTAACGCAAAGGGGACACCTGGATTCTGGCGGCAAAGCGCCGGGGCAGGCCGCTGTTAGAAAGGCTCTAAGCCGGATAAGAAACTTTCGACTATTCCTCGGTTCGGCCTCGTCTCTATATTGTGCCGCACATAAAAGACCAACGGAGACGAGCATGAAGCATGGATTTCCCTGGCGCGCCCTGGCGGGCGCCGCAGTGATCGCAGCGGGCGCGCTGGCAGCGGGCGCCGCGGTGGCGCAAGACTATCCCGCCAAGCCGGTGCGCCTGGTGGTGCCGTATGCGGCGGGCGGGCCCACCGATACGTTTGCACGGGCCCTGGCGGAGAGCTGGGGCCGCAAGCTGGGCGCGACGCTGGTGGTGGAGAACCGGACGGGCGCTGGCACGCTGGTCGGCACGGAAACCGTGGCCAAGGCGACCGCCGACGGGTACACGCTGCTGCTGACCACCGTGGCGCATGCCGTCAATCCCAGCATTCACGCCACCCTTCCGTACCGCACCGTCGAGGACTTCGCGCCGGTGGGCCTGGCCGCCAAGGCGCCGCTGGTGCTCGTCGTCAACAAGCATGTGCCCGCCCGGACCCTGCCGGAGTTCATGGCCTATCTCAAGGCCAATCCGGGCAAGGTCAATTACGGCTCGGCCGGAATCGGCAGCGCGCCGCACCTGGGCGGCGAGCTTCTGAACTACCTGGCGGGCGTGCGCGCCATGCATGTGCCGTACCGCGGCAGCGCGCCGGCGATGGCGGACGTCATCGGGGGCCATTTGGAGTTCATGATCGACAGCGCGCCCACCGGCCTGGCGCAAGTGCAGGCCGGCACGGTGAGGCTGCTGGCGACGTCCATGGCGCAGCGCCTGCCGCAGACGCCCGATACGCCGCCCATCGCGGATGCGGTGCCCGGCTACGAGGCCTATACCTGGAACGCCGTGTTCGCGCCGGCGGGCACGCCCGCGCCGGTCGTCGAAAAGCTCAACGCGACGCTGCGCGCCGCGCTCGCCGATCCGGAATTGCGGCGCCGCGCCTACGATATGGGCCTGGTGCTGCAACCCGACACCACGCCGGCGGAACTGGCGGCGTTCCTGCAAAGCGAATTGAAGAAGTGGAGCGAAGTCGCCCGCGCGGCGCACATGGCCGCGAACTGAAGCCCATCAATGCCAAGGAAGGAATATTCCGCATGCCCAAGCACCAACTCTGCGCCCAGCGTTATTTCGAGGACTTCGAGACCGGCGAGGTGTTCGTCCTGCCGTCGCGCACCATGACCGACGCGCTGTTCGCCGCATTTCAGCTCGCCAGCGGCGACAACCATCCCGTGCACTACGACGTCGAGTACTGCCGCGCCCATGGCATGCCGCACATGCTGGCGCACGGCTTCCAGGTGGCCATCCAGACCGCGGCCGGCGCAGGCCTGTTTCCGCACATGGTGGAAGATTCGCTCAAGGCGTTCCTGGAGCAGAGCAGCCGTTTCCTGAAGCCCGTGTTCGTCGGCGATACGCTCTACGCGTCGCTGACGGTGTCGGAACTCGTGCCTGGGCGTACGACCGGCGTGCTGGTCATGCAGAGCCTGGTGCGCAACCAGCGCGACGAAACCGTAATGGACGGCGTACAGAAGTATCTGTTGCGCAAGCGCGGGACGCAGTAGCGCGGCGGCCGCGCCCGCGGGCTGCGCCGTTCAGTGCCCGCCCGCGGGCCGGATCCGGGCGATGCAGGGCACGGCCAGGACGGCAAGCAGCGCCACCGCCGCCGCCGCGCCGCCAACGCTGGCCAGCCCCCATTGCGGGATCGCCATCCCGCCCAGCATCGCTCCCAGCCCGATGCCGGCATTGGCCGCCGACACGTTCAGCGTGCCGGCCAGCGCCTGGGCCTGCGGCGCGGCCTTCATGACGCGCACCTGGCAGACCGGATACAGCGCGGTATTGGCTATGCTCCATGCGGCCAGCGCCGGCAACCGCCATGCGGACGCGCCGGCCAGGGCGGTGCTGGCCAGCGCGCCCAGCCCCAGCAGCCCTGTGAAGACGAGCGTCGCGCCCAGCGGCCTGCGATCCACCGCCCGGCCGCCCAGCCAGTTGCCGGCGAGTCCCGCGGCGCCGAATCCCATGAGCCACCAGCCCACGTCCTGCGGCGGCACGCCGGCCAGGCGTTCGAGGATGTCCGCCAGATAGGTATAGGCAGTGAACATCGCGGTGAACACGGTCACGGACAGCGCCACGTTGGCGATCAGCAGCGGATTCTTGAGCAGGCGCGCCTGGCGCCTGAGCGGGGGCCTGGCCGGTTGGGGCAGGGCGGGGAGGCCGGCGCGGGTCAGCGCGGCCAGCAGCAGCGACAGCGCCGCCAACGCCCAGAAACTGCCGCGCCAGCCGACGGCGGATGCCGCCAGCGTGCCTAGCGGGATGCCGAAAAGCATGGCGGCGGCGATGCCCAGATAGACGCGCGACACCGCCTGGCCCGCCCGCGACGGGCCGGCCAACTGGGCGGCGGTTTCGCTGGCCGTGCCCCAGAAGACGGGCAGCGCCAGGGCCGGGATGAAGCGCGCCAGCGCCAGGACCCAGAGATCCGAGGCCAGCGCGGCGAGGGCATTGGCGGCGGCGAAAACCAGCAGGATGGCGGTGAACAGGCGCCGGCGCTCCAGGTGCGAGAGCGCCGCCGTCAGGAACGGGCCCGCCAGCATGACGGTGAAGGCGAACAGCGTGACGAGCTGGCCGGCGGCGGAGACGGACAGGGCGAGATCGCGCGCCATCGCGGGCAGCAGGCCCACGATCAGGAACTCCGTGGAGACGATGGCAAAGGCGGCGACGGCAAGAACGCCGATGGCAAGGCCGCTCGCGGGCGGGGCCGCGGGGCGCGCGGCGACGGAATGCGTAGACATGGAAGAACCCTTCGGACTGAGATGCGTCGAAGGATATTCAAGATTTAAATGATTATCTCGGGTATAAATTCCATCCATTGAAGAAAATAATTCCATTATTAAGCCGCCAATGATTCCTTCCGAACGCCTCAAGGGCATAGAGGCCTTCGTCTGCACAGTGGACGCGGGCAGCTTCACCGCCGCGGCCGAGCGGCTCAATCTCACCGCGTCTGCCGTGGGCAAGAGCGTAGCCCGGCTGGAGGCGCGCCTGAACTCCCGCCTGTTCGAGCGCAGCACCCGGCGCCTGGCGCTGACCGACGCCGGCCGCGCCTTCTACGGCACGTGCGTGCGCGTGCTGGCCGAGTTGCAGGACGCCGAGGCAGTGCTGGCCGCGCAGCGCCGCGAGCCCTCGGGACGGCTGCGGGTGGATCTGCCGGCCACGTTCGGCCGCCTGAAGGCGCTGCCGCTGTTGCTGCGCTTCGCCCGCCAGTATCCCCGGCTGCGGCCGCATATCTCGTTCACGGACCGCTTCGTCGACCTCGTGGAAGACGGCATCGACGTGGCCGTGCGCATCGGCGGGCCGGAACGCTGGGCGCCCGGGCTGGGGCATCGCTACCTGGGATCCGAGCGCGTGGTCTTCTGCGCGTCGCCGGATTACCTGGCCCGCCGGGGCGAACCGCGGGCCGCGTCCGACCTGCTGCGGCACGATGCCGTGGCGTACGGGCGCGCGGACGGCGAGGCCCCGGCGTGGCGGATTGCGCAGGAAGGCGGGCCGGTCCGCCTGCATCCTGTCGAGGGCGCCATCGTGCTGGATAGCGCCGAGGCCCAGGTGGAGGCGGTCGCGGCGGGTTGCGGCATCGCCCAGCTGGCCACCTGGCTGGCGGCCGATGCCTTGCGCGAGGGGCGGGTGGTCGAGGTGTTGCCGCAGATGGCGACCGAGGGCCTGCCCCTGTATCTGGCCTGGCCATTGCGCCGCCAGCTGTCGCCCAAGGTGGACGCGGCGCTGGAAATGTTGGGCGAGTCGTTGCGGATCGCCTGAACCCGGTTGCGGCGGCCCCATGCGACAAGGCCCCCGCGATGGGGGGCCTTGCAGGGCAGGCCGGCCAGGAACCGGAGCACCGGTTCGCCGGATCGGCGGATCAGCCTTCGGCGGTTTCCGCCAGGACGCGCCTGGCTTCCTCGGCCACGCGTTCGGGGGCGGTGCCGCCCACGTGCTTGCGGGCCGCGACGGAGCCTTCCAGGGTCAGGACCTCGTGGACGTCCTCGCCGATGCTGGCGTGGTAGGCCTGCAGGTCTGCCAGGGACAGGTCGGCGAGGTCGCAGCCGCGCTGCTCGCAGTCGCGGACGGCGTGCGCCACCACTTCGTGGGCGTCGCGGAACGGCACGCCGCGCTTGACCAGGTAGTCGGCCAGGTCGGTGGCGGTGGCGAAGCCCTGCAGGGCGGCGGCGCGCATGTTGTCGGCCTTGACCTTGATGCCGCCGGCCATGTCCGCGAAGATGGTGAGCGTGTCGCGCAGCGTGTCCGCCGTGTCGAACAGGCCTTCCTTGTCTTCCTGGTTGTCCTTGTTGTAGGCCAGGGGCTGGCCCTTCATCAGGGTCAGCAGGGCGACCAGGTTGCCGTTGACGCGGCCGGTCTTGCCGCGGGCCAGTTCGGGCACGTCGGGGTTCTTCTTCTGCGGCATGATCGAGCTGCCGGTGCAGAAGCGGTCGGCCAGGTCGATGAAGCCCACGCGTGGGCTCATCCAGAGCACCAGCTCTTCGGACAGGCGCGACACGTGCGTCATGATCAGCGCGCCGGCGGCGCAGAACTCGATGGCGAAGTCGCGGTCGGACACGGCGTCCAGCGAATTGCGGCACACGCCGTCGAAGCCCAGGGTCTTGGCGACGCGTTCGCGGTCGATCGGGAACGAGGTGCCGGCGAGCGCGGCGGCGCCCAGCGGCAGGCGGTTCACGCGGCGGCGGCAGTCGGCCAGGCGCTCGGCGTCGCGGCCGAACATCTCGGCGTAGGCCAGCAGGTGATGGCCGAAGGTGACGGGCTGGGCGACTTGCAGGTGCGTGAAGCCCGGCATGATGGTGCCGGCGTTCTCCAGCGCGACGGAGGCCAGCGCGTGGCGCAGCTGGCGCAGCAGGTCTTGCAGGTTGTCGATTTCGGCGCGCAGCCACAAGCGGATGTCGGTGGCGACCTGATCATTGCGCGACCGGCCGGTGTGCAGGCGCTTGCCCGCGTCGCCCACCAGCTCGACCAGGCGCTTTTCGATGTTCAGGTGCACGTCTTCGAGGTCCAGCAGCCATTGGAAGCTGCCGGCATCGATTTCGGACAGGATCTGGGTCATGCCGCGCTGGATGTCGGCGAGGTCCTGGGCGCCGATGATGCCCTGGGCGGCCAGCATGTCCGCGTGCGCGAGCGAGCCCTGGATGTCGAAGCGCGCCAGGCGCTTGTCGAAATCCACGGACGCCGTATAGCGCTTGACGAGTTCGGAAACCGGTTCCGAGAACCGGGCGGACCAGGCCTGCGCCTTGTTGGCGAACTGGTTTTGATCGGGGGAGGGAGTCTTTGCCATGATGGGCGGAATTATAGGGCCTCGCGCGGCGGCGGGCGACGGCGGCGGGGTTTTCCGGGCGGAGGATCTCCCGATCCGCCGACTTGTCGGATAATCCATCGTTGGTTTCAAGAACTTAGAGCGAGAAGAGGCCCTATGCCCCTGGAATGGGAAGAGCTGGTCACCCAATTGGATACCCATCTGCCGCGCGAAGCCTGGGCGCAGACGCTGATCGGGATAGGCGTGCTGATATTGATCGCGCTGTTCATACAGTGGGTGGTCGCCCGGGTCGTGCTGCTGCTGGCCCATCGCGTGCTGGTGCTGAGCGGCCGGGGGGACTGGGACAAGGCCCTGCAGCGCCGCCGCGCCTACCAGAACCTCTGGTACGCCGTGCCGTTCGCCGTGGTGTCGCTGGGCATCGGCCTGGTGCCCCACGCGGAACGGGCGGTGACGATCGTGGGGCGGCTGGCCCACGCCGGCGCCTGGATCTGCGTGTTCGTGGCGTTCTCGGGCGTGCTGAGCGCCTGGCAGGACACCTATTCGGCCACCACGCGGGCGCAGACCCGCTCCATCAAGGGCTACATCCAGATCGGCAAGCTCATCCTGATGGCGGTTTGCACCGTCCTGGTGCTTTCCATCCTGATCGACCGCTCGCCCCTCTGGATGATCTCCGGCCTGGGCGCGCTGTCGGCCGTGCTGCTGCTGGTCTTCAAGGACACGCTGCTGTCGCTGGTGGCCAGCACCCAGCTGACCAGCAACGACATGCTGCGCATCGGCGACTGGATCGAAATGCCGCAGTCCAACGCGGACGGTTTCGTGAAGGACATCGCGCTGCATACGGTCAAGGTGCAGAACTGGGACAACACCGTCACCACCGTGCCCACTTACAAGCTGTTCTCGGAAAGCTACCGCAACTACCGGCACATGTTCGAATCGGGCGGCCGCCGGATCAAGCGCACCATGCGCGTGGACGCCGCCAGCGTGCGGTTCCTGACCGACGAGGAGTCCCAGCGGCTCATGCGCTTTCGCCTGCTGCACGATTACCTCCAGGCCAAGACCAGCGATATCGCCCAGGCCAATCAGACCATGGGGGAGCTGGCGAGCGTGCCGGCCAACCGCCGCCGCCTGACCAATATCGGCACCCTGCGCGCCTATGCGCTGGCCTACCTGAAGCAGAATCCGGAAGTCCGCCAGGACATGGCGATGATGGTGCGCATGATGGAGCCCACCTCCGAGGGCATCCCGGTCGAGGTCTATTGCTTTACCGCCGTGACCGCCTGGGTGGAGTACGAGCGCATTCAGGGCGATATCTTCGACCATCTGCTCGCCATCCTCCCCGAACTGGGGCTGCGCCTGTACCAGCAGCCGTCGGGCGCGGACATCGGCGCGATGGGGAGTTCGCTGCGCGAGGGCGCCTGGCAATCGGCGCTGGCGGCCTCGTCCGAACGCGGGCTTACCGACGCCAAGATGCCGCGCTAGCGCGGCCCGCCCGCATGAGATAATCCGGCTATTGCCGTCAATAGGCCCCAGCTGATGTCGAACCCGTTCTTCAACCTGTATTCCCACGGCTTCGCCCGGGTCGCGGTCGGCGTGCCCGAATGCCGGGTCGCGGACCCGGCGTTCAACGCCGCGCAGACCATTCTGCTGGCTCAGCAGGCCGCCCAGGGCGGCGCGGTGCTGGCGGCGTTCCCCGAGCTGGGCCTGTCCGCCTATACCTGCGACGATCTCTTTCACCAGAAGGCCCTGCTGGACGCCTGCGAGGCGGCGCTGGCCCAGGTGGTGGCGGAGACGGCGGAACTGGACATCACCATCATCGTCGGCGCGCCGCTGCGCGTGGCCCACCAACTGTTCAATTGCGCGATCGTGGCCGCGGGCGGCCGGGTGCTGGGCGTGGTGCCCAAGACCTATCTGCCCAATTACGGCGAGTTCTACGAGGCGCGCCAGTTCAGCGCCGCCGATTGCGCCGCCGCGGCCGAGATCCGCCTGCTGGGCCAGACCGTGCCCTTCGGGTCCGAGCTGGTCTTCCAGCTGGAGCAATTGCCGCTGTTCCAATTCCACGTGGAAATCTGCGAGGACGTCTGGGTGCCGATCCCGCCGTCCTCGTTCGCGGCGCTGGCCGGCGCCACGGTGCTGGTCAACCTGTCGGCCTCGAACATCGTGGTCGGCAAGTCGGAATACCGCCACCAACTGGTGGCGCAGCAATCGGCGCGCTGCCTGTCCGCCTATATGTATACCTCCGCCGGCCGGGGCGAATCCTCGACCGACATGGCCTGGGACGGCCAGGCGCTGATCTACGAAAACGGCGAACTGCTGGGCGAATCCGAGCGGTTCCTGGGCCATTCCCACCTGCTGTTCTCGGACGTGGACCTGGAGCGCCTGTCGCGCGAGCGCATGCGCCAGACGACCTTCGGCCAGTCGGTGCGGCGCCACCAGGACGAGGTGCGCAAGTTCCGCGCCGTGCCGGTGCCGGTGCGGCCGCCGCTGGACGATGCCGAACTGCCGCTTGAACGCCGCGTGGCGCGCTTTCCGTACGTGCCGGCCGATCCGCAGCGCCGCGACGCCCGCTGCAAGGAGGTCTACAACATCCAGGTGCAGGCCCTGGTCCAGCGCCTGTCCGCCAGCGGCATGTCCAAGGTGGTCATCGGTATTTCCGGCGGGCTGGACTCCACCCATGCGCTGCTGGTCTGCGCCGAGGCGATGGACGCCCTGGACCTGCCGCGCTCCAACATCCTGGCGGTCACGATGCCGGGCTTCGCCACCAGCACCCGCACGCTGCAGCAGGCGCGCCGGCTGATGGCTGTGGTGGGCTGCACGGCGTCCGAGATCGACATCCGGCCCAGCTGCCTGCAGATGCTCAAGGACCTGGGCCATCCCTATGCGGACGGCCAGCCCGTCTACGACATCACCTTCGAGAACGTGCAGGCGGGCGAGCGCACCAACCACCTGTTCCGCATCGCCAACTTCAGCAACGCCATCGTCATCGGCACGGGCGACCTGAGCGAACTGGCGCTGGGCTGGTGCACCTACGGCGTGGGCGACCACATGTCGCATTACAGCGTCAACGCCAGCGTGCCCAAGACACTGATCACGCACCTGGTGCGCTGGGTGGCCGAGTCCGGCCGCCTGGGCGACGAGGGAGCCGCGGTGCTGCTGGACGTGCTGGGCACCGATGTCAGCCCCGAACTGGTGCCGGGCGGCGCCGATGACAAGCCGGTGCAGAAGAGCGAAGATGCCATCGGCCCGTATGAATTGCAGGATTTCAACCTGTATTACACGCTGCGCTATGGCTTCGCGCCCACCAAGGTCGCCTTCCTGGCGCTGACGGCTTGGCGCGACCGGGAGGCCGGCGCCTGGCCCGAGGGCGGCCACGTGGCCCGCAATCAGTACGGCCTGGCCGCGATCAAGCGCAACCTGAAGATCTTCCTGGACCGCTTCTTCCGCCTCAGCCAATTCAAGCGCACCTGCGTGCCCAACGCCCCGAAGGTGGGCTCGGGCGGCTCGCTGTCGCCGCGCGGGGATTGGCGCGCGCCCAGCGACTCCGAGTCGGCGGTGTGGATGCGCGACGCCGACCGGATTCCGGACGAGGCGCCGTAGAGTATTCTCTTATCCATCGCGCCTTGCCGCCATGCCGCGGCAGGGCGCCGCAACAGATCGAAAAACCAGGACGACCAACGTGAAACAAGTCACCGCCATCATCAAACCCTTCAAGCTCGACGAAGTCCGCGAAGCGCTGGCCGAAGTCGGCGTCAGCGGCCTGACCGTTACCGAAGTGAAGGGTTTCGGCCGCCAGAAAGGCCATACCGAGCTCTACCGCGGCGCCGAGTACGTAGTGGACTTCCTGCCCAAGATCCGCGTCGAGGTCGTGCTGCCCGACAGCCAGGTCGAAGCCGCCATCGAAGCCATCGTCAAGGCCGCCCGCACCGGCAAGATCGGCGACGGCAAGATCTTCGTCACCCCCGTCGAACAGGCGATCCGCATCCGCACCGGCGAAAGCGACGAAGAGGCGCTGTAAACCGGAACGGGGCGGCGGTTTCCCCGGCGCAGGGCGCCGGGCACGGCCCGCCGCCCATCCCTCCCGCCTAGCGTATGAGCTGATTCATCTCCAGGATCGGCATCATCACCGCCAGCACGATCAGCAGCACGAATCCCCCCATCAGCAGGATCAGCGCCGGTTCCAGCAGGGCCGTCATGGCCATGGCGCGCCGCTCCAGGTCGCGCGACAGGTTCTGCGCGCCGCGGTCCAGCAACTCGGGCAGGCGGCCCGTCTTCTCGCCGCTGGCGATCAGGTGCACCAGCAGGGACGGGAATACCTTCTGCGCGCCCAGCGACGCCGACAGCGCGGCGCCTTCGCGCACGCGCGCCGAGGCGTCGTCCACCGCCTGGCGCAGCACGTCGTTGCCGAGCGTGCGGCGGGCGGCGTCCAGCGCGGTCAGGAGCGCCACGCCGCTGCCCGACAGGATCGCCAGCGTGGAAGCGAAGCGCGCCGCGTTCACGCCCAGCACGAAGCGCCCGGCCAGGGGCAGTCGCAGCAGGCGGGCATGCCAGGCGCGCCGCGCCGCCGGGGCCCGCAGCGCATAGCGCCACAACGCGGCGGCCGCGGCCAGCGCCAGGCCCGTGGCCGCGCCCCATTCGCGCACGTAGTCCGACAGCGATAGCATCACCCGGGTCAGCAGCGGCAGTTCCTGCTTGGCCTGGCTGAACGCGGACACCACCTGCGGCACCACGTAGCCCAGCAGGAAAATCACGATGACCACCGAAACGCAGGCCACGACCGCGGGGTAGATGAAGGCGGTCATGACCTTGCTGCGCAAGGCGTTTCGTTCCTCGATGTAGTCCGCCAGCTTCTCCATCACCTGCGCCAGGTCGCCGGATTCTTCGCCGGCGGCGATCAGCGCGCGATAGATCTCCGGAAAATCGCGCGGCCGCGAAGCCAGCGCGACGGACAGGCGGTGGCCGGCGCGCACGTCGTCGCGCACGCCGCCCAGGCTGGCGGCGATGTGTTTTTTCTCGGCCTGTTCCAGGGTCGCGCTCAGGGCCGCGTCCAGCGGCAGCCGCGCGGCCAGCAGGCTGGCGAGCTGGCGCGTGATCCAGGCAAGGTCGGCATCGGACAGGCGCGCGCGCAGCGTGGCTCCAAGCCCCTCGGCGCGGGCCGCCGGCGCGGTCGACAGCGGCAGCAGGCCGCGGCCCCGCAGCTGGTTGCGCGCGCCGTGCTCGGAATCGGCGTCGATCGTGCCGCGCACGATTTTTCCCAGCGCGTCGGTAGCTTCGTAACGAAAGGATGGCATGGTCGAAAAGCATGTGCCGCGCGCGCGTGCGATCGCGCGAGAGGCCCGTATTCAAAGGGTTTCCAGGCCGTCACCTTGCCTTTGGAATGTGACCGTAGTGTTGCAGTGTCACCCCGTATACTCCGACGCGCTTTCACGTTTTTTCACTCGATTTCACGTTTCAGGCACTGATCCCGTCATGCGTCACTTCGCGCAATTCAGCCTTGCGGTTTTGCTTGCGGCAAGCCAACTCGGACCCGCGGCCAGCACGGCTTACGCTCAACAGGCCGACAATCGCGTCAGCCTGAATTTCGTCGACACCGACATTCCCGCCGTGCTGCGCGCGCTGTCGCTGTTCACGCAGCGCAACTTCCTGGTGGACCCCCGCGTCAAGGGCAAGCTCACGCTGGTCTCGGACCGGCCCGTGGACAGCGGGCAGGCGCTGGCGATGCTCACCGGCGCGCTGCGCCTGCAAGGCTTCGCCATCGTCGACGTGGACGGCGTGACGCGGGTGGTGCCCGAGGCCGACGCCAAGCTGCAGGGCAGCGCGGTGGTGGGAGACCCCAGGCCGGCCGCGCGCGCTTCGGGCGGCGCGGGCGGGCCGCCGGCTCCGGTGCCCGTGTCGGCGTTCACGAAGGGCGCCGGCGGGCGCGGCGGCGAAATGCTGACCCGCGTGTTTCCCCTGAAGTACGAAAACGCGGCCAATCTGGTGCCGGTGTTGCGCCCGATGGTGCCGCCGAACAACCCCATCAATGCCTATCCGGGCAACAACACGCTGGTCGTGACCGACTACGCCGATAACCTGGAACGGATCGCCAGCGTCATCGCGCGCATCGACGTGCCCAGCTCGATCGATACGGACGTGGTGCCGGTGCGTTCGGGCATCGCATCCGACATCGCCGTGCTGGCGTCGCAACTGCTGGACACGCAGAGCAGCGATCCGACGCAACGCATCGCGGTCGTCGCGGATCCGCGCAGCAACAGCGTGCTGGTGCGCGCGGGCAGCCCGGCGCGCACGCGGCTCGCCCGCGATCTGATCATGAAACTCGACGCGCAGCAGAACCGCGCTGGCAACCTGCACGTGGTGTACATGCGCAACGCGCAGGCCACCCGCATTGCCGAAGTGCTGGGCGGGCTGCTCGCCGGGCAGGCCAATTCCGCCCCGGGCGCGGCGAACGCCGCGGGGGGAGCCGGCGCCGCCCCGTCCGGCGCGCGCCCGCAGAACGCGGCGGGCAACAACGCGGCGCAGGCGGGCCTGGGCATGTCCGGCGGATCCGGTTCCGGCAAGGGCGGCCTGTCGGGCGAGCAGGAGCGCATTGCGCGCGAAGACGGGGGCACGCAGGCGGTGTCGTATTCGGCGGGCGGCGCCACGATCCAGGCCGACCCCGCCACCAATTCGCTGATCATCTCGGCCCCCGAGCCGCTGTACCGCAGCCTGCGGGAAGTCATCGACCAGCTCGACCAGCGCCGCGCGCAGGTGCTGGTGGAAAGCCTGATCGTGGAAGTGAGCGAAGAGAAGGCGGCGGAATTCGGCATCCAGTGGATGACGGGCGCGGGCAACATCAACAGCGGCGGCACCAGCTTCATCGGCGGCACCAACCTGGGCGGCAGCGGGATTACGGGCACGGGCCCGTCCTCCATCGACGCGCTGGCCAACGGCCTGAGCCTGGGCGTGGTCAAGGGCACGGTGGACGTGCTGGGCAACGAGGTGATCAATCTGGGCGTGCTGGCCCGCGCCATGCAGAACACGGGCGAAGCGAACATCCTGTCCACGCCGAACCTGCTGACGCTGGACAATCAGTCGGCCAGCATTCTGGTGGGCAAGACCGTGCCTTTCGTGACGGGCCAGTACGTGACCTCGGGCAGCAACGGAAGCTCCAATCCCTTCCAGACGATCGAGCGCGAGGACGTGGGCCTGAAGCTGAACATCCGGCCGCAGATTTCCGAGGGCGGCGCGGTCAAGCTGGACATCTACCAGGAGGTCAGCAGCATCGACGAGGCCCGTTCCTCGCCCACCACGGGCATCGTGACGAACAAGCGCGCCATCGATACCAGCGTGCTGATCGACGACGGACAGATCATCGTGCTGGGCGGCCTGCTGGAAGACAGCGTGTCGCTCAGTTCGGACAGCGTTCCGGGCCTGGGGTCGATTCCGGTGCTGGGCGCGCTGTTCCGCTACGACACGCGCAAGCGCACCAAGACCAACCTGATGGTGTTCCTCAGGCCCTACGTGGTGCGCGACGCGCGCCGCAGCGCCAGCGTCACCATGGACCGCTACGACTACATGCGCCGCGCCCAGGCGGGCGCGCAGCCGGGCAAGCATTGGCTGCTGCCGGACATGCAGGCGCCGATGCTGCCGCCGCCCGGGTCGGCGCCTTCGGTGTCCAATAACGCGTACGATATGCGGCCGGAGCAACTGGCGGACACGATGCGCCGTCCGCCGCCGGTCACGGTGGAGTCTTTCGCGGTGCGGCAGTATCCTGCCGCGGCGCAGGCCAGCGACCCGTCGTTGCCGATACGCGTGAACCTGCCCCGGGGCGTGAGCGTGGCGGTGGATCCGGATTCGCTCTACGGCGAAGCGGACCGCAGCAGCACCATCCTGCAGTTCGCTTCCGTCGAGGCGCGGGCCGACGCGGACAAGATCGCGCAGCGGGTCCGCGCCAGCGGCCTGCAAGCCTATGTGCAGCTCGGTCCGGGAGGAATGGGCTATGTGGTGCGCAGCCAGGTGGCCAAGGATCCGGGCACGGTATCGACCGCCACCGCGCTGCTGCGCGAACTGGGCTACAAGAGCGAAGTGGTGTCGCAGCTATGAGCGGGCATCCCTTGCCCTATGCCTGGGCCCGCGCGCAGCGCGCGGTGCTGTCGTTGCGCGGAGGGCGCGCGCAGCTGACGGTGAGCCCGCGCACGCCCGAGTGGGCGGTCCGCGAGATCCGGCGCTGCCATGGCGACATCGCCCTGGCCCAGGTGGACGACGAGGCGCTGGAAACCCTGCTGACGGCCGCCTACAGCCATTCCGAGGACGCGGCCTCGGTCATGGGGGTGGCCGAGAACGAGATCGACCTGGACCGGCTGCTGCAGGACATGCCCGAAGTCGCGGACCTCCTGGAAGCGCAGGACGACGCGCCCGTGATCCGCATGATCAACGCGCTGTTCGCGCAGGCGGCGCGCGACGGGGCCAGCGACATCCATATCGAACCGTTCGAAACCCATTCGGTGGTGCGCTATCGCGTCGACGGCACGTTGCGCGACGTGGTGTCGCCGCGCAAGGCGCTGCATGCCGCGCTGATTTCGCGCATCAAGATCATGGCGCATCTGGACATTGCCGAGAAGCGCCTGCCGCAGGACGGGCGCATCGCCCTGCGGGTGGGCGGGCGGCCGATAGACGTGCGGGTGTCGACGCTGCCCACGGGGCATGGCGAGCGAGCCGTGCTGCGCCTGCTGGACAAGGAGGCCGGGCGCCTGCAGCTGGAGCGGCTGGGCATGGCCCCGGGCGTGCTGGAGCAGCTGGACCGCCTGATCCGCCAGCCGCACGGCATCGTGCTGGTCACCGGACCGACCGGCAGCGGCAAGACCACCACGCTCTACGCCGCGCTGAGCCGCCTGGACGCCGCCACCAGCAATATCCTGACGGTGGAGGATCCTATCGAATACGACCTGCCGGGCATCAGCCAGACACAGGTGAACGCCAAGATCGACATGAGCTTCGCGTTGGCGCTGCGCGCCATCCTGCGGCAGGACCCGGATGTGATCATGATCGGCGAAATCCGCGACCTGGAGACCGCGCAGATCGCCGTGCAGGCGTCGCTGACGGGCCATCTCGTGCTGGCGACCCTGCACACGAACGATTCGGTTTCGGCCGTGACCCGGCTCACCGATATGGGCGTGGAACCCTTCTTGCTGGCCTCGTCGCTGCTGGGCGTGCTGGCGCAGCGGCTGGTGCGCAAACTGTGCCCCGAATGCAAGCAGCCGGCCATGCAGGACGGCGAGCGCGTGTTCCACCCGGTCGGCTGCGAGGCCTGCAATCACACGGGCTACAGCGGGCGTTCGGGCATCCACGAACTCTTCACCGTGGACGACGAGGCGCGCCGGTTGATCCACGAAGGCCGGGACGAGCGCGAGCTGCGGCGGGCTGCCGCGGCCGCCGGCATGCGGACCATGCGCGAGGACGGGCGGCGCTGGGTGGGGGGCGGGCAGACCTCGCCCGAGGAAATCGTCCGCGTCACGCGCGACGCGTAGGGCTTGCGGCCCTCAGGTGCCGAACGCCACCGTGTCGCCCGAGCGCCGTCCCAGCATGGACATCAGGCCGTCCAGCGCGGCGCGGTCCGATTCGTCCGCCGTGCTCGCATAACTGGCCTGGCCCTGGAAGCGCACGCCGCGTCCGGTGGCGCTGCCCTGGCCGGTCACGTCGAGCAGGCCGCTTTCCGTGCTCAATGCCAGCGTGGCGCCGCCCTTGCCGCCTTGCACGCGCAGCAGGTAGGTGCCGACGGACGCAACCGGGGCGAGCGCGGTGGCCGCGTTGCGCCAACGCAGTTCGGCCACCGGGCCCGGCGGGAGGGCGGCGCCCAGGCGCAGCGGCTGCCAGGCGATTTCCAGCATGCCCTGGGGCGCGAGCGTGTTCCATGGCGCGCCCAGCGCGGCCAGCACGGAGGCGGGCGCGCGCAAGGTCTGGCCGGACACCGACACGCCGTTCCAGGCGGGGCTGGCGCGCATGGGGCCCTGCAGCCAGGGATGCGAGATTTCGACGGCCAGCGCGTCCCAGCGCCACTGCCATTGCACCGGCTGCGGCAGCATGCGGCGAGCTCCCGGCGGCCCCAGCGCGATCCAGGCGCGGCCGCGCCATAGCGTGCCGCTGGCGTCCGCCAGCGTGACCGGCGTATCGGCGGGCAATACGGCGAACAGCCAGCGCGCGGGCAGGACGGCGGCCCCGGCCGCCGCCGCGCAGGCCAGGCCGGCCAGCAGCAGCGCAGCCTTTCTTCCGGAAAAGCGCGACCCGGCCATGTCAGCTCCGCCCCGGCGCCGGAGGCGGAACCAGTTCCACCTCGCCATTGACCAGGCCCGGCAGCGGACGCCCGTGGGCATTGGCGGCGCGAGCCAGCTCGACGCGCCGGATGGCGAGCCCCCAATCGCGGGCCGCGCCGTCCAGCCAGCGCAGCAGCGCCGAGGAGGGCGCCTGGCTCAGGGTCAACAACACGCCCGGCCCCTTCCCGGGTTCGCCGAGCGTCCATTGCGCGGCGGGAAGTCCGGCGCGCTCCAGCGACGCGGCCACTTCGGCGGCCGGGGGCACCGTGCCCGCGGGAGCGGCGGAGCGCCGCCGCAGGGCCATGGCCTGGGAGCTCAGGTCGGCGACGGTCGCCGCCTGCCCGCGCAGCGCCGGCAGTTCGGCATGGAGCTTGCGCACCGTGTTCAGGGGCGGTTCGATCAAGCCAACGAAGACGAGCGCGGCGCCCAGCGCCAGCGCCGCGCCGGCCAGCAGGCGCCGTTCGCGGGGCGCCAGCGCCTGATACCGCTGGCGGGCGCGGGCGAACGCGGGATCCAGGGGTTTGCGGACCGATTGCCAGGCGGCATGCAGGCGTTCAGAGAGAGTGGTCATGGCTGCGCGCGCACGATGCGCCAGGTGTGATCGGTATCGGTGCGCTCCAGCTTCAGGCCCAGGGCGGCGGCCTGCTGAATGAGCGCGGGGGTTTCGGCGATGCGCTGGGACTGTTCGCCGGCATCGGCCAGTTGCAGCGTGAGGGCCTGATCGGCATAGGTCAGACGGGCGACCTTGTCGGCGGCGAAGGGCAGCGCCTGCGCCGCGGCCCTGGCCAGCGGCAGGAAATCGGCGGCGCTGGCCGCGCCCCGGTTGGCTTGCAGCGCCTCCAGGCCCTGCTGGGCCTGGCGCGCGGGGTCGAGCACCACGGGCAGGTCGGGAAAGGCGGCCAGCACCTGGCGGCGCATGCCGTCCCGCAGCGCATCCGCCTCCGACTGCAGTTGCGAGGCGTAGAGGTTCAGCCCGCCTATCCAGACGGCCGCCGCCGCCGCGCCCCAGCGCCAGGCGGGGCGCCAGCGGGAGGCGCGCGCCGGCGCCAGTTGGGGCATGGCCAGCGACCAGGACGGGGAGGGCGCGAGCCAGCGCGGATCGGCCGGGTCGCGCAAGGGCGCCGCCGCGTCGGGGCCCAGGGTCTGCGGCGCGATCAGGGCGTGGACGCGCAGGCCTTGCGCGTTCAGCAGGCTCCACGCGCGCCGCACGGATTCGCGCGCGGCCCAGGCCAGCGGCACGGAGCCGTCGGCGGCTCGCGGGCCGTGGCCGATCGCCAGCGCGTCCAGATCGCTAAGCACCAGCGGTTCCAGCGCGCCATGGACGGCGGCGGCATAGCGCGCGCGGGCCACGGCGGGGATCTGCACGGTGGTGGCGATTACGTCCGCCGGGTGCAGCACGGCTTCGCAGGAAGCCTGCGGGTACGCGTGGCCCAGGGCGCGCAGCGCGAGCTCGCCCTGCCGCGCGCAACGGCCCCGCCGGTCGAACCAGGCATAGGGCAGAGGGGAATCCTCGCCGAATTCAGCGAGGGCGGGCAGCGCGATGCGCAACGTGTTCTTCAAGGGTTTTCTCTTGTCCATAGCGTGTCGGGCGCGGCCGGCGGGCTGCTGCGCATCAGCGCGTGCAGGGAGATCCGCGCGCGCTCGTAGGCCACGGTGCCCGTGGCGAGGAACCAGCCGCTGTTGGTGGCGACGGCGGGCGCGGCGCCCTTGACGCCGGTGCCGGCCAGGCGGTTGGCGAAGTCGCCCGCGTTGTTGAACCAGTTGCCGCGGTCGCGCTCGCCCGTCATGGCCTGGGCCTGGCTGAGGGACATCCCGGGCACGAGGGCGGCGATGACTTCGGGCGGAGCGGTATTGACGTTGACCGGCGTGGCCTCGGGCAGCACCGTCATCGTGCGGCGCAGTTCGTTGCGCGCGGGCGGGTCCAGCGCCAGCAGGGCGGCGATCTCGTCCACGCCCCGGGGAAGCGGCGCGCGGGCGCGGGGAGCGGCGCCAGGCCGCCCCTGCGGCGCGGAGGCCGTATCGGAGGCGGGCGCGGCCTCGGGCGGTTGCGCGGCCGCGACGATGTCGATGATCTGCGCGGCCAGCGCGTCGGGCAGTTGCTGCAGGCTCAGCAGGCGGCGCAGCACGCGCTCCTGCTCGGGTTGTGGCACGCCGTTGCTGGCCAGGTTGTAGAGGTTGTACTTGCCTTGCTCGTCCTGGACCCGGCCCGAGAACACCGCGACCCGGTCGTCGCCGGGCCGTTCGATGCGCGTGTCGAGAATGGGGGTGGCCCAGATCTGGTCGCCGCGCGTGATGGGCTCGCGCCGGCCATGGTCCCGCAGCACCAGCCGCGCCCAGTCTATTCCGCCGGCCAGCATGGCGCGCGCCTGCACCCGCGCCAGTTCATTCTCGACGCGCCGGGTGCTGGCGGTCTGGCGTTGGAACAGGCTGGTGGTCAGCGCCGCGACGATGGCCACGATGATGAGGGCGCTGATGACGGCGGCGCCGCGTTCGTGCTTGCGGGCGGCTTTCACGGCAGCTCCAGGACACGGCTGAAACGCTGCGGCGCGGCGGCGCCGCCGCGTTCCAGCGTGATCTCCATTCCGGTGGGCGCGGCCGCGAGGCTGGCGTCCGCGTCGACCCAGCCGCTGCCCGGCATCCACACGCGCAGGGTCAGGGCGCGCACCCCGGGCAGGAGCAGGGTGCCGCCCTCCGGGGCGGGCAACGGGCCGCGCGCCGCGGAGGGGCCCGCCGCGCGCCAGAGACCGTCCTGGCGCACCTGCCAGTGGACGCGCTGCCAGAGGCCGTTGCCGTCGGGATCGGGGCGCAGCACTTCAAGCGTCTGGCCGCCGCTGGCGCGACGCAGCAGGCGCAGGCCGCTGGTATAGGATTGGACGTCCTGGCCGGCCGCCTCGAAGGGCGGGCCGGTGTAGGACAGCTCCACGTCGCGCGCGATCTGTCCCAGCGCGCGGACGATGGCGTCGGTGTCCTCGGCCTGTTCCTCGATGCGGTCGCGGGCGCCGGACACGCTGGCCAGGCCGCGCCAGGCCAAGATGCTGACGAGCGCCATCAGCGCCAGCGCCACCAGCACCTCCATCAGCGTGAAGCCGGATTGCGAGCGGAAAGACGGGCGCATGGCTATCGGACGCCGGACAAGAGGCCGTCCAGCTGCAGCAGGACGGCGTCGGGACGCGATGCGGAGGCGTCGCGCACCCGCACCGATACCTGGCGGAAACTGCGGTTCATCGAATTCTTGAACTCCAGGTCGCATTGCAGCGCCCGGCCGCCCTGTTCGCAGGGCAGGGTCCGCGTGCCCGCGCGTGGCAGGACCTGTTCCAGGCGCAGCTGGGCCAGCGCGTTCTGCGCGGCCAGCAGCGCCAGCGTCTTGTCCTGCAGCGCGCGGTTGTTGGCCGCCATGACACCGGTTGCGCGCAGCGCCGCGCCCATGGCCACGGCGATGATGGCCAGGGCCACCAGCACTTCGATGAGCGTAAAGCCGCGTTCGCGGCCGGGCGGGCGGGGTCTTTCAATGGATGTCATAGCGTCCGGCGGCGTCGCGCTGAAGAACGACGCGGGCGTCTCCGGCGCGCAGCGTCAGCGTGATGGGCGCGGCAACCCATTCCGTGTTGAAGACCAGGGGACGGTCCGGATCCAGGCGCAGCGCCACCGCGCCCGCCGACCAGGCCTGCGGCCGCAGCACGTCGTCCCCTTCCATCCGGTCCACGGGCAGCGGCGCGTCTTCCTCGGCGCTGGCTCCCGGCAAGCGGCCCCGGCGCTCGAAGGACCAGCCCTGCCCGTTGGGCAGCCAGCGGATCGGGCGGCCGTCGCTGCGGGCTTCGCTCTGCGCCACGGTGAAGGCGTCGGCCAGGCGCTGCGCGTCGCCGCGCAGACGGTTCTCCCCCTGGCCGACGGACAGGCTCACCATGCTGGCCGCGATGGCCACGATCACCAGCACGACCAGGACTTCGACCAGCGTGAAGCCGCGCTCAGAGTTCCCAGGAGCCGATGTCGGCATCGCCGTTCTCTCCGCCGGGCTTGTTGTCGGCGCCGAACGAGAACACATCGATATCGCCTTTGACGCCAGGGCTCAGATATTGGTAGGGGTGGCCCCAGGGATCGTTGGGCAGTTTGTCGAGGTAGCCGCGCCAGTTGGCGACGCCCTGCGGTTTTTCCACCAGCGCGCGCAGGCCCTGGGCGGTGGTGGGATAGCGGCCGTTGTCCAGGCGGTAGAGTTTGAGCGCCTGCATGATGCCGGCGATGTCCTGCCGGGCCGCAACCTGGCGCGCCTGGTCGGGACGATCCAGCACGCGGGGGACGATCAGCGCCGCAAGAATCCCCATGATCACGATGACCACCATGATCTCGATGAGGGTGAAACCTTGCTGGCGGGCAAGCCCGCGCGGTAACTGACGCACTTTGCAACTCCGATCTTCAGTAGAAGCGGAGGATTGTGGTCATGAAATATGACAGCAATATTGGCGCGGCGGCTTTTGCCTCGCGTCAGCCCGCGCGCGTAATGCCGGCAGGCGCGGGCTGGGCCGCGGGGGCGGCCAGGCGGCTGCCGCGCCCGGCCTGTTCCACGGTCACCGCGTCCGCGGCGATTTCGCGCAAGACGATCCCGGGCGCCACTTCGTTGCCGACGCGCCAGGCCAGGGGAGGACCGCCGTCGATGCTGAGGACGGCGGCGCCGTCCGGACCGGCGGCGATCACGCCCAGCACGGTGATCTGCGTGCGCATCGCTTCGTCCTTGCCGAACCACACCGCCACGGGCCCGTTGTCGGCCGCGCGCGGCGCGATCGCGGCGGATACCGCCGGCGGCAGCGCCGCGGGCTTGGGCGCAAGCAGGATGGACGCCCATACGCCCACGCCGGCGGCCAGGGCCAGGACGGCAACGATACGAAGCGCCGCGGGCGCGGCGGGCAGGGCGGAACGCAATGAAAGAGGCATGGGGGGCGCGGTGCGGGCGTGGATCGACGCGCACGACTATAGCGGGACTTCATGACAGGACGGCGCGGCGCCAGACAAAAAGAATCTGATCCGTCGATCAGCCATTCTCTTACTCGCTTCACGGGCCTTTCACGTTCGGCGGCCACCATGTGCGCCAACGCAAAACCTGTTCATGAAGCGAGAAGAGAAGCATGCAAGCATTGGATTGGAGAAAGTGGTGCGCCATGTTGCTGGCGGCCAGCGCATTGGCCGGCTGCGGCGGCAGCGACGACGATAGCGATGAAGCCGCTGCGCCGCCGCCGACCCAGCCTCCGGTGACTCAGCCTGACCAGGCCCGCGCCGACAAAGTGCTGTTCATCGGCGTAGACGGCCTGACCTACGACGCGATGCGCCGCGGGGTGGCCGACAAGTCCCTTGCCAATATCGGTCAACTGACCGCCACGCGGGCCTGGACCGGCGGCGTGACGGGAGCGGTCACGCAGCAGCCCACGCTGCCCGCGCCCGGTTGGGCGACGCTGCTGACGGGCCAATGGGCCGACCAGCACGGCGTGCGTTTCAGCGTGCAAGGCGAAGTCATGAAAACGCCCACGCTGTTCCAGCGCGTCAAGTCGGCGCTGCCCGAGGCGCGGACCGCCGCCGCCTTCAATTCGACCATGCTGGCCGGGCTTCTCGGCGGCGACCGCGACGCGGGCTATCTGCAGGCCCTGACCGATTGCGCCGGTGTCGACGATTGCGTGGCCACGCAGGCGCGCGACCGCATCACGGAAGGCTATGACGTGGTGGTGGCCCAGTTCGGCGCGCCCGCGCGCGTCGCGTCGGAATCGGGCTTCGGCGGCGCGTACGACGAGGCCGTCCGCCGCGCGGACGCCGCGATCGGCGTCCTGGCCAGGCAGATCGCCGACCGCAAGGCGGACCATCCGGGCGAGAACTGGCTGGTCGTCGTGGCGTCCAGCCATGGCCTGGGCAAGACCGGCGCCAGCGACGGCCGGCCTTTCTCGTCCAACAAGACGATCCTGCTGGCCGCGAACCAGCCGGCGCTTCTGGGCGGCAGCGCCGACGACGCTTCGTTCGACGGCCTCTGGGACAACAATTGGTACGCGCTGCCTAGCGCGGCCGACGTGACGCCGACCCTGCTGCAGCATCTGGGCGCGTTGCCGGCCGTGGCCGGCTACGACATGGCGGGCACCTCGCTCGCCGGATCGCTGGCCCTGCGCAAGGCCTCGGCGCGCACGTCCATGGACAACAAGAGCGTGACGCTGAACTGGGTGCGCGTGGGCGAGCCGGCCGGCGATATCGTGATCAGCCGCGACGGCGTGGAAATCGCGCGCGTGCCGGGCACGGCGGCCGAATACGTCGACAGGAACCTGTCGTTCGATACCGAAGGCCTGCACACGTTGAACTACAGCCTGTCCGTGGGCAGCGCCGTCAGCGCGGTGCGCGCGACGGTCACCTATACCAAGCCCCTGCCTCTGCTGGCCTCGCTGCGCACCGGCCTGACGATGCTGTTCCCGTTCGAAGGCAGCCTCGCCGACGTGGCCGCGGGCGGCGGCGCCATCACGCCCTATGACGGCGTCCAGGCGCCGGCCTACGCCGACGCGGGCGTGTTCGGCAAGATGTTCAAGAACGACCGCAGCGCGGATCCGATAGGCGCGTTCAAGCTGGACTACCCGGCGGGCATGCTCGACGCGGCGTCGGCCTTCACCATCGGCTTCTGGTACCAGTCCGACGGCACCGCCAGCGACCGCTCCATCGTGGGCAACAAGGACTACAACTCCGGCGGCAATCCTGGAATCACGATCGCGCAGTGGGCCGGCCCGGTGCTGTATTTCAACCTCGCGGGCGGCGGAGTCCGGGTCGATATCAACAACGTGAAGTTCACCCCGAACAAGCCGGTGTACATCGCGATGACCGTCGACAAGACGGCCAAAACGATGACCGCCTCGGTCTACGACAGCGAGCTGGGCTTTTCGAGCCGCACCGTCAACACGGGCGGGGTCGATCTCAGCAAGGTGGCCGGCAACTATGGCCCGCACCTGGGCTTGAACGAGGACGGCCGCGGCACCTACGGCATCTGCTGCGCCGGCACCAAGGGTCCGTACACGATGTATTTCGACGACCTGGCGTATTGGTCGCGCGCCCTGACGGAAGACGAGGTGAAGTCCCTGGCCCTGTCCGGCAAGTCCGTCTCCGAACTGTTCCCCTGATGTTCCAAGGATAGAAAACGATGAGCAAGTCCATGATTTTGCGAGGTTTCCTGCGCCTGGGCGCGGTGCTGACCCTGAGCGCCACGCTGGCCGCCTGCGGCGGCGACGACGGCGACAGCGGCGAGGCGCCCGGCAACGGCGCCCAGCCGGAGACGCCGGCCCCGGTGCCGCCCACGCCCGCGAAGCCCGAATTGCGCTGCGCGCCCTGAGCCCGCTTTCCCCGAATCCATAGGAATAGAATCCGTGACGTCCGATAAAGACCAGGTCCACGCCGGCAAGCGCCGGTTCCTGCGCAACGCCGCCGCCTCGACCGCGGGGCTGACCGCGCTGTCGATGTTCCCGCCCGCCATCCGCCGCGCGCTGGCGATTCCCGCCAACAACCGCACGGGCACCATCAACGATGTCGAGCACGTGGTCATCCTGATGCAGGAAAACCGCTCCTTCGACATGTATTTCGGCACGTTCAAGGGCGTGCGCGGTTTCGGCGACCGCATCACCATCCCGCTGCCCGACCAGCGTTCGGTCTGGGAGCAGAGCAATGGCACGCGAGTGGTGATGCCCTATCACCTGGACAGCACCCAGGGCAACGCCCAGCGCGTGGCCGGCACGCCGCACGACTACGTGGACGCGCAGATGGCCTGGGACGGCGGCCGCATGGACCAATGGCCGCGCTACAAGCAGAACCAGTCCATGGGCTATTACCGCCAGAAAGAGGTGGAGTTCCAGTTCGCGCTGGCCGAAGCCTTCACGCTGTGCGACGCCTACCATTGCTCCACGCACGGCGGCACCAACACCAACCGCCTGTTCCACTGGACCGGCACCAACGATCCGCTGGCGCAGGGCAATGGCCCGTCCACCCGCAATCAATGGGACAGCCTGGGCGCCTCGTCCACCGGCTGGACCTGGAAGACCTATCCCGAGCGCCTGCAAGAGGCGGGCGTCAGCTGGAAGGTCTACCAGAACCTGCCCGAGAACTTCGGCGACAATCCGCTGGCCGGGTTCCGCCAATACCGCCGCGCCAACGAGCTGGCGGGCAATGGCGCCAACGGCTCTCCGTATCCGGCCTGGACGCCGGCCATGGACGCGGCCAACCCGCTGTACAAGGGCACGGCCAACACCATGCCCGACGGCGGCTTCCTGCAGTCGCTGCGCGACGACGTGATGAACGGCGCCTTGCCGCAGGTGTCGTGGATCGTGGCGCCCGCGACCTATTCCGAGCACCCCGGCCCGTCCAGCCCCATCCAGGGCGCCTGGTACATCCAGGAAACGCTGGATGCCCTGACCGCCAATCCGGAAGTCTGGAGCAAGACCGTGCTGCTCATCAACTTCGACGAGAACGACGGCTACTTCGATCACGTGCCGCCGCCCGCCGCCCCGTCGCTGAATCCGGACGGCTCGATGGCCGGCGCCTCCACCGTCAATACCGACCTGGAGCGCCACACGCGCCCCTCCGCCCAGGACGCCGCCGACAACCGGGTCTACGGCCCCGGTCCGCGCGTGCCCATGTACGTGGTGTCGCCGTGGAGCCGAGGCGGCTGGGTCAATTCCCAGGCCTTCGATCACACCTCGGTGCTGCGCTTTCTGGAGACGCGCTTCGGCGTGGCCGAGGACAACATCAGCCCCTGGCGCCGCGCCGTGCTGGGCGACCTGACTTCGGCTTTCAACTTCGCCACGCCCAACGACGAAAAGCTGCCGGACCTGAACCTGCTGACGCGCGCGGGCGCCGACCAGGTGCGCGCCGACCAGCAGGCGCTGACCGCCGTGCCGCTGCCGGATCCGTCGACCCAGGCCCGGCCGGTGCAGGAGAAGGGCGTGCGCTACTCCCGCGCCTTGCCCTACGAACTCCACACCAGCGGCCGCGCCCAGCCCGGCACGGGCGCCATGCGCCTGGTCTGCGCCAACACGGGCGCCGCCGCGGCGGTCTTCCATGTGTATGACCGCCTGCACCTGGACCGCCTGCCGCGCCGCTACACGGTGGAATCCAACAAGCAGCTCGAAGGCAGCTGGGACGCCGCGGCCGACAGCGGCAAGTACGATCTGTGGGTACTGGGCCCCAACGGCTATCACCGGCATTTCGCGGGCGATCTGGCGCTGGCGCGCACGGCGGGGCTGGAGGCGGAGATCCGCGTCTGCTACGACGTCGCCAACGGCGATATCTACGTCAGCTTCATCAATGGCGGCCAGGCGCCTTGCACTTTCGTCGTCGCGCCCAACGCCTATTACGCCAACCACGAGCGCTGGACGTTCACGGTGCCCGGGGGCGGGCAGGTCGAGCAGCACTGGGCCCTGTCGGGCAGCGGCGGCTGGTACGACTTCACGGCGACCCTGCAGGAAGACCCCGCGTACCGACGCCGTTTCGCCGGCCGGGTGGAAACCGGCAGGGCCTCGGTGACGGACCCGGCGATGGCGTCGTAACGATTACGGGGCCGTCTGCGCGCCGCGCTCCTGGAAGGCCGCGGCGCAAGCCGCGCAGATTGCCGCCGTAATGCCCTGGCGGGCGTGCTCGCGCCGCTCCAGCATGCCGATGGAGCGCGCGAGCGGCCCCAGGTCCGGCGGCAGGCGGAGGATCCGCAGTTCGGGGCTCTGCTGCCAGTTGGAGCCGTGGATCAGGGGCAGCAGGGTCACGCCCACCTCCTGGCGCACGAGTTCCACCAGCGTCTCGATCGCATTGAGTTCCAGGAATTCGTCCAACGGCACCGCCAGGCGGCGCAGCAGACGGTCGATCTGCAGGCCGGTGCGCTGGGTGCGGTCGAAGCGCAGGAAAGGGTTGGCCGCCAGCACCTGGCGCGCATCCTCGCCGCGCGCGGACCGGGGCGCGATGACCACCAGCTCCTCTTCATATAGCGCCGTCCAGCGGGTGCTGGCCATTTTGCGGCCGGCCTCCACCAGGAAGGCGGCGTCCAGCTCGCCGTCCTCCACCTTGCCCGCCAGCTCGCTGGCCTTGCCCGACAGGATGCGCACGTCGAGCTTGGGATGGCGCTTCTTCATGCCCGACACCACCTTGGACAGGGTGCCCATGCACGACACGATGCTGCCCACCGACACCGAGCCGGCCAGCTCGCCGGGGACGGTGCGCGGCAGCCTCATGCGGTCGTAAAGATCCAGCAAGTGCTTGATTTCGGGTAGCAATTCCCGGCCGGCTGCGTTAAGAATGGCAAGACGGCCGCTGCGGTCGAACAGTTCCCGGCCCAGTTCCGCCTCCAGCGCCCGCATCTGGAAGCTGACGGCCGCCTGGGTCAGGGCTACTTGCTCGGCGGCTTCCGAGAAAGAACCATGGTGGGCGACGGCCAGGAAAGTGCGCAGGAAGCGGATCGTACTCATAAAAAAGTCTTTTATGACGGATCAAAAAATCAAATTGATTTAATTAGATCACAAGAGTACTTTCGCCTGGGTCTATGCATCCCAACCCGTTATGAGACTCGCCATATGAAATCCTTCGACTGGGGCAACCCGTATCCTTCCGTCCGCATCCCGCTGTTTGCCCGCAACGTGGTCTCCACGTCGCACCCGCTCGCAGCCCAGGCGGGACTGCGCATGCTGCTCAAGGGCGGCAACGCCGTGGACGCCGCCATCGCCGCGGCCGCCACGATCGTGCTGGTCGAACCGGTTTCCTGCGGCCTGGGCGGCGACTGCTTCGCCATCGTCTGGGACGGCAAGGAACTGCACGGCCTGAATTCGTCCGGCGTGGCGCCGGCGGCCTGGAACGTCGAGTACTTCAAGCGCAAGTACGGCGTGGGGCCCAACGGCCTGGCCATCCAGCCCAAGCGCGGCTGGGACGCGGTGACGGTGCCGGGCGTGGTGGCCGGCTGGGCCGCGCTGCACGAAAAACTGGGCAAGCTGCCGTTCGAGCAGCTGTTCGAGCCCGCCATCGAGATCGCCGAGCGCGGCTACGCCGTGCCGCCCGTGGTGGCGCACAAGTGGGCCGCCGCCGCGGAAGAGCTGCGCTCGCAGCCCGGCTACGCCCAGGCCTTCCTGCCCGAGGGCCGCGCGCCCAAGGTCGGCGAGCATTTCCGCTTCCCGGACGCCGCCAACACGCTGCGCCGCATCGCCGAATCCAAGGGCCGCGATTTCTACGAAGGCGAGCTGGCCGAGCGCATCGCCGCCTTCAGCAAGGAATGCGGCGGCGCGATGACGCTGGAGGACCTGCGCGGCTATCGTCCGGAATGGGTCAAGCCGATCTCCAAGTCGTACCGCGGCTACGAGCTGCACGAGATCCCGCCGAACGGGCAGGGCATCGCCGCGCTGATCGCGCTGGGCATCGTCGAACGTTTCGACATGGCCGACATGCCGGTGGATTCGGTGCAATCGCAGCACGTCCAGATCGAGGCCATGAAGCTGGCCTTCGCCGACCTGTACAAGTACGTGGCGGATCCCCGCTCCATGCGGGTCACCCCCGAGGAAATGCTGTCGGACGCCTACCTGGATAGCCGCGCCAAGCTGATCCGACTGGACCGCGCCACCCACTTCGAGGCCGGCCGCCCGCATGCCGGCGGCACCATCTACCTGACGGCGGCCGACGAGAACGGCATGATGATCTCGTTCATCCAGTCCAACTACATGGGCTTCGGCTCGGGCGTGGTCGTGCCGGG
>NZ_JBLZXF010000029.1:0-60627 GCF_050285585.1 Achromobacter sp. | reverse complement strand
GACAAGCTGGGCGCGGCGCTGGGCGCTTCGCGCGCCGCGGTGGACGCGGGCTACGCGCCTAACGACTGGCAGGTCGGCCAGACCGGCAAGATCGTCGCGCCGCAGCTGTACGTGGCGGTCGGCATCTCGGGCGCCATCCAGCACCTGGCCGGCATGAAGGACTCCAAGGTCATCGTCGCGATCAACAAGGATCCGGAAGCGCCGATCTTCGGCGTGGCCGATTACGGTCTGGTCGGCGATCTGTTCCAGGTCGTGCCGGAACTGACCAACGCACTGTAAAGCCGTCAACGGCCTGCGTTGCCGAAAGCCCGCCAGCGTTCGCGCTGGCGGGCTTTTCCGTTTCTGGAACCTGCCGTCAGGCCCGGTTTGGTTCCGATGCCACAAATCTTTTGATTTATCGAAAGATTCTGATAATGTATTTCGCGCGCGGCTCGATTGGCGAAAGTGCTTGACCTGTACAGAACGAAGGAGATTCGGGATGGAATGGTTCTTTGACACTCTGCGTAAATATCCGGAACTCGCGATATTCCTTACCCTGGGCCTGGGGTATTGGATAGGCGCCAAGAAGATATTCGGATTTAATCTGGGGGCGGTCACCGGCACGCTGCTGGTGGGAGTGCTGGTGGGGCAGTTAAATATCACCATCGCACCGATCGTAAAGCAGGTTTTCTTCCTGCTTTTTCTTTTTGGGCTCGGCTACGGCGTCGGGCCTCAATTCTTCCGCGGCATGAAAAGCGATGGCCTTCCACAGGTCATCTTCGCGGTCATCATTTGCGTCATCTGCCTGCTGGTCACATGGGGCACGGCGGTCGCGTTCGGCTTTGACGCCGGCACCGGCGCCGGCCTGCTGTCGGGCGCGCAGACCATTTCCGCGGTGATGGGGGTGGCTACCGACACGATCAATGGCTTGGGCGTCGACGCGGCAACCAAGAAAAAGTGGATCGACAGCATTCCGGTGGCCTATGCCGTCTGCTACATCTTCGGCACGGTGGGCAGCGCCTGGATCCTGGCGTCGCTGGGGCCGAAGCTGATGCGCGTGGACATCGTGAAGGAATGCCAGGAGTACGAGGCCAAGATGTCCGGTGGCGCCGACTCCATGGAACTGTCGGGCTACCGCAAGTTCACGGCCCGAGCCTACAAGCTCGACCGCCCGGAACTCGTGGGCAAGACAGTGGGTGAGCTGGAGGCCCGCTTCGTCGAGGCCCGGGTGTTCGTCGAACGTATCCGCCGGGGCGACCAGATCCTGGACAGCGATTCCAAGACCGTGCTCCAGGCCGGTGACGTGCTCGGGGTGACCGGCAGGCACGACGCCCTGGTCACGCAAGCTCCCGGAATCATCGGCAGCGAGGTCGAGGACCGCGACGTGATCAACCTGCCCGCCGAGATCGTCGAAGTGGTGCTGACCAACAAGAACATCGCCGGCAAGACGGTGAAGGAAATCGCCGAAAGCGAGGCAGTGCGCGAATTGGGCCGCGGCGTCTTCCTGCGCAAGGTCGTGCGCGGAGGCCATGAAATGCCCGTCAACTGGGGCCTGAAACTGGACCGCGGCGACCGGCTGTTCCTGCTGGGCGCCAAGCGCGACGTGGAACGGGCGGTCGGCAGGGTGGGCTACGTGGATCGCGCCACCGACCAGACCGACATGGTGTTCGTGGGCTTCGGCATCCTGCTGGGAGGCCTGTTCGGGTCCCTGGTGCTCACCGTGGGCGGCATTCCCATCACGCTCTCGACCTCGGGCGGCTCGCTGATCGCCGGCCTGATCTTCGGCTATCTGCGTTCCGTGCATCCCACCTTCGGACGGGTGCCCGAGCCGGTGCACTGGTTCCTGACGTCGGTCGGGCTGACCACCTTCGTGGCGGTGGTCGGCATCTCGTCGGGGCCGGGCTTCGTGCTGGGGTTCCAGCAACTTGGCGCCAAGCTCTTCGTGGCAGGCATCATCGCCACCAGCGTGCCCATGATCCTGGGCGTGTACATCGCCCGCTACGTTTTCAAGTTCCATCCAGCCATCTCGCTGGGCGTCTGCGCAGGCGCCCGGACCACGACGGCGGCCATCGGGCAGATCACCGAAACGGCGAAAAGCCAGGTGCCCGCCCTGGGCTACACAGTGCCTTACGCGATCGGCAATACCCTGCTCATCATCTGGGGGATCGTCATCGTCATGCTCATGACCTAGCGGGCCGCCCGCGGGCCTGCCGGTCCGCGGACAGCACAAGAAGGACGGCGCGCGCATGCCCGCCGTCCTGGCAAGCGCCTGTCACAACGCAACCAGGAGTACTGAATAATGGCTTCCACCGCGCCTCTCTCCATCAGCCTGGCCTCGGCCCTGAAAACGACCCGCTCGCGCCAACGCGATCTTGAACAGCTTTCTCCCTTCGAGCTGAAGGACTACCTGATCACGCTGGCCAAGGACAATCAGCACACCGCCGCGCTGACCATGTTGAATGCGGGCCGCGGCAATCCGAACTGGATCGCCACGGAACCGCGCGACGCGTTTTTCCTGCTGGGCCAGTTCGCGATGAAGGAGGCGCGCCGCGTCCTCGACGAGAACATCCTGGCCGGCATGCCGCCGAAAAAGGGCTGCGCCGACCGCTTGCGCAAGTTCCTGTCCAAGCACAAGGGCCAGGAAGGCCGCGACTTCCTGCTTGGCGTGCTGGAATACGGCGTGAAGATCAAGGGCTTCGACCCCGACTCCTGGATCCATGAGCTGACCGACAGCGTCATCGGCGACAACTATCCCGTGCCGCCGCGCGCCCTGGTCCATCTGGAACAGATCGTGCACGATTACCTGATCAAGGAAATGTGCGACGGCCGCCCGCCCAAGGGCAAATTCGACCTGTTCCCGGTCGAGGGCGGCACGGCCGCCATGTGCTACATCTTCGATTCGCTGATGCAGAACGGGCTGCTCAAGCAGGGCGATACCATCGCGCTGTTCCTGCCGACCTTCACGCCCTACATCGAGATCGCGCACCTGGAGCGTTTCCAGTTCAAGATCGTGGCGATCAATGCCGACAGCATGCGGGCCGACGGCACGCACGACTGGCACTATCCGGCTTCCGAAATCGCCAAGCTGGAGGACCCCAGGATCAAGCTGGCGGTGACGGTGAACCCCAGCAATCCTCCGTCCGTTGCGTTCAGCCCGGTGGAGATGAAGCAGATCGTGCGCCTGATCCGCAAGAACCCGGACCTGGTGCTGGTAACGGACGATGTGTACGGCACCTTCGTCCCGAATTTCCGCTCGCTGATGGCCGAAGTGCCGCACAACACGATCTGCGTGTACTCGTTTTCGAAGAATTTCGGCTGCACGGGGTGGCGTCTGGGGGTGATCGCCACCCATGAGACGAACACGATGGACCGCCGCATCGCCGAGTTGCCGGCGTCCTGGAAGAAGCGCCTGAACAAGCGCTACGGCGCCATGACGATGGAGCCCGAAAAGCTCAAGTTCATCGACCGGATGGTCGCGGACAGCCGCAACGTCGCGCTGAACCACACCGCGGGCCTGTCCCTGCCGCAGCAGGTGCAGATGGGGCTTTTCGCGCTGTCGCACCTGCTCGACCTGAAGGACGACTACAAGCACCTGACCATGAAGATCGTGCGCGACCGGCGCGACGCATTGTGGCGCGGCCTGGGCATCCCCATGCCTCCGGAGGATCCCATGCGCGCGTGGTACTACGTGGAGCTGGACTTCATGGTCTGGGCCAAGATCATGTACGGAGACGGATTCTGCAAGTACATGGTCAGCAACTACGAGCCGGTGGACTTCCTGTTCCGCCTGGCCGAGAAGTCCGGCGTGGTGCTGATGGACGGCGGCGGCTTCGGCGGGCCGCCGTGGTCGATCCGCATTTCGCTGGCCAACCTGGACGACAGCGACTACGCGAAGATCGGCAAGCACATGGTCGAGGCCGCGACCGAATACGTCGAGGCGTGGAAGCATTCCGAGCTGGTGCGGTCGGGCCCCACGGCCGGCAAGGGCCAGAAGATCAAGGCCGCCGCGGCCAAGCGCTCGGCGGGAAGCAAGAAGGCCGGCGCCAGCGTGGCCAGGAAGGCGATCAAGCAGGCGGTCAAGAAGGCGGACCCCGCCGCCAAGTCGGCCAGGAAGGGCGCCGCGCGCAAATAGCCAACCCAAGAGCGACATGACGACATGACTTGCAGCGTCGGGTTTTTCAATAGCGTCCCCATCGCGGTGCTGTTCGTGACGGTGGGATTGGGATACCTGATCGGCAAGCTCAAGGTCGGGCCGATCCAGCTGGGCGGGGTGTGCGGAACGCTCATCGTCGCCCTGCTGATCGGCCAGACCGGATGCCAGATCCGCGGCGAGCTCAAGGAGGTTGCGTTCGCCCTGTTCATTTTCGCGATGGGGTATTCGGGCGGCCCGCAATTCTTCGCCAACCTCAACCGCTCCAGCCTGCGCTATATCCTGTTGCCCATCATCGAGGCCTTGCTGGTGCTGGCGATCGTGCTGGCCGCTGTGCCCTTGTTCGGCCTGGACGCCGGCACGGCGGCAGGGCTGGCGGCGGGAGCGGCGACCGAGTCGGCCGTGGTGGGCACGGCGGCCGAAGCGCTCAAGCACCTGGGGCTGGCCGACGCCGACATCCAGCGCATGGAAGCCAATATCGCCACGGCCTACACGCTGACCTACCTGGTGGGCCTGATCAGCATCGTGTTCTTCACCAGCCAGATCGCGCCGGCGCTGCTGCGCATGAACCTGCGCGAGGCTTCCAAGGCGCTGGAGGAAAAGCTGGGCGTGACGGCGGGGGAAGGCGAGGAAGCCAACATGCCCACGCTGCCTCGGCTGGTCGGCCGCGCCCACGTGGTGAAGGACGTCGATGGCAGGAGCGTGGCCGAGGTGGAGTCGCAGTTGGGCGGGCGCACCGTCATCAGCCGCATCCTGCGCAACGGGGAAGCGGTCGACGCAACGCCCGACTATCTGCTGGCCACGGGCGATGTCGTGGTGGTGCTGGGCATGCGGCGGTTCGCGCTGCGCGCGGGGGCCGTGATCGGCCCCGAGATCCAGTTGCCCGAGGCGCACGTAGACGACCTGCAGTTGCGGGAGCTCGCCGTCATCGTCAACAAGAAGGCGGTCAACGGACATACGATCGGGGAACTGGCCAGGCGGCCGCGGGCGCAGCGCGCGCGCGGCGTCTTCGTGCAGTCCATCGTGCGCTCCGGCCATGCCCTGCCGATCACCCCGTCCACGGTGGTGCAGTACGGCGACCTCGTCACGCTGGTGGGCGCCGAGCCCGAACTCTCGGAAGCCGGCGCGGCCCTGGGCAACGAGTTGCGGCGCAGCGGCGTCACGGATCTGGTGTTCCTGGCCTTCGGCATCCTGGTCGGCCTGATGATCGGCAGCCTGAGCGCGCGGCTCTGGGGCATTCCCGTGTCGCTGGGAAGCGGGGGCGGGGCGCTCGTCAGCGGCCTGGTCTGTGGCTGGATCAACGCCAAGCGGCCCGCGCTGGGCCATATTCCGGACCATGCGGTGCAATTGATCAAGGACCTGGGCCTGGCGATCTTCGTGGCCTGCGTCGGCCTGTCGGCAGGGCCGGAAGCCGTGTCGCTGATCCGCGAGCATGGCGCCGTGCTGCCGCTGATCGGCCTGCTGGTGTCGCTCGGGCCGGCCAGCCTGTCGCTCTGGCTAGGCCACAAGGTCTTGAAGATCGAAGGGCCCCTGCTGGTGGGAGCGATTGCAGGCCAGCATGTGAGCACGCCCGCCATCAGCGCCATCCTGAGCGCAAGCGGCAGCTCGGTGCCGCTGCTCGGCTACACGGTGACGTACGCCATCGCCAACGTGCTGCTGCCGGTGCTGGGGCCGATCATTGTGTCGCTGGCGCATCACCTGGGCTAGTCCAGCAACGCGCAGCCCTGCCACGCCTGATCGTTGATCAGGCGTTTTATTTCATCCTTGCACATCGCCATGACCCGGCTTTGCGCCAACGACGGAGGAAGGCTCTCGCTGGCGCACAGCACCAGTTCGCGCGACAGGCTGCCGTCAAGCGCGTGCGCCACGATCGATCCTTCCGCGATCTCGGGCTGAGCGGCCGAGCAGGGCAGGATGGTGGCGGCCATCGCGCTGCGCACGGCGGGAACCAGGATGGCCGAGGTGCTGGCCTCGGCGAAGAGATTGCAGGTCAGGCCGGCGGTCAGGAAGGCATGGTCCAGCCGCGCACGCAGCGTATTGGGCAGGCTGGGCAGGACCAGCGGCAAGGCGGCGAAATCCTCGATCGTCAAGGTGCGGCGCGGCAGCGCGACGCTGGCGTGGGCCAGCAGGAAGAGGCTTTCCCGCAGGAGCGGCGTGCGCAGCAGCCCCTGCATGGGCTGCTGGTCCGGAGACAGCGAAAAGTCGATGCGCCCCTGCAGGACCAGCTTGGTCAGATCGGCGCTGGGCACGTCGACGATTTCCAGCACCACCGAAGGCAGCTCCGCCTTGGCGCGGCGCATGAGCGGCAAGGCCAGCATGCGCGCGGTGCTGGAAGCCAGCCCGATCGACACTGTGCCGGTGACCTGGTCGGCCGTCTTGGACAACAGGCTGCGGGTGCTGTCGACCTGGCGCAGGATGGTCTGGGCATGCCGGTACAGCAGCAGGCCTTCCGCCGTGGGCTGCACGCCTTTGGCGCCGCGCACCAGCAGCGCGACGCCCAGGCCTTCCTCCAGCAGGGACATCTGCTGGCTGAGCGCGGGCTGCGCCACGTGCAGGCTTTCCGCGGCGCGGGTCATGTTCTGCATTTCCACGACACGGATGAAGTACTTGAGCTGGCGCAGATTCATGGAATAAGAAAAACTTATGGAATGATCGGAAAATAGTATTTTCTCTGCCTCTGAGGCGCTGCCTAGAATGGGTTTCGTATCAGAGGAGAGTGACGAGATGAGTCTGCCATTGGCCGGGCTGAAGGTGCTGGATCTGACCCGGGCGCTCTCCGGGCCTTTCTGCACAATGATTCTGGGAGACCTGGGCGCCGAGGTCGTCAAGGTGGAGCCCATGCCCGCGGGCGAGATGGCGCGGCAATGGGGGCCCTTCGATGATGATATAAGTGTTTATTATCTTAGCGCCAATCGCAGCAAGCAAGGCATAGGCGTCGATTTCCGCAAGCCGGAAGGGCTGGCGCTGCTTCGCAGGATGGCGCTGGCATCCGACATCGTGGTCGAGAACTTCAAGGTCGGCACGATGGACGCGATGGGCCTGGGGTACGCCTCCCTGTCGCAGGAACATCCCGGCCTGATCTTGGCCTCGATTTCAGGCTTCGGCAGCAAGGGGCCGGCCCGCGACTGGGCGGGCTTCGACCAGGTGGCGCAAGGCTATTCCGGTTTCATGAGCCTGACGGGCACGCCGGAATCGGGGCCAACACGGGTCGGCGTCGCCATCGGCGATCTGACCGCGGGAATGTGGCTGGCCATCGGCATCCTGTCCGCCGTCGCGCAGCGGGCGTCGACCGGGCGCGGGCAGCACGTGGAAACGTCCCTGCTGGCCGGGCTCATGGCGCTGCTCAGCGTGCAGGGCCAGCGCTATCTCAGCAAGGAGGAGGTGCCGCAGCCCTGCGGCAACGTGCACCCCGTCATCGCGCCCTATGGCACCTTTGAAACCGCCGATGGGCCGCTCAACCTGGCGCCCGCGACCCAGGCGATGTGGGTCAAGCTCTGCGGCATTCTCGGGCTTTCCCATCTGGTGTCCGACGCGCGCTTCCTCACTAACGCCGAGCGCATGCAGCACCGTTACGAGTTGAAGCTGGAGCTGGAGGCCGGGCTCAAGCGCAAGACGCGCATGGAATGGACGGCGCTGATGATCGAAGGCGGGATTCCCGCCGGACCGATCAACACCCTGGAAGACGTGTTCGCCGATCCGCAGGTGCAGGCCTGCGGGCTGGTGAAGTCGCTGACGCATCCGGTGCTGGGCGAATTGCGGCAGGTGGGCTTGCCGCTGGGCCTGAGCGGCGCGGAAGCGGCAAGCCACCGCGCTCCTCCCGTATTCGGCCAGCACACGCGCGAGGTCTTCGCGCGCTATGGCATGGCGCAAGCCGAGATCGACCGCCTGCTGGCCGACGGCGTGGCGCATCAAGCGGAGGCCGCCGCATGACAACCGCCTCCGAGACGCCCAGCCTGTCCGTCGAGGGGCGCATCGCTACCATCCGCCTGCGCAGGCCTGCCCATGCGAACCGGCTCGGCCCGCAGGACCTGGACGTCCTCCGGGACCACGTGGCCGCGGTGAACGCCAACGATGCGGTGCTGGTGCTGCGCATCGTCTCCGAGGGCAAGTACTTCTGCAGCGGCTACGACATTTCCTCGCTGGCCTCGGACAGCGCGCCCAGTTCGCTCTATTTCGGCCAGACCATGGACCTGATCGAGGCGGCGCGGCCCGTCACGATCGCGGCGGTCCAGGGGGGAGCCTACGGCGGAGGCACCGACCTGTGCCTGGCCTGCGATTTCCGCATCGGCACGCCGCGGGCCGACATGTTCATGCCGGCCACGCGTCTGGGCCTGCATTTTTATGCGGGCGGCATGTCGCGCTACGTGACGCGGCTGGGGCTGGCCCAGGCCAAGCGCCTGTTCCTGACCGCGGAGCGGATCCAGGCCGACGAGATGCTGCGCATCGGCTTCCTGACCGAGCTCGTGCCGGAGGATCGCCTGCAGGGCCGGCTGGACGCGTTGAGCGCCCAGATCGCCGCGATGGCCCCGATACCGCTGTTCGGCGTGAAGGCGCAGCTGAACCGCATCGCGCGGGGAGAGATCGATCTGGCCGGCATCGAACAGGCGGTATTGCGGTCAGAGCAGTCCCGGGACCTGGCCGAGGGCGCGCAGGCCTGGAAGGAGAAGCGCGCGCCGACCTTCACCGGCCGCTGACGCGGCCGGCGCATCCACGGAGGGCCGCGCCACAAGCGGCTCCGGATCCATCAAAGGAGACTCCCATGAACCCCGCAATTTCCGCCTGCGGCGCCTTGCTCGCCGCCGTCGTCACGTTGTCCGCGCCGCCAGGCGGCGCACAAGCCGCCGCCGCGTATCCGTCCAAGCCCATTACCCTGGTGATCGGATTTCCGCCTGGCGGGGGCGCGGACCAGGTGGGCCGCGTCTACGCGAATGCGCTGGCCAGGCAGCTCAAGCAGCCGGTCGTCGTCGAAAACCGCCCCGGAGCCGGTTCGACCATCGGCGCCAGCCTCGCGGCGCGCGCCGCCGCCGACGGCTATACCTTGTACCTGGGCAATTCCAGCGTCATGGGCAGCGACAGCGCCCTGTACAAGGTGGACTACACGCCGGACAACTTCGTGCCCGTGGCGCAGCTCACCACCGGTCCCATGGTCCTGATCGCGAATGCGAAGCTGGGGCTCAAGAGCGTGCAGGACCTGATCGACCGGGCGAGGAGCAAGCCGGGAACCATTAACGTAGCGTCGTCCGGCAACGGCGTCATCACCCATCTGGCGGCGGTCGAATTCATGACGCTCGCCGGCGTGAAGCTGATGCACATTCCATTCAAGGGCGGGGCTGCCGCGGCGCAATCCGTGGCGGCGGGCGATACCGATGTCTCGTTCGCGACCGCACCTTCGGCCAAGGCGGTCATCGATACCGGCAAGGTGGTGGCGCTGGCGGTAACGTCCGGCCAGCCTTCGCGGCTGTTGCCGTATCCTCCCATTTCGCAGACCGTGCCGGGCTACGATCTTTCCAACTGGTGGGGCGTCTTCGCGCCCAAGGGCACGCCGCCGGAGGTGCTGGAGGCGCTGTTCAAGGCGAGCAATGCCGTGCTGGCGCTTGAAGAGGTGCGGCAGGGCATGGCGGCCGGCTACGAGGAAGTGACGCCGTCCGCGTCGCTGGAGGCGTTCGGCGCGTTCGCCCGCAAGGAGGGAGGCAAGGGTTTAAGATTGGCCAAAGAGAGTCTAGATACTGCCAATTGACGGAGACACCATGCCCTACGCAACCCCATTGCAGGACTTCCGCTTTGCCTTGAAGGAACTGGCCGGGCTGGAGGAAGTCCTGAATCTGCCTGGCTTCGAAGAGGTGACGCCAGACCTGGTGGACGCCATCCTGGAGGAAAACGGACGCTTCGTCGAGCAGGCCGTCGCGCCGCTGAACGTGCCGGGCGACACGCATCCGCCGGTCTGGAAAGACGGCCAGGTCACGACCACCCCCGGGTATGCGCAGGGTTTCAAGGACTACGCGGCCGGCGGCTGGCAGGGGTTGCAGCATCCCGCTGCCTGGGGCGGGCAGGGGCTGCCCAAGGTGGTTGCCGCCGCGCCCGGCGAGAACATCCAGGCGGCCAGCCTGGCCTTTTCCCTGTGCCCCATGCTGACCGACGGTGTGATCGAGGCCATCCTGACCGTCGGCTCGGATGCGCAGCGCAAGCAATACGTGCCGAACCTGATCGGCGGCAAGTGGACCGGCACGATGAACCTCACCGAGCCGCAGGCTGGCTCGGACCTGGCCCAGGTCGCGACGCGCGCGGTAAAGCAGGACGACGGCAGCTACCGGCTGACGGGCCAGAAGATCTTCATTACCTACGGCGAGCACGATCTGGCCGAGAACATCATCCATCTGGTGCTGGCCCGGACCCCGGACGCCCCTGCCGGGGTGAAGGGCATTTCGCTTTTCATCGTGCCCAAGTTCCTGGTGCAGGCCGACGGCAGCCCGGGCAAGCGCAATGACGTCTGGTGCGCCTCGCTGGAGCACAAGCTGGGCATCCACGGCAGCCCCACGGCGGTGCTGTTGTACGGTTCCGGCAAGGGCGAGGTGGGCGAGGGCGCCATCGGCTACCTGGTCGGCGAACAGAACCGCGGCCTGGAATACATGTTCATCATGATGAACGCCGCCCGCTATTCGGTGGGGCAGCAGGGCATAGGCGTATCGGAACGCGCCTACCAGCATGCCCTGGCCTATGCGCGCGAGCGCGTGCAGGGGCGGGCGGTGGAAGGCTCCGCAGGGCCCGTGGCCATCGCGCGCCACCCGGACGTCCAGCGCATGCTGATGACGATGAAGGCGCTGACCGAGGCGGCCCGCGCCGTCTCGTACGTGGCCGCCGCCGCCCACGACAAGGGCACGCATCATCCCGATCCGGAGCAGCGCGCGCGCAACCGGGCCTTCTACGAATACCTGGTGCCCATCGTCAAGGGCTTTTCCACGGAGAGCGCCGTCGAGGTCGCCTCGCTGGGCATCCAGGTGCACGGCGGCATGGGGTTCATCGAAGAGACCGGGGCGGCGCAGTTCTACCGCGACGCGCGCATCCTGCCCATCTACGAGGGCACCACCGCCATCCAGGCCAACGATCTGGTGGGCCGCAAGACGCAGCGCGACGGTGGCGCCACGGCGCATGCCGCCATCGCGGCCATGCGCGACACGCTGCGCGCGGTCGAGGCCGAGGCGTCGTCCGCCGCGGCGGACGAGCGCGACGGGCTGCGGCTGTTGCGCGACAACCTGGACGGCGCCATCCAGGCATACGAGGCGGGCGTGGCATTCATCCTGGAGCAATCCGCGGCCAATGTCCGGGCGGCCTATTCCAGCAGCGTTCCCTACCTGATGCTGGCGGGCGTGGTGCACGGCGGATGGCAGATGGCGCGGGCCGTGCTGGCCTGCCGCCGCCATCTGGCCGCCGGGTCTACGGATCCGTTCCATGCTTCGAAGATCGCCACCGGCCTGTTCTACGCCGCGCACATCCTGCCGCGTTCGATGGCCCTGTCGGCCGCCGTGCGGTCCGGGGTCGTGGCGGACGCGTGCGGGGCCAGCTTGAATATTGCATAAGGTTATATGTCTTGCGTATTTCCCCGGCTAAAGGTTTGATGGAAGAATCGTTTTCCAGGCGCTAATCTTCGCCAAGAGACGAGTTCCCGCGTTGCCCGCTCCGGCGGGCAACCAGGCCTTCCCACCTGAATCCGCACACAGGAGACATCATGAGTCAACTACGCCTGGGCGATACCGCCCCCGATTTCGAACAGGAATCCTCGGCTGGGCCGATCCGCTTCCATGAGTATCTCGGTAATAGCTGGGGTGTCCTGTTTTCGCATCCGGCCGATTTCACGCCGGTCTGCACCACCGAGCTGGGCTATACCGCCAAGCTGGCGGACGAGTTCGCCAAGCGCAACGTGAAAGTGCTGGCCCTGTCGGTGGACGACACCGATTCGCATACGCGCTGGATCGACGACATCAACGACACGCAGTCCACCAAGGTCAACTTCCCGATCCTGTCCGACAAGGACCGCAAGGTGTCCGAGCTGTACGACATGATCCACCCGAACGCCAACGCGACGCTGACTGTGCGCTCGGTGTTCATCATCGATCCCAACAAGAAGGTGCGCCTGACCATCACGTATCCGGCCAGCACCGGCCGCAACTTCAACGAGATCCTGCGCGTCATCGACTCGCTGCAGTTGACCGACAGCCACAGCGTGGCCACGCCCGTGAACTGGGAAGACGGCGACGACGTGATTATCGTTCCGTCCCTGCAGGACGAGGCCGTGATCAAGCAGAAGTTCCCGAAGGGCTACAAGGCCGTGCGCCCGTACCTGCGCATTACGCCTCAGCCGAATAAGTAAATTCGGCATCCGCGGGGCAGGCCCCCGCGAGCCGCCGGAACCGCCGCGTTCCCCCCGGGGACGCGGCGGTTTTTTTTTTCGTCCCGCCCCGATCATGGATTGACGGCGGCCGGGAGGCGGGCCGGATTTTCCCATTGCTGGGACAGCTGTCCTATATGCCTGAGAGCGATGAGCAATCAAATAATGATTCGTTCCGTTCAGATCGGGCAACCCGCAAACTTGCTCCCACATTGTCAGATACAGGGAGCAGGAATGTCTTTCAGGAAAGCCGGTTGGCTGGCCGCCTTGGCCGCGGTCACGATGTCGTTTGCCGTGATGGCGCCCGCGCAGGCCCAGCAGAAGCAGACGCTGCTGAATGTTTCGTACGATCCGACCCGTGAACTCTATCGCGCCATCGACGATGCCTTCGCCAAGCAATACAAGGAAAAGGCGAACGTCGACCTGACCATCCGCCAGTCGCACGGCGGCTCGGGCCGCCAGGCCCGTTCCGTCATCGACGGCCTGGAAGCCGACGTGGTGACGCTGGCCCTGGCCTACGATATCGATGCCATCGCCGACCGCGGGCTGCTCCCCGCGGACTGGCAGGCCCGCCTGCCGCAGAACAGCTCCCCCTATACCTCCACCATCGTGTTCCTGGTGCGCAAGGGCAATCCCAAGCAGATCAAGGACTGGGACGATCTGGTGAAGGACGGCGTGCAGGTCATCACCCCGAATCCGAAGACCTCGGGCGGGGCGCGCTGGAACTACCTGGCCGCGTGGGCCTACGCGCTGGAGAAGAACGGCGGCAGCGAAGACAAGGCCCGCGCCTTCGTGGGCGACCTGCTCCGGCACGTGCCGGTGCTGGACACCGGCGCGCGCGGCGCCACCACCACGTTCGTGGAACGCGGTGTGGGCGACGTGCTGCTGGCCTGGGAAAACGAAGCCTTCCTGGCGCTGGAAGAGCTGGGTCCGGACAAGTTCGACATCGTGGTGCCGTCCCTGTCCATCCTCGCCGAGCCGCCGGTCGCCGTGGTCGACAAGGTCGTGGACAAGAAGGGCACCCGGGCGGCCGCGCAGGCCTACCTGGAATTCCTCTACACGCCCGCCGCGCAGGAGATCATCGCCAAGAACTACTACCGGCCCATCGACAAGACGGTGGCCGCCAAGTATGCAAGCAAGTTCCCCAAGGTCAAGCTCGTGACCATCGACGACAAGATCTTCGGCGGCTGGCGCAAGGCGCAGAAGGATCATTTCAGCGACGGCGGCACGTTCGACCAGATCTACCTGCCGCAGAAGAAGTAACCCCATAACGATCGGAACGACGGCCATGATTTCAGCCTCGAACCCCGCGGCAAGCGGCGCGCAAGCGCCTTTTGCCTTTCGCCGCAAGAGCCCGGGCGTGTTGCCCGGATTCGGCATCTCGATGGGCTACGCGGTGCTGTACCTGAGCATGCTCGTGCTCATCCCATTGGCCGCCCTGCCCATCAAGAGCGCGGGGCTGGGGTGGCAGGGCTTCTGGGACACGGTGGCCTCGCCGCGCGTCGTGGCGTCGTACCGGCTCACCTTCGGCGCCTCGCTGGTGGCCGCGCTGGTGAACCTGGTGTTCGGCACCGTCGTCGCCTGGGTGCTGGTGCGCTACCGTTTTCCCGGCAAGAAGATCCTCGACGCGCTGGTCGACCTGCCGTTCGCGCTGCCCACGGCGGTGGCGGGCATCGCGCTGACCGCGCTGTATTCCGAAAAGGGATGGCTGGGGGGCCCGCTGGCCGAATGGTTCGGCTGGAAAGTGGCGTTCACGCCGCTGGGCATCGTGGTCGCCCTGATCTTCATCGGCGTGCCCTTCGTGGTGCGCACGGTGCAGCCGGTGCTGGAAGACGTCGAGCGCGAGATCGAGGAAGCGGCCGCCAGCCTGGGCGCCAACCGCTGGCAGACCATCCGCCGCGTGCTGATGCCCATCCTCCTGCCGGCCCTGATGACGGGTTTCGCGCTGGCCTTCGCGCGCGCGGTGGGCGAGTACGGATCGGTGGTGTTCATCGCCGGCAACATGCCCATGGTGTCCGAGATCACGCCGCTCTTGATCATCGCCAAGCTGGAGGAGTTCGATTACGCGGGCGCCGCCGCCATCGCCACGGTGATGCTGCTGCTGTCGTTCGCGCTGCTGCTCGTCATCAACCTGCTGCAGGGCTGGCAGTCGCGCCGCAACCTCGGGAGGCTGGCATGAGCGCGTCGGACCGTCCCGCCCACCTGACCGAGCCGCGCTGGGTCCGCGGCGCGCTGCTCGCCGTCGCGCTGGCATTCCTGGCGCTGTTCCTGCTGGTGCCGCTGGCCGCGGTATTCGCCGAGGCCTTCAAGAAGGGCTGGCAGCTGTACGTGGCCGCCATCGTCGAGCCCGACGCGCTGGCCGCGATCCGCCTGACGCTGCTGGTGGCGGCCATCGCCCTGCCGCTGAACCTGGTGTTCGGGGTTGCCGCGGCCTGGGCCGTCACGAAGTTCCAATTCCGCGGCAAGCAATTCCTGGTGACCCTGATCGACCTGCCGTTCTCGGTGTCCCCGGTGGTAGCCGGCCTGGTATTCGTGCTGCTGTTCGGCTCCCAGGGCTGGTTTGGCGGCTGGCTGCAGGACCACGACATCAAGATCGTCTACGCGGTGCCCGGCATCGTCCTGGCGTCTCTGTTCGTGACGTTTCCCTTCGTCGCGCGGGAGCTGATACCCCTGATGCAGGCGCAGGGCAGCGAAGAGGAGCAGGCCGCGCTGACGCTGGGCGCCAGCGGCTGGCAGATCTTCTGGCGCGTGACGCTGCCGAACATCAAGTGGGGGCTGCTGTACGGCGCCATCCTGTGCAATGCGCGGGCCATGGGCGAATTCGGGGCGGTATCGGTGGTGTCGGGACAGATCCGGGGGCTGACCAACACGATGACCCTGCACGTGGAGATTCTCTACAACGAATACCAGTATGCCGCGGCCTTCGCCGTGGCCTCGCTGCTGGCCTTGCTGGCGCTGGTGACGCTGGTGGCCAAGAACATCGTCGAGTGGCGCAATGCGCGCTTCCAGCAAGCCGCCGACCTGCCGGTCGAGCATCCCGGCCAGGCGGCCGCCATCAAGCCGGCGGTCGCCTGAGGCGGCCGGCAAAGACGGAGACAAACATGAGTATCGAAGTCCGCAATCTGTCCAAGCGTTTCGGCGAGTTCCGCGCGCTCAATGACGTTTCGCTGCATATCGAGACGGGCGAGCTGGTGGCGCTGCTGGGGCCTTCGGGCTGCGGCAAGACGACGCTGCTGCGCATCATCGCGGGCCTGGAGTCGGCCGATTCCGGCAACGTGCTGTTCGCGGGCGAGGATGCCACGGCGGTGGACGTGCGCCAGCGCCAGGTCGGCTTCGTTTTCCAGCACTACGCGCTGTTCAAGCACATGACGGTGTTCGAGAACGTGGCCTTCGGCCTGCGGGTCAAGCATCGCTCGCAGCGCCCGTCCGAGGACCGGATCCGGCGCAAGGTGCATGACCTGCTTGGCCTGGTGCAGCTGGACTGGCTGGCGGACCGCTATCCGGCGCAGTTGTCCGGCGGCCAGCGCCAGCGCATCGCCCTGGCGCGCGCGCTGGCCGTGGAACCCAGGGTGCTGTTGCTGGACGAGCCGTTCGGCGCGCTCGACGCCAAGGTGCGCAAAGAGCTGCGGCGCTGGCTGCGGCGGCTGCATGACGAGCTGCACGTGGCCAGCGTATTCGTGACCCACGACCAGGAAGAGGCGCTGGAGGTGTCGGACCGCGTGGTGCTGATGAACGCCGGCCGCATCGAACAGGTCGGCACGCCGCGGGAGGTCTGGGAAGCGCCGGCCACGCCGTTCGTCTATGGATTCCTGGGCGATGTGAACCAGCTCCAGGGCGTGGCCACGCGCGGTGTCTGGAGCGGGGCGGGCCTGTCGCTGCCCGCGCCGGAGCTGGCGCAGGCCGACGCGCAGCGCGCGACCGCCTACGTGCGGCCGCATGAATTCGATATCGAACGCTATCGCGCCGGCGTCGACGGCATTCCGGTGCGCCTGGCGCACGCCTACCTGGCCGGGCCCAGCGCCTACCTGGAGCTGGCCCGCGAAGACTCCGCCTCGCTGCTGGAGGCCGAGGTGCCCGAGACCCTGTACCGGGAGCTGGGCCTGCGCGACGGTGAAATCCTTCTGGCGCGTCCTCGGCGGGCGCGCATTTTCGCGGTGCAAGCATGACGACTACCGATCTTCTTCCCGAACTCCATCCCGCCCTGGCCTTGCGCTGGCGCGAGCTGAACCAGCGTCTGTCCGACATCCGGCGGCGCTATCCCGATGCCGCGCTGGCCTCGTCGCTGGCCGCCGAGGACATGGTGCTGACGCATGCGCTCTATACCGCCGGCTCCGGCCTGGAGGTATTCACGCTGGACACGGGCCGTCTCCATGCGGAGACGCTGGGCGTGCTGGATGCGGTGCGCGAACGCTACGGGCGCGAAATCACCGTGTACCGGCCCGACGCGCAGGCGGTCGAGCGGCACGTTGCCGAGCATGGCGCCTACGCCTTCTACGAAAGCGTGGATCTGCGCCGCGCCTGTTGCCAGATCCGCAAGGTCGAGCCGCTCAAGCGAGCGCTGGCCGGACGCGGCGCCTGGATCACCGGGCAGAGGCGGGCGCAGTCCGCCACCCGCGGCGAACTGCCGTTCGAGGAAAACGACGCCGCCTTCGGCCTCTACAAGTTCAATCCCCTGGCCGAATGGAGCGAGGACGAGGTCTGGTCCGTCATCCGCGCGCTGGGCATCCCCTACAACCCGCTGCACGACCAGGGCTATCCGTCCATCGGGTGCGAACCCTGTACGCGCGCCATCCGTCCGGGCGAGGACCTGAGAGCGGGGCGCTGGTGGTGGGAGTCCTCCGACTCCAAGGAGTGCGGCCTGCACGCGGGCAACCGGGTCATTCCCGTCGTGGCGCGCGCCGGGTGACGCCGCCCATGAATTCAACATCTGTCTTAGTGGAGTAGTCATGTCTGCCGTCATTCAACGCAGCCATCTCGATTGGCTGGAATCGGAAGCGATATTCATCCTGCGGGAGGTCGCCGCGGAAAGCGAGAAACCCGTCCTGCTGTTTTCGGGGGGCAAGGATTCGGTGGTGTTGCTGCGCCTGGCCGAGAAAGCCTTCCGGCCCGGCCGGTTTCCGTTCCCGCTGATGCACATCGATACCGGCCACAACTTCGACGAAGTGATCGCCTTTCGCGACGCGCGCGCGGCCGAGCTGGGCGAGACCCTGATCGTGCGCAGCGTCGAGGATTCGATCGCGCGGGGCAGCGTGGTGCTGCGCCGTGAAACCGATTCGCGCAACGCCGCGCAGGCCGTCACGCTGCTGGAGGCGATCGAGGAGTTCGGATTCGACGCCTGCATCGGCGGCGCGCGGCGCGACGAGGAAAAGGCGCGCGCCAAGGAACGGATTTTTTCGTTCCGGGACGAATTCGGCCAATGGGACCCCAAGGCCCAGCGTCCCGAACTGTGGAGCCTGTTCAATACGCGCGTGCACCGCGGCGAGAACATGCGCGTCTTCCCGATTTCCAATTGGACCGAGCTGGATGTCTGGCAGTACATCCAGCGCGAGCGCCTGGCGCTGCCTTCCATCTACTACAGCCATGAGCGCGAGGTCGTGCGCCGCAAGGGGCTCCTCGTGCCGGTCACCCGGCTGACCCCGCCGCAGGACGGCGAGCGGGTCGAGCGCCTGCCGGTGCGTTTCCGCACCGTGGGCGATATCTCCTGCACCTGCCCGGTGGCTTCCGACGCCGCCGATGCCCTGGCCATCATCGCCGAGACGGCGGTGACGGACATCACCGAGCGCGGCGCCACGCGCATGGACGACCAGACTTCCGAGGCCTCGATGGAGCGCCGCAAGAAAGAAGGCTATTTCTGATCGCACAAGACGCCGGCGCCTGCCGGCGGCAAGGGACGCACATGAACGCACTGAACGATTCTTTCCTCTCGGGCGCCGACACCGGCGTGTTGCGCCTGATCACCGCGGGTTCCGTGGACGATGGCAAGTCCACCCTGATCGGCCGCCTGCTGTACGACAGCAAGGGCGTGTTCGCCGACCAGTTGGATGCGATCTCGCGCGCCAAGCACAAGCGGGTGGCGGGCGACGGCATCGATTTCTCGCTCCTGACCGATGGGCTGGAGGCCGAGCGCGAGCAGGGCATCACCATCGACGTGGCCTACCGCTACTTCTCCACGCCCACGCGCAAGTTCATCATCGCCGACGCGCCGGGCCACGAACAGTACACGCGCAACATGGTGACGGGGGCGTCGACGGCGGACGTGGCCGTCATCCTGATCGACGCCACCCGGGCGGCCGACGGCAGGTTGCTGCCGCAGACCAAGCGCCACAGCACGATCGCGCGCCTGCTGGGCATCCGCCACATTGTGGTGGCGATCAACAAAATGGACCTGGTGGACTGGGACCGCGCCGTGTTCGAGCGCATCCGCGACGCCTACGCCGATCTGGCGGACAAGCTCGGCATCGCGCATTTCGACGCGCTGCCGCTGTCCGCGCTGAACGGGGACAACGTCGTCACGCTGTCGCCGCAAACGCCGTGGTACGACGGACGGCCTTTGCTGTCGCTGCTGGAGTCGCTGGATCTCGCCAGCGACGACCGCGCCGCGCCGCTGCGCTTCCCGGTGCAATGGGTGGCGCGCCACGATGGCGATCGCAAGGAGGATTTCCGCGGCTATGCCGGGCGCGTGGCCAGCGGCGTGCTGCGTCCGGGCGACGAGGTCGAAGTGCAGCCTTCCGGCGTGAAAGCCGTGGTGCGCGAAGTGCGGGCTTTCGACCGCGCCTTGGACGAGGCGGTGAAGGGCGACTCGGTAACGCTGGTGCTGGATCGAGACGTGGATGTCTCGCGCGGCGATGTGATCGTGCATGCGTCCGCGCCCGCGCAGGTCGCGCGCGAGTTCGAGGCCGAGCTGTGCTGGCTGGACGCGCAGGCATTGAATCCGGCGCGCAAGTATCTGCTGAAGTCCGGCACGCGCCTGACTTCCGCGAAGATACGGGAAGTGCTGTCGCACCGTGACATCCACGAGTTGCAGGAAGTGGAGAACACCGAAGGCACGCTGCGCATGAACGACATCGGACGCGTGACCTTCACGACGCGCGACGCGCTGGCGGTCGATCGCTACGCCGACGTGCCGGCTACCGGCGCGTTCATCCTGATCGATGAAGCCACGCATCAGACCGCGGCCGCAGGCATGCTGCGTTAACGGACGAATGCCGGGCCGACCGAGGTTTTCTGAGCCGGATATTTGCTGTTGTTTTTTTGCTAAACCCAGTGCTGGTGCGGGTTTCCGGGCGATATCGCGTGGTGAAAACGATTTGTCCGGACGACGCCCGCGTCTTGCGGTAAAGTGGGGTTGTCTTACGAAAAGGCTTTTGGTGCTTGTCAAAACCACTGTGTTTTTGTACAGTAGTTTTCATGGCACGCACCGATCATTCTTTTCCCGCCGGTTCTGGGTCCCCGGCTGCCGCCCCCGCCGCCTTGCGCGGTCGGGGTGCGGTTACTAATGTTCGGCATCGCTTCCAGCGCGATGACCGCGTGCAAGTCGACGACGGCTGGTCCGGCTCCGGATTGCCCGCCGACTTCATAGATTCCGTCCCCGATAATTTTCCCAACGACGCGTCCAGGGTCATTCCGATCCTGCCCGACACGCGGCAGGCGCCTCCCGCCCCCAAGACCACGGTCACGGCGGAGCAGGCCCGCAAGATGCTGTCGCGCAACGATTCCCCCGACATCCCCTTCGAGGCCGCGGTCAATCCCTACCGGGGGTGCGAGCATGGCTGCGTGTATTGCTACGCCCGGCCCACGCATTCCTACCTGGGCTACTCCCCCGGCCTGGATTTCGAGACGCGCCTGGTCGCCAAGGCCAACGCCGTCCAGGCCTTGCGCGCCGAGCTCAGCCGCCCCGGGTACAAGCCGTCGCCCATCAACATCGGATCGGCCACGGATCCTTACCAGCCCATCGAGCGCGAATGGCGCCTGACGCGCGGCCTGCTCGAGCTCATGCTGGAAACCCGGCATCCGCTCTCCATCGTGACGAAGAACGGGCTGGTGGCCCGCGACCTGGACCTGCTGGCGGCGCTGGCCGAGCAGAAGCTGGTGGTGGTGTACATGAGCATCACCACGCTGGACGCCGGCATGGCCCGCACGCTGGAGCCGCGCGCCGCGGCGCCGTGGCGCCGCCTGGAGGCCGTGCGCAGCCTGACGGATGCGGGCGTGCCGGTGGGCGTGCTGGTCGCTCCCATCATTCCGTTCATCAACGACGAATCCATGGAGCACATCCTCCAGGAGTCCAAGGCGGCGGGCGCGCATTACGCCAGCTACACCGTCCTGCGGCTGCCGTGGGAGGTCAAGACCCTGTTCGAGGATTGGCTCAACGCCCATTTCCCCGACCGCGCCCAGCGCGTGCTGCACCGCGTCGAAGACATGCGCAACGGGCGGCGCAACGATCCCAACTTCGGTTCCCGCATGCGCGGTACCGGTGTCTGGGCCGATCTGCTGCGCCAGCGTTTCACGGTGGCCACCCGCAAGCTGGGGCTGAACCGGCATCGCCTGGCCCTGGACTGCGGCCGCTTCCTGCCACCGGCCGGCGCTCCCGGCCCGGCGGGTTCCGATTTTCCATCCCCGGCTGGCGCGCAAGCGTCTTCAGGGGTCCCTTTTCATGGCGTGTCGCCCGCTGCCGGCGGCGCTCAAGGGCGCGTGACGCGCCAGTTGCGCGCCGTGGCCGCAGGCCAGTTGTCATTGTTCGATTGACCGCAGGCCGTGGCCGCGGAGGGTTGCAGGGGCGCCGTGCCCCGGCGCTGGATCGTCTTTTCAAGGAGTTCCCATGAACACCGCTGATATTTCCGTCCTGTCGGATGAGCTTGTCGTTTCGCTGAACCCGCTGCGCCGCGGGGCGCGCCGCGCCCGCGCCGTCTGCGCCAGGCTGGCGGGGCTGGTCTTGCCGTGGAACACGGCCTCGGCCGGCGCGGATCCGCGCCAGCGCTCGCGCTCCGGCGCCGCGCCCGCCCGTTGGCCATTCCCGCCGGCGCCCTCCGAAGAGGGGCTGCCGACCGGCGAGGCTGCAGCGGTTCCGGCGGCCATGCCGGCACCCGTGGCCCGTCCCGTTTCTCCGGTCGTTCCGGTCGCGTCCGGCATGCCGGCGGCGCCCTCCGTGCGCGAATGCAGCCTGGGCAACGCCACGGCCGAACCCGTCACAGCCGGCATGACCCGCAAGGCGATGCTGATCGACGTGGCAATGGTGCTGGCGTGGGGCGCCATCATCCCCGGGCTGATGTGGTTGGGGGCGGCCGCCGGATTCTGAGCGGGCTTGCGCGTTCAGGGCCAGCAGCGTCCCGGAGGATTCCCGGCGCTCAGGTGGATCCCAGCAGAACCACGCCCACCAGGATGGACAGGCAGCCGGCCAGGCGGCCCGGGCCCACTTTCTCGCGCAGCAGGAACATGCCCGCCAGGGTGCCCAGCATCATGGACATTTCGCGCGCCGGGGCAACCAGGCTTAGCGGCGCGCCGTTGCGCAGGGCGTACAGCACCAGGATGTAGCCCAACGGAGACAACAGGCCGACCGCCAATGCCAAGTGCCAGTGTCCGCGCATGGATTCCCAGGCCTGGGCCCTGCGGCTCGCCATGTGGGGAGTCATCATCGCGGTGCGCGTCACGCAGGTGAACCAGTCGAACAGCACCGGGCTGATCAGCAGCACTTTCACGCCGTAGGCGTCCACCACGGTGTAGGCGGCTATGAAGAGGCCGATCACCATGCCCCAGCGCACGCCTACCCAGGCCTGGGCCTGCTTGAAAATGGCCAGCCGCCCTTGGGTGGCGATGAGCAGCACGCCGATCACGACGCAAAGCATGCCGGCAATGCCGGTGCCGGTGGCGGGTTCGCCCAGCAGTAAAAAGGCGCCGGTCGTGGAAAGCAAGGGGCCCGTGCCGCGGGCGATGGGGTAGACCACCGATAGATCGGCCACCTGGTAGCCGCGCTGCAGGCACAGGCTGTAGCCTAAATGCAACAGGCTCGAGGTCAGGATGGCGCCGACCACGGGCCAGGTCCAGGTCATGCCGTCGTGCATCAGCACCCAGACGACCCACGGCGCATACAGCACCGATGCGCACAGGCCGTAAGCGAACACGAAGGGAGCGCCCACCATGGCCGCGCGCTTGGCGAGCAGATTCCACGTTGCGTGGGCCATCGCCGCCAGGACGACCAAAATCAGGGACGAGTACGACATGAGGGGGTAAACCGCGTCGTGTGACGTGTTTGTTACAGAAACCGGAAGGTTACCGCAAACGGCTGCGGGCAGGGGGCATGTTACCTGAGGCCCAGCGGAATTTTTGGTGTAGAATCATTAGTTTGCCAAATCTCATCCTCTGCTTGCGGCACATGCACCGGGGTCCAGCCTAGCGCCGGGCGGCCGTGCACAAGCGAGACAAGGCGCCGGATAGCGGCTTCATTGCTTTCCGACGTTCTCGCGAACAACATCGAACGGCAAAAGTTTCAGCCCGCAACGACATGATGATCTAGGAGTTCTAATGAACCTTATCGCTATCCTGGAACAGGAAGAAATCGCCCGCCTGACCGGCGGTGTGGCCAAGCCTGAATTTGCTCCCGGTGACACCGTCATCGTGAGCGTGAACGTCGTTGAAGGCACCCGCAAGCGCGTGCAGGCTTTCGAAGGCGTCGTCATCGCCAAGCGCAACCGCGGCCTGAACTCCGCGTTCACCGTGCGCAAGATTTCGTCGGGTGAAGCCGTGGAACGTACGTTCCAGCTGTACTCGCCGCAAATCGCCGGCATCGAAGTCAAGCGCCGCGGCGACGTGCGCCGCGCCAAGCTGTACTACCTGCGCAACCGCTCGGGCAAGTCGGCACGCATCAAGGAAAAGCTGGTCAGCAAGCAAGCCTCCGCGGCTTGATCGCTTATCGGCACACGGCCCTACCAGTGTCGGACGCTTACGCCTTCCCGCGTTTTCGTCCGGCACGGGTTTCCGGGTTAAAAAGGCACCTGCGAGGGTGCCTTTTTCTTTTCAAAAAGCCGTATGTCTGATTCCTCGTCTTCCCCGCGGCCCCGGCGGCCGCTGGCGCGCCCCGGCTTCGACCCGGCGACCCAGCCATGGGTGCTGGCCAACGAGTCCCTGCCGGCCGTGCCTTCTCGTCTGCTCACTCCCGACTCCTTGCGCGGCACGCTCAGCCAGCCATCCACCTGGACGCTGGAGTTGTCTCGCGATACCGACCTGCGCTATCCGGGGCGCGAAGGCGCGCCGGTTCCGGCCGCGGTGCTGATTCCGCTCGTGACGCGCGACAACGGCGTGTCGATCATGCTGACGCAGCGCGCCGCCCACTTGCACGACCACGCGGGCCAGATCAGTTTTCCCGGTGGCCGCATCGAACTCAGCGACTCGACCCCCGAAGCCGCGGCCTTGCGCGAGGCGCAGGAGGAAACCGGCCTGCCGGCCAGCTATGTGGAAGTGCTGGGCAGCATGCCGCCGTATCTGACGGCGACCGGTTTTTCCATCATTCCCGTGGTGTCGCTCGTGCGGCCCGGCTTCGATCTGGCGCCGGATGCCTTCGAGGTGGCCGAGGTGTTCGAGGTGCCGCTGTCTTTCCTGATGGACCCCGCCAATCACCGCCTGTACGAGGCCCGCCTGGAAGACGGGCGGGTGCGCCAGTACTACGGCATGCCCTACGGCAAGTACTTCATCTGGGGCGCCACCGCCGGCATGCTGCGCAATCTGTACCATCTGCTGCGCCACGGCTTCGAGCCGCGTTGACCGGCCAGGGCGGGCGCCCACGTCAATAGCGCTGCTGCCCAGCCAGGTTTTCTTCCAGAATGCGTTCGTACAGCGCGTAGCGCGACGGGTCGATGGCGCCCGCCTGCAAGGCGGCCACCACGCCGCAGCCTGGTTCGTGACGATGGGTGCAATTGTAGAAACGGCACTGTTCGATCGGCCCGGTGAATTCAGGGAAGCCGCGGATGATGTCTTCGCGGCTCAGGTGCTGCAGCCCGAAGGCCTGAAAACCCGGGGAGTCGATCAGGTCGCCGCCCGGGGCGGGCAGGTGATAGAGGCGCGTGCTGGTCGTGGTGTGCTTGCCCATGTCCAGCGCGGTGGAGTGTTCGCGGGTGGGGGCGGCGGCATCAGGCACCAGGGCGTTGAGCAGCGTCGACTTGCCCATGCCGCTTTGCCCGAGCAGCAGGCTGGTGTGTCCGGCCAGGCGCGGCGCGAGCGCCTCGTGCACGTTTTCGGGTTCCCGCGCGCTGAGTTCGATCACGTCCACGCCCAGCGCCACGATCGGCGCCAGCCGCGCGCGCGCCGCGGGCAGCTCGTCGGCGAGATCGGTCTTGTTCAGGATGATGAGGGGCGAGATCCCGGCGCTCCACGCGCCGGCCAGGGCGCGCCCGGTAAGGTCGTCCGAGAAGGTGGGCTGGACGGCGACGACGATCAGCAACTGATCCACATTGGACGCGAACTGCTTGGATCGCATTTCGTCGGACCGGTACAGCAGGTTGCGGCGCGGCAGGATGGCATCGATGGCGCCTTCGTCCTTGCCCTGGGGCGTGATGCGCACGAGGTCGCCCACGGCGGCCCCGGCCTTTTTGCCGCGCGGAAAGCACTTGCGCAGCGTGCCGTCGGCAAGCTCCACGGTGTAGTGGCGGCCGTGGGCGGCGATGATGCGGCCTTCGTTCGGCCCGGCGGCCTGCGCGCCGGCGCGTTGTCCGTTCCGGATGGCGCCCTTGGGGCGGCTCGGGCCGCTCATGCGGCCGCCATCAGGTGGCGGATGCGCACGGCGGCGGGGGGATGGCTGTCGTAGAAGGCGGAATGCACGGGGTCGGGGGTCAGGGTGGCGGCGTTGTCGTCGTAGAGTTTGACCAGCGCGGAGACGAGGCGTTCCGGCGAGCTTTGCTCGGCCGCGTAGCGGTCGGCTTCGAACTCGTCGCGGCGCGAATACCAGCTGGCCAGGGGAGTGAGCATGAAGGTGAACACGGGGATGACCAGGAAGAACAGCAACAGCGCCATCGCGTCGTTGCGTCCGCCCAGTTGCGGCAGCACCCCCAGCCCCACATAGAACCAGGGTTGCTGCGAAACCCAGCCCAGGATGGCGAAGAAAGCCAGCGCGGCGGCGAAGCTGAATACGATGCGCTTGATGATATGGCGCTTGGCGAAGTGGCCCAGCTCATGCGCCAGCACCGCCTCGATCTCGTCGCCGTTCAGGCGGGCAAGGAGCGTATCGAAGAACACGATGCGGCGCGAGCGGCCGAAGCCGGTGAAATAGGCGTTGCCGTGGGCGGACCGGCGCGAGCCGTCCATTACGAAAAGGCCGTTCAGCGCGAAGCCGCAGCGCTGCGCCAGGCGCTGGATGCGGCCGGCCAGCTCCGGGTCGGACAGCGGGGTGAATTTGTTGAAGAGCGGGGCGATGAACATCGGATAGACGATCAGTAGCGCCAGATTGAATGCCGTCCAGAGCGCCCAGGCCCAGATCCACCAGTAGGCACCGGCGCTGCCCATCAGCCAGAGCACCGCGGCGGCCAGCGGCAGGCCGAGCACCGCGGCCACCAGCAGGCCCTTCAGGGCGTCGGCGGCGAACAGCCCGGGCGTCATGCGGTTGAAACCGAAGCGGGCCTCCAGGCGGAACTGCCGCCACAACGTGAAGGGCAGGCCCAGGACGCCCAGCAGCAGCGCCACCGCGACGAGCAGCAGCATCTGCCGGATGAAGTCGTTGCTGGTAAGCTGGCCTACCATCAGGTCGATGACCTGCAGCCCGCCCATCAGGGTCAGGCATACCAGCAGGATGGCGTCATAGGTGCGTTCCAGCATCCCAAGCTTGACCCGCGCCACGGTGTAATCGGCCGCGCGCTGATGGCTTGCCAGCCCGATCCGGGGGGAAAACTCCGGCGGCACCTGGTCGCGGTTGCGCGCGACATGACGGATCTGCCTGGACGCCAGCCACAGGCGCACGGCAATATCGGTCAGCAGGAAGGCAACGAACAACAGTGTGAACATAGGCGATGTGGCTTACTCAGGTAGTAGGTATATGTATATGCGAAAATCGCGTTTTTTGCCGCCGGGCCGCCCCTAGGTAAAAACGCCCCCCCCCGGGGGGCAGCAAGCCGAAGGCGCAGCGTGGGGGTATTTTCCACCGCCGGGCCGCCCCTAGGTAAAAACGCCCCTCGGGGGCAGCAAGCCGAAAGCGCCGCGTGGAGATGTTCATTTACCGCCGGGCCCGTCCGAAGGCAGAAAGCACCCCCTTTGGGGCTGCGAGCCGAGGGCGCGGCGCGGGGGTGTTTTTATAGGCAAATTATATGGCTGTGAATGAAAACCGCCTGGTTTGGCTGGACATGGAAATGACCGGCCTGGACCCTGAAAAAGAACGCATCATCGAGGTCGCCGTGGTCGTGACCGAGGCCGACCTGACGGTCGTGGCCGAAGGCCCCGTGCTGGTCGTGCACCAGCCGGACAGCCTGCTCGACGCCATGGACAACTGGAACAAGTCCACCCACGGCAAGAGCGGCCTGATCGACAAGGTCAAGGCTTCCACCATCTCCGAGGCGCAGGCAGAGGATACGCTGTTGGCGTTTCTCGCGCAGCACGTGCCGGCCGGCAAGTCGCCGCTTTGCGGCAACACCATCAGCCAGGACCGCCGGTTCATGTTTGCTTACATGCCGCGCCTGGAGCAGTTCTTCCACTACCGCAACCTGGACGTCAGCACGCTGAAGGAACTGGCGCGCCGCTGGGCCCCCGCGGTCTACAAGGGATTCGAGAAGAAGAGCCGTCACGAAGCGCTGGCGGACATCTACGAATCGATCGATGAACTGAAGTACTACCGCGAACACTTCCTGAAAGTGTAGCCTCAGCGCCCATGCCGACCGCCGCGTTCGCCTGCGAACCGCTCATCGGGGACCATCCATCGATGGCGGCGTTGCGCGATCTGGTGGGCCGGGTCGCGCGGAGCAGGGCCAGCATCGTCCTCATCTACGGCGAAACCGGCACCGGCAAGGGGCTGGTCGCCCGCAGCCTGCACGCGCAGTCGGCGCGGGCAAGCAAGGGCTATACCGAGATCAACTGCGCCGCCATTCCGGGCAACCTGCTCGAATCCGAGCTTTTCGGCCATGAGCGCGGAGCGTTCACGGGAGCCGTGGCGCGCAAGACCGGCTTGCTCGAGGCGGCCAATGGCGGCAGCGTGTTCCTGGACGAGATCCGGGAGCTGGATCCGGTCATGCAGGCCAAGATCCTGACGCTGCTGGACAGCCGGCGCTTCCGCCGCATCGGCTCCGTGCAGGAGGTCTCGATAGACGCCAGGTTCATCGCCGCCACCAACAAGATCCTGCTGGGGGAGGTCCAGGCGGGCCGGTTCCGGGACGATCTCTATTACCGGTTGCAGGTCGTGTCGATCAACCTGCCGCCGCTGCGCGAGCGCGGCGACGACGTGCTTGTGCTCGCGCAGCGTTTCCTGGAGCGGTACAACGCTACCCATGGCAGCGCCTTTACATCCATGGACCCCGAGGTCCGGCGCATATTCAGGGCCTATTCCTGGCCGGGCAATGTGCGCGAGCTGAGCAATCTGCTCGAGCGGATCTGCATCCTGGAGGACGGCGATACCGTGTTGCCGCAGCACCTGCCCCAGCGCATCCTGCGCGACGCGGGCAAGCCCGTGCCCGCGCCGGCGTCCGCCCCGGCCGGCGATTACGCCGAACAGACCGCCCGGTTCCAGCGCGGGCTGATCAGCTCGACCCTGCAGGCGGAGGGCGGCAACCTGGGCCGCGCCGCCCAGCGCCTGGGCTTGACGCGGCATGCGCTGCGGCACCAGATGCTCAAGCTGGGGCTCGAGCGCTGAAGGCTATTCTGAACTGATCCCGTGCTTGCGGGCGATCCCCTGCCAGAGGGACAGTTCATCGCGGACGCGCGCGCCGAATTCGGCGCTGCCCATGCGGGCCGGCGCGGTGCCGTCGATATCGAGCAATGCCGACATTTCCGGGGATGCCGAGATTTCGTTCAACGCCGCGTTGAGCTTCTCGATATAGGGCTGGGGTGTGCCCGCCGGCGCGAACACGCCGACCCAGATCTGCACGGAATAGCCGGGCAGGGTCTGCGCGGCCGGGGGCAGGCCGGGAAAAGCGGGCTGGGGCGAGTCCGCGGTCGTGGCGAGCAGTTTGACCTTCTTGCCCTGGACGACGGGGGCGAGGGTGCTGTAGTTGGACAGCATGACGTCGATAAGGCCCCCGGCGAGGTCCGACGCCGCATTGGCCGCGCCCTTGTACGGAACGTGCGTCATCCTCGTGCCCGCGGCGTCGTCCAGCATCACGGTGGCCAGGTGCGCCAGCGAGCCCACGCCCGCCGACCCGTAGTTGAGGACGCCGGGCCGCTTGCGGGCTGCGTCCAGCAGCTCTTGCAGCGACCCGTAGGGCGTTTGGGCCGAGGTCGCGATCACCAGGGGGCCCTGGCCTATCATCGCGACCGGAGCGAATTGCTTCAATGGGTCGTAGGGCAGGTGCGGCTGGGTGGCGGCGGTGGTGAGGAAGGTCGACGAGGTCAACAGCAGCACCGAGCCGTCCTTGGCCGAGCGCGCGACGTATTCGGAGCCGATCGCGCCGGCGGCGCCGCCTCGGTTTTCCACGATCACCGTATTGCCCAGCCGGGCAGCTAGCTGAGGGGCGATCGCGCGCGCGATCGCGTCGTTGCTGGCGCCGGCGGTAAATGGCACCACGATCTTGACCTGTTTGGGCACATCCGGCCGGGCTGCCGACGCCGCGCCGCAGAGGGCGGCTCCGGCCAGGAACAACAAGGTTTCTTTTAGCGCTTTCATGAGCGATTCTCGAAGGAAGCGAAAGGGGAAGGGCGCCGTCTCCGGCGCCCGCGGCATTCAGCCCGGCATGGGAACCGCGATGTCGAGCAGCGGCGCATATTGCTGCGCGCCGAAGATATCGCCATCGCCCGCCGAGCCGCTGGGGGTCAGCCGGTAGATCGTGAATTTGATGGCCAGGCCGGGATCGTAATGCACGAAGTCGGAAATACGGCCGTCCTCGATCCGGTAGAGGGCGGCCACGCTGGCGCGCGTTAGGGCGCCGGAGCGCTTTACCGCTTCGTAGACCGAGGGTTCCCGGAAGATGATGTCGAAGGTGATCTTGTTCACGCCCGCGTTCTTGCTGCGGATGGTCTTGGCCAGGGAGCTGAGTTTCTGAGTATTCATGGTCTTGCCGGCTCAGGCGCCAGCCTCGGTGAGGTAGGTCGGGAAGAGTTCGCCGGCATTGCTCACCGGCAGGGTGTGGTTCAGCGTCCAGCGGTAGGCCGCGCTCGTGCGCACGACCTCATCCAGCGGAAACGACACCGAGCCCGCCGTGCCTTTCACGTCGGGCAGGCGGGCGTAGAACATCTGGCGCAGGCCGGTCAGGGTCAGTTCCTCGGCCATCTCGGCCGTGGGAGCGACTCCTTGCACCATGACGCAGAGTTCGTGGCCGGGCTGGTCCCGCAGCGGCTCCAGGTCGCCCATGACGCCGTCGCGCCCGTATACCTTGTAGTGCAGTTCGTAGCCCGAATCGCCGAAACGTTCGCGCACCTTTTCGCGCGCCCAGGCGATGACGCGGTCCACGTTCTCGATGGTGTAGGGGTCCCGGATGCCGCAAAGCCCCATGTAGCGCTCGCCGACCTTGCCGGAGCCTTCCAGCTTCACGCGGACCTGCTCCGCGGGCACGAACCGCGAGCCGGTGATGCGGGTGGTCTTTTCGCTCAGTTGCTCGTAGTTGCAGTGGGTCATGTCCAGCTTGCCGCCCGCGAAGAATTCTTCATACGGGTTGGAGCGCTCGTACATCGCGTGGCCGGCCACCGACGCGATGGTGCAGCGCTGATCGGGATGCATGGCCGTGACGCGCACGTCTTCCGCCGAGATCTCTCCCATCACGGTTTCCTTGCCGCCGTAGGGTTCGGCGCAGAACGACGCGCACTCCAGCACCTTGCCCAGGTAGTACGCCTTGTCCGCGTCGTAGCCGCGATACAGCGCGGGCGCGGCGAACACCGCGGCATCCGAGCTGCGACCGCCGACGATGACGTCCGCGCCGGCTTGCAGCAATTCGACATAGGGGTGCACGCCGGCCACCGCTACGATGCGGTCCGTGGCGTCCAGTTCGGCTTCGGTCAGGTTGGCGTAGCCGTCCAGCCCGGCCACCTGGACGCCGTCGCGCAGCGCCTTGCGCACGCGCTCCTTGTCCACCTCCGAATAGAAGTAGCCGATCTTGAAGGGCGCCAGCCCGTGCTCGGCGGCGATCTCCTTGATGAGGCGCACGTACAGGTCGACGCGGCTGTTGGCGCCGGTGTCGCCGGCGGAGCCCACGATCATGGGCACGCCGAGCTTGCGGGCGGCCAACAGCATCTGCTCGAGGTCGTGGCGCTGCCACGCTTGCGGGCTGGTGGACGTGTCGGAACCCAGAGGCACCGGGCCCACGTCATCGCTGCCCGAATCGGCGGCGATGAAGTCGGGGCCGGCGGCGACGCCGAGCTGGAAGCTTTCGGTGCGCAGCGGGGCGAATCCTAAGTGCCCGTTCGGGCAGATGATGCTCATGGAACGCATTGGTATAGTCTCTTCGGTTGAGTCGCCCGGTCCCGCTCGGACCGGCTCCGCATACGACGCAAAATGCGTGCCAGACCAGCCGCGGCGGATACCCTCGGGGATTCGCCGCGATAGAGGCCGCTTTGGCCATGAGTCGTTGGTAAATTTCCGCGCAATGCGTGAATTCCACGCATTCGCCCTCGGGGCAGGCCTGCGGTCTTGCCCCCACAGCGCCAGGTATCCGCCATGCAGACTTCCTATTCCGTAGCCCGGATCCGTGACGCCGAACGCCAGGCCCTGGCCAGCGGCAGGCGGCTGATGCCCCTGGCCGGGGCGGCCGCGGCCCGGTTCGTCGCCGCGCGGGCCGGGCCGCAGGCGCCGGTGCTGGCAGTGGCCGGGCCAGGCAACAACGGGGGCGATGCCCTGGAGGCGGCAACCCTGCTGCGCGCCATGGGCCGCGATGTGCGGGTATTGCTGCCCGCGGGCGCGCAAGGGCTGCCCGCCGATGCCGCCCGGGCGCACGCCGGCTGGGTTGCGGCGGGCGGGGCCACCCTGTCCGTGCCCGAGCCCGGCTTCGTGCCCGGGCTGGTCATCGATGGCCTGTTCGGCATCGGATTGAATCGTCCGCTGGGCGCCGGCTGGCAGGCGCTGGTGGATACGGTCAACGGCTGGGGCGTGCCCGTGCTGGCGCTGGACGTGCCCAGCGGCATCGACGCGGATACGGGGAAGGCCCTGGGACGGCCGATCCGGGCGCGCTGGACCTTGTCCTTCATCGCCCGGGCCAGAGGCCTGGCCCACGCGCCGGCTGACGTGCTTGGCGAATCGCACGTGGACACGCTGGGCGTGGCGATGCCGGAAGAGGGCGGCGCCTGATCGTGGTCCGTCCCGGCTCGCGGCCGGCGCGCCGTGTTGGCGCGGGGGCGGACGATGGGGAAAGGCGCGCGGGCCTTTCGCTTCAGGCGGGTCTGCCGCCGAAGCGCGATGCGATGTCGGCCGCCAGCGGCGTATACCGTTCGTTGTCGCGGCCGGCCAGGGTGTCCAGGTGCGCTTCCGAGGCGTCGAAGACCCGCCAGTAGATGCGGCCGCAGATCTCGCGGGCGGCGTGGCCGGGCCAGTTGTCGGGCAGCATGGGCCCGGGCAGCTGCGGATCGTGCAGGACGATCCGGCGCCAGCTGTGCAGCAGCATGACGCGGACGATGAAGGCCTCGGACGGCGAAGGCGGGGTCTCCAGCAGCTTTTCCAGCGGGCCGAAATTCTTGGTGAACAGCCGGTACTGTTCGGCCACGTTTTCGAGGTTCCAGCACTGCGAGGCCAGGCTGGCTATCGGCAGGCCGCCAGCGCCGGCGAGGTCGCGGGCGGACAGCACCAGGGCCCGGTCCGGGATGCCCAGCTTTTCCAGGATGTCGTGCGCGGCGCGCGCCTCGGTGTGGGGGTGGGCGAAGAGCCCGGGCGCGATCATGCCGAAGCCTTCCCAGACCAGTTCCCGGCGCAGCTCGGCGCGTTCGGCCAGGCCGTTGCCGGTGCGCGGCAGCGCGACCAGCGTCCATTCCCCGTTCCATTCCTGGGGCGCGCCCTCATAGATGCGCTGGGAGGCGTGCGCCGTGTGGCGCAGTCCCTGTTCGGAAATCAGGTAGAGGCTGCGGCGCCCATGGCGTTCGGATTGCAGCCAGTTCTGCGCGACCAGCCGGAACACGCTGGTGCGCAGCAAGCGTTCATTGATGCCCAACGGCGCCAGCAGTTCGATCAGGTCGCCCAGCCAGATGGCGCCGCCATGGGGCGCCAGGGCATCGCCGAGCAGGCTGACGCAGAGCGACTTCGCGCGCGGCGGATCGTTCTTGATCAGGCGGGACAGGAAGCGGTCCAGGGGCGACTGAGGGTTTGCCATTAGAAGGGGCCTGGGGCGGCCGATATCGGGATCGGCAATATGATACATAAATCTAATGTGATACAGATTTGAGTTTGACAATGAATTTTTTGTATTAAATAATCCTCGTATGACATGACGGCACTGCGGAACGTTTGCTTTGCGTTTTCGCAAACCGTCTCAAGGAGACATACATGTACGCTCAACTCGTCGAAACCGGCGTCAAGCAGGTCAAGACCGCGGACCAGCTCGAAGGCCAGGAACAGGCGTTCCAGCGCCGCATCGACGACGGTATCCGCATCGAGGCCAAGGACTGGATGCCCGAGGCCTACCGCAAGACGCTGGTGCGCCAGATTTCCCAGCACGCGCACTCCGAAATCGTGGGCATGCTGCCGGAAGGCAACTGGATCACGCGCGCGCCGTCGCTCAAGCGCAAGGCTATCCTGCTGGCCAAGGTCCAGGACGAGGCCGGTCACGGGCTCTACCTGTACAGCGCCGCGGAAACCCTGGGCGTGTCGCGCGACGACCTGATCGACGACCTGCACGCCGGCCGCGCCAAGTACTCCAGCATCTTCAATTACCCCACGCTCAGCTGGGCCGACATCGGCATGATCGGCTGGCTGGTCGACGGCTCGGCCATCATCAACCAGATCCCGCTGTGCCGCTGCTCCTATGGCCCGTACGCGCGCGCCATGGTGCGCGTCTGTAAGGAAGAGTCCTTCCACCAGCGCCAGGGCTACGACCTGCTGATGCAGATGTGCCTGCACGGCACGCCCGAACAGAAGGCGATGGTGCAGGATTCCCTCAACCGCTGGTGGTGGCCCGCGCTGATGATGTTCGGTCCGAGCGATGCCGATTCCCCCAACAGCGCCCAGTCCATGGCCTGGAAGATCAAGCTTTTCTCCAACGACGAGCTGCGCCAGAAGATGGTGGACCAGACCGTGCCGCAGGCCGAGTTTCTGGGGCTGACCATTCCGGATCCCGAGTTGAAGTGGAATGCCGAGCGCGGCCACTACGATTTCGGCGAGATCGACTGGAGCGAGTTCTATGCGGTGCTCAAGGGCAACGGCCCGTGCAACCGCGAACGCCTGGCGGCGCGCGTCAAGGCGCACGAGGACGGCGCCTGGGTGCGCGAGGCGCTGGTCGCCTACGCCGACAAGCGGGCCGAGCGCAAAGCAGCCTGAGAGGATGACGCCCACCCCCCGAAGCGCACCGGCAACGCCGGCCCCGCGCGGCCGCGCTGCGGCTCGGGCGGCAGCGCGGCCGGACTCACTCTTCTAACCATTGCAGATCAGGGCGCGCGGCGCGCGCCCGGTATTCGAGGACATCCATCATGAGCAAAGACTGGCCCCTGTGGGAAGTATTCATCCGCAGCCAGCACGGCCTGGCGCACAAGCACGTCGGCAGCCTGCATGCCCCCGACGCCGAAATGGCGATCAACCACGCCCGCGACGTCTACACCCGCCGCAACGAAGGGCTGAGCATCTGGGTGGTGCGTGCCTCCGATATCGCCGCCAGCAGCCCGGGCGACAAGGATCCGCTGTTCGAGCCGGCCAACAGCAAGGTCTATCGGCACCCCACGTTCTTCCCGATGCCCGAAGAAATCAAGCACATGTAAGGCGGCGGGGGAGACATGGACAAGACTCTGTTTGAATATCTGCTGCGCCTGGGCGACTCGTCGCTCATCCTGTCGCAGCGGCTGGGCGCCTGGACCGGCCACGGCCCTATCCTGGAAGAAGACCTGGCGCTGACCAATACCGCGCTGGACCTGCTGGGCCAGGCCCGCATGTGGCTGACGCTGGCGGGCGAAGTGGAGGGCGCCGGGCGCGACGAAGACGCGCTGGCCTACCTGCGCGACGCGCACCAGTTCCACAACGTGCTGCTGGTGGAGCGGCCCAACGGCAATTACGCGGACACCATGGCGCGCCAGTTCCTGTTCGACGTCTGGCACTACTTCCTGCTGCAGCGCCTGGAAAAATCGTCCGACGAGCGCATCGCGGCCATCGCGGCCAAGTCCATCAAGGAAGTGACTTACCACGTGCGCCGTTCGTCGGACATGGTGGTGCGCCTGGGCGATGGCACGGCGGAAAGCCACGCCAAGATGCAGGCCGCCATCGACGACGCCTGGCGCTTCACGGGCGAATTGTTCGCCGACGACGCCATCGACCAGGACGTCGCGGCCCGAGGCATCGGCTGCGAGCTGGCCGCGCTGCGCCAGCCCTGGCTGGCCCACGTGCGCGAGGTGCTCGAGGAAGCCACGCTGACGGTGCCCGATGAGGCCGCCGCCAACCACCTGGCCCACCGCGGCGGCCGCCAGGGCAAGCATTCCGAGGAGCTGGGCTATGTCCTGGCCGAAATGCAGTTCCTGCCGCGCGCCTATCCCGGAGCGAAGTGGTGAACGCGCTGGCACCCGTTTCCGCCGACCAGGTCTACGCCTGGCTGCAGGAGGTCCCCGATCCGGAGATCCCCGTGCTGTCCGTGGTGGATCTGGGCGTGGTGCGGGACGTGTCCTGGGATGGCGGCGCCTGTGTCGTCGTCATCACCCCGACCTATTCCGGCTGTCCGGCCATGCGCGAAATCACCCAGGACATCCAGCAGACGCTGGCGCGCCACGGCATTGCCGAGGTGCGCGTGCAGACCCGGCTGGCGCCGGCCTGGACCACGGACTGGATGAGCGAGAAGGGACGCGAGGCGCTCAAGGGCTACGGCATCGCCGCGCCCGCCGAACGCGCCGTCGACATCTCGGGCATCAGCCGGCGCGCCGCCGGCCCCGCCATCGCCTGCCCGCGCTGCGGCTCGAAAGACACGCGCCTGGTCAGCAATTTCGGGTCCACCTCGTGCAAGGCGCTGTATCGCTGCGTGTCCTGCCGCGAGCCCTTCGATTATTTCAAGACTCACTAAGAGCGGTTTCGAGATGAGCCAGAACCCATTCCATTCATTGACGGTGGCCTCCGTCGCGCGCAATACGCGCGACGCGGTTGTCGTCACCTTCGAGCTGCCCGAGGCGCTGGCGGAGGAATTCGCCTTTCTGCCCGGCCAGTACCTGACGTTGCGCACGCAACTGAACGGCCAGGAGCAGCGCCGCTCCTATTCGATCTGTTCCGCGCCCCACGACAAGCTTTTGCGCGTGGCGATCAAGAAGGTGGACGAAGGCGTATTTTCCAGCTGGGCCAACCACGAACTGCAGCCGGGCCAGACGCTGGAAGTCATGGCGCCGGCGGGCAACTTCACCGTCGATTTTTCGCCGGAAAACGAACGCCACTATGTGGCGTTCGCCGTAGGCAGCGGCATCACGCCGGTGTTTTCGCTGGTCAAGACGGCGCTGTCCACCGAGCCGCGCAGCAAGTTCACGCTGTTCTTCGGCAATCGCGCCTCGTCGGCGGTGCTGTTCCGCGAAGAGATCGAAGACCTGAAGAACCTCTACATGGAGCGTTTTTCGCTGGTCTACATCATGAGCCGCGAAACCCAGGACATCGAACTGTTCAATGGCCGCCTTGATGGGGACAAAGTCGACCAGCTGATGTCGGCCTGGATGAGCCCCGAGGATATCGATTACGCTTTTGTCTGTGGCCCGCAGACCATGACCGAAAGCGTGGTCGAGAGGCTGCAGGCCCGCGGCATCCCGAAATCGAACATCAAGTTCGAACTCTTCGGCGCGCCGAAGGGGCCGCGCGCGCTGCGCACCGGCCAGGACGCCCGCCAGGCGCCCGGCAAGGGGCAGTGCGAGGTGACGGTGGTGCAGGACGGCCACAGCCGTATGTTCGTTATCGACAAGAACAAAGACAGCGTGCTGGATTCGGCGCTGGCGCAAGGAATAGAACTGCCGTATTCGTGCAAGGGCGGGGTGTGCTCCACCTGCCGCTGCAAGGTGATCGAGGGCGAGGTGGACATGGACGCCAACTTCGCCCTCGAAGACTACGAAGTGGCGCGCGGCTTCATCCTCAGTTGCCAGAGCTTCCCGGTCAGCGACCGCCTGGTCATCGACTTCGACCAGGAAACCTGACCCGGCCCGCGCCAGGCAGAAAAAACCCATTCATCTGGAGAGACGCAGTGTCCCAAGAATTCTTCGAACGCCACCAGCCCCTGCTGGAACAAGCCATGGCCGCGGCCGCCCTGCGCGGCTACTGGAGCCCCTACGCCGAATCGCCCAGCCCGCGCAACTATGGCGAAACCGCCAATGACGACGGTCGCGCCGCGTTCGAGGCCTTGCGCGGCAAGCCCTTCCCGCTGGACCTGCGCGACGCCGACGGCACCGTGGGCGGCGAGCAGTCGCCCTACGGTTTCGATCTTGGCATCACCTATCCCCATGTGCCGGCCGACAAGCTGGTCGCGTCGTCCAAGCGGGCGCTCGAAAGCTGGCGTCGCGCCGGCCCGCGCGCCTGGGTGGGCGTGTCGCTCGAGATCCTGGCCCGCCTGAACAAGCTCAGCTTCGAAATCGCCTATGCGGTCCAGCACACGACCGGCCAGGGCTTCATGATGGCCTTCCAGGCCGGCGGCCCGCACGCGCAGGACCGCGGCTTCGAAGCCGTTACCTACGCCTGGCAAGAGATGTCGCGCATCCCGGGCGTGGCCGTCTGGGAAAAGCCCCAGGGCAAGAACGACCCGATCCGCATGGAAAAGCAGTTCACCGTGGTGCCGCGCGGCGTCGCGCTGGTGATCGGCTGCTCCACCTTCCCGACCTGGAACGGCTACCCGGGCCTCTTCGCCAGCCTGGCCACCGGCAACACGGTCATCGTGAAGCCGCACCCCGGCGCGATCCTGCCCCTGGCCATCACCGTGAAGGTGGCGCGCGAAGTGCTGCAGGAAGCCGGCTTCGATCCGGACGTGGTGCTGCTGGCCGCCCACGAGGCCGGCGATGACACGGCGCAGAAACTGGCGCTGGATCCCGCCGTCAAGATCATCGACTTCACCGGCAGTTCCGCCAACGGCGATTGGCTCGAGAACAACGCCCGCCAGGCGCTGGTCTACACCGAGAAGGCCGGCGTGAACCAGGTCATCATCGATTCCGCCGCCGACCTGAAGGGCGTGGCGCGCAACCTGGCGTTCTCGCTGGCCCTGTATTCGGGCCAGATGTGCACGGCGCCGCAGAACATCTATGTGCCGCGCGACGGCATCGAGACGCCGGAAGGCCGCGTGAGCTTCGACGACGTCGCGGCCGCGCTCGGCACGGCGCTGGAGAAGGTCAGCGCCGACGCCGCGAAGGCCGTCGAGCTGACCGGCGCCATCCAGAACGAAGGCGTTGTCGCCCGCATCGAAAAGGCGCGCGCGCTGGGGCTGCCCGTGGTGACCGACAGCAAGACGCTTGCCCACCCGCAATTCGAGAACGCCCGCATCCGCACGCCGCTGCTGCTGCGCGCCGAAGCCGGCAACGACGCCATCAGCCAGGAGTGGTTCGGCCCGATCGCGTTCGTGGTGGCCACCGATTCCACCGCCCACAGTATCCAGCTGGCGCGCGACAGCGTCATCCAGCATGGCGCGCTGTCCCTGTCGGCCTACACCACGGACGACTCCGTCGCCGAACAGGTGCAGGACGCGGCCGAGGTCTCCGGCGTCTCCCTGTCGCTCAACCTGACGGGCGCGGTATTCGTCAACCAGACCGCGGCCTTCAGCGATTTCCACGGCACCGGCGCCAATCCGGCGGCGAATGCCGCGCTGTCCGACTCGGCCTTCGTATCGAACCGCTTCCGCGTGGTGCAAACCCGTCGTCATATTTAAGCCCACCCCCCGAAGCGCTGCGCGCTTCCCCTTCCAGGGGGCGCAGCGGCGGACCGGCAAAGCCGGCGCCGCGCTGCCCGGCTAGGGGGGGCTGATTTTTGATGCGAGTGGCGTGCCCGCAATGGATAACTGAGATGAGCTATCAAGATATTCAATTCGACCTGTCCGGCGGCATTGCGCGCCTGACGCTGAACCGCCCGGACAAGCTGAACAGCTTCACCGCCAACATGCATGGCGAAGTCGCCGACGCACTGACCCGCGTTGAAGCGGAGGGCGCCCGCGTGCTGGTGCTGACCGGCGCGGGCCGCGGCTTCTGCGCGGGCCAGGACCTGAGCGAGCGCAAGCCCGCCGCCGACGGCACCCCGCCCGATCTGGGCGAAACCGTCGACAAGTTCTACGCGCCGCTGGTGCGCCGCCTCAATGCCCTGCCCATGCCCGTCGTCGTGGGCGTGAACGGGGTGGCGGCAGGGGCGGGCGCCAACCTGGCCTTCGCCGGCGACATCGTCATCGCCAAGGCATCGGCCAGCTTCATCCAATCGTTCTGCAAGCTGGGCCTCATCCCCGACACCGGCGGCACCTTCGCGCTGCCGCGCCTGGTCGGCCGCGCCCGCGCCATGGGGCTGGCCATGCTGGGCGACAAGCTCAGCGCCCAGCAGGCCCAGGAATGGGGCCTGATCTGGCAGTGCGTGCCGGACGAGGCGTTCGACGCCGCGCTGGACCGGCTGGCCCGGCATTTCTCCCAGGCCCCCACCAAGGGGCTGGCGTTCACCAAGCGGGCCATCCAGGCCAGCCTGGGCAACGATCTTTCCACTCAATTGGACCTGGAGCGCGACATGATGCGCGAGCTGGGCCGCAGCGCGGACTACGCGGAAGGCGTGGACGCCTTCCTGGGCAAGCGCGAACCGCAGTTCAAGGGGCAATGATGAACGCACACGTTCCCGCCGTTGACGTACCGGCCGATCCGCAGGAGCTTGCGCAGGCCGTGGGCACCGTGATGTACGCGGGCGACGCCGCGTCGCAGGGCCTGGACATGAAAGTCGAGGAAATGGGGCCGGGCTACGCGCGCCTGACGATGCGCGTGCGCCCCGATATGCTGAACGGGCACAAGACCTGCCACGGCGGCTTCATCTTCGCGCTGGCCGATAGCGCTTTTGCGTTTTCCTGCAATTCACGCAACGTCAGTACCGTGGCCTCCGGCTGCACCATCGATTACCTGGCGCCTGGGTTCGAGGGCGACCTGCTGACCGCGGTGGCCCAGGAACGTTCGCTCGCCGGGCGCACCGGCGTCTACGACGTAACGGTCACCAATCAGGACGGACGCAACGTGGCCCTGTTCCGGGGCCGCTCGTACCGCATCAAAGGCCAGATCGTCGGAGTCCCCGCGGACGCTTGAGCCCACAACCATCCAACCGAAGACAAGGCCGCCGGCCCGGCCGTGCGCGCGCGGATTTCCCCGCGTGCCGCGTGACCGGGCTCCGCGTAGAGAGAGAATTTCAGGAGAGAGATAATCATGTCCAACACCATGAGCAAGCCGGGGCTGGACCCCATCGAGCATGCCAGCCAGGATGAGTTGCGCGCCTTGCAGCTGGAGCGGCTGAAGTGGTCGCTCAAGCATGCCTACGAGAACGTCCCGCATTACAAGAAGGCGTTCGACGAGGTCGGCGTCCACCCCGATGACTTGAAGCAGCTGTCCGACATTTCGAAGTTCCCCTTCACGACGAAAAAGGAACTGCGCGAAAACTACCCCTTCGGCATGTTCGCCGTGCCGCGCGAGCGCGTCTCGCGCATCCATGCGTCCAGCGGCACCACCGGCAAGCCGACGGTGGTGGGCTATACCAAGAGCGACCTGGACAACTGGGCCAACCTCGTGGCGCGCTCGATCCGGGCCGCCGGCGGCAAGCCCGGCGACACGATCCACGTCGCGTACGGCTACGGCCTGTTCACGGGCGGCCTGGGCGCGCATTACGGCGCGGAACGCCTGGGTTGCACGGTCATTCCGATGTCGGGCGGGCAGACGGAAAAGCAGGTGCAGCTGATCAACGATTTCCGTCCGGACATCATCATGGTCACGCCCTCCTATTTCTGCAATATTCTGGAGGAACAGCGCCGCCAGGGGATTGACCCGCGTCAAAGTTCGCTGCGCATCGGGATTTTCGGCGCCGAGCCCTGGACCGGCCAGATGCGCGCCGACATCGAGGCCGAAGCCGGCATCGACGCCGTGGACATCTACGGCCTGTCCGAAGTGATGGGCCCCGGGGTCGCCAGCGAATGCGTCGAAACCAAGGATGGCCCTGTGGTCTGGGAAGACCACTTCTACGCCGAGATCATCAACCCGGACACGGGCGAACCCGTGGCCGAAGGCGAGCCCGGCGAACTGGTGTTCACCTCGCTGACCAAGGAAGCGATGCCCATCATCCGCTACCGCACGCGCGATCTGACCCGCCTGCTGCCGCCGACGGCGCGCAGCATGCGCCGCATCGGCAAGATCACCGGCCGCAGCGACGACATGCTGATCGTGCGCGGGGTGAACATGTTCCCGACGCAGGTCGAGGAGCTGGTCCTGAAGATCGCCCAGCTGGCGCCGCACTACCAATTGGTGCTGTCGCGCACCGGCAACCTGGACGAGCTCGAAATCCTGACCGAGCTGCGGGCCGAGTTCTCGAACCTGTCGGATGCCGACCGCGCGAGCCTGGGCAAGCAACTCCAGCACGCGGTCAAGACGCACATCGGCGTCAGCGCGCGCATCCAGGTGTCGGATGCGGGCCATGTGGAACGCACGCTGACCGGGAAGGCCCGCCGCGTGATCGACAAGCGTCCGAAATAGGGAGGCGCTCCCTGGAGGGCCCTTGAGCCCGGCAAGAAAAAAGCAGCCCCAGGGCTGCTTTTTTCTTGCGCTACCTTATCGCGGCGCGCACGATGCGCCGATACCAGTAGTGCAGCAGGGCGGCGGAAAGCGCCAGGCCGACCATGGCCATCAGCCACATGCTGCCGGCGCCCTGGGGCGAGCCGGGCACGAGGACGGCGCGCAGGCCGTCCAGGCCGCCGCGGCCCGGGCCGAAGCCGAACCACCAGCCGCCGATCAGGCCCACGCCCGCCAGCGCGACCATCTGCAGCAGCAGGGGCACCACCGCCACCTTGTAGGCGCGCAGCAGGTAGGAGTTGATGCATTGCATCGAATCGAACAGGTGGAACAGGGGCAGCACGGCCAGCAGCGTGGTCGCCACGGCCGCCACCCCGGGGTTGTCGGTATAGGCCGCCAGGATGAGCGGCCGGCCGATGAGCAGCACCGAGGCCGTCAGCAGGGCGCCCAGGATGCCGAGCGTCAGGCCCGCCATGCCGGTGCGGTGCGCATGGTCCAGGTTGCCGGCGCCGATGGCCTGCGCGGTCAGTGCGGCGGTGGCCACGCCCAGCGCCATGGGCATCATGTAGCAGAGAGCGGCCAGGTTCGACATGATCTGGTGGCCGCCGGTCACGAAAGTGCCTTCGCGCGCGACCAGCAGGGCCATGAACGTGAAGGCCGACACTTCCACCAGATAGGAGCCGCCCATGGGGATGCCCAGGCGCAGCAGTTCTTTCAGCGTCTTCCAGTCGGGCCTGCCCACCCGCAGCTTGAAGCGCCGGTAGTAGCGGTCGTGCGTGATGACCCACAGCCCCAGTCCCAGGCTGATCCACGAGACCATGGCGGTCGCGAGGCCGGCGCCGGTGGCGCCCATGGCCGGCAGGCCCAGCTTGCCGTAGATGAGTACCCAGTTGAAAAAGGCCTTGAAGCCGATGGCCGTCAGGTTGATCGCCATCACCAGCTTGGGACGCGATACCGAGGTGCCCAGCGCGTAAATGGTGCGGAACACCAGCGCGGCCGGCAGGGCCAGCACCAGGGCCTGCAGATAGGAGCCGACGCGCGCGCGCACCGCGGGGTCGACCGCGCCCGACAGCGATAGCCACATGTCGGGGAACAGCATCAGGGCCGCGCCCGCGACGGACAGGCCGAGGGCCAGCCAGACGCCCTGGCCCCAGCTGCGTCCCACCTCGAGATTCTGGCCCGCGCCGAAGTGCTGGGCCAGGATGGGGATGAGGGCATGCACCACCCCCATCAGTCCGACGAAGATGGTGATGTAGATGGACGCGGACAGGGCCATGGCGGCCAGGTCGTCGGCGCTGGAATGGCCCGTCATGGCGGTGTCCAGCACCCCGAAGGAGATGCCGGCCCATTGGCTGACCAGCACCGGCCAGGCCTGCTTGGCGATGCCTCGCAGGGTGGCGCCGAAGGTCATCGGCGCGGCGGGCGCCGGCGTCATCGGTTCGAACCGATGCGAAGCAGGCGGAATACCTCCTGCCGGTCCGCCCGCCGGCCGCCCTGCCACAGCACGTCGGCGCCTTCGCTATAGGCGGCGGTGTTGTCGCGCAGGCTCTGGTTGCTGGTCTGCTGCAGGATCAGCGTGCACTTCGCGTCGAACGTGAACGTCAGATTATTGAAGATCAGGAACGAGGCGCGCTGGCCGCTGCCCAGGCTCAGGCCCCGCACGCATTCGCCCGGACGGATGTTCTGCTCCAGCGCCTGGGCCAGCTGGCCCGACACGGTGCGATAGCTGCGCGCGTAGTCGACCGCCGGCTGCCACAGCAGCACGAGCAGGATCCAGGTCACGGTCAGTCCGCCCGCCGACAGCACGGTGCCGCGCCACAGCGCCTGGGGTTTCACGCGCAGCCGCCACACGACCAGGGCGATCCAGGCCAGCGTGAATACCAGGGCCAGCGCGAAGGCGACCCAGGAAATGACCGGTTCGTAGCCCGTGGTCTGGCGGGCGATGTTGCGCGAGATCTGCGCGGGCCAGTGGAAGTGCAGGGCGACCCAGCCGAGCCAGACGGTGGCGGCGGTCAGGGAAAAGCACATGACGGCGAACCAGTCCAGCGTGTTGACCACGCCGCGGCGCAGCGTCGGCAGCGAAAAGGCGGCCAGCACGGCGCAGGGGGCGGCCAGCAGCACGTACTCGGCGTCCGTGGCCTCTTCCAGGCCGAACAGCACCAGCGTGGAGCAGGCCAGCAGGGTCAGCGGCAGCCAGATATGGGGCGCGTAGATCCAGGAGCGCCAGCGCCAGATGGCCAGCAGGGCGAGCGGCCAGGTCGGCCATAGATACCAGGGGAGATCGCGCAGCGTGCGGCCCATGTCGTGCCAGGAAGGCAATGCGAAGGACGACAGGTTCCAGGTCTTCCAGTTGCGGATCCAGTATTCGCTGCCATGGCTGGCGGGGATCCACCAGGCCAGGATCAGGACGAGGGTGACCAGCGCCGCCCAGGGCAGCCAGCGGCGGCAGCGCCACAGCTGGGTGCGCGGGTAGAAGGCCAGCAGCGAGCCGACCATGATGGGGATCGCGCCGACCCAGCCGCGGGTCAGGAAGCTGGCGGCCAGGGCGATGCCCAGGGTGGTGCAGCCCGTGAAGGGGCGGTCCACGCTGCGGGCCAGCGAATAGAAGGCGAGCGCCTGCCACGCCATGATTGCGGGCACGACGGTGGTTTCATGGGTGCGCTGCAGGATGCCGACGGTGGCGAGCAGCAGGAGCAGCGCGGCGTCCGCCAGCATGCGGCCGTAGTCGCGCGGTTCGGGTTCGCCGCCGAAGGGCAGCGCAAGGGGCTGGGCTTCGGCGCGGCGGCCCAGAAGATAGGTGCCGTACCACACGCTGGTGGTGGTGATCGCGAACCACAGCAGGTTGGGCAGGCGGCCGGCGGGGATGTCGCCGATGATCGGGCCGAACAGCCAGATGCAGAATGCGCCCACCCAGGTGATCAACGGGCCTTCCTCGGCGTGAGCCAGCAGGCCGACCTGCGGCAGTAGCCAGGTGATGCCGCCTTCGCGGATCGCCGTGATCATGGTCGCCAGTCCGACCGCATCGTCCGTTTTCCACGGGTCGCGCATGAACAGGCCGGCCACGATATAGGCCAGCAGCAAGCCCAGGAGTATCAGCCTGGGCAGTTTCGCGGTGGCCACGGACGTCAGCCGGGCCGGTGTGGAAAAGGATAGTGGGGACACGGGCGTTAATGTAACCGAGTGGTCGGGTTGCGCTAGCCCCCAGCGCGGGAATAGGCGGCTAGGGAGGAAAAAAAAGCAGCCCGAAGGCTGCCTTTTTGCTGTGGCTCCTGCGGGAGCGACAGGATCAGGAAGCGGACTTGACCGTGCCGGCGGTACGGGCGAAGCGGGCGCGGAACTTTTCCACGCGGCCGGTTTCGACGATACGCGTCTGGGCGCCCGTGTAGAACGGGTGCGATTCGGAGGTCACGTCGCACTTGAAGAGCGGGTACGTCTTGCCGTCCAGATCGATGGTTTCGCGCGTTTGCACGGTCGAACGGGTGATGAACTTGCTGCCCGTTTGCAGGTCGGCGAAGACGACTTCGCGGTATTCGGGGTGAATGCCTTCTTTCATGGTGCTTTCCTAGGGCTCTTTCGAGCCTTCCTCGGTTGTTAGGGTCGCCAGCCAGGACGCCAAGCATCCAACTTCGGCGCTAGCCACGTATCCAAAAAGTAACCCTGAATTCTAGCATGGGAATTTTTTATGGGCCAAGGAAAACCGGCGGGAAGCGGCGGGGCGCCGTCCGCCGGAAAATGGGGCCATAAGAAAGCGGTGCCTCAGAGATCCGTGCGCAGCTTCCAGATCTCGGGGAACAGCACCACTTCCAGCATGCGGCGCAGGTAGGCGACGCCCGAAGTGCCGCCCGTGCCGCGCTTGAAACCGATGACCCGTTCGACCGTCGTGACGTGGCGGAATCGCCACAGCCGGAACGCGTCTTCCAGGTCCGTCAGCTTTTCGCCCAGTTGATAAAGGTCCCAGTAGCGCTCGGGTTGCCGGTAGACGGCCAGCCAGGCCGCCTCGACCCCTTCCGAGGATTGATAGGGCTGGGTCCAGTCCCGCCGGAGATGGTCGGCGGGCACGTCCAGGCCCCGGCGCGCCAGCAGCCGCAGCGCTTCGTCGTACAGGGAGGGCGCCTCGTAGGCCTCTTGCACCTGGGCCAGCAGGTCCGCGCGGTGTTCGTGCGGCTTGAGCATGGCGGCGTTCTTGTTGCCCAGCAGGAATTCGATCTGGCGGTATTGGTAGCTCTGGAATCCGCTGGAGCGCGCAAGATAGGGACGGAGCGCGGAGTATTCGGGCGGTGTCATGGTCGCCAGCACGTCCCAGGCGTGCACCAGCTGCTCCATGATCTTGCTGACCCGGGCCAGCATCTTGAAGGCGGGCTGGAGGCGGTCGGCCGCCACGTTGTCGATCGCGCCGCGCAATTCATGCAGCATCAGCTTCATCCAGAGTTCGCTGGTCTGGTGCTGGATGATGAAGAGCATTTCATTGTGCTCGGGCGACAGCGGGTGCTGCGCGCCCAGCAGGGCGTCCAGGTGCAGGTAGTCGCCGTAGGTCATGTCGCGCGTGAAATCCAGCTGCGCCTTTTCCTCGCGGACGATGTCTTCGGGGCGTTCGGTCTGGCTCATGCGCGGCCTCCCTGGCAGGGCGGCGCGGCGCGTCGCGCGGATGCGGGCAGGGCGCGCCAGCGCGGCGCGTGGCGGCGGGCGCGGGCCGGCGCCGCGAGAGGGGCGGGATGATGTCTCATTGTGGTGCTTCCAGAATGGGGCGGCGGGAAGATTGCGTTGCGCCGCCCGATGTCCGTCGGACCGGCCTACAGTTCGCGCAGGACTGCGCGTACCGGGCTGGCATCCGCCTGGACCAGCGCCAACGGCAGGGCGATCAATTCGTAATCGCCCTCCGGCACGGCATCGAGCACCAGGTTTTCCAGTACCCGCATATCGTGCCGCAAGATCGTGTGGTGGCTGTCCAGGGTCTTGCTGGACGCGGGGTCGATGCTGGCCGTATCCAGCCCGATCAGCATGACGCCGCGTTCGGCGAGCCATTCGATGGTCTGGGGGGCGTAGGCGGAAAAATCGTCGGTCCACCAGTCTTGCGCGGCATGCTTGGCCGTGCGGACCAACACGCGGGGCGGCAGGTTCAGGGCGGCATGGGCCAGGTGATCGACGGTGATGAGCGGGCCGCAGTCGATGGCGTGGATGACGCGGCAAGGACCCAGGAAGGGCTCCAGCGCAACGGACCCGATGGCGGCGGCGCCATTCTGGTAGTGCAGGGGCGCATCGGCATGCGCGCCGATATGCGGCGACAGCGTGATCTCGCTGACGTTTACCGGGCAGCCGGGCTCAAGCGACCATTTCCATTGCTGGCGGTATGGTGTGTCGCCTGGAAAGACAGGCGAAGCAGCGGAGACGGGCGGGGAAATATCCCACAGGCGCTTCATGTCGGGCGGAAAAAGGTCGCGTGATGCCGGAATTAGGTTAAGCCTAAAGCAATAACGGGCGGTAGTCTAACGAATTCCGGCGCATGCCGCAGCGGGCCTACAGGCTGCCCCGCTCCGCCATGGACACCACGGTGCCGCCGGCCACCACCAGGTGGTCCACGAGCTTGATGTCCACCAGGGCCAGCGCCTTTTTCAGGTGCTGGGTGAAACTGTGGTCGGCGGCGCTGGGCTCGGCCACGCCCGAAGGGTGGTTATGGGCGACGATGAGGGCGGCGGCGTGATGGCGCAGGGCCTCGCGCACGACCTCGCGGGGATAGACCGAGGCTTGCGACAGCGTGCCGCGCGCCAGCTCGCCGGTGGCGATCAGCCGCAGCTGGTTGTCCAGGTAGAGGGCGATGCAGTGCTCCACCCGGCGGTGCCCCAGCGCGACTTTGCAATATTGTTTTACCTGCCAGGGCTGGTCCAGGCTGCTCACCCGCGGCAGTTCCTCTTCGATGGCGCGGCGGGCCAGTTCCAGCAGGGCGGCAAGCATGCAGGCCTTGGCGGCTCCCAGGCCAGGAACCGCCATCAATTCTTCGGGCGCGGCCCCCAGCAGGCCCCGCAGGCCGCCGAACTGCCTCAGCAGCCGGTTACATAATTCCACGACGTGCAGGCCGGGAATCCCCGTGCGCAGGGTGACGGCGAGCAGCTCCGCATCCTGGAGCGCGGCGGCGCCGTGGCGCATCAGCCGCTCCCGGGGACGCTCATGTTTTTGCAGCCGAACGGACAATTTCATAAGAGGCTCTAAAATCAAGGTTTATTCAATTGCCTATACGGTGGCAGATCTTGAGCACCGCCTCTAATGAAGTGAACGTTTTGGTCCGTCCGGATTCCTACCTGACGCTGCACTACCGGATTACGCTGGCCTCCGGCCCAGGCAAGGATTCGGTGTTCGCCGACACCTTCGACGGCCGTCCCGGCACGCTGCAAATGGGCAGCGGCCAGTGGGCGCCCGGCCTGGAGGCGGCGTTGATCGGCCGCGCCGAGGGCGAGCGCTTCAGCGTCACCGTGGCGCCGGCCGACGCCTACGGCGAGCGCAATCCCGAGCTCATCCAGCGCGTCACGCGCGCGATGCTCGCCGAGCACGCGGGCGCCGACGCCACGTTCGAGCCGGGCGACCTGGTGGAATTCGCCGCGCCCAATGGCGGACGCTATTCGGGCGTCCTGAAGGAAATCAACGAGGAATCGGCGCTGTTCGATTTCAACCACCCGCTCGCGGGCATCAGCCTGCGGGTCGACGTGGCGCTCCTGGGGGTGCTCTGATGAGCCAGGCTGTAACCGCTTCCGACGCCGAAGTCCTGCTGGCGCAGCCGCGCGGCTTCTGCGCGGGCGTGGATCGCGCCATCGATATCGTCGAGCGCGCCCTCGAATTGCATGGCGCGCCGATCTACGTGCGCCACGAGATCGTCCACAACCGCTATGTGGTGGAAGACCTGCGCGCCAAGGGCGCCGTCTTCATCGACGAGCTGGACGATGCGCCCTCGGGCTCCATCGTGGTGTTTTCCGCCCACGGCGTTTCCAAGGCGGTGCGGGCCGAGGCCGAGGCGCGAGGCCTGCAGGTTTTCGACGCTACGTGCCCGCTCGTCACGAAGGTCCATATCGAAGTCGCGCGCATGCGGGCGGCGGGGCGCGAGATCATCATGATCGGCCACAAGGGCCATCCCGAGGTCGAGGGCACGCTGGGCCAGGCCCAGGGCGGCATGTATCTGGTCGAGACGGCGGAAGACGTCGCCGGCCTGCAGGTGGCAGACCCGGAGAACCTCGCCTACGTCACGCAGACCACCCTGTCCGTGGATGACGCCGCGGCGGTGTCCCAGGCGCTCAAGGCGCGCTTTCCCAGCATCATCGAACCCAAGAAAAGCGACATCTGCTACGCCACCCAGAACCGCCAGGACGCGGTCAAGGTGATGGCGCCGGATTGCGACCTGGTGCTGGTGGTCGGCAGTCCCAACAGCTCCAACTCGAACCGCCTGCGCGAGGTGGCCGAACGCAAGGGCGTGGCGTCCTTCCTGATCGATGGCGCGCAGTCCATCGATCCGGCCTGGCTGGTCGGCCGCAAGCGCATCGGCGTGACGGCAGGCGCCTCGGCGCCCGAGATCCTGGTGCAGCAGGTGATCGAACGCGTCAAGGAACTGGGCGCGGTGTCGGTGCGCACGATGCCGGGCCTGGAGGAGAACGTGGCGTTCCCGCTGCCCAAGGGGCTGTCGCGCAAGTCGGCCCAAACGGAATCGCTGGAATAGGCGCGCGGGCGCCGCCGCGGGCGGCCCCGGAACAGAACATCAAGGAGACTTCATGCAGTTGTACAGCTACTTCCGCAGTTCGGCCGCGTACCGCGTGCGCATCGCCCTCAACCTGAAGGGCCTGCCCTATGAGTACGTGCCGGTGCACCTGCTGAAGGATGGCGGGCAGCAGCTGTCGGCCGATTACCGCAAAATGAATCCGACAGGCCTGGTGCCGACGCTGGTCGATGGCGACGCGGTCATCGGGCAATCGCTGGCCATCATCGAATACCTGGAAGAAACGCATCCGCAGATCCCGTTGCTGCCGGCCGACGCGATCGGCCGCGCGCGCGTGCGGGACCTGGCCCTGGGGATCGCCTGCGATACGCATCCGCTGAACAATCTGCGCGTGCTGAAGTACCTGAAGCACACCCTGGGCGTGGACGAGGACGCCAAGACCGCCTGGTACCAGCATTGGGTGCATCAAGGCCTGCAAGCCCTGGAGGCGCAGCTGGCGAATTCCAGCGCCACCGGCCGCTTCTGCCATGGGGATGCGCCGACGCTCGCCGATGTGTGCCTGGTGCCCCAGGTGGCCAACGCGCAGCGTTTCGGATGCGATCTGTCGGCCATGCCCAATATCGTGCGCATCGTGGCGGCCTGCGGCGAGCTGCCGGCCTTCGATGCGGCCGCGCCGGGCAAGCAGCCCGACGCGGAATAGCGGCGGCCCTCGGGAAGAGGGCCAACCGGCCTCAGCCGATCTGCACCGGCACGAAGATCTTGTCTTCGCCGCGCTGCACCAGCAGCGCAACGGTCTTGCCGGCCTTGGACAGCGCCTCCTTGACCTGCCCGACGTTGTGCACGGGCACCCCGTTCAAGGAGAGCAGCACGTCGCCGGCTTCGATGCCGGCCTTGGCGGCCGGCCCGATGGACCGTTCGATCAGCAGGCCTTCGGCGCCCGCCGCCTGCTGCTCCTGCGGGCTCAGCGGCCGCAGCGCCAGGCCGAGCTGGCCGCGCTGCACTTCCTGGTCTCCCGCCGACGCCTGCGTCTTGTCCGCGGGGACGCCGCCCAGGGTGGCGACCAGTTCCTTGTGCGCGCCGTTGCGCCAGATGTCCAGCTTGATCTTCTCGCCCGGCGAGGCCAGCGTGATGGTGGAGGCCAAATCGCCCGAGGACACGATGGTCTTGCCGTCGATCTCCCGGACCACATCGCCCGGCTGCAGGCCGGCCTTGGCCGCGGCGCTGCCCTTTTCGACGCTGGACACCAGCGCGCCCGTGGGGGAATCCAGCTTGAAGGAGTCGGCCAGGTCCTGGTTCACCTCCTGCACCGTCACGCCCAGCCTGGCGTGGCGCACTTTGCCGTGTTCGAGGATCTGGTTCTTGATCTTGTAGGCCACGTCGATCGGGATCGAGAAGGACAGGCCCTGGAACCCGCCCGTGCGGCTGTAGATCTGCGAATTGATGCCCACGACTTCGCCGCGGTCGTTGAACAGCGGGCCGCCGGAGTTGCCGGGGTTGACCGCCACGTCGGTCTGGATGAACGGGACCGAGGTGTCGTCGGGCAGCGAGCGGCCCTTGGCGCTGACGATGCCCGCCGTGGCGGTGTTTTCCAGGCCATAGGGCGAGCCGATGGCCAGCACCCATTCGCCCACCTGCAGCTGGTTGACGTCGCCCACCTTGACCACGGGCAGGTTCTTGGCGTCGATCTTGATCACGGCGACGTCGGTCTGCGGATCCGAGCCCAGCACCTTGGCCTTGAATTCGCGGCGGTCCGTCAGCTTCACCGTGACTTCCTTGGCGTCCTGCACCACGTGCGCATTGGTCAGGATGATGCCGTCGCTGCTGACGATGAAGCCGGAGCCTTCGCCGCGCATCGGCACCTCGCGGGAGGGCATCTGGCCGCGTCCGCCGGGGAACTGGCCGAAGAACTGGGCGAACGGGTCCATGTCTTCGGCGGACACCTTGCGCGTGCCGCTGACACTGATGTTCACGACGGCCGGGCCGTAGTCGCGCGTGATCTGCGCGAAGTTGGGCGGGGTGGACGGACTGATCGTCTGGAAGGAGGCGGTGGCGGCCGGCGCGGTGGCCGCCATCGAAACGCCGCCGATGACGGCGGTCGCGCCGGCGCCGCCAATGGCGCCTGCTGCCAGCAGCGCCATCACCAGGCGCGAGGGCTTCATTTGGGAGGTCTTCATGTCGGCTCCTGCGTTCATGTTGAAGGACATGGCGCTATCTTCGGGCCTGACACTTAGGGGAATCTTAAGTCGGGAAAATCACCTTCACGCGCAGGCCCGGGCCGGACGGCGCATCATGCAGCTCGATCGTCGCGCCGTGCCGGTCGGCGATGGCGCGCGCGATGGCAAGCCCCAGTCCGCTGCCGTGTTCGCCATTGCCCTCGATGCGGTAGAAGCGGTCGAACACGCGCTCGCGCTCTTGCGGCGGGATGCCGGGGCCTTCGTCGTCGACCAGCAGCGTGGTCCGTCCCTGCGCCTGTTCCAGGCGCAGGCGGATGCGCTTGCCGGCGGGCGTGTACTTGACCGCGTTGTCGAGTAGGTTGCGGACCAGCAGCGCAAGCGCGTCCCGATGACCCCGCACCCACGCCTGCTGCGCGCCGTCCAGATCCACCGTGATCGATTTCGCGTTGGCCTGGGGCAGCGTTTCCGACAGGGCCTGGCGCAGCACGTCCGCCAGGTCCACGGATTCGGCGGGCGCATGTCCGGCCGCGTTTTCCTGGCGGGCCATGGACAGCAGCTGCTCCACCAGCCGCGTCGCGCGGTCGATGCCGGCCGTCAGGCGCTGTTCGGCCACCCGGCGCGCGTCCGCGTCGCCCGCGCGCTGCAAGGCCTGCGATTGCAGGCGCAGCGCCGCAAGCGGAGACCGCAGCTCATGCGCGGCGTCGCCCACGAATTGCTTTTGCTGGGCGAACGCGCCCCGCATGCGTTCGAGCAGCAGGTTCAGCTCCTGGACCAGGGGGCGGATTTCGTCGGGCAGCCCTTGCACGCTGATGGGCGACAGGTCTTCGGGCTGCCGCGCCGCCACCTGCGCGCGCGCGCGTTTCACCGGCCGCAGCGACCAGCTGACTACGCACCAGACGATCAGCATCAACAGCGGCGCCGCCGCCGCGATGGGCGCGACGGTGCGCAGCGCCAGCGCGCGCGCCATGTTCTTGCGCACCTCCATGTCCTGCGCGACCTGGATGACCTGGAAGGGCGTTGCCAGGGAGTACACGCGGTAGGTGCTGCCCTCCATTCTTGCGTCGGAGAACCCCAGGATGATCTGGTCGGGCAGCGGGCGGCGCGAACGCGAATTGAAGACGCGCACGCCGTCAGGCGTCCAGATCTGGATGATGAGGTCGTCGGCCATGGGCGAGCCCGCGCCCGGCGCATGCCGAGGCCCGGCGCTGAGCAGCCCGTCGCCGGTGCCCAGCGAGAGAGCGGTGCGTTGCAGCAGTGAATCGAAGATGTCGTCGGCCTGCGCCAGCGTGCTGCGATAGGCGATCGCGCCTTGCACCAGCGCGCCGACCACGATGGCGGCCAGCAGGAAGAAAAGCAGCCGGGCCCTCAGCGAATAGCTAAGCGGAATGCTCATGTTTTGGGGATGACATAGCCGACGCCTCTGACGTTCTGGATCAGGTTGGGACCCAATTTCTTGCGCAGGCCATGAATATAAACCTCAACCGCGTTGCTGCTGATGCTGTCCTTCCAGCTATACAGTTTTTCTTCCAGCTGGGCGCGCGAGAAGATCATGCCCGGGCGCGCGATCAGGGGCTCGAGCACGGCCCACTCGCGGGCGGTCAGCGCCACGGGGGTGCCGTCCACCATGGCGGCATGGGATTGCGGATCGATGGTGATGCCTTCGTGCTCGAACACCGGTTCTGCGCGGCCCGCGCTGCGGCGGATCAGCGCGCGCATGCGGGCCAGCAGTTCGTCCACGTCGTAGGGCTTGACGACATAATCGTCCGCGCCGGCGTCCAGCCCGGCGATCCGGTCGCTGACCGCGTCGCGGGCGGTGGCGATCAGCACCGGCGTGCGGTCCTTGCGCGAGCGCAGGTCGCGCAGCAGCGCAAGGCCGTCGCGCCTGGGCAGGCCCAGGTCCAGGAGGATCAGGTCGTAGGCATCGGTGCGCAGCGCGAGGTCCGCGGCATTGCCGTCCTTGACCCAGTCGACGGCATAGTGCTCCGCGCGCAGGCAGTCCAGCACGCTTTCGCCGATCATGATGTCGTCTTCGACAAGGAGAATGCGCATGGCGGTGTCCGCTAGGATGGTCCGGTAAGTTGGACGCGTGCGGGCGGGCGGGAGTTCCCTGGCGACGACGACCGGCGCGGCTGCCCCGGAAATGAAAAAAGCAGCCCGAACGGGCTGCTTTTTGAAATTCTGGTGCCGGCAATAGGAGTCGAACCTACGACCTTCGCATTACGAATGCGCTGCTCTACCAACTGAGCTATGCCGGCAAGACCATTTGCTTGGCGTTCCGGCGATGCCGAAACAGAAAAGCAAAAATCTTTCTTGGTACTTCTTTGGTGCTTCTTTCTTATTCTTCCGGGCCGCTTGCCCCTGATTTATGGGGTGCGATCTGGAAAGACCGAGATCATATCAGAGTTTTTTTCCGATGTGAAACAGAGGGGGCGAAAAATGCGAAAAAAATGCAGACTTGCGCGAGTCGAAAATTTCGTTCATAATTTCGTTCTTAGCAGTTCCCCGATAGCTCAGTCGGTAGAGCGACGGACTGTTAATCCGCAGGTCGCTGGTTCGAGCCCAGCTCGGGGAGCCAAAGAATTCAGGGTCATTCACGCAAGTGAATGGCCCTTTTGGTTTTCGCCGTCCGTGAAAGACGGCTGCGCAGGCGGCGCCCCTCATTTGGGCGGGGCCATCGGATGGGTCATATGGAAAACGACAAGCGCATCGGCGTTACGGTGATTTCCGGCTTTCTGGGCAGCGGCAAGACGACGCTTCTCAATCGCTTGTTGCGCGACCCGGCCTATTCCGACGCCGTCGTGATCGTCAATGAGTATGGCGAAGTGGGCGTCGACCATCATCTGGTGCGGCAGGCGCGGGACGGCGTTGTCCTGGTCGAGGGCGGGTGCCTGTGCTGCGTGGTCAGCGGGGCTGTGGTCGATACCTTGCGCGACCTTTTCATGCAGGCGCTCAGCCGCCGGATCAAGCCCTTTCGCCGCGTGCTTATCGAGACCAGCGGGCTGGCGGACCCCGCGCCCGTCCTGTTCACCCTCAAGCACGATCGCTTCCTGTCCGAGCGCTACGAGTACCGGGGCGCGATCGTGCTGGTGGATGCGTGTCACGGACTGGATCAGATGGCGGAGCAGCCGGAGGCTTCGCGGCAGCTGGCCCTGGCCGACGCCGTGGTATTCAGTAAATCGGATCTGGTCGGCGCCGAGCAATTGCGCCGGGTCGAGCAGGCGGTGATGGCGGTCAATCCGGGGGCGCAGCGTTGCGTGCAGCGTCCCGGCGAGCCCCTCGTCGATGTGCTGCGGGACGGGCCGGCCGCGCGCGCCGGGCGCGACGGGGCCGCGCTGGCGAACTGGCTGCGACCCTTTTCGGCGCGGCCGGCGGGCGGGCATGTCCATCGGGTGGCCAGCTTCGCGCTGGTCCTGGATGCGCCAATCAGCCGACCGGCCTTTCTGGCCGGGGTGTCGCGGATCCAGGAGCGTTTCGGGCCGGCCCTGCTTCGGATGAAGGGGCTGGTGTGTTTCGAGGGCGAGGCCCTGCCATGCGAGGTGCATGGGGTGCATGGCGAGCTCTATCCGATCCGCCAGCTGGCCCAATGGCCGGACGATGACCGCGCATCGCGCCTGGTCTATATCTTGCGCGGCCAGGATGGCGGCGAACTCCGCAGCACGGTCGGCGAAGCGTTGGGCCAACGGCTGGCCTGACGGCGCCGGGCGGCGGTTTCAAGCCCGCCGCCGTTGATTTCCGATGTCGGTGTTGCACGGAAATACGGTATAACCGATCGGTCTGATGCAGAAATCGAGACAATCATGGATCGTCTGAAAGCCATGCAGGTGTTCGTCGAAGTCGCCGACAGGGGCAGCCTGTCGGCGGCGGCGGTTCACCTGGACATGTCGCGCGCCATGGTATCGCGCTACCTGGCGGAAATGGAGCAGTGGGTCGGCGTGCGCCTGCTGCATCGCACGACGCGCCGCCTCAGCCTTACCCCGGCGGGCGCCGAGACATTGCCACGCTGCCGCCAGATGCTGGACATGGTGGGGGACCTGCGCAGCGCGGTCGCCACGCCGGACGATACGCCGCGCGGCCTGCTGCGCATCACCACCAGCATGTCCTTCGGGTCCCGCCATCTGGCCAGTGCCATTACCGATTACGTGAAGCGGCATCCGGGCGCTTCCGTGGACCTGATGCTCGTCGACCGGGCGGTCAATCTGGTGGAGGAGCGTGTCGATCTGGCCGTGCGCATTACCAATGACCTGGATCCCAACCTGATTGCCCGCAAGCTGGCGGTGTGCCGCTCGGTTGTCTGCGCTTCGCCGGAATATCTGCAGCGCGAGGGCGTGCCGGCGCGGATCGAGGATCTGTCCTTGCGCAATTGCCTGACTCATTCGTACTTCGGCAAGAGTCTGTGGCGTTTCGAGCGCGATGGCGAGCCCGTGGACGTGCCGGTAAGCGGCAACATCAGTGCGAACGAAGTGTCGGTGCTGGCGCGCGCGGCGCTGGAGGGGGCGGGCATTGCGATGCTGCCGACCTACTATGCTTCCGAGTACGTGGCGGCCGGCCGTCTGCGCGCGATCCTGACGCACTGCAAGCCGCAGGAGCTGGGCATCTACGGAATCTATGCGTCGCGCCGCCAGATGCCGCTGATCCTGCGTTCGATGCTGGATTTTCTGGTCGAGCGGCTGGAATCCACGCCCTGGGACAGGCCTGCGGCATAGCGGCCGCGGCTGCGTTGCGGGATGCCGGCGCTTGAGGGCAGGGTAGTTGACGGTATAATTTGGCGACGGCTTGAGCGGGCCTGGCGCGGTTGGCCGAGGCTCGTGCCGGAAAGCCGTCGTATGGCGGGCGGATGTCCGCCGTCATGTGGTCTTGGAAAATATCTAAGAATCGTAGTTTCGGCTCGGGGAAGAGCCGCGGCGCCGCGGAACCGGTTTCCGGGCGCACGAGGGGAGGCGCATCGGGCTTCCGGATCGTGGCGGGTCGTCCGCCGCGCCCGTGGCGTTCGATGCCTGGCGATTCAGGTCCTTGATATCGTTGCCGCGGAAGGCGGTGCCGGGTTGCCGGCGCGCTCCGCAGGCTAGTTGGCGATTTATGCCAGCTTTTCCAGAAATTGCTTAAGGTGTTTGCCGCGCACGGTCGCGGCAGGCATTCCGCCCAAGTTCGATTGGCGCGGCCGTTTCGGCGCATGGCCGAAGCGGGCGGCGGTACACACAGGAATCCAGTGAGAACTTCGCAAACCCACGCTGTCTGTTGCTGGCTCGCCATTGAGGCCGTGCGCCAGGCGGCGGGGTGCGTGGGTCGTGGCGGCGCGCAATCGGCGCCGCCGAAAATGAAAAAGGCCCGGCGAATTCGCCAGGCCTCGATCAATTTGGTTGCGGGGGCAGGATTTGAACCTACGACCTTCGGGTTATGAGCCCGACGAGCTGCCAGACTGCTCCACCCCGCGTCTGAGAAATGAATAGTAGCCTTATTTTTAACCTAGCGCAAGTTAGCCCTTTTGAATTTGAATGTCGATGAACGATAGCGAGGCAATAGTCGTGCTCGAAACCGCGCTCTTGTGCGCGGCGCAGCCGATGCAACTGTCCGAAATGCGCAAGCTATTCGGGGACGATGAACAATTCGACAATAGCGCGCTGCGCGCGCTGCTGGAGACGCTTCAGAACAACTGGGCGGATGGCGGCCTGGAGTTGGTGCAGCTGGCGACGGGGTGGCGCTTCCAGAGCCGTCCGCGCATGCAGCGCTATCTCGAAAGGCTCAATCCGGAGAAGCCGCCCAAGTATTCCCGCGCCGTGATGGAGACCCTAGCCATCGTGGCGTGGCGCCAGCCGGTGACGCGGGGCGATATCGAAGACATCCGCGGGGTGACTGTCTCCTCGCAGATCGTGAAGGCCCTGGAGGACCGAGGGTGGATCGAGGTCATCGGCCACCGCGACGCGCCCGGCCGCCCCGCGCTGTTCGGCACGACTCGGCAGTTTCTCGATGACCTGGGCCTGCGCGCCCTGGACGAGCTGCCCGCGCTGGAATCCGCGCAGGCGGCCGCGGCGCTTGCCGGGCTGGACCTGGGCGAAGTGCAGCAGGTGATGGGCGAATCCGCGGCCGATGCCAGTGGCGAGGACGGGGCCGAGGCCGAGGCTGAGGCTGAGGCTGAAGGCGAGGCCGCGGCTGGCGCCGGAGACGATGCCGAAGCCGGCCGCGAGGGTGGCGCTTGCGCCGAGGAAGCCGAGGCGGATGGTGAGCCGGCAGCGGCTATCCCAGTTGCGGAATTGTCTGTTTCGGAACAGGATATACCCATAGACCCGGTCGATAGCGTAGAATTCCGGCTTTCGCGCACAGAAGAAGGCGCGGATCCCGCCGACGAATCCACCGTCCGGGAGCAAGCCGAAGGCTTGTCCGATACGCCAGCCGCGCCCGGTTTTCCCGACGGCGAGGCGGGCAGCGACATTTCCGATATGGCCGCCGATGCCCCTGAGGCCGGTGCTGCAAAGGAAAGCGTCGAGAACGCAAAACACGCGGAACCGACCGACCCGATTGACGAGACCGATAGCGCGGCGCCTGCCGCTGCCGGGCATGAGCCCGCCTCCGGTCTTGCCGATCCTGTTCGGCCTGGCCCGGATGCCGCCTCCCCGGAATCGGACGAGGCAGGCCTTGAGCGGCCCGAGGCCGACCGAGAGTCGGCGTCCCCCGATGATGACGAGCCTGCCCCCGGCAGGCCTACCCAAGTTTGAAATTCGGAGCTGTCCCAGTGACAACGAATACAACAATGCAGGACGACAATCCCCGTTCGGATGATGCCGTTACGAGCGGCCAGCCGGAATCCTCCGCCGCGCGCGAGCCGGCGGCCGAAGGCGAGGCCGGCGCGCGCGGGCGCGGCCGCAAGCTGAGGACGCCGTTTCGCCGCCGCCGCGGCGATGCCGCGGCCGAGCAGGCGCCCGCTGGCGACGCCCAGCCCGCAGCGGCGGAAGCCGCCGCCCCGGTCGAGTCTCCGGATTCCCGCGGCACCGAGCAGGAAGCCGAGCAGGCCTTGTCGTACCTGGATACCGCGGACCGCATGGAGCAGCGGCTGGGCAAGTACCTGAACAGCGAGGCCGTCATGCCCAAGCTGCACAAGGTGCTGGCCGACGCGGGCATCGGGTCGCGCCGTGAAATGGAAGAGCTGATCGTGGCGGGCCGCGTGTCGGTCAATGGCGAGCCGGCGCACATCGGCCAGCGCGTCGCGCCCAACGATCAGGTCCGCGTCAACGGCAAGCCGATCGTGCGGACGAACACCAAGAAGCCTCCGCGCGTGATCCTGTACCACAAGCCTGCCGGCGAGATCGTCAGTCATGACGACCCGGGCGGCCGCGCGAGCGTCTTCGCGCGCCTGCCCAAGCTGCGCACCGGGAAGTGGCTGTCGGTCGGCCGCCTGGACCTGAATACCGAAGGCTTGCTGATCTTCACGACTTCCGGCGACATGGCCAACCGCATCATGCATCCGCGCTACGGCACGGAGCGCGAGTACGCGGTCCGCGTGCTGGGCGAGATGGACGAGGCGCAGCGCCAGTCCCTGGTCGATGGCATCCAGCTGGACGACGGCATGGCCGCGTTCGGGTCCCTGGACTACCTGGGCGGTGACGGCAGCAACCGCTGGTACCGCGTCACCCTGCAGGAAGGCCGCAACCGCGAGGTGCGCCGCATGTTCGAAGCGGTGGGCGTCACCGTCAGCCGCCTGATCCGCACGCGCTTCGGCGATATCGTCCTGCCGCGCACGCTGCGCCGCGGCCGCTGGGACGAGCTGGATCCTTCCCTGGTCAGCGCGCTGATGGTGCAGCTGGGGCTGCTGCGCGAAGATGACGATTCCGGTGGCAACCGCCGCCGTTCCAAGCAGCCGCAATCCCATGACAGCGCCTTGCCGCCCGGCTTCGGCACGATGGACCGCAACGGGATGAACGGCGCCCGCATCGGCCGCCGCGGCAAGCTGCAGGGCGGCCGCCAGGGCAGCCCCGGCCAGGCGCTGGCTTGTCCCTCGGATCCTTTCGGAACCGGCCTGATGTTTGCGGGCGGCTATGCCAACGGCCATCCGTTGTCCGGCGAGGGCGGCAATCGCAAAGGCGGTAAATCCGCGGGCGGACGGGCTCAGTCGGCCGGCGGCAAGTCGGGGGGCAAGTCCGGCGGCAAGGGGCGCGGGCCGCGCGCCGCGTCGGCAAACGGCCCCTCGGGCAACGTGGCGTCCGGCAACGTGGCCGAAGTGCCGGCCGGCGCCGGCCGCAAGGCCTCCGGCGGAAAATCCGGCGGCGGCAAGCCGGGTGCGCGAGGCGGCAATGCCGGTCGCGGCGGCAAGCCGGCGGCAGGCGGCCGCGGTGGAAACAAGGCCGAGGGCGCGCGCTCCGGCGGCAACAAGGGTCCGGGCGCTGGCGGCAAGCCGCGCGCCCCGCGCAGCGCCTCGCCGCGCGGCGACGACTGGCAGCCTCGCGGCGCTTCGGCGCACGAGTCGCGGCTGGGCGTGATGGGCGGACGCAGCCACCGGGGGCGCTGACCGGGCCGAAGCGGCGCGCTGGCCGCGCCGCCGGGTCCGATGTGTCCCACATAAACGTAAGCCCGTGACGAATCAGGCGTTTTTCCAGTTTATCTGGTAAAATCAATGGTTTTCATGGCTTTCGCGTCTTTGCCTAGCCCGATGGTTGCCTGAGGCTACCCCGCGCGGTTCAGGGGCGGTTCAGGATTTCCGGGGGCGGTCCGCTAGATGGGCCGTTGCGGCGCAGGCCAAAATTTAGGTCGCAATATAGGGCACTGCCCAGCATTGCTCCTTACGTGCAGTAGGGTGGCGGCTGGGCTCTGTGCAATACGGTGGGCTGGGCGTGCAGCCCATTTTTTTTGAGTATATGGCTGATTTATTCGCATTGACCAAAGAGGCTCTGGCCGGCATGGACGTCGAACTCGTGGACGTCGAGCGTGCCGCCCTGGGCCTTTTGCGCGTCACGATCGATCGGGTCGGCGGTGTGCGCATCGAAGACTGCGAGCAGGTGTCCCGCCAGTTGTCGCGGGTGTTTGAAGTCGAGAACATCGACTACAAGCGGTTGGAAGTCGGTTCGCCGGGCGTGGATCGCCCGCTGCGCAACGAGGCCGATTTCCGCCGTTTCGCAGGCGAGCGCATCGAAATCAAGCTGCGCGAGGCATTGGACGGACGCAAGGTCTTTTCCGGCACGTTGACCGTGCCCGAAGAGAGCGCCGCAGCCTCCGACGCGGCTGCTGGAGTGCACAAGACCGTGTTCGGTCTCGAATTTGAGGCAAAAAAGAACGAAGTCCAGGTGTTGAATTTCACGGTCGAGGA
>NZ_JBLZXF010000028.1:0-62799 GCF_050285585.1 Achromobacter sp. | reverse complement strand
GGCACGCCTGCGGCCGCGGACGCCCAGTTCGATCTCTACCCGACCGAGACTGCGGCCAAGGCGAACCCGGACGGCGAAGCCTTCCCGATCCGCATGCGCTTCGATCAGTCGATCCGCGGGCTCGCCGTCGGCGCGCCGATCGATTTCAGCGGCATCACCCTGGGCAACGTCACGCAGATCAACCTGGATTTCGATCCGGTCGCCAAGCGCTTCTACTCCCTGGTGGACGCCACGCTGTATCCGGAGCGCCTGGGACGCGTCTTCGATGAAGTGCGCGAACGCGCCCTCAAGGACGGCGACGTGGCGGGCGGCCGCCTGCTGGGCGGCATGATCAAGCACGGCCTGCGCGCCCAGCTGCGAACCGCCAACCTGCTGACGGGCCAACTCTACGTGGCGCTGGACATATTCCCGAACGCCAAGCCGGTCGAGTTCAAGATGTCCGAGCCCGCGTTCATTCCCACGGTGCCGGGCAACCTCGACCAGCTCCAGCAGCAGGTCAGCAACATCATCGCCAAGGTCGAGAAGATTCCATTCGACAAGATCGGGGAAGACCTGCGCGCCACGCTGGCCAGCACCTCGAAGCTGATGAGCCGCCTGGACAAGCAGGTGGCGCCCGAAGCGCAGAGCATGCTGAAGCAGGCCAGGGAGTCGATGGCGCAGATCAATGCGCTGCTGGCCTCCGACTCGTCGCTGCCCGTCAATACCGAGCGGGCCATGCAGGAACTGGGCCGCGCGGCCCGGTCGCTGCGCGCCCTGGCCGATTTCCTGCAATCCAACCCCGAGGCCTTGTTGCGCGGCCGCGGCCCAGACCCGATCCCCGGCGCCGGTCCTGTCAGGAACTGAACCCATGAATAGACGCCCATCCCGCCGCGCTCGCCCGGCGAGCCTGTCCTCCAAGCCCGCTGCCGCCCCGATGGGGAGGCAGGCGCCCCGCCTGCGCGCCACCCTGGCCCTGGCGGCCGTGTCGGCCGCGCTGGCGGGCTGCGGCTCCTCGGCGCCCGTGCATTACTACACGCTGCAGGGGCCCTCGGCCCCGGCGGCCGCCGGAACCGGGGCAGCGTCCGCCGCCTACCTGATCGACGTGCAGCCGGTCAGCATCTCGACCCAGGCCGACCAGCCGCAGCTGATGGTGCGCACCGGCGACGGCAGCGTGTCCGCGCTCTATTCCGAGCGCTGGAGTTCGCCGCTGGGCGACGAGCTGCGCGGCGCGCTGTCCGACGCGCTCAAGCGGGACCTGGGCGCGCTGGACGTGCAGATGGTCAAGCCCGGGCCCGGCGCCGCCGTCTGGCGCGTCCAGACCGACGTGCAGCGGTTCGAGCTGGTGGCCGGCAGCATGGCGCAACTGGACGCTACCTGGCGCGTGCGGCCGGTCAACATGAAGGGCGCCGGCCTGCTGTGCCGCAGCGTGGTCACGGAAACCGTGGCCGAAGCTGGCGTGCCCGCCCTGATCGCCGCCCAGCAGCGCGCGGTTTCCGCCCTGGCGGCGACCATGGCTTCGGCCATCCGCGGCCAGGCGCCGGCCGGCTCCGCATCGGTCCAGATGCTGGGCTGCTCGCCCCTGAAAGACTGAGGCGCGGCCAGGCAAAAGACGCCTGTTCTCAAGCGGTTAACCTAGGGTTAACCGCAATACAAACGCGGTTGCAACCTGTCTAGCATACGGTCCTACCCATGCTGGGTTCCGGGTTTTGGTTCCCCGCCGGCCCAGCATCACCTCTGCCATGCGACAGGAAGCAATCTCTTATGGCCAGCACGACCCTAGGCGTCAAAGTCGATGACGCGCTCCGCGACCGGCTGAAGGCCGCCGCGCAAAAGCTCAATTGCACGCCGCACTGGCTGCACAAGCAGGCGATTCTCGCGTACCTGGACAAGATCGAGCGCGGCCACCTGCCCGCGGAGATGTCGCACTTGGGCGCGGATGCCGGCGCCGAGGACGAGGCGGGCGAGGGGCAATCGGCGCCTACGCCGCCGTTCTATGAATTCGGCCAGGACGTGCAGCCCCAGTCCGTGCTGCGCGCGGCCATCACGGCGGCCTACCGCCGCCCCGAGCCGGAGTGCGTGCCGCTGCTGCTGGGCCAGGCCCGCATGCCGAACCTGGAAAAGATCCACGCGATGGCCAGCGGCCTGGTGAAAAAGCTGCGCGGCAAGCGCGGCGGCGGCGGCGTCGAAGGGTTGATCCAGGAGTTTTCGCTGTCGAGCCAGGAAGGCGTGGCGCTGATGTGCCTGGCCGAGGCCCTGCTGCGCATTCCCGACCGCGCCACGCGCGATGCGCTGATCCGCGACAAGGTGGCACGCGGCGACTGGAAATCCCACATGGGCGGTTCCCAGTCCCTGTTCGTCAACGCCGCGACCTGGGGCCTGATGATCACCGGCAAGCTGGTGGCGGTCAGCAGCGAGCAATCGCTGTCCAAGGCGCTGACCCGCCTGATCGGCAAGGGCGGCGAGCCGCTGGTGCGCAAGGGCGTGAACATGGCCATGCGCATGATGGGCGAGCAATTCGTGTCGGGCCAGACCATTTCCGAGGCCCTGGCCAACAACCGCAAGATGGAGTCCCGCGGCTTCCGCTATTCCTACGACATGCTGGGCGAGGCCGCGACCACGGCCGAGGACGCGGAGCGTTATTACGCGTCCTACGAGCAGGCCATCCACGCGATCGGCAAGGCGGCGGCGGGGCGGGGCATCTACGAAGGCCCGGGCATTTCGATCAAGCTGTCTGCCCTGCATCCGCGCTATTCCCGCGCTCAGCGCGAACGCGTGATGGCGGAGCTGCTGCCGCGCGTGAAGGCCCTGACCGTGCTGGCCCGCAGCTACGATATCGGCTTGAACATCGACGCCGAAGAGGCCGACCGCCTGGAAATCTCGCTCGACCTGCTGGAAGCGCTGTGCTTCGAGCCGGAGCTGGACGGCTGGAACGGCATCGGCTTCGTCATCCAGGCCTACCAGAAGCGCGCGCCCTTCGTGATCGACTATGTGATCGACCTGGCCCGCCGCAGCCGTCATCGCGTGATGGTGCGCCTGGTGAAGGGCGCCTACTGGGACAGCGAGATCAAGCGCGCCCAGGTCGATGGCCTGGAGGGCTATCCGGTCTACACGCGCAAGGTCTATACGGACGTGGCCTATCTGGCCTGCGCCCGCAAGCTGCTGGGCGCGCCGGAAGCCGTGTACCCGCAGTTCGCCACGCACAACGCCTACACCCTGTCCGCCATCTACCAGTTGGCCGGCCAGAACTATTACCCCGGGCAGTACGAGTTCCAGTGCCTGCACGGCATGGGCGAGCCGCTGTACGACGAAGTGGTGGGGCCGCTGGCGCAGGGCAAGCTGAATCGTCCCTGCCGCATCTACGCGCCGGTGGGCACGCATGAAACGCTGTTGGCTTACCTGGTCCGCCGCCTGCTGGAGAACGGCGCCAACACCTCGTTCGTGAACCTGATCGGCGACGAGAGCATCCCGGTCGAGCAACTGGTCGCGGACCCGGTCGAGGCGGCGTCGCGCATCGTGCCGCTGGGCGCGCCGCATGAAAAAATCCCGCTTCCGCGTGAACTCTACGGAGATCCGCAAGAGGGCGCCCGCGCGAATTCGGCGGGCCTGGACCTGAGCAACGAACATCGGCTGGGCTCGCTGTCCGCGGCCCTGCTGGCCAGCGCCGCGATGCCGTGGCGCGCCGCGCCGATGCTGGGCGAGGGCGGCGATGCCTGGGACGCCGCCCGGGCCGTCGAAGTGCGCAACCCCGCCAACCTGCGCGACGTGGTCGGCCATGTCATCGAGACGCAGCCGGAAGAGGCCGAAGCCGCCTTGCGCGCCGCCGCCAACGCCGCGCCCATCTGGCAGTCCACGCCGGTGACCGAGCGCGCGCAATGCCTGCGCCGCGCCGCGCAATTGCTGGAAGAGCAGATGCAGACCCTGCTGGGCCTGATCGTGCGCGAGGCCGGCAAGTCGCTGCCCAACGCCATCGCCGAAGTCCGCGAGGCCGTGGATTTCCTGCGCTACTACGCGGACCAGGCGGAAACGGAATTCGGCAACGATACCCACCGTCCGCTGGGCACCGTGCTGTGCATCAGCCCCTGGAACTTCCCGCTGGCGATTTTCACCGGCCAGGTCGCGGCCGCGCTGGCCGCGGGCAACACGGTGCTGGCCAAGCCTGCCGAACAGACCCCGCTGATCGCGGCCCAGGCCGTGGCCATCCTGCGCGCGGCGGGCGTGCCGGCCGGGGCCGTGCAGCTGCTGCCGGGCCGGGGCGAAACCGTGGGCGCCCAGCTGGTTTCCAGCCCCGGCGTGCGCGGCGTGATGTTCACCGGTTCCACCGACGTGGCGCGGATCATCGCGCGCACGCTGGCCGACCGGCTGGACGACGCGGGCCACACCATTCCGCTGATCGCGGAGACCGGCGGCCAGAACGCCATGGTGGTCGATTCCTCGGCCCTGGCCGAGCAGGTGGTGTTCGACGTGCTGACGTCCGCGTTCGATTCGGCGGGCCAGCGCTGCTCGGCCCTGCGCGTGCTGTGCGTGCAGGAGGATAGCGCCGACCACGTGCTGACCATGTTGCGCGGTGCAATGCGCGAACTGAGCGTGGGCAATCCGGACCGCCTGTCCGTGGATGTGGGCCCCGTCATCGACACCGAGGCCCGCAACGGCATCCAGCGCCATATCGAGGCCATGCGCACCGCCGGCCACCGGGTCGACCAGGTGGAGCTCAACGGCGAATGCCGCCACGGCACCTTCGTGCCGCCCACCATCATCGAGATCGACCACATCAGCGAGCTGACGCGCGAAGTGTTCGGCCCCGTGCTGCACGTGGTGCGCTACAAGCGCGACGAGCTGGACGCCTTGCTCGACGCGGTCAACGGCACGGGCTATGGCCTCACGTTCGGCGTGCATACCCGCATCGACGAAACCATCGCGCACGTGACCGGGCAGGTCCATGCGGGCAACGTCTACGTCAACCGCAATATCGTCGGCGCGGTCGTGGGCGTGCAGCCGTTCGGCGGGGAATGCCTGTCGGGCACCGGCCCCAAGGCCGGCGGCCCGCTGTACATGTACCGCCTGCTGGCCACCCGACCGGCCGGCCTGCCGCCCGCGCTGGACGCGTCGGCGCCGCTGCCGCAGCGCATTGCGCTGCCGGGGCCGACGGGCGAGACCAATACCTATATGGTCGAGCCGCGCGGCGCCGTGTATTGCGTGGCGGCCACCGAGGCCGGCGCGCGGGCGCAGTGGTCGGTCGCCAGGCGCACCGGCAACCACGCCTGGTTCGCGGATACTGCCGCGGCGCGGGCGCTGCTGGCGACGCTGGACGCCGAGCAGGGCGGCCAGGCGGGGATCCTGGCCGACGACGAAGTCGACCAGGCGGATTACCAGGCCGTGCTGTTCGAGGGCGACGGCGACGCGCTGCAGGCGCTCAACCAGCGCATTGCGCAGCGTCCCGGGCCCATCCTGTCCGTGCATGGCCTGACCCCGGATGCGATTGCGGCGGGAGCCGGATACGTTCCGGACCGCCTGCTGGCCGAGCGGTCCATCAGTGTCAACACGGCGGCCGCGGGCGGCAACGCCAGCCTCATGACCATCGGCTGACGCCGCGGGGGCAACCCTTTGGTATCTGAGGGTTATCTCCAATATCGGGCAAGGTTGCACTGGAAGCAAAATCCGGTCGCACCTCAAGTCCGGATGTCGCAACCCGGCATCCGGACTCTGCAGAACATGCATGCGCAAGACCCCGGCAACATCGGGGCTTGCGGTAGTAAAAAACCAGAAGCCTGGCTAAAAGCTCAGGTATAACAAGGTCTTAAGTCCGACACCTCGGAGGATACCCATGAAGTTCCGCACCACTTTGAAGCTTGTCGCCGCCAGCCTCGCCGCCGCAGGCGTGGCCGCCGCCGCGCAGGCCGCCGACATCAAGTTCGGTTTCGCCGCGCCGCTGACCGGCCCGCAATCGCACTATGGCGAAGACATGCAGAACGGCCTGAACCTGGCCCTGGAAGAAGCCAACAAGAAGGGCATCAAGGTCGACGGCAAGCCGGCCACCTTCGTGCTGGTTTCGCGGGATGACCAGGCCGATCCGCGGGTCGGCGTGCAGGTCGCCCAGCAGTTGGTCGACCAGGACGTCGTCGGCATCCTGGGCCACTTCAATTCCGGCACGACGATCCCCGCTTCGCGCGTCTACCACGAAGCCGGCCTGCCGCAGATCGCGATGGCCACCTCGCCCGAATACACCAAGCAGGGCTACGAGACCACCTTCCGCATGATGACCAGCGACACCCAGCAGGGCGCCGCCGTCGGCAAGTTCATGGTCGAGAAGCTGAACGCCAAGAAGGTCGCCATCATTGACGACCGCACCGCCTACGGCCAGGGCCTGGCCGACGAGGTCGAGAAGGCCGTCAAGGCCGCGGGCGGCCAGGTCGTGCGCCGCGAGTACACGACCGACAAGGCGAACGACTTCACCGCCATCCTGACCAACATCAAGGGCGCCGCGCCCGACGCCATCTTCTACGGCGGCCTGGACGCGCAATCCGGTCCCATGAAGCGCCAGCTGGCGACGCTGGGCCTGAAGGCGCCGCTGGTCTCGGGCGAAATGACCCGCAGCGACACCTTCATCAAGCTGGCCGGCGACGCCGCCGACGGCACCTACGCCTCGCTGGCCGGCGTGCCGCTGGACAAGATGGCCGCGGGCAAGGACTTCGAGCAGCGCTACCAGGCGCGTTTCAAGAAGGCCCCGGGCGTCTATGCCCCGTACGCCTACGACGGCGCATGGAACATGATCACCGCCATCGAGCAGGCCGGCTCGGCCAAGCCCGAGAAGTACCTGCCGGTCCTGGCCAAGCTGAACCGCAAGGGCGCCACCAGCGAGCACATCTCGTACGACGCCAACGGCGATCTGAAGGAAATCTCGGTCACCATCTACGAAGTCAAGAACGGCAAGTGGGAGATGGTTGAAACGATGGTCAGCCAGGCCAACTAACGGCGGCTGGTCCGGGCGGGGAGGCGGCGCGGCCGCGCCCGCCCGCGAGTCAAAGCGCGCGCGCCGTCCGGCGTGCGCGATGCGCGGCAGGCCCGAGGGCCGCCGCGGCGCAATATGCGCGATTTTTCCAGGCTTATTCCGCGGCCCCTATGGATATCTTCATTCAACAACTGATTAACGGCGTCACGCTAGGCAGCGTGTACGCCCTGGTCGCCCTCGGCTACACCATGGTGTACGGCATCATCGGGCTGATCAACTTCGCGCATGGCGACGTCGTCATGATCGGCGCGATGGCGGCCACCACGGTCGCCATCTCGCTCGTGGGCGGCGACCCGGGCACTTCCGCTTTCGTGGTCCTGGGCGTGGGCCTGCTGGTTTCGGTGCCGCTGTGCATGGCGGTGGGCTGGACCGCCGAGCGCGTGGCCTACCGGCCGCTGCGCCGGGCGCCCCGGCTGGCCGCGCTGATCACGGCCATCGGCGTGTCCATCATCCTGCAGAACGTGGCGATGATGGCCTGGGGCCGCAACTACCTGAACTTCCCGCAGGTGCTGGCGCCGCAGGTATTCGAGATCGGCGGGGCGCGCATGAGCACGCTGCAGATCGCCATCGTGGTGATCGCCGCGCTCATCATGGGCGGCCTGCTGGCCGTGGTGCACAAGACCCGCCTGGGCACGGCCATGCGCGCCACCGCGCAGAACCGGGAAGTGGCCGGGCTGATGGGCGTCAACATCAATACCGTCATCTCGGCGGCATTCCTGATCGGCTCGGCGCTGGCCGCCGTGGCGGGCATGATGGTCGCCACCTATTACGGCGTTTCGCAATACACCATGGGCTTCATGCTCGGCCTGAAGGCGTTCACGGCCGCGGTGCTGGGCGGCATCGGCAACCTGGTGGGCGCGATGGCCGGAGGCCTGTTGCTGGGCGTCATCGAATCCCTGGGCGCGGGCTACATCGGCGACCTGACCGGCGGCTTCCTGGGCAGCCACTACCAGGACGTGTTCGCGTTCTTCGTGCTGGTGCTGGTGCTGATCTTCCGTCCGTCGGGCCTGCTGGGCGAACGCGTGGGAGATCGCGCATGAGCGGAAACCTGAAAAGCAGCGGGTTCTCGGCCCGCAATCTGATCGGCATCGCGCTGATCGGCATCGTGCTCGCCGTCCTGCCCTTCGTGCTCGGCATGGCCGGGCAGAGCTGGGTGCGCATCCTGAACTTCGCCCTGCTGTACGTGATGCTGTCGCTGGGCCTGAACATCGTGGTGGGCTTCGCGGGGCTGCTGGACCTGGGCTACATCGCGTTCTACGCCGTGGGCGCATACACCTGGGCGCTTCTGGCCTCGCCGCATTTCGGGCTGCACCTGCCGTTCTGGGCGATTTTGCCGATCGCCCTGGCCGTGGCCTGCATATTCGGCGTGCTGCTGGGGGCTCCCACGCTCAAGCTGCGCGGCGACTACCTGGCCATCGTGACCCTGGGCTTCGGGGAGATCATCCGCATCTTCCTCAATAACCTGAACGCCCCGGTGAACATCACCAACGGGCCGCAAGGCATCAACCGCATCGATACGTTCAAGGTGGGAGAGTTCGCGTTCGGCCGCACGGAAAGCCTGCTGGGCCTGCGCGTGACGGGCCCCGAAAAGTACTACTACCTGCTGCTGGCGCTGACCCTCATCATCGTGGTGGTTTGCGTGCGCCTGCAGAACTCGCGCATCGGCCGCGCCTGGGAAGCCATACGCGAGGACGAAATCGCCGCCAAGGCGATGGGCATCAACACCCGCAACATCAAGCTGCTGGCCTTCGCGATGGGCGCGTCCTTCGGCGGCGTGGCCGGCGCGCTGTTCGCGTCCATGCAGGGCTTCGTCAGCCCCGAGAGCTTCTCGCTGATGGAATCCATCTCCATTCTCTGCATGGTGGTGCTGGGCGGCATGGGGCATATCCCTGGCGTGATCCTGGGCGCGCTGATCCTGGCCGCGCTGCCCGAGTTCCTGCGCGCGGTGGTCGAACCCGTCCAGCAGATGGTGTTCGGCGCAGTGGTGCTGGATCCCGAAGGCATACGCATGTTGCTCTTCGGCCTGGCGATGGTGTGCGTGATGCTGTTCCGCCCCGCCGGCCTGTGGCCTTCCGCCGTGCGCAAGCGCGAACTCGCCAGCAAGGCGCAGGGAGGCGCGGCATGAGCAAACTGCTGCAAGCCCAGGGACTGGGCAAGCGCTTCGGCGGCCTGCAGGCCCTGTCCGAAGTCAGCTTCGATATCGAACAAGGCGAGATCTACGGCCTGATCGGCCCCAACGGCGCGGGCAAGACCACGCTGTTCAACGTGCTGACCGGTCTGTACATCCCGGAGGAGGGCTCCTGCACCTTCGACGGCGAATCGCTGTCCGGCAAGAAACCGCACGAAGTCGCCCACGCGGGGCTGGCGCGCACGTTCCAGAACATCCGCCTGTTCGCCAACCTGAGCGCCATCGAGAACGTCATGATCGGCCGCCACATGCGGACGCGTTCCGGCGTGTTCGGCGCGGTGCTGCGCACGCGCGCCACGCGCGCCGAAGAGGCCGCCACGGAAGCGCGGGCGCAGGAACTGCTGGAATACGTGGGCATCGGCCACCGCGCCAACGACGTGGCCCGGTCTCTGCCCTACGGCGACCAGCGGCGCCTGGAGATCGCGCGCGCCCTGGCGACGGATCCCAAGCTGCTGGCGCTGGACGAACCGGCGGCCGGCATGAACGCGTCTGAAACCGTGGTGCTGCGCAAGCTGATCGAGAAGATCCGGGGAGACGGCATTACGGTGCTGCTCATCGAGCACGACATGAAGCTGGTCATGGGACTGTGCGACCGCGTCTTGGTGCTGGAGTACGGCAAGGTGCTAGCGATGGGCAAGCCCGCCCAGGTGCAGCGCGATCCCAAGGTCATCGAAGCGTATCTGGGCGCGGGCGCAGCCCAGGATCCGCTGATTCATCAGGAGCGCCCGGCATGACGGCAGCATCCCAACCCTTACTGGAATTGCGCGGCCTGCAGGTCGCCTATGGCGGTATCCGCGCCGTGCGCGGCATCGACCTGCGCGTGGACGAGGGCGAACTGGTGTGCCTGATCGGCGCCAACGGCGCGGGCAAGAGCACCACCTTGCGCTCCATCTGCGGACTGGTGCCGCTGGCCGGCGGCGAAGTCGTCTACGGCGGCCAGTCCATCGGCGGCGAAAAATCGCACGAGCTGGTGCGCCGCGGGCTGGTCATGGTGCCGGAAGGCCGCGGCATCTTCGGCCAGCTCACCATCGAGGAAAACCTCGCCATGGGCGGCTACGTGCGGCGCGACGCGGCGCAGGTCCGCCAGGACACGGACCGGGTCTTCACCCTGTTTCCGCGCCTGGCCGAACGCCGCAAGCAGGCGGCCGGCACCTTGTCCGGGGGCGAACAGCAGATGGTGGCGATGGGCCGCGCGATGATCGCGCGTCCCAGGCTGCTGCTGCTGGATGAACCCTCGATGGGCCTGGCGCCATTGATGGTCGAGAAGGTCTTCGAGGTGGTCCGCACCATCGCCAGCGAAGGCGTGACGATCCTGCTGATCGAGCAGAACGCGCGCCTGGCGCTGGAGAACAGCCATCGCGGCTACGTGATGGAGTCCGGCGAGATCATCCTGTCCGGTCCGGCCGGCCAGATGCTGCACGATCCGAAGGTGCGCGCCGCGTATCTGGGCGAAACCGAGTAGAAGAGGGTAGGGGGCAGGGCTTCGAGCTTGCGGCGGTCGGGCGTCTGTAGCCGCCGAGGCCGCCCTGCGCCCTTCCGGACGCCGGCGGCTCAAGAAACCCGGCCTCGGAAATTTCTACGCCGGTGCGCGTTCCCGGTCCACGGCCACGACCACGCCCGCGCCGATCAGCGCATCGATCTCCTGTTCGCCGTAGCCGAACTCTCCCAGGATCGCGATGGTGTCTTCGCCCAGCCTGGGCGCCGCGCGGTGGTATTGCGCGGGCGTGGCCGACAATTTCACCGGCATGCCCACCGTGCGCACCTTGCCGGCGACCGGGTGATCCTGTTCCACCACCATGCCGCGGGCGAGCGTCTGCGGATGCGATAGCGCCTGCGCGATCGAATGCACCGGCCCCGCCGGCACGCCGGCCGCGTCGAAGATAGCCAGCCATTCCTGCGCGCCGCGCGTCTCCAGGATGGCGGACATGTCGGCCACCAGTTCCTCCCGGTTCTGCATGCGGTCGCGGTTGCGGGCGTATCTCGGGTCGTCGGCCCATTCGGGCTTGCCCAGCGCCTGCGCGATGCGCTGCCAGTTCTTCTCGTTGGCGCCGCCGATGATGATCCAGTCCGTGGCCGTGGGGAATGCCTGGTACGGCGCGCTGAGCACGTGCGCGGAGCCAGTGGGGCCGGGCGAGATGCCGCTGCCGAAATAGATCGCCGCGTGCCAATACAGTTGCTGCAGGCTGGCCTCGAGGAGCGAGGTTTCCACGATCTGGCCTTCGCCGGTGCGCTGCTTGTGCTGGTACGCCGCCAGCACGCCGAACGCGGCCAGCAGGCCGGCATTGATGTCCGCGACGGAATTGCCGGTGCGCAGCGGCGGCCCGCCCGGTTCGCCCGTGATCGCCATCAGTCCGGAAAAGCCCTGGGCCACGAGGTCGAAGCCGCCCTTGTCCGCGTAGGGGCCGGTGGTGCCGTAGCCCGATACCGCGCAATAGATCAGGCCGGGATTCTCGCGGCGCAGCGTGTCGTAGCCCAGGCCCAGCTTTTCCATCGTGCCCTTGCGGAAGTTCTCGGTCACGACGTCCGCGTCGCGGATCATGCGCAGCAAGACCTTCTTGCCTTCGGGGTGCTTCAGGTCCAGCGCGATGGCGCGCTTGTTGCGGTTGAGCATGAGATAGGGCGCCGAGATCCCGTTGATCTGGGGATCGCGGTACTGGCGCGAATCGTCGCCGCCGTCGAGTTTCTCGACCTTGATGACGTCGGCGCCCATGTCGGCCAGCATCATGCCGCAGGTCGGACCGGCCATGATCTGCGAAAGCTCGATCACGCGCATGCCGGCCAGCGCGCCGGCGGGGCGGTGAGTGTCGTTGTGCATGAGGACTCCTAGCGCCGCGTTCAGCGGCCGTTGAATTGCGGCTTGGCCTTGGCCAGGAAGGCGTGGTAGCCCGCGCGGAAATCTTCGGTGTCGAAGCAGTCGAAGGCCTCGTCGCGGTCGGCCTCCGTCAAGGCCTTGCCGCTCATCAGGTTGCGGATGAATTTCTTGTGCCAGCGGGCAACCAGCGGCGCGCCGTCGGCGATGCGGCGCGCGGTGGCCTGGGCTTCCTCCGCGACCCGGCCATCGGGCTCCACGCGGGTGACGACGCCCAGCCGCAAAGCCTGCGCCGCGTCGAAGATGCTGCCTTCCAGCAGGACTTGCAGCGCCACCGACGGGCCCACCAGTCGCACCAGCGGCGCCAGTTCCGAATACGACATCACCAGCCCCAGGTTTTTGATCGGCACGCCGAACCGGGAGCTCTCGCCGCAGATGCGGACGTCCGCCAGGCTGGCGATTTCCAGCCCGCCGCCCACGCAAATGCCATGGATCTGCGCCACGACGGGGTGCCGGCATCCGCCGATGGCCTCTATCGTCCGGCGCATGACGGCGCCGTATTCCACCGCTTGCCGCTTGTTGCTGCGGGCGGTCTCGAATTCGCCGATGTCGTTGCCCGGCGAGAATGCCTTCTCGCCGGCCCCGCGCAGCAGCACGCAACGCACGCTGTCGTCGGCGTCCAGTTCAAGAAAAGTGTCGCCCAGCAGGCGCCAGCCGTCGATGGTCAGGGCGTTGAGCTTCTCCGGGCGGTTCAGCACCACGGTCGCGATGTCGCCGTCGCGCTGGCGCAGGATGAGGGGGGAGTCGGAAGTGGGGGTGGCGCTCATGGCGTTCCTTTGCGTGGGCGGGGGGCGGCCCTCCCGCTAGATTTACTGTTTGGTCAGGCCCAGGCTGGCGGTGAGCTTTCCGTACTTGCTCCATTCGTCCCGCACGTAGCTGGCGAAAGCCGCCGGATTTTGCGGGCCGCCTCCCAGCTCCATGCCCTGATCGGCCAGCTTGGCCGCGATCTCGGGGTCGGCGAGCGTCTGGCCAAGCGCGTGGTCGAGCTTGGCCAGGACGGGCTTGGGCAGCTTGGCGGGCGCAAGCACCGCATACCACTGCACGATGTCCAGGCCCTTGATGCCGGATTCGGCCAGCGTGGGCACGTCGGGCAGCCGTTTGCTGCGTTCCGGGCTGGTCACCGCCAGGGGGCGCAGCTTGCCGGCCTGTATCTGGTTGATTGCGCCGGGCAGGGTGTCGAAGTTCATGTCGACGCTGCCGCCCAGCAAGTCGGTCATCGCCTGGCCGCTGCCCTTGTAGGGCACGTGCTCCATGCTGACGCCCGCGATCTGCGAGAAGCGGGCCGCGCTCAGGTGTTGCGGGCTGCCCATGCCGGACGACGCGTACAGCAGCTGCTTGGGCTTGGCCCGGGCGTCGTCCACCAGATTCTGGACGGTGGCGTACCCGTGCTTCGCGGGGTTGACGACCAGCACGTTCGGCACGGAGCCGATATAACGCACCGCCGTGAAATCCCGGATGGGGTCGATATTGGACTGCACCACGTACGGGGCGGCCACGGTGGACTGCATGTTCGCCAGCAGCAGGGTGTAGCCGTCCGGATCGGCCTTGGCCACGTAGTCGGCCGCGATCAGCCCGGATGCGCCGGGCTTGTTCTCGACCACGACCTGCTGGCCCAGCAGGGTGGACAGCCGGGCGGAAAGAATGCGGGCCGAGACGTCGGTGCCGCCGCCTGGCACGAAGCCGACGATGAGGCGCAGCGGCCGTTCCGGCCATTTTGAAGCGTCCTGCGCCAGGGCGGGGCCAGCGGCGGCCAGGCCGGCGGTCAGCGCCAGGGCGCCGGCCCAGGCGCGAGCGTGCTTGTTCATGAAGGTCTCCTTGGTGGTGGGTGCCTGCCCTTGTGTTGCTTGCTCTATGATTGGGTCAGGTTGGTATGCCTTTGGTGTCTGGTATACCAGATACAAAAATAGTCGAATTAGCGAGTGCGAACAACTCATGGCTAACCCTGAAGTGCTGGATCAATCCGTCCCCGATTTGGCTATCAATCACCCCACGCTGCCGGCGGTGGTTGCCGAGAGGCTGCGGCAGCTCATCATCGACGGCACTTTCAAGCCGGGCACCTGGCTGAACGAGCGGGACCTTTGCGAACAGTTGAAGATCTCGCGCACCCCTCTGCGCGAGGCCTACCGCATGCTGGCCTCGGACGGCCTGCTGGCCTTGCAGCCCAAGCGCGGCGCGATGGTGGTCGAGTTATCCGCCGACGACGTCGAGAACATTTTCGACGTGCTGTCGGTGCTGGAAGGGCTGGCGGTGCGCGCCGCCGCCGAGCGCGCGACGGACGCCGAACTGGCGCACATCGCGCAACTGCACGCGCAGATGCGCGAGAACTACGAAAAGCGGGACATCCGCGCGTATTTCGCCGCCAGCATGGGCACCCATATCGCGATCAACCGCGCCGCGCACAATCCGGCGCTCACGCACGCCTACGACAGGCTCAACCTGCAGGTGCAGGCGTTGCGCTACAAATCCAATTTCGACAGCGATGAATGGACGGCGGCGGTGGCCGACCACGAGGCCTTCGTGGAGGCGCTGATGCAGCGCGACGGCGAGCGCGCCGAGGCGCTGATCCGCAAGCACGTGGGCAGCAAGAAAACCTACAACCTGCGCGCGCGGCACGCGGGGGCGCACGGAAGCTGACCCCCGCGGGCGCGCCGTTCAGGCGGGCTGGGGAACCGCGCGCTTCCTGCCTATCATCAGCGCGATGACGGCGGCCGCCAGGCCGGTCGTGCCCGAGATGACGAAGGCCATGAGGTAGCTGCCCTGCGCCTCGCGGATCGCGCCCGCCATCCAGGCGGCGCTCGCGGCGCCGAGCTGATGGCCCGCCACGATCCAGCCGAACACGATGGAGGCGTCGCGTTCGCCGAACGCCTCGGTGGTCAGGCGCAGCGTGGGCGGCACGGTGGCTATCCAGTCCAGGCCGAAGAAGATGGCGAAGATCGACAGGCTATAGAACGAAAAATCGGAATAGGGCAGATAGATCAGCGACAGCCCGCGCAGCCCGTAATAGACGAAAAGCAGCTTGCGCGGATCGTAGCGGTCCGTGAGCCAGCCCGACGCCGTGGTGCCGATCAGGTCGAAAATGCCCATCAGCGCCAGCAGGCCCGCCGCCTGCACTTCGGGCATGCCATGGTCGCCGCAGAGCGCGATGAGGTGCGTGCCGACCAGGCCGTTGGTGGTGAAACCGCAGACGAAGAAAGTGGCGAACAGGAACCAGAATGTGCGGGTCCTGGAGGCCCGCAGCAGGGCGCCGAAGGTAGCCGCCAGCAAGCCGGTGCGCGGTGCGGCGGGCGCTGGCGGGGCATGCGGATCGCTGCCGAACGGGGTCAGCCCCACGCTGGCGGGACGGTCGGGCACCAGCCACCAGGCCAGCGGCACCAGCGCCGCCGCCGCGGCGGCCACCGCCCACACTACCCGGGTCCAGTCGCCGGACGAGGCCAGGGCCGCCAGCGCCGGCAGGAAAACCAGCGTGCCGGTTGCGGAGCTGGCGGTCAGCAGGCCCATCATCACGCCGCGGTGCCGGGTGAACCAGCGGTTGACGACGGTGGCGCCCAGCACCACGGCGACCGCGCCCGAGCCGATCCCCGAGAACACGCCCCATGTCAAGAGCAGGTGCCAGGGCTCGGTCATGTAGGCGCTGGCGGCGCTGGACGCGGCCATCAAGGCCAGGGCTCCGATCAGCACGCGCCGCAGGCCGAAGCGCTCCATCGCCGCCGCCGCGAACGGCCCGACCATGCCGTACAGGAAGATGCCGAGGGCGGCGGAGAACGAAATCGTGCTTCGGCTCCAGCCGAAGGCTTCTTCCAGCGGCACCAGCAGCACGCTGGGCGAGGAACGCAGCCCGGCCGATACCAGGAGTGACAGGAAAACCACCGCGACGACGACAAAAGCGTACTTCTGGCCGGCGCGCCGGAACGGCATGGGAGGGTGGGGTATACTCATGTTACTGACCGGTACGTATGAAGGTTCGTGAATAGTACGTACCGGTCAGTAACATCGTCAAGCGCTTTTTTATGGCGCCCCGATCCGGACGGATCCTCCATCGGAAAAGGAGCCTACGTATGGCCAGCAAGACCGCCGCCTCCCCTCCCGCCGCGAAACCGCCGCTGGCGGCCGACCGCATCCGCAAGACCGCGCGGGAAATGTTCTACCGGGACGGCATCCGCGCCGTGGGCGTGGACGCGATCGTCAACGAGGCCGGGGTGACCAAGCCCAGCCTGTATCGCAGTTTTTCGTCCAAGGACGAGCTGGCTGCCGCATATCTGCGCGATTACGACGCCGAGTTCTGGGCGCGCTTCGACGCCGCCCGCGACGCGCATCCCGGCGATCCGCGGGCCCAGATCCTGGCCTACCTCTCCGGCCTGGGCGAGCGCGCCGTGCAGAGCGGCTACCGGGGCTGCGGCCTGACGAACGCCGCGGTCGAATATCCCGAACCGGACCATCCCGCGCGGATCGTGGCGGTGGCCCACAAGGAAGCGCTGCGTCGCCGCCTGGCGGCCATGGCGGCGGAAATGGGCGCGGCCGATCCGGACGCGCTGGGCGACGGGCTGCTGCTGTTGCTGGAAGGCGCTTTCGTATCCAGCCAACTGTTCGGAGAGGCGGGCCCGGCGGGCCGGGTTGCGCAGATGGCCGACAAGCTGATCGAGGCGCATCTTGCGCATTGAGCGGCGTGCACGAAAATCGTGCATCGCGTAGTGCGGGATGCACCGTTTTTTGGCGTTTGTACCCATTGCGCAACGCACAAAAAAATGCTTGGAGATTTTTATTGCGACGCAGCAAACACGGATCTAAGATGGACTCGTGTTGTTCCACATCGCGCTTTTCTCAAGGAGAGAATCATGAGCGATACCGCAATGAAGAACGCCCGTATGTCGGATGAGCTGGAGCGCTCCCTGATCCGCGACGCCATCGAGGCGGAGAGCCTGTCCGGCCCGCACGGCCGAGGCGGCTGGCGGCGCCTGAAGCTGCGCCTGGTTGCGCTGGGCGGAGCGGTGGGAGAGGTCCTGCACGATATGGACGCGGGCCGGCAGCAGCACCCGGTGGTCTCGGCCTACCACTGAGCCGTTCCTTCGAAGAAAACCCAGGATGCGTCCTGGGTTTTTTTTGCCGCGCGAGAACATGGGTACCGCATCGTGCGGTCGACTTCGACCGCGTATGGCGCGCCGTGGCCGGAATCGCGCCGCAGGGCGGTTCAGACCGCCATGTCGATCAGCAAATAGCCGTCCAGCGCGATGATGCAGGCCGTCGCCGCCATGGCGGCCCAGGCCCAGGCGCCGCGCAGGGCGTAGCGTCCCATCAGGTCCTTGCGGCGGGCCAGCGCCACCAGCGGCCCCAGCGCGAAGGGCAGCGCCAGGCTCAGGATGACCTGGCTCAGCACCAGCAGCCCGTCGGGATCATCCCCGCCCGTGAAGGCCAGCAGGCAAGCAGCCGCGCCGCCCGCGACCAGGCGCGTCATCAGCGCGCGCCGGCGGTCGGACCAGCCGCGGCGGACCTGGAAGCCATTGGACAGGATGCGGCCGGCCAGCACGCCGGTCAGCGTGGAGCTTTGCCCCGCCGCGTACAGCGCCACCGCGAACACGATCGCCGCGCCGACTCCCAGCGTGCTGCCGATCACCGCATGGGCATCGTCCAGGCTGGACACGATGAGGCCGGAGCCCGACAGGGACGCCGCCGCCACGATCATGATCGCCGCGTTGATCAGCATGGCCACGCCCAGCGACACGATGGTGTCGTTGCGCGCCACTCGCATGGCGAGGCCGCGGGCCGTAGGCGGCAACTGCCGCGCGCGCTGCGCGAGCGAGCCTGAATGCAGGTACAGATTGTGCGGCATGAGGGTTGCCCCCAGGATGCCCAGGGCAATCAGGAAACCCTGCGGATCGCGCAGCGCATCGCCCGTCCGCGTGACGCCGTGCGCCACCTCCGTCCAGGCCGGATTGGCCTTGAACAACAGGAACACGAACGACATCGCGACGACCGACAGCAGCAGGGCGATGACGCGTTCGTGCCGGTCGGCGTTGCCGCGCGCGAGCGCCAGCACGGCGAAGGTGCCGACGCCGGTGACGGCGACGCCGGCGATCAGCGGCAGGCCGAAAAGCAGCCGCAAGGCGATGGCGCCGCCGACGAGCTCCGCCAGCGCCGTGGCCAGGATGGCGGCTTCGCCCGCCAGCCAGGCCGCCTTGGACAGGCGGGGCGAAAGATGGCGCGCCGTGAGCGTGGCCAGGTCCTGGCCGGTGGCCAGCGCCAGGCGCGACACCAGGATCTGGAAACCGAGCGCGAGGAAGGCGGACACGATGACGACCATCAGCAGGCCGTAGCCGAAGCCGCTGCCGCCGGCGATATCCGTGGCCCAGTTGCCCGGATCGATGTATCCCACGGCCACGAGCAGCCCGGATCCGATCATGCGGCGCAGGTTGGCCGACACCTGGACGTCTTGCGCCAGGACGCTATTGCCGCCCGATATCGCGTAGATGAAACGTGTCATGACCACTCCTGAGAATGATTCTCATTGTCTAGAAGCGATCGGTATCCGTCAAATTGATTTTGGGCAAGGGCAGGATAGGGCGGCCCAATGGCTCCGTCCCCGCGGGACGGGCCCCGGGCCGGGAGGAGGTCAGGATTTGAGCTTGGCGTCCATCGATATCCTGGCGTTGAGCACCTTGGATACCGGGCAGCCCTTTTCCGCCTTGCGGGCGGCGTCCTCGAAGGCCTGGGCGCTGGCGCCGGGAATGACGGCTTCCACGGTCAGATGGACGGCCGTGATCGAAAAGCCGTCTTCCACCTTGTCCAGCGTGACCTCGGCCTTGGTGTCCAGGCTTTGGGCCACCATGCCGGCTTCGGCCAGGATATTGGAGAGCGCCATGGTGAAGCAGCCGGCGTGCGCCGCGCCCAGCAGTTCCTCGGGATTGGTGCCGGGAGTGTCGCCGAAGCGGGTGTTGAAACCGTAGGGCTGGTCTTTGAGCGCGCCGCTTTGCGTGGAGATCGTGCCCTTGCCGGTCTTCAGATCGCCCGACCAGGCGGCGGATGCGGTTTTTTTCATGCTTGACTCCTGTAAGGGGCCCGCGCCCGTCGCGAGCGCGTCCGGTGATGGAGAGCGGGCCGCCGGAGTAGCGGCGCGCGTTGCCTCGGGGGCATCGTCGATGATACGGCGGGCGCGCGTCCCCGGCGCGGAAACGGCTCGCTCGCAACGGCAAGCCGATGTAACGGCGGGCGGAAAGGGCTCCGGATTGCGGCGCGTCGAAGAGTTGCGGGATGACATGAGGCAGAATACGGGCATCCCCTTCAAATCCTCTGAGAACCGTAGTCATGTCTCTCGATCTTCTCCGCTGCGCCTGCGCCGTCGCGCTGGCCGTTCCCATCTTTTCCGCCCAGGCCGAAGTCGTCATCGGCGTGGACGTGTCCACGACCGGCCCGGCCGCCTCGATCGGCATCCAGACCAACAACGCGATCCGCCTGTGGCCCGCGACGCTGGGCGGCGAGCCGGCCCGCTACGTGGTCCTGGACGATGGCACGGACGTCAGCCGCGCAGTGAAGAACATGCGCAAGCTCACCTCGGAGGACAAGGTCGACGCCATCGTCGGGCCCAACACGACCGCCGCCGCGCTGGCCGGCCTGGACGTGCTGGCCGAAACCAAGACCCCCATGATCGCGTTGGCGGCTTCCAGTGTCATCGTCGAGCCGCTTTCGGACCCGAAGCGCGCCTGGGCGTTCAAGATGCCGCAGAATGATTCGCTGATGGCGACGGTCCTGGTCGAAGACATGAAGAAGAAGGGCCTGAAGAACGTGGCCTTCATCGGCTTTGCGGATTCCTACGGCGACAGCTGGTGGAAGGAGTTCAGCGCAGCCGCCGGTTCCGACCTGAAGATCGTCGCGCAGGAGCGCTTCCAGCGCACCGACGCTTCGGTGGTCGGGCAGGTGCTGAAGGTTATCGCCGCCAAGCCGGACGCGGTGCTGATCGCGGGGGCGGGCACGCCCTCGGCCCTGCCGCAGAAGACGCTGCTTGAGCGCGGCTATACCGGGGCGGTCTACCAGACCCACGGCATCGGCACGCTGGAATTCCTGCAGGTCGGCGGGCCGGACGTGGAAGGCACGCTGTTCCCCACGGGGCCCGGCGTGGTCGCCCGCGAGCTGCCGGACGACAATCCGGTCAAGAAGGTCGCCGTGGCGTTCGCGGACAAGTACGAAGCCCAGTACGGCGCGCACACGCTGACGCAGTTCGCGGGGGATGCCTACGGGGCCTGGATGCTGCTGGACTCGGCCGTTGCCCGCGCGCTGAAGACGGGCGCCAGGCCCGGCACCCCGGAATTCCGCGCCGCGCTGCGCGACGCCCTGGAGAACACCCGGGACCTGGTCGTGCCCAACGGGGTATTGAACATTTCCAAGGACAACCACCAGGGTTTCGACGAGCGGGCCCGGGTCATGGGCATCGTCAAGAACGGGCGGTTCTCGTACGCGCAATAGGGGTGGAGGCGGCGCGTCATGCCCACCAACCCTTGGTAACGTGTCCTAACGCCCCATAGGGGCGGACAAAGGGAAAGCAGGCCGCGGCCTGCTTTTTTTCGGCCATATCATTAGTGCCGAAATGATTTATTGTCGTATCATTTTTAGTGAATCCATGTACCTAGAAATAAATTAGGGAGAAATGCCCATGAATCCGTCCTTGACCCTGACCCGATCCCGACGTTTCCTGCTCGCGCTGAGCTTGGGCGTGCTGGCCGCCTGTTCCGACTCGGGATCGGACAAGCCCGCCCCGGCGGCGGCGAATGCGCCGGCGGGCGGGTCCACGCTGGAAGCCGCCAAGGCCGCGGGCAAGATACGCATCGGCTACGCCAACGAGGCGCCGTTCGCCTATATGGATAGCAAGGAAGCCAAGGTCACGGGCGAATCCGTGGAGATCGCGCGGGTGGTGCTCAAGCGCATGGGCATCAACGAGGTGGAGGGTGTCCTGACCGAGTTCGGCTCCCTCATTCCCGGCCTGCAGGCCAAGCGTTTCGACATCATCGCGGCGGGCATGTACGTCACGCCCGAACGCTGCCAGCAAGTGGCGTTCTCCGATCCCACCTACGGCGTGGGCCAGTCGTTCCTCGTCAAGCAGGGCAATCCCAAGAACCTGCACAGCTACGAAGACGTGGTGAAGAATCCCGACGCCAGGCTGGGCGTGGTGGTGGGCGCGATCGAGGCCGAGTACGCCTCCAAGTCCAAGGTTCCCGCGGGGCAGGTGGTGGTGTTCCCGGACGCGGTCAGCGCCTTGTCCGGCATCCAGGCGGGGCGCGCCGATGCGTATGCGGCCACCGCGCTCACGGTCAACGACCTGATGGGCAAGACCAGCCAGGCCAGCGGCCTGGAGAAGGCGGAGCCCTTCACCGACCCGGTCATTGACGGCAAGAGCGTGCGCGGCTACGGCGCCTACGCATTCCGCACCGACGACAAGGCCTTCGCCGACGCGTTCAATGCCGAACTCGCCAAGTTCATCGGCACGGAAGAACACCAGAAACTGGTGGCGCCGTTCGGTTTCACGCCGCAGGAACTGCCCAAGGGAGTCACCGCCGCCCAGCTGTGCGCCGGCAAGTAAGGGGGCGCCGATGCAGCTGATATCCGAGCATTTCGCCGAGCTGGCGCCGCCGCTGCTCGAAGGCCTGGGCGTTACGCTCCAGGTCCTGGCGGGCGCGGTGGTGCTGGCCGTTCCGCTGGCGCTTGTGGCGGGCATCTGCCGTCTGTCCTCGCTGCGTCCCGTGCGCTGGATCGCGTCGATCTATGTGGAGGTGTTCCGCGGCACGTCTGCGCTGGTGCAGCTTTTCTGGTTTTATTTCGTGCTGCCGCTGTTCGGGGTGCAACTGCCGGCCATGCTGGTGGGCATCGTGGTGCTGGCGCTGAACGCAGGCGCCTACGGCGCCGAAGTGGTGCGCGGCGCGATCCGCGCGGTGCCGCCCGGCCAGCGCGAGGCGGGGATCGCCCTGAATCTCACGCGCGGGCAGATCATGCGCCGCATCGTCGTGCCGCAGGCCGTGCCGGCCATGCTGCCGCCCGCCGGCAATCTGCTGATCGAATTGCTGAAGAACACCGCGCTGGTGTCCCTGGTCACCATTACCGACCTGACGTTCCGGGGCCAGCTGCTGCGCAGCGAGACCCTGCGCACCACCGAGATCTTCACCCTGATGCTGCTGCTGTACTTCGTGGTGGCCTTGCTGATCACGGCCGGAGTGCGGCTGCTTGAACGGAGGGTGAGGGTCCGATGACGCCGATATTCGACTGGTCTTTCGCCCTGGAAATCCTGCCCACGCTGGGCTCCGCGCTGATCGTCACGATCCAGGCCACGCTGCTGGGCATGCTGGTCGCCGTCACCCTGGGCCTGGTGCTGGCGATGCTGCGGCGCTCGCGGCTGAGCATCGTGTCGCTGCCCACGGCTTTCGTGATCGAGTTCGTGCGCAGCACGCCTTTGCTGGTGCAGATGTATTTTCTGTTCTACGTCCTGCCGCTGACCGGCGTGCGCATGTCCCCCCTGGCCACCGGCATCATCGCGCTGGGCCTGCACTACGCGACCTACTGCGCGGAGGTCTACCGCGCGGGCATCGAGGCGGTGCCGCGCGGCCAATGGGAGGCCGCCACCGCGCTGAACCTGTCGCGCTGGCGCACGGCGGTCGACGTGGTGCTGCCGCAGGCCATCCCGCCCGTGGTGCCGGCGCTGGGCAACTACCTGGTGGCCATGTTCAAGGACACGCCCCTGCTGTCCGCGATCACCGTGGTGGAACTGCTGCAGCAAAGCAAGATGATCGGGTCCACGACATTCCGCTACACCGAGCCCCTGACCCTCGTGGGTTTGCTGTTCCTGGCGCTGAGCCTGGTGGCGGCCTGGGGCGTGCGAGGCCTGGAGGCCCGCCTGCAACGATATGGAGGAAAGCGATGAGCGCCAGCGTAAGCATCAAAAACCTGCGCAAGCAATACGGCGACCTGGAGGTGCTGCGCGGCATCAACCTGGAAATACCCGCTGGCCAGACCGTGGCCGTGATCGGCCCCTCGGGCTCGGGCAAGTCCACGCTGCTGCGCGTGCTGATGACGCTGGACCGTCCCAGCAGCGGCGATATCGAGATCGACGGCGTGCCGATGTGGACCGACGCGCAGGGCCGGCCCGCCGGCCCCAATTCCGAGCACTTGCGCAAGGTGCGCGGCAAGATCGGCATGGTGTTCCAGCACTTCAATCTGTTTCCCCACATGACGGCGCTGGGCAACGCCATGGAAGCGCCGATGCGCGTGCTGGGCATGTCGCGCGCCCAGGCCCGGGAACGGGCCGTGGAGTACCTGGAAATGGTCGGCCTGGGCGAAAAGCTGGACGTCTACCCGGCGCAGCTGTCCGGCGGCCAGAAGCAGCGGGTGGGCATTGCGAGGGCGCTGGCCATGTGCCCGGACATCATGCTGTTCGACGAAGTGACCTCGGCGCTGGACCCGGAATTGGTAGGGGGTATCCTGCAGATCCTGCGCGATCTGTCGGCGCGGCGCAGCATGACGATGATCATCGTGACCCACCAGATGAAGTTCGCCGAGCGCAGCTCGGACCGCACGCTGTTCTTCGACGAGGGCAATATCGTCGAGGATGCCGAGTCGTCCGTGCTGTTCAGCCAGCCCAAGGAGGAGCGCACGCGCCAGTTCCTGGATTGCGTGATCGAAGGCCAATAGACGTCGTGACCGCGGCGCCCGGCAGGGTTTGACCCTGCCGGGCGCGTTGGGATTCGCGCCGCGCGCGCGCCGCGGGCGCTATGCTGTGGCATCCAATGCCATGGAGGCTTCCAGCATGACCCATCTTTTCAGTCCCATCCCGATCGGCAATCTCGAACTGGCCAACCGCATCGTCATCGCGCCCATGTGCGAATACTCGGCGGAAGAGGGCCGGGCCACCGATTGGCACATGATCCACCTGGGACACCTGGCCTTGTCGGGCGCCGGGCTGCTGTTCACCGAGGCCACGGCGGTGGAGCCGGATGGGCGCATTTCGCCGGGGGACCTCGGCCTGTGGTCCGACGAGACCGAACGGGCGCTGGGCCGCGTCGTGCAGGCCGTGCGCCGCTACTCGCCCATCAAGCTGGGCATCCAGCTTGGCCACGCCGGCCGCAAGGCCTCCAGCGACGCGTCCTGGAACGGAGGCCAGTTGGTGCCGGCCAGCGAAGGCGGATGGCAGGGCTGGGCGCCTTCGGCGGTGCCGCACAACGCGTCAGAACCGCCGCCGCGCGCGCTGGACGAGGCCGGCCTGGCGCGGGTGCGCGACGCCTTCGCCGATAGCGCCCGCCGCGCAATCCGCCTGGGCTTCGACGCGATCGAGCTGCATGCCGCGCACGGCTATCTGCTGCACCAGTTCCTGTCGCCGCTGGCGAACCGGCGCGAGGACGCCTACGGCGGCTCGCTTGAGAACCGCATGCGTTTCCCTCTGGAAGTGTTCCAGGCGCTGCGCGAGGTCGTGCCGCCGTCGGTCACGCTGGGAGTGCGGGTGTCCGCGACCGACTGGGTGGATGGCGGCTGGGACCTGGCGCAGACGCTGGTTTTCGCGCAGGCCTTGAAAGACCGCGGCTGTGAATTCATCGACGTGTCCAGCGGCGGCGTGTCGTCGCAGCAGAAGATTCCCGTCGGGCCGAACTACCAGGTGCCTTTCGCCGACGAGATCAAGCGCAAGGTGGGCATGCCCACCATCGCCGTGGGGCTGATCACCGAGGCCCAGCAGGCCGAGGACATCCTGGCGCGGGGCGAGGCGGACATGGTCGCGCTGGCGCGCGGCATGCTATACGACCCCCGCTGGCCCTGGCATGCCGCGGCCCAGCTGGGCGGGCAGGTGGCCGCGCCGCGCCAGTACTGGCGTTCGCAGCCGCGCGAACACAAGGCCCTGTTCGGCGAAACGCGCTTCGGCCAGCGCTAGGGGCTACAGCCGGCCGTAGGCTTCTTCGAGCTGCGCCTGGAGCCGGTCGGCGAAGTCGGCCTGGGCCGGATCCAGCGCCGACATCAGGCGGGCCAGCACGACGTTGTCTTCTTCGCCGTTCCAGATTTTGACGTACGTGCCTTCCTTGTAGCCGTGCCGCTGGCGGAAGATGTTCAGCACGTTCTTGGAAACGTATTGGGTATAGGCGTCGTTCCAGCTCATTTCGCAGGCCGTCATGGCGCGTTCCAGCACCTTGAAGCTGGCGCGGCCGCATACCGCCAGGCCGCCGATCAGTTCCAGCAGCTCGGGCACGGTCAGCGAGCCCAGCGCATAGGCCTTGCCGTCGAGCGTAATCGAGGCGGGCGCCGCCAGGTCGGCGACCAGCGCCTCGGCGGCGCCGGCGGTGCTGCCGCCGGCCGCGACGATGGTGTGGGACAGGTAGAAATGCAGGATGTCCACCAGTTCCATCTGCACCTGTGGCAGGTCGATGGTCTGTTTCTTCCACCATTTCCAGCCGTGGTGCTCCAGCGCTTCGGCCGATTCGACGAAGGCGGCGCGCAGGAACCGGGCCCCGCCATTGACCCAGTCCGGATTGATCATGGTGTTCAAGTGGTCCTGCAACTTGAGCATCGTGGCCGCCTGGGCCTGGTTCAATCCGACAACGTTATTCACTTTCACTCCGGGGTTCGTGGGTCTTTGCGACAGCGGCGGAAATGTTAGCACCATTGCCTGCGGGCGCCTGGGCGCCCGGCGGGCGGCGTCAGGCGCCGCCGTCCTTGCGATGGGACGATGGCTTCAGCGGAGGCAGTTTTCCCAACGGCGTCTTGCGCGGGTTGCGCGCGCTGCCGGCCGCCTTGAACAGCATGAACGCGAAGAACGCCAGGAAAATGGCGGGCATCAGTTCGTCCAGATCGAACCGGGGGGTGCGCAGGACTTCGAAGACGATGCGTGCCGCGGCCCAGCCGGCCAGCGCGCCGGCCACCGTCAGGATGATGCCGATCTTGCGCCGCCGGGCCCGGTCCGCCAGCGATACAGCGGCGGCGTCTTCCTGGTCCGCGGCCGGCGCGGCGGGCGCCGCGGAGCCGGACCGGGAGGGCGGGGGCTGCTGCGCGGACTTGCCCCAGGGGGCGGTGGACAGCGATTCGGAAGATGGGGATGGCGCGGGGACGGGGAGCGCGGCGGGCTCGGCGGCCCGCCGCGAGGTCTCGCGCTTGGAAGGGACCCTGCCGGGCGTGGCCCCGCCCGCGCGCGTCAGGTTTTCGATATAGCGCGCGAAATCGCCGTCTTTCGGTTCCGCATCTATGGCCATTCCCTTCTCCGGTTCAGTTGCCGCGGCGTTGCCTCGCCGGCATGCGGCGCTTGCGCAGCATGGCGATCAGCAGACCGCATCCTAGCAGCACGGAGAGCCCCGCGCCGATCATCATGGCGATCTGTTGCGCATTGTCCGCCGCGCCCAGGCTGCGCGCGGTGACGTAGCCCGGCGCCAGCATCAGCGGCAGCCACAGGACGGCGGACGCGACGTTGGCCAGCTGGAAGCGGGCGTGCGCCATGCCCATGACCCCGGCGACGGTGGGGATGGTGGAGCGGATGGGGCCCAGAAAGCGGCCGATCAGCACGGAAGCGAAGCCATAGCGGTAGAAGAACAGGCGCGCGCGCGCCACGCCGGTGCGCTGCTGCTTGAGCGGCCAGCGGCGCAGCACGCCCGGCCCCGCCCAGCGGCCCAGCCAATAGGACAGCGCATCGCCGACGACGGCGCCGGCGATGCCCCAGGCCAGGACGCTCCAGGGGCTGAGGGTGCCGGCGCCGATCAGCCCCCCGGTCAGCAGCATCAAGGCCGTGGCCGGGATGAACAGCCCCACCAGCACCATCGACTCGCCCAGGGTCAGCAGAAAGGTGATCGGCCCCGCCCACGCCTGGTTGGTTTCGATGAACAAGGCAATCTTGTCGACGTATTGGTCCATAAGCAGAAAGTTGAAAATCAGCTGAATGCAATCAGGTATCTTAACGCCTGCATGGGCGGCCGCGCAGGGCGTAGTCCGTCCGGTTGAAGCTTATCGACGGGGAATTATGGATTCGGTTACGCAGGCGGTGCTGGGGGCGGGGATACAGGGGGCGTTGATGGGGCGCTTCCAGGGGCGGCGGGCGCTGATTTACGGCGCGGCGCTGGCCACGGTGCCGGACCTGGACGTATTGATGAGCTATCCGGATCCGGTGTCGCTCATGACCTACCACCGTGGGTTTTCGCATTCGGTCTTCGTCCTGACCGGCCTGGCGGCCCTGCTGGCGTGGCTGATCCGCAAGTATTGGCCGCAGGCGCCCTATGGCGGGCGGCGGTTGTTCCTGACGTTGTGGCTGGTGCTGGTGACCCATCCCGTGCTGGACGCCTTCACCGTCTACGGCACGCAGCTCTTCTGGCCGCTGGCCCGCATTCCTGAAAGCTGGTCGGCCGTCTTCATCATCGATCCGCTCTACACCGTGCCGCTCCTGGCGGCGGTACTGTTCGCCATCGCCTGGGGGATGACGGTGACCGCGCGCCGCCTGCTGGCCGCCGCGCTGGTCTTCAGCACGGCTTACCTGGGTTTCGGGCTGGCGGGGAGGGTGGCCGCCGAACATCGCGTGCGCGATGCAATGCGGACGCAAGGCATCGCGGTCACCGAGCTGCGCGCGGTATCCATGCCCTTCAATACGCTGGTGTGGCGCGTCATCGCCAAGACGGCGGATGGCCATTATTACGAAGCGGTCAGCAGCCTGTTCGACCGGGATCCGCCGGAATGGCTGCGCCAGCCGCTGAACCTGGACGTGGGCCGGGCGCTGGCGGGCGTGCCGCTGCACGAGCGGCTGCGCTGGTTCACGGATGACTGGTTGCGCTATGACGCCATCGGCGACGCGCTGGTGGTGACGGACCTGCGCATGGGCCTGGCGGGGCATTACACCTTTCGCTTCAAGATGGCCGAGCGAGCGGCCGGCGGGGCCTGGACGCCAGTGACTCCATCGAGCTGGCCCACCGAGCGTGGCGGATGGGCTGAGTTCAAGCTGGTGCTGGCGCGCATCCTGCATGAGCAGCCGCCGCTGCCGCTCGCCCAATGGTCGGAACAGGCTCTGCGCTAAGACTCCGGCCGCACAGCGGCCGCCCACCATCACTCCGCGATCAGCCAGGCGGCGCCGTACAGGCGCCGTTTTTTTTTGCGCCCGCTCGCCCGCGATCCGATGGCGCGGGCCGGCCCGCGCCCGGCATTCGAGCGGTGTGGATTGATACGGGCGTTTCAATGTGACCGAACAATTTACAAAGATTTATCAATTGTCGAACTACTACTAACGTGATTTGGTCGCGTTTCTAAAGACCTGGCCAGGGGGCGACCCATACAGTATGCACACCTCTGGAACCCGCATATGGCCAGCGCGCCGTGGGCGTATTCCAGAGCCGCGGCGTTTCGCCGTCCGGGTCTCCGTTCGCTCGCCGCGGGCACGCGGTCGGCCTCGCATTGCCGAGGCCGGCCCTATCCACTCCAACTCAGGAATCGCAATATGAAACGCAGTATCCTCGCCTCCTTCATCTCTTCGGGCGCGCTCATCGCCGCCCTGGCGCCATCGATTTCGCAAGCCCAGGCGTTCGACGGCCAGGTCCGCTTCATCGGCAAGGTTTCTGCCGTCACGTGCAAGGTCAACGGCAAAGACGCGGGCCTGGGGAACATCAAGGACGTCAACCTCGGCCCCCACGACCCGACCGCGTTCGCCAACTTGGACAAGGGCGCCATGCTCACCGCCAGCGAGAAGCCGTTCAGCATCGAGCTGAGCGACTGCAGCGCCAAGGGGACGGCCGCCATCGCGTTCGACCAGGTGTCCACCACCATCAACAAGGATTCCGGCAACCTGAAGATCAACACCACCCTGCCGGCGACCGGCATCGAAATCGGCATCTGGAACGCGGGCAACAGCAAGACCAACAAGGTCGTGCTGGGCAAGGCGCAGGATCCGGGCGACGTGCAGACCGTCTCGTGGGATCCGACCGCCGCAACGCCTACCAATGGCGGTTCGCTGGACTTCAAGGCCGCCTACATCAAGGTGGTGGACAAGGCCGTCACGGTCGGCTCGGGTAGCGCCGGTTCGGACATCGGCTTCATCGTCGCCTACCAGTAACCCGTACCGGTAAGGAGATGATGGCATGACGCCCGTGGTGCGTATTGTTGTTCGTTTGCTGGCCATGGGCGTCATGGCTTGGGCCGCCGGCGCCGGAACGGCCCAGGCGGCCCTGGTGCTGGAAGGCACGCGCATTGTGTTTCCCGGCGACGCCAAGGACGTCTCCATCCGGGCGCGCAATAGCGGCGACGTTCCGCTGTTGCTGCAGGCCTGGCTGGATGACGGCCGGTCGGACGAATCCCCAGAAACCCTGGTGGTGCCCTTTCTCGTGTCGCCGGCCGTTTCACGCATAGAACCCGGTTCCAGCGCCGTGCTGCGGGTGTTCTATACCCGGCGCGCGCTGCCGGCCGACCGAGAATCGGTCTTTTATTTGAACGCCTTGGAAACGCCCCCGAGCAGCGGCAAGGACAATGCCGTGGGCCTGAGGTTCCGCACGCGCATCAAGCTGTTTTTCCGACCTTCCGGCCTTGCCGGCAGGATCGAGGACGCGCCCGCCAGCCTGAGCTGGGCCGCGGCGGACGGCGGCGCGGCGCTGGAAGTGCGCAATCCGACGCCGTATTTCGTGTCGTTCCTGTCCGTCGAGCTGGCGGGCGGCGACGGCCGTCGCCGTACCGCCATGGGCGGCGGCATGGTGGCGCCGTTTTCCACCGAGCGGTTTCGCCTGCCTGCCGGCGCGCGTGCCGCCCGGGGCGCCAATGCGGCCGTGCATTACACGGTGATCAATGACTTCGGCGGCGCGCAGGAGTTCGAACGCGCGCTGGAGTCCCGATGACGGTGGCATTGGCTCGTTCGTTGTGTTCGCGAGGGCGCCGCAGCATGCATCTATCGATGCTGGCCGGAGCGCGCCGGCGCGATGGCCGCTTGCGCGCGCAACGCGGGCTGCTGTGGGCGCCAGGCCTGGCCCTGTTCGCCATGATGGCGGCGGCGGTGGCGGGTGGCGGGGCTGCGCAAGAAGTCCGTTTCGATGCGAAGATGCTGGTGCGCGGCATGGGCGGCGAGTCCATAGACCTGTCCCGCTTCGAGCGGCCCAACGTCGTGACGCCGGGGCAGTACCGGGTCGACGTGCAGGTGAACGGGCGGTGGCGCGGGACGCTGACCATGGATTTCCGCGGCGCGGGGCCCGAAGGCGCCCGCCCGTGCTACACCGCCGAGCTGCTGAGCAGCATGGGCCTGGACATGCATAAGGTCGAACGCCAGGGGCCCGAACTGGGGGTCAAGGCCCTAGGGGAAGCGCCTTCATGCGGAGACCTATCCGACTACGTGCCGGGCGCAGAGGCCAAATTCGACATGGCCGAACAGACCCTGTCGCTGACCGTGCCCGCCTATTACCTGACGAAAGGGCGCGCAGGCACCTATGTGGACCCGGCATACTGGGATCGGGGCATTCCCGCCGCGCGGCTGAATTATTCGGCCAATTTCTATGCCCAGGACACCGATGGCCGGCGCAACCGCAGGGGATACGTCAACCTGAACGGGGTGGTCAACGCCGGCGCATGGCGCCTGAAGCATGACGGTTTCCTGCGGTGGTCTTCGCGCGACGGCGCGCGCTACAGCCGGGGGCAACTGTACGCCGTCACGGATCTGCCGGCCTGGCGCTCGCAGCTGCTGCTGGGCGAAACCTCGACGGACGGCCGCTACTTCGATGCCGTGTCTTTTCGCGGCGTGCGGCTGGCCAGCGAAGAACGCATGCTGCCCGACGACCGCCGCGGCTATGTGCCCACTGTCCGAGGCACCGCGCGCACCAACGCCGCGGTCAGCGTCTATCAGCGCGGCTTCCTCGTCTACGAGACCACCGTGGCGCCGGGTCCGTTCGCCATCGAGGACCTGGGCGCGGCCAGTTTCGGCGGAGACCTTACGGTGCGCGTCACCGAAGCGAATGGCGAGACGTGGAGCTTCATCGTGCCCTTCGCGACCACGGTGGAGTTGTTGCGTCGCGGGGAAACGCGCTATTCCGTCGCCGTGGGCCAGGCCACGTCCTCCGGCTACCGCAGCAGCGGGCAACGCGTCTTCGAAGGTCTGGTGCGGGCGGGGGTGAGCGATCAGGTCACCGCGTATGGCGGCCTCGCGCTCAGCGACTACTACGGCTCCGCATTGGCGGGCGCCGCGCTGAACACGCAGCTGGGCGCCTTCTCCGGAGACGTCACCCTGGCCAGCGCGAATCTGCCCGGCGAGCGCACATCGGGCTCCAGCTACCGCGTGTCCTACAGCAAGAACCTGCCGAACTCCGGCACCAACTTTTCCTTGCTGGCCTATCGCTATTCGACCAGCGGTTTCGTGGGGCTGAACGAGGCCATCGCGCTGCGGGACGCTCCCCACTCGTATCGCTACGCCGACCTGGGCCGGCTGCGCAACCGGCTGGACGTCAACATCAACCAGGACCTGGGCGCACGAGGCGGGTCCTTCTATCTGAACGGATCGGCGCTGCAATACTGGCGCCGGTCCGGCAGCGCATTCAATTACGGCATGGGTTACCGCAACAGCTGGGGCAAGGTGTCCTATGCGCTGGCGCTGCAGCGCGTGCAGGACCTGTCCTCGGGCGGCGAACTGTACATGCCGGGCCGCGGCCGCAGCACCGTCGCCACGCTGAATCTTTCATTCCCGCTGGGCAGCGGCAAGTCGATCAACACGCCCTCGTTCAGCAGCTATACGAGCCACAGCAGCGTCGGCGGCACCGATGCCGCGGCGTCCGTGGCGGGCGGGCTGGGCGACGACGGCCGGCTCAGCTATTCGCTGTCGGCGTCCCGCAACAGCCGTTCCGATACCGCCGCGGCCAGCGGCAGCCTGGACTATCGCGCGGCGGTCGCCAATATGGGTGTCAACGTGTCGCAGGGTTCCGGCTACCGCCAGGCAGGGTTGCGGGCGCAAGGCAGCGTGCTGGCCCATGCGGGCGGAGTGACGCTGTCGCCCACGCTGGGCGAGACCGTCGGCCTGGTGCTCGCGCCGGACGCGGAGGATGCGCGCATCGGTTTCGACCGCAGCCGCGTGGATGGCCGGGGCTACGGCCTGGCGACCAGCCTGGCGCCATACCGCCTCAACACCGTGGAACTGGATCCCTCGGAGATGGCGGACGATGTCGAATTGCTGGCCAGTTCGCGCACCGTGGCGCCGCGCGCCGGGGCGGTGGTGCTCTTGCGCTATCCGACTCGTCGGGCGCGGCCCGTGCTGGTCAATGTGCGGCGGCCCGACGGCAGCGTGCTGCCGTTCGGCGCCGAGGTCTTCGACCTTGCCAGCGGCGAGTCCGTGGGCGCGGTGGGGCAGGGCAGCCGCATCATCATGCGGGTAAGCCAGGACCACGGCGACATCCGCGTGCAGTGGGGGCCGGATGCCGAGCAGCGTTGCCTCGTCGGCTATCGCTTGCCGCCGCGTCAAGGCCGGCAGGATGGTTTCGACACCCTGGACGCCGTTTGCCAGCCCGAGCCCGAGCCCGCGCCACCGGCGATCGGCTCGCCGGTGGCGGCGATATGGCCATGAGCGCCGCCGCGCGCCGATGGTCCGCGCTGGCCTGCGCCTGCGTGTTGGCCGCGGGCGCCGCGGGCGCGCGCGCCGATCTTTCCGTGGACGGCACGCGCTTTGTCTATCCGGCGCAAAACAAGTCCATCACGCTGCGCACCGGCAATCCCGGCAGCGCGCCCATCCTGGTGCAGATATGGCTGGACCAGGGCGAGGGGCAGGACGACCTCGCCCGCCTGGAAACGCCTTTCGTGCCGATGCCGCCGTTGTTCCGGTTGGACCCCGGCGAGCGCAAGGCGATCCAGCTGCGCTACACGGGCGAGCCGCTGCCCCAGGACCGCGAGTCGCAGTTCTGGATCAACTTCATGGAAGTGCCCACGGCGGGCGAGCGCCGCGATGGGCTCAGGCTGCAGATCAATCTCTCGATGAAGCTGCTGTTCCGGCCCAAGGGCCTGGCGGGCGACCCGCGCAAGGCGCCCGGCGAATTGCGCTGGACCTACCACGCCGCCGGCGCGGTGCTGGCGGCGGAAAACCCAACCCCGTACAGCGTGACGCTGCGGACCTTGCGCGTGCGCGGCGCGCCGGATGCGGCGCCTCAGTCGCTGACCGTGGCGCCTTATTCCTCCGCGCGCCTGGCCTGGCCCGGCCCGTTGCCGCGCGCGCAAGAACTCACGCTGGACTACGAAGCCGTCGACGACCTGGGCTTGGCCGCGGCGGGAACCGCCCGGGCACGGGCCGCGGGCGGCACTTGATGGCACCCGATCTTACGCAGCGGACGCCCGCGTCCGCGTCTTCTAGGAGAAACACCATGATCTTGCGGTTGCCCTCGATGCGGGCCGCAATGAGCCGCCCGCGCCGCAAGGCGCTGGCTGGCGCTGTCCTGGCGGCCTGCCTGGCCGCGCCGGGCGCGGAGTCCTACGCAGTGCCCAGAACGGCGGGCGAATGCGAGGTGCAAAAATTCGCCGAGGGCATCAGCGGCAGCACCGCCTGGGACCCGCCACAGGTGGGCAATGTGGGCAGCGGCGTGCCCGTGGGCACGGTGCTGGCCACGCGCTGGCTGACAATATCTTCCGGCTTCAGGTACCAGGACAAGACGATGCCTATGGCCTACCTCGCGCATGGGGCCTACTGGCGCGGGGTGCCCTACGACCTTCCCGCCATCGTGCCGACGAACGTTCCCGGCGTGGGGCTGCGCGTCAGGCCTGCCGGGCGGCAGGAGCTCAAGTTCGAAAACGCGATCAGGGCCTATGCCAGCCTTGGATTGGACCACGCCGATGCGGGGCAGAAGAACGGCTTCGCTAGCAGCATCATGGTGGAGCTGGTCGTGACGGGAACCGTGCCCTCGGGCAGCCACCAGGTCACGGACCAGGATCCGAATTTTCCCGCCGCGCGGATGCACATAAGAATGGCGCAGATGCGCCCGCAGCCCGCGGCCGGCGACGATATTGCGCATGTGGACGGCAAAATCCCGGGGTCGGGGGCGACCTGCCTCGATGATGCCTGGTTCGACGTCAAGGAGCTGATCTCCATCGGCGCAGCGCCGCCGCAGGTCACGGCCGTGTGCGAGGTGGATGCCCGCTACCTGGGGTTCGGGCACGAAGTGCCGATGGGCAAGGTGACGGCGGATGATTTCCCATCCCTGGGATCGCGTGCCGGCGCCGCGAGGTTTTCTATTTCCTTGAGCAACTGCGCCGCCGAGGCCAAGCCCAGGCTGGCGTTCTATGCGGGCGGGCCGGGACGGGTGCCGGGCATGCAGGCTTTGCGTCTCGATCCGCAGCCCGGTTATGCCAGGAACCTGGGCATCGTGCTGACCCGGCAGGGTGACACCGCGCCGCTTGCCATCGGCGCCGGCGCAGCGGATCTCACTTTTTATTCGTTTCCCGGCCTGCCCATCGCTCCGGGGGCGACCGCCAATTTCGACCTGGAGGCGCATTACCAGCGCACGGACCACGACAGGCCGGGCGGCGTTACGCCCGGGCCGGCGAATTCCAGCGCGCGTTTCCAGGTGCGCTACGACTGACGCCGCCGCAACGGCGCATGCAAAGGCCCGGCGCCATGTGGCACCGGGCCTTTTTGCCGCCGGGCCGCCCCAAGGCAGAAACGCCCCCCTTGGGGGGGCAGCAAGCGGGCGAAGCCCGCGCGGCGTTGGGGGGGTGTTTCTTGCCGCCGGGCCGCCCCAAGGCAGAAACGCCCCCCTTGGGGGGCAGCAAGCGGGCGAAGCCCGCGCGGCGTGGGGGGTGTTTCTTGCCGCCGGGCCGCCCCAAGGCAGAAACGCCCCCCTTGGGGGGGGCAGCAAGCGGGCGAAGCCCGCGCGGCGTGGGGGCATGTCTTGCGGTGATGGAGCCGGCCCAACGGGCCGGCCCCGCCGTCCTCCTGTTAGAAGTAGTAGTAGGGCGGATTCATCACTCCGTAGTTGATGCCTGCCGCCGGAATCAGCGCGGCTTGGCCTTGCGTGAAGTTGCCCTGCATGACGCCGTAGTTCACGCCGACCAGGCCGCCGTAGGTCTGGCCCGCGTTATTGCGGTAGTCGATCTTGCTGGCGGCGGTGGAGTAGTTGATCTGGCCGTAGTTGATGCCGGCCAGTCCGCCCAGTGTGGATCCCGTGGCCGTGTAGCAATAGCTGCCGTTGGCCGAGCAGTTGTACGCGCCGATGACGGGGCCGCTGGCGGTAGAGGTATCGATCGTGCCGGTCGAGTGGTTCACGCCGGTGATGCCGCCCAGGTTGGAGTAGTTGCCGGCGGCGACGCTGCCCCAAGCCATGCCGGTGTTGATGGCGCCCGCATTCTGCCCGGCGATGCCGCCGACATTGCTGTAGGCGCCCCCCTGCGCGCGGCTGCTCGAGCCGGAAGCCAGGATCGAGCCCTGGTTGAAGCCGACCAGCCCGCCCACCGAGGAGTTATTGCCGGCGCGGACGTCCAGCACGCGCGAGGTGCTGTACGAGATCGAGCCGCTGTTCTGGCCCACCAGGCCGCCGGCGCGGGTGGCTGAGTTGCTGTAGGCCGCGCTGACCAGCGTTCCGCTGGCCTCGCCGTTGTCAATGGAGGCGCCGAAGCCGTTGGTGCCGACCAGGCCGCCGATGCTGGCGGCCGTGCCCGTGTCGCGGACGGCGCCGCCGGCCTTTACGTCGGCCAGCGTGCCGCCAGTGCCGTTCAGGCCCACCAGGCCGCCGGTGGAGGCGCCGTTATACGCCACGACTTCGCCCGAGGCTTCGGATTGGCCGATCGACCCGGTGTTCTCGCCGACCAGCCCGCCGGTGTTGCTGCCGGCGCCGCTGGAAACGCGGCCGGTGCTCGTGCCGTCGAGGATCGTGCCGCCCATGCTCTTGCCGACCAGGCCGCCCACGCTGCCCTGGCTGCCGCCCGAGACCGTGCCCGTGTTGCGCACGCGCTCGAGCGTTCCGTCCAGGTTCAGGCCGACGGCGCCGCCGGTGTTCAGGTAGGCGCTGCCCGCCGTGACGGACGCCGTGTTCAGCGAGTCGGTGATGGTCCCGCCGCGGTTGGCGCCGGCCAGGCCGCCGATGCCGCCGAATTCATGGCGCAGCAGCGAACCGCTGACGATGCCTTCGCTACGGCTGCCCGTGATGACGCCGCCGCCTCCGCCGTTCTTGGCGTTGACCCCGACCAGCCCGCCCAGCGCGTAGGTCTGCGAACCGCCGTAGACGCGGCCGGAGAAGCTGGAGTCTTCGATCGTGCCGCCCTGGTTGGTGCCCGCCAGGCCGCCGGTGGCATTGGAATGGTAGCCATTGCCGTACAGCGTGCTGTTGGCGACCTTGACGTTGGAGATGCGGCCCGTGTTGTAGCCCACCAGGGTGCCGATGGACATGGGACCGAGGTTGGGCTGGCCGGAATTCACGCCGATGGCGTCCAGGCTGAGGTCGCGGATCACGCCGGCCGATGCCGCGAACAGGCCGACGTTGGCGCCGCCGCTGCTGACGGTGAAGTTGCTGAGCTTGTGGCCCAGGCCTTCGAAGCTGCCGTTGAAGATGCCGCGCTGGCCGCCGATGGACTGGAACGTGCCCGAACCGCGCAGGTCCGTGCCCAGCACGTAGTAGCCATAGAGGTTGTTGTTGACGGCCTGCATCTGCGCCAGGTTCTGGATGACCGTGTATTGCACGCCGTTGGACGAGAAGCCGGCGTCGGCGCCGGACAGCGTGATCACGGCCTGGCCCGGGGCGCCGCCGAGCACGTAGTTGGCGGTGGCCGCCATGTGCGGGCCGGCGTTGGGCGCGGCCTTGGTCGTGTCCAGCGACAGGCGGTTGCCGGGGCCGCCGAGCGTGATCTTGTTGTTGATGTCGATGCGCTCGTCGGCCGCCAGATTGAGCGCGGCCCGGCCGCCGGTGGCGGTAAGCGCGCCGTTGACGATCACCTTGCCGGCGCCGCCGTGCTGCGCATTCAGGCCAAGCGAATTGCCGCTGGTCCACGTGATCGGCGCGTTCACCACCACGTCGCCGGCGGTGCTGCGCAGCTCGACGTTGGTGGTGGCGAGGTTGCGCGTCAGCGTATCGGCGTGGATCGTGGGCAGGGCCACGGCGGCCGTGTTCTCCACATTGACTTCGCCGCTGCGGATGCGGAACGTGCCGGTGCCGCCATTGGTGGCGCGGGTGTCGACTTCGGTGGCCAGGCGCACGCTCACGTGCTTGCCCGCTACGTCGACGGTGCCGCCGTTGCCGTAGGTGCCCAGGGCGCTGGCGTTCAGGCTGCCGGCCACTTGCACCAGGCCGTTGTCGCCGCCGTCGAGCACGATCTTGCCGGTACGGTTGTTCAGCGTCTTGGCTTCGATGACACCGCTGTTGTTGACCACCGCCTCGTACGGGCTGGCGGGCGCGGACCGGCGGGCCTGCATCGCCACCTGGCCGGCGTTGGCGCGGATCATGCCGGTGTTGCTGGCCAGGGCATAGGCGGCGGGAGCGCTGACTTCCAGGCTGAGCGGGCCGTTGCCCATGCGCAGCGTGAAGGCCTGGCCGGCGCCCAGCGCGACCGAGCCGCCATCGGCCTGCAGCGTGCCGTGGTTGATGGCGTGAGTGCCGAGCAGCGCGATGTCGCCGCCCGAGCTTGCGCGGATGGTGCCGTAGTTCTCGACCTTGTTGGTGGACGGGGAGCCCGCGTCGAAGGCGAACACGCCGCTGGCGTTGTTCATGAACGCGGCGGGATCGATGGCCCGGGTGGATGCGACCAGCCCGCCCACGTTGACCTGCGCGCCCGCGCTGAACACGATGCCGTTGGGGTTCACCAGGAACACCTTGCCGAGGGCGTTGACGGAGCCGTCGATCCGGCTCAGGGAGCCCGCCCCGCTGACGTAGTTCAGCGTCATGTCGTTGGCGGTCCTCTGGTTGAACGTCACGCGCTCATTGCGGTCGACGTTGAAGGAATGCCAATCGATGACGGCTTTCGAGGAGTTCTGGCTGATGACCGTGTCGGTGGCGTTCTGCCACACCGTGGCGTCGCCGTGCGTCACCTTGTTGAGCGACGGGCCCGCGAGGGCGGACGGGGCCAATGCCGTCAGGCCCGCCGCGGCCAGGGCCGCCGCGACCAGGCGGGCGCCCGTCACGCCGGACTTGCCGCGCCGGCGCGCGCATTCGCTGGCCACCGTCCAGCACGCCTTGCTGGCGTTCCATATCACTGCATGGGTCTTGTTCATGATCTTCCTTGTGGGTTGAATGACGCGCCTGGGGGCCGGGCGCGGTGCTATAGCACTCGGGGGGCGGCCGATCAGAAGTACCGCGTGGCGCGCAGCCAGAATCGCGGTTCGTGGCGGGGGCCGCTTTGTTCGGTTTCTTTCTGGATGGGCCACGCGGCGGCGACCATGACTTGATGGCGCGGGCCGGACTGGGTGAGGCTTACGCCGGCCGCGGACAGGCGCCGGGTGTTCCGGTCGTCGTTCCAGGGACGTCGGTTGACGGTGATGCGGCCGGCGTCCGCGAACGCCGCCAGCTGCAGCCCGGGCATCGGCAGGTAGCGCAGTTCCATCGTCGCCTGCCAGCCCTGGTCGCCGCTGGCGTCGCCGTTGGCGAACGCGCGCACGCCATAGGGGCCGCCCAGGCTGAATTCCTCGGATCCGTCCAGGTTCTTGCTGGCCAGCTGGGCATTGAATTGCGTGTACAGCGCGAATGGGCCCGGCAGGTTCTGCTGCCGCAGCAGCGTCAGGCTGGCCTTGCCGAACTCGCCGGCGCTGCGGGCGTACGCCTGGTCGCGGGCGCGCATGCGCGCCGTGTCCAGCCGCAGCCGGCCCAGCCCGTAGGACAGGAACCCGGCGCTGCGCCCGCCGCCGAGCAGGCCGTCTTCGCCGGTGATCGACAGTGAGGCGGTGGCCAGCTGCACCCGCTTGCCGTCGGCGAGCGAGAACAGGCCCATGTGTTCGCTCAGGCGCTTGTCTTCGTAGGTGAATTGCGCGCGCGCGCTGAAATGAGGGCCGTAGGCCAGCGGCTGCTCGACGAAGAAGCCCGTCGTGCGGGCCGTGCCCCCGGCCTCCAGGATCTCGAAATCGCGGCCGATCGCATAGCGCATGTGCGAGACGTTCAGGCCCACGCGGGTCAGCGCGGGGCCGACAGGGATCCGGTAGGAGGCCTGGTAGTAGCGCTGGCGGCGGTCGCTGGACAGCAGGCGCAGGCCGAGCTGGTCGCCCAGGCGCAGCGGGCTGTCCACGTCCAGGTTGCCGCTGAGTCGGAATTCGCCGGTGTAATAGCCGCCGAAGTTGTCGGCGTCCAGGCTGCCTGTGGCCAGCGGTGTAGGCGCGGCGTCCACGCGCAGCGCGGTCGAGCCTGGCGCCGTGCCGGGCCGCAGCGTGCCCCGCACGGCGGCCCCGGGCAAGTCGTCCAGGCCCTGCAGGCGGCTTTCCAGCTGCTTGATGTGGACCGCGTCCCCGGGATGCAGGGACGAGAGCCCGCGGCGCAACACGGCATCGTCGACGCGGGAGCGGTTGTCGAGCTGAATTTCGTCGTACACCCCTTCCTGGATGGCGATCGTGACCTCGCCGTCGGCGATCTCCTGGGCAGGCAGATAGGCGCGGGCCAGCAGGTAGCCCTGTTCCTGGTAATAGCGCGTAATGCGGTCGGCCGCCGCGCGCAGGCCGTCCAGATTCTGCTCGGTGCCGGGCAGGTCCGCCAGCAGCGCCTGCAGGACTTCGTCGCCATAGACGCGGTTGCCGGTCAGGATGACGCGCCGCAGAAGCAACCGCGGGCCAGCCGCCTCGCCGCTTGCGGAGGGCTCGGCAGGAGGCGTGGCGGAGTCGTCCAGCGCCGGCCGCGCAGGGCGCGGCGCCATGGCGGGAAGGGTGTTTTCGATATCACGCATCGACCTGCCGGCGTCGGGAATCTGCGCTCCGGCGGGGGACGCCGCGGCGGCCAGCAGCGCGCAGGCCAGGCTTGTGCCCAGTAGGCGGGCGGCCAGGGAAGGGGGGGCGTGGAGCGCGCCGTCAGGCGACGGGCGAAGAAGGCCGGGCCGCGCCGCGGCATTCGTTTGGAACAGCATGGGTCGGCTTGCTACCGTCCGCTTGGACGGATCCCTTTTGGCCCATCAACCCATGCCGGAAAGGCCGGGCGAAGCGGCGTGTTATGCACGATTGCAGATCGGGAAACTATAGGTAGCGGGCGGCCAAGAAGATTTAGTAATAGTATGAATTAACTAGTTAATTTCTACTAAAACAAAAAAGGGCGGATTCCGGGCGCGCGCGAGACGGGCGGCGGGACATCCATTGTCAGCATTGGACTTACGTGATTCCGCCTCGTCGCTTGCGCGGGAACCGGCGGCTACGCCGGAGTGGGAGCGTGCTGTTTTCAGCCCTTTCCGCCTCGGACCGTCGTTTAGAATTTCCTACACATTGCCCGATGGCAGGCACAACAAAATAAGGCGTCGTGCGCCATGGCGTCCGATCAGTGGGAGTAGCGGTGTCCGATCTCAGCATACGTCTGGCGATTGCCGATGATCATCCGGTAGTGCTGCTGGGCCTGGCTGCCGAACTGGCGCGCAATCCGGCGATGAAGGTCGTGGGCCAGGCCACGGATTCGACCGAGCTGGTCGCGTTGCTGGACGAGCAGCCGTGCGACGTGCTGGTCCTGGATTACGCCATGCCTGGCGGCAAGTACGGCGACGGCCTGGTGCTGATTTCCTACCTGCGCCGGCGCTGGCTCGACATGCGCCTCGTGCTCTACACAATGGTCGACAATCCGGCGCTGCTGCTGGCCATCGTCAAGCATGGCGTCAAGGCGGTGATCAGCAAATCGGATCCCCTGGCCCGGCTGGTCGATGGCGTCTACGCTGCACACGGCGGCCGCCAGTACTATTCGCCGCTCATCAAGGACATGCTGCTGGACACCATGATGGTGGCCGAAGCCGACAGGCTGACGCCGCGCGAGGCCGAGATCGTCCGCTTGTTCTGTGCCGGCGGCACCATAACCGAGATTGCCGAGCGCCTGCACCGCAGCGTCCAGACCGTCAGCACCCAGAAGCGCAGCGCCATGCGCAAGCTGGGCGTGAACCGCGACGTGGACCTCATCAAGCTGCTCAGCGACTTCCCTCCCAAGGTGTTCACGGCGCAGGGCTGACCCCGAGCCCGGTGTCGCCCCGGTCCTGGCGGCTGGCGCGGCAACCCCTCCCATTTCCCGCAGGCCCGGCGCGTTCTTCGCCGGTGCGCGCGCACGTCCGTATTGACCCTGGATCGGGGCCTGCATTATTCTTGTTCTTTATTAAGGAACATCAGTTCCTATAACTGGAACTATATGAGCATATTGGACGGGGTGCAACGCGTACTGGCGCTGTACGCGGACGGCGCGACGGAGTTGAGCTTCACGGAGGTGGCAGGGCGTCTGGCCCTGCCCAAGAGCACGGCTTCGCGCCTGTTGAACCAGATGCAGAGCTATGGCCTGCTGGACCAGGAGCCCGCCACGCGCCGCTACCGGCCCGGGGCCTTGCTGTCCCGGGTCGTGCGCGCCGGCATGGCGGCCACGCCGCTGGACGACGCGTGCCGCGCCGTGTTGACCAGGCTGTCCGACGACAGCGGCATGACGGCCTACCTGTCCACCCTCAACCAGCGCGAAACCGTGGTGTTGCAGCGCCTCAATGGCTCGAATCCGGTACAGGTGCTGTCGCCGCCCGGCTCGCGCCGCGCCGCCTCGGGCACCGCCATGGGCCGGGCGCTGCTGTCGCGCCTGAGCGATGCCGAATTCCAGGCCCTCTACGGCGCCGACGCGGATCGGCCCCTGCCCGTGGAAGGACGGGACTGCCCCGCCACCGTGGGCGAGCTTGCCCAACTGGTCGCGCGGACCCGCGCCGACCATTGCGGCGTGGCCATCGACCAGGCCATGCCCGGCATCGGCGCGGTGGCCGCCGCGGTGCGCGATCCCGCCACCGGCGAGCTGCGCGGCCTGTGCCTGTCCTTCGTTTCCTTCCAGGCCGATGCCGAGCGCGTCGCGCGTCTGCGCGAGTCCGTGCTGCAGCAGGTGGGGGCGCTTGGGCGCGAATTGAACGATCCCTATTGGCTTGCCTGAATATCCATACTTCCCTACGGAAATCCTCCTGATGAATCTCCTGCTCCTCAGCAATTCCAGCAGTGACGCCGGCTATCTGGCGCACGCGCTGCCCGACATCCGGGAATTGACCGCCGCGCTGCCGCAAGGCGCGCCGGCGGCCTTCGTGCCGTACGCCGGCGTGACCCGCGATTGGGACGACTACACCGCGCTGGTGGCGTCGGCGCTGGCCGGCACCGGCCTGGACATCCTGGGCCTGCATCGCGCGGAAGACCCCGTGGCCGCGCTGGAAAACGCCGCGGTCATCATCGTGGGCGGCGGCAACACCTTCAACCTGCTGGGGCAGTTGCGCCGCCAAGGCCTGCTCGAGGTGGTCGTGCGTTGCGTGCGCCAGGGCGCCGCCTATCTGGGATGGAGCGCCGGGTCCAACCTGGCCTGCCCCACCATCTGCACCACCAACGACATGCCCATCACGGATCCGCGGGGCTTCGACGCCCTGGGCCTGCTGTCCTTCCAGATCAACCCGCACTACACCAACGCCCATCCGCCCGGCCATCGCGGCGAAACCCGCGCCCAGCGCCTGGCGGAATTCTGCGCGCTGAACCCCCGGATACCCGTCCTGGGCCTTCCGGAAGGTTCCGGGCTGCGCGTCCGCGGCGGCGAGATTTCCCTGATCGGTCCGCACGACGCGCCGCTGTTCCTCGGGCAGGAAGAGCCGCGCACGTTCCGTCCGGGCCTGTTGGAGATCCCGGCATGAAACAGGTCATCGATACGATCGAGCTTCTTTCTTCCGCCCACGTGACGGGCGAGATCGTCGCGCGGCAGCTGCGCGAAGCCGGCAACTGCGAAGTGGAAGTGACCCGGCTGGAGCGAGACGGCGCCGCCACCGATTTTCTTTCCATCGTGATTCCGGGCGCCGACGACGCCGCGCCTCAGCTCGGCATCGTGGGCCGCCTCGGCGGGATAGGCGCGCGCCCCGCGGTGACGGGCCTGGTGTCCGACAGCGACGGCGCGGTGGTCGCCATCGCGGCGGCGTTCAAGCTGATGGCCATGGCCCGGCAGGGCGACGTCCTGCCCGGGACCGTGCGCATCCGCACGCATATCTGCCCGCGCGCCGGCACGCGTCCGCATCATCCGGTGCCGATGATGCGCTCGCCGTTCCCCATGCGCGAAATGATGTCGCACGAAGTAGATCCGTGCATGGACGCGATCCTGTCGGTCGACACCACGCGCGGCAATCGCCTGGTCAACAAGCGCGGCGTGGCGCTCACGCCCGTGGCGCGCCAAGGTTATCTGCTGCGCATTCCTGAAACCATGCTGGACGTGATGGGCTGGGTCAGCGGCGAATTGCCGATCACCTTGCCGCTGACCACGCAAGACATCACGCCTTATGAAAACGGGCTGTGGCACGTGAATTCGCTGATGCAGCCCGCGATCGTCACGGACGCGCCGGTGGTGGGCGTGGCGCTCACCGCGCAGACGACCGTGCCGGGCTGCGCAACCGGCGTCACGAACGCCGTGGACGCCGACGTCGCCATGCGTTTCTGCATCGAAATCGCCAAGCTGTTCGGCCAGGGCGCCTTCGCCTTTTCCGACGAGGCCGAATGGACCGCGTTGCAGGCCCGCTACGGCTCGATGGCGCACCTGCAGACCGTGGGCCGTGAAGACGGAAGCGCGGCATGAGCGCGGGTTCCCGGCGGCGCGTGGCGTTCTTCACCATCGGCCAATCGCCGCGCAGCGACGTGGTGCCCGAAATGGCGCCGCTTCTGGGCGCGGGCGTGCGCATCGATGAATTCGGCGCGCTCGATGGCCTGGACGCGGCGGCGCTTGCCGCCCTGGCGCCCAGGGCGGGCGAATACCGGTTCGCGACGCGCATGCGCGACGGAACGCAGATCGAGCTGGACGCGGCGGCGGCCGAGGCGCGGCTGGCGCAGGTCATGGGCGAAGCCGACGCCGCGGGCTATGACGTCCTGGTGCCGCTGTGCACGGGCACGGCGATCGCGCCGATGCGCACGCTCGTGGTCGAACCGCAGCAGGTCGTGGACCATCTGGTCGCCGGCCTGGCGGCGCATTGCCGCAAGGTGGGGCTGGTGGTGCCGCTGGAAGCGCAGGTCGACGCCTTTCACATGGTCGTGCCGCTGTCCTGCGAGACCCAGGTCGTCCACGCTTCTCCCTATGAGGCGGACGCCGGGCAGGCGGCGCGCAACTTCGAGCGTGCCGGCCGCGAACTGGCGTCCTGCGACCTGATCGTCATGCATTGCATGGGCTATGCCGAGCGCATGCGGCGGGCGGTGGCGCAGGCCTCGGGACGCCCCGTGCTGCTCTCGAACCGCATGGTCGCGCAGACGCTGGCGCAAATACTGGAATGAAGCCGCCGCAACCGTCCCGCGGCCCTGGCGCGCCCATCGGCATCCGGCGCGGCGGGGGCGGTCGAGCGGCAAGAGGAGACGAAGCGATCTTCGTCAGTCAATTGTTGGGAGTGTTTTTTCATGTTTAGCCGTACCCTGCACCGCGCCGCTGGCGCACTGTTCGCCGTCTCGGCCCTGGCGGCCACGCCCGCCCTGGCTGCCGACGCCTGGAAACCCGCCAAGCCCGTGCGGCTGCTGGTGGGCTTCGCGCCCGGCGGCTCGGCCGACACGCTCGCGCGCCTGCTCGCCGATCCCTTGTCGCAGCGCCTGGGCCAGCCAGTCGTGGTTGAAAACCTGGCCGGCGCCGGCGGCAACATCATGGCTTACCGCCTGAGCCAGTCGCCCGCCGACGGCTACACCATCGGCATCGCGGCCGCCGGTTCCATGGCCATCACCCATGTCCTGAATCCCAAGGGCACGAACTACAAGCCCGCGGACTTCACTCCGATCACCCTGGCCGCCGTGCAACCCAACGTGGTGATCGTGAACAAGGACGTACCGGCCAACAACCTGGCCGAGCTGAAGGAATACTTCCAGAAGACGCCGAACGCCACCTACGGCACCGCCGGCGTGGGCATTTCCAACCACCTGATCGCCGAAACGATGCTGTACAAGCTGGGCGTGAAGGTGCCGCACGCCGCGTACCGCGGCGCCGCGCCCGTCATCACCGACCTGCTGGGCGGCCACATCGCGATGACCATGGACAACATCTCCACCGCGGCGCCGCTCGCCTCGCAGGGCAAGGTCAAGGCCATCGCCGTCGCATCGCTCAAGCGCGCGCCGCAGCTGCCCAACGTGCCCACGCTGGACGAACAGGGCCTGAAGGGCTTCGACATGCCGACGTGGCAGGGCGTGTTCGCGCCCGCCGGCCTGCCCGCCGACGTGCTGGCCGCCTATTACGCCGCCTTGCAGGACGTGTTGAAGCAGCCCGCCCTGATCGAGAAAATGGCCGGCCTGGGCTCCGAGCCCGTCACCGGCATGACGCCCGAGCAGTTCGGCCAGTTCCTGGCCAAGGACCGCCAGCAATGGGCGGATATCGTCAAGGCCGCGAACATCAGCATCGACTGATCCCCCGGCGAGCCCGGAATTCCGCCGGAAAAAAAACGCCAGGCTTGGAGCCTGGCGTTTTTTATTGCCGCTTGCCGCTTACTTTTGCGGCACCCTGGCCGCGATCTCGGCGATCAGCCGACGCGCGGCGTCCAGTTTGCCGGCGGCGGGCAGGGGGTGCACGCCGTGCTCGTCGAACAGCACCAGTTCGGTGGTGTCCGCATCCATGACCTTGTGCGCCAGGTTGCCCACCAGCAGCGGGATGCCCTTGCGCACGCGCTTGGCTTCGGCGTGCTCGGCCAGTTTTTCGGTTTCGGCGGCGAAGCCCACGCACCACGGGCCATTGGCCAGCTTGGCCACTTCGGCCAGGATGTCCGGATTGGGTTCGAACTCCATCGCGGGGGCGCCGCCGCCCTCGCTGGTCTTTTTCAGCTTCTGGGTGCTGACGTTCTTCACGCGCCAGTCGGCCACGGCGGCCACGGCGATGAAGATGTCCGCATCGGCCGCGCTGGCCATCACGGCGTCATGCATCTGGCGGGCGGTGGTGACCGACAGGGCGGTGACGCCGCGCGGCACCGGCAGGAAGGTGGCGCCGGAGATCAGCGTGACGCGGGCGCCGGCCTCGCGGGCGGCGCGCGCCAGCGCGTAGCCCGTCTTGCCGGACGAGCGGTTGCTCAGGACGCGGACCGGGTCCACGGGTTCGGACGTGGGGCCGGCCGTCAGAAGCACGTGGCGGCCCGCCAGCAGCTTGGGCTGGAAGAAGGCGATCAGGTCGGTCAGCAGTTCATGCGCTTCCAGCATCCGGCCGTCGCCGGTTTCGCCGCAAGCCTGTTCCCCGGCCGCCGGCCCGAGAATGCTGATACCGTCGGCGCGCAGCTGTTCGACGTTGCGCTGGGTGGCCGGATTGGCCCACATCTCGCGGTTCATGGCGGGCGCGACCAGCAGCGGACAGGCCCGCGCGAGGCACAGCGTGGACAGCAGGTCGTCCGCCATGCCGTGCGCGAGCTTGGCCATGAAATCGGCGCTGGCGGGCGCGATCAGGACGGCGTCCGCGCCCCGCGTCAGGTCGATGTGCGCCATGTTGTTGGGCACGCGCGCGTCCCATGCATCCACGAACACCGGGCGGCCGGAGAGGGCCTGCATGGTGACGGGGGTGATGAAGTGCGTGGCCGCCTCGGTCATGACCACGTCGACCGTGGCGCCTTGTTCGGTCATGCGCCGCACCAGCTCGGCGATTTTGTAGCAGGCGATGCCCCCGGTCAGGCCGAGGACGATGCGTTTGCGGGCGAGATCGAGCATGAGGACGGGGCGGCGGGTTCAGCGCCGTGAAAACGAGGAATGGAAAGAGATTTTATTCTGCATTGCGGCATCGCGCCGTTCGCCATGCATTCAGGGGGCATCAAGCGGGACGAAAACCGGCAGGGCGGGCCGGGGAGAGGGTTCCGGCCGGCGCCCATTCAGGCGCGCGGAGGCTTGCGCGCCCGCAGCAGTTCATCCAGCACCAGCAGCACGGCGCCGCAGGTGATGCCGACGTCGGCCAGGTTGAAGGCGGGGAACTGCCAGTCGTTCCAGTAGAACAGCAGGAAGTCCACCACGTGGCCGTAGACGACACGGTCGATCACGTTGCCGATGGCGCCGCCCAGGATCAGGGTCAGGGCCAGGCAGAAGCGGGGCTGGCCGTGGGTGCGCCGCAGGATGACGGTGATCACCACCGCCGCCACGCAGCCCAGGCCGGTGAACAGCCACCGCTGCCAGCCTTCCTCGGACGCCAGGAAGCTGAACGCGGCGCCCCGGTTATACACCAGGGTGAAATCGAAGAAGGGCAGCAGGTGGACCCGCTGGCCGTACTGGAATTCCGTGTTGAAGTAGATCTTGGTCAACTGGTCCAGCACGATGATCGCCAGCGCGATGGCCAGCCAGCGCCCCACGCGCGCGGGCGCGGGGCGGGAGCCGGACGGGATGCCGGTGTCGGCGGGCCCCGTCATGCTCAGGCCTTGTCGCGGGCTTCGCCCGAGCCGAACAGATTGGACACGCAGCGGCCGCAGATCTCGGGGTGGTCCGCGTCCTGGCCCACGTCCAGGCGCCAGTGCCAGCAACGCTCGCACTTCTTGTGCGCCGAGGGCGTGACTTCGATGCGGGTCTCGCCTTCGGCAGCGTGCACGGTGGCGCGCGAAACGATCAGCACGAAGCGCAGGTCGTCGCCCAGGCTGGCCAGCAGTTCGTGGTCGGCGCCGTTGGCGTAGAGGTCGACCTCCGCCTGCAGCGACGAGCCGATGTCGCCGGCCGTGCGCACTTCCTCCAGCTTGCGCTGGACTTCGGCGCGGATGGCGCGCAGGCGCGTCCACTTGGCCGATAGCGCGTCGGCGTCGGCAAACGGCGGCAGCACGTGGTAGACCTCGGTGAAGATCGTCGTGCGGGCGGCGTCGGCCTGGTTCTTCAGCGCGGAGCCGACCAGTTCCTTCCAGGCCTCTTCGGCGGTGAAGGAGAGGATGGGCGCCATCAGCTTGAGCAGCGTCTGCGTCACGTCGAGCAGGGCGGTCTGGGCCGAGCGGCGGGCGCGGCTGTCCACCGCCGAGGTGTACAGGCGGTCTTTCAGGATGTCCAGGTAGAACGCGCCCAGGTCTTCCGAGCAGAAGGTCTGCAGGCGGGAGACGGCCGGGTGGAAGTCGTAGCGCTCGTAGTGGCCCTGGACTTCCGCCTGCATCTGCGCCGTCATCGCCAGCGCGTAGCGGTCGATTTCCAGCAGCTCGCCGTAGGGCACCGCCTGCGACACGGCGTCGAAGTCGGCCAGGTTGGCCAGCAGGAAGCGCAGCGTGTTGCGGATGCGGCGGTAGCCTTCGACCACGCGCTTGAGGATTTCATCCGAAATCGACAGCTCGCCGGAATAATCGGTGGAAGCCACCCACAGGCGCAGGATTTCCGCGCCCAGCGAGTCGGACACCTTCTGGGGCGCGATCACGTTGCCCACCGACTTGCTCATCTTGCGGCCCTGGCCATCCACCACGAAGCCGTGCGTCAGCAGGGCCTTGTAGGGGGGCTGGCCGTAGAGCATGCAGCCGGTCAGCAGCGAGGAATGGAACCAGCCGCGGTGCTGGTCGGAGCCTTCCAGGTAGAGGTCGGCGGGCCAGGCCAGTTCGGCGCCGTGCGAACCGGCGAAGGCGCCGTCCTTGCCGCCCAGCACGGTGGCATGGGTGCTGCCGGAGTCGAACCACACGTCGAGCGTGTCGCGGTTCTTTTCATATTGATCGGCCTCGTCGCCCAGCAGTTCGCGCGGGTCCAGCGTCTGCCATGCCTCGATGCCGCCTTGCTCGACGCGCTGCGCCACCTGTTCGAGCAGCTCGGACGTGCGCGGATGCAGCTCGCCGGTTTCCTTGTGCACGAAGAAGGCCATCGGCGTGCCCCATTGGCGCTGGCGCGACAGGGTCCAGTCCGGACGGTTGGCGATCATGGCGTGCAGGCGGGCGCGGCCCCAGGCGGGGTAGAAGGCCGTGGCGTCGATGCCGGCCAGCGCCGATTCGCGCAGGGTGGGGCCGCCGTCGTTCGGGGCCACGTCCATGCCGGCGAACCACTGGCTGGTGGCGCGGTAGATGATGGGCGTCTTGTGGCGCCAGCAGTGCATGTAGCTGTGCTTGTGCTTTTCGACGTGCATCAGCGCGCCGGCTTCCTTCAGGGCATCGACGATCTTGGGGTTCGCGTCCCAGATCGACAGGCCGCCGAACAGCGCCAGGCTGTCCGCGTACTTGCCGTCGCCCATCACGGGGCTGATGAAGTCGGTGTCCTTCATGCCGTGCTCCTTGCACGACATGAAGTCCTCGATACCGTAGGCGGGGGCCGAGTGCACGACGCCCGTGCCGGAATCGGCCGTCACGTAGTCGCCCAGGTAGATGGGCGCCTTGCGGTCGTAGGCGGCGTTGAACTGCGCCAGGGGATGGCGGAACTGGATGCCGGACAGCGCGGCGCCCGGCGCGGTGGCGATGACTTCGCCTTCCAGGCCCCAGGCCTTCAGGCAATCCTCGACGCGTTCCTTGGCGATCAGCAGCAGCGGGCCGAACTTCGGCGCCGGCGACACGCGCACCAGCGCGTATTCGATCTCGGGGTGCAGGTTCAGCGCCTGGTTGGACGGGATGGTCCAGGGCGTGGTGGTCCAGATGACGATGGCGCCATCGTCCACCGAATCCAGGCCGAAGGCGGCGGCAAGCTTGGCGTGTTCGGCAAACGGGAAGGCCACGTCCACGGCAGGGTCGACGCGGTCCGCGTATTCGACTTCGGCTTCGGCCAGCGCCGAGCCGCAGTCGAAACACCAGTTCACGGGCTTCAGGCCGCGGAACACATAGCCCTTGTCCAGGATGCGGCCCAGCGCGCGGATTTCGTCGGCTTCATTGCTGAAGTTCATCGTCATGTAGGGACGATCCCACTCGCCCAGCACGCCCAGGCGCTTGAAGTCCTTGCGCTGGCGGTCGATCTGCTCCAGGGCGTAGGCGCGCGCCTTGGCCTGCACTTCGGCTACGGGCAGGTGCTTGCCGTACTTCTTTTCGATCTGGATCTCGATCGGCATGCCGTGGCAGTCCCAGCCCGGCACGTAGTGCGCGTCGTAGCCGGCCATGTTGCGGCTCTTGACGATGATGTCCTTCAGGATCTTGTTGACCGCATGGCCGATATGGATGTCGCCGTTCGCGTAGGGCGGGCCGTCGTGCAGCACGAAGCGGGGCCGGCCGCGGCTGGCGGCGCGGATCGCCTGGTAGACGTGGTTTTCCTCCCACTGCGAAATCCAGGCGGGCTCGCGCTTGGCGAGGTCGCCCCGCATGGGGAAGGGAGTATCGGGCAGGTTGAGGGTCTTTTTATAGTCCATGAACGGCAAAATAGGCGCGCGCGTTTCGCGCGTCTTCGGCGATGGCGGCAGTCAGGGAAGGGAGGTCAGGAAATTTTTCTTCGTCCCGCAGCTTTTGCAGGAACTCGACGCGTACGAGTTTACCGTAAGCGTTGATGGTCTCGTCGAGCAGGTGCGCCTCCAGCAGCACGCGGCCGCGGTCCTCGACCGTGGGGCGCACGCCCAGGCTGGCGACGGCGGGCAGGGCGCGCTCGGCCAGGCCGTGGACCTGGACCACGTAGATGCCGGAGCGCGCGGCGCAGCGTTCGGCCACCCTCAGGTTCATCGTGGGAAAGCCCAGCGTGCGGCCCAGTTTCTGGCCATGGATCACGTGGCCGCTGATGTGGAAGGGATGCCCCAGCAGGTGGCGGGCGCGTTCCAGGTCGCCCACGGCCAGCGCGGTGCGGACCTCGGAGCTGGAGATCCGGTGGCCGTGCTGGTCGGTCACGTCGGCCAGCGTCTGCACTTCGAAACCATGGCGCAGGCCCGCTTCGCGCAACAGATCGATGTCTCCGCTGCGCTTGTGGCCGAAGCGGAAATCCTCGCCCACCAGCAGCCACTTGGCATGCAGGCCCTCGACCAGCAGGTGCTCGATGAAGGCGTTGGCCGACATCTCGGCCAGGCGGGCGTTGAAGCGCTCCACCACGACCTGCGAGATGCCGTAGCGCGCCAGCGCGGCGAGCTTGTCGCGCAGCCCGGAGATGCGCGTGGGCGCCAGCTCGGGACGCTGGTTCAGCGTGGCGAAATATTCCCGCGGATGCGGCTCGAAGGTCATGACGGCGGGCACCAGGGCGCGTTCGCGCGCCACTTGGCAGACGCGCGCCAGCATGGCCTGGTGTCCGCGGTGGACGCCGTCGAAATTGCCGATCGTCAGCGCGCAAGGGGCGCGCCGGTCGGGCGGGGGCAGGGATCGGTAGATGCGCAGCGATGGTTTCACGAGCGAGAGTTTACAATTTTGGATTCCGGGTTTGTTCCCATCCCTTCCCGCCACGCGCCCTGGCCTTTCCGGCGGGCGGGGCCTCGAGGGCGGACGGGCCCGATTTCCCTTGGAATTCCTTATCTTGCCGGAAACATCTACCACCAAGCGCCGCCTGGTCATCCTGATCTCGGGGCGGGGCAGCAACATGCGGGCGCTGACCGAAGCCTGCCGCAACGAGGGCTGGCCGGCCGAAGTCGCCGCCGTCATCGCCAGCCGGCCGGACGCCGGCGGGCTGGAGTGGGCGGCCCACCAGGGCATCCCCACCGCCGCCCTGTACCACAAGGACTACGCCAGCCGTGAAGCATTCGATGCCACGCTGGCCTCCGAGATCGACCGTTTCGAGCCCGATTACGTCATCCTGGCGGGGTTCATGCGCGTCCTCACCCCGGGCTTCGTCAATCACTACGCCGGCCGGCTGGTCAACATCCATCCTTCGCTGCTGCCCGCGTTTCCCGGCCTGCACACGCATGCCCAGGCGCTGGCCACGGGCGTCCGCGTGCATGGCTGCACGGTGCATTTCGTCACCCCGGTGCTGGACCATGGCCCCATCATCGCCCAGGGTTGCGTGCCCGTCCTGGCGGGCGACACGCCCGAGACGCTGGCCGACCGCGTCCTGGCCGTCGAGCACCAGGCCTTCCCGGCGGCGGTGCGCTGGCTGGCCGAGGGCCGGGTTACCCTGACGAGCGACCAGCGGGTAAACGTCGAGGGCGATCCCGAACGCCTGTTCACCTGGTCGCCGGCCGCCTGAGCGGCTCCGAATCGCTTTTACCGGGCGGAATGCCTCCGCCCCACTGGAATACGCCATGACTAAATCCCCATCTCCGCGTTCCCGTCCCGCAGGCGCCCGACAGGCTGCCTCCGAGGGGCGCGACGGCCGGAGCTTCTTCTCGCGCCCCAAGGGCGAGGCCCGGCAGGCGCTCGAGCGCGGGCGCGATGGCCGGCCCGCCGGCAAGCGCGACGAGCGGCCCGAAAGCCGTGCGCCCTCCGAGACCCCGCGCGGCGGTGAGCGCGCTTCCTACGGTTCCGAACGCCGCGACGGCCGTCCGGGCCAGCGCCCGTCCTACGACGCCCCGCGCGGCGGAGACCGGGGCGGCGAACGGGCCTCCTACGGCTCCGAGCGCCGCGACGGCCGTCCGGGCCAGCGCCCGTCCTACGACGCTTCGCGCGGCGGAGATCGCGGCGGCGAACGGGCCTTCCACGGTTCCGAACGCGCCGAGGGCGGGGCCAATCCTGGCCGGGCCAATCCGGGCCGGACGCCGCAGAAGCCGCAGGCCAGCCGCCCGCGCCAGCCGTACGCCGCCATCCGCATCGAGCAGGTCCAGCGCGCGCTGGGCGAGATCCTGCAATGGACCTACCCGGCCGACGCGGCGCTGTCGCACTGGCTGCGCAACCACCCCAACCTGGGCGCGCGCGACCGCTCCGAAGTCGCCGAAGCCGTCTATGACGTGCTGCGCCACCTGCGCCGATATCGCCAGTTCGGCGAGAGCGGCGTAGGCCCGGCATCGCGCCGCCTCGCCATCCTCGGCCTGGCCGCCACCCTGGGCGCCGGCGAGCTCGCCGAAGGCCTGGACGCCGCCGAGGCCGAATGGCTGCGGCGCGTGTCGCAGATCGACCTGGCGACGCTGCCGCGCGCGGTGCGCGGCAGCATCCCGGACTGGCTGGACGAGCGCCTGGGCGCCATGGACAGTCCCGAAACGCTGATCGAGGCGCTGAACCGCCAGGCCAGCCTGGACCTGCGAGTCAACCCGCTGAAGGCCGAACGCGACGCGATGCTGGCCGAATTGCAGCAGGGCGCCGGGCGCTACGCGCCGGTCGCCATGCCGTATTCGCCCTGGGGCATCCGCATGGAAGGCCGTCCGGCCATCAACCGCTGGCCGCAGTTCGAGAACGGCAGCATCGAGGTGCAGGACGAAGGCAGCCAGCTGCTGGCGCTCCTGGTCGGCCCCCGCCGCGGTGAAATGATCATCGACTTCTGCGCCGGCGCCGGCGGCAAGACCCTGCTGCTGGGCGCGCTGATGCGCTCCACGGGCCGCCTGTATGCGTTCGACGTGTCGGCGGCGCGCCTGGCCCGCGCCAAGCCGCGCTTCGCGCGCAGCGGCCTGTCCAACGTGGTGCCCGTCGTCATCGACAATGAAAACGATGCCCGCGTGAAGCGCCTGGCCGGCAAGGCCCAGCGTGTGCTGGTGGATGCGCCGTGCAGCGGCATCGGCACGCTGCGCCGCAATCCGGACCTGAAGTGGCGCCAGCACCCCGAGGCGCTGGCCGAACTGGGCCAGCTCCAGGAGCGCATTCTGAATAGCGCGGCGCGTTGCGTGGCGCCCGGCGGGCGCCTGGTCTACGCCACGTGCAGCCTGCTGGCGGAGGAAAACGAGGCGCAGGCCGAGCGTTTCCTGGCCAGCCATCCCGACTTCGAACGCCTGGACGCCGCCGGCATCCTGGCGGCCCGCTGCGAAAACCTGAAACTGGAGGGGCCGTACGTCCAGCTGCGTCCCGACGTGCACGGTACCGACGGCTTCTTCGCCGCCGTGTTCGAGCGCAGGAAAAAAGGGGCCGTAGCCGAAGGCGGCGAGGCGCCGGAAGCCGCGGAAGCCGCCGACGGGCAGGGCGAGCCGGCCTGAGGGGCGACGGCCCCGCGCCAGATCAGGGGGCCGGCGTGACGCCCACCGTTGCACTGTAGCGGCGGGTGCCGAGCGCCTTGTCCTGGTATTTCACTTCCCAGGCCAGGAGGTCGTCGCCCGGCCGGTCGGCCTGGTAGACCACCTGCGATATGGGCACCGCCTTGTAGGCGCAGCGCCCGGACCCGGCGGTCTGGCCCCGCGTCTGCATGACGTTCGCCTTGCCCAGGCGCGGGGCCTGGGTGATGGTCACCCGCGGCGCGCGCAGGGGCAGGCAGTCCGACCCGCGGATCTCATAGTACGAGGCGAGCACGGCGACCTCGCCCGACTTCAGCGTCTGGGACGAGGCGGGCGGCGGCAGCGTCGCTCCCAGCAGGGTCAGCGCGAAAAACAAACGGGGACAGATTTTTTCGGACAACATCAGTGGGGCAAAAGAGACAATTCGAACAAACGGAGCCAGAGTGTGCGCCCGCGGCGCGGCCCGGGCAAGGCCGGACCCGAGCTGACAGGAACTTTAATGGTGGAATTCTGCCAAAACCACTTGCCTATGCGCGCGCCCCACGCCTGTCCCGGGGCGGCCGGCCCAGGCGCCGGATACCCGCAAGGCCTGGCCTCGCGCCTGCCCGCCATGGTCGCGAGCGGAGATGTCTATGCTTCAAAACCAGGGCTTAGTCCTTGATTTCTCTCAAAAACTATTTTGAAACTCCCTTGTCATAAGACGGCAAAGGTAAGCTAAACTTCAGGCACTTCTCAAGCGAGGCTCATAACAGCTTTATGGATTACATCCTCTCCTTCATTGCCGGCGGTCTGACGCAAGCCACTTGGTGGCAGATCGTCGTTTTCACGCTGGTGATGACGCACATCACGATCGTGTCGGTCACCGTCTTTCTCCATCGCAGCCAAGCGCACCGCGGTCTGGACTTGCATCCAGCCGTCATGCATTTCTTCCGCTTCTGGCTCTGGATGACGACCGGCATGGTCACCAAGGAATGGGTCGCCATTCACCGCAAGCACCACGCCAAGTGCGAAAAGGAAGGCGATCCCCATTCGCCCATCCTGTTCGGCATCTGGAAGGTGCTGTTCCGCGGCGCGGAGCTCTACCGCGAAGAATCCAACAACAAGGAAACCATGGCCAAGTTCGGCCACGGCACCCCTGACGACTGGCTCGAACGCAACGTCTACAGCAAGCACAGCCTGTGGGGCGTGCTGACCATGCTCGCCATCGACATCGCCCTGTTCGGCGCCATCGGCGTCACGGTGTGGGCCGTGCAGATGGCCTGGATCCCCTTCTGGGCCGCCGGCGTCGTGAACGGCATCGGCCACTACTGGGGCTATCGCAACTACAACAGCCCGGACACCAGCACCAACGTGTTCCCGTGGGGCATCGTGATCGGCGGCGAAGAGCTGCACAACAACCACCACGCCCACGGCACGTCGGCCAAGTTCTCGGCCAAGTGGTACGAGTTCGACATCGGCTGGTGCTACATCAACATCCTGAAGTTCTTCGGCCTGGCCAAGATCAAGAAGGTTGCGCCCAAGCTCAAGCTGGACGACTCCCGCACGGGCATCGACCTGCGCACGCTGCAAGGCGTGATCACGCACCGCTACGAAGTCATGGCCCGCTATGCGGACGTGATCAAGAGCGCCGCCCGCGAAGAACTGGCCAAGCTCAAGGCCTCGCGTCAGGAAGGCAACGCCGAATGCGGCTACACCAAGCTGCACAGCGTGCGCCGCGCCATCCATCGCAACGAAGAAATCCTGCAGCCCGAGCAACTGGCTGCCGTGGACAAGGCCATCGCCCAGAACAAGTCGCTGTCGACGCTGGTGCAGATGCGCCGCGAACTCGGCCGCATCTGGGAAAGCTCCAGCGCCAGCAGCGAACAGCTCCTCCATGACCTGCAGGCCTGGTGCCAGCGCGCCCAGCAAAGCGGCATCGCCGGGCTCGAGCAATTCGCTCAACGTCTGCGCCGCTACGCGGCATGATGCTAGAGAAGCTCAATCCCGAACAACGCGCCGCAGTAACGTTAGAACCGCAGCACGCCCTGGTCCTGGCCGGGGCGGGCAGCGGGAAGACCCGGGTACTCACCACCCGCATGGCCTGGCTGATTCAAACCGGCCAGGCTTCGCCTTTTGGGCTGCTGGCGGTCACGTTTACCAACAAGGCCGCCCGCGAGATGCTGGCGCGCATGTCGGCCATCCTGCCCATCGATACGCGCGGCCTCTGGATCGGTACCTTCCACGGCCTGTGCAACCGCATGCTGCGGGCGCATCACCGCGATGCGGGCCTGCCGCAGAGTTTCCAGATCCTCGACGTCACCGACCAGCTGGCCGCCATCAAGCGCCTCATGAAGGCCAATGGCGTAGACGACGAAAAGTATCCCCCCCGCGATGTGCAGCGCTTCATCAACGGCGCCAAGGAAGAGGGCCTGCGTCCGGCGGACGTCGAGGCCTACGACGCGCATCGCCGCCGCCTGATCGAGATCTACCAGCTCTACGAGGCCCAGTGCCAGCGTGAGGGCGTGGTGGACTTCGCCGAGTTGCTGCTGCGCGCCTACGAACTGCTGTCGCGCAACGCGCCCGTGCGCGAGCACTACCAGCGCCGGTTCCGCCACATCCTGGTCGACGAGTTCCAGGACACCAACACCCTGCAGTACAAGTGGCTGCGGCTGCTGGCCGGCGGCGGCGCGGCCATCTTCGCGGTGGGCGACGACGACCAGTCCATTTACGCGTTCCGCGGCGCCAACGTGGGCAACATGGCCGATTTCGAGCGCGACTACGCGCACGGCACGGTGATCCGCCTGGAGCAGAACTATCGGTCGTACGGCCACATCCTGGATTCGGCCAACGCGCTGATCGGGCACAACACCGGCCGGCTCGGCAAGAACCTCTGGACGGAGCAGGGCGAAGGCGAGCCCGTGCGCGTCATCGAACAGCCTTCCGACGGCATGGAGGCGCAATGGATCGTGGACGAGATCCGTTCGCTGATCCACGAAGGCAGCCTGCGCCGCGAAATCGCCGTGCTCTACCGCAGCAACGCACAGTCGCGCGTGCTGGAACACGCCATTTTCTCGGCCGGCATTCCCTACAAGGTCTATGGCGGTCTGCGCTTCTTCGAGCGCCAGGAAATCAAGCACGCGCTGGCCTACCTGCGCCTGATGGCCAATCCGCACGACGACACCTCCTGGATGCGGGTCGTCAACTTTCCCACGCGCGGCATCGGCGCGCGCACGCTGGAACAACTGGCGGACGCGGCCCGCGCGCACGACACCAGCCTGTACGCCGCCGTGGCCCTCGTGGGCGGCAAAGGCGGCTCCAATCTGGCCCAGTTCGCGCAGTTGATCCACCGCCTCATCGAGGAAACGCGGGATCTGCCACTGCCGGAGATGGTCGAGCACATGCTCGAAGAGAGCGGCCTGAACGCGCATTACAAGGCCGAGCGCGAGGGCGCCGAGCGCCTCGAAAACCTGAACGAACTGATCACCGCGGCCGCCGTGTTCGCGTCCGAGGAAAACTACGACGGGTTGCCCGCGGGCGTCGTGCCCGAGCAGGACACGTCGTCCACGCTGATGCCGGGCGTGGTGGACGCGCCGGCCATCGTCACGGACGGCCTCACGCCCCTGGCGGCGTTCCTGTCGCACGCGGCGCTGGAGGCGGGCGATAACCAGGCCCAGCAGGGCCAGGACGCCGTCCAGCTCATGACCGTGCACGCGGCCAAGGGCCTGGAGTTCGACGCGGTCTTCATTACCGGCCTGGAAGAGGGGCTGTTCCCTCACGAGAACAGCATTCTTGAGCCGTCCGGGCTGGAAGAGGAACGCCGCCTCATGTACGTGGCGATCACCCGCGCGCGCCAGCGCCTGTACATCAGCCTGGCGCAAAGCCGGATGCTGCACGGCCAGACGCGCTACGCGATGCGTTCCCGCTTCCTGGAAGAAATCCCGGAGCAGCACCTGAAATGGCTTACGCCCAAGGCGGGCCTGGCCCAGGTCGGCGCCACGGGCGCGGGCTGGGGCGGCGGCAACCGCGGCGACGCCTTCGGACGCAAGCCCACCAACACCATTGCGCCGCGTCAACCGCGCAGTGTCGCTTCGGGTGTCACCGTCGGCGACAAGCAGTATCGTGTGGGTCAGGGCGTGCGCCACGCGCGGTTCGGCGAGGGCACGATCATCGGCTTGAGCGGAGCAGGACAGGACGCCCAGGCCCAAATCCAGTTCCGCGACGTGGGCGCCAAGACCTTGGCGCTGGGCATCGCGAAGCTCGATATTGTTCAGGGTTGAAAGACATGGCCGACAACGATTCCCCGAAAGCCGAGCTGGCGTCGCTGCGCGCCGAGGTCGATGAAATCGACCAGCAGATCATCCTGCTGCTCGGAGTGCGATTCCGTTGCACGGACATGATCGGTGAACTCAAGCAGGCGCATGGCATGGACCTGGTCGATGCCAAGCGCGAGTCCCAGCAGGTCGCGCGCATCCGCCGGCTGGCCGAAGAGGCGGGCGTGCCGCCCGCGCTGGCCGAGACCATCCTGCGCGAAGTGATCGACGTGGTGGTGGACCACCACACCCGCCTGCGCGAGCGCCCCTACTCGTAAGCAGGCCGAAGCGCCGGGCGCCTCCGCAAGCGCGGGGCGGCCCAGGCGCTCTTTTCTCAGGATTCGGACTGCTCGATCTCTTCGAGCGAGCCCTGGATCTCCAGCCACTGCTCTTCCAGCTCGTCCATGCGCTTGCCGTGCTCGCCGTGCTCGGCCATGACCTTCTGGCGTTCCGCGCGGCGGGCGTCAGAATAAAGGTCCGGGTCGGCGATGATGGCGTCCAGCGCCTGCAGCTTGGCCCGCAGTTTTTCCATTTCGGCGTCGACCTTGGCAAGCTTGGTTTCGAGCGGCTTGCGCAAGGCGGACAGGCGCTGGCGTTGTTCGGCCTCGGCCCGGCGCTGCGCCTTGCGGTCGACCACCGGCTCGCCGTTAGCCGCGCTTTCGCGCGCCGCTTCGGCGCGCTCGCCCGCATTGCGCGCCGCCAACCAGTCCCGGTAGTCTTCCAGGTCGCCGTCGAACTCGCGCACGGCGCCGTCCGCCACGATCCAGAAGCTGTCCACCGTGGTGCGCAGCAGGTGGCGATCGTGCGATACGAGCAGCATGCTGCCCCCGAAGTCCGCCAGCGCGGTGGCCAGGGCCTCGCGCGTCTCCACGTCCAGGTGGTTGCTGGGTTCGTCCAGCAGCAGCAGGTTGGGCTTTTGCCAGACGATCAGGGACAGCGCCAGGCGGGCCTTTTCGCCGCCGGACATCGGGCCCACCTTGCTCGTGACGGTATCGCCCGAAAAGCCGAAGCCGCCCAGGTAATTGCGCAGCTCCTGTTCGCGGGCCTCGGGAGCGAGGCGCGCCAGGTGGGCGATCGGCGTGCTGTCCACGTCCAGCATGTCGAGCTGGTGCTGGTGGAAATAGCCGATGGCGAGCCCGCGCGAGGCGCGGCGCGCGCCGGCCTGCACGGGAAGCTCTTCTGCCAGCGTCTTGATCAGCGTGCTCTTGCCGGCGCCGTTGGCGCCCAGCACACCCACGCGGCTGCCGGCACGGACCATCAGGGTCACGTCGCGCAAAATAGGCACGGCGTTGCCGGCTGCGTCCGTATAGCCGGCCGACAGATGCTCCAGGGTCAGGAGCGGATCCGGCACCTGTTCCGGCGAAGGGATGCGGATGTCGATGCCCGCCTCGGCCTGCAAGGGAGCCAGCACCTGCATGCGCGCGAGCGCCTTGACGCGGCTTTGCGCCTGCTTGGCCTTGGACGCCTTGGCCTTGAACCGGTCGATGAAGCCTTGCAGCCTCGCGGCCTCGCGCGTCTGGCGCTCGTAGGCGATGTTGCTCTGGCGCAGGCGTTCGGCGCGCTGCGTCAGGAAGTCGCCATATCCGCCCCGATAGCGCACCAGCTTGGCGTGGTCGAAGTGCAGGATGGACTTGGCCACCGCGTCCAGGAACTCGGTGTCGTGTGAGATCAGCATGACGGTGCCCGGATAGGCGCCCAGCCATTTCTCCAGCCACAGCATGGCGTCCAGGTCCAGGTGGTTGGTGGGCTCGTCCAGCAGCAGCAGCTCGGACGGCGCCATCAGCGCGCGGGCCAGCGCCAGGCGCATGCGCCAGCCGCCGGAGAAGCTTTCGACCGGCTGCATCCATTCGGCGGGCTTGAATCCCAGGCCGGCCAGCAGCTGTTCGGCGCGCGAAGCCGCGCTCCAGGCGCCGGCTTCCACCAGCGCCGCTTCCACTTCGGCGATTTGCGTGCCTTGCTCGTCCGTCAGCGCGGCGCGCCGGGCCTGCAGTTCACGCAGGTGGACGTCGCCGTCGATGACGAATTCGCGCGCCGGCCGGTCGTCCGCGTCGATCTCCTGCTTCACGCTGGCGATGCGCCAGCCCGCGGGCATCGCCAGCGTGCCGGCGTCCACGTCCAGGTCGCCCGTCAGCAGCGCGAACAGCGTGGATTTGCCCGCGCCGTTCTTGCCCACGATGCCCACGCGCTCGCCCGGGTGCACGACGAATTCGGCGTCGTCCAACAGCACTTTCGTGCCGCGGCGCAAGGTCAATCCAGTAGCGCGTATCACAGGCTCAGTTGCTCGCGGGTAAGTAGCAGAAGCTGGTCGGAGGCTTCTTCGGTGTCCAGCCACACCGGGGACAGCTGCGGGAACGCGGCCTCGAAGAAATCGCGTTCATGGCCGATTTCCAGCACCAGCACGCCTTCCTGCGCCAGGTAGCGCGGGGCGGCCTCCAGGATGCGGCGGACCAGGTCCATGCCGTCGGCGCCGCCAGCCAGCGCCAACTGGGGTTCGTGGCGGTATTCCTGGGGCAGGGCGTTCATGGAGCCGCTGTTCACGTAGGGCGGATTGCAGACGATGACGTCGTATTGGCGCGCCGGCAGGCTATCGAACAGATTGCTCTCGTGCAGGTCCAGGCGGCCGGCCAGGGCGTAGTCGTCCACATTGCGGCGCGCCACGGCCAGGGCATCCGGGGATACGTCTACCGCGTCCACATGGGCGTGAGGGAACGCCAGCGCCGACAGGATCGCCAGGCAGCCCGAGCCGGTGCACATGTCCAGCACGTTTTCGACGGCGAACGGATCCTGCACCCAGGGACCAAGGCCTTCGTCGAGCAGTTCCGCGATGGGCGAGCGCGGCACGATGACGCGTTCGTCCACATAGAAGCGATGCCCGCGCAGCCAGGCCTCGTTGGTGAGGTAGGCGGCCGGCACGCGTTCGGTCACGCGGCGGTCGATCAGATCCAGCACGCGGTCGCGCTCTTCGCCGAGCACGCGCGCGTCGATGAACGGGTCCAGCGTGTCCAGAGGCAGGTGCAGGGCATGCAGCGTCAGATAGACCGCCTCGTCCCAGGCATTGTCGCTGCCATGGCCCAGCGCCACTTGCGCGGCGTTCAGGCGCGAAACGCCGTAGCGGATCAGATCGCGCAGGGTCTGCAGTTCTTGGCGGGAGGATGGATGCATGGCTGGCTTTCTTGATGAGGCCGCCCCTCGGGGGATGGACTCTCCCGAGGGGCGGAAGGCCCGCGGCTGGCGCGGGAGGGGTTACGACTTGGCGGGCAGGAGGTTTTCCAGCGTGCGCCGGTAGATGTTCTTGAGCGGTTCGAGGGAGGCGATCTCGATGCGCTCGTTGACCTTGTGGATCGTGGCGTTGCACGGGCCGAACTCGATCACCTGCGGGCAGATCTTGGCGATGAAGCGGCCGTCCGAGGTGCCGCCGGTCGTCGAGAGCTCGGTCGTCACGCCGGTCTCGTCCTTGATGGCCGAAGACAGCGCTTCGCTGAGCGAGCCGCGCGGGGTCAGGAAGGGCTCGCCGCCCAGATCCCAGTCCAGCGCGTACTCCAGGCCGTGGCGGTCGAGCACCTCGTGCACGCGCGCCTTCAGGCTTTCGGGCGTGCTCGCCGTCGAGAACCGGAAGTTGAACAGCGCGACCGCCTCGCCAGGCACCACGTTGGTGGCGCCCGTGCCCGAGTTCAGGTTCGACACCTGGAACGTGGTGGGAGGGAAGTACTCGTTGCCCCGGTCCCATTCGATGCCGACGATCTCGGCCAGGGCCGGCGCCAGCTGGTGCACGGGGTTGCGCGCCAGGTGGGGGTAGGCGACGTGGCCCTGGATGCCCTTGACCGTGAGCTTGCCCGACAGCGAGCCGCGGCGGCCGTTCTTGCAGATGTCGCCCAGCGCGTCGCCCGAGGTGGGCTCGCCGACGATGCAATAGTCCAGCTGTTCGCCGCGCGCCTTGAGCGCGTCGCACACGATGGCGGTGCCGTCGATCGACGGACCTTCCTCGTCGGACGTGATCAGGAGCGCGATCGAGCCGCCGTGCTGCGGATTGGCCGCCACGAATTCCTCGGCCGCCACCACGAAGGCGGCGATCGAGCTTTTCATGTCGGCCGCGCCGCGGCCGTACAGGTAGCCGTCGCGTTCGGTGGGCACGAACGGATCGCTTTCCCACTTTTCGCGCGGGCCCGGGGGCACCACGTCCGTGTGGCCGGCGAACACGGCCAGCGGCGCGGCGGTTCCGCGCCGCGCCCACAGGTTGGTCACGCCGCCCTGGGCGATGGTTTCGCACTTGAAGCCGATGCGTTCCAGGCGCGCGGCAAGCGTGGCCTGGCAGTCTTCATCGGCGGGCGTCACCGACGGGCGGGCGATCAGGTCCTTGACCAGATCCAGCACGGCGGAAGCCGGCGCGGACGCGGGAGTGCTCATCAGGCCCTCAGCAGATCGTTGATGCTGGTCTTGGCGCGCGTTTGCGCGTCGACGCGCTTGACGATGACGGCGCAGGCCAGGCTGTGCGTGCCATCGGCCGAGGGCAGCGAGCCGGGGACCACGACCGAGCCCGAGGGCACGCGGCCATAGGTGATCTTGCCCGTGGCGCGGTCATAGATCTTGGTGCTTTGCGA